>CAVVNW010000015.1:0-144949 GCA_963749635.1 uncultured Acidobacteriaceae bacterium
GATATTTGCCATTTACGGGATTCTAGCACCGAGTTCGCCCTCCACCGGCCGTCATCCTGAGCGAGGACGCGCCGAACAGAGCGCATCCGAGTCGAACGGACCTGCCGTTGCTTCACTCACGAACATATCCGCCACCAAGTTAGGTCGCTCCTCGGCTGGCCGAACCACCGAAAGCGACATACGACATTGCAATCTAGTCGGAACGAACGACCTCTTTCCCATCGCGCCACGGAATCTTGTCTGGGTTTTCGGCAGCGAGCTGCCAAAAATGAAGCGGATAGATACACCTCTCCAATTTGTGACTCTTTCTTTCAAAGTATTCTTTCCACTCTCCGTCGAAGTTCGTTACCTGATTAGCGTTGACCAACAGCAATTTCCAGAACTCCCAGTGCTCCACTGCCAGTTTCTCCTCGTTGCCTTTATCAACGTCTCTGATAAGCGACCTTAGGCGCTGGATGAACACACTACTCGTTAGGCTGGATTCCATCAACACGACGAAGTTAAGTTCGTTACTCGGGAGAATGTGCACCAGACCCAAGATAGCGCATCGGTCGACATGTTCCCGTGGGTCGACTCCCAACTCTCTTTTCGCTTCTCGGAATGCCCCCTTGATCACTACGTCTGCTACGGTTCCACTTCCTGAATCATCCATAAAATCAGTCGGTTCATATCCCGCGCTGACAGAGGGTACAATCGTATTTCGATTAATCGCAGTCCCACCTGATCGCAACTGCAAGACGATCTTCCCGTCTTTGGTTACGAATATGACCTCGACCCCAAGGATCGATGGGTTGTCCGCCAAGAACCCATACAAGCCATCCGCCTTTGTCTTCTCATTGAATATACCGAAGGAGGATATGTGCCGCTGCGTCAGATAAAATGGATATTCAGTCTCCCGAGGGAACTTCCTCTCCTGGAACCATGACTCGTTACACAGTACATAACACTGAAAATATGTCACTCTCTTATCGTAGGACAAAATGACAGCTCCCTGATCCTTATTAAGCCCCGTGATCCAGACTGCCGGATTATTGTCCAGCCTCCGCCCAGTCCGCCGACCATATTCGGATATTTCGTCCTTCGAAAACTGATTGTTAGGATCCCAGTCTTCGCCGTCTTGCTGACATCGCTGGACGAAGTACGACCGATGCGCAGACCTAGGATGGAATCTTATGGATCTCGCGTCCAGGAAAGAAAACACTTCGTGAGCAGGAACATCTGAGGAATCAGCAGACTTGCTTCTTCCTGGGTAGGAAAGCAAAGGTATACCCGAGAGCTTAAGCTGCAGAATGAAATACTCGCTCAAGCAACGTTGATTGTACCAACGCTTCGGAAAAGGGGCCCTTTCGAACATCCTTTTCGTGAGACAACGAGATTCAGGGGGTTCGAGGCTGACCCTTAGCCACTCCCAAGAATCGACCCGAAGATATATAAGCCATCCGAGCGCAGCGAGGACAGTGGATATAGCCAACTGCTTCAGCAGCGCGACGTGAAATCCGAATGCACTTATTGCGGGAGGAACCGTAAACAGAAGGAAATCTAATACCACATTGATGTAAAAAACAGGGTCATCTTTCGGCCTGGGTACGACCTTCTTCCACGAGAACCGCTTAACTGATACGGGTCGGAGACGCCTACGCATCATACGTCCTCCTTCTTGCTGCTATGCGAAAACGCGGTGCAGCACCTCCGGTCGATTCTGTAGCCGATTGTCTGTCATTCGCAGCGTCCCTACGACTTCACTTGGCCAGTCAGAATTTGCATATACGAACGCTCAGTCGACCGATTATCCCATGCACCCTTGATGTGATCGATCAGCCTAGGGATATCTTTCTCCACTGTGGTTCGCCAGAGGTTCTGGCTATAAGGAGACACCCTCATCATATTGTCCACATCGAAAATTGGGCCAGTCCCCTCAGCCTTGATCAAAGCCACAGGGAGGTCTTTTGCGATTCGAATCCCGAGCTCGAACAAGACGTTAGGATTGTGATCGGTCAGATCGGCGATAACGAGGTCGGCCTTAAGTAACTGGTTGATGATCGTAGATTGAATGACATCGCTGCCCAGTTTCCTAGCCGTCTCCACAGCGAATCCCGCCGCATTAGCGGCAGGGGTGATGAGCGAGTTAAGCAGCTCACTGAAGAATCCAGCTGGTCGCCCCTGTTCACCCTTTTCCACGAAGGGCATAATAACGAATGCTGTCCGGTCGAACTTGCCCTTTGGTTGCCCGACAACTTGAATTTCGCTCGGGTGCTCAACCGCGTTATCTTTCTTCGGTAGTTTTTGGGTCGGACCGAGCCCCTTATCGATTCCCAAGAACTTGCAGTTCTCTTTAAAAATATTCGTAAATTCATCGTGCCACTCAGGGTTCAGGCCGAATTCCTTCTGCAAGGTGTTGGTCAGGAACTCCTTCTTCGGTAGATCTGCGCTCCCGTAATGCTCAAACACCCGTTTGAACACATCGATTGAAAAGAATGCCTCCAACAGCTTGGCGCTCTTCGTTTCCTCATCACCTGCGAAGAAGATTTCACGTCCTAGCGGCGCGAGCTCGATTTTTTCGGTATCGCGAGTTCCGATGGTAAGCCCGTAGTCTCGTGCCGCGGCAGCAGTGTAGAAGAACTTATTGTTATTCTTTGCAACGCCAAGCGACGCTTGGGCAACATCCTCAGTATCCCAAGGATTGCCGTTGTTTTGTTCGCGAATAGCCTTCGGGATCAGCAAGGCTTCTTCCAGCGTCTTAGCGGGATAAGGTCGCGGTGTACGACCCTTGCGGGTTGCCTTCTGGTCGGGCGGCTTCCTCTTAGACCCTTTTCTCTTGTAGCGCTTCTTGCCCTTCGTGGCCCCTCCTTTTTCCGCAGTGTTTGTTGTGTCTTGGGTCGAAGGTTCTTCCGGCATGGCGCGCCTCCTAAGTTTCGAAAGCCGTTCCTGAATATGGATAATCGGCTTCACTAAAACTCGCATAGCTGCAAATACGGGGGTATTGACCTCAATGAGTCTACTCTCACTAAGGAACTGCAAGTCAATATTGGATTCGTGGGGTGCCCCACTCAATCGCGCCTTTCGATTCAATAGGAGGCATAATTCTCCACTGGCTGAGTCCGCTGCTCGCGCCGACACTCCAGCCCGCGGCCACGTTTACGTCGCGCGCTGGTTTTGCGCGCGGCGTGTGGCGAGGGCGGAACAATCGTAGCCCAGCACGC
Source organism: uncultured Acidobacteriaceae bacterium (assembly GCA_963749635.1). Classification (GTDB taxonomy): domain Bacteria; phylum Acidobacteriota; class Terriglobia; order Terriglobales; family Acidobacteriaceae; genus DASRAA01. The sequence continues at coordinate 3,201 of CAVVNW010000015.1, forward strand.
AGTCCGCCGCGGCGGAGAGTGCTGGGTACGCCGTCATATAAAATCTCCGAGCCCTTCGGGGAGGCGACACTCTTCCGCGAGGGCGTGAGCCCGAGCGATCTGAATGCGCGAAATCTGCGGTTGCCTTTGCCTCATTCCGATTCGTGACAATCCGTGTCAATCCGCGGCTGCTTTTCTTCCTCTGTGGTGAATACCCGCCTGCAGTCCCAAAATGGGAATTGGGTCGCCCCCGACCCGCAATTTACCCCTCAAAATGCCGTTATAACAAATGTTATAAGTCGACCTTTTGGGGGGTCTCGACCTCAGTTCCGTATGTTCTCCAGCAGCTTCTCCACCTCGGCCTTTTTCTCAGAAGTCAGGGGGAGCAGAGGAAGCCTGGGGGGGCCTCCATAGAGGCCGTTGAAGTCCATGGCGTACTTCACGGCCGGGATGCTCAGCTCTCCCACGATGCGAACCGCAGCCTTCGCGATGCGCTCCTGCTTCTCGCGCGCGAGCTCCGTATCTCCTTCTTTCCAGGCGGCATAGATCTCGTAACACGCGGTGGGAGCGCAGTCGGCAAAGGCCAGGATGGCGCCTACGGCTCCGGCATCGAGCGAGGGAGCGAGCTTCTGGGCCGCTCCGACGAGCACCTGGAAGCCAACCTCTTTCTGGCGCGTCTTCAGCGAGCCGACCACCTTGACCGCAGCGGATGACGGCTTGGGAGCCGCGTCTGCTGCGGGTCCTCCGATGGAAACCAGCGCCCCGCCTTCGGCACTCGCGGGAGCGGCAGCCGCCCGCAGCATGCGTCCCGTAACTGCTGCGAATGTGTCAGTTACAGTGGCTTTGCGCGTGATGTGACGCGTGCCTTCGACCATCTTCTCGACCTTCTCGATGGAGCCGGAGGACTCCTTGATGCCGATGAGGTTTGGATGCTCGGCGAGCTCGATGACCAGCTCGGCAGGGATGTCGTAGCTGGTGGCCTGCGGGAAGTTGTAGATGATGACCGGCAGAGGCGAGCGGTCGCACACGAATCGGTAGAAGGCCAGCATATTCAATGGGTTAGCCATCTGCCCTTTGTAGTAGTGCGGGGTGCGGACCATGGCGACATCGTAGCCGATCTCGTGCGCGTATTCGGTCAGCCGCAGGGTCTCGATGGCGGACTCGACGCCGGTGCCGGCGATCATGACCTTCTCGTTGGAAGCTGCGTCGATGGCGGTCTTGAGGACTTCGCGGCGCTCGTCATCACTGAGGAGGATGGCCTCGCCGGTGGAGCCGAGGACCACGATGCCCACGGTGGGCGTGCGCGAATAGTGCTCGACGTTCTGCTCGAGCTTGCGGTGGTAGATCTTGCCGTCAGGGTAGAACGGGGTGGTGATCGGGGGATAGATTCCGTGTAAGAACATGATGAACACCAGTGGTTAGTGGATAGTGGTTAGTGGATAGTTGACTCGTTGGCAACGATTTCGCTTCATGAAACTACTTTGCCGCAGTGGCGCGCTCGGCGTGAAGCTGTTGTAACGCGTACACCTTTACGTCTCCACGTTGCAAGGCTGCGATGCCTTCGCAGGCGGCACGGGCCGCGGACAGAGTGGTGATCGTCGGGATGCGCGCGGTTACGGCGGCGCGGCGAATCGCCCTCTCGTCGAACCAGGGCTCGATGCCATGGGGCGTGTTGATGACGAGTTGAATGCGGTCTCCTTTGATGAGGTCGACCACGTTGGGACGGCCTTCTTTAACTTTGTAGACGCGCTCGACCTGCAGGCCCGCGTCTTCGATGATTTTCGCGGTGCCGTGAGTGGCTACGAGGCTGAAGCCCATCTCGGCGAAACGCTGCGCGAGTTCGGCGATGAAGGGCTTGTCGCGATCGTTGGCGCTGATGAAGACGCGTCCGGAGGTGGGCAGCATCTGGCCGGCGGCGGCCTGGGCTTTGGCGAAGGCCTCGCCGAAATTGTCGGCGACGCCCATGACTTCGCCGGTGGATTTCATCTCGGGACCAAGAACGGTGTCGACGCCCGGAAACTTGCCCCAGGGAAAGACGGGCGACTTCACATAGTAAAAGTTGCCGGTGTCGAGGTCGGTGGCGCGCTCGACATTTTCGGGGAGGAAGTCGCGGAGCTTGCGTCCGGTCATGAGGCGAGCGGCGATTTTCGCGAGCGGAACGCCGGTGGCCTTTGAAACATAAGGCACGGTACGCGAGGCGCGCGGGTTAACTTCGATGACAAAGACTTTGTCGCGCTGAATGGCGTACTGGATGTTCATCAGGCCGATGACTTTCAGAGCGCGCGCCAGACGGAAAGTGTAGTCGCGAATGGTGGCGAGCACTTCTGGCGACAGGTCGACCGAAGGCAGAACGCAGGAGGAATCACCGGAGTGGATGCCGGCCTCTTCGATGTGCTGCATGATGCCTCCGATGACGACGTCTTCGCCGTCGGAGAGGGCGTCGACGTCGACCTCGGTGGCGGACTCGAGGAAGTGGTCGATGAGGACGGGGCGCTCCTGGGAATACTCGACGGCTTCCTTCATGTAGCGGCTGACGGATTCGTCGTCGTAGGCGATGACCATGGCGCGTCCGCCGAGAACGTAGGAGGGGCGAACCAGGACGGGATAGCCGACGCGCTTGGCGTTGGCGAGAGCTTCCTCGACACTGGCGGCGGTGGCTCCTGGAGGTTGAGGGATGTCGAGTTCCTCCAGCAGCTTGCCGAAGCGCTTGCGATCTTCGGCGAGGTCGATGCTCTCGGGCGAGGTTCCGATAATCGGCACGCCTGCAGCCTTCAACGGGAGAGCAAGGTTCAGAGGAGTCTGTCCGCCGAACTGAACGATAACGCCGATGGGCGCGCCGCTCTCGGCTTCGTGGTCGTAGATTGCCATCACATCTTCGTAAGTGAGTGGCTCGAAGTAGAGGCGGTCGCTGGTGTCGTAATCGGTGGAAACGGTTTCGGGATTGCAGTTGACCATGATGGTTTCGAAACCATCGTCGCGGAGCGCGAAAGCGGCGTGACAGCAGCAGTAGTCAAATTCAATTCCCTGCCCGATGCGATTCGGTCCGCTACCGAGGATAATGACCTTCTTGCGATCGGTCGGCGTGGCCTCGTCTTCGTCCTCGTAGGTGGAGTACATGTAGGGCGTGAAGCTTTCGAACTCGGCAGCGCAAGTATCAACGCGCTTGTAGACCGGACGAACACCATGTTGCTGACGCAGCTTGCGGACTGCCTCGAGCATGCCTTTGCCCAAGTTTGGATGCAATGACTGCCCGAGTCTGGCGTCAGAGAAGCCGACGCGCTTGAGATCGCGAAGTTGTTCGGTTGTCAGCGAATCGGCGGACAACTTGGGCAGGTTCGCCTGCTCGTCGGCGATTTCCTTTAGCTGGTAGAGGAACCACGGATCGATATTCGTCATCTGGCCGATCTCGCGGACTGACATGCCCTGCGAGAGCGCATAGCGGATGTATTGCAGGCGTTCCGGATGCGGCGTGACCAGGCGCTTGGTGAGGATGCGCGGCTCGATGGTCTCGGAGCCGATACGCTTGCCGGTCTCAAGAGAGCGAACACCTTTTAGCAGCGCTTGCTTGAAAGTGCGGCCAATGGCCATCACTTCGCCGACGGACTTCATTTGCGGGCCGAGCGACTCGTCAGCGCCCGGGAATTTTTCGAACTGCCACTTGGGGATCTTCACGACCACATAGTCGAGTGTGGGTTCGAAACAGGCCGGAGTCTTGCGGGTGATGTCGTTGGTGATCTCGTCGAGGGTGTAGCCGACGGCGAGCTTGGCAGCGATTTTCGCGATCGGGAAACCGGTGGCCTTCGACGCCAGCGCCGACGAACGCGAGACGCGCGGGTTCATTTCGATCACCACCATGCGTCCGTTGTGCGGATTGACGGCGAACTGAATGTTGGAGCCGCCGGTTTCGACACCGATCTCGCGGATCACGGCGATAGCGGCGTCGCGCATGGCCTGATATTCGCGGTCGGTGAGCGTCTGTGCAGGGGCGACGGTGATGGAGTCGCCAGTGTGCACGCCCATGGGATCGAAGTTTTCGATGGAGCAGATGACGATGACGTTGTCGGCGAGATCGCGCATCAACTCCAGCTCATACTCTTTCCAACCGAGGATCGACTCTTCGAGGAGCACTTCGTGAACCGGTGAGAGGTCGAGGCCGCGGGCGAGAAGTTCGAGCAACTCTTCGCGGTTGTAAGCAATTCCGCCTCCGGTTCCGCCAAGAGTGAACGACGGGCGCAGAATGACCGGGAAGCCGATCTTGCTGGTGAAGTCCATCCCGTCTTTGAGGTTATTGACCAGCGACGACTTGGGCACGTCGAGACCAATCTTGGTCATGGCGTCTTTGAAGAGCAGGCGATCTTCGCCTTTCTTGATGGCGCCGAGCTGCGCGCCGATGAGCTGCGCCCCGTATTTCTCGAGTATTCCGTTGTCGGCGAGTTCGACTGCCAGATTGAGAGCGGTTTGTCCACCAACCGTCGGCAATACGGCAAAGACGCCGTGATGTCCGCCGGCGGAGAGCATCTCAGCTTCGACCCGGATGATTTCTTCGAGATAGGTGAGAGTGAGCGGCTCGATGTAGGTGCGATCGGCCATCTCGGGATCGGTCATGATGGTGGCCGGGTTGGAGTTGACCAGCACCACCTCGAAGCCATCGGATTTCAGCGCCTTGCAGGCCTGCGCGCCGGAGTAGTCGAACTCAGCCGACTGGCCGATGACAATGGGACCGGAACCGATGATCAGTATTTTTGCGATGTCGTTGCGGCGTGGCATGGATTAGGTGTTACTCCCCTTCCAATCCTCCATCAGCTTTACAAAATCTTTGAAGAGGTAGTGTGAGTCGTGGGGGCCGGGCGCGGCTTCGGGGTGATATTGCACGCTGAACAGAGGCAGCGAGCGATGGCGCAGGCCTTCCAGCGTGTTGTCGTTCAGGTCGATGTGGGTCAGCTCAACTTCACTCTGCTTCAGCGAGTCAGGATCGACCGCGAAGTTGTGGTTGTGCGCGGTGATCTCGACCTTGCCGGTCTTCATCTGTTTGACCGGATGATTGCCGCCGTGGTGTCCGAACTTTAGTTTGTACGTTTTGCCGCCTAATGCGAGGCCGATCAACTGATGGCCGAGACAGATGCCGAAGATGGGGACTTTGCCCATCATGCGGCGGATGTTGTCTTGCGCGTAGGTAACGGGCTCGGGATCACCGGGGCCGTTGGAGAGGAAGACACCGTCGGGCTTCATCGCCAGGACATCTTCTGCGCTGGTGGTTGCCGGAACCACGGTCACACTGCATGACTCGCCCACGAGGCGGCGCATGATGTTCTGTTTGATTCCGTAATCATAGGCAACCACGCGGTACTTCGGAGCGTTGTCCTTCACTCCAACGACTTCTGTCGGCTCAAAAGAACGCACGCCTTCGTCCCACTGATAGACGCGCGGGGTGGTGACTTCCTTGGCGAGGTCGAGGCCGTCCATCTTGGGGATGGAGCGCGCCTTGGCGACCAGTTTTTCGGTATCGAATTCGATGGTCGAAATGACGCCGCGCATCACACCGTGGGTGCGAAGATGGCGCACCAGGGCGCGAGTGTCGATTTCGGCGAGGACGGGAATCTTGTAACGGTCGAGATATTCTTCGGCAACTTCCTGAGAACGCCAGTTGGAACTTACGCGGGAGAACTCGCGGACGATGAGGCCCTCAATATAAGGTCGGGTCGCCTCGTTGTCTTCGGAATTGGTTCCGTAATTGCCGATCTGGGGGTTGGTGAGAATTACAATTTGCCCGGCATAGGAAGGATCGGTGAAGATTTCCTGGTAGCCGGTGATGGAAGTATTAAAAACGACTTCGCCGTAACATTCGCCTTTGGCGCCGAAGCCTTTGCCGTGGAAGATGCGACCGTCTTCCAGCGCAAGGATAGCCTGCATCGCTACTCCGTAGAGTGGATTTTATAGATTTTATCAGGGATTGCGGTGCGGCATAAGAGGCGGGCTGAGGAAAAAGCGGTGCTTGGGGCGCGGCTCGTGAAATCCGGTTTGCGGCGGGCTCCGTTATTCCAGTTTGCCGAGCTTGGCGAAGGGCCAGTAGCCAAAAACTGCCTTGCCGTAGATGTAGCTTCCGTCGACCGGGCCGAAGTCGCGGCTGTCGTTGGAGAGGTTGCGATGGTCGCCCAGAACAAAGTAACAATGCGGGGGGACTACGGTTTCGGGGTACGAGCGCACGTCCTCATACATTTCAGGAACATAGCTTTCGGCGATTTGGCGGCCATTGACGTAAACCACGCCGTCTTCGATCTGCACATGGTCACCCGGACCTGCAATGACGCGTTTGATGTAACTCTTCGAGGTGTCGCGCGGGTAGCGGAAGACAACCACGTCGCCGCGCTGAATCGGCTCGAGGCGATAGACGAATTTGTTGATGAAGACCCGCTCCTGATCTTCCAGGGTTGGCATCATGCTGGTGCCTTCGACTTTGACGGGCTGGTAAAGAAAGATGATGAAGAAGGCTGATACCGCCAGCGAAATCAGGATGTCGCGTAACCAGCGGCTGACTACGTGGTTCGACGGGTTGCGTTGCGACCCGGTTGCCGGTTGCCCTGGGTCGGATGTGTGGCCGGGAGTTAAAGTCATCGGATATCCCATTATAGTGAACACCGCTTGCGGACCGTTTGTGCGCAGCCGACTTGCAACTATCGGCACTAGCTGTGCGGTAAGCCGCATCTCGGCTAGAATAGGCGCCGAGGTCCTCGAATGACGAAGAAGCCTGTGTTACTTGCGCTGGTCGTGGTGGTGGCGGTACTGGCGTTTGCCCAAGGGGACCATGTCCCGGCCTTTAACCCGAAGCCTCCGCTACCCGGAGAACTGCTGCCGATTCTGCCGTCGGACCAGCGGGTAGGCGAGAACTTCAAGTTTCCCTACCAGGTGCATGCGTATGAGTTGGCCGCTAAGATTCCCGGGGTGATTAATCAAATGCCCTGTTATTGCTACTGCGAGCGCATCGGACACAAGAGCCTGCACACCTGTTTCGAGTCAGACCACGGGGCGCATTGCGGCATCTGCATGAAAGAGGCTTACTACGCTTACCAGCAAACGAAACTGAAGAAAACGCCGGCGCAGATTCGCGAAGGAATCATTAAGGGCGAATGGAAATCGATCGACTTGGAAGCCGCCGTGCAGATGAATTAGCCTGAGGTTTCCGGCGGATTTGGGCGCAGTTGACGCCGCCGCGGGTTGCGGGTATAACACACCACAAACAGCCTGTAACAATTGGGTTTTCCACAGCCCTGACGGGTTGCCTCCCGTATACGACTCAAAGGACGTAGTTCAATGAAGAAAAAAGAGGCAGAAAACGTTCAGGAAACCGAGTCTAAATCTAAGAAAATAAGTGGGTTGAATAAGGCCCCGAGCGGGTCGGATGGCAGCGCGCGTGGGGGTAAGCCGGCAAAAATCACCGAAGATCCGCGATATTCACAGGCTGTGCAAAACTATGAGGCGGGTCTGGGGGCCTTACAGTCTCACAAATACGATCGCGCCAAGGCGCATTTCGAGAAGGTGATGGCAGGATCGAGTCCGGAACTGACAGATCGGGCCAGGGTCCACCTGAATACCTGCGTGCAGCAGTTGAATCGAGATTCCGCGACCTTCAAGACGCCGGAAGAACGCTACGATTATGCGGTGTCGCTGATGAATATGGGCGACTATGTTGGCGCTCGCGAGATTTTCGACGAACTCACGAAGAAGAATCCCAAGCTGGATTTCGTGTGGTACGGGGCGGCGGCGCTCAACTGCCTGATGGGACACTTTCCCGACGCGATCACGGGACTGAATGAGGCGATCCGGCTGAATCCTGCGAACCGCTTCCAGGCGAGAAACGACTCGGACTTCAAAAGCCTGTCGGACGACCCACGGTTTACCGAACTGCTATATCCTGATACCAGCGCTGAAGTGCCATCCGACGCCCGAAAGTGGCATTTCTAGCCAGGGATCAAAGCGGTGACACCAAGCCACAGTAATCGAACAGAGGTGCGTCCCCTTCGAGTGGTTGCGATGGGCGGTGGCACCGGCCTCTCCACACTTCTGCACGGCTTAAAGCAGCATGTGATGCTGGCAGGTGAAGAGCCTTTCGACCGGATGCTTCCCTTCATCTCGGATTTGTCGGCCATTGTGACGGTCAGCGATGACGGCGGTTCGAGCGGGCGGCTTCGCAAAGAGCTCAACGTGCCTCCGCCGGGCGACATTCGTAATTGCATTGTGGCCTTGGCGGAGAAAGAAGCGCTGCTGTCGCGGCTGTTTCAGTATCGATTCAAAGCGGGAGAAGGACTGGAAGGCCACAGCTTCGGCAATCTGTTTTTGTCGGCGATGACTGACATCACCGGCGACTTCAGCGAAGCGGTGAAACATGCGGCGGCGATTCTGGCCACGCGCGGAAACATCTTTCCGGCAACTACCAGCAATGCGCAGCTTTACGCGATCATGGATGACGGGTCCGTAGTGCGCGGCGAGACCAATATCACCGCGAGCAACCGGCTGATCAAGGAATTGCGCATGGCGCCGTTCAATGCCAGGCCGGCCGCCGCAGCGTTGCAGGCGATCGAGAGCGCGGACCTGATTACCATTGGGCCGGGATCGCTGTTCACCAGCCTGATCCCCAATCTGCTGGTGCAGGACTTGTCGAAAGCCATTGCGAAGTCGAGCGCGACCAAGGCGTATGTCTGCAATCTGATGACGCAAGCCAACGAGAGCCTGAACCTGACGGCTTCGCAGCATATCGTTGCGATTTACAAACACGCCCGGCATGAGTTCTTCGATTACGCCCTGGTGAACCAGACTCCGGCGTCGCCGACGATGGCGAAGAAGTACGCCGAGAAACAGCAGTCGCAGATCGTGGTGGACAGCGATCAGATCGAGGCACTGGGCGTAAAGCCGATACTGGGCGACTATCTGGCCGAAGAGATGGATGCCACGGAGGGCCAGATTGCCCGTCATGAAACGCATCACGTGGCCCACGACCTGCTGCAATTGATGCTGGAATCGCGAGAGAACATGGCAGTCGCCTGGAAACGCGAATCGTAGCCTATTCTTGAACCCACTCTTGATACCCTGTTAGGTGATGATGAAGCCGCCCGCTGCCTCCGATAGCTCCGCCCAGCCAAAGCCTGTTGAATTTGCCATCGCGATTCTTGCAGCCGGAAAAGGAACGCGGCTGAAATCGCGTCACCCCAAGGTGCTGCACAAGATTGCCGGGAAGACGCTGCTTGGTCATGTGGTGGCGGCCGCAAGCAAGGTCGTGCCCGCTTCGCACATCTTCGCCATCATCGGCCACGAGGCTGAACTGGTGCGTGAGGCGCTGCAAGGGACGGGCATCCAGTTCGTGCTGCAAACTGAGCAACGTGGAACAGGACATGCGCTGATGGCGGCACGGGAGGCGCTGCACGGATTTAGCAACGTGCTGGTGCTGTCAGGAGATGTTCCGCTTATTCATCCAGAGACTATTGAGCGAGTACTTGATTTTCACATTGCTAATGGCTCGGCGATGACTATTCTCACGGCCGAGCCAGCCGATCCCACTGGATATGGCCGGGTGTTCCGCAAAATCAAGAACGACGTGGCAACCGACGAGGTGGATCGCATTGTCGAGCAGAAGTCGCTGCGAGGCACCGAAGATGAACAGCGGGAGATTAATTCGGGCATTTACGCATTTGCAATCGAGCCGCTTTATGCGCACATCGATGAGCTCACCACCGAGAATTCTGCAGGCGAGTTTTATCTAACCGACATGGCAGCGGTGTTGGGGAAGACAAAGAACACGGTGCTGGCACTGCGGGCTGACGACTCGAATGAGGTGCTGGGCGTGAACACGCGAATGGAGCTGGCTGAACTCGATGCCAAGCTGCGGGCGAAAAAAGCGCGCGAGCTGATGGAGGCAGGGACGACGATCTTTCGTCCGGAGACCTGCGACATCGACGCGGATGTGGAGATCGGCGCGGATACGGTGATTGAGCCGTTCGTGCAGATCATCGGGCGGACCAAGATCGGTTCTGACTGCCGTATTCGTTCGTACTCGGTAATTACAAACTGTGCGATTGGCGATAAGGTGCTCGTCCGGCCGGGATGCATTATGGAGGACTCGGTGGTGCGAACTGGCGCGCAGCTTGGACCTTACTCGCACCTGCGTCCGGGCAGCGATATCGGGGAGGACGCACACGTGGGGAACTTCGTCGAGACCAAGAAGACGAAACTCGGCAAGCGCTCGAAGGCGAACCACCTGTCTTACCTTGGCGACGCGGTAATTGGCGAAGACGTGAACATCGGGGCCGGCACGATCACATGCAACTACGATGGCGTTAACAAGCACGGAACCGTTATCGAAGATGGAGTGTTTGTAGGCAGCGATGCGACGCTGGTTGCGCCGGTCAAGTTGGGCGAGGGATCGTATGTAGGCGCGGGATCGTGCATCACCGACGATGTGCCCGCCGATGCGTTGGCAATTGGACGCGGGCGGCAGGTGAATAAGGCGAATTGGGCCGCCGAGAAACGCGAGGAGAGGAAGAAAAGCAAGAAAGCGTGAGTAGGGCGTATTCGCCAGGATTCGCTCGAATCACTCGACAAGGAAAAGGGAGGCCGGAAGGCCTCCCTTGTTTCGTTGGCTGGTTCCGCGATACCTGGCTACTGGGTCGGCGCCGGTGCCTGCGGCTGAATAGTGATCGACGATTTTGTCGTGAAGCTGGCGACTGACTCGGCCGGGATGGTGAGTTCCTTGTTGCCGGTGAAGGCTGCTCCTGCAGTACCGGCACCTGCACCAACCAGGCCACCGATCAGAGCACCTTTACCGCCGCCGGCGAGCCCGCCGATAAGAGCGCCCCCGCCAGCACCTCCTCCAACCAGGACCGCAGTACGCTTACCCTTGCCTTTCTGGGTCACTACGTACTCGTCGGTGCTCACGTCGTGCGGAACTCCCTTTACGTTGACGGACGTGATCTTGATCGCAAGAATAGCCTCGCCCTTGAATCTGCCCGCCGACTTAGCTTCGGAGACGACTCCGGTAACGCCGGAGCCTGCAGGGATTACAACCTTGCCGTTCACAGCAATTCCATTGGCCAGAGTACCGGTGAAGGGTTGGCCGTCCTGAGCGGTCTTGGATGAAAGTGTGCCGCCTACCCGAACGGTTATGGTCTTTCCAGCCGGAATCACGATCGGTGGAGGTGGAGGCGGGGGCGCTGGTTCTTCAGCTATAGGAGCCGGGGCAGGCGGCGCAGCTGCTGTTTCCGTTGTAGCCTGGCCGGGAGTGCCTGCGGGGGCCGCGGCCTGTTGTCCGGACGCAGGCGCCGGAGTCGCTGCCGGGGCCGGCTGGCTCTGCTGATCGGTGGAAGCGGGGGGAGTCTGGGTCGCCTGCTCTTTCTTACTGCATCCGGCAAGGGCCGCTACCATCACGACTCCAAGCAAGATTGCTGCTAAACGAGAACGCATAAGTCTCTCCTAGGTGAAGTTAAGCCGGATCAGACAGGCCCGGTAATTGCGGGGGACAGCACGATGGGACATGCTCGCCCGCACCAACAAGATTATAAGCTGGAGGGCGCATTCGAAGTGAAAGCCGATACTTGCGCGCGAGTGGCCATCACGATGCGCAGCCCCTGCTGGCGCTACATCCGCGTGCCTTTTAAGCCGATTCCTGGGCTTGGCTAGCGTCATCCAGTCTCGCTTCGTGGCGGAGCGCAAAGTACCCTGCGAGTCCAGCAACGAGCGAGGCCACCAGCACTGCGGTCTTGGCCTCCATCAAGTGGATCGGGTCGCTGAAAGCCAGCCCACTGATGAAGATCGAGACGGTGAAGCCGATTCCTGCCAGAATGCCGACGGCGGCCATCTGCAACCAGCTAACGCCATGAGGGAGCCGAGCTATGCCCATCTTCACGGCCGCGGCGCAGAATCCGACGATGCCGAGTGGCTTGCCGAGCACGAGACCGAGAAAAATTCCCCACGCAACGCGGCTCACCAGAAGATCGTGCATGGCGCCTCCTGAGAAGGTGACGCCGGCGTTCGACAAGGCGAAGAGTGGCAGCACGAGAAATGAAACCCAGTCGTTCAGTTTGCGGGTCATGCGCTCGGAGTCGGCCTCGGTGGCGTTCACTAGCTGCTCGAAACTGCCCAGCAGGCGGCTCGCGGTAGCGAGATCCCCTGCGGCACGGGCGGCCCGGAAACGATGGATCATATCGACGCCGATTTCCTGGAATTGCTGGAACGAGAGGCGGGGAGTGGTGGGGACCATGAATCCGAGGATCACTCCGGCGATGGTGGCGTGGATTCCGGAGCGCAGGATCGCAACCCAGAACAGGATCCCGAGCACGACATAGACAATGTTTCGCGTAATGCCGATGCGGCGCAGCCCCAGCATGAGCAATAGGAAGAAGACTCCTACGAACAAGGCTCGCACGCGCAGAGTGTCGGTATAGAAGAATGCGATGACGATGATCGCGCCAATGTCGTCGGCAATAGCGAGGGTCAGCAGGAAGACTTTGAGTTCAGACGGTATGCCCTTCACCATGCCGAGCACGCCCAGAGAGAAGGCGATGTCGGTCGCCATGGGGACACCCCAACCATGCTGACCCGGGCCGCGGAAGTTGAGGGCCACGAATAGTAATGCGGGGAGGACCATTCCGCCAAGCGCCCCCACGATGGGCAGTGCGGCCTTGCGAATATCGGACAACTCGCCGTGGACAATCTCGTGCTTGATCTCCATGCCTACCAGGAAGAAGAAGATTGCCATCAGCGCGTCGTTGATCCAGGCGTGGATGGGCAGGTCGATCTTCGAGACCGAAAGTTCCATTTCCCACAGATGGTGGTAGGAGTCATGCCATGGAGAATTGGCCCAGATGAGAGCTGCGATTGCCGCTCCCAGCAACAAGATGCTGCTCACTCCCTGGATGTGGATGAACTCCTGGATGGGCAGGACGAGGGCGCGGGTGATCAAAGACTCCCTCAGTTGCACTTCCAGGGCGCCGTAGGTGCGGGCCGGAATTCCCAATTTGTCGCTCATCGCTTGCGGCTCTCTCCGGTGGTGGCTCTCTCATTGAACCCGCAAAACGGAAGTTGGTCAACGGTGACAACTCGATGAGCCTACGGTGGCCGTTTCGGATATCCTGTTGTCCCATGTACGCGATCGTACGTAGCATCTTGCTGGTTTACGCCGCCCTGCTGCCCATCGTTAACCCGCTAGGCATGGCGCCGATTTTTGCGGGCATGCTGGAAAGCTACGATGTGGATGTTCGGCGCACGGTCGCGATGCGAGTGGCTGTGAACGGCGTCGTGCTGTTGATGGCGTCGCTCTTTATCGGATCGTACGTGCTTGATTTCTTTGGAGTGAGCATTGCAGCGGTGCAGCTTGGCGGGGGCTTAGTAGTAGTCGTGGCCGGCTGGCGTATTCTTAACCAGCAGCCCAATCTGTCGGAACGTCGCGTCCCTGAGCAACCCAGCAATCAGACGATTCTTTCGCAATCCTTCTATCCATTGACACTGCCGCTCACAGTCGGCCCAGGTTCCATCGCCGTAGCGCTTACCCTCGGCAGCAATGCACATGAAGAAAACCATATGCAGTTGCTGGAGAGCGCGCTGGTTTCGACGATTGGAATCGTACTGATCGGGCTCACGATTTATCTGTGTTATCGCTACTCCGATGTGCTGGAACGGCTGCTCGGTCCTAGCGGAACCAGCATCGTGGTGCGGTTGTCGGCGTTCATTCTGGTGTGCATTGGAATACAAATCATGTTCAATGGCGGCGACGAGTTTTATACAGAGATGGTGAGGAACGCGAAAACTGCTCTTCAACCGCATTGAACTTCAGGACTCAGGAATTCTCTTTCTTGTGGCAATCGGCGCACTTCACAGGTGCGGCCTTGCCTTCGGCGTTCTCCGTCTTGTGACAAGTGATGCATAGACCCGCAGTAGCAGATGGATTGTGGAATGCCGCCTCGAGACCAATGCGCACGGGTGGCGTCGGTGGCTTGGTATGGCAATCGGTGCAAGCTTGTTGTGCTGCCTTCAATGGCTTCTCGGGCTTCGATGCGTGATGACACACCTCGCACTTGCCGGCAACGCGGGTGTGCGCGGCGTGCGGAAACACGACCTTTCCCATGGTCGGACCCTTCAGCGAGAGGGGCGCCAGCGGGGCTTCCTGGCAGACAGCGATGCCGACACCCACCAATAGCAAAGTGAGTACGATTCCGTAAACGTTATGTCGCTGCACCGGCCCTCCTTTGAAGCGAACGCTCCGAATCAGCAAAGCAATTGTAGGTAACAAGCGTGGCCAGTGCTGTGACGCAGCATGCTGTGGGATGTGACAGTGGTACGCCAAAGGTCGACTTAAGTGTGATTTTTGCGGGGCATTCGGTCAGTGTTCACTCGTGCTGTATGCGGGTATACGCGGACGCAAACTTCGAATCATCCTGCTTCATCCAGCATCTAAACCGCTCGAACATAGATACTTCTCTGCAGGAGCGAATCCAGCATGCTTAGCCGGTTTGCGTGGGTCAGTCTGATCATCCTTTCGAGTGCGCTAGTGGGAATGTGGTTATTCGGCGCTTCGGTTCCGAGCGTTGGCAGCGCTGCGCCGGACTTCACCTTGAATTCGCAGGACGGCAATTTGTGCCAACGTTCGATCTTGCCATTCGACTGCGGATAATAAGGCGAGGTACGCACGTGCGTCATCCCCGAGATGCGAATGAACTCCTTGAAGTCGCGAGCGATGAACTGCGGCCCGTTGTCGGAAATCATCCGCGGTTTGGCCTCCGGATACTTCTCCTTGGCGTGTTGCAGAATCCGTTCGATGTCGGCTTCCTTCATCGACTCCCGCAGATCCCAATGCACGATCGAACGACTGTAACCATCCAGAGCGCTGCACAAGTAATAGAAGGTCCCACAGAGGTTGATGTAGGAAACATCGATATGCCAATGTTGATGCGGCTGCAGCGGTTGCTCGAAGCCGGTCCCCTTACGCGACGGCTTGCCTTTCCACCGGGACAGCAGTCCAGCTTGCTGCAACACCCGCCAAACGCTCGCCGGACTAACTGCCACAACCCCAGCATCCAACATCATGAACGTCAGCCGCCGATAACCCTCCAAAGGGTTTTTCAGATAGAAAGCGATGATCGCTTCTTTCTCCCACAGCTCCAGCCAGAAATCACGGGGAATCCAACCGTTGTGTTCGTTGACGCAACCGTAGCGCTGTTGCCAGTCATAGAACTTGCTGGCGGTCACGCCCAACCAAGTAATGAACCGCCCGACGCCGATCTCGGCCTTCTCCGACCAGCGCCGGACGAAATCCATCACTTGGTCCCGCACGTCATGCGGCACCCAGGTGCCGGTTAGAGTTCCCCAAGACTTTTTTTTAGTGCGATGTGCTCGGCCATCAACTCGGCCAGGACCTCGTCCTTGGTGTGCACCTTCTTCTCCAAGAACTCAATCCGTTTCTGCTTCTCCTCCACCTGGCGGTGGGGACGCTCCTGAGCCTGAAAGGCAGCCGCTCCATTCTCGAAGAACTCCTTCTGCCAGCGGTAGAACACCGTTGGCCGCAGGCCCAGTTCCTCACACAGATCCGAGACGGGTACCTTATCCAAAAGGTGCCGCCTCAAAATGGCCACCTTCTCTTCTGCGCTGTAATGCTTTCTTTCCTCCCATTACGCTCTCTCAGTTCCGCGGCAAATGGGTGGTGTTGTACTTCTATCCGCGCGACATGACTAAAGGATGCACGATTGAGGCGCACAACTTTCAGCGCGATCAACCCAAGTTTCAGGCGCTGAACTCCGTCGTGCTGGGAGTCAGCGTGGATGATACGAAGTCGCATCAGGAGTTTTGCACGAAAGAAGGACTGACCTTCAAGCTCCTCTCCGACACTGATCACAAAGCGTCTGAGGAGTACGGATCGCTGACCAACATGGGAGTCGTTAAATTCTCCAAACGCTACACTTTTCTAATCAATCCCCAGGGAAAGATTGTGCAGGTGTATACCGACGTCGATGCCGACATCAACCAGCACAGCGAACAGGTGTTGGCTGAACTAGCACAATTACAGAAGTAGCCTCGCTGGCTTGGCCGAAAGCTCCTTCTATAAAGCGGTAGCTGGATTCCGGACTCGCACAAGGTTTTTCGAACCTGCGGTGGAGCGCAGCCCGTCCTCCCTCCGGCGCGTCCAGTCGCTTCCCCAGTTCAACACTAAGACCTTCGCTCTGCGTCAGTTGCGCCTCTGAGAGCCGACTCCTCGCACTTCGTGCCGAATCGGTGCCTACCTTCGCGCCCACGGTCGTCAAACAGAAGTATGTGACGCCCGTCACATGGTTGTAAGGACTGCGGTCACAGAACCACGGCCCGTAGACCGCTATCTTTGACAGTAGAAGATTACTAACCATTGAGCAGACCGCGCACTTAGCTCGATCTGGGGACAAAACAAAGTGAAATCAGCAACTTTTCCTGAAACCGAGTCCGCCTCGAACGCTACGGACCGCGCGCCCGATTCACCGCAAACGTCGCCCCAAGGCGACCTGAGTGCTGGAGGCAAGATGTCACGAGAGAAAGTAACCGTTGATGGCAACGAAGCTGTAGCGCATGTGGCGTATCACGTAAGCGAAGTCGCGGCGATCTACCCGATCACGCCGTCGTCTCCCATGGGTGAGTCGTCAGACGCGTGGTCAGCGATTGGCGAGAAGAACATCTGGGGCACCGTTCCCAAAGTTATCGAAATGCAGAGCGAAGGCGGGGCCGCCGGAGCGCTGCACGGTGCGTTACAGGCCGGTGCGCTGGGCACGACCTTCACGTCATCGCAAGGCCTACTGCTGATGATTCCCAACATGTACAAGATTGCTGGCGAGCTGACCAGCACGGTGATTCACGTGGCCGCGCGCGCCGTAGCGGCACAGGCGCTGTCGATCTTCGGCGATCACCAGGACGTGATGGCCACGCGGCAGACTGGCTTCGCAGAGTTGTCGTCGAACTCGGTGCAGGAAGCGATGGACCTGGCGCTGATCGCGCACGCCGCGACGCTGGAATCGCGAATTCCCTTTTTGCATTTCTTTGACGGTTTCCGCACCTCGCACGAAGTAGCGAAGATCGAGCAACTCAGCCTTGACGACATGCGGGCGATGATCGACGACGAGTTGGTACATGCGCATCGCGAGAGAGCGTTGTCGCCGGACCATCCGGTGCTGCGCGGCTCGGCACAGAATCCTGATGTGTACTTCCAGGGACGTGAGACAGTCAATCCGTACTACCTGGCGTGCCCGACGATTGTGCAGAACGTGATGGACAAGTTCGCAGCCATCGTTGGCCGGCAGTATCGGCTGTTCGAGTATGTCGGCGCCGCGGATGCCGAATACGTGATCATCATCATGGGTTCCGGCGCGGAAGCCGTGCATGAGACTGTCGATTACCTCACGGCGCAGGGCAAGAAAGTTGGCGTGCTCAAAGTGCGGCTGTTCCGGCCGTTCTCGGTCGAACATTTCCTGAAGGCGTTGCCGAAAACCGTCAAGAGCATCGCGGTGCTGGACCGCACCAAGGAGCCGGGCAGCGTCGGCGAGCCGCTGTATCAAGACATTGTGACCGCATTGATGGAAGGATTCACCTCGGCGAAAGCGCCGATGGCGGCGTTCCCCAAGGTCATTGGAGGACGTTACGGACTTTCGTCGAAGGAATTCACTCCTGCGATGGTCGCGCGGGTGTTTGAGGAGTTGACCAAGGCCGCCCCGCAGAACCACTTCACCATCGGTATCAACGACGACGTTACGCACACCAGCCTCGACTTCGATGCGTCGTTCTCGACGGAAGATCCGGCAACGGTGCGCGCGATGTTCTTCGGATTGGGCGCGGACGGCACGGTCGGCGCCAACAAGAACACCATCAAGATCATCGGCGAAGAGACTGACTTGAACGTGCAAGGTTACTTCGTGTACGACTCGAAGAAGTCGGGCGCAGTCACGACCTCTCACCTGCGCTTCAGCAAAAAGCCGATTCGCTCCACGTACTTGATCTCGAGCGCCAACTTCATCGCCTGCCATCAATTCGGCTTCATGGAGCGCCTCGATGTACTCAAGGCTGCCGATCCGGGCTCGGTGTTCCTGCTGAACAGCCCGTTCGGTCCAGAAGAAGTCTGGGACAATCTGCCGCGCACAGCGCAGCGAGTCATCGTCGAGAAGAAACTGAAGCTGTACGTCATCGACGGCGTTGAGGTCGCGAAGGCCGCGGGCATGGGCGGACGCATCAATACCGTGATGCAGACCTGCTTCTTCGCTATCAGCGGCGTGCTGCCCCGCGAAGAAGCGATTGCCAGCATTAAGCACTCGATCGAGAAGACGTACGGCAAGCGCGGTGAGTCGATCGTGCGCAAGAATTTTGCGGCGGTGGATTCAGCGCTGGAGAACCTGCACGAAGTGAAGGTGCCGGACGCGATCACGTCGAAGTTCGAGATTCGCCCGACGGTGCCTGCAGAAGCTCCCGATTTCGTGCGCAACGTCGAAGGCCTGATGATTGCAGGCGATGGCGACATGGTTCCGGTTAGCGCCATGCCGATTGACGGAACCTTCCCCACCGCGACGACACAGTGGGAGAAGCGAAACATCGCGCTGGAAATCCCGGTGTGGGATGAGCAGCTTTGCATCCAGTGCGGCAAGTGCGTCATGGTGTGCCCGCATGCGGTCATCCGCGCCAAGGTGTATGACGCGAACAGTATCAATCATTCGCCGGATGGCTTCCAGACGGCGGCTCCAAAGTGGCGCGAGTTCTCTGACTTGAAGTACACGCTGCAGGTCGCGCCCGAAGACTGCACGGGTTGCGGGCTGTGCGTTGCGGTTTGCCCGGCCAAGAGCAAGAGCGAGGCAAAGCACCGGGCCATCAACATGGAGGCCCAGCCCCCTCTGCGCGAGAAGTACAACGAGTACTGGAAGTACTTCCTGTCGATTCCGGAACTGTCGCGCGAGAAGGTTTCACACACCCAGGTGAAGGATGCGCAATTGCTTGAGCCCTTGTTTGAGTTCTCGGGCGCGTGCTCGGGCTGTGGCGAAACACCTTACATCAAGGTCATGACCCAGATGTTCGGCGACCGTGCACTCATCGCCAACGCGACGGGCTGCTCGTCGATTTACGGCGGCAACCTGCCGACGACTCCTTACACAGTGAACAAGGAAGGGCGTGGGCCCGCCTGGTCGAACTCGCTGTTCGAAGACAATGCCGAGTTCGGCATGGGCATGCGTCTTGCGGTCGACAAACAGAAGGAATACGCCGAAGAACTTGTGCAACGCATGGCGTCAGTCATCGGTGAAGATCTGGCGGTGGGAATCTTGAGTGCCGACCAGTCCAAGGAAGAAGGCATCTTCGCCCAGCGAGAGCGAGTGAAAGCACTGAAAGCGAAGTTAGCCAGTGACAAGTCGCCGGCAGCACGAGATCTGTTCGCAGTAGCCGACGAACTGGTGAAGAAGAGCGTGTGGATCATCGGTGGCGATGGCTGGGGCTACGACATCGGCTTTGGCGGCCTTGACCACGTGCTGGCGTCGACTGCCAACGTGAACATCCTACTGCTCGACACCGAAGTCTACTCCAATACCGGTGGACAGATGTCGAAGTCAACGCCGTTGGGTGCGGTAGCGAAGTTCGCCGCAGGCGGCAAGCGCACCGCGAAAAAAGACATCGCCATGATGGCGATGAATTACGGGCGCGCCTACGTGGCGCACATCGCAATGGGCGGCAATGACGGACAGACCATGAAAGCGTTTGCCGAGGCGGAGGCGCACGACGGGCCCTCGCTCATCATCGCCTACAGCCATTGCATCGCGCACGGCTACGACATGGTGTTCGGCATCGAGCAACAGAAGAACGCGGTGAACTCCGGACACTGGCCTCTGTTCCGGTATAACCCAGCGCTGGCCAAGGAAGGCAAGAACCCGTTCCAGCTTGACTCGCGCGCACCGAGCATCCCGTTGGAGAAGTACATCTACAACGAAGCGCGTTACACCATGCTGGTCAACAGCGACCCCGAGGAAGCCAAGCTCTTGCTTCACGAGGCGCAGGACAACGTCAACGAGCGCTGGAAGCTGTACCAGCACATGGCCGCTATGAGCTTCGAGAAATAGCGCCAAGGAGCGAGGAGAGAAATCAATGATCGACCTGACAACTAACTATCTTGGGCTGAAACTAAAAAACCCCGTGGTCGTCTCAGCCTCGCCACTGACCGAGAAGTTCGAAAACTTCGAGCGGCTCCGCGACGCCGGTGCTTCAGCCATCGTCATGTACTCGCTATTTGAAGAGCAGATCGAGGCAGAGAGCGAGAACCTCGACGCCGCGATGGAATACGGTTCCAACAGCTATGCCGAGTCGACCAGCTATCTGCCCGACATGCCCAAGTACCAGATTGGGCCCGACCGGTACCTGGAATTGCTGCACAAAGCCAAGAAGGCAGTGGACATCCCGATCATCGCCAGCCTGAACGGTAATTCTCGTGGTGGCTGGACGCGGTATGCCGAGTACCTCGAGGAAGCGGGCGCCGATGCTCTGGAGCTGAACATCTTCAACGTTCCCACCGATCCATCGGTAACGTCGGAACAGTTGGAGCGCGGCTACTGCGAATTGGTCCGTGCGGTCCGCAAGGCTGTGAAAATTCCGATCGCGGTTAAACTTGGGCCGTATTTCACATCGATGGCGAACTTTGCCAAATGTTTATCGGAAGCCGGTGCTGATGGCATCGTCATCTTCAATCGCTTCTACCAGCCTGACTTCGATCTGGAACAGCTGGAAGTCACTCCGAACCTGGTACTCAGCAGCCCACACGAACTGCGGCTGAGGTTGCACTGGGCGGCAATCCTCTATCACCAAGTGGAAACCTACATCGCTATTACCGGCGGCGTACATGACGCGAGCGACGTCCTGAAGTCGATGATGGCGGGCGCGCATGTGGCCATGCTGACCTCGGCGCTGCTGAAGTACGGCATCGAGCACATCGGCGTAGTGCTGGCGGGCATGGAAGCATGGATGGACGAGCACGAGTACCAGTCCATCAAGCAGATGCGCGGCAGTATGAGCATGGTGAACATCGAAAACCCCACGGCGTTCCTGCGCGGGAATTACCTGAAGATGCTGGGCTCGTACAAATTTGGAGACGCAGGGTCGGCATTGCCGACGTTCTAGGATTTATCCCTTCGTCTGTAGTAGCACGGCCGAACTTCCGACGGGAGTCCGGCCATTCTTTTGGGCTACGGATAGCTACTTCAGCAAAATCACCAGCGTGCGGCCATCGGTCTTGATCTCACCACCGGTTGCGGTCTTGGTGTCTTTGATCTGTTTGGGCCGGTCGAAATAGCCGTTGGCCTGGACCATTCCGGCTTGTGTTAAGGTGGCCAGCGATGAAGTCGCGCTCACCGTCGATCGCGGGATCGATCTTGTGAGTGATGGCGTTCTCTTTGCGCTGGTCTTTCTCGATGCCGATATCGTGAGTGCCTGCACCAGCCCAGAGGGTCTCGCCGTTGGGTCCCTTGAAGGGCGTTTGCCAGATGCGGAAGTGATCACGTTCGCCTATGACCTTTACCGCTTCGGCACGGGCGTAGCCGTAATCCTGGCCACGACCGAACAGGAACAGGGTGCTCATGGGAACGGTGACGTAGGCCTGTTTTTGCAGGGTGGCAATCAGGGCGCTGACAACGGCGTCTTGATTGGTCTTGTCGGGCAGTACCCATCCGGCCGCCTTGAAGGCCGCCGTGACCTGCTTCTCATTGCCAACGAGTACGAAGTTAACCAGATCGCCCTCGTTGCCTCCGGATGCGGCCTGGTCAGTCACACGATAGGGTAGCTTGGCATCGAGTGCGGCGTAGAGCGGTTTGAAGTTGTAGTTGTTCGGATTAGAAGCTGCGGCTGAGGCCGCTGTGCGTTCGATGTGCACCTGGAACTGGCCGGTGGTCGGTTTCGAGGTTGAATCCTGATTGACGCCAAGATACAGGCGTCCGGAAGCAGGAACGACATAGACTCCGTCAGCGCCTATGAGGAAGGGCGTGGCCGCGCGGTCAGTACCGACTTGACCAACCAGAGCACCGCGACCGGCACTGGGGACGGAGAGCGCACGCAGAGTGTCAGCCCAGCCGCGTTGCGCGCCTTCGGGGCCTACACCAGTTTTATCCTTGAAGTCGACGGTCCCGGTAGCAGTGATGTGCAACTTGTCTCCCGCGGTGACGTCGATCTTGGTGTCAACCCACTGGGTATCGCTGGAGACGGTGACGTCCGCGGTGGTTGCCGTTGGAGTGGCCGCCAGCGCAGAGTTGGCGATGCAAAGTAAGAGCGGCAGCAGGAGGCCCGCCATGGTTGAGCGATTTCGTTTCATCGGTGCAAAACGCCCCCGCAAAAGTTTAACGCAGGTGGGTTCGCGCTCGTAGCGAAACCAGCGCTACTGCGGTTGCACTTCTTCAAATGCCATCCGGCCGAGGAACATGGGGTGCGAAACCTTGGAACTGTCACCGGGGCCGAAGACGGGGTACGGAGTGTTTTGCGCTTTCACCGGGAAGCCCCAGACGTCTCCGTTGCGCATATCAACCACAATCTTCCCCCAGGTGGTGGATCCATCGGACTTGCGGAGCGAGACAGTCCCCTGCTCGATGTGGAAAGGGTAAGGCGAGCCGTTCTGCGCCAGAACCGGAGCCGGATGAACGACCGGGCGAAATGCCACCAGAGCCAACAGAATTGCGATCACCAACAGCAAGAGCTTAACGAACCAATCCAGTTTCATAGGACCCTCGCGGCGCAGATCAAAGCTGCGCAGTCATCGGCTGGAATTCTATACGTTTCGGGCGCGAGGTAAACGGCATCCCGACCGAGTTCTTTGGGAGCCGCGAAATCTTGCCAGCACGAGCCGGCCCGATAGCCATACGATCGTTGCGAACAGGGAAAGGGCGGCTGCATCAGGCCAGCCGTTAAATTCGCGCAGACCTGACAGCGGTTGTAGAGATGCGTCGGACTGTAAGTAATCCAGTTGATAGAACGACTGGTCCTGGTTGCGATTCTGTGCGAGCACGCGGATGTTGCGGTCGCGCGGAGTCAGGCAATTCACCAGGTAGGCTGCGATCGGACTCTGGTGATGGTTTTCGAAGATGAATGTGCGGTCGCTGCCACCGTTGGGCAGAGTGGCAGCGAAGGCAAGTTGGATTTCTCCGAGTCCTTCCTTCATCTCCTCGATTTTCGGGAAGTCCACAGAGACGAGTTTCGGCATCAAGTGATGTCCGTCAAGCGAGAGTGACAGGTCGGCAAGCACGCGGTCGGCGTACGCCCGTTTCTCGTGGTCTGAAATAATGCCGTCCCCATCGGTATCGATGCTGGCCAGTACGGCGGAAGACACCGCGATGCCCGGCGTTAGACGCAGAAACACCTCGACATGGTCTTTCTCAATAGAGATGAGGGTGGCTTGCAGATACTCATCGACGCGATGCGCGCGCGCGGGCATCGCGAAGGACACAACAATTACCGCGACGATGGCTAGCGTCTTGCTCATTTTGCGATCAGTCCTCGGCCGTAGTCGTTCGTGGGATCGCGGTACATGGTGTGGACGTGCATGGTAGGATCGCCGCCCAGGGTTTGGGGCGCGTACTCGATGACCAAGTGCGGGCCCTGAATTCGGTAATAGGCAGTGATGTTTTTTCCAGGAGTGGCGGTGGTCGGGCCGCTCCAGGCGAACCAGGTTTCAGCGATATCGGCCTTCAGTTGGGCCATACGGGCCTCCGCCGCACTCTGGTGAATAATGTCGGCCCACTCGGAGATCAGGCCGAGCAGCATGGCGCGTTGCGACTCGGTCATCGTGGAAGCTTTCAGGCCTTCGGGCACGATGGTTTTGCCGTCCTGGCCGGGGCCGAGCACAAGGTCGGCCAATTTGTAGCTCAGAATCGCTTGTTTCTTCTCCGCATCGTCGAGGGCATTCAGTAACGCCAACGCTTTGTCGCTCTCCTGGCCGAGAGGACGCACGGTTTTTCCGTCGAGGGTGTAGAGAGCGGGCTGCGCGCCAGTGAGGGTCGGAGTGAGAATGCCGCGCACGCCATCGATGGTGATGTTCAACGCTAAATGGTGGCCGCCGAACTGCAACATCCAGGGATCTTTCTCGGAGGGCTTCCCGAGGAAGGAAATGTAGTAGAGATCTTTGCCGAAGATCGGATTGTTGCCTTCCTTAGTCTTTAGGACCTGGTCGCCTTCCATGATTTGCTGCACTTTTTCGTAGCCACGCGGGCTGAGCACGGACGAAACGAGTGCCATCGCGGCGGTTTGCTGCGCGGCAGTCATGTCCTTGAGACTGAGGCCACCGCGAGGGACGAACGAAGTGGGAAGGTTGGACCAAGTCGCGCGCTGCTTTTCATCGTTGAACGCATAGAGCACTTTCTGACGCTGCGCCGCATCGAGAGTCGCGAGGAAAGTGTTGGCAGCACTTACGATGCGTGCGGTCGCCGTCACAGCCGCGACGGCTGTCAGCGACGAACAGACTAAGGTCAACGTCAAGAGTGCGCGGAATGCTCTCATCGAAACAGTGCTCATCACAGGAACCAACCCCCACAGTGGAATCCGCCGATTATATGCAATCGCACAATTGCTGATGGACTTCTTGTCATAACAGGCTGTTCAGCGTCCCCGGAGCTTGGTATTTTGAGATTATGCGCACCGCCCAAAGTGGAATCTTTGCTCTTGGAAGCCCGTCTCACGCATACCTGGAATTCGATCTTCTCGCTGGCAAAAAAGGCAGCGACCTGGTGGCGGCAATCTCGTCGCTGCGCGAGCCACGCACGACAGTCGGCGGAGTCAACCTGGTAGTCGGGTTCAGGCCGGAACTGTGGCGCGAATTCGCGCCGGATGACGCACCGGCGGGGATCAAAGGCTTCAATGCGGACGTGGTCGGGATCGAAGGTTTTGTCATGCCGGCCACACAACACGACGCGGTGCTTTGGATCTCGGGCAGCGCTTACGATGTGATCTTTGACGTTTCCCATGCGGCGATCACCGAGCTGAAAGAACTGGCGTCGGTTGCCGACGAGACCTCGAGTTGGCCCTATCGTCACGACCGTGATCTTACCGGCTTCATCGACGGCAGTGAGAATCCTAGCTTGATCGAGGCACTGGAGGTCGCGCTGATACCGGAAGAAAAGCCAGGTGCGGGTGGGTCCGTATTGCTGCTGCAAAAGTGGCCGCATGACAGAACGCTTTGGGAGTCGCTGAGCGACAGCAGGCAGGAGCTGGTGATCGGGCGAAAAAAACTGGACAGCGTCGAACTAGAGAACAAGCCGGCGGACTCGCATGTCGCGAGCACCGATCAGGACAAGTTCGGGAAGATCTTTAGGCGGAACATGCCGTACGGCACAGTGACCGATCACGGCACGATGTTTGTGGGATTCAGCGCCGAGGAGCAACGGCTCTCCACCATGCTGGAGAGTATGGCGGGCATTACGACGGGCGTACGAGACGCGCTCACACGCTACACCAAGCCAATTAGCGGCGCTTACTACTTCGTTCCCGCTGCAGAATGCCTGCGCCAAAATGGCGAGGGTGTCGTGCTGGAAACCAAGAGCACGTAAGCCTGAACGGCGCTACACAATTCAGGCCTGCACTTACCGAGCGGTTGTCCAGCCGCCTCACTGCAACGCATTCGTCAGGAACCCTCCGACATCTTTCTTCAGCCGCGAGAGCGAGTCGCTCTTGATGTACATCATGTGACCCGCATCGTAGTAGCCGAGGGTGATCTTATTGTGCTGGTCGGCAGTGAGGTTCATATGGTTCAGCGTGTACTGCGTGGCGAAGAACGGAGTCGCCAGATCGTAATAACCGTTAGCAACGAACAGCTTCATGTAGGGGTTCTTGACGAATGCCAGGCGCAGCGCTTCGCTGGTGTCGGGAAAGCCCTCGCCTGCTGAGCCCCAGTCCCAATCGGTCACGCCTCCGCCGAGCACGTAGTATTCAAGGTCGCTCTTGTAGCCGAGGTCGGTGCGCACATAGTTGTTGAAGGTCGCGGTAAACGGCGGACGGATCACGGCCATCGAGGGGTCCCAGAACTGCCCTTCGCCGCGCACCTGTGACAGCTCATCGCCGGTGAAGCGGCTGTCGAGGCGGCCAACCATCAGGCGCTGGTTGAGCAGAAGCTCATGGCAGAACACTCCCTGCCTCAGGCGCATGTCGTTCAGGTCGACGACGTTGCGATCGACCCCGGTGAAGCGCGACACCTGGTCAACCAGCGTCTGCCGTTCTTGCGCAGTGAGGCGGTCGCCTTTCTCCAGGCCCTGGGAATACTCGCCGGCAGCGAATTGTTGTGCTGCACTCAGAACGCTGGCGAGGTCCTGCGACTGCAAGTCCGCGGGAAGCTTCTTGTGGTACCACGCCGTGGCAGTATACGTCGGTAAGAAGAGCACGTAGGGCAGGTCGTTGCCGCGGGTGAATTCCAGGGTCTGGAAGTTCAGCACGGAGGAAATCAGTACGACGCCATCGAGTGCGATGCCGCGATCGACGAGATAACCGCTGAGTCCGGCGGCGCGCGTGGTGCCGTAACTTTCGCCAACGAGGAAGAGCGGCGAAGTCCAGCGCTGATAGTGGCTGAGGTAGAGACGAATGAATTCAGCAACGGAGGAGATGTCGCCCCTGACGCCGAAGAATTTCTTGGCGAGTTCCTTCTTCGTCGCGCGGCTGTAGCCGGTTCCCACCGGATCGATGAACACGAGATCGGTCTGATCGAGCCAGGTGTCTTCATTGTCGACCAGCTCGAACGGCGGCTGGGGCATGCCTCCATTGGGAAGCATTTTTACGCGGCGCGGTCCGATTGCGCCTAAGTGCAGCCAGATCGATGCCGAGCCGGGACCGCCGTTGAACGAGAACATCAGCGGGCGCTTTGCCGGAGGGTTGTCGAGTGTATAGGCAATGAAGAAGATGTTGGCCTCAATCTCGGTTCCTTCGTCGTTCCGGATGGGCATATAGCCAGTGGTCGCGGTGTAATGAAGCACGCGTCCGCCAACATGAATTTCGTGATGGGTTACTACAGGAGGCTCTTCTTTGGGCTTCTCCGACTCAGCCGGAGGTTTGCCGGACTTTTCCGCCGTGGGAGCGGCTTTGCCAGCGGGCTTGGCGGCTTCGGCCGACTCGTTCTGCTGGGCTGAAAGGCTAAAGGCGCAAATGAGAATTAGCGATACAACAGCGACGACGCGCAGATTACGCATCCATATCTCCCTACGTTGTGATTGCTTCCCTACCCCAATTGCAAGCAGGCGATTTTTGAAACTGTAACATGCGCGAGCGAAAACTAGGGACGCCGAGCATGGCGCTGTTCGCGTTCGACCTTGGCGGACTCGCGCCGGCGCAGCGCGCCTTCGTAGCGTCGTTTCTCGTCTTCGGTCTCGGGGATGACCGGATTCACGGGCAGCCGGCGACCGTGACGATCGACCGCAACAAACGTTAGATAGGCGGTGGCAACCTTTTGGCGGGAGCTGGAGATGTAGTTCTCCACCGAAACCCTGACGCCAACTTCCATCGATGTCTTGAATACGCGATTCACCGACGATTGCAGCAGAACCATGTCGCCGACGTGGACAGGCACCAGGAAATCGATGTGGTCCATGGAGGCGGTGACTACGTAAGAATGCGAATGACGATGCGCGGCGAGGGCTCCGGCGAGGTCGATCCAATGCATGAGGCGGCCGCCCAGCAAGGCTCCGAGGGGGTTGGTGTCGTTGGGCAGAACCAGTTCGATCATCTCAGACTTCGAGTCGGCGACGGGCTTCGGGGTGAGTACCGTTTCGTTCGATTCCATGTCTTTCCTTTGTGAATCGGGCCTTTATTGCTCATGTTCGGTGACAGGAGCCCGATCTCATTGC
Organism: uncultured Acidobacteriaceae bacterium; assembly: GCA_963749635.1. GTDB lineage: Bacteria > Acidobacteriota > Terriglobia > Terriglobales > Acidobacteriaceae > DASRAA01. Next base: position 30,998 of record CAVVNW010000015.1, read on the forward strand.
GACATCAAGTATGGCGATTCCATTCAATTGTACTGGCGCAGACGGTCATCGGCATCTGGCGGATTGCGCTCGCACGTTGAGCTTACGATAATGGCTCTTGTACCATGCCTTCAAAGCATAGGGAGTGAACATTCATGGCAGATGAAAGTCGCGTGGCGGCGTTGCAGCAGATCCTCAATGACAATCCGAATGACGCGTTCGCACGCTACGCACTGGGTTTGGAGTATTCCGGCACCGGCGAATCGGAAGCAGCCTTGTCGGAATTCGAGCGGTTATTGGCCGCGCATCCTGACTACACCAACGGATACTTCATGTCGGCGCAAGTGCTCGACCGAGCGGGAAGGACCCCGGAGGCGCGCGACATGTTGCACAAAGGTATCGAATCCGCCACGCGCACGAACAACCGGCATGCGCTCTCGGAGATGGAAGCCATGCTGGAGGAGTTGCAGACTCGCCAGTGACCCGCACCGGCGGTGCATAGTCGGCAACCACGCATAGAAGATTGTCCGTCGCTCTGATGGACGGGTGGGCGATAATTGCAAAGCATGCAGACATTGACCAGGCGAACCGAGGACATCCGGGCCCGGCGACTGCTCGCGGTGTTCGCGCGAGTGTTGTGTCCTGTTCTGACGCTCGCGGTGGTGTGTGTCACGCTGGCAGCCGCCCAACAGACGGGCGGAAGCGCTGCATCGCCCAAGATTCCAGCCAATCCGCTGTCGTCACTTCTTAAAGAAAAAGCCCCGGCGCCGGTTGCGACGCCGGAGCTTCCGACGGCCATTCCAGAACTGCCGACAGCCATTCCGCTGCCCGATGTCGCTCTCAAATCGCAGGTGCTGGCCCAGACTTTACGCGACGCCGCCAGCAGCCTTCCCACGCGCGATCAAATCACCAGCATTCAGTCCTCAATCGCCGACCTTCAGCCCAGCCTGGAAACGAAACAGCAGGAGGTGACCGCGATGCTCGCGGCCACACCCAACTCTTTGGAAATCAGGGAGGAGGAAAACTATTGGCGCGGCATTAAGAGCTACACCGCAGACTGGCAGCAACAACTGCTGAACTGGGCGAACAGTGCACAGGCCACACTCACTATGCTGGACACCCAGGAGCCGGCCTGGGCGGCGACGCTGGCGGAAAACAAGGACAACCACGAGCTGGGACCGGTCCTGGCGCTGATCCAAGGGAATCTGGCCGACATTCGCAAGTTGCGGCAGCAGGCACAAGAGACGCTACAGCTCGTTGTAAACCTGCAGATCAAGGTCTCAACTGTTGACCAGATCTCGGACGACCTCATCTCTCGACTTATCCAAGCCAGGGCAAAGTTGAAGGGCCATATCCTGGACCGCGATAGCCTGCCCCTCTGGAACATCAATGCGCGGCATGAGCAGGGTGAAAGCTCCAGCGTGCTCCGCACTGTAACTGGACGTTGGATTTCCATCGTGGCTTTTCTACAAGAGAACCGGGGCACGATTCTGTTCCTCATCCTCTTGTTCATCGGCTCGGAACTGGCGGCGTATCGCCTAAAGCACATCGTGGAAGACAAGCAGCCGGGCGACCAGGTCGAGGCCGACACCTACCGGATACTCGACCACTGGTTCGCCGTTGGGCTGTTGCCTCCGCTGATTCTGGGATATGTGTTGGCGCCGAGCGCTCCGGTCACACTGCTGGGTTTGGTAATCCTGGTTTCGTTTTTCCCGATTCTGATCATTCTCCCGCCCTTGTTGAACCGACGCCTGCGGTTGGTGCTCTATGTTTTTGCCGCCATCTACGCTTTCAACTGGACGGTTTCGTGGATCAATCTGAATCCGGTCTCGAGGCGCGAACTTCAGTTCGTGACCAATGCAGTTTTGTGTCTCGTGCTGGGATATCTGGTTCGTCCATCGGCTTCTCTTCCGCGCCATGAAACGTGGTGGGGGAGGCTGATTTTGCTGGCGGTCCGCGCTGCCGTGGTCGTGCTGGCCATCTCGCTGTTCGCTGACCTCTTCGGCTACATGAAGCTAGCGCATTATCTCGCCCTGGCGTGCGTCTACGGTGCGTTCGTCGGGCTGAGCGTAGCTACTTTCAACCGAGTGGCCATGCTGCTGCTGACGGTAGGGCTGCGCTCCCCGAGAGCCGAGAGCATTGCGACAGTGCGCCTGCATCGCGACGGAATCTGCCGCTGGGTGCCGCGGGCGTTGAAATGGATTGGAGCTCTTATCTGGCTCTCGGCGCTGCTGGATTTGCTGGGGATTCAGGATGGGGCCTCCGCCGCCCTGAACAGCTTCCTCAATTTCAGGATTGCCGGCAGTTCGGGTGGCGCAACCGTCGGCGGCGTGTTCGGATTTTTCCTGATACTCGCTGTGGGCTATGCCATCGCCAACGCGGTCCGCTTCTTTTTCCGCGAAGAGATCTTTCGGCGGATACATATGTCGAGGGGCTTGCCGGAACTGATCGCCTCGATCATCTATTACCTTCTGATGCTGATCGTGTTCCTGGCGGCGATTAATGCTGCCGGCATCGAACTGAACAAGTTCACCATACTGACCGGTGCATTCGGCGTCGGCATCGGCTTCGGCCTGCAAAATATCATCAATAACTTTGTGTCGGGGCTGATTCTGCAGTTCGAGCGACCGGTCCACATCAACGACATCATCGAGGTCGATAACAACACGGGAAAAGTGACTCGCATCGGGATTCGCTCCAGCACGATACAGACGTTCCAGGGAGCGGAAGTCATTATTCCCAATGCCAACCTGATTTCCAACAAGGTTATTAACTGGACGCTCTCGGAATCGCAGCGCCGCCGTGAGTTGCCCGTCGGCGTGGCCTATGGTTCCGATCCCAAAGTTGTGCTGAAGATTTTGCGTGAAGCCGCTTCGAGGCACGAACTCGTCCTCACCAAGCCGGAGCCAATGGTGTACTTCACCGGCTTTGGAGATAACGCCCTCAACTTCGAGTTGCATTTCTGGGTAATGCAGGAAAATAACGGCTTGCAGATCACCAGCGAAGTGGCCATGGCCGCGATGGAGATGTTCGAAGAAGCCGGCATCGAAATTCCCTTCCCGCAACGCGATCTACATTTGCGGTCGATCGATCCAAGCGCGGCCGGTATGCTGGCGAGCGGCGAGGCGAGCAAACTCCTGTCTCCCGATGAGGCGCGCTTTGAACCAGTGTCGCGTGAGTTGGACGCCCCGCGCAGGCCTTCCGGAGACTGAACCGCAAAGTTAACTCTTTCCTCGCGCAATCGAGCGAGCGTGCGATTCATTTTTTCTTCACAGTCACGTTCGCCTCCGCGGCGATGACGCGGCTGCCGCTGGCGTAGAATACGGACAATCAATTGGCTGTGTGGGCAGCCTGTTGTGACCCTGGAGGTATCCCGGCCTTGAGCAATCTACCGCAAACGCTTGCCGAGCTTCGTCGCCATTCCCAGTTTTCTGAAGAGCGCCTTCGCGTTCGTCGCGTTAAGGATGAGGTGCGCGACAACCTCATGGTCCGCCTACGCCGCGATGAGCCGGTGTTCCCCGGCATCGTTGGGTACGAAGACACGGTCGTCCCTCAATTGGTTAACGCCATTTTGTCGCGCCACAATTTCATTCTGCTCGGTTTGCGCGGACAAGCGAAGAGCCGCATCTTGCGCGCGTTGACGACCTTGCTTGATCCACAGGTTCCCTACCTCGCGGGCTGCGAGATTCATGACAACCCTTACGCTCCGCTTTGCTCCCGGTGCCGGCAGTTGCTGGCGTCCGATCCCGAGGCGGCGCGCATTGCCTACCTGACGCCCGATGACCGTTACGTCGAAAAGCTCGCCACTCCCGACGTGACCATTGCCGACCTCATTGGCGACATTGATCCCATCAAGGCCGCGAAGGGCGGCCATGAACTGGGCAGCGAGTTGACGGTGCATTACGGACTGCTTCCCCGGGCTAATCGTGGCATTTTCGCGGTCAACGAGCTTCCCGACCTGGCAGGAAAAATCCAAGTCGGACTGTTCAACATCATGCAAGAAGGCGACGTCCAGATTAAGGGCTACCCGGTGCGCTTGCCCCTGGACGTGTTGCTGGTGTTCAGCGCCAACCCCGAGGACTACACCGCTCGCGGCAAGATCGTGACTCCTCTGAAAGACCGCATCGGCTCGGAGATTCGCACGCATTATCCGGCGACGGTGCAGGAAGGCGTGGCCATCACCAATCAGGAAGCCTGGATCCAGCGCAACGGACATCCCTTGCAGGTGCCTGCGTTCATTCGCGAGATCATCGAGCACACCGCTTTCGTCGCCCGCGAAGACAAGCGTGTCGACAAGCGTTCCGGAGTCAGCCAGCGTCTGCCGATCAGCGCCTTGGAGAATGCCATTTCCAATGCCGAGCGCCGCGCCATTCGCTCCGGCGAAAAACTTGTCGTGCCTCGTGTCGGAGATATTTACGCTGCCATGCCGGCCATTACCGGTAAGCTTGAACTCGAATACGAGGGCGAACTGAAAGGCGCCGACATCGTGGCGCGTGACATTATCCGCGCCGCCGTCGCCCGCACTTACGACCAGTACTTCCACGGCAACAGCAACATGAACCAGATCGTGCAGTGGTTCGATCTGGGCGGCGAAATCCAGTTGCGTGACACTGCCGGCGCGCAGGAAATGCTGCACAAGCTGCGCGGCATCCAGGGCTTGCTCGACAAGCTAGGACCTCTTGGACTCAGCGGCAAAGAGCCTTCAGAGATGGTGGTTTCGGCGGCAGAGTTTGTGCTCGAAGGCTTGTATGCCCACAAGCGTATCGGCCGCAGCGAAGAGCGCGTGTTCACGGCGGGGGAAAAACAGCCTCGCCGCGAGAAACAAAACCTGCGTGACGACGAAGAAGAGCGCGACTTCCGCCGCCAGCGCAGGCCGTTTAATTAGTGGCTAGTGGTCAGTGGCCAGTGGCTAGAAAGAGCCGCTAGTTGAAGGGCTGATAATGTCATCATTGTCAGCCAACGCCGATCGGGATGATTTGCTAGTCACTGATCACTAGCCACTAGCCACTTCTTTTATGAAATTCGTTAAGTACAAGAAATACGTTCCCGACCCCGCAGGGGAGATGAGCATGGAGGACTTGCTCGCCGCGCTCTCTGACCATTTGCTGCAAAGCGGATTTCAGCGGCAGTACACGGACTATTACGATCAGAACGCGGTCGACCAGTCGCTCGACGATCTCCGTAACGCGATCGCCGAAGCGCTGATGAACAGCGATGCGCTCGACGAGAAGCTGCGCGAGCAAATCGAAGCGATGAGCGCCGAGCAGTTTGAGCAGCTCGTCGATCAACTCATCGATCGCATGCAGCAGGAAGATTACATCACCATCGATCAGCCGCATGACCCGTCGCGCAGTTCGACCGCGGGCGGCCAGGTCGGCGAATCGCAGGCCCAGGCGCGCTTCGAAATTACCGACAAGGGACTCGATTTCCTGGGATTTCGCGCCTTACGCGACCTGCTCGGATCGCTCGGCAAGTCAAGCTTCGGGCGGCACGACACTCGTGATACTGCGACTGGCATTGAAACCAGTGGCGCGTCGAAAACCTACGAATTCGGCGACACGCTGAATCTCGACATCACGGCGACGCTGTCCAACGCCATCCAGCGCGAGGGGCTTCATCTCCCCCTCAACATTGAATACAACGATCTGCAAGTGAACCAGTGCGAGTACCAGTCGTCGTGCGCGACCGTACTGATGCTCGACTGCTCCCACTCGATGATCTTGTACGGAGAAGACCGGTTCACTCCTGCCAAGAAAGTGGCGATGGCATTGTCGCACCTGATTCGCACGCAGTACCCCGGCGATTCCCTGTCGTTGGTCCTGTTTCATGATTCCGCCGAGGAAGTTCCGCTCTCGCAACTGGCACGCGTTCAGGTCGGTCCTTACTACACCAACACGCGCGAGGGACTGCGCATGGCGCAGCGCATTCTCCAGCGGCAGCGCAAAGACATGAAGCAGGTGATCATGATCACTGACGGCAAGCCGTCAGCGCTCACGCTCGAAGATGGCCGCATCTACAAGAATGCTTTTGGTCTTGACCCCATGGTGGTGAGCGAGACGCTGCAGGAAGTCTCCAAGTGCAAGCGGTCGGGGATTTTGATCAACACCTTTATGCTGGCGTCGGATTACGGGCTGGTGCAGTTCGTCCAGAAGGTCACGGAGATGTGCCGCGGGAAGGCTTACTTCACGACGCCGCACACACTAGGCCAGTACCTTCTGATGGACTACATGTCGCGCAAAACCAAGACCGTCCATTGAAACCGCCGTGCCGCCGTAAAAATAGGGACCGCATCACGCGGTCCTGTGTCGTTATACTCGGCACTCAGGCGACTAGCTCTTCGGCGGCGCCGCTTCATCCTCTTTTTTGACCGCCGCCTCCGCAGCCTGGAACCCCAGCTTGGAGTGCGTCCCATCGCAGAATGGCTTGTTCACCGACGCGCCGCAACGGCACAGCGAAAATGCCGGCTTGCCGGTCAGATCGTATGGATTGCCGTCGGCGTCGACCAGTTCAATCGATCCCTCGGGTGCTTCTACTCGGTACGGCCCGTTCCTACGAACAGTAATTTTGACTTGCGCCATTCACGTCCTCCCCTGGTCCACGGTATGTTGCGCCGTGCAGTTATTGTAGCGGACTCCGCTTTCTTACCCGCCTTTCCAACCTGTTCCGCCAACTCTACGGAACCTATCGCCGACGAATTCGTACCTACCTCCAGCCAGCCTTGTCCGGAAGCGGACAGCAGGGAGCATGGCTGGACAACACTCGCATGCCGAAGCGTCTAACTCACTGAAAATAGGCGTCAGCCGCTGGTGGCTGCCGTGCATGGTCAATACTTGGCGGTTTTGCCGAATTCACTAAGAACTCTTCGCCGAAGGTCAGGCCGATGCTGCAAGACTTACGATACGCGTTGCGACAACTGAAGAAGAACCCTGGATTCACTGCAGTCGCCGTCCTTACGCTTGCGCTGGGTATCGCCGCGGTAACGACGGTCTTCACTTGGGCGAATTCGGTGATGTTCAACCCGTGGCCGCAGGTTCGTCGGGCCAGCGAAATTCGCTCGCTCTCCGCGAGTATTCAGGCCGGGGGCGGATATTCGTTGCATTACGACCAGCTCTTGTACCTGCGGGAACACCATCGCGGTTTCGCTGATACGACTGCGCACGAAATGTTCGCGGTGGACCTTGCCGGTGGCGACTCCCGTCCCGAGCGCTACTGGGCCGGCATCGTCGCCAGCAATTACTTTTCGATGCTCGGGATGACTCCGATTCTCGGGCGTGGCTTTACCATCCACGATGATCGTGCCTACGGTTCCGCTCCCGAAGTGGTGTTGAGTTATGACTTGTGGCGCTCCCGGTTCCAGGGCGATCCCAGCATCGTGGGACGGACCATCAGCGTTAACCGGCAGCCGTTGACCGTGATCGGCATTGCGCCGGAAAACTTCGTCGGAATCTATGGCGGTCTCGCGCAATCATTGTGGGTCCCGTTGAGCGAACTCGCTGCCCTAACCGGCGGCAAGCCTGATCCTCTCGTGACCGGACACTTTGGTTTGCAAGTTGCGGCCAGGTTGCGCCCTGGCGTTTCCGACCAGCAGGCGTCCGCAGAACTGCACAGCCTTGCGCGTCAATTCGCGGCACAACAAAAGTCCGACCACTACAAAGATTGGGATCTGCTTTTGTCCGACCCGGGCCACATGTCGCGCGGCATGTACGGCAGCATCAGCGATGTGATCCCGATTCTGTTCGGCGCTGCGGGACTGCTGCTGGCGCTGGTTTACGCGAATGTGGCCGTGCTGCTGATTCAACGCAGCTCCCGCCGGGTGCGCGAACTCGCCGTTCGTACCTCGCTCGGTGCCAGCCGCTCCCGACTTCTCCGCCAACTGTTGACCGAAACCGCGGTCATCGCACTGCTGGCGGGCGTGTCGGGCTGGCTTGCCAGCGTTGCCCTGTCTCGAACCATGTACGCCCTGCTGCCAAAATTCGGGATTACCTACGCATTCAATCTGCAGCCCGATCTCCGCATTCTTGGCTTTGCCCTGGGATTGACGGCGATTACAGTGCTGGCCTGTGGACTCTTCCCCGCTCGCCAGGTGCTGAAGATTTCGCAAGTGAGCGCGCTGCACGACGGCGCCACCTCGGTCCTAGGCGCCCGCAGTCGTGTCCGTCGGAATGCTTTGCTCAGCTTGCAGCTGGCGCTTTGCTTCGTTGTTCTGGTTGCCTGTGGCCTGCTGGTCCGTACCCTGTGGAACGTGGTGCATCGTGATCCGGGCTTTGCTACCGACAACACGCTCGTCGCGTCTATCGACTTAGCGCGTGCCGGCTACACCGAAGAGAAAGGGCTTGCGTTTCAACGCACATTGCTGGAGAGACTGCGCTCGTTGCCAGGAGTGAGCGCTGCCTCGCTCACTAGTTACGTTCCCATGGGGCTCAGCGGCGGCGGTAACGTCCGCGATGTGGCGATCGCGGGTTATCAGCGGGGCAAGGACGAAAGCATGAGCATCGTCACCGACTCAGTGGCTCCGGATTACTTCAAGACGATGCGTATCCCGATTCTCCAGGGGCGCGAGTTCAACGATCAGGATGTTTCTACATCACCGTGTGTCGCCATCGTGAATCAAGACATGGCGCACAAGTACTGGCCCAAGGGCGACGTTGTGGGCGCGCGCATGCAGGTGGGTAAGCAGACCTGCGAGGTCGTCGGGGTCAATCGCAGCATCATCTACCGCAGCGCTGCCGAGGACACCGGGGATCCCGTCATCTACCTGTCCATTCTGCAGGATTACCAAAGTTCATTCAGCGTTGTGTTGCGCGGTGCGGCTTCCGTTCAGAACCTTCTTCCAGAGCTTGACCGCGAAGTTGCGGCGCTCGATGGCACGTTGCCAATCAATGACGTTGAAACGCTGCACGATCATGTCCAGAGCGCGTATTCCGACACTCGAGTGCCTGCCGAATTGATCGCGGTCTACGGACTTTGCAGCCTGCTGGTTGCAACACTGGGAGTCTATGCTGGGCTGGCCTACTCCGTTGTCGAGCGCACCAAAGAATTTGCGCTCCGAGTTGCGTTGGGAGCGGAGCGGCAGCGCATCTTCGGCATGATCCTGCGGGAAAGCGGCAAGGTTGCACTGGTGGGCGTCGCGGTGGGAGCCGTGGGTGCTTTCTTCGTCGTCCGGGTAATGAAGAGCCTGCTGTTTGGCGTGTCGCCGTTTGACCCGGTCAGCGCAGCCGCAGCGGTGCTGGTGTTACTTTCCACTGCAGCGGTTGCCGCCTGGTTGCCGGCCCGCCGCGCCGCATCGATTGAACCCATGCAGGCATTACGTTCGGAGTAACACGGAAGGTCAGGAGAACGAACGTGCATACGATTGTCCAGGAATTTCGCTACGCTGTTCGCCAACTCGCGAAGTCGCCGGGTTTCGCCATTGTGTCGGTACTGACTTTGGCGCTGGGCATCGGCGCCAATATCGCCGTCTTTTCGGTCACCAACGCCATCCTGCTCAACCCGAGTGGAATTCCCCACTCTGCTAATCTGGTCGCACTGCGGGCCCACTATGGCAGCCCGCCTGATTTAGGCAATATCTCTCTGTCGCCTCCCGATTTTGCCGATGCTGCCGAAGGCAAGGATATCTTCGCGGGCGCTGCCATAATGAACGGCAGCAGCTTCAACTTCAGCCGTGAGAACGCCAACCCTGAGCTGATGCAAGGTGCGCGGGTTTCCGCCGGCTACTTCGACGTGTTCGAGGTGCGCCCTGTCCTTGGACGAGGATTTACGGCGGAAGAGGATCAGCCGGGCGCCAACCTGGTCGTCGTGCTGTCGTATCAAGCTTGGCAAAAGCGGTTTGGCGCGGATCCCAACATCGTTGGCCGTTCCATCATTCTCGACCAGCGTTCGTATCAGGTTATCGGCGTCATGGGCCCGGAATTCAACTGGCCCAATAAGGCAGAGCTTTGGGTGCCAATCGCCCTTCCTCCCGCCCGTTATCACGACCACAACGCCCGCTACAACGAGTATCTGTTCGGAGTGGCCCGTCTGCGACCGGGTGTGACCTTGCAGCAAGCCAATATGTACCTGACGAAGAAGGCGCAGGAGAATATCGCGTCCGAAGGGAGCAACAGTTACGGTCGCATCAGTGGCTGGGGCATGTTCTCCATGCCGCTAACTGAGTTCGTTGGTGGCAATCTCCGTAAGCCCCTATTGATGCTCCTGGCTGCCGTAGGCATGGTGCTGCTCATCGCCTGCGCCAACATCGCCGGACTGCAGATCGCGCGCGCATCAGCCCGTCAGCGTGACCTTGCGGTCCGTATTGCGCTGGGGGCTTCCCGCTGGGCACTGATTCGTCAAGCCTTGGTGGAAAGTATCGTGCTAACCGTTGCGGGCCTCGTGTTGGGATTCCTGGTGGCGCTCGCAGCGTCCCCGCTCCTGTTGAAAGGCCTACCCCCGTCACTGGCCGAGCACCTGCGGCTTTCGTTCGCGGGTCCCGTTTTGTTTTTCGTGGTAATCGTTGCCGTTGTCTGCTCCCTGCTTTGCGGAGTAGTGCCCGCGTGGCATCGCACACAACCCGGGTGGTACGGCGCTCTTCATGAATCCGGTCGTTCGGGTACCTCCGGACGCGGAGGACAGCGGGCGCGTTCTTTCCTGGTGATTGCTCAGGTTGCCCTTTCACTTCTGCTGTTGGCTGGGGCGGGTCTCCTCTTCAGCAGTCTCAAGGCCCTGGAGACGGTCGAGACCGGCTTCCAGGTCAGCGGTGTCGCGAGTGCCTATTTCTCGTTGCCTAAAACCGTCTACGCAAAAGATGAGCAACAAGCCGCCTTCATGACTTCGCTCGAGGAGCGCCTGCGTGCGATTCCGGGAGTGCAGTCCGCGGCCCTCATCGATGCCATTCCCTTCAGTAACAACGGGGGCTCGGCGAGCTTTTCCATCCAGGGACAGAACAGGTCGGCGAATGCTCCTCCGCCACACGGCAACATTCATTTGATCTCGCCCGGATTCTTCGCCACCCTGCGTATTCCCTTCTTGCAAGGCCGCGACTTCACCGACGAAGATCGCAAGACCACCGAGCAAGTTGCCATTGTCGACGAGGTGCTAGCTCATCAATACTGGCCCAACCAGGATCCCATCGGCCAGCATATTACTCTCGGTGATCCCAACAAAGGGCCGTGGATTACCATCGTCGGCCTGGTTAAGCATTCACGCGAGAATTCTCTCGAAGCTGACACCAACGAAGGCACCTACTTCCTCCCCATCGCGCAATCGCCCAACGACACCGCCGGTATTCTGATTCGCAGCTCGCGTCCGGCTGAGGGACTAACTCCTGACCTTGCATCCGCCGTTCGCGCAGGCGACTCCAGCGTTCCAATCTATGACGTGAAGACTATGGAACAGCGTGTGAACGAGTCTTTGGTCGGGCGCAAGTTCGTCGTCATGCTGCTCGGTACATTTGCCGCTCTAGCGCTGCTGCTCGCGGCGCTGGGACTCTACGGCATCATCAGCTACTCCGTACGCCTCCGCACTCGCGAACTTGGGGTGCGCATGGCCCTCGGAGCACAGCGCAGCACGGTGTTGAAACTGGTGCTGATGCAGGGGTTGCGTCTCGCGGCGATTGGCATTGTCGTGGGCGTCGTCTTCGCGGCCATCCTCGGCCGTTTGTTCACGAGCCTGCTTTTCCGGGTCAGCGTGCTGCATGTGCTGCCTTGGCTCTGTGCGGCCGCGCTGCTGATTACTGTCGTTCTGGTGGCGAGTTTTCTGCCCGCGCGGCGGGCGGCGTCCATTGAACCCATGAAGGCGCTCCGGACGGAGTGAAAGTATCGAGTTTCGTATAGAGGGATTCGGCAATGAACATGATCTTGCAGGAAATTCGTCAGGGCTTGCGGCAGATGCGGAAGGCGCCGGTCTTCACCATCGTGGCGGTCGTCACCCTAGCGCTGGGCATTGGCGCTAACACCGCGGTGTTCACCTTATTCGATCAAGCCCTCCTGCGGTCGCTGCCCGTGCGCCATCCCGAGCAACTGGTACGTCTCCATTGGACGGGCGACGCTCCCGGCCACTTCAACTCCTACGGCGGTGACGACAACGATTACTTTTCGTACCCCATGTATCGCGACCTGCGCGAGAAGAACGAGGTGTTGCAGGACGTAATCGCTAACGACCAGCAAAACGTCGCGGTGCGCTGGAATAACAAGCCTGACATGGCCGGCTGCGAGCTGGTGTCGGGAAATTACTTCGAAGCCCTCGGCATCCGTCCGGCAATGGGACGCTTGTTCGTGCCTTCCGACGAAGCACAGAACGCCAATCTCGTAACCGTGCTGAGCTTCAATTACTGGAAGACGCACTTCGGTTCCGATCCGTCGGTCATCAACCAGACACTCTTCATCAACACCCAGCCGTTCACCATCATCGGAGTCGCTCCTCCCGGCTTTCACAGCATCGTCACAGGTTCGCTGGAAGACGTGTTTGTTCCGGTCACAGCGAAGGCCATCATCACCCCTCGCTGGCAGGACCTCGAGGACCGCCGCTCCAACTGGCTGACATTGTCTGGGAGGCTGAAGCCCGGAATCAGCCGTCAGCAAGCCGAGGCCGGCATGGCTCCGCTGTGGCACGCGTTGCGCGCCGAAGAGTTCAAGACCTTCGAACACAAGGCCCGCTGGCAGAAACGATTCCTTGATGACTCTCACTTGCAATTGATCGACGGCGCCCGTGGTTTTTCTCCTCTGCGCGATCAGATCAGCACCCCCTTGATGGTCCTGATGGGCATGGTAGGGCTACTGGTGCTGATGGCCTGCGTGAATGTCTCCAGCCTGCTGCTGGTGCGTGCCGCCGGTCGGGTGCGCGAGATATCGGTGCGCTACGCCATGGGCGCTGGCCGCTGGCAGATTGTTCGCCAGTTGCTGATCGAAGGCGTTCTGCTTGGACTTTTTGGCGGAGTGCTGGGGCTGATCCTCGCTCCGGCGGTTTCCGGAGTACTCATTCGGAAATTGGCAGGCAGCACTCCCACCGAACTGGCCTTCAATCCGAATCCCGATCTCCGCATTTTGTTGTTCGCGTTCGCGCTGGCTTTCCTGGTGGCGTTGGCGTTCAGCCTCGCACCCGCGCTCCACTTCCTCAATCCGGACCTGGTGACCTCGCTGAAACAGCAAACAGTGTCCTCCTCCGGCACTCGGCTGCGTTTCCGTCGCATCCTGGTCGGAGTACAGATCGGGCTGAGCCTGCTGCTGCTCATCGGCGCAGGCCTGTTCGTGCGCACTCTGCGGAATCTGCAATCGGTGGATTTGGGATTCACCTCCGACCACCTGCTCGGCTTTAACGTCAATCCTCGGCTGGCGGGATACCAACCCGACCAGGTCAATGCCTTGAACCGAAGGGTCCTGGACACCCTGGCCGCGCTGCCCGGTGTCCGTGCCGTCGCCGCCACCGATGATCCCGACTTGTCGGGCGAAGACGACAACGGCAACATCAAAATCGTGGGGTACAACGCGAAAGAAGACGAGGACATGCAGGTCGAGCAGCCCTGGGTCACGCCGCAGTACTTTACGACCATGCAAGTGCCGCTGCTCGCCGGACGCGCGTTTTCTGATCACGACGTGCCGGGCACAGAAAATGTGGTCATCGTAAACTCGAGTTTCGCGCAGCATTATTTCGGCACTCCCCAAGCTGCTCTCGGTCACGTGGTGAATTTCGGGAGTGTCGAGGAACCGCAGAACACGACAATCGTGGGCGTTGTCGGTGACACGAAACATCAAGGCGTCCGTGACCCGGTGCGCCGCACTGCTTACCGGGCGCTCTTTCAGTCGACCCAGCCGAACTTCATTACCTACGTCGTGCGCACCTGGCAGGCACCCACCGCTGCGGAAAACAATATCCGCATCGCCCTGCAGCAGTTGGATTCGAAGCTGGCCTTGGGCAAACTGCGCACCATGGACGAGATGATCGCCGACAATCTCCTGAGCGAGCGGATCATCGCCCTGTTGGCCGTCAGTTTCGGCGTGCTCGCGATCTTGCTGGCAGCCATCGGTCTCTACGGCGTGCTGGCGTATTCCACGGCACAACGGACGCGTGAAATCGGCATCCGCATGGCCTTGGGAGCGCAGCGCAGCAGCGTCGTGTACCTGGTACTGGCCGACGTGCTGTGGCTCGCCGGCATCAGTGTCGCGGTAACCATTCCCCTGTCGCTGCTGTTCGCGCGGATGGTCCGCAGCCAGCTCTTCGGGGTCAGCCCATTTGATCCGGTTACGCTGCTCGCCGGAACGCTGCTGGTCGCCATGGTAGCGCTGCTCGCCGCCATGCTGCCGGCCCGGCGCGCCGCGTCGGTTGAACCGATGAAGGCCTTGCGCACCGAATAAGCGCTCTATGCAACCAACGGTGTTCGACCGACCAGATCAGGGCGCGAGACGCGCTGCGTCTTAGCGCACCCGCATAACTTCTGCCGGCTTGGCGACCGCAGGCTTCACCGGGACACCATATGGGAGCGCCGTATTGCCTTCCAATTTTTTCCGCATGGTCTGGACCTGGTCTTGCACGGCCTGAAGCTTCTGCGTAACCCTGGGTGACAGCGGCGTTTCCCGCAGCGCCAGTTCGCAATTCAACAGGATGGACGTAATTTCCCCCCGCAGCTCATTGCGCAAAAGGCTTTCGGCCGTCCGCCGGCACGAAAGCTTTTCTCCCAACAGGCGCTGTAGTCCGCGATTCACTTCCTGCGCCACTCGCTCGGTACCATGCAACGACAAGTTGACGTAGATTGGGACCGCCATTCCCGCATGGTTCGCAACCAGGCTTTCGGCTCCGATTTCGAGTTGCTGAAACGATTCATCGAGCACCAGCACGTCATAATCGTGGCCGTGCAGCAGCGAAATCGCCTGGTTCACCGAGCGCGCAATCTGCGATTTGTGATGGGTTTTCTGTTCAAGGGCCGCCGCGCATTCTTCGCCTCGCGACGACGCAGTCACAAGAAGTATCATGAGGTCCCTCCAGCGGGCACACTTCTGCTGGCCCGCGAGATGCAGGTTTCTTACCAAAGGACTGCGGCCCGCCGCTTACGCGATCGAGCCGTATTCCTTCAATTTGCGATAGAGCGTGGTTTTGCCGATACCGAGTTGCTTGGCCGCTTCCAGCTTGTCCCCGTTCAGCGTCGTAATCGCGTGCAAGATGGCTTGCTTCTCCAGCTCTGCCAGCGACGAAATGCCGTGGGTTTCAAAGTCGACGGCTACGATTGGGTCCTGCGCATGAAAATTCTGCAGGGCCGTCGGCAGGTCGGCGATGTGGACGGTTGGGCCCGAGGTCAGCGCGCATGCCCGTTCCAGGCAGTTCTCCAGTTCGCGCACGTTGCCCGGCCATTCGTAGTTGAGCATAAGTTTAAGCGCGTCGTCGCTGATGTTGCGCTGTACGCCCGTAGTCCGCGCAACGCGTTCGAGAATGTGTCCGGCCAGCAGAGGGATGTCCTGTTTGCGCTCCCGCAGCGGTGGAACCCGCAGCGTCAGCACATTCAGACGGAAGTACAAATCGCGGCGGAAAGTTCCCTGCTGCACCGCCGACTCCAGGTCGCGGTTGGTCGCCGCCAGCACCCGCACACTGATGGGTATCGCCCGCGTGCCGCCTACTGGGCGAATCTCTTTTTCCTGCAAAGCGCGCAGAAGTTTCGACTGCAGATCCACCGGCAACTCGCCTATTTCATCGAGAAAAATCGTGCCCCCGTCAGCGGCGGCCATCAATCCATCTTTGGCGCGAACCGCACCGGTGAACGCACCCTTGACATAGCCAAAAAGTTCACTCTCGATCAAGCTCGGCACCAGCGAGCCGCAATCGACCGGAATGAACGGTTTGTCACGGAACGGACCCGAGTAGTGAATCGAGCGGGCCACCAGTTCCTTACCCGTTCCACTCTCCCCTAGAATCAGAACGGGATGTGTACTCGACGCGGCTTTGGCAATGATGCGATACAGGCGGTCCATTTCCGGCGCCTGCCCAACGATCGCTCCGAATCCGTGTTTCGATTTCACCTGCTCTCGCAACAGCCGGTTTTCTGTCGCCAGCTTCAGATGGGCTGTGACCCGGTCCAGCACCAGGCGGAGTTCGTCGAAGTTGAACGGCTTGGTGACGTAGTCATAAGCGCCAGACTTCATCGCCTGCACGGCTGATTGCACCGTCGCAAATCCCGTCATGATGACGACGACCGTGTCGGGTCGTCGCCGTTTGATCTCGCGCAGCACCTCCATCCCGTTGGTGCCTGGCAGGCGCAAATCCAGCAGAACGACATCCACGTTCGTGCCATCCAGCGCACGATAGCAGTGCTCGGGCGAGTCGGCAATCGTGGTGTGGAAGCCTAACGCATCCGCAACCTCGCGGCACGATTCGCGCACCGTACGTTCGTCATCGACAATCAGGAGGTTGAGGAGATTGGAATCGGCGTTCTGTTCGACTGGCATTTCGGTCTCTGCAGTTAGCACGGTCAGGCCCTCTTTCTGTGCCACGGTGTCGCACGAATCGGCAGACAGGTAATTCTTCAAACTCGCGCATGTCTATTGTCCCTTTTTGGGACGCGCGCGCTAGTACGGCCATCACACCGGCGTGTGAGGCACCTTCTTCCCATGAACACTGGAAGTGCCGTTAGTGCGCGCCAGAGGCCTCGAAGACGATGATCGACCGGAAGGTTCCTCCACGGAAATTTCGTCGGGCGGGCCACTCCAATCGTCCGCAAACTCCGGAAACTCGGAAAGCCTTTGTCCGTGGGTCAGGTTATTCTGATCTGGAGTCCCAAGATGGAACAGCAACTGTTTCACCAGTTCCCCACCACGTTGCGCATTTCTCTCGATCGCGTGCAAGTTGCGCCTCAGCCGGCTGTATGACGGCAGCTTCCACTCCATCACCTGTGCGTTGAGCAACGTACTCACCAGCACGTTGTTCAAGCCGTGTAGCAGTTCGGCACATTCTGCATCGACCGCGGGATCGCGTTGCAAATCCGTCTGCTCAGCCGTCGCTTCTTCTGCCGCGCCCTCACGGCCCGGCAACTTTCGCAGTGGGTCCATCGCTCGTACCTCGCATCGTGCTCAAACATCGAACACTTTCTAACTGCAACCTCGATGCCAAACCTCTATGGCCGCGTATCTCGTTCGTTTCTTGCAGTTTTCTGACTTCCATTCATTCGGTCATCGATTACGCGAAACGGCACTGGGTTCCGAATTGGGACAACTCGCCCCGGCCTCTGACGGATTTTGTCGAGTCTTAAGCGAGTCGACGCGCGGCTAACTCAGGCTACGCAGGACATTGCAAGACACTCAAGTCTGACTTCCCGATTTAGAAGAGGTCGCGTTGAGAATTCCGCGTTTGGGACGCGAAATAGCACTGCGACTCATATCTGCCTGAGTGTCGGGCCCGCGATCACGAAAAAAAATCGGGAGGCTGCACGCCTCCCGATGAAATGACGTCAAGCCGATGCGGTTAGTTCTGGCTCTTGTTGGTTCCGCTACCGACTGTGGCCACCGAGCTTGGCAGCGACGCTGTGTTGGCGCTGCGCTGCAGAAGCAGTCCGTTGTGCCATGACGACGCCAGCAACTGCCCCTGATAGCTCATGGCGCTTCGTATCTGGAAGTTGGCCTCCGCAGTCTGCTGCCAGGTTTTGCCGCCGTCAGAACTCTGATACACGCCCTTGGAGTTCATGGCGGTGGCGAGCAGCCGGTGTGCATCGGCATCATAAGTTATGCCCAGCACGTGACTCGGTGGCAACCCGCTCATGACATGCACCCAGGTGACTCCGCCGTCGGCCGAGCGCGCCGCTCCTTCTCTCGTCCCCAGCCAAAGCGTCGAATCGGGAGTCATGGTGAAGTCATAGATTCCGGTCACGTACTTCGGAGGTGTGATCTCCGCCCAGGTGCGCCCGTCATCGTGTGACAGAAACGCCCGCTTCACGCCCGCCAGGGTAAGCGTACCGTCGGAATATTCGTTGGCGACGACAAAGTCTTCCTCGCCTTCCACCGGTGTTCCATACCACTTCTTACCGTTGTCCACGCTGATGAACAAGCCCTCGTTGGTGGCCGCATACCACGCTTTGTCCGTGATCTGCAGCGAACGCACGCGCGGTGCGATGGCTACTGGTATCGGAACCTCAACCGGCTCCTTCTTGGCCGGGGCCTTGCGCGCCGTGGTGTGGGCCGTCTTCGATTTGCTGGAGACCGGCTTCACCGGTTCCGGAGGCGTTTCTTTTTTCTGCCATTCCGGCACGGGCCCCACAATCATGGCGGCCGGCTGCCAGCCGCTTACCAGCGAGGTCAGAAAGTAAATGCCATGGTTGGTGCCGGCATAGAGCACGCCACTAGGCGCCTGCTGCAGGCTCAAGATGTCGCGATCACCCAGCCCTCGGCTGACCTGCTCCCAGGTCTTGCCCACGTCCTCGGTGGTAAACATTCCGCCGTGGACCTTGTCATTCACGATGCCGACGTACAGCCGATTCGGGTTGGTCCTGTCCGAAATCACCGCGCCGACCATGCGGTGCGAGAACCCGCGGTTGGAGGACTGAATTTTGGCGAACCCATCGTTGGTCGCCAGCACTCCTCCTCGGTCCGTCGCCAAAAGAATGCGCTCGGGGTTACGCGGATCAATCAAGATGTCGTTGACCACCACGTCGGCCGAGGTGACGAGAGACCACTTCGCTCCGCCATCCATCGTCCTCCATAAGCCGCCGGTGGTGCCGGCATAAACGATCGACGGCCGCACCGGATCTTGTTTGAGCTTGCGAGTCCGGATTGCCGAGTGCGGCATTCCCTGCACCCGATGAAACAGGTCAGCACCATTGTCGCTTCGGTAAATTCCTGAGCACGCGCTGGCATACACATGGGAAGGATTCTTGGGATCGACGATGATACTGAATACGTCAGAGTCATCGAGCATTCCCTCATGGATGCTATGCCAGGACTTTCCTCCATCCGGGGTCTTCCAGGCCAGGTGCCGCGTTCCGGCGTAAACCACCTCAGGATTCTGAGGGTCGATGGCCACCGAGACGAAGTTCTTCATCGTCGAGTAGTTCACGGTGACGTCGGGGTTTTCCGGCGTCATGCGTTGCCACGTAGCTCCCGCATCGCGCGACCAGAAGACGCCATCCAGTGCGCCGATGACCAGGGTGTTGTGGTCACTCGGGGCCATGGCCAGCGCGCGTATCGACTTGCCATGCGCTCCCGGCAACGCCTTCCATGTAACGCCGCCGTCATCGGAGCGGAACACGTCGCCTTCGTCGTCGTGATACAGGCCCCAGCCTGCGGCGTAAATGGTTTTGGGGTTCGTCGGATCAAACACCACGTGGTCGATGACCAGGCTGTCGCCCTCTCCGAGGTGGGCAAACGGCGCCCAAGTGTTGCCCCCGTCGTGGGAAACGAACAGCTGTGCCGCGCTGGTCCCCAGCAGCAGATGGCTGGGATCGCTGGGATCGTAAGCCAGGCTGCGGACATTACCGCCATCCGGGCCGATCAAGGTCCAATCCGAAGCAGCGGCGCGGCCAGCGCCCAGTGAGACAAGCAACATAACCGCCAGCGCAAATGTCGAAACAAAAACTATCCGGCTTTTCATACCCACAACTACATCTCCATTCGGTAAGTGACGAGTTTAAGATCGCCGCAGAAAATCATACCCGCGCGCCAGCACCGGCCGACAGTATCAAGATCAATTCGGGCCGCTCGTCCCGTCGAGCAGTTCTCGAGGTCTCGCGCCGGACAATCCGTAGAGAAGGCACCCAACGAACCAAACATCAGGCGTACTCAGGAGGAGCGCGCTTCGCAAGTCGTACGACTCATCTTACTACCTGCAAAAAGCAGCGAATTGCGCGCTCAGGAAAAAGCCGGTGAGAGGTTGTCCTCTCACCGGCAGGTTACTGCGTTTCAGGCACTTCGGCTACTGAGCAGGCGGTGCTGCCGGAGCCTTCTTTGCCTTGTGATGAGCCGGCGGCGCAGCCTTACGCGCCTGGCCCTTCACTGCGTTCTCGTCTACCGGCGTTCCCTCAACTACCTGACCCTGACACAGACCGCCTTCTGGGACAAAGTAGAAGTGAGTTGCCTTGCCCTTGGTGCCGCCCTGGCGAGGTTCGATGCGCGTCGCATCGGCCTTCGGACCAAGGTCGTCCTGGGTCATGTAGAACTTCACGTTGACGGAGCGTTGAGCACCGATTGTCTGTTCGCTCACGACTTCCTTCTCGTCCGTGTAGCCAACGACTTCGAGCTTACCGCTCGATGTCTGCTGGAGACGGAGAGCCATCTTGTCGAGGACGTCCTTGCAATCGTTGTCAACACGCCACGGGCGCTTCGGATCCTTCTCGAAGGTACACTCGCCCCAATCCTCGATGCTGGCGCACGAAATGATCGGGTTCACCGTGACCTGCGCCGTGCAACTGCTGCTCTGAGTGACCGGGTTCCCGCCGGTGCGCGTAGTCGTCGCCGTGCCGGTCACCGTGATGGTGCTGCCGGCCTCGGCATTGGTTGAAGTCAAGGTCGCCGTCGTGCCGTTGTCACTCAAATGCCCGCCCGTCGCCGACCAGGTATAGGTCATGGGCCATCCCTGCGGGTCAGTAGCGTTCATGGTGATCGTCGCCGTATCGCCGGTGGCAATCGAGGTCGGGCTGGCCGAGCAACTCACTACCGGTGGCAGCGGCTGCTTGACAGTGAAGTTCGCCGTACACTTCGCCGGCGGGATGGGGTCGGGCTTGCCCATCCAGTTTAGATGATGGCCGGAGTCAAGATTCTTAAACGAGGGGTCGACGTCGGTGATGGTCGAATTCGCCGTGTAGTTGCCCGCCGCCACCCCGGTAGTGTCGACGGTTGCCGTCTGCGAGCTTGCATCGGGGACCCGGCCACCATTCGTGACCCAACCGTAGGTAACCTGATGCTTCGGGTTGAAACCGGAGCCCGTGGTGGTGACCTTCACTGCATCTGGCGCAAAAACTTCGGTCGGCGTGGCCGAGGCAGTGCAGGTAAGTGGCGGGTTGTAGTAGGTGCCCAGGTTGAACACCACGCCCGCCGATAGACGGACCATGTTCCAAGTAGAAGTATGGTTGTTGAAAGTACCTGGATTGTACGAAGTGTACAGATAATCCGCTTGCGCGAGACGCAGCGAGATAAAGTGGCTCAGCGTCAAATCGAAACCGCCGCCGGCGTCCACCGTCGCACGCCATTGCGAATCCAGCCCGGCAGGGCTCAGATGCGCCGCGCCACCCATGACTCGCAGGAAGGGCGAGAACTGGTCGTTATGCCACTTAACCTGCAAACCGACCAACCCCAGGCCGACGTTGGAGTACGTGCTGTTGTAGTGGCCGCTTCCATCGACCACTACACCCACGTTGTGGGCTTGGGGAAAATAGAAGGTGCTGGATGCGTTCCATCCATGAGCGATATCCGGGACATGGCCCCAGTCAACGTAGCCATTCGGATGCAGCCAGGAATAGCCACCGAAAATCTCCGCTTTCGGCTGTATATCTTGCGCTGCGGCAAAAGAGCCCAACATGCACACTGCAAACGCAAGGGAGATCGTTGTCGCTACAACGCGTTTCGGGACTCCATCACAAAAAGCCATTCTAAATCCTCCGGAACTCTAGCAGTACCGTCAGCAAAGTGGCCTACCGGGGTTCATTGTTGAACGTATCAGGTGCAGGAATGCATGACCTGCTTTTTAACAGTTTCCGATTGTACAGCAACGGGGAAGATATACAAAACTACTGTTTCCCGTTGTTTACTGACTTTATAACCGGGTAATACATACTGTCATGCACGATCACAAGCCCCGACAAAATTCTTCACAAACCCGACCGAACGACCGTACACCCCGCGCACGGCCAAACTGCTGATGCATTCATCGTACAACATGAAAGCGGAGTAACGTAAGAGAAATTCCATTCAAATATTGCCGAATTGGGCATCACCAGGATCCGAGTCCGCATCCCAAATGGAGCGAGGGTAACCAAGCCTTCCCGCTATTGGCTCGGCTATGACCCTTTTGACGCCCAAAAGTGATACCTTTAATCGAAGCCACCTTGTCGCCCAATCTCCGGTCGGAGGTCCGGGCGCGGTCCGACACGAGATCGTGGATCACACCAAACAAATGAGTCAGGCGTTATTGACCAGCATCGTATCGGGAACCACGTTTTCAAGGGGCGTTCATTCAGTATGAGCCAGGAAAAGGTCTTAATCGTCGAGGACGAGGAGTACGAGCGCACCGGGCTCGCCGAATTGATTCGCGCTTGGGGCTACCAGACGGAGACCGCCGAGGACGGCGTCGAAGGACTATCGAAAGTCGAGTCGTGGGAGCCCTCGATCGT
This sequence comes from uncultured Acidobacteriaceae bacterium, assembly GCA_963749635.1. GTDB lineage: Bacteria > Acidobacteriota > Terriglobia > Terriglobales > Acidobacteriaceae > DASRAA01. The sequence continues at coordinate 53,244 of CAVVNW010000015.1, forward strand.
GGTGACCGATCTCAAGATGCCCCGCATGGATGGCATGGAACTGCTGGAGAGCATCGCGCAGGCTCCGCAACAAATTGCCGTCATCCTGCTCACCGCACTCGGCAGCGTCGACGCCGCGGTCTCCGCCATGAAACGCGGCGCTTTCGATTTCATCGAGAAGCCGGTGAACCCCACCCGGCTGCGCAACATTCTGCAGAACGCCAGCCGCTTGCGTGGTGCCGAGCGGGAGCTGGAAGCCAGCCGCCGCCGGTTGCGCGACGTCGGTGTTCTCGGTTCTTTAGTCGGTTCTTCGAAAGTGATGCAGGAAATCTTTCGCCTGGTCGAGATGGTCGCGCCCAGTACTGCGTCGGTTCTCATCACCGGTGACAGCGGAACCGGCAAGGAACTGGTGGCCCGTACCATCCACTCGCTCAGCAACCGGAAAGCTAAACCATTCGTGGCAATTAACTGCGCTGCCATTCCTGAAACGCTGATCGAAAGCGAAATCTTCGGCCACGAAAAAGGCGCATTCACTGGAGCTCTCGAACGCCGCACCGGCTGCTTCGAGTTGGCGGAAGGCGGAACCTTACTGCTCGACGAGATTGGCGAGATGCCGATCGCCACCCAGGCGAAGTTGCTGCGTGTGCTGGAAGACCGCAAGCTCCGCCGCCTTGGTTCGAAAGGTGAAACATCTGTCGATGTCAGAGTGCTGGCCGCAACCAATAAGCCACCTGAAGAAGCCGTGGCCCGGGGCGAATTGCGCAACGATCTTTATTACCGTCTGAACGTGTTCAACATCCACATGCCGCCGCTGCGCGAGCACATGGGCGACTTGCAAGACCTGGTCCATGCGCTGCTTGCGGACATGAACGAAAAACATGAACGCAACGTCACCACTGTGGACGAATCCGTGATGAACGCGTTCCAGGCGCACACCTGGCCGGGCAATGTTCGCGAGCTGCGCAACACGTTGGAACGTGCCGTGATCGTCTGCTCGGGTTCAACCGTTGAACCAAAGCACCTTCCGCCCGGCTTCGGCAAGGCCGTTGCGCGGGCACCGATCCACGATCCAAACGCGGTTCTACTTGGCGTTGGCACGACCGTCGATGAGGCTGAACGCCTACTGATTCTGAAAACGCTGGAAGCCACTCACAACAACAAGACGCGCGCGGCCGAAATTCTCGGCATCAGCCTGAAGACCCTTCACAATAAGTTGAAGGAATATGGCCAGCATGGTACCGCCGGCCACATCGAACCCAACGCCGCCGCCAGCTAACAACGAATCTGGATGCGCCGCACCTTCGCGGTTTTCGAGTCTGCGGGACACCACACGGATGGCCGGGCGCAAGTCCTCCGTGCGCTCCGTGTCGTCCGTGGTAAAGATCGATTTCCTCGATGGTGAGAGCTTCTGGTTCGCTTATACTCGGCTGTTCCTACAATGCCCGAGGCAAGCATGGCTGAAATCAAACCTCGCTACGAATTTCGTATATGGGCGGAGAAGCTGACGCCGCTCCGCGAACAGCTTCAGACTCTGTCGGAGCCGCGCGAGATGGTGAGCCGCGAGACATACCTGATTTCCTCCGCCACCGACCGCTGCAACGCCAAGATTCGCGCCGGACTCATGGACATCAAGGTGTTGGTTGCCGAAGATCGCGGACTGGAACAATGGAAGCCCGTTCTAAAAGAGGGATTTCCGCTGACCCGTGCGGCGATGCTCGACCAGGTTTTTCCCAGCCTTGAAGTCGCAGCGCCTTCTCTCGGCAAGGCCGAATATTCGATGGAAGAATTTCTTGAGCAGGTCATAAGGCCGGAGCCTGGGATCGCTATCGTCGAGGTGACGAAGACGCGATACCAATTCGGCATTGGTGTGTGCTCGGCCGAATACGCCGCCGTCACCATCAACGGCGTGCCGCGAGATACGGTCGCAGTCGAATCCGTCGATCCCGATGCGGTACTGCAATGGGTGCAGAAGCTGGGCATCAAGGAAACCAACGTCAGTTATATCCGCGAGATCAAGCGCGTTTTAGGTTAGCTGCGCTGCCGTGTGATCGGCGTGCCAGGCTTCCGGTGAATTCGAAAGAAAGAGGACCACATGGGAAAAGAGATTGAACGCAAATATCTGGTCAAGAATGACTCGTGGCGCGGCCAGGTTGCCGGCAAACAGTACCGTCAGGGATACCTCAGCACGGTGAAAGAGCGGACGGTTCGCGTGCGCACGGCCGGCGACAAGGGATTCATCACCGTCAAAGGAATCACGGTCGGAGCAACCCGGCCGGAATACGAATATGAGATTCCTCTGGCCGACGCCAACGAGATGATTGATCGCTTGTGCGAGAAGCCCATCATCGAGAAGACGCGTTATCGCATTCCGCAGGGCGATGTGGCGTGGGAGATCGACGAATTCGAAGGCGACAATCGTGGACTGATCGTTGCCGAAGTCGAGCTCAAGAGCGCCGACCAGTCGGTTGCACTGCCCGGCTGGATCGGGCAGGAAGTAACCAATGATCCTCGCTACTTCAACGCCAATCTGGTGGCCAAACCCTTCAGCACGTGGTGAGCGTCGCACCTCGTTGCGAACGAACGAATCGGTCTGTACAATCAGAGCGTTGCCTTCACAACGAGTTCAGTGATTCGCTCGTTCGTTTCCCGCGCCGAAGTGGCGGAATTGGCAGACGCGCATGGTTCAGGTCCATGTACCCGCAAGGGTGTGGGGGTTCGAGTCCCTTCTTCGGCACCATAAAGTTCAAAAGCTCCGGTTTCCCGGAGCTTTCGTGTTTTTGCCCGTACAGTTTCTTGACAATCCATTACGCTGACGCCGTCACCGCTGCGCCGATATACTGAATCGCCAGCAACGTTTCATCGTCCGCGCGTTCAGTGCCGTTACGATATTCCTGGAGCCGGTTCCGGCAGTTCTTGACCAGTATTTCCGGGCATTCGCCGGACTTTTCCCGGATCGCAGCTTCCAACTTACACACGCCATATTCCTCGCCAGTCGGCTCCTGTGCTTCCGAAACACCATCGGTGTAGAGCACCAGCATGTCGCCCAGGCGAAGATTGAAGCTCGTCGGAATGAACTCCTGGTCAGCAAATATGCCCAGCGGCATGCAGCTGCTCTCCAGGCGAGTGATCTCGCTGCCGCGCACCAGCAAAGCCGGTAAGTGGCCTGCATTCACCAGTTGCACTTTCCCGGTAGCAGAGCTATATCCGAATACCAGGGTTGCGTACTGCGTCGAGAGTTTGCCTTCGCAGAACAGGCGGTTGGCGCGCGCTAAGGTCTCTTCGACGCCGAGTTCCAGGGGCAGCAACGCGCGGAATACCGCGCGCAGGTTCGCCGTCAGCATGGCGGCCGCAACTCCTTTGCCTGCAACATCAGCGATCAGAAAATAGGCGCCACCCTTGCCATCGCCCAGCACGTCAAAGTAGTCGCCGCCGATTACTCCGGCGGGACGGTAGTGATAGGCGATCTGCCAGCCGGGAATGGCCAGATCGGGCGCGGGCAGCAATCCGTTCTGGATGCGCGCCGCCAGTTCCAAATCGAACTCCAGCGCGCGCTGCTGCGACGGCGACAGGCATCCCAGACATACCGAGATCAGCGGATCGCGCAGCAAGCGGTCGGCTTCGACGGTGTCGTGGCAGACGGTACATAGCCCAAATTGCCCATTATCAATACGTTGCAGCGCCTCATCCACTTGGCTCAGCAGCTGGTTCAGCTGGTCAGTCGGATGCTCTTCCAGTACGGTTTCCAGACGCTCGCGGCGGGACAGAAGTTGCTCCCGCGCAGTCTGGAGTTGAACAGTTTCAAGGGTCGCCATGTGAACACCTGTGCACGTTTAGACGGCTAATCTCGATGGCGGATTCATTGTTTATCGGTCCGCCATTCGCGTCTCGCAGATGCACAATACACCAATGTTTTCAGGCACTTCATCCCGATTGTTGTGCTCAAAGGAATACATATTTCGCCGCCGGCTTGCCGCATCGTATTCTGTTGGCAGTGGAACCAAATACCGGTTGGCAATTCGAACGCAATCCTTGGCGCGAGCGGCTGGCCCTTCTGCTGCTGATTGCGTTGCTCGCTAGCGTTGGTGGAGGAATCTGGTGGTATCGCTATACCAGCACGCCGGAATATTCGCTCGCGGAATTGGGTCGGGCGGTGCGTGAGAAAAATTACGGAAAAGCGAGCCAATTCGTTGATGAAGAACGAATTGCGCAAGCTGTCAGCCAGTCGCTGACGGATGTGCTGGTGGCGAAATACACGAAGAAATTTCAGGACGATCCGCTGCCGTTTACGGAAACTCGCATCGAGTGGCTGCATAAAATGGCCCCGAAATTCCACGACTGGACATTAATTGGAGTGCGTAATGCCATTCGCATGTTATTGAGTGGCAATGGGATACTGACTGGCACATCGGGATTCCAAGTTTTGGACGAGCATAATTTCTCGGGGCTGCATGTGCTGAGGTCGGAGGTGCATGGCGATACGGCAGATATAGTCATTGGCGGGTTGCCGCAACCTAACCCTTTCGGTTTGAATGAGATACGAGTGCGGATGATTCGCACGCCAAATCGACGGACTTGGCGCATTGAAGAGATTCCGGACGCAACTCCTATATTTTCCAAATACTTCGATGCACCAGTACCTGCAGTACCGTGAAGAAGAATTCACCACGGAGGCACGGAGCACACGGAGAAAGCCACTAAGAATTCAAAGAGATGAGCGCTGACAACCTGCGAACTCGATTGGTGATTATGGCTGGGTTGCCGGGTACGGGCAAAACGGCGCTCGCCGAGGCCTTGGCTAAGAGACTGAAAGGAATTGTACTTAGCAAAGATGAGGTGCGGGCAGCGCTGTTTCCGGCGAGAGCCATTACTTACTCGGGCGGGCAGAATGACTTCTGTATGTCTGTGATTCTAATGGCCGCACAACGTATTGCCGCAGACCATGCCGTGCCATTCATTTTTCTGGACGGGCGAACGTTTTCGCGGACCTACCATGTGATGCAAGTGGCGAGAGCGGCGGCGATGGTGGGCGCCGGGCTGAGCGTGCTGCATCTCCATTGTCCTGAAGAGCTTGCGCTGGAACGCATCAAGAAGGACCAAGGTACGCATGCGGCCAAGAACCGCGATCCGCTGCTGTATTTTCTGGTCAAGTCTTACTTTGAGCCGATTGCGTTGCCTAAGTTGCATGTGGATACATCGCTTCCGCTGGAGGAGTGCGTTGAGAAATGCATCGACTACTTAACCACAGAGACACAGAGGCACTGAGAAAAGCGATGGGGCCAAAAGGCAAAAACATCGGTGGAAATACCGAGTTTATAACAATTGTTATAATGTTTTTGCATTTTTCGCAATTTGTGGTCCATTCATTGAAAACACTGGGTTTACCACAGAGATACAGAGCCACCGAGAGATCGAGGCAAAATTGAATCCAAAGCAACCGCGGATTTCGCGGATGAGCGCGGATAGCCCATTCCTATTTTCTCAAATTCTCGATTGGATCAAGAGCAGGTCACCACAGAGACACAGAGGCTCAAAGAAATAAGATCAGAAGATTCTCAGTGTCTCGGTGCCTCTGTGGTGAATTAACCCAGCAGCGATTCGACGATGGCGTAGCTGTGGGCCAAGGCGGAGTCGAGGGCGGAGGGATCTTTGCCGCCGGCTTCGGCCATGTCGGGACGTCCACCGCCGGAGCCTCCGACTTTCTTTGCAACCTCGGCGATGATTTTGCCCGCCTGAATTTTCGAAGTGAGATCTTTGGTTACGCCGACGATGAGCGCGACTTTGCCATCGCTCACGGAACCAAGAACGACCACGCCGGAGCCGAGTTTGTTGCGCAGGTTGTCGATGAGGACGCGCAGTTGCGCGCGCTCGAGATTGTCGGCGCGGGTGGCGAGGACTTTCACGCCTTTCACTTCGCGCACATTTTCGGCGGCGGACTGCAACCGAGCTTGAACGCGGACTTCATGCGCACCTGCGTCGAGTTCCTTGCGGAGTTGCTTGATCTCGTCAGTCTCGCTGCATGAAAGCTTCCGCAAGGCGACTCCAGTGACTGACGCTGTTCGTAATGCGCGGTCTCGTCCCTCCGAAGTCGGGCGATGGGTCTTCGTCCTTAACGCGTCACGAATGCAGGTATGGCAGCGCGGCTTCTTCGAGTTGATGATCTTTGCGGAAGTGGCGCAGCGAGCCTTCGCCGGTAACGGCCTCGAGACGACGCACGCCGCTGGAGACGCTTCCCTCTTTCAAAACTTTGATGAGGCCGATTTCGCCAGTCGCGGCGGTGTGCGTGCCACCGCACAGCTCGGTGGAGAAGTCGCCGATGCGAATCACGCGGACGCGGTCGCCGTACTTTTCGCCGAAGAGCGCCATCGCCTTGTATTCGTTGACCGCGACATCGATGGGCACGTCTTCGATGACTTCGACGCGATCGTTGCGCAGGACTTCGCGGTTGGCGAGGTCTTCGATGTCCTGCAATTCTTCGTCGCCGAGCGAGGCGAAGTGGGAGAAGTCGAAGCGCAGGTGCGAGGGATCGACCAGCGATCCGGCCTGCTTCACGTGCGAGCCGAGCACTTCGCGCAGCGCGGCATGAAGAAGATGCGTGCCGGTGTGATTGCGCATGGTGGCGCGGCGGACTTCGTCGTTGACGACGGCGTCGAGCTTGTCGCCAACGTGGATTGGCTGCTTGGCGATAACGCGATGGGCGCGAACGCCCTGCACCGGATAAGTGACGCCTTCGACATCGGCGACAAGCGTGTTGTGGTCTTCGGCGTAGAGCCAGCCGATGTCGCCGACCTGTCCGCCGGAGTCGGCGTAGAAGGGCGTGTGATCGAGGACGATCTCGCCGCGCTCGCCGGGCTGTCAGTTCGTGCGCACCGAGGCCTGCGCCGTTTTCGGGCTGAAGATGCGCGAGGTCAACAATCGGCAGTTATCGGAACGACTGAAGTCTGCCCTGGTAGCCGTCTCGAATCGAGTCTTCGTCGCTCGCGGGGAGCTTGATGATGCGAGGACTTCGCAGTTGTCGGAGCGGTTTGGCCGCCGCCCTTCCAGGAAGCTTGCGCGCGCTTGCGCTGCTCGTCCATGGCGGCGTCGAAACCGGCTTGATCGAACTGAATTCCCTGATCGCGCGCCGCGTCGTCCATGAAGTCGAGTGGCAGACCGAAGGTGTCGTAGAGCTTGAAAGCCTTTGCTCCGTCCAGGCATCTGGATGATAGTTCTGTGGCAGGCCAGATGTTCAAAGAACTTGAACGCCTTGCCCGGCTCGAACACCATTAGTTCACGGTTGTACCTGCCGGTTTGCGACGTGGATCAAGATGCGAGGTACCCAGTATGTCGTCTGCGAGCCGCACATCATGCTTCAACCTCAGATTGCTTCCTCAGCAATCGAGGCGGCACAATCATGTTTGGCGTCTCCAATAGCTGCGTCCAGCATCGTCCTGCAGTTTCGCGAGCCCGATGTCGAGCGTGTGCGCGAAGCGCGTTTCTTCGCCTTTGATCGTCTCGGACACGCGATTCGCCGACTCGATCAGTTCGGGATACGCATCCTTCATCAGGTCGCGGACGGCGAAGACCATCTCATACAGGAACGGCTTCTCTGCTCCGAGCAAGCGTCCGTGACGGATGGCGCGGCGGATGATCTTGCGCAGCACGTAGCCGCGGCCTTCGTTCATGGGCAGCACGCCATCGGAGATCAGGAACGTTGCGGCGCGAGCGTGGTCGGCGATGACGCGCAGCGATGCTGCCTGGTGATGCTGCTCTTCCACGTCCTCGCGTTTCAGTTCTTCGTCGAGTTGCTTGGTGCCAGTCAGCTCCGCTGCGCGCTTGATCAGCGGCACAAACAGGTCGGTGTCGTAGTTCGAGATCACGCCCTGCATCACGGCCGTTACGCGCTCGAGGCCTGCGCCGGTATCGATGGACGGCTTGGGCAGCGGATTGAACTTGCCGTCCGCCGACTTGTCGAACTGCATGAAGACCAGGTTCCAGATTTCGACGTAGCGGCCGCACTCGCAGGGGAAGTGGCAGTCGGCGTGTCCGGTCGTCGCTGGCCTCGGGCCCCATGTCGTAATGGATTTCGCTGCACGGGCCGCAGGGGCCGGTGTCGCCCATCTGCCAGAAGTTGTCTTTCATCCCCATGGCGAAGATGCGCTCTTTGGGTACGCCGACCTCGAGCCAGAACTTCTCGGCTTCGTCGTCGCGCGGGATGTCGCCCTGGCCTTCGAAGATGGTCGCGTAGAGCTTTGCGGGATCGAGGCCGAACCAGTCTTTCGAGGTGACCAGCTCCCAGGCGTAGGCGATGGCGTCTTTCTTGAAGTAGTCGCCGAAGCTGAAGTTGCCCAGCATCTCGAAGAAGGTGTGGTGGCGGTTGGTGAAGCCGACGTTTTCGAGGTCGTTGTGCTTGCCTCCGGCGCGCACGCATTTTTGCGAGGAGGTGGCGCGGGAGTAGTCGCGGTGCTCGAGGCCGAGGAAGACGTCTTTGAACTGGTTCATGCCGGCGTTGGTGAAGAGCAGCGTGGGGTCGTTGGCCGGGACGAGCGAGGAGGAGTGGACGATCTTGTGTCCCTTCTGCTCGAAAAAGCGCAGAAACATGGAACGAACTTCGGAACCTGTGGGCTTAGGGCTGGGCATAACGTTGGCTGGAACAGGCTGCGTAATATTTGATTTTAGCATTGGTGGGAGGGCGATATTCACCACTGAGAACACAGAGCACACGGAGGAAGGCGAATTCACCACAGAGGCACAGAGACACGGAGAAAATCATGTCATCAAGCTCTGCGCTGCCGATAGGTCCTGCGAATGAGGTCACATACGAGGCCCCGGCACCCGTGTCGCCAATTGACCGGCGGGGCGTAGGGCAGCATAATTTGAGTGCTCAGCGATTTCCGCTACTGACAAGGTGGCCAGCGGTGAATACACAGAATCCCAACGACCGCCGTCCTTTCTCGACGGCCGGCCAGAAGCTCGACGACGTGATTGGCGATACCGCCAAACGCATCGAAGAAGAGACCAAGCTGCTCATTGCCTATCTGAACGACGAAGTGGTGCCGCTGGTGCGGCAACATTCGACCAAGGGGTTGCGCGTGGCGTCGGACAAGTTGAAAGACCTGGCCGACTATATGGAATCGGCAACGCAGCAGAAAAAAGGCTGAACAGGCGGCTTGCGTTCTGGTGCGGCCCGCTGCGGCGGGCTGCGAATTTTCTTCTTCATTTTGTCCGCGGGCTTACGCCCACGGCTAACGCAAATGTCGCCCTGCGGGCTCAGGGACTGACGTTCCGTTTGGCCGCGGAGTTTTTCGGCGAGCTGAGAGTCATCTCAGAGGCTAAAGCCCGGGCCTATTTTCGATGTCTTTCGGCACGACTGAAGTCATGCCCTGATACGAAGCTGTCGCCTCCTGACAAAAAGCCTTCTACCGTTCTGATCGCGACCGCGGCGGTAATGCTGCTGCTCGCGGGCTGCCACAAGAATTCGGCGGCCAAACACGTTCCGCCTCCGCCAACGGTGACGCCGCCCGCGGCGTCCGCCTCGACGACAACTGCCACCAAGCTTGCGCCACCGGCGGTTTCGCCGAAGGCCAAGCCGATCTACGTCGAGACTGGATTGGCGAGCTGGTATGGGCCTCCGTATCACAATCACAAGGGCGCGAATGGCGAGATCTACGATCAGAACGCGCTGACGGCGGCGCACCGCACGATTCCTCTGAACTCGACAGTGCGTGTAACCAACGAGGCGACGAAGCATACGGTCATCGTGCGGATCACGGATCGTGGGCCGTTCATTGAGGACCGGATCATCGACTTGTCGCTGGCCGCCGCCAAAGCTGTGGACGTGTGGCAACCGGGAACAGCGACGGTGAAGGTCGAGGTACTGTCGTCGCCGGCTCCCATTGAAGAAGGCGGACGGTGGTGCGTGCAGATTGGGGCGTTCCAGAGCGAACACGAAGCGCGCAAGCTGAAAGAAAAGTTGCAGGAGCACTACGCGACGGCCAACGTTATTCAATTCACCGGGCCTACCGGCGAATGGGTACGCATCCGGCCGGCGGGTGACAACAAGCAGATCGCCCAGGAAGTCGCCAGCAAGACGCATGTGAAAGAGGGCGGCGTGTTTCTGGTGAGGCTGGATTGAAGAAAGCTATTAGCTATTAGCTATTAGCCATTAGCTTTTAGTCAGTAGTGGTAATTCCTATCCGATAATTTGTCTCGTCGAGGCGGAGGTTAGCGTGCGATTCACGCTTCGCCATCCGGACACTTTCCGTTATTCTGAACAGCGTTGGACACTCCCTCTATGCGAAAGTCGCAGCGTAAGTCCGCTAGCCCGCCGTTTGTCCCGCTGACCATTCGATTCGACCATGCGCTGCTGTTTGCGGCGCAGGTGCATCGCAACCAGGACCGCAAGAAAAGTGGCATTCCGTATCTTTCGCACCTGCTGGGCGTGGCTGCCATCGTGCTCGACTACGGCGGCGACGAAGACATGGGCATTGCGGCGCTGCTGCACGACGCGGCGGAAGACCACGGCGGGCGCGCGATGTTGCACTCGATTGAGCAGATTTTTGGGCCGCGAGTGGCGAAGATTGTGGATGGCTGTACGGATTCGTACGGCGATGAGGAGAGAAGTAAGCCGAAGTGGTATCCGCGGAAGCTGCGGTATTTGCGGCGGGTGCGCCATGAAGATGCGGAGACACGCTTCGTTTCGGCGGCCGACAAGCTCTACAACGCGCGCGCCGTGTTGCGCGATCTGCGGCAGTCGGGCGACTCGGCGTTCGATCGCTTCTCGGCACCGAAGGTGAAAGTGCTGTGGTACTACCGTTCGCTGGTACGGGAATATCGGGCGGGAGGCGTCACGCATTTGCTGAAGCCGCTGCTGGACGATTACGACCGCGCGGTGACGGAGCTGGAGCATCTGTCGGGCTTGCTGGCCGCGCCGAGCCGCGAGAGCAAGTCGAAGGCGAAGCGCAAACGCTAGAGACGCAGGAGCCACGATTGACTGTCACGGAAACCGAGCGCATCGGCGAATTGCTGAAGTCCGCGAAGACGATTGCCGTCGTCGGGCTGAGCGATAGCCCGTTTCGCACCAGTTACGGCGTGTCGGGATACATGCAGTCGCAGGGATATCGGATTATCCCGGTGAATCCGGAGATTCGGGAGTCGCTGGGCGAGAAGGCCTATCCCACGTTGTCAGAGGTGCCCGAGAAAATCGACATCGTGAATGTGTTCCGGCGGCCGGAGTTCGTGCCGGACGTGGTGGACGAGGCAATTCGGTTGAAAGTGCCGGCGATATGGATGCAGGAAGGCGTGGTGCACGAAGAGGCTGCGGCCAAGGCGCGGGCGGCGGGGATCTTTGTGGTGATGGATCGATGCATTCTGAAGGAGCACCGACGTCTGCGCTGAGGTCATTCACCACGGAGGCACGGAGAACACGGAGAAATTAATTTCTTGATTCTTAGGACTCCCTGCGTACGTTCGATCCCGTCAATCTTCAGCGCGATTTTTTGATCTCTTCTTCTCAGTGTTCTCTGTGCCTCCGTGGTGAACACTTTTCTTTGCCTGGCGGATTTCTTCCAGGCGCGCTTTGATGCGCTTTTCTATGCCTTCTTCGGTGGGGTGGTAGTAGGTGCGGCCTTTCAGATTGTCAGGGAGGCATTGCATGTCGGCGACTTTTTCGTCGAGGTCGTGAGCGTACTGGTAGCCCTTGCCGTAGCCGACGGACTTCATGAAGCTGGTAGGCGCGTTGCGCAGATGGAGCGGCACTGAGTCTTGTGCAGTCTGCTCGACATCCTGTTGCACGGCTCCATACGCGGTGTAGAGCGCATTGGATTTCGGCGCGGCGCAGAGATACACCACCGCCTGTGCCAGTGCGAGATTGCCCTCAGGCATGCCGAGAAAATCCACGGCATCGCGTGCGGCCAGGGTGATATTCAGCGCGTTGGGATCGGCGAGGCCGATGTCTTCCGACGCCATGCGCACTATGCGACGCGCGATGTAAAGGCCGTCTTCTCCGGCCTCGAGCATGCGCGCCAGCCAGTACAGCGCAGCATCGGGGTCGCTGTTGCGCACGCTCTTATGCAGCGCCGAAATGAGGTTGTAGTGTTCCTCACCCGCCTTGTCGTATACGAGCACGCGCTTCTGCAGGGCGCCGGTGACGACAGCATCGGTGAGGCGGTTGCCTTCATTCTCCCGGGCGAGTGTGGCCGCCACTTCGAGCGCATTGTAGGCGCTGCGGGCGTCTCCGCTGGAGTAGGCCGCGATCTTTTCCAGCGCGCCGTCGTCAGCTTCCAGATGGAGATCACCCAATCCTCGCTCGGAATCTTCCAGCGCACGTCGCAGTAGAAGCACGATCTGCTCCGCAGTCAGCGGCTGCAAAATGTACACGCGCGAGCGCGACAACAACGCGGAGATCACCTCGAATGAGGGATTTTCCGTGGTCGCGCCAATGAGCCGGATGCTTCCCTTCTCGACATAGGGAAGAAATGCGTCCTGCTGCGCCTTGTTGAAACGGTGTACCTCGTCGATGAACACGATGGTGCGGGTGCCATATTGGCGCGCGCGCTCAGCATCGGCCATCACCTGTTTGATTTCTTTGATGCCCGTGAGTACTGCTGAAAACTGCACGAACTCGGCATGCGTCATGCCCGCGATAATGTTCGCCAGCGTGGTTTTTCCCACTCCGGGGGGTCCCCAGAAGATCAGCGAGCCGGTATCGTCGCGCTCGATCTGAACGCGCAGCGGCTTGCCTGGGCCGAGAATGTGCTCCTGCCCGACGAACTCGTCGAGCGTGCGGGGGCGCATGCGGTCGGCCAGCGGGCGGGTCTTGTCATTTTCGGGTTGTGACGGAAGACTCTCGAAAAGACTCACGGGTTTTTCACCACGGAGGACACGGAGCGCACGGAGGAATCAAATTATCCTTCGGACAATTCCGTCGCGCAGCATCCTCACATTGAAGTTAATCAGCAGACCAACGCGCAGCTTGCTTAAGCGAAGATAGGTCAGCAGTTGGGACTGGTGAATCGGAAGCACTCTGTCCACGGATTTCAATTCCACAGCCACCTTGTTATCTACCACGAGATCCATCCGGTATCCGCAGTCCAGGTGGACACCCTTATAGTCGACTGGGAGCGCTACTTCGCTGCCGAAGTCAATCCCGCGCAACGCAAGTTCGTGACAGAGGCAGGACCGATAAGCGGATTCTAGTAATCCGGGACCGAGTTCTCGGTGCACTTCAATGGCCGCCGAAACAATTCGTCCAGTCGTTTCCTCATGAACGAGTTGTGGCCGACCGGAATCGGTAGTTGTTCCCGAAACATATTCTTCGATCATTGCGCCTCCTTTTGGCGATGCGCAATCATAAGCACATTTCCCCAGAAAATCCGTGATCTCCGTGTTCTCCGTGGTGAAATTTCCGCAGACAATTGCGAAGGACTTTCATCTTGAAGCTCTCTGGCGAGCGGCTTCGTAGAGGACGATCGAGGCGGCAATGCCGGCGTTCAGGGACTCCACTTTGGCAGATTGTGGAATCGCTACGATCTCGTCGGCAGGCGATAACAGGTCCTTCGACAATCCTGCGCCTTCATTGCCAACCATCAAGGCGACTGGCCCGCGCAGATCGGAATCAGAAATGAGTGTGCCCTTGTGAGATGACATTGCCAAAACTCGCACGCCGCGCTTTTTCGCCTCTTGCAGCGCCGCAGACAACTCGACTTTCACGGTCGGCAGACGAAACATCGAACCTGCGGAAGCACGAACCGCTTTCCAGTTCCAAGGGCTGACGGTGCGCTCGCCGAGCAAGATTCCTGTCGCGCCAAATGCTTCGGCTGAGCGCGCGATCGTGCCCAGGTTTCCCGGGTCCTGAACGCCCGCGCTGACAACCATCAGCGCTGGCCCGGGAAGAAACATGTCATCCAATCTGAATGCGCGCACCTTCACCAGCGCCGCTACGCCTTGCGGCGTTTCTGTCGGCACGGCGCTGGCGAACACGTCGTCCGGCAACAGCAACACTTCCGTGTGGGAAGCAAGCTGGGGCAACAGTTTGTGCGCACGGTCGCGCGCCGATTCGGAGAAAAAAACGGTCTCCAGCCGTAAACCGCTGCGGATCGCCTCTTCGGCCACGCGCATGCCCTCGATGGCTACTTCGCCTTTATCGTTGGCGGCAGCGTCGTGAAACAGGCGTCGCAGCTCCTTGACCCTCGCGTTCTGGCGGCTGGAAACGCGGCGCAACCGGTCTTCATACTCCTGAATTTCTGGCATAGTTTTCCCAAAACAGGCGTCTATCGTACACCCCGACGCTGGCGGCAGGCGCGGCTGCGCTCTGGCGTGTTAATCTGCTTTCTTACAAATTCAAGAGACCGCAAGCCTAGCTTTGGTCTCTACTCCACGTCGCAAAGAGGTGCGGTTGCGTCCCGAAATCGTAAAAATAAACGTCACCCGTCCGGAAGCTTCGCTGGTGACTTATGTTGCCGAAAAGATACGCGGCGGCGACGTGATCGGTATGCCGACTGACACGTTTTATGGCCTGGCGGCCGATCCCTTCAACCTTCACGCGGTCGATCGGATTTACGAGATCAAGACCCGGTCGCGCCACAAACCGTTGTCGCTGTTGATCGAGTCGGTGGACCAGGCATCGGACTTGGCGTGGCCGGTGCCGGAGACATTTTTTCTGCTGGCAAGGCGTTTTTGGCCGGGGCCGCTCACTATCATTGTGAAGGCCGACACTAAGCTGCCGTTGAAAGTCACGGCCAATACGGGCAACGTGGCCCTGCGTGTGCCCTCCGCCGAGATTCCGCTGGCCATCATTCGCGCTATCGGATCGCCGATTACCGCGACGTCAGCCAATCTACACGGCGCATCCGAATGTACGAATGCGCATGAGGTGCGCGACCAACTGGGCGATTGTCTTCCGCTGATTGTCGATGGCGGGCAGTCTCCGCGCGATATGCCGTCAACGATCGTTGATTTGACCGACGAAGAAGGCGGCTGGCGGCTGTTGCGCCAGGGAGCGATTCCGTCCGAGCAGATCGCCGAATTGCTCGGTCAGGGGTAGTCGCCACGGGGCCCGGCGAATTCCAATCTCATCCCTATCGTTGGCTGTTCGCGCTGGGCGTGCTCGCGTGCGTCGTGTATCTGTTCGCGACGGCATTCGAGATTATGCGCCAGGCGAACTACGACCAGTCGCGCCCCGCCGATGCGATCGTGGTGTTCGGCGCGGCGGAGTACGTCGGGCATCCTTCGCCGGTCTATCGCGCGCGGCTCGATCATGCGTATCAACTGTTTGAGAAGGGTATGGCTCCGCTGATTATTACCACTGGCGGCTCAGGAAAAGACCCGAGCTTCAGCGAAGGCCAGGTGGGACGCGACTACCTTTCGAGAATGGGTGTCCCGGATGTGAACTTGATCGCCGAAACCCAGGCCGGCGACACCGATCAGTCAGCGCGGCGCGTGGCTGTCATCCTCGAAGCTAATGAATTGAAGAGCGCGTTGCTGGTGAGCGATGCGTACCACCTCTATCGGGCGAAGCGAATGATGGAGCGTGAAGGCATCACGGTCTACATCTCGCCGCGGCCGGGGTCGATTCCGAAAACCGTGTGGGGACGCTGCTTCGCCGCGCTGCGTGAAGCGGCCAGCTACACGCTGTACCGGCTGCACATGACGTAGGAGCTGTCAGCTGTCAGCTCTTAGCAGAGTTGCGGTATTACTTTTGCTATAATGTAATGGGAGGCAAATCATGGAATCTGCCATTACAGTGAAAGGCCAGACCACCATTCCGAAGGCGATTCGAGAGCATCTCGGATTACAGCCTGGGGACCGGGTCAAGTTCTTTGTACATCCCGACGGCATGGTAGTGTTGTTGCCGAAGCTACCTGCCTCGGCGTTGCGAGGATTGATCAAGGGAAGGCGCCGGCCGGTCACGATCGAAGAGATGAATGAGGCAGTGCGCGACGGTGCTGCCGGCGTTCCGCGACCCAAGAAGCGCCGATGATCGGCCTCGATACCAATGTCATCGTCCGCTATCTCACGCAAGACGACCCTGTGCAGTCGCCAAAAGCCACGGAGCTTATCGAGCACCGGTTGACAGTCGAGACGCCTGGCTTCGTCAGCATTGTGGCGATGGCAGAAACCGTTTGGGTTCTTGACCGCACCTTCAACCAGTCTCCCCGGGAAATCGCTGCCACCATCGAGCGAATGCTTCAAATTGAGGTTCTGCTCATTGAACACGAACAGGAAGTGTTCACGGCGATGATTGCTCTTAAGGAGGGACGTGCATCATTTGCGGACGCCCTCATCGCCGCCCTTGGCATCCGGGCCGGTTGCAAATACACCCTAACGTTCGACCAAAAGGCGTTGCGGATGACAGGCTTTCAGCAAGCGTGAGCAGTCTTGTTACTTCACTAATGCCAGCACGCGCGCCGGGCCGCCTGAACCGTTTTCCAGCTTGATGGGAGCCACTACGACGGTCGCTCCGGTCGCGGGCACGAGAGCCAGGTTGGCCACGTTTTCCAATTGATAGACGCTGGCTTGGGCGGTGAACAGGTGTACTGGGTAGTCCTGGCTCGCGCCGGGATCGATGCTCATGGTGTCGATGCCGAGACCGACGGTATCGCGGGTTTTCACGAGGAAGGTTGCGGCTTCGAGAGAGTATCCGGGAAAGTGCGGCACGCCGTCGGCTGCAGCATTGCGAAAAGCTTTGGGTGTGTTCCAGCGATCGTCCCAGCCGGTGTAGGCCATGACCACCGCGCCCGACGGAATCTCGCCGTTCTGGGTCTCCCAGTCGGCGATATCTTGCACGCTGATTTCGTAGTCAGGATGGCGGTTGGCCTTGGCGCGCACATCCAGCACGACCAGCGGACGCACCAGACGTTCGGCGGGAATCTGGTCGACCGTCCACATGCCGCGAGCGAAGTGGGCCGGGGCGTCGAGGTGGGTGCCGTAGTGCTCCTGGGTGGTGAAGATGCGCGAGTAGTAGCCGTCGCGCTCGATGTTGCCCAGCTCTTTCGCGCTGAAGGGCGACTGCGCCGTGCCTTCCCAGTTGGGCGAGTGGTCGTTCAGATCGTGAGTGAGATCTACCACGTTGTGGTAGGCGGTCGGGTCAGGCATAGTGGGTTTGCGCGCTGCGAAAACCAAAAGCGCCAGCGCCAAGCTCCAGCCTATCGCAAATGTCTTCCATTTGTGCATGTCGCGCTATAAAGCAAAAACCCCGCTGGTGGCAATTTGGTGTGCTAATTTCCCACTTATTTAGACGCGATATGGGGTGCATTCGTTTCGAAAAACGGAAATTATGGCTGATGGTGGATGACGGAAGCTTATTGCTAGTTTAGGGAGTTCGATTTCCCTCAGTGGCTGAAGCCTGTGATCCATTTGAATCGCATTGCGGCATGACTGAAGTCATGCCCTGATACGAATCGGTCACGAAAACGAGTTTTTCGGCAAGCTCTAAAGGCGTGCCCTTTCAAATCGTTTATGAGACCGGCTCTAGTTGGTTCTTTGTAGCGCGAAGCCGAACCACAACGAGTTCGAGCCGTTGTACTCGATGCCCGAGTGGCTCTGGGTTACGAATCCCATACGTTCGACCTTCAATGAACAGCCGTGGCAAGGCTGGTCAAGCACGATTTCGTAGCGGCCGTCTTTTTTAATATTTGCGGTGCCCAGCACCTTGCCAGAAGCATCCGTCAGGGTTGCTTTCGAGCGAGGCAGTGGATACCCGGCGCTGTCCGTCACAAATCCCTGAAGCTTTCCTTTCGGCGGCAGACCGTCGGGAAGGTAGTCGCGCATCGCGTAGCCGGGCCCGCGCAACGGGTGTCCGCCTAATTGGCCGGTGACTTTGTCATGCTCGAGCGCGAGCACTCCGTTGACGAAAACGTATTCGAACCCCACCGACGGCCGGTTCGGATCTTCGAAGGTCGCCACGTCTTTCACCGTCTCGGGATTGAAAATTGTGATGTCAGCGAAATATCCGGTGCGCACAAGGCCACGGTTTTCCAGCTTCACCTGTTGCGCCGGAAGCGAAGTGAACTTGCGGATCGCATCTTCCAGACGGAGGTTATGCTCCTCGCGCACGTACTTGCCGAGGATGCGCGCGAAGCTGCCGTAGGCGCGGGGATGCGAGTTTGACTCGCCCAGCGGACCGGTCGGACTGACCTCGCCGTAATCTGTGCCGACGCTAACCCAGGGTTGCCGCATGGCCAGCTTCACGTCGTCTTCGCTCATGCTGAAATAAACGGCGCCGACGTTGTCGCGGTCGGCCGCGATCAGGTCGAGGGCGGCATCGAGCGGATCTTTGTTCTCCATCTGTCCGATCTGGGCGACGGTTTTGCCCTCGAACTTGCGGAATTGCGGATTCAGGACCGACACCACCATTACGCCGGTCGGTCCGCCGGTGCCGCGCCACATGTTCTCGAACGAGGCGCTCGGGCCTTCGAGTTCCTTGCGAATCTGGGCGCGAGTAGCTGGATCTTTCAGGCGCGCAACGAATGCGTCGGCACCGCCCTCGTGATATTTCGGCGGAATGAGCGCGCCCAGCGACGTGGCCGAGGCGGTGTACGGATACTGGTTCGCGGTGACGTCGATGCCTTCGGCGCGCGCTTTTTCGATGGCGTCGATGACCTGCGGCATCTTGCCCCAGTTCTGCTGGCCCGAAACTTTGAGATGGAATATCTGCACTGGGATGTTGGCTTCGCGTCCGATGCGGAAGGCCTCGTTCAGCGCGTCGAACTCGTTGTCGCCTTCGTTGCGAATGTGCGAAGCGTAAACTCCGCCCTTCGCCGATGCGACTTTGGCCAGCGCAATCAGTTCGTCGGTTTGGGCGTATGAACCCGGAGCATAAATCAGCGCGCTCGACACACCCATGGCGCCGTCGCTCATGGCGTCGTCCACTGCAATTTCCATGTCCTTTAGTTCGGCCGGGGTGGGAGCGCGGTCGGCGTTGCCAATCACCAGGTCGCGGACCTGCGCTGCGCCGACGTAGGTCCCAAGGTTGATGCCGCTACCCTGTTTGGTGAGGCGCTGGAAATACTCTTCCAGCGAACGCCAGTCGGGAGTCACGTGGTAGTGCTCGAAGACGTCCGCGCTTTCCTTATTCAGTACGTCGTTGGTGGGCGCGATCGAGCCGCCTTCGCCCGTAATCTCAGTGGTCACGCCTTGCGTGAGTTTGCTGACCGCTTGCTTATCCACAAGCAGGTTGAATTCGGACTGCCCCAGCATGTCGACGAACCCGGGCGCGACAATCAGTCCGGTCGCGTCAATGGTGCGCTTCGCCTTCACGCCTGCGCCAGCGCGACCGACAAATGCAATGCGGTCGGCGATGACGCCGACATCGGCGTACGTCCACGGGTTGCCGCTGCCGTCGATCACTCGTCCGTTGCGGATGAGGACGTCGAATTCCTGCGCGAACCCGCCGGATGCCACCGTCAAGAACAGGAACGCCGCCGCCAGTTTTGTTTTTGCCAAGTTTTGCTCCGCTCAGGTTGGGCCACAATTTCCTACGTTGCAGATTCCCCGCGGACTGAAGTCCGCGAGGAATGACAAAAATATAAAGGCTTGTACGGCACGGCTGAAGACGTGCCCTTTCAAAACGTGACCCAAAGCAAGTTTTTGTGCAAGCTGTAAAGTCGCTTCGGAATCACCGACAAGCTGGCTCAAGACCAGCACTACCGCATCGCCAACACCACTATCAGCGCAAGATCGGCGGCGAACACCGTACTGATGAAATTCACAGAATCGTTTCCCAGCTTGCCGCGATTTTCGAGGGTCGCCCCGAGCACGCTGTCGAACAGCATGCCGCAGACGCCCGCAATGGTAATCAATGAAGCTGCTGCCCAGGGAACCAACCCCAGAAGCGTGCCTGCCCAGGTGACGACACTCGCGGCGATCCCGCCGGCCAGCGTTCCTTCGAAGGTGATCGCGCCATTGGTACCGGCTGGCGCGGGAGTAAATCCCAGAATCATGCGTGGCTGCCTGGCTATGGCCTGGCCGACTTCGCTCGAAACGGTGTCAGCAGCCGCTTCGGCCAGCGCCGCCATGCCACCGATCAGCAAGATCCGCGATGGTTGCGGGAAGAGGATGGCGACAGCCGCACAGAACCCGGACGCTCCCAGATTGGCGAGGACTTGCGAGGCTACGCGCCCGCGCGGGCGTTCGGCCACTCCTATGTTGCGTTTGCGCTCACTGCGCCACCGGGTCGCGAGCAAGGTCAGGAGAAAGACCGCCATCAACGGCACAATGCCACGCACACCGGCCGCCGTCATCCACAAAAAAGCGATGCCTGCGCCAGCCAGCGCCCCACCATCGCTGACCGCCCGCAGCGCGCGCGCCAACAAGGCAAACCCGAGGGCCACCACAGCCGCTGGCAAAGCCATTGAATGGTCGAGGCTTATCACGGGTTGTTCGAAGTTCTCCAGGGGCGAACGGCATCGCGGCATTCGGTGCAGAGGCAAAGTTCGCCAGACTGCCCCACTGCAGCGGCTGCTGAAGCTGAAAAGGTCGAAAAACAGATCCCTCGGAGGCTGAAGCCTCCTCGGGATGAAAAAAATAAAGCACTCTACGGCACAGCTAAAGCTGTGCCCTTTCAAACGCAGCTGAAGCGACATTTTCAGCAGCCACTTTAGCGAATCCTAACAGAGCGGCGCGCCCGTACCGTGTATAGCACTTACGTTCCAGATAATTTCTGGCCGAAATGTTCTACTCTATCGAAACAGTTAGATTGAGGGCGCCATGAAAGTTGCTGTAAAAAATCCCATTCGGATTGCAGTAGTCGAAAGCGACCCGCTCCGCTTCGTTGGCTTTCGCACAATCTTCGAGGGAGACCGGAACTTCACGCTGCAGAGTTACACTCCTTCAACAATTTTCGGAACACGCGGCTACGATCTGGTGCTGATCGGAGCGCGTACTGGGGCTGCCATGTACGAAATCATGGCGGGGCTGAAGGCACTGAATCCAAGCGTGCGGATCGTCGCTACCGGCAACGTGCCGGGTGACGAGTTCGCGCTGCGTGCCTTGACCGCGGGCGCTAAAGGCTATATCGAGGAATCGTCTCCGGCGGCTGAGTTTAAGGAGGCGATCCGCGTCGTCCATAGCGGCTCGGTTTGGGCATCGCCGCACCTGTTCAGCAAATTCATTGAGCGAATGACCAACATCCCGCGCCGCAGTCGAGCCGAAGAGCCGCTGGTTTTCACCACCCGCGAACGCGAGGTGTTGAATTTACTGGTCTCGGGACGATCGAACAAGGAAATCGGGAACGCACTGGGAATCGAGGAGCGGACGGTTAAGATGCATGTCGCGAAACTGATGCGCAAAGCAGGAGTCAACAACCGGATTGCCTTGTCGGTGCATGCCCTCACGCACTCGTTGTTAGGCGTGAATCAGTCCGAATCGTAGGCACTTTTCTGTCCACTAGTTACTTCGTTGGCATGGTTACTAAAGTACAGGGTACATGTACCTTCGTAACTTGCACGGCCCTTCCACAGGACGCATACTGCCCTCACCTACCACAGAACCTGGGAGATAGGGTTGGAAGGGGACGCGAGGGTCTCCTCTTCCAATCCTAAATTTTTTGTGGCCAGGAAGCAGGTTCCTAGCCTTCTCGTCGTCCGGGACTCACTCCCAGAGCAATTCCAGCGTCAGTGTATCCCGTTCGGTGGCCGAAGGTGCCGCCGGGTTGAAACCCGGCTCTAATCATCAACAAAAAGAGCTACTAACGCTGCGCTGAAGCGCAGCTCTACCATTTGCATATGGGATCCAGAAACTCCAGAACGGTTCCAAGCTTGTTCGCCTCGGGACACTAGAGAGTAACCAGCAATGCTCTTCTAATCCGCGAAAACCACATCGAATACAACTAAGATGGCGACAGCCGGTGTTGACTGGCCTGATACACCGCAATCCAGATCGGAGTCGAGTTATGAAGAAAATATCCATCGCCTTGCTGGCATTCCTCACCACCGCGGCGTGGGCCCAGTCGGGAGCGCGCAGCGCTGATGTCGAGCGCGTCCAGAGTGCGACCACGATCCTGGGCCAGATTATGGAAGCCCCGGACAGAGGCATTCCCGACAGCATTATGTCGGGAGCGAAGTGCATCGCCATCGTGCCTTCCATGCTCAAGGTCAGCTTTATCTTCGGCGCCAATTACGGTAAAGGCGTAGCCACTTGCCGCACGGCCACGGGATGGAGCAGTCCGGCGTTCTTCCGCATCGAAGGTGGCAGCTTCGGGTTTCAAGCGGGCGGGCAAGCCAGCGATCTGGTGCTGATCATTCGCACCGATGACGGCATGCAGCACCTTTTGCAGAGCAAGTTCAAGCTGGGAGCCGATGCCTCGGCGGCAGCCGGGCCGGTGGGGCGCGATGCGCAGGCGGCAACAGACCTGACGATGCGTGCCCAGGTGCTGACGTACTCGCGCTCGCGCGGCCTGTTTCTGGGCGTGTCGCTGAGCGGGGCGGTCATTCGCCAGGACGATGGCGACGTGCGCGCCTTCTACGGCAAGGATTGGACCTTCTACTCGTTGTTGAACGGAGAGGTGCCTCCGCCACAGGATTCGCTGGCTTTGCTGAATACGGTGGAGCGCTACGCGCCAACCAAGCGCGCCGCGTTGCCCGCAGCTGGATCGGTGTCGGCTCCGGCACCGGCTTCGGCACCAATGCCGGCTGCAGCTCCGGCTCCTGCCGAAACGGTTCCAGCGACGGCTCCAGCGACTGATCCTGCTCAGACCTCGACGGCGGCTCCGGTTGAACCAACGGCAACGGCGACACCGGCAAGCGTGCCGGCCAAGGCGCCGGCGGCGGTGCCGGCAGCGACAACGCCTGCTGATCCGGCGGGCAGCGGAAGCTATTTGCGCTAACTGAACGATGAGTTCACGGCGGTGGCTGCGGCCACCGCTTTTTCTTTGCTCTTGCAGTCGATGCCGCCGCCCTTGGTTTGCCTTCCCTTCCCGCGCGGTGCTACGGTCAAATGGCCCCCTAATGATGTACCGACTGCAATACTTGCTGCTGGCCGTACTCGTGCGCCTGGTCGGAACGCTGCCCCGCCCCGTGGCGCGGGCAGTCGGAACTACTATCGGCCGACTGGCTTACCTTCTGCACCCACGGCTGCGGCGAGTAGGAATGCGCAACCTGGAAATGGCCTTCCCCACTAAGTCGGTCGCAGAGCGCCGAAAAATCTTGCGCGGAGTCTACCTATCTCTCGGCCGTCTGCTGGCAGAGTTCTGCCTCTTCCCCAGTTACACGCTCGCCAATGCCTCGAGAGTCGCGGTGTATCAGGGTTTTGAAAACTTTGAAGCCGCCGAGAAGCGCGGCAAAGGTGTGCTCTTTCTCACCGGTCACTTTGGCGGCTGGGAGATCGGATCGTTTTTCCATTCGCTGCAGGGCCACCCCATGCGAATCGTGGTGCGGCCGCTCGATAATCCGTACGTCGATGACCTGGTCACGCGCTACCGCACGCTGCACGGCAACAGCGTGATTGGCAAACAGGGATTCGCCCGCGGCCTGCTGGCGGCCATGGAGGGCAATGAGACGGTCGGCATCCTCATGGATACCAACATGACTCCGCCGCAAGGAGTGTTCGTGGACTTCTTCGGCATTCCGGCCTGCACCGCCGTGGGTATTGCGCGCGTGGCCCTGCATACCGACGCTGCCGTTGTCCCGGCATTCACCATCTGGGACCCAGTGCTGCGCAAATATCGCGTGGAGTTTGGTCCGGCGCTGGAGTTGGTGCGCACCGGCGACGGCGAGGCTGACGCCGTTGCCAACACCGCATTGTTCAACCGAATTTTCGAAGACTATGTGCGCAAGTATCCCGACCAATGGCTGTGGGTGCATCGCCGCTGGAAAACGCGCCCGCCGGGCGAGGCGCCGCTGTACTGAGCAACGGAATTCATTCACCACGGAGGCACGGAGGACACGGAGAAAGGGAGGCCAAGATCAAAAACAGAGTTGAAATGCAAAAACAGCCGTAGACCATGCCGAAGAGCACGGATTTTATCCTTTGATTCCCTTTCAATTATTCTCCGTGTCCTCCGTGCCTCCGTGGTGAAGTCGTCTTTGGAATCGATGTCCCGGTGTCTCTGTGGTAAGTCTCTTGAATTTCGCCTATAACAGTGCCATGCCGCAGACCTTGCAAGCACTCGCGGAATTCACCTCTTCCCGGCTCATCGGCAATGGGCGCATCGAGATTGCCAAAGTTGCCAGCATCGCTCACGCGCAAGCTGGCGACCTGGTGTTCGTCGAACACGACCGCCATCTCGAAGACGCCATGAATTCGCACGCCAGCGCCATCGTCGTGCACGAATCAGCCGGAGACATTACCACGAACAAACCTCTGCTGATCAATTCTCACCCAAGGCTGGCGTTTGCCACCGCTGGTTCGTTGCTGCAGAAAAAAGATGAGTCAGCGCCGGCAATTCATGCCACGGCGGTGATTGATCCGTCGGCGAAAGTCGCGGCTAGTGCCAGTGTGGGTGCGCACGCGGTTGTCGAAGCGAATGCGGTGATTGGCGAGCGCAGTTTCATCGGCGCGGGATGCTGTGTCGGCGAAGGCGTCATCGTAGGTGACGACTGCGAGATCTATCCCCGTGTCGTGATTTATCCGGGAACTACGATTGGCCGCCGCGTCATCGTTCACGCAGGCGCCGTGCTCGGCTCGGATGGCTTCGGCTTCGTGAAAGATGAAAAATTCGGACGCTATGTGAAGTTCCCGCAGGTCGGCCGGCTCGTCATCGGCGAATACGTCGAGATCGGTGCCAACTGCACCATTGATCGCGGTGCACTCGACGAAACGGTTATCGGGCCGGGTACGAAGTTCGACAACTTGGTGCACATCGGACACAACTGCGCGATTGGCACGAACACCGTCATCGCGGCGCAAACGGGGATTTCCGGAAGTTGCACGGTGGGCGACGATTGCGTTCTGGGTGGACAGGTCGGCATCGGCGACCACGCGCGACTGGAGAACGGCACCATCCTCGGCGGACAGGGTGGCGTGCTGCCGCACAAGGTGTTGCGTGGTGGCGAGATTATGTGGGGGACTCCGGCACAACCGGTGCGCACCTACCTGAAGCAGCTCGCGGTACTGGCGCGGCTCACGCGCAAGAACGAGAAGTAGGCATCATGGCTGTCATCGTTGTCGGCGGACATTCTCGCAGCGTAGGCAAAACCAGCGTCGTCGCCGGCATCATCGCCGCGCTGACCGAGATGCATTGGACCGCCGTCAAAGTCACGCAATATGGTCATGGGATTTGCTCGGCTAACGGCGAACCTTGCGATTGCGAGACCGACGACCATTCCTGGGCCATCACTGAAGAACGCGACCGGAGCGGCGACAGTGACTCATCGCGGTTTCTGGTATCCGGCGCAGCGCGCTCGTTGTGGGTGCGGACGCGCCAGGGCATGTTGGCCGAAGCCATGCCTCGCCTGCGTAAAGAGCTGGCCTCGGCGGAAAACGCCATCCTGGAATCGAACAGCGTCATTCGCTTCTTGCGCCCCGATCTTTATCTCACGGTGCTGGACGCCGCGAACTCCGACTTTAAAGCGTCTGCGAAGGAATACCTCGACCGGGCCGACGCCGTCATTCTTCACGACGGCGAAGAACAAGCCGCGTGGACGGGCGTCTCACTGAAGCCTGTGGCTGCGAAACCTATCTTTCGGATTACTCCGCCGCCGTATGTCACGCCGGAGATCGTGGAGTTCGTGCGCGGGAAGATCCTGAGCCTGTCACAAACCAATTCACCACTGAGTCACTGAGACACAGAGGAAACGAGAGCAAGAGCCCTGTTAGCTCAGCGGTGGCTCCTGGCTCGTCTACCCTTGGTGCCTTTGTGTCTCTGTGGTGATTACTTGGCTTTCGGATCCAGCTTGAGCGAAGCCGAATTGATGCAGTACCGCAGCCCGGTCGGCCGTGGGCCGTCGGGAAAGACGTGTCCCAAGTGCCCGCCGCAGCGGGAGCAGGTTACTTCGACGCGGCGCATCCCCAGAGTGTTGTCCTCGTGGGCATCGATATTGTCTTCCGACGCCGGCTGATAAAAGCTGGGCCAGCCGCAACCGGCATCGAACTTCGTGTCGGACAGAAACAATTCCTGCCCACAGGCGGCGCACTTGTAGACCCCGGGAGTCATCACCGCTGCGTATTCACCGGTGAAGGGCCGTTCGGTGCCCTTCTCGCGCAGAACGTGGTATTGCTGCGGGGTCAATTCCTTGCGCCATTCTTCTTCAGTCTTCTGAACTCTGTCTGCCATTCTTTCCTCGAGTCATTAGATACGTCATGCCACCCCATGGTTGCAGGACCGTCCCGCCATGGGTCCTGGGCGCGCGGCGACCCCGTCCCGATAGTTTCTGAACTCTGCAATCGGTGGTCGCCGTTGTGTTGTCACTATAACCTGTGACGGGCCGCACAGCCGATTGGGTAACACATCTTGTATCAACGAAGCCGATGGGAACGCGCCCGGTCGCGGCTTCGAAGCCCGGAGCGGATCAACCCTAACGCACACTGGCGAATTACGCGAATGGCAAATCTCAAAGATGCAGGCCATCTCTTCCGCATGGCAGCGGTCTTCGCAGCCGGAGCCGTGTTGTTCCTGCTGCTACGCAGCTTCTTCGTGCCGAAGAGTTTCGGCAAATACGGTCACTACCGCGCAGCCGCACTGGCCGAAATCGCTGCCAAGCCGGTGATGTTCGCCGGCCATGGGGCCTGTGAGAGCTGTCACACCGAGGTGTTCGAGGTGAAGAGCAAGGGCGTGCATGCACATGTCGCCTGTGAGTCCTGTCACGGACCACTGGCCAAGCACGCCGACGATCCAACTTCACTGCAACCGCCGCATATAGACGTTGCCGTCTTGTGTGCCCGCTGCCACGAAGCGAACGTCGCCAAGCCGAGGGATTTTCCGCAAGTCGCGTCGGCCGACCACTCGGGCGGAGTGGTCTGCGACACCTGTCACAAACCGCATAGCCCGAAAATCGATAGCGGAGCGAACCAATGACCATCACGCGCCGTCAGTTGCTGATTCTGTTGCCCGCAGCCGCCATCGCCTGGGAGTCGATTCTCGCCGGTACTCCGGAAGCTGCACCGAACTACAACATGACCGACCACTGGTGGGGCATGCTGATCGACGTCACCAAGTGCATCGGTTGCGGCACCTGCGTGCAAGCTTGCCAGGCCGAGAACAACGTGCCCGACGGCTACTTCCGCACCTGGGTCGAACGCTATCACGTGCCCGGATGGCCGGTCGAGAACCCAGTGGTCGATTCTCCCGACGGCGGCAAGCACGGATTTCCCGCCGCGACCGCAGAAGGTGGCAAGAACTTTTTCGTACCGAAAATGTGCAACCACTGCGCCGACTCGCCGTGCACGCAGGTTTGCCCGGTTGGAGCGACTTTCGTGTCGCCGGACGGCGTGGTGCTGGTCGACCAGACGTATTGCCTCGGATGCCGCTACTGCATTCAGGCTTGCCCGTACGGCTGCCGCTTCCTCAACCCGGAGACCAAAACGGCATCGAAGTGCACGCTTTGCTATCACCGCATCACCAAGGGACTCACGACCGCGTGCTGCGAGACCTGCCCAACGCAGGCTCGCCAGCTTGTGGATCTTAAGAACCCCAACGATCCGGTGCACAAATTTATCGAGACGCACAGCGTGCAAGTTTTGAAACCACATCTCGCGACGCAGGCCAAGGCGTTCTATTACGGCCTCGACGGCTCGGTGCGATAGGAGGGCACATGACCGGCATACCTGTTGAAGGCTTCATGTACCCGAACGAGATCGAACTGCAATGGAGCGTGCTCATCGTTCTCTACCCGTTCCTGACGGGACTGGTGGCGGGCGCGTTCATCCTTGCCTCGCTCGAACGCGTGTTTCGCGTGGACGCAGTGAAGCCCACCTATCGCCTCGCACTGTTGACTGCGCTGGCGTTTCTGTTGGTCGCGCCTCTGCCGCTGCAACTACACCTAGGCCATCCCGAGCGCTCGCTGGAGATGTACCTCACGCCACATACTTCCTCCGCGATGGCGATGTTCGGCTTTGTATACCTGTGGTACCTGATGGCTGTGCTGGTGTTGGAAGTCTGGCTCGACTACCGGCACGACATCGTGGTCTTCTCGCAAACGACTACGGGATGGAAGCGCTGGTTCTACAAGATATTGACGCTGGGCTCGACCAACATCAGCCCGAGAGCCTTGGCGCTCGACCAGAAGGTCGGATGGATCATCACCATCGTCGGCATTCCCTCGGCGTTTCTGCTGCACGGATACGTGGGGTTTATCTTCGGCAGCGTGAAGGCCAATCCCTGGTGGTCGTCGCCGCTCATGCCGGTCGTATTTCTCTTTTCTGCAATGGTCTCAGGCATCGCCATCGTCATGCTGGTCTATATGTTTCTCTGCCGGGCACGCAAAGAACCGATCGACATGCGCTGCCTCGACACCGTCGCGAAGTACCTGTTCTACGCCTTTCTGATCGACTTCACGCTCGAACTGCTCGACTTGATTCATCGAATCTATGAATCAGACGAATCGTTCCGCAGCCTCGATTTCATGGTGCACACCAAGCTCTACTTGCCGCATATCGTGATTCAGATTTTGCTGGGTACCTTGACGCCTATTTTGCTTCTGGCGGCGACCCAGGTGCTGCCCTTGAACGAAGCCCGACGCAGGCTGACTTACGGAGTCGCCGGTTGCCTGACCATGATGGGCATCTTCGCCATGCGCTGGAACGTGGTGATCGGCGGACAGCTCTTCTCCAAGAGTTTCCTCGGCTACACGACTTACAAATTGGGGCTGATCGATCGCGAGGGACTGCTAGTTGCCATCGTGCTCACTGTCTTGCCATTCGTCATTCTGTGGGCACTGATTAAGCTGCTGCCGCCGTGGGAAGATGCGGATGGCCCACCACTCGCGACGGCGCACGGCGACGATTGACGTACAGCTTCACTCGAACTGTTTGCGGAACCCCTCGAACCGTTGCTTCAGGTCGCTGATCTCGCGTTGCAGGCCGGCAACTTGTTCCTCCAACTGGTTGATCCGCTCGTCGTCTCCGGATGAACTCGATGGCGAATGCTCGTGAGGAGCCGCGAGCTGCGACACATCGATCTCCCCCGACAACAAGTGCGCGTAACGTGATTCCTTGGTTCCGGGCTGTCTCGGGAGCATGGCAGCGAGCGGCGGCTCGCGCTGCATTAGCTTCTGCAGACTCATCTGTACGGCGTCGAGGTCTTCGAAGTGGTGCATGCGGTCGGTGCGTCCGCGCAATTCGCCAGGAGTCTGCGGCCCGCGCAACAATAACACGCACAGCACCGCGGTCTCTCCACGCGACAAGTTCAAAACGTCCTGCAAACGGTGCTCGTACTTGGTGACACGGCTATCCGCCCCGCTGGCAGGCCCTGCCAGCCCCAGGTCCTGTAGCCCGCCTAGCGCATCACGCACGGCGCTTTCGTCCAGGCTCATTAGCGGGTCGCGATTATTCTTCTGATTGCAGGCATTCACCAGCGCATTCAGCGACAGCGGATAGTAGTCCGGTGTCGTAATGTCTTTCTCGATCAGCGCGCCCAATACGCGGGTTTCAACCTCATTCAATTTGATGTCCATCGTGCTCCGGATCGGCGAGCTCACAAGCGAGGCAGGGTGAGGATCCTGTAAAGCGGAATGCAAACCAGCAAGAACGCCACCACGGCCAAGCCCATGCGCACCTGGTGAGTCTTGAAGCGTTGAGCGATGGCGGTCAACAGAAGCACGGTTGCCAGCAGCACGGTGACGCGTACATACATATCCGACGTCTCGCGGGCTTTCGTTCCCTCTTCAAACACCTCCGAGGCTTCGTCCGTCAGCTTGGCCGATTTCTCCAATTCGGTATTGTGATATTCAGGCAAGAGCTGGGGACCAGGAGGAGCGTTCGGATTGTTGAGCGGATCGGTTTTCAGCCACACATCATAGGCAACGCGAAACTCAGGACGAAAGCGGCGTTCAAAGAGGTGCGCGACCTTCTGATCGCCCGTGGCTGCAGCTTTCAACCAGTCCGCGAAGGTCATGGCGTCATATATTCGCTCCTGGTCGCCCAATGTCCTCATGCCCTGGGCTTCAACGCGCAGTCTGGTCGACTGTTCATAGCGCTCATCCTGTCTTCCGTCCCACAGCGCCGCTTGGTAGCCGCTCCATGCGGTGGCAATCGCGACCATTGCGAGAATAATGGCCTCCGCAATCTCCAGGGTCTCGATCCACTTTGATTTGTGGTGCGGTCCGTGCTCTTCGGCCTCGTTCAACTTGTGAGCGATCTCGATATTCGCTCCGCCTGTTTCAGCCATGGGTCCTCCGAATGCAAAACAACTAACTGATTGCGAGAAGTTTTCCATCATACATCGACGCTCGCGACCGCATGCACACTTGGTCACGGTAGAATCGACGTACTCATGGCAAGCACGAGAGAAACGCCGCTCTTTGAAGTCCTGTTCGATCGAGCCGAACCCTCGCCGTTTGCCGACGATGCGCTCGCGCCCTATGGAAATTTCGCCCTTCCTGCGCCACCGAACGGCCGTCCGTGGATTTACAGCAACTTCGTGCAATCACTCGACGGCATCGTTAGCTTGCTGGGGAAACATGCCTCAGGCGCCGAGATTTCGCAGTCGAGCGGCGATCGCTGGCTCATGGATTTGCTGAGAGCTCACGCCGACGCCGTCATCATGGGAATGAATACCTTACGCGAGGAACAGCGCAATCGCGGCCCCGAGAGCCGCGGCATCGTCTTTCAAGCGGTCGAACCTGAATTGCTGCGGCTTCGCGAAAAGTTGGGCAAGGGGCGGCAATGCAATATCTTCGTTACTCGCGCAACCGATCTGGATCTCTCGCGCTGGAAAGTCTTCGATGGCGACACAGTGGACTCGGCCATCGTTACGTCGCCCGCAGGCGCCGAGCGCCTGCGCGCACAAAGCAGCCATCCGCACGTCACGGTTATCGCGGCAGGGACCGGCGAGTTCATCGACCTTCCTACGGCCATTCGCGGGCTAAGGCAGCAGATTGGAATCCGTCATCTGCTCTGCGAAGGTGGTCCGACGCTTTACGGCACGCTGGCGCGCGCCGATCTTATCGATGAAAAGTTTCTGACCGTCTCGCCGGTTGAAACCGGACAAACCGTTCCTTCGGATCAAGAGCGTCTGCCGAATGAACAGGCCATCAACCCACTCCTGCGACCCACCATTTTTGCCGGCCCCGGCTTTACCAAAGAGACCATGACCCACTGGACTTGGCTGAGTTGCCGCAAATCCGGAGACCACCAATTCCACCGCTATCGACGAAAACGCGACTAGCGAAGCAGTTCATCCACCACGGCCTCGACATGAATCACGGTGGTGTCGAGGAACTCGATGCCCTGATCAGCAGCGTCTCGTAACAGCAGCGGAAGTTCTGTCCCCGCCAAAAGGATCGCTTCAACGCCGTCTTCGACTTGCATCCGGAGAGCAACGTCCATGATCTCCGCCCGACTCTGAGGCAGGAACTGGTTCTTCAGCAGTTCGCCGATGTATTTCTTGTGGATGAAGTCCCGCTCTGACTCAGTTGGTATCACGAGGGCGATCTCCGCACGCTCAAACTCCTCGGGGTAGAAGGTCGCTCGCATGGTGAACCCCGTCCCGAACAAACCCACCTTCTTCAGTCCGAGCGCCTTGGCGCGGTCGGCCGTAGCGCGCACGATGCTCAGGAGGGGAATAGCTGAGCGCCGCTGGAGTTCGTCGAATACGATATGCGGCGTGTTCGCAGCGATGAAGCCGAAGTCCGCACCCGCACGCACCAGGGTCTGAATGCCCAAAGCAAGAAAATCCGCAAGGTGATCCAGTCGCCCGGCGTCGAGCATGGCGAGGCCTTTGTCGACATCAAGGCTATTGATGACGATGTGCGGATAACCCGCTATCTGGCTTTCTTCGCACGATAGCGCGCGAGGATCGACCGGTAATAATCAATGGTGGACTCGGGTCCAAGCCCGCCGATCATGCCTGCGGTTTTCATTCAGTCGTCGGTGGTCAGTTGCCAGTAGCCAGTAGAGCTCAGGATCATCCCACATTTCCCAAGACCAGGGAAATACGGGCCACCGCCCCGACCTTTCTATGTACTATATAATGGATGTTATATAGGAGCGACATGCCAAAACTGAAAATCACGACCATTGGCGCTTCGGCGGGGCTGATCCTGAATAAGGAAGTCATGGCGCGCTTGCGCGTGAAAAAGGGCGATTCCCTGTATCTGACAGAGGCACCGGGAGGGTTCAGGGTTACGCCTTACGATCCGGAGTTCGAGCGCCAGATCACCGCGGCCGAGGAGATCATGCACGCGGATCGCGACGTGCTGCGGGCACTCTCGAAGTGAAGCGCTGGCGGTGGGTGCGCGAGGACGTTGTCTATGCCATCCACGACCGTCAGTTGGCGGAACACGGCGGGCCCGAGGGAGTACGCGACGCGGGTGCGCTCGAGTCGGCCCTGGCGCGTCCGCGCAACCTCGCCGGCTACGAACGTCCGGACGCCGCCGCGCTTGCAGCGGCGTATGCATATGGATTGGCGCGCAACCATCCCTTCGCCGACGGCAACAAACGAACTGCATGGGTGGTCGCTCGCGTGTTCCTGGCGATCAACGGGCATCGCCTCGAGTTCGATCCGCCGGATGCGGTGCGGACCATCGAGGCGCTAGCCGCTGGGACACTCTCTGAATCCGAACTGACTACATGGTTCCGGCAGAGAGTACAGAAACGGTAAGGGTTCCAGCCACCGTCTTACATTCCCTTCTCCAGCGTTTCCGCAGCGCGATTTAGAGCGCCCGTCAGCACCTTTAACTGTTCCTGCGTCAGCGCCACATCGTTCGCGTCGATCGCTTCGTTGACTCCCGGAATCACAACCGCAGCGTAACCCGTGTACTTTCCCGGAGCATAGATCGCATGCTTGTACCAGGGCCGATCCGGCAGGCCGTCGATGAGGAATGCCCGCTCGGTGCCGATCAATGCCTGATTGACCTTCGCCGCATCGCCCTTCATGCTGGTCTCTGCCTGCATCATCTGCGCGCCGGCCTTTTCGAGGCGCGACGCGGCTTGTTCCGCATCCGCAAACGATGGCGACTTCGCCCCAAACGTTTCCTTCGATTTGATCGCAGCGGCTTTTATGTACTCGGAAATCTCCTTGCCGTAGTCTTCGTAGTCAAACGGCAGTACGTCTTCCGAGGCCATGCGCAAGGTCTGTAATCCGTATACCCGCGCCATCTGCTGCTCGTACACGAATGTCGGATCACCAAACTTCGTAAACCACGCGAAGTTATCGAACACCGAGTGGTACACGCCATACGGCCCGCCTGAGCCGATGTCGGTCGAAGGCACGCCGAGGTGTTGCAGGAACGGAGTGAAGTCGGAGCCGCTGCCCAGGTCGCCGACGTTCACATCTTTCTTCACTACCGCATTCGGCTGCCGCGGCGCACCGCCGTTACCTGTATCGCGCGCACGCTGTTCCTGGGTCGCCTTCCATTGTTCGTACACGCTGCCGCCCTTCGGACTCGGAACCGACTGCGATACCTCGCGTAAGTACTGCTTCAGACTCGGCACCGCCGACGCGCCGAAATTTGGGCCCGCGACGGCCACATCCATGTTGAAATAGGCGACGGCATTGCGAAGTTCGTCGGCATGCTGCTCGGCGAACTCAGTCGAACCAATCAGCCCTTCTTCTTCGGCATCCCAACTGGCAAACACCATAGTCCGCTTCGGCTTCCATCCCGTTTTCAGCAGCTCGCCCACACCGTGTACCGCTTCAAGCTGGGCCGCGGTGCCACTATTTGGATCGACCGCCCCATACACCCACGCATCGCGATGGTTGCCGGTGATCACCCACTGCTCAGGAAACTCGCTACCCTTCACCATGCCAATGACGTCGTAGATGGTCGTCCACTGGTAGTTCTGCTTCAGCAGCATGTGGACCTTCGCGGGTCCCGGGCCAACGTGATAGGTAAACGGCAATGCGCCTTGCCACTCGCGCGGAGATTCCGGGCCGCCCAAGTTCGCCAGGATCGGCGACAGCATCGTGATACGACAGCGGAGTCGTGGGAATGTGGGGCATATCCGTCGCCTGTTCGGGCGAGACTCGCTTGCTGTCTGGCAAATCGGGTACCGAAGCAATTCCCGGTGTCGTCGGATCGCCCGGATAGCGGAACAGGTACTGGATCGATCCGCGCTGCACGCCGGTGTCAGGACGCCACGGCCCCTTGGGATACTTGTCGCCCTTGAAGTAGCCGTCGTCCCACGGATCGGAATAAATGATGACGCCCACGCAGCCGTATTCCGAAGCTACAAACGGCTTCACTCCGCGGAAATTCATTCCGTAGCGAACCACGGCGATCTTCCCTTTCAGGTCGACGCCCATCTCCTTCAGCTTCTTGAAATCTTCGGGACGCCCATAGTTCGCGTACACCACATCGGCCGTCACGTCGCCCGACGGTGAGAATGCGTTGTAGGCCATCACCACGCGCGGGTCGTCCTGGTAGGGATCGTCGCCGTCCACGTGCTCGCGCGACGGGCCGTGCATCACTACGCCGTCAGGTGCGACCAGATCTACATGGATCTCTGCGGGAAGGTTCATCCAGATTTTATATTCCTGGATGTAAGCATCCAGTCCTGCTTCCTTGTATTTCTGGAGCACGTACTCGGCGGTCTTCTTATCTTCCGGGGACCCAGCCACATGCGGCGCAGAAGTCAGGATGCGCAAGTGCTCCTTCGCTAACTCGGCGCTTGGTGCAGCCAGAAACGTTTTCTCCGCTTGCAATTCGGCAGCGGCGTCGCGATATCCGGTGATCTTCGTGGGTGGATTAAAGGGAAGCTTCTCGGTTGGCTGTTGGCTGAAAGCGATGGGCGAAAGGTTCAGTGTGATGAGCAGAAGGAACGCAAGGACACGTTTCAATCGGAGACTCTCCTCAGAGTGCGGGTTCTATCTAGATTACACAAACGAGCCAGAACTTGGGCCAATTCGACAACTACTCTTGTCATTGAAACCACATTACTTACGGCTGAAACTTGCAGTAGCACTACTTTCCGCTCGCGAATAGAGTTAAGTTTTTGTTACCACTAAAGTGCTGTAAAACCTTAGAGCCATTGACAACCTTTGTGCCTCCTATAGAGTAGCACTCGCTGTACGGGCCGAACCCCATAAGGTGTCGGCCCGTTTTTCGTTTCTGGCCACGGCTTCTCCACGAAGCCTTCGCAAGCCCACCGACGCAAGCCTGGTCACAACCGGGACTAGCATTTCCCGCAAAGGAAAAAACACTCATGACCAAGAACGTCGTTCGACCCTTGTTCGTCCTCGTCTTGCTGGCGCTATGCGCGACCGCGCCCGCGTTCGCCAGCACCATCATCTATTTCCAAAACCCTGACTACAACGGTGCCTACGCATCGCAAAACGACACCAACGGCTTTGGAAATTTCGCTACCGCCTACGATAACTTCACACTAGGCTCAACCTACACCATCAACCGTGTGGAATGGGTTGGTTCGTATTTCAATCCCGCTACGCAAGGAACGATCACAGGCTTCACTCTCAATTTCTACGCTAACAACGCTGGCGCTCCTGGTGCTTTGTTGGCCAGTTCGGGTGATATCGCCGGCAACGCTGGTGAAACCTTTCTCGGCTTCGATAACACGGGCGACCCGACGTTCCTCTACGGCCTGAACACCACGTTCACGGCCGCCGGCGGCTCGACGTATTGGATTTCCGTCGTACCTGATCTGGGATTCCCGCCGCAGTGGGGCTGGGAGACCGGCACGGGTGGTGACGGCGTGTCGTATCAGTGCTTCTTCGGCGCATGTGGATCAGAACCGAATGATCTTGCCTTTGCGCTCTTTACTCCGGAACCCTCCAGCCTGGCGTTGCTGGCAACCGGTTTGGTCGGACTCGGTCTGCGGGCCCGCCGGCGTCTGTTCTAGGTCAGTCGCGTGCCGGACGCGAGAGCAAAAGCTATTCGAAAGGGGGACAAGAAACTGGATCGATAACCGTAAGCTACTTCACTGAGAGGAAACGAGAATTATGAAGCTGTTTAGAACTCTGGCCATTGCGTCGTTCCTTGTGCTGACATGGACGACAATTGCCGGCGCCCAATCGTGGACACCCCTCAACAACCAACCCATAACCGTCGGCGGCTTTGACGGCGTCGGCCAAATGCTCCAACTCAGGGACGGCCGGGTGTTGGTACATCATGAAAACGGAACCGGCAATCTCAACTGGGGCTATACCGACTGGTACTACCTCACACCCGACGCTTACGGTAGCTACGTAAACGGCACATGGACCCTCGCCGGAAATCTGCCAACGTCCTACCAACCTTTGTATTTCAGTTCGCAGACCTTTCTGAACGCCACAACCAATGCTCAGACTCCTAGTTGTCCTCCCGGCCTGAATTGCGGACAGCTCCTGCTGGAAGGTGGAGAGTACAACTCCAACGCTTCGACCTTCACTAATCTGGGCGAGATCGGAACCTACGTTCCGTTTAGCGGACCGCTGACGTTCGCATCGAATGCTCCTCCGTCCGGGTGGACGCGTATTGGCGATGCCGCCAGCGTCATTCTGTTCAACGGAGCCGATCTGCAGTCAAGCTGCTGCAATTCGCAAACCCCAGTGGGCCACCAGAACGCAATTTTCAATGGCCCCAATTCGTGGATCACCAGCGGCAACGTCCTGCAATCGACAACCGACGAATCTGGCTACACGCTGCTGACCAACGGCAAGGTGCTGATGATCGACACCAAGCGCGTCACGGCTTGCCCTAACCCCACCCAAAGTTCTGAGCTCTACACGGTTACAAATCCCAACGGAGTTGGAACCTGGGCCTGCGGGCCTCCGCTTCCCGTCCTGCTCTACAACTCACGGGACGAGGAGCTGGGTGCCGCAACCATGATGTACAACAACAAGGTATTTGCCATCGGTGGAAACAAGAACGCCACGGCGGTGTACGACGTGGCAGCCAACACTTGGGCTGTTGGTCCGGTTCCCGCGGCTGGCCTCGGTCAGTCGGATGGTCCGTCGGCCCTGGAACCGAACGGCAAAGTCTTGGCCATGCTGAGCCCGGGCTTGTTCCTGAACGGCTGTTATTTCGTGGAATACGATCCGATCGCCAACACCTTGACCAATACGACCACCACCATCATTCCTCAACCGGCGGATTGCACGCCGCCTTCGAACGACACTTCGTACGACGGCGCGTTGATGATCCTGCCCACCGGCCAGATCCTGTTCACTGCTTTCAACCTGTACGTCGAGGTGTACAACCCGGCGCCGGGTCTAGCTAACTGGACGTGTACCAGTTGCACTCCTGCGCAGAACATCCCCGTTCCGGCGTCGATCATCATGACCGCGACCACCTTCCATAGCGGTCAGGCAAACAATGTGGTTTACGGCTACCAGTTGAACGGTTTCTCGCAGAACAACTTCTACGGTGACGATAAGCAGTCCGACACCGACTTTCCATTGGCTCGCCTGACATGTTCGAACGTTTCAGGCAATACCTGCACCGTCGGCTACGTGTACTACGCTTTCACCCACGACGACGGCCCCGCCGGGCCGAATGTGCATTCCATCGCTCCCAACCACTTCGGATATACCCACTTCGATCTGCCGTCCATGCCGTCGGGAACCTATGACTTCCAAACGGTTACCAACGGCATCGGCTCCAACACAGTCCGCGTGACCGTCCGCTAAAGTCACGCGTGACCACACGAGGCCACATTCCGCCAACCGGAATGTGGCCTTAATTTTATTGTCTGACATCTCCGCTTCCGAAAACCTACCGAAAAACTCAAGAATGCGAATACCATGAGCCATCTGTCATGCCCTCTCTGTCTCGCAATGCCGTGCTGGCCCTGATCGGTGTGACGCTGGTGCTGCACACCATCGAGGAATACCTGACCTTCCCGGCCTACCTTGCATCTGCCAACCAACTGCCACGCTTTCTGCCTCCGCCAGCGCTGTTGCAAAACCCGCACAACCTGCGAATTGCGCTGCTGGCTGCGACCGTGCTGCCGCTCGCCGTAATCGTCTGGGCGATCTTGCGTCCGCGAAAGGCGCTACTGGTAGCGGCACTCTTTCTCGAGTGCATCCTGCTGATCAATGCGGCCTGGCACATCTTCGCCTCCTGCGTCAGAGGCGGCTACGCCCCCGGAGTAATCACAGCCGTCCTCATCAACCTTCCGTTCGGTGTTTACGTGCTTCGACGCGCCGTAAAAGACCAGTGGATTACGGCACGAACCGCATGGCTACTGCTGGGTATCGCGCTGGTAGTACATCTCGCAGCCGCTGGCACGTTCCTGGCAGGATAGGCAAGAGTTTCTCTGCGCCGTCTCCTAGTCCACTGTGACCCGCGTCACGGTGCGCTGCGTCTTCCCGTACCACAATCGAAGACAGGAGAAAATCATGGAGCCGTTCCGTCATCATGTCTTCGTTTGCACCCAGCAAAAGCCCGAGGGAGTCACCTGTTGTCCTGCCAGTGGATCAATGAGCATTTTGGGGGCCTTGCACGGCGAACTAGGTAAACAGGGTTTGAGCGACGATGTGCAGGTCACCTCCTGCGGCTGTCTCGGCCTGTGCGATGACGGACCGATCATGATCGTCTATCCGGAAGGCACGTGGTACCGCAAAGTCACGCCCGCCGATGTTCCTGAGATTGTGACCTCGCATTTGAAAGCAGGCGCTGTAGTCTCGCGCCTGCAGTGGAATGACCCTCCCGCCATGAAGGCTGCAGCCGTGGAGCACACGCAGAAATATCTCGCCATGGTGAAGGCCAAGGACGAAGCCGGCATCCTTTCCGACGACCTCAACGAGCTGGCTCGTGCTTTCATGCCCAGCCGCGTACTGCTTACCGCGTTGGAGCTTGACATCTTCACCGCCGTGGCCGACGGAGCATCCGCCGAAGCGGTCACGCAGAAAATCGAAGCCTCGCCGCGCTCCACCGAAATGCTTCTGAATGCTCTGGTCGGTCTCAAGCTGATCGAGAAGCGCGATGGAATGTTCTTCAACTCAGCTGCAAGCGCCCGTTTCTTCACCGAAGGTTCACGCGACAACGCTCGCGGTGGTCTGCTGCATACTGCTAACCTTTGGCATCGCTGGTCAACCCTCACGGACGCCGTGCGTGCTGGAACCTGCGTCGCCCCTCGCGTCCGCGACAACAAATGGGCGAACACCTTCATCGCCGCCATGGACCGCAACGCCAAAGAGCGCGCTGGCGCCGTAGTGAAGGCCATCGCGCCCAACGGCATCAGGCGTGTGCTCGACCTCGGTGGAGGCTCAGGAGCATACTCCATTGCCCTGGCTCGCGCGTTGCCCGGGCTGAAAGCAGAAATCCTCGACACCACGGAAGTCGTGCCGCTGACGAACGATTACATTCGTAAAGCCGGACTAGCCGATCGCATCTCCACCCGGGTGGGCGACATGCTCACGGATCCGCTGGGCGATGGATACGACCTGGTGCTGGTGATGGCCATCTGCCACATGTTCTCGCCGGATGAGAACCGTACGTTGTTCGAGCGAGCGTTTAACGCCCTCGCTCCCAAGGGCCAGATCGTGGTGCAGGATTTCATCCTCGAGCCCGACAAGACTGCGCCTCGCGCCGCCGCGCTGTTCGCGCTGAATATGCTGGTGGGGACCACATCCGGCAGCACCTACAGCGAGCCCGAGTATGCCAACTGGCTCCGCGACACCGGCTTCACCAACGTGCACCGCGTGCGTCTGCCAGGTCCCGCCGGGCTGATGATCGCCGTGCGCGCTTGAAGTGAAACTGCTATTCGTTTGGGCGCCCGGTTTTGCCTAGGGCGGGATATTTCATGCCGTTTTACGCCGCCGGACTGCTTTGTGTCGCCGTCGCGGCCGTCACGACTGGCGCAATTCCGGTCTTTTTCGGAGCACTCGCTATCGGCGCTTTCAGCATCGCCCGCACTTGCGGCAACGCGGCGCGCATCGCAGCTTCTCCCGCAGCAATCAGCTCCGGAGTCCGCTCAAAGGAGTCATAACTGAACCCACCGACCTCAGGCTCAATCACCAGGTCGGCGTCTTTCTTCCACGAGTCCGACAGCTTTGCTTGCGCGATGGAGAAACACTGCCCAATCACTTCAAATACGTGCCGCGGCGGCCGTGCATTGCTCCAGTGCGCGCTGAGGTAACTTCCGATCACTCGTTCTGCGCCCATTTTGCGCAACGGAGTCGTTGGTACCGCGTACGCCAGCATTCCGTCGATGTACGAGCGCCCTTCGATCTCGACCGGTAGAAACATTCCGGGATAGGCACAACTTGCCCGGATTGGATCGGCAATCGCGCCTTTGGTAAACACCGCTGCTTCGCCCGTGCGAAACTCGGTCGCGGTAATCGCCAACGGAATCCTCAGCTCTTCGAAGCTATGTTTCTTCAGCACACGCGCGAAAAAGCGTGCCATGCGATCAGTGTTGTAGAAACCATACCGCGAAAGCGTGAGCCGTCCGAAATCGCGGAAACGCACCGCGCACGCCATCTCCTCCAGCTCGGCGGCTGTCATACCCCCGCAATACGCTGCGCCAATAATCGCGCCCACGCTGGTTCCGGCCACGTAATCCACTGGAATGTTTTCTTCTTCCAGAACTTTCAGCACGCCGATGTGCGCAATGCCGCGCGCGAAACCGCCGCCGAGAGCGACGCCCAGCTTCAGCCGTTCTGGCTCTGCAACAACAGGTCGGGTAAGTTCACGGGAAAATGCGCGTACCGAGCGGACAAGACGATCGAAGTTACTCAAGGCCCTACTCCCTGGCGAGTGGCTTTCCCACGGTGGGTGGCTACATTTTCATAGATGCCATCCGTGGACGCGATGATGCCTCAATCCCGCCGCGTCGTCGAGTGTCATTCGCAGCACACTTCGTAAAATTCTCGTAAACCTGGAGGAAGCAGGGATTCTAACCACTATCCACTACCCACTATCCACTCTTCTTTATAATCCAGCCAATGGACTCCTCGTCGCAGCCGCTGGCCGATCCGCTTCTCCGGCTTCACTGCGTCAATGTGTTCGTCCGCGACCAGGAGCAGAGCCTCCAGTTCTATCGTGACCAGCTTGGCTTCCGGGTTGTCTTCGACACGCGCGTCCAGTCCGGTGAGCGTTGGGTCGCAGTCGCTCCTCCCGACGGAGACGCCGTGCTCTCGCTGGTGGCTCCCAAGCCCGACTCCCGGCAATACCAGCTCATCGGCCGGCCCACCGACGTCGTTTTCGTGACCGACGACGTCCTCGCCCGTTATCACGAATGGAGGCAGCGCGGAGTGCGGTTTCTGACCACGCCGAAATTAAGGCGCATCAAGTATGTCGATCCGGGTAACGATGCACCCGCGAACCCTTCCGTGTTGCTCGGCCGTGAGACACCGGTCTGGGGCGGTGCCGTCACCCGCTTCAAAGATATCGACGGCAATTCGTTTTCGCTGGTCAGTTTCGACGAGGTCACTCACGCCATCGAGACCCAGCGCCGCGCCTCGGCCGCGAGATTTGAGGCCGAGCGCCGCCTCGTCCAGGAGCTTGAAATCGCCAAGCAGGTGCAAGCTCGCCTCTTTCCCCAAGAGCTTCCTCCACTGCAAACCCTCGATTACGCCGGAAGATGCCTGCAGGCCCGCCAGGTCGGCGGCGATTATTTCGACTTCCTGCCTCTCGGCCAGCAACGGCTCGGGCTCGTGATCGGCGACATCGCCGGCAAAGGCATCGCGGCTGCCCTGCTCATGGCCAATCTCCAAGCCAACCTGCGCAGCCAGTGCGCCATGGCCATCGAAGAACCGGAACGGCTTCTCCGCTCCGTCAACCGGCTCTTCTGCGACAACACGCCCGACGGCGCTTACGCCACATTTTTCTTCTCCGAATACGACGACCAATCAGGACGCCTGCGCTACGCCAACTGCGGACACCTGTCAGCACTGCTTTTGCGCAGGGATGACCGGGTGGAACGCCTCGACTCCACCGCCACCGTGCTGGGGCTTTTCAAGGAATGGGATTGTTCGGTCTGCCATGCCGACCTGTTCGCCGGCGACACCCTGGCACTCTATACCGACGGCGTCACCGAAGCCGCGGACGGCGATGGCGAAGAATTCGGCGAGCAGCGTCTCTTGGATTCGCTGCAGCGTCACCGCGAACTGCCGTCTGAGTCGCTGGTGACCGCAGTGATCGAAGAAGTCCGCCGCTACAGTCCGCACGAGCAGCAGGACGACATCACCCTCATCGTCGCCAAATGCAAGGCCGACGAGACGCAAAACCAACTCGGCCTGCCGTATGAGTCGAATGTCTAACGACTAGCCTCAAATCACGAAGGCAAGAAAAAGCAGGTACTCCGGGAAACTTTAGTAACCACTTTACCTCTAGCCGAAGGCCTGGCGAAAGCTCGGGGACCGTTCGTTCTTCCTATCCAGGCGAAAAACCCCACTCAAGCAACGGACGCTTGAGTGGGGCACCCGGCGATAGAGTTCTCGTGGCACGATGCTAGTGTAGTCCTTGATCTCCCACAATTGGCAACGTCAGGCAATTGTGGGCCACCCGCGCGCAAGGGCTCAGCCTCTGCTGCCGAATATCACCGTCCCTAGCAAGATGGTTGCAACCAGCAGGAAGCTGCCCACTAGAAAGGCCACTGGCAGGATAATGAGCGACCGCAACAACTCATGCCATGCCAGCGACCAGCTCTGTCGCCACCAGTCCATCAGCATCTTCGCAACCGCGAAACCAATTGCGCCGATGAAGACATAAAGGAAGAGTTGACCGGAAAAGTGGTACATACTTACCCCCTAAGGATGAACCGTACATTGGCCGTGCGAGCCCAGCGGCACCGAGAAGCACACGGAAGGCTGCGTGTCCGGTGGGAAGTCGGATGGGCAAGTCCACACGCCTGTGATGACGTTCTTGATGCAGATGCCTCGACAGGAGTAGGCCGGATGACAGGTTGGAGCGTCAATGACATAAGGCCCGTCAATGGCATACACCTGCCCGGTGTTATCACACTTCTTGTTGACATAGCAATTGAGTGTCCCCGGTACGATGCCGGGGCCATCAGCGCCCGTCCACTGGAAGAAGCTGGTGGCCGACTTGACTCCGGTGGCCCAGTAAATTGCCGCCAGCGGCCCCGCCACTGAGCAGATAATTTTGAGCCCGGTCTTGACCGTCTCTGAGATCGAATTCTGTACCGGCGAAACGTTTCCGTAGTTGTAGGAAATGTACTGGGTGGGGCTCTGCTGACCGCCAACATAGAGGTCTAGCGAGCCATTGCCGTTGATCTGGTTGGTCAGGTAGAAGTCATGACGGGCCGGACAGCCCGGTGGTTGCCACTGGCCATGGTACTGATCCCAGATGCAAGTCCATTGCGAGTTACTGGTGCCGCTCACATACATCGTCTGATACCAGTTCGCGCCATCGGAATCGAGCGTCGAGTAGTAGGTGTAGCCAGCCGAGCTGCCAGAAAAGGGTGTTTGCTGCGACGAAGATCGCAGCAGCTTTGCCTCGCCGGGATGATAGACCGCTGAGGTCAGCTCCGCATCGTCGTCGTCCTGTTGTTTGTCGATGGTGAAGCCCATGGCGGCTTTCGACTCGTTCAACCGAATGCCAAGAGCCTTCCATTTTCCCGGCGAGACATGGGCCTGCAGCATATCCATCAGGCCTTGGGTGAGCGCGTCCAGTTCGACGTACAGCGCCGCCTGCTGTGCCGCCTGCTGGGGCGAATTGTTGTAGTTGGCAATGAGTTGTTCGTAGTGAACGCGGGCCGCATCGAGCGTGCTTTGCTCGTTGTCGAGCCCCAGCGTGGCGCGATGCAGCTGGGCGTGCTGCTTGACCACGTCGCTGTCACCTTCCACCGAAGTCATGGCGATCATCTGCATCATCCATGCCCGCTGGTCGGTGATTTTCTCCGGGTGGTCGCCGCCTTTGATCAAGTCCGGCGCAACATGAATGTGGTCTTTGGCCAGTGCGGCAACCGTGAACCACAGGACAAACATCAACAACCTTGTTTTTGTCATATAGGCTCTGCCTCCTTTGGCAGCGGTCGACCTCGTAGCGTACTGGGTCGGGAATAGAACGTCAGTGCCACTGGTCACCAACTAATGTGACCACGCTTAATAGCACTAACGTGCAGGAGCTATTAGGAAACCGCCATAGTGGCGCGTTTTAGAGGGAAGAGCTGCTCCATTCGCCGGGGCCCCCGCCCAAGCCGGTTTTGCTTGGGTGAGTCTTTTGCACACCCAACAAAAACAACCGTGACTCTGTAGTACCCCCGCAAATCCATGGTTGCTTTGCCTTCAACTTGTTGCGAAACTACCAGCTACCCTTTCCTCCCGTATGCCGATGGTGCGAGAATTTTCTTCCGGCGGCGTCGTTCTGCGCAAAATGCGCGGACGCTGGTACTTCGCCGTGATCGAGCCGCACATGGAGCGTCCCCGCAAGAACATCCGCGTCCAGCCGACCAAGCGCACTCCCGCCGATGCCGAACTCATCGCCCTGCCCAAGGGAACCATCGATCCCGGCGAAAAGCCCGACGAAACCGCGCTCCGCGAAATACGCGAAGAAACCGGAGTCCGTGCCGAATTGATCACCAAGCTGGCCGACATCAAGTACATCTATGTGCGCAACTGGGGAGACCACGCCAAGGTCTTCAAGATCGTCAGCTTCTATCTTTTCCTGTATCGTTCGGGACGCCTGGGTAACATCGCTCCCGCGATGCGCATCGAAGTCCAAAACGCTTTCTGGCTGCCGTTGGAAGACGCCGCATCCAAGCTGAGTTACAAAGGTGAGCGCGAAGTCGCCGAACGCGCCCTCGCTTATCTCGAGGCCCATCCCGAACTGGAG
Source organism: uncultured Acidobacteriaceae bacterium (assembly GCA_963749635.1). Classification (GTDB taxonomy): domain Bacteria; phylum Acidobacteriota; class Terriglobia; order Terriglobales; family Acidobacteriaceae; genus DASRAA01. The sequence continues at coordinate 97,970 of CAVVNW010000015.1, forward strand.
GAACATGCCGCAAACCCCGCACATTGAGCGCCACTTCACCGCGGGAGAAGTGGTTCGCGACGTGGTCATCGGCATGTCCGACGGCCTCACCGTTCCTTTCGCCCTCGCGGCCGGAATCTCCGGCGCGGTGGATAACAGCCGCCTGGTGGTCATTGCCGGGCTCGCGGAAATCGCCGCCGGCTCTATCGCCATGGGCCTTGGAGGTTATCTAGCCGCTCGCAGCGACGCCGAGCACTACGAAAGCGAGCGCAAGCGCGAGGAGCTTGAAGTCAAAGAGATCCCTGACGAAGAGGCTCGCGAAGTAGTGAAGGTTTTTACGGACTACGGACTCACTCGCGACGAGGCCGCTCCCGTCGTCGAGGCCATGACCAAGAAGCCCACACAGTGGGTCGACTTCATGATGCGCTTCGAGCTCGGCCTGGAAGAACCCAATCCCAAGCGTGCCCTGCAAAGCGCCCTCACCATCGCCGGGTCCTACATCGCGGGAGGGTTTATTCCGCTTTCTCCCTACATGGTTTTGCACAGTTCGAGAGTGGCGCTAGTATGGTCGGCGGTCGTAACGCTGATTGCTTTGGGCGTTTTCGGCTACATCAAGGGCCGCTTCACCGGTTCCAGGCCCGGGCGCTCTGCCCTGCAAACCATTGTAATTGGGGGACTTGCGGCCGGAGCTGCCTTTCTCATCGCGAAAGCCATTTCCTAGCCCAATTTGGGCAGAAATAAACTTCATATTTTGATTGACTGAATGAACATTCATTCATTATTATCAACTCAACTTAATAGGCGCGCGTCGTTGCCATCCTCACCCCACATCTTACGACGCGCGCTGCTTGTATTTTGAGGCCGTTTCTTCGATGAGGAGAGCACAAGTGAATAGTCATCGTCCTCTTCTTCGCACTCATTCTGCGTCATCCCCCAAAGTTCATCTTGAATTCGCCACGTCGCACAACCGAAGTTCATAAATCTCACGTATCTGGAACCGCGTCTTTAATTAACGTAGCCCAGTCCGGCCCACTCGCGCCGGCACGAAGTTGGAGCGCTTGAGTATCCATGCAGAAACGCATTGATAAGGTTGCCGTCTTAGGCGCGGGCACCATGGGAGCCCGCATCTCCGCGCACCTGGCCAACGCCGGTGTTCCCTCTTACCTGTTCGACATCGTTCCCCCTGACGCCGACGGCCCCGCGCGCAATCGCATCGCCGCCGCCGGAAAAGAAGCCGCCGTCAAGTCGAAGCCCGCCGCCTTCATGAAGCCGTCGCTCGAATGCCTGGTCACCATCGGCAACTTTGAAGACGACCTCAAAAAACTCGCCGAAGTTGACTGGATCATCGAAGCCGTCATCGAAGACCTCGACCTCAAGCGTGAACTCCTCCGCAAAGTTGACGCCGTCCGCAAGCCCGGAACCATCATCACCACCAACACCAGCGGACTGCCCATCGCCAAAATCGCTGAAGGCTTCTCCGACGACTTCCGCCGCTCGTGGTTTGGCACGCACTTCTTCAATCCGCCACGCTACATGCGGTTGCTCGAAATCATCCCCACCGCCGACTCCGACCCCGCCGCGATGAAGGTCATCGCCGACTTCTGCGATCTCCACCTCGGCAAGAGCGTCGTCCGCGCTAAAGACACGCCCAACTTCATCGCCAACCGCATCGGCACTTTCTCCATGCTGAACGTCATGCGCGTCATGCAGGAGATGGACCTCGGCGTCGAAGAAGTGGACGCACTCACCGGCACCGCGGTCGGCTGGCCCAAGACCGGAACCTTCCGTCTCGGCGATCTGGTCGGACTCGACATTCTCGGCCACGTCGTCCGCAACGGCGCCGTCAATATCAAGGACGAACGCAGCGAACTCACTCTACCGCCGTTCTTCCTCGAAATGCTCAACCGCAAGTGGCTGGGCGACAAAACCAAGGGCGGCTTCTACAAGAAGCATAAAGGTCCCGATGGCGAGAAGCGTTTCACCCTCGATTGGAAGACCCTCGAGTATCGCGAGCAGCAGCGCCCCAAGTTCCCTGCCCTCGAAATGGCGAAGAACATCGACGACCTGCCAGAGCGCCTGCGCACGCTGATCGCGCCCTCGAAAGACAAAGCCAATCAGTTCCTGTGGAACGTGCTCTCAGACCTCTGGACCTACTCGGCCAACCGCGTTCCCGAGATCGCCGACTCCATCGTCGAAATCGACAAAGCGATGAAGACTGGCTTCAACTGGGAAATGGGCCCGTTCGAGCTATGGGACGCCGCCGGCGTGGCCCAGACCGTCGAACGCATGAAGAAGGAAGGCCGTCCGGTCGCGGCCAACGTCGAGAAGCTGCTCGCCTCCGGCAAGACGACTTGGTACGCCGACGATCCCAAAGCTGCCAGCGGCCGCAAATATTTCGACATCGCCTCGGACGACTACAAGCCGGAAGAAGTTCCCGCCGGAGTCTGGTCGGTCACCGTCGCCAAGAAAGCCAACGGCGTCGTCAAGAAAAACGCCGGAGCCTCGCTGGTCGATCTCGGCGACGGTATTGGCTGCATCGAGTTCCATTCCAAGATGAACTCGCTCGGCGGCGACATCGTCTCGCTCATTACCCAGACGCTCAAGAACGGAGTTGGGGCCGAAAATTTCGACGCCTTCGTCATCACCAACGACGCCGGAAGCTTCTCCGTCGGTGCCAACATCATGATGCTGCTGATGGCCGTCCAGGAAGAGGAATGGGACGAAGTTGACATGGCTATCCGTCAGTTCCAGAACATGACTCAGGCCATCAAGTTCTCGCCCAAGCCCGTCGTGGTCGCGCCCTTTGGCATGACCCTCGGCGGCGGAACCGAGATCACCCTGCACGCCCACGCCCGTCAGCCCCACGCCGAACTTTACGCCGGGTTGGTCGAAGTCGGCGTTGGCCTCCTGCCCGGCGGCGGCGGATGCAAAGAGATGACCATCCGCGCCATTCACAAGGCCACGCACATTCGTCCGCAGGGCCGCGGCGAGAGCGTCGAACTCATGGAGGCCATGAAGCAGGCCTTCGAAACTGTCGCCATGGCGAAGGTCTCGACTTCGGCGCTCGAAGCCAAGGGTCTCGGCTTCCTCTCGCCCGGTGACAACATCAGCATGAACCGGGAGCGCGTCCTGACCGATGCCAAAGAGCGTGCCCTCGAAATGGTCCACGAAGGCTACCGTCCACTGACTATGCGCAACGACATTCCGGCACCCGGCGAAAGCATCCTGGCAACGTTGAAGATGGGCGTGCACATCATGCGCCAGGGCGAATTCATCAGCGACCACGAAGTGAAAATCGCCGGGAAGGTAGCCGAAGTCCTCTGCGGCGGCGAGGTCAACCCCGGCACCCTGGTCAGTGAGCAGTACCTGCTCGACCTGGAACGCGAGGCCTTCAAATCCCTCTGCGGTGAAAAGAAAACGCAGGAGCGCGTTCAGTACACGCTGAAGACAGGAAAGACGCTGAGGAATTAAGCAGATAATGAAGTATTGACGTTTTGAGGATTCGTATCAGGGGAAGGCTTCAGCCGTCCCGCCAAGGTTATTGTTTTGAAAGCGGCTTTAGCCGTGCGGCAATGATGCCCTTGGATTTCGCCCCGGGGGCTTAAGTGCGCGAGAATACTGTTAACCAGATGGTTATGACATACGAAAGACAATACAACAAAAGTACGCATAATCAGTACCGTAACTCCTTACCCGAGACATGGATACGTATAACTCGCATGGAATCATACTCATGCGAACAAATTCCTCCCAAACCATTGATTCTAAATAACCGTGAATCACATGTTTTCACATGGCGGCGCAATATATGCCGCAACCAGAAATTTACCAATTGGCAACTAGCTCAACACTTATTGCTTACTGCTAGTTGCTAATTGCTCGGAGCTCCTCATGCGTGAAGTCGTAATCGTCAGTGCCGTTCGAACCCCGGTCGGCAAAGCCTACAAGGGAACCCTGCGCGCCACCCGTCCCGACGACCTCGCTGCCTATGCGATCAAGGGTGCCCTCGAGCGCGTGCCCCAGCTCGACCCCAAAGAGATCGAGGACGTCATCCTGGGTTGCGCCATGCCGGAAGCGGAACAGGGCATGAACGTTGCCCGCATCGCCTCCCTGCGCGCCGGACTTCCGGTCGAGGCCTCGGCCATCACCATCAACCGCTTCTGCTCGTCCGGATTGCAGGCGATCGCCCAGGGTGCCGAGCGCATTATGGCTGGCGGAGCCGAGGTCGTGGTTGCCGGTGGCGTCGAGTCCATGACCATGATTCCCATGGGCGGCAACAAAGTCTCCGCCAACCCCTGGCTGGTGAAGAACTATCCCGACTCCTATCTCTCGATGGGACTTACTGCGGAGCGTCTCGCCGCGCGCTTCAACATCTCGCGCGAGCAGGCCGACCAGTTCTCGGTGGATAGCCACAAAAAGGCCATCGCGGCCATCGAAGCCGGCAAGTTCGACGACGAACTCGTGCCCGTGCCAGTGAGCTTTACTACTCCGAATGGCAGCAAGCCCAAGCGTACTGAGATGGTTTTCAAGATGGACGAAGGCCCCCGCGCCGACACCTCCCTCGAAGCGCTGTTGGCACTCAAGCCGGCGTTCCACATGAAAGGTACGGTCACCGCCGGCAATTCGTCGCAAATGTCCGACGGAGCAGCCGCGGCCATCGTTATGTCTGCTGACCGCGCTAAAGCATTCGGCCTGAAACCGCTGGTTCGCTATCGTCGGCTACGCCACCGCGGGCTACAAGCCGGAAGAAATGGGTCTCGGCCCGGTGTTTGCCATTCCAAAAGTCCTGAAGATAGCTGGCCTCAAGCTGAGAGACATCGAAGTCATCGAGTTAAACGAAGCATTCGCGGCCCAGTCGCTGGCAGTGATCAAGGAAGGCGGACTCGACCCATCGATCATCAATCCGAATGGCGGCGCAATCGCCCTGGGTCATCCCCTGGGATGCACCGGCGCCAAGCTGACGGCGAGCATCGCGCGCGAGCTCAAGCGCCGCAAAGCCCGCTACGGCATGGTGACCATGTGCGTCGGCGGCGGCATGGGCGCAGCCGGCATTTTCGAGAATTTGCAGTAGAAGAAAAATCCACCACGGAGGCACGGAGAACACGGAGAACATCAATCGAGTCTTAAGAAAAGCCGCGTCAGGATTTCGGACTTAGCGAACTGTGTCGCAACCCCCAGATTTTAGACCTAAGAGCTTTTCTCCGTGCCCTCCGTGCCTCCGTGGTGAAAACGATTTTGCAGTTAACTAAGCGAGGATCAGGATGGCCACAACAACGGTAGCTCCCAAGACAAAAACCACGGGCGGAAGCTTTCTGCTCGAAGACCACAACCTGGAGAACGTATTCACCCCGGAAGACTTCAACGAAGATCAGCAGATGGTCGTGAACCTGGCGGCCGAATTCGCCACCAATGAGGTCGTCCCCAACGCTGAGAAGATGGAGCACAAGGACTGGTCCGTCTGCCGCGACCTGCTTAAGAAGGCCGCCGAAATGGGCCTCACCAACGCCGACATCCCTGCCGAGTACGGCGGCTCCGATATGGACAAGGTTTCGTCGGCCATCATCTCCGACTTCATGTCGAAGTACGGCAGCTTCATGGTGACCCTCGGCGCGCACAGCGGAATCGGCACCCTGCCGATTGTTTTCTTCGGCACCGAGGAGCAGAAGAAGAAGTACCTGCCCAAACTCGCGACCGCCGAGATTGTCGGAGCCTATGCGCTCTCGGAGAGCACCAGCGGCTCCGACGCCATGAACGCCCGCACTCGCGCCGTTCTTTCGCCCGATGGCAAGCATTACATCCTCAACGGCGAGAAGATGTGGATCACTAACGCCCACTTCGCCGACTTGTTCACCGTCTTCGCCAAGATCGACGGCGAGAAGTTCACCGCGTTCCTGGTCGAGAAAGACTTCCCCGGCTTCTCGGTCGGCGCGGAAGAAAAGAAGTTGGGCATTCGCGGCTCGTCCACTGCGCCGCTCATTCTCAACGACTGCAAGGTTCCGGTCGAGAACGTACTCGGCGAGATCGGCAAGGGCCACATCATCGCCTTCAACATTTTGAACGTCGGCCGCTTCAAGCTTGGTGCGAGTTGCGTTGGTGGTGCGCGTTCGTCGCTGGTCAGCGCAATCTCGTATGCCAAGGAGCGCAAGGCCTTCACCAAGAGCATCGCCGACTTCGGTCTGATTCGCGAGAAACTAGCGCAGATGGCAGTCGGCATCTATGCCGGCGAGTCGATGGTGTATCGAACCGTCGGCATGATGGACACTGCCCTCGGCCTCATCGAGAAGAATCCAGAAGCTGTGCGCAAGGCTATCGAAGAGTATGCGGTCGAGTGCTCCATCATCAAGGTGCAGTGCTCGGAGATGCTTGACTACGTGGTCGACGAGACCGTGCAGATCTACGGTGGCTACGGCTTCGTCGAGGAGTACCCGGCGGAGCGCGCCTATCGCGACTCACGCGTAAACCGCATCTTCGAAGGCACCAACGAAATCAACCGCATGATCATCACCGGCTGGCTGCTCAAGCGCGCCATGAGCGGACAGCTTGCGTTGCTGCCGGCCATCAAGAAGACCATGGACGAAGTGATGGCAGGCCCGTCGTTCGAGGAGCTGGAAGGCACCCTGGCTGCGGAACAGAAAGTCGTTAGCAATGCTAAGAAACTTTCCATGCTCGTTGCCGGAGCGGCATCGCAGAAGTACATGCAGAAGCTCGCCGACCAGCAGGAAATTATGGGCGCGATTGCCGACATGGTGATCGAGGCGTTCACCATGGATTCTTGCCTGTTGCGTGCGCGCAAGTTCATCGAGACGCAAGGCGAGCAGAAGGCCGCTCTGGTGACCGCGATGACCCAGATCTACATCGCCGGCGCAATGACCAGGCTCGAAGCCTCGGCGAAGAAAGTGATCGCCGCCGTGGCCGAAGGCGACATGATGCGTACCCAGATGGCAATCGTACGCAGGCTGGTGAAGTTCGAACCGGTCAACGTGATCGCCTTGCAGGAACAGGTCGCAGCGCGCATGCTCGAAACTGGCAAGTACACGACGGTTTAGAGGCAAACTGAACCTAGAACAAACAACAATCGCCACAAACACAGGGCGGAGTGAAGAGCTTCGCCCTTGTTCTATGCGGTATAGTTGGTCAGGAGAACATCATGGCGAAGGGAAAACGAAGTCCCGATCATCCAGTCAGTCCGAAGAATGGCGAGATGAAAAGAGAGCGGGGCGACACCCTCGTCGGAACTCTGCGTAAGACCTATGGAGATGACTTTGCGAAAGGTTATCGAGCCGATACAAGGCTGAAGAGCGTGCTCAAGAAGGAGGGTGGCGGATCGCTATCTGGCTATCTCAGGAAGAAGAGGGCTATATCGGTTCGGACATACACGGCGGTCGTCCACCGCGAAGGCAGATGGTATGTCGCTGAGTGTCCAGAAGTGGGCGTCGTGAGTCAGGGCACCAGCATAGAAGAGGCCGTCTCTAACCTCAAAGAAGCAACCGAGCTTTATCTCGAGGAATTTCCTCCACCTCCGCCTCAAAGGGCCGTGATTACGACGTTCGACGTTTCGTATGCCTAAGCCGCCCCGGGTGTCTGGCAAGCTAACTGTTCGCGCACTGGAAAAGTTGGGTTTTGTGCAGGTGCGTCAGAAGGGCAGCCACGTCATTCTGAAGAAAGCAACGAAAAGCGGTGCAATAGGCTGCGTTGTTCCGCTGCATGACGAACTGGCGACAGGTACTCTGAGAGGCATTCTGAAGCAGGCAGGAGTCGAACTCGATGACTTTGTCGAAATCCTCTAGAGCTACGCGTCTTTTGATTCTTGCTGCTTGCGAATCTCTTCCATCACCGATGCGATGAGCTCCTTGGCATCAGTAATCCCCTTCATCACGATCTGGATGTCCATCGCAGGCTTGCCCGCTTGTCTCGCACTCTGGCAGTAGACCCCATGCTGGCCCACCATGGTAAGCGCATCGGTCAGCGAGTCGAGCGCGACCGCCAATCGGCCTCGCGCCTTTCCCATACGGAATTCGTAGTGTTCCAACTCATCACGCTTATCATCGAGTACGCTCATAGGGTTGATTGTAACCTCCGCCGCTAACGTGAATAATAGGGGCGCGCTATCGTTCTAAGACTCGAACATCATGGAGAGTGCAATGCAGAAGAGCCGCGTAATCTACTTCGCTGTAATCATCACAATCATAGCCGCAGGTCTGAGTGCATATGCACAACAGCCGCCCGCAAGTCCTCCGGGTACAGCTTCCGTTACTTTTGCTGATGGCAAAACCATCACGATCGCTTATAGCCGTCCCTCAATGCGCGGGCGCCAGATCTTCGGCGGCCTCGTTCCTTACGGACAGGTTTGGCGCACCGGAGCGAATGCGGCGACCAGCCTGAAGACCGATGTAAATCTGACGATCGGTGGGGCCAACGTGCCCGCAGGAAGTTATACGCTCTACAGCATCCCCAGCGAGAATGGCTGGAAGCTAATTATCAACAAACAGACCGGGCAGTGGGGCACCGATTACGAGGAGAAAGACGACTTGGCCCGCGTCGACATGAAGGTCTCCAGCAACGCCAGCCCGACCGAGCAGTTCACCATATCTCTCGATAAATCGGGAGCGAGTGGGGCCACGTTGAAACTCGACTGGGCCACCACGACCGCGAGCGTCGCTATCAGCGAGAAGAAGTAACATCCGACTCTCGAAAATCTGGTGGTTGCATCCGAGCTTGATGCCGGTGGTTAGACGGGAAGCTGTTCCTGCAACCATCCTGCCTCGACGACTTTGGGTTCGGCCGTCAAATCGAGCACGAGGTTCTCGAGCACGAACCGCTTGCTGACCGGATTGGAACGCAGGGCGAGATCAGCACGGGCGATACGGCGAATCGCGCTGGTGAGTTCGCGCCGCGATTTGTAACGCCGGGCCTGGCGGATGATATCTTCAGCGGCAAATGGGGGGACGCGGAATCCCTGCCAGAGCGCCTGCCACAAGGCACGCGAGTCGCGCACGTTGCGCTCGAAGATTACGAGCATCTGCCGGAACGTGCGCGACAGCATATACAGGTGTCCGATGGCAGCTTCGTCACCATCGCCGGTACTGAGGATGGCGTCGAGCACCGCGAGGGCGCGAGCACGGTCGCGGGCCGAAATCGCGTCGGTGAGTTCATAGAACGAGCGCTGCTTGGCCGCCAGAACCATGGTCTCGACATCCCCGAGCGTGATGCGCTTCTTCTCGCCGACAAACAGAATGAGCTTTTCAAGTTCGTTGGAGACCATCATCATGTCGCCACCGAGTGAATCGACGAGTTCACGCGCGGCGTCAGCATCGAGCTTAATGCCTTGCGCGTCAGAAGTGTCAACGGCCCACTTCACGGCGTCGCCCTCATCGACACGCGCGAACTCCAGCACGGTGCAATGTTCGCCAAGTGTTTCTCGGATGCGTTCATAGCGGTCTTTGTCTTGCAACTCCATGCGGCGCACATCAGCCGGAATACTGATGTGGTCGGCCACAAAAACGACCAGCGCATCCGGATTGGGATTCTTGAAATAGTCTTCGATGGCGGCGAATTCGTCGTCGTGCTTGCCGCGGGTGTAGAGGTTCTTCACACCGCGGATGAAGAACACTTGGAATGGCGCCATGAGAGACGGTGTGCGGGCGCGGTCGAGAGCGTGCTGCAACTCAACTTCGCTGAGGTCCATGTCGTAGACGCTTAGCTCGCGAACATCGGCAGGGACTAACTGTTGCAAAACGGCATCGCGGCAGCGTTTGCGAAAGAACGCCTCGTCGCCAACGAACACGTAACCCGGCGCCAGCTTGCGGGCCTCGACATCGGCCACGAACCGGTCCGAGGCGGCGAAGCTGCGCATCAATAGGCCTCCAAGATGTTATCCACCAGCGACTTGGAAAATTCTTTGGCCACGCGCAAGAAGGCTGGATTCGATTCGTCGAAGAAGCTGCTGACATCGCGCGACACCTGGTATTGCTCACGGTAGACATAGTTCGGATTGTCCCACAGGGTCTTTCCAGACTTGCTGACCAGCGAAACTTTCAGGCTTAGAGTGACTACGGAAGAGGAAATGCGTCCAGTCACCGAATCGTAGGTCAGCGGATCATTCGAAGTTCTTACCACAATCCCGTGAAGGGTAGCATCGGCGGTACCGTCGCTGTTAGTAGTTACGACGCGAAAGTTGGTGCGGCTGTGGAGTTCCTGCACCACTGCCGCGGTGAGCGTCTGCTCGATGCGGAAAGTCTGGGTTATGTTCGTAAACATCGGTACATAGATGGTATGAATGTCGGTTGGCAACCGCACAGCGTTTCCGCTTGTGTGATAGCCGCATCCGGAAGTTCCGAGCATGGTGGTCAGAGCGAGAACCACCGCCATCCACACGGATCGCTGCAACCCCATCACTGCACAGTCCCACGCGGACGTCCAGGAATCAGCGATTCGGCGCATTCCACCGCAGCCACGGCCGAGACGCGCAGATTGTCTGACGCTGCCCAGATCCAGAATCCGTTGTCTCGTTCCTCATCATGCCGAACCAGCACTTGAACTTGCTCCTGTCCCGCTGCATTCACGTTGCTGGGGGCGTCTTCGCCGCCCGGCGAGATCTCAACGTGGTCACCCGCAAGGGCGGCGATAAAGGCCTCGGACGTCGTCGGACGCTCCAGTTCAATGTAAAGCGAAAAGGCGTGACCGTGGAAGATGGGAGCATGCAAGAGCATCAGCGAAGGTACGGCTGCTTTGCCGTGAACAATACTGCTGAAGTCGCGGCGAATGCGCTTTTCAACCGTCTCCAGCGACGGCGCAGACTTTGTGCCGTAGCGGTCAATCAGGTTAAACGCGACCTGTGAGTCGAATACCGTCTTGGGAAGCTGCTGGAAGGAGAGGAGATTCACAGTCTGTTCGTGCAGTTCGTCCATGCCACGCTTGCCCCGTTCGGAAGCCGGTTCGAAGACAGTCACGTTGGAACGGACTACATTGCCTGCTTTACCGGCACGCAACAGCAGCAGCGCCAGCACCATCGCTGCCGGGTGCGCGATCCGGACCGGCGTCACTTCCCAATTCAACGCGAGGGATATTCCCGAGTTCCCGCTCCACCCACGGCGCGCGCAAGATTACCCCCGCGACATCTTCGAGCCCGTTCGACAGATCGATAATGTCACTTCCTGCCTTCTTGGCGATGCCCCACGTGTTGCGCGTGAACGAATCGTCGGAAGCGAAAAAGGTGAAATCGACGGACTCCATGTGTTCGGGCAGGACATTCTGAATAAAAGTAGGCTCGTCGCCAACGGCATCCAATTGCCCCAGGGTTTCATCGTCGTCGAGCAGCCGAATATCGTGCGCGGGAAAATTGCGCTCGCTGAGTACATCTTTGAGTTCGCGTCCTTTGAGGCCGGCAGCTCCTACAATGGCAACGCGAAACAAACCACCCCAGCTTCCAGCCTCGGGGTGGACGGGGACAGCAGTCTTGGGATCATTTTTCATCAGGCGTGTGAGGCCTCGTCTTGAGGCGGAGGTGGAGGCAGCGTGGGCCGCCGGAAAACAAAAGAGAGCCGAGCCAGAATTCCGGCTAGCGTATAGACCAGCGCTATCAAAAACAGGACGTAGCGTGAGAAGAACCAGCCCAGTCCGATGATCCCACCGAAAACGATGATCCAGCGGAAATTCATCGGACGTCCAAGATTCAGTTCCTTGAAGCTATAGAACCGCCAGGTGCTCACCATCAGGAAGGCAATGGCGAAGACGAATACGCCCCAGCCAATCGAAAGCCACCACAATTGCAGTGGGTTTCCGCTGACGAAGTGTACGACTGCGGCAATGACTCCCGCACCCGCGGGTATCGGCATGCCGACAAAATATTTCCGTCCGGGGCGTCCGGGATTGGAAGGCTGGGGATTGACCTGAATATTGAACCGCGCCAATCGCGCAGCTCCTGCCATCAGGAAAACGAAAGTGGCGATAGCTCCAAGCTGCACCACCTTGTTGCGCAACTCAAAGTCATCCATCGCCGGAAGGGCGCGGAAGCCCCATAGCCAAGCGAGAATTGCCGGTGCAATGCCGAACGCGATGACGTCGGCCAGCGAGTCCAGTTCGCGTCCAAACGCGCTGGCTGTGTTGGTCAGCCGGGCGATACGCCCGTCGAGTCCGTCGAACAGGATGGCGAAACCGATCGCCTTAGCGGCTTGGTCGAAGTGCCACGGATCGCCCGCCGTGCCTTGAATGGCCTGCGAGATGGCGTAATAGCCGGCGGCGATGTTGACCGCCGTGAACAAGGAAGGCAAGACGTACAGGCCCTTGTGTTTCGGGCGCGGGCGCGAGACGGCGCGCTGGGAATCCGAGGGTTGATCGCTCATCGCGCCTCCGCAGCGTCGTGAGTCACGCCGGTAGCGACACGGGCTCGAGACACTGCCAGCAATGAGGAGCCCCCAGCGACGTGATCGCCGAGCTTGACTTTGATCTCGGCCGCTGCGGGAAGGATCACGTCGACCCGCGACCCAAACTTAATGAGGCCAATGCGTTCGCCGCACGCAACACGATCGCCCACTTTCTTGTTGAAGACGATTCGACGCGCCAGCAATCCCGCAATCTGCTTAAACACGACCGTACCGCAGTCGCCCTTTACGGTCACGATATTCTGCTCGTTCTCTTCGGCCGAGATCGCGCCCATCGCATTTCCGAACTTGCCCCGCTTGTAGGTGACGTCGGTGATCAAGCCTGAAATCGGCGACCGGTTCACGTGCACATTAAACACATTCAGAAAGATGCTGATGCGGGTACAGTCCTCGCCATTCAGCCGGATGGACGAAACGTCGGTCACCTTGCCGTCAGCCGGAGAGACGATTGCGCCGTCATCCGAAGGAACCAACCGTTCCGGATCTCGGAAGAACCACAGGAAAAATGCGCCTAGTACCAGTGGCACCACGGCCAGCGCCGGTACAGTCAGCCAGCCCAGGAGCAGGGCGACCGCCAGACAAGCAAAGCCATAATAGTAGCCGTCACGGACCATGAGTATCCCAATGATTATAAGGCGTCAAGGCGAAGAATGTGGCTGATATCGAGGTGGCTTGGGAATGCACGAATCGTTCAGGAGCGAGGCTCTCAATTGCTGGCAAGCAGATAGGCATCCACCCTGACGGTAAGTTGAGGGAATTTACCGCCAAGCACTACAGCTACAACTTGATTAAGCGACCTGGTGGCCGCTACGGAACTGCTGTTCCAGCGATTCCATCTGGTCTTTCAGGCGAAGTTTCAGCTTCTTCAGGCGCACTTCCTCCACTTTTTCATCTTCACTCAAATACTTCTTGGTGACGAGGGCATCGAGCCGCTGAGAATACTGCGAGTGCTCCTCTGCCAGCTTGCGGAAAATTTCGTTGCTGGCTATAAGCTGATCACGAACCTGAGTTGCCATTCAGTGAACCTCCGAAGATGATGGGGCGATGAAAACGTTAGCACACAGTTTTTTCGGTCTCAAGGGATTTTGTCACAAGACTGCAATGGAAGTCGATACAGAATGGCATCTTCGTCTGGAGACCGGTAATAGTTCTTGCGCCGACCCTCGACCCTAAACCCAATCTTTTCATAGAGTCGCCGGGCGGGAATGTTGGATTCCCGCACCTCGAGAAGTAACGACACGGCACCAGAGGCGGCAGCTTCTGCGGCTAGATGGCGGACCAAGGTGGATCCGATGCCTACCTGACGCTCGTTCTCATCGACCACGATATTTTCGATTTCCCACTCATCGTTCGAGCAATGGGCAATGAGGAACGCGACAACGAGTTCGACTCTGGATTCACGTGTAGCAACGAGGGCGATCCTCTGCGGTACTTCAGCGGTGAACAGCGCCTCGTACTGCGACGAATTCCAGTGGGCCGCTGTCGGCGCTTGCGCTTCAAGCCGGCGAAGGTGAGGAAGATCGGCGACTGTAGCCCGCCGTATTGGTCGCGAGATCATCGCTTCGCTTGCGAAAACAGTTCGGCGTCAGAGCGACGAATGTAGTTGGCGTCAAGCGTGGCAGGATCGACGACTTCATCGGCCAGCAATTTGCTCAATCCGACGCGGGCGATGGCGTCTGCTTGCAGCGGATCTACCAATATCACCGAAGACTCGGCAAGCCTTGCAAATGTGGTGATGAGTTTCGATTTCACCGCAATCCGCTTCAGAAAATCGTCCGCTTTCTCAATCGACTGCTGGACGAGCCTCGCCCTGTTGTCGCGGACCTCGTATTCTCCAACGTAAAGCTCCCCTCGGCCTGCATCGAGAACGGTAGTTACCGTTTCGTTCCCGTGGCCGTGCTCGACGGCTAGCGCTTCAAGCATCGATACCGCAGCCAATGGCTTGTCCAGCACTTCGGCAAGCGCCTTCACTGTAGACAAACCCACACGAAGGCCAGTGAACGAGCCTGGCCCATCGACAACGACGAGTCCATCGAGCTGCGATTTGGCGAGGTTGGCCTGTTCGAGCAATCCGGCAATGCACGGGATCAGGCGCGCGGAGTAGGTGCCACCTTCCAGCACGCACAGTCCAAGAGTTTCGAAGGATTTGCCATCTCCGCGGCATAGCGCCACGCTGCCTTGTCGGCCCGAAGTGTCAACTGCGAGAAGGTACATTGTCAGCCGTTGTGTCCGGCGTCTTCCACCAGCTCGAGAAGCACGCCGCCCGTACTGGCGGGATGCACAAAGACATACCGATGTCCGCCCGCGCCGACTTTGATGTCTTCGTTGATTAGCCGTGTGCCGGATGCTTTTAGGCGTTCAACAGTTCCGGCAAGATCGGTCACGTGCAGCGCCACGTGGTGTAATCCCTGGCCACGCTTCTCCAGGAATTTCGCAATCGTGGAATCGGGGACCGTCGGCTCCAGCAACTCAATGCGGCTCTCGCCAACGGGAACCATCGCCACGCGAACCTTCTCTGCCTCAACAACCTCTTCCGGCATTACGGTCAGACCGAGCTTCTCGTAGAACTGTCTGGCCTCGGCCAGCGACTTCACGGCAATGCCCAGATGATCGATTTGCGTCATGCGTGTTTACCCAGTTCTCCCACGATCTCTTCCACCAGAGAATATGGGTCGCGTTTGTGTTCAGCAACTTCGGCAGCGTAACGCCGGGCCTCACCATGGCTGAGGTAGTCGGTCACCACTCGCTGAAACAGGGCGTCGCGCAGCATCTCAGTAATGCGCTTCCGCCAGTTTTCAATCCGCCGGTTCCGACCCAACTCGCTCTTGCTCGAATGCGCGCGGTAGCCTTCGATGGCTTGCAGCACCTCGGGTACGCCGGTTCCGTTGCTGGCCACCGTTTTCACGATCGGCGGAGTCCAGTTGTCTTTGCGCACCGCCAGCGATTGCATGGCGCGAATCTCGCGCTCGACGCGCTCAGCGCCATCGCGGTCCGACTTGTTGATCACGAACACGTCGGCAATTTCCATGATGCCCGCTTTGATGGTCTGAACGTCGTCACCCATGCCCGGGACCAGGACGACCACCGTCACGTCGGCGAGGGTCACGATATCGACTTCGTCCTGGCCGACGCCAACCGTCTCAATCATCACCAGGTCGCGTCCGCTGGCGTCGAGCACGGTGGCGACATCGGCGGTGGTGCTGGCGAGCCCGCCAAGCGAGCCGCGCGTGGCCATGCTACGAATGTATATGCCTGCGTCTGCGTAATGCGATTGCATGCGGATTCGATCGCCCAGAATCGCTCCTCCGCTGAACGGGCTGGTGGGATCGACAGCCACGATGCCGATGGTTTTGTTTTGCTTGCGGTACTCGCGCGCGATCTGGTCGACTAGCGTGCTCTTGCCGGCGCCCGGCGAGCCTGTCAGACCCAGCAGCACCGCATTACCGCTGAAGGGAAATAGCGACTTCAGCAGTTCGATCGACTCCGCGGTGCGGTCCTCGACGATAGAGATCGCACGCGCCAGCGCTCGCGCATTGCCCGCGCGCACGCGAGCGACGAGTTCCTGAATGTGGCCGCTGCTGGTCAATGTGGGAATGGTGCGAGCCTCAGTCTTTCAACACCTGCCGGGCAATCACCAGCCGCTGTATCTCGCTGGTGCCCTCGCCGATGGTGCACAGCTTCACGTCCCGATAAAACTTTTCCGCCGGATAGTCCTTAATGTACCCGTACCCGCCGTGAATCTGCACGCACTCATTGGCGCAGCGCACCGCGACTTCGCTAGTGAAGAGCTTAGCCATCGACGATTCCTGTGTGGTTTTCATGCCCGCGTCCTTCATGGCGGCTGCGCGGTGGGTCAGCAACCGCGCGGCGTCAATGTCGGTCGCCATGTCTGCTAGCTTGAACCCGACGGCCTGAAATTCGCTGATTGCCTTGCCAAACTGCTTGCGCTGTTTGGCGTACTTCACCGCCGCTTCGTAAGCGCCCTGAGCCATGCCCAATCCCAACGCCGCAATTGAAATGCGTCCGCCATCGAGTACGCGCATGGCATCGATGAAGCCGTCTCCTTCCTTGCCCAGAAGATTCTCCGCCGGAATCTCGCAGTCCTCGAAGATCAACTCCGACGTGTCGCTAGCGCGCAGACCAAGCTTGTTTTCTTTCTTCCCGGCACGAAAGCCCTTGGTTCCCTTCTCCACCACAAAAGCCGACAGTCCGTGCGTGTGAGCGGTCTTGTCGGTCACCGCAATCACGACCGCGACATCGGCATAATGGCCGTTGGTGATGAACGTTTTCGTCCCGTTCAATACCCAGTTCTTGCCCTTGCGCACAGCCGTACAACGCGCGCCACCGGCGTCGGAGCCCGAGCCCGGCTCAGTGAGCCCCCATGCACCGATAAACTCTCCAGTGGCCAGCTTGGAAATATACTTGCGCTTCTGCTCCTCGTTACCCGCGAGAAAGATGTGATTGGAACCAAGCGACGTATGCGCCGCAACAATAATGCCGACCGAACCGTCCACGCGTGATAGCTCTTCGATCGCGGTCACGTACTCGACGTAACCCATGCCCGATCCGCCGTACTGCGTCGGAAAAATGATGCCCAGCAGACCGAGCTTGCCCAGCTCCTTCACCGTCGCCAGAGGGAACTCGCTGGCTTCGTCCCACTTCATGACATTGGGCGCGATTTCGCGCTCGGCGAACTCGCGCACCATCTTCTTCAGTTGCAGTTGTTCATCCGAGAGCTGGAAATCCAAGCAATCCTCCGCGCTCGCCACGCGCAGCTCTCCCTATTGGGGCCGGTATGCGTTGGCGAAACTAACGATTATCCCACACCGGCAACCGCGAAAGATAATGACGCTTACCTAGTGAGCGACCTTCGCCTCAATGACTGATGAGACGATCTCCAACGCTTGCGCGCACTGCTCACGAGTCACGTCGAGGTGGGTAACAAACCGGATCTGCTCGGGTCCAACGCCGTTCGCCAGCACTCTGTGGCCAGCCAGCATGCAAGATATCTCCCCTGAGTTCATTCGGGTCGCCGTGATGTCGCAAATTACGATATTGGTGTGTATCTTGGCGGGATCGATTTTGAATCCAGGAATCTTGGACAATCCCTCCGCCAGAAACTTCGCATTGGCATGATCGTTCGCTAGTTTCTGTGGGCCCTTCTCGAGTGCGATCAGTCCGGCAGCGGCAAGAATTCCAGCCTGTCGCATTCCTCCGCCGAGCGCTTTGCGATAGATGCGTCCGCGGTCAATCAACTCTGCGCTTCCAACCAGCATGGACCCCACGGGTGCGCCGAGTCCCTTCGACAGGCAGAACATCACGCTGTCGGCCTTCGCAGTCAGCCGATCGACAGGAATACCGAGAGCAGCCGAGGCATTGAATATCCGCGCTCCATCAAGGTGCACAGGCAATCCGATCTCGTGGGCGCGGTCGCAAACCTCGTCAAACACTTCCGCAGGCGTCGCGCTCCCGCCGGCGAAGTTGTGAGTATTCTCCAGCGCGATCAACCCGGTTCTGGCGGAGTGATAACTTTTCGGCCGCAGCTTGGATTTCACATGTTCCCAGGTAATAATGCCGTCTTCGGCCCACAGAGTACGCGGCACAACCCCGGAGAAGTGAGCCATCATCGCCATTTCAGAGTTGAAGACGTGGCTCCGCTCCTCGCAAATCACCTCCTGTCCATGCGTGGTGTGGAGCTTAATGGCGATCTGGTTACCCATGGTTCCGCTCGGCACAAACAGCGCCGCCTCGCGCCCGAAGATTTCGGCAGCCCGCGCCTCCAACCGGTTGACGGTTGGATCTTCGGCATAAACATCGTCCCCGACTTCCGCTTCGAACATCGCGCGCCGCATTTCCGGCGATGGCTTGGTGACGGTGTCGCTGCGGAGATCGATGATTGCAGGCACTGCGGAGGAGCTGTTCATAGGATGCACTCGATTACAAGGTTAAATGATGAGTCGCTCAGCTCACGCCCGTGCCGGCCGCTCGTCGCCGATGAACCGCGCAAACACTTCGTTCGACAGCAAGCGACCTCGCGATGTCAAGCGCACGCGATCGCCGTCACGCTCCAGCAGCGCGGCATCGATCAAGTCTTCCAACATTGGAGCAAGGTCGCCTACGACCGCCGGGCCGAATCGGCTCCCAATTTCCGTCAGCGACACACCGCAATTCATTCGCAAGCCGAGAAAGAACGACTCCTCCAGGGCAGTGGGGAAATCGACGAGCATCCGCGATGCCAGCAGTTGCTGCACGCGCGCCGCCACGGTTTGCATGTTGTTCGCCGCAGCCGAATAGACTTCCAGCGAATCCGGAGTCGCGAATCGTACTGCCTCCACTCCCTGCTCAGCCTGTGTCTCACTCGCCGGCAGCATCGAGTGCGCATCCACGCCGAACCCCAGATACGGCTGTCGCTTCCAGTACTTCAAGTTATGTCGCGAATCGCGCAGCCCGATGCCATGGGGGACCGCTCGCGCAAAATTTGAAATCTCGTACTGATGAACTCCGCCGCGTTCGAGTCGCTCACCGGCAGCCAGATACAAGTCGGCGGTCAAGTCCTCATCCGGCACGAAGTGAGCATGATAGCGACTACCACCAGCCAGCAACTCGCTGCCCAGACGCGAGTCTTCATCCACCTCTAACATGTAAACACTGACGTGAGGAACGCCGGTCGCAAGCGTCTCGGAAACCGTAAACTCCCAGCTCTCCTGCGTCTGGTGCGGCAATCCGGCAATCAGGTCAATTCCAATGTTCCCGATGCCGCTCTCGCGCAAGCGCGCGATGTCATCCAACGTGACCCCGCGGCTGTGCAGTCGGCCAACCGATGAGCACTCCTCATCCACAAACGACTGTACGCCGAGGCTGACTCGGTTGACTCCAAGGCGCACCAAGACATCCAGCCCCGGCTCGCTAATCGTTCCCGGAGCACATTCGACCGTGATTTCCGCGTTCGACTCGACCTCAAAGTGATCGCGCACCGCCTTGAACAACCGCTCCAGTTGATCAGGAGCAAGCACCGACGGAGTGCCTCCGCCGAGGTAGATCGAGTCAACCCGACGCTCTGCCGCTGCTCCAAGTTTCTGCTCAATCACGTCGGCAGCGGCAATCTCGGCGCAGACCTGCCCTATGTAGCGGTCAAAGACGGCGCGCGAGAACACGCCGGACGCGAAATTGCAAAAGCTGCACTTGGTGCGGCAAAACGGCACCGAGATGTAAATTCCCAGAGACAAATTCGTAACAACCTTGTTGCCGGCCTCACTGTCACCACAGGACGCCACTCATCTATTATCACTTAAGGCTGTTTGAAGTCGGCGCCCGGGTCAGATAACCTGCCTGAACTTAAGTTGGCGGAACTTTGCGACGAGAAAGAAAGTCTGCGTGAAAAAACGAGTCGTCATCACCGGCATGGGAGTAGTCAGCCCCAACGGAATTGGGAATGACGAATTTTGCCGCGCCGCGCTAGCGGGTACAAGCGGGGTCCGCCGAATCACCCGGTTCGACGCCAGCGACCTCCCAGTGCAAATCGCCGGCGAGGTTCAGGGTTTTGACGAGCTGGCATGGGTTGACGCCCACGAGCGTAAGCATTTGTCGCGTGCGGTGCCGCTTGCACTGGCGGCCTCGACCGAAGCGCTTCAGCAGGCAGGAATTGAAACCTCCAAGCTCTCACTGGAGCAGCAGCGCGAGATCGGCGTTGTACTAGGTACCGGTGGCGGCGCACAGGACTTTTCCGAAGAAAATTATCGACTCTACTTCAGCGGTAAGGCCAAGCAGGCAAGCGTCTTCTCCATTCCCAGCGGGACCATGGGCACGATGTCGAGCGAACTCAGCATGCGCTTCGGCCTGCGTGGGATGAGCCATGTCGTCACCACCGGCTGCACTTCGTCGACGGACGCTTTCGGTTACGCGCTGCGCGAAATCCAATTCGGCTTCATCCCGATGATGCTGGTCGGCGGTGTGGACACGCCCATCGCCCCGGGAGTCATGAAGGGGTTCGCCCTCATGCGCATCATGACGAGTTCTTGGAATCACGAACCCGAACGTGCCTCGCGTCCGTTCTCCGCCGACCGTGACGGATTCGTGCTGGCCGAAGGCGCGTGGATGTTCGTCCTCGAAGAGTACGAGCACGCGCGAGCACGCGGTGCGCGGATTCTCGCCGAAGTTGCAGGTTACGGCTCCACTTGCGAGGCCTTTCATCGCGTCCGGTTGCAGGAGTGTGGTGAAGAGCCGGCGCGAGCCATACAGATGGCGATGGACGACGCGGGAATCGCTTCGCAGAATGTGAACTATGTAAATCTTCATGGCACTTCGACGCAATTGAACGACCGCATAGAAACCCGTGCGTTGAAGCTTGCGCTCGGAGCTACGGCACACGCGACGCCGATGTCGAGCCTCAAGTCGCAGATCGGACATCCGCAAGGAGCCTCGGGCGCGGCCGGAATCGCTGCCACGCTTGTCGCCATGACTCATCAGCAAATTCCGCCGACCATCAACCTCGAAACAACCGATCCGGATTGCGATCTTGACTACGTGCCCGAAGCCGGTCGCAGGGCCTCCATCGAGCACGCAGTTTGCAACTGCATCGCCTTCGGATCGAAGAACTCCGCTCTCATACTTCGCAAACTCGCATAGCGCGTCCGCTTGCGGTAACAAGCGCAAAAACGATACACTCCGCCCCATTCCTACCGAGGGTGACGGATGCCACGTTTTCGCTCGTTGCTGCTGATTTCTGCTCTGAGTTTGATGTCCGGCGTTGTTTTTGCCGCTGATGCGAAACCCACTCCGACGATCCATGATTTCAGCGCGAGCATGAAGGCCATGGATGGCCTGTTTCCGCTCTTCTGGGACACGAAGTCCGGGCGCATTTATCTGGAGATCAGCAAGTTCGATCAGGATGTTCTGTTCCTGACCTCGCTGCCCTATGGTCTGGGCTCGAACGATATCGGACTCGATCGCGGCAAGCTGGGCGAAGGCGTCATCGTACACTTCAGCCGCATCGGACCCAAGGTGCTTTTGGTGCAGCCCAATCTTGAATACCGGTCGTCCTCTTCGAATCCCGCGGAACGGATCGCGGTGACACAGTCGTTTGCCGAATCGGTGCTGGCAGGCTTCAAGGTCGACGCCGAAGAGAACGGCGCCGTGCTCATCGATGTCACCGACTTTCTCCTTGCGGACGCGTTTGGCGTGACCAAGCAACTCACGGAGAGTAAGCAGGGCAACTACAAGGTTGACAAGGACCGCAGCGGAGTCGTGCTCGATAACACGAAGAATTTTCCGCTCAATACCGAAATCGAATCGCTGCTCACATTCACGACCGATAAGCCGGCCGACAAGTCGCTGGTTGCCACCGTCGCTCCCGATGCGTATGCGGTGACGCTGCGCGAGCATTATTCCTTTGTCCAGTTGCCCGACACTGGATACCAGCCGCGCTCGTTCGACCCTCGCTCTGGATACTTCCCTGTTATGTACCGGGATTACTCGGCTCCGCTGGGATCGCCTCTGGATCTGCGTTTTATCCCGCGACATCGCCTGCAGAAGAAGGACCCTGCGGCCGCTATGAGCGAGCCGGTGAAACCGATCGTCTATTACGTGGATCGCGGAGCACCGGAACCGATTCGCAGCGCGCTTGTGGAGGGCGCGAGTTGGTGGTCGCAGGCCTTCGAGGCGGCCGGTTTCAAGAACGCATTTCGGGTTGAGGTGATGCCCGAAGGCGCGGATCCGATGGACGTGCGCTATAACACGATTCAATGGGTGCATCGCTCGACGCGCGGTTGGTCGTATGGAGAAGGCGTAATTGACCCGCGGACCGGCGAAATCATTAAGGGCCAGGTGACGTTGGGCTCGTTGCGCGCGCGCCAGGACTACCTGATCGCTGAAGCGTTGCTGTCTCCCTACAGGAAGGGTGGAGTTCCGTCGCAACTGCAAGAGATGGTGCTCGCCCGGCTTCGTCAACTGGCCGCTCATGAGGTTGGACACACGCTGGGACTGGCTCATAACTTCGCGGCCAGCGCCATCGCTCCCGGAACGTCCGTCATGGATTACCCGCATCCGTGGATCACGCTCGATGCCGGCGGACATCCCGATATCTCGCATGCCTACGCGACTGGAATCGGTGCGTGGGACAAGGTGGCCATCCAATACGGCTATTCGCAGTTCGCACCGGGTGCCGATCAGCACGCCGCTCTCGATGCGATCCTGAGCAAAGCCCAGAGCAACGGACTGTACTTCATCACTGATCAGGATTCTCGTCCGCTCGGTGGTGCGCATCCTTATTCGCATCTTTGGGACAACGGCCCTGATCCGGCGGCAGAGTTGGATCGCATTCTCAAAGTGCGGGCTGCTGCGTTGGGTCAATTCGGGGAGAATGCGATACCGATGGGCGTTCCGATGGCGGAGATCGAAGACACTCTGGTTCCGTTGTATCTCCTTCATCGTTACCAAACCGAAGCGGCTGCGAAAGAAGTTGGAGGGCTGAACTACCGTTACGCCCTTCGCGGAGACGGCCAACTGGTGACCGAGATTGTCAGTCCGGCCGACCAGAAGAAAGCGCTCGACGCGTTGATGGAGACGCTCTCTCCCCAGACACTCACGCTGCCCGAGTCGCTTCTGAAGATACTTCCGCCTCGTCCTGAGGGATATCCGCGGACGCAGGAATCGTTCGCCGGACATACGGGCGTGACGTTCGATCCGGGCGGAGCAGCCGAAGCGGCTACAGAGATTACGTTGGGCCTGCTGTTTAATCCGCAACGGGCATCGCGCCTGGTGGAGTATCACGCTCGAGACTCCCAGAATCCTGGCTTGCAGGACGTAATCGAGGCCGCGTTCACTGCGACCTGGAAGGCGCCGCAGGTCAAGGGAACGCAAGGCCAAGTGCAGCGGATTACCGAAACGGCCGTGGTGGAGCATCTGCTCGGGCTGGCCGCGAACGACGCGGCTTCGAGCGAGGCACGAGCGATGGCTCGCGATGAAGTGGCCTCCCTCCGAGCCTTCGTCGCCGGAGTGTTGCCGACTACGAACGAGCAAAAGGCGCTGCAGACCTCAACCCTCGCGCGGATTGATTTGTTCCTGAAGGAACCGGACAAGTTCAAGCCTGAACCTGCGCCTCCAGTTCCGCCCGGCCAACCGATCGGCGACGATGAATAGCTCTTCCCATAGGTGGCCGTGAGGTAATTCATCGTGCTGCACTGTTCCTGCGTCTAATGAAGGTCACCGCAACAACTAGTTTGGCGCGCGACTTCGTTAGAATCATTCTGGGGACATGGCCAACATCCACGAAGAAGAAGTACTGGGAAAAGCGTACGACAGCAGGCTGATGAAGCGGTTGCTGACGTACCTGCGCCCTTATCGGCTGCAAGTGATCGTCGCGCTGATTGCGATCATCCTGAAGGCCTGTGCAGATGTTCTCGGTCCCTACCTGACGAAAGTCGCTATCGATAAGTACCTGGCTAATCGAACCGAATCTCATTCCCTGCTCGATCGTTTCCTGAGCAGCAAGCCCTTGACCGGAATCGCGCAGATCGCGGCGATTTACATGGGGTTGCTGCTGTTGAGCTTCCTGTTCGAGTTCACCCAGACCTACATCATGCAGTGGGCAGGACAGAAAGTGATGTTCGACCTGCGCGCCCAGATTTTCCGCCACCTCCAACGGCTGCACGTTGCGTTCTACGACCATAATCCTGTCGGCCGGCTGGTTACGCGGGTCACCAGCGACGTGGACGCGCTGAACGAGATGTTCACCTCGGGCGTGGTCTCCATCTTCGAAGACATCTTCGTTCTCATCGGCATTGTTGCCATCATGCTCAACATGAGCTGGCGACTGGCGCTGATTACCTTCGCCGTGCTGCCTGTCATTTTTTACGCCACCAGCCTGTTTCGCAGGGCGGTGCGCGAGAGTTACCGGCGTATTCGTATCGCCATTGCCCGGATCAACGCGTATTTGCAGGAGCACGTGACCGGAATCGTTGTCCTGCAACTCTTCAACCGCGAGCAACGGTCGTACGAGCAGTTTAAAAAAATCAACCGCACGCACATGGATGCATACAAGGACGCAATCGAGGCGCACGCGATTTACTACCCCGTGGTCGAAGTTCTTTCGGCCACGGCGATTGCGTGCGTCATCTGGTTTGGCGGGAACCAGGTCATTCGTAATGCGGTGACGCTCGGCGTGCTCGTGGCTTTCATGCAATATGCTCAACGCTTCTTCCGTCCCATTCAAGACCTGAGCGAGAAGTACAACATCCTACAAGCGGCCATGGCGTCGAGCGAGCGCGTTTTTAAGCTGCTCGACACAAAGCCGGAAATTGTTTCGCCGCAGATTCCGCAGGTTCCGGACGGCCCGGGACGCATCGAGTTCGATCGTGTCTGGTTCGCCTATCGCACTCTGGCGCAGGCCGCCGAAGAAGCAGCCCGCAAAGGCGAGAGGCTCAAGACCGCAACCGTTCCCGCTGAAGACGAGTTCGACTGGGTACTGCGCGATGTGTCATTCACCATCGATCCCGGCGATACGGTCGCGTTTGTCGGCCATACTGGCGCTGGGAAGACCACTATCATCTCGCTCCTGCTGCGCTTCTACGACTTACAAAAGGGCGCGATCCGCATCGATGGCGTCGACATCCGAAACATGGACCTGGCCGAGTTGCGGCGGCGATACGGAGTGGTACTGCAAGATCCTTTCTTATTCTCCGGCACGGTGGCCGACAACATTCGCCTGGGCACGCACTGGATCACCGATTCGTCGATCGAAAACGCAGCGGAGCAAGTGAACGTCGCGGATTTCATTCGTTCGCTTCCCGGCGGTTTCGGCGAAGAGGTGAAAGAACGAGGCAGCACGCTGTCCACTGGACAGAAGCAGCTCATTTCTTTCGCCCGTGCCCTCGCGCATAATCCGAAGATCCTTATCCTCGACGAAGCCACTTCGAGCGTGGACACGGAAACCGAGTTCCGCGTACGCGACGCTCTGACCCGCCTGGTCGAAGGCCGCACCTCGATCATGATTGCGCATCGCTTGAGCACGGTACAGCGGGCCAACAAGATCATCGTGATTCACAAGGGCAAAGTGCGCGAAATCGGCACCCACCAGCAACTGCTCGCCAACCGCGGGATCTACTGGAAGCTCTACCAGCTTCAGTACAAGGAGCAGGAGCTACCGGCAGCGGCGCTTCCCCAAACTGAAAGCCTCGGCGTCGGAGCTTCGGCAGACGACTAATCGATCCGGTATCCTGGTACCCCCTCCCTCCTCTAGCATTTAGAATCAACGAGTTACCGTAGGTTCCGTGCGTAAACTATTAAACATAAATGACTTATAGGCATATGATTGTATTTAAACGGCTTAGCTGCGACCACTCCCTTGCTAGTGTAGGCAGTCTCGATCCGCGTTTCACGTTGTCAAAAATCCGTCGAATCAATAGTTTAGGAAGAATTTATGCGCAAAATCAATGGTTTGTTGGATTTACGGGCAAAATCTTAATTTCAAAGAACTTAGTGGCGTGCCGGACCGCACTGAGCGGTTACACACCCGATGGCCAAAATCTGGCAAATGAGCACCACCAGCTATCGCGCCCGCGATTTCGGCGCGAAACATGCCAGTTTCATAGTTCATGCGCCTGACATGTTGTGTCAGCAGAAATCGACAGGGCAACGTTACGAAGGTAACCAACAATTCCCGAAACGGAACGGTTGGCGGTTAGGCGACGGGTCCCGCAGGTTCCAACAGAGCCAGGAGCAGCAATAGCCCAGCGGGTAGCAGCAAAGTCCAGACAGCAACGCGAGAGGCGAGGGCCGCACCCAGGATGGCCCCAGCAAGAAAGAAGACCCACAGGCTGCCCAAGAGAACTGCGCGGCGCCAGTGGGTGTCGCGTTCACTCTGTGCCTGTGACACAGGTGCGCGCAGAATTCCCAGTGCGACGTGCCGTGCCAAGTTGTTCAAGTCTCCGGTCATGAAGCCAAGGCTCACCGGCTGACCGCCTACCTGGGTCACCGAAGTATTCAAGACGCCCATGGCGGTGCTGAGGAGCGTGATGCCCAGCCATGTAGGCCATGCGAAGTAATTCCGCGCTACAGCAAGGGCGAGCATGGCGGCGACGAGGAATGAAATGTGGCGCAACGCCGTGCGCCGATCGATCTGAACGAGTAGAGTGCCCGCAAGGATGCCGAGAAGAAAAAACGGAATGGGGAGCAGACTATGGCCGGCGGCTGCGAGATTGCCCTGGCCGGCATACATTCCGCCGGTGGTGGTGTTGCCGGTCATGAAGGAGGCGAAGACGCCGAAGTTCAACAGCGCGTAAGCGTCGACGTAGCCGGCGATGAGGACGCGGGCAAGGGCGCGGGAGCCCGGCGGGGACAGGGTCGTGTTGCCAACGCTGGCGAGGTTGGACATGGAGTCTCGTTGCCTGAATTGCGCAACGTGATGGACGGTGCGCGCTCGACAATACTAACTATAAGAGGTGGAAGGCAAGGACCCGGCATTAGCGGAAAAAAGCAGATACCTCGCCCGCGTCCCACCGTTTCGCTCAAGCGGCGAAAGGATGGGCAGCCAGATTTTTGTACTCGGCGCATCCCAACACCCGAATGTCATAATCCTTGGGTGCGATTTCTCATTTCGGCGGGCGAGGCTTCGGGAGAAGTTTACGGCGCAAAGCTGATGGAGGCGTTGCGAAAGCTGTCTGGTCCGAAGGCGGCTGAGCTGGAGTTTTTTGGCGTCGGCGGCGAACGGATGCAGCAGGCCGGCTGCGATCTGGTGGTCAATGCCAATGAAATCGCGGTGGTGGGGCTGGCGGAAGTCGTCGAGCATTTGCCGCGCATCTTCCGGCTCTTCCATAAAGTGGTGGCCGAGGCGGAACGACGGCGCCCGGACGCGGCGGTGCTCATCGACTTCCCTGACTTCAACTTTCGCTTAGCGCGCGAACTCCATAAGCGCGGAATTCCGGTGATCTATTACGTCAGCCCGCAGCTGTGGGCATGGCGGCAATCGCGTATCGAGCTTGTCCGAAAATACGTGCGCAAGATGCTGGTGATCTTTCCGTTCGAGGAGAAGTTTTATCGCGACCACGGAATTGAGGCCGAGTTTGTGGGGCATCCGCTGGCAGATATGACGGTGCCAACGATCACTCGCGAACAGTTCGCGGCGGAGTACGGGCTCGATCCCAAGCGGCAGTGGGTTGCGCTGCTGCCGGGCAGCCGGCGGGGTGAGGTAGCGCGCATCTTCCCCAAGCTGTTGCAAGCGGCGCAACTTCTAGGCCCAGAATACGTTTACATAACTCCGGTGGCTTCCACGCTCGACCACGAATGGATGGGTTCCTTTCTGCACGACCACGACGGCCCGGCAATCACGTTTACAAGTGACGCACGATCGACCTTGCTGCACGCGCGAGCGGCGGCCGTGGCTAGTGGAACGTCGACGTTAGAGGCGGCACTCATCGGCACCCCGTTCGCGATGGTGTATCAGGTGGCTCCGCTTACCTGGACGTTTGGCCGCCGTCTAGTCAAAGTAGACCGCTTCGCAATGCCCAATCTGATTGCGGAACAAGATGTCGTGCCAGAACTCGTGCAGGACAATTTCACGCCCGAACGTGTATGTAGCGAGCTGCGAAGGTTACTGCCCGAAGGAGACAGCCGAACCGCGATGATGGAAGGCTTCGAAGAGGTGCGACGCAGGTTGCGGGGGGCGCAAGCAGCAGGAGACGCGAGCGAGCGAGCGGCGCGGGCGGTATTCACAGCGCTTGGCGTACAGCAATGACGAACTGTCCGGCGGCTTTCCATGTAGTTTTTCCATCATTTATAGTGACCTGTAGGCAGGAGTTCTCTCCATAATGCGACTGACGGCGCGAACCTTAGGGCGCTTGGTTGTTACCCTTACTTTAGCCATCTTCGTTCCGGCCTCGTACGCGGCCGATCGGCAACGCGTACAGGCCGACAGTTACATCATTCAAGCTGTTGTTACGCCCGAAACCCACCAACTGAAGGCGGTGGCGCAGGTGAAGTTCACCGCGCTGGACGATATCAGCGTGGCGAGCTTTCAACTCCAAAACGGCCTGCGGCCAACCCGGGTGATCGATGCTGACGGGCAGACGTTGTCGGCGGAACGTATCAGCCAGGATGCGACCGTGCGGGTGTCGCTGCCTGCAGGACTTTCGAAAGGTGCCAGTTCCACACTGATTTTCGAATATGAAGGCACGGTACAGTCGGCTGACGACAGCGTGGTTCCAGGATTGAAGCTGGCCTACGTCGGCGACCCGGAGACATACCTGCTCTACGCAGGCGCGTGGTTTCCGATGGTGGGATACGGAACGAACCGGTTCACATCGACCATCGGCGTTAGTGCTCCAACAGGATATACCGTGATCGGCAGCGGGAAAGAGACGATGGGGAGTATGCCGCCCATTGGAGAAGATATAGAACCGGGACGCGCGACCGTGAAGAAGGCCGCGGCACGATCAGGTCCGGGTAAGCTCGCGATTCCCGCCGGCTATACAACACAGACGTTTACGTACGCGAAAGCGAGTTTCCCGGGGACAATCCTGATTGGCAAGTACGTGCAGACCAAGAGCTCGGAGGGCGGGCTGGACGTCACGGTTTACACCTCAGAGAAGAACAAAGGGTTTGCGCAAGCTTATGCGGACACGGCGTCGAAGGAGTATTTCTACTTCACGTCGAGCTTTGGACCGACCTTCAGCACGAAGTTGAGTGTGGTGGAGATCCCCGACGACACGGTGCCGGAGGCGTGGGCGCCGGAGATCTCGGCGATTAACTCGCGCGCATTCAACAGTAAGGTGAACTATCGGCTGCTGGCGGACTCGATTTCACACCAGTGGTGGGGCACGATGGTGAGCCCGGCGACCCGAAATGACTGGTGGATTAGTGACGGCTTTGCGAGGTATTCGGAGGCGCTGTACGTTCTGCACTCGGCGGGTCAGGCGGCGTTCGAAGAAGTCACCAAGGACATGGCGGTCGGCGCGTTGGCCTATATCAGCGTTCCGCTGGCGCAGGTGGGAAAGCTGGACGTCTTCTCACCAGAGTTTCAGTCGCTGGTCACGGACAAAGGCGGGAGCATTCTGAACATGCTGCGCTGGGTGATCGGCGACCAGGCGTTCGACAAGACGATGCGCGACTTTCTGTCGCAGTATGCGGGCAAACCGGCTACGGTGGACGACCTGCGTAAAGTGGCAGAAGCAGCGTCGGGGCAGCAACTTTCGTGGTTCTTCGTGCAATGGCTGGATTCGACAGGCGCGCCGGAGTTCAAGACGAAGTACACGGTTTACCGCACGCAGAAGGGCTTCCGCGTGGTGGGCGAGATCCAGCAGGACCTCGATTTGTTCCGCATGCCGGTGGAGTTGAGGATCGACACCGACGGAAAAACCGAGACCAAGCGCATCGAGGTCTCGGGCGTGGATTCGGCGTTTGCGGTGGAGACTTTCGGCAAGCCGCGCAAGATTACCGTGGACCCGAACAATCGGGTGCTGAAGAACTCGCCCGAACTGCAAGTCAGAACGTCGATTGTACGTGGACAGCAGGACGTGGAACAGGGTGACCTGACGGAAGCGCTGAAGGAGTTCCAGAAGGCGCTGGATGTCAACCGGAACAGCTCACTGGCCCACTACCGTATCGCGGAAGTGTTCTTCGTGCAACACAACTACCAGTCCGCTGCCAACGCTTATCGGGAATCGTTGAACGGGGACGGCGAACCACGGTGGACCGAGGTGTGGAGTCACGTACAACTAGGGAAAATCTTCGACCTGACCGGCCAGCGCGAACGCGCCAGCAACGAATATCGGCAGGCACTGCAAACTAACGACAACACGGCGGGCGCACTCGACGAGGCGCGCAAGTATCTGCAGGCTCCCTACACGCCGCAGAGCGCACCCAGCGGATCGCAATAACTGCGACCAATCCGCGCCAGGTGATTTGACCTCCAGGACAAATCTCAGCGATTGGTTCGTGAACGCGACTCCGCAACTTTGATTGCGGAGCCCGCGCCCGCCAACTCTATACAGTTGCGAAACAACGTAAATATTTCCATGGCGTTTGGGAAAAGGCTTGGACACTAAGTGCAATACCTTGCACGTAATCATTACCGCCGGCCGTTATTCAATTAGGCAACAACCGTTGATGGAGCAACTTGCGACCGCATGCGAAACGGAGAGCGAATTGCACGGTGACTGCCGACAGGCAGCCAGAGCTTTCGGGTTCATGGGTTGCGCAACTAAGGATTTTTTCCACGCGCGCCACGCGTAGCTGACGGTAGTGCAACTACGATTCGAATGGGGTCAGAGGAGATATGCTCATGGCACGTGGGAGTGGTAAAACTCGATTCGCGAAACTTGTCGTGTTGCTGGCATTCACGCTGGTGTGCTTGGCGAGTGCGCAGGCGTCGATACTGTCGGTTGGAGGAACGGCTCCCCCGAGTCCGCTTTTCCCAACCGGACCGACGTTGGCGTCAAACTCAGGCACGATCACGACGCCAACGTTCACAGACACCTACTCAACGTGGGTGGTAAAGGACCCGGGCAACACGTTTTGTGCAAATTGCCTGGACTTCATCTACCAGTACAGTTTGCTGGGGCCGGACATTAACCAGCGCTACTCCATGTCGAGTTTCGCAGGCTTCATGGTCGATGCCGGAACGAACCCGTTCGGAGTGCACGATCCAATCACCGTTTCGCGCAGTCTGACAGCGGGCGGACCGGTGATTAGCTTCAACTTCGACCAGTTCGGCGACGAAATGGAGCCTGGTACGACGACGGTGTGGCTGGTCATCGAGACCAACGCTGTAACGTTCACCAGCGGCTTCCTGTCGGCCCAGGACGGCACAGCGGGCAGCGGCGTTGGGTTTGCTCCGCAGACTCCAATTCCCGAACCCTCTTCGCTCATGTTGATGGGCGGAGGCCTGCTGGCACTGGGTGGGTTCCTGCGCAGGTCGCGCGTCAGATAGATCTATTTATTGACCACACATGGCGGGACACCACCGGCACTCTAGGCTGGGAGGTGTCTCGCCGTTTCTTGGCTCGACGGCAACGGTCGCCACCGTCCCCCGCGTTGACCGGTTCGCTTCCGCGGACGCCGATCCGCGTGCTAGAGTGCTCAACGCTCCTCGCTTTCGTCGGCTACCGCGGCGTCATTGACTAACACATCACCTGGAATTGTAGTTGTGTTACGACAACATAATTGGCCGAATAGTGGCACTCAAGGTCGAAGAATCTCCGGCTTAATCAATCAACAGCTAATCTTTAGTAACCACCGTAACCCACAAAGAGTGGTTACCCGTAACCTCGCAAGTTGTTGAAAATTAACACGACCATTAATCAAAACTGCAGAATCATCTCGACAAAGTCGCAATCCTCACTTAAGTTGTATTGAAACCGGGAAACTCAGTTGTAGTATTGCAGATTCCTGATCACGCGAGCCAGAACAGCGCCATCTGGAATACTCCCAAATTAAAGGTGAATAATGCACCCCCTATGCATCGTATTCGCGCGCCGAAATACTGCCCATTGGAAGCTACAACGATGGAAACTCAATCGAGTCAAGCCGCATGTTCTTCCTGCATTGTTGATTATCGCAATACTTAGCTGTGTAATCCCTTCGCTGTCGGCACAAGATGTTGCTTCGATTTCAAAAATCGAGCCGCATCTGGCAACCACAATTGCTGCCGGCGGAAATGCGGAAGCACTGATCGTTCTTAATGAGCAGGCAGACCTTAGCGGGGCGGCCAACCTTCCAACGAAGTTGCAAAAGGGGCAGTACGTGTACGCGGCGCTCCGGGAAGTTGCAGAACGAACTCAAGCTCCGATTCGCAAGATGTTGCAGGAACGCGGCATTCCGTTTCAGTCGTTCTATTCGGTCAACATGATCAAGGTGAACGCCAGCCGAGACCAGTTATATGAACTTGCGGGGCGTGCAGAGGTGCAGCGGATTGACGCGAATCCCAGGGTCCATGTTGGCATACCCGCGCCAAACACACTGTCAAACTCAGTGTTAACCGCGCCGACCCCGGCTGCTGCAGCCACCGGCATCACCTGGAACGTGGCAAAAATCAATGCACCGCAGGTATGGTCGCTGGGCTTTAAAGGCACGGGTATCGTGGTGGCGGGCGCCGACACCGGCGTGCAATGGGACCACCCCGCGCTCAAGTCCCACTACCGTGGGTGGAACGGAACCACCGTGAATCACAGCTACAACTGGCACGATGCCACTAGCGCCCACTCGCAGACGCCGGTCGATCCCCAATTCCACGGAACGTTCACCATGAGTGAAATGGTGGGCGACGATGGAGTGGGGAACCAGGTTGGCGTCGCGCCCGGCGCCAAGTGGATTGCCTGCCGCAACATGGACCAAAATGGCAACGGCACTCCGGCGGAATACATCGAGTGTTTCGACTTCCTGCTGGCGCCCTATCCCTTCAATCAGCCTCAACTGGCGAACCCGGCGATGGCACCAGACGTCATCAACAACTCGTGGGATTGTCCAACCAGCGAAGGCTGCTCGGTCAATACGCTCCTGCAAATTGTGAATACGGTGCGTGCTGCCGGAATCGTCCCGGTAATGGCGGCCGGAAATACCGGTCCAGGCTGTTCCACGGTCAACCTGCCTCCCGCGATTTATGCGAATGCGATAAGCGTTGGGGCGACCGACTCCTACAACAACATCGCCGTCTTCAGCAGTCGGGGACCGGTGACGGCCGACGGCAGCGGGCGGCTGAAGCCGGAGCTGGTCGCGCCGGGTCAATACATCACTGGCGCCATAGCCTACAACAACATGTATCAGGCATATTGGTCCGGAACGTCGATGGCGTCGCCCGAGGTGGCTGGAGCGGTCGCTTTGCTGTGGCAAGCGAAGCCGTCTTTGATCGGCAACGTTACCCTCACCCTGACGTATCTGACCCAAAACGCTACGCAGTTAACCAGCACGCAAACCTGTGGCAATTTCCACGGGGCGTCTATCCCCAACACAGCCTTCGGATACGGGTTGCTCAACATCTTGAAGGCAGTGCAAGCTCCCTAGAGGGACCTCAGTCAAAGAAGAAGGTGAAGGCCGCTCAATTGGGCGGCCTTTTCTTTGGTCACAGCGTGAGACAGCACGAGCACCTGGAAGGTTTCACCCATGGCTTCGGGGCTGATCAAGTGCTTGAGCTGAAGCGCGACCTTGGCCCGCTCCTGTGGAAGAACGCAGTCCTGGAACGCGTCGGCAAACTGCGTTTGTTCCCCGATGCCTAGCAAGAATTGCGATTGCGTCAGCAACGCGAGTGGATCCAGTCCGCGGTTGATCGAGACGGCCTGCAGCGCGGAGAAGTTCACATGCGCCGTGATGTCCTGCTCGCCGGGCGCTTCGTACGGCGATGGGCTGGCGCAATGGCTGCGATAGGTCATCAAGGTGTCGCGGTGCCGGCCGGCAAGTTGCTGTTCGCGGGTGTAGCCGTAGTCGATGAGAATGGCGAAGCCTTGCTTGCCACCGCAGACGTCGGCGATGCGGTTTGTCCATTGGAGCGCCGCGAGTGAAACTTCGACACGCTCACCCGCCTGCGGATGCACGCTGTAGCGATCTATAAAGTCCAGCTCGGCGGACGATGCAGGAACGAAGTGCTCGCTGAGCTTGCCGGCGATCTCGGTGACTCGTACCGCCCCGCGATGATCGATGATTTCGACGGGTAGGGCGTCGAAGAACTCATTGGCGAAGACGATGAGGTAGCTGCTTGCGAGGGATGCAGCGCTTTCCAGGGAGTCGGAAATTGTGGCGCGACCGTCTGCCAGATGTTCGCGCAGCCGTTCGTGCAGGCGAGCGCGAAGTACCGGCGATTGCTCCACGAGCGTGTAATGCAAGGCGCGTGCGGAGTCTGGGAATTGCTTGGCCGCCCAGTCAAGGACATCGCGGGCAAAAAGACCGCGGCCGGGACCGAGTTCGATCAAGTCGATACGTTGCGGCGAACCCAAGACACGCCACATCTCCTCGAACTGTCGCGCGAGCAGCCGTCCGAACACGGCGTGGACGTCACTGGAGGTGTAAAAGTCTCCACCTTTGCCGAATTGTTCAGTAGTTCGCGAATAGTAACCCAGTTCAGGGTGATAGAGGCACAAGTCCATGTAGCGCGAAAAGCGCATGGGACCAGTGCGACGAATCTCGTCGATGATCAGCTCGCGAAGGGTCACAGTTTGCCTTCGCGCTCCATCTGCTGATGTTCACGGCGGTGCTGTGGGGTGCGAATGAACATTTCGACGAGGTAGTCGTGCAGGCAATCGAATATCTGGCGCTGAAAGGCCCACTCGAACTGTGGGTCGTCGAGATCGCGAGGATGCAGTTCGAAGTAGTAGGTGTGGACCGGCGGTTCGGTGAAACGGGGACGGATGATTACTTCGACCGATTCTCCTTTAGCGCGAGCATCGAACTCGACCAGCGGATGCTCGTAGAGACGAAGCTGCTGCTGAACGCGAGAGAGGCGGTCGAGGGTCACCTCGCGATTGTAGCCGAGGCGCTACTCGTACCGCAGCGCTTCGATGGGATCGAGGCGCGAGGCCTTGATGGCGGGCAGCATGCCGCTAACCAGGCCGACTAATCCAAGAATGATAGTAGCCACGACCACGATCACCGGATCGATGATGAGTTGAATGTCGGCCGCCTCGGCATTCTTGGCCAGAGCGCTGTAGAAGGTAATGCGCCCGGCAAATATCGAGACGGCATAGGCGAGGACGATTCCCGCGATGCCTCCTACGGCGGTGATGGTCAGGGCTTCGGCCAGAAACTGGAAGAGGATGTCGCGACGGCGTCCGCCCAAGGCTTTCTCAACGCCGATTTCACGGGTACGCTGCGTCACCGAAACCAGCATAATGTTCATCAGACCGACTCCGCCGATGCCGAGCGTCAGCGTACCGATGAAGCCGAGCAGGATCTTGAGGCCCATGGTGATGACCTGGAACTGGTGAAGCTGTTTCATCATGTTGAAGACGTAGACGGCGCGTTTGTCGTCGGGCTTGAAGTTGTACTGGTCGGCAAGAACCTGTCGCACCTGCCGCTCGACCTGTTCGAACTGATCGCCTTCGTAGCTTACCCAGATTCCGTCGAGATAATGCGTGTTCTTCAGGTCTCCCATGGTGGAGAACGGAATCTCGATAACCCGGTTTACGCCGTCGTCGCCTTCCTGCATGCGCGGGGCGAGAACACCAATTACTTTGAAACTGATGCCGTCGATGCGAATGTACTGTCCCAGGGCGTATTGGCCGGAGAAAAGCTTGGTCTTGGTTTCCGAGCCGATGACAGCGACGCGGGCTTTTGCTTCTTCCTCTTCCTCGCCAAAGAACTGACCTTCACCAATATGCATGGCCTGGATTTTGAACATGCTGGGATAAATTCCCTCGACGTTGAAGGTGTAGCTGCGAACGTCGTATTGCACGGTCGACTGCTTATAAGCGGCAGGCGAGATACGGCGGACCATGGGGGCGGCATTCAGGATCCGGTCCACATCGTCCATGGTGAATTTAACTTGGGTGCCGGCTTTCTGCCCACCGGCCTGCTGTGAAGTGCGACCGGGAAACACGCCGATGATGCGGGTTCCCCATTGCGCGAAGATGGTCTCGATGGCGCGACCGAAGCCATTGCCATAGGCCAGCAGAAGCACAACGGTTGCGATGCCCCAGGCCATTCCGAGCATGGTGAGGGTAGTGCGACGGCGGTTGAAGCGCATCGCCTCGTAAGCTTGTAAGAGGATATCGCCGACCATAACTACTCCGACCTCAGGGCATCCACTGGTTGTAGCAACGCCGCCTTGCGCGCAGGATATAGTCCTGCGATGGTTCCGGCGATGGCCAGCGTTCCGATGGCAACGCCGGCAGACATGAAAGACATGGTTGGGGGATCAAAACCGGGTGCTCCACCGGCCATTCCGCTCATTACGGCCATAAGTGCCGCCGCGCCGCCCATGCCGATGGCGCCGCTGATCAGCGTCAGGAATGCGCCCTCCAGGAAAAACTGCAGGAGGATACTGCGATTGGTGGCGCCCAGGGCCTTGCGCAGGCCAATTTCGCGAGTGCGCTCACTGACTGCCACCAGCATGATGTTGATGATGCCGATCGCTCCTAGAGTTAGCGTCACCAGTCCGACCCCACCGAGAAAGATGTCCATCACATCAAAGATTTTGCCGACGGCCTCGGCGTTTTTCACGGTGTCCCAGTCTTCGAAGGCGTCGTCATTGCGCCAGTCGAAGCCGTGATTGCGAGCGATGATTTTGCGCACTTCCTGGCGGGCAATCTCATGCTCGTCACGAACCCGCGGGCGGTAATTCAGGAAGGAAACTGCGTTTTCCTCCTGGTCTCCGGTCAGCGGGAAGAACTGGTGCATCATGTTGTAAGTCAGAAAGACGCGATTGTTGGTGGAGTTGTCGTCGCCGTGGCCGACGCGTTGGACCACTCCGACGACCTCAAAACGAATGTCGTTAAGCAAGATCGAGCTGCCGACGGCGGTCCGGCCATTGGGGAATAAGTTCTTCAGCATCTCGTCGCCGATGACGCAAACGAAGCGCTTCTGGGTCTCGTCGGCTTCGTTCAGCCAGCGCCCTGCCGACAGCGGCAGATAGCGAATGGTGTTGAAGTGAGGCGGGATGCCCACGACTTGGCCGTTCGTGTTGCCGTATTCGCTAACCT
This sequence comes from uncultured Acidobacteriaceae bacterium, assembly GCA_963749635.1. Lineage (GTDB taxonomy): Bacteria > Acidobacteriota > Terriglobia > Terriglobales > Acidobacteriaceae > DASRAA01. The sequence continues at coordinate 134,943 of CAVVNW010000015.1, forward strand.
CGTGAAGATCTTGACGCTGCAGCACCGGCGCCACCGCGCGGACATGAGGAGCCTCGCGCTGGATGTCGAGATAGTCCTTGTAGGTGAGCTTGTAGGGATGTCCGGAGCTCATGTTGCCGGCGACGGCCGGAGCCCTGCCCGGGAACATGAACATGATGTCTTCGCCGAGGGAGTTCATTTCCTTGCGATTACCCGAGCGGAATCCCTCGCCCAGTCCAACCAGAAGGAGCAGCGACCCCACGCCCCACGCGATGCCAAACATGGTGAGGAACGAGCGCAGCTTGTGCGCCCAGAGGGTGCGCAGCATTTGCCGGAGAATTTCGAAAAAGACCATCTAGAAGCGCCACTCACCGCTGGTGTTCATACGCTGGCCGAGACTTGTTTGTTCCCCAACCGTGCCGATTTCGACAGCCCTATTATCCTCCAAGTTAGACTCGACAAGTAACGGGGAGTAAGCAACTTACCCGTAATCAGGGACGAGTTGCTACTTCTTGTTCCATGAATGTCAAAAGTGAGCGAAAACGGCACATCCGTGCGGCAATCCCGGGCGAGATTCGGTATCATAGGGGTACCGCAATTGGCAGCGACTAGAGGGATGGCGTGGACCGATTGCGAATCCACAAAAACTCAGGAGTAAATGTAAAAATGGCGAAAGAACCACGGGCGACCGACAGCACAACCCCCAAGAAGCGCACTCGCAAGCCCCAGACCGAGGCTGACAATGGCATCCAAATCGTGAAAGCGGCTGCCAAGACTGCCTCGAAGCCTAACAAAACAAAGGAACTAACACTGGAGATGCCGGCGGAAGATAAGATCCGTATTCGCGCCTATGAGCTTTACTTGCAGCGTCAGGGCCAGGGCGGATCGCCGGAACAGGACTGGTTCCAGGCAGCTGCGGAGATTTACGGTGAGTCCGTCGCCTAAATCCGCCTGAGCTGTCGACGAGTTGGCTGAGTGTCCTACCGAATCCTGCATGGCCCGTCATCGGGCACCGGTTGCGGGGTCACTTGATTGTGGACTTAATCCAAATAAGAAAAATCAATAGGTCTTATAGAACGGGGAGGCTGGCCTTCGCGGTCGGCTCCCCGGTTCGTTTCTGGCAAGAACGAGCAGCCCGGCGGGAACCGTGTCCGGCGCCGGAACGAAGTCGTCACACCTCCGTGTGATCTGAATCACGTAGCGCCCGGTCTCCAAAGGCAGTATCCTTAGCTCATCGCGTATCCGGTTTGCACTGAGTGGGCGGAAACTCGGAGTCTTGAGGATTAACTTCAGTATGTCAGTACAGGGTCGCAGGTATTTGCGCTTCGGCGCGGTAATCGTAGTGATCATGGTTTCGCTGGCCTATCTCGCCTACACCGGCGTACAGGACAGCAAGAGCTATTACGTCACCATCAAGGAACTGAATGGCATGGGCACGGACGCCTACACCAAACGTCTGCGGGTGGCCGGAAACGTTGCGCCGGGCTCGATCAAGCGCCAAGGCACCCACCTGGAGTTCCAGTTGGCAGAAGAGGGCCGCACAATCCCTGTGGTGTATGCCGGTAGTGAGGCTCCTCCCGATACGTTCAAGGACAACGCGCAGGCGCTGGCGGAAGGCAAGTACGGTCGCGACGGCGTTTTCCACGCAACCAATATTCAAGCCAAGTGTGCTTCGAAATACGCGCCTAAACCAGGAGCGGCGCCCACTGCGGGTGAAAATCCCCAGAAAGCAGAGTTGAATGGTTCCCACCCGGGAGGCCAGTCCCAGTAGCTTACGCCAAAGCGACTGCGAGCATCTGCCAACGATGACAGGCACATCCGATTCGTCTTCGTCTTTATCCAGATCCAGCCAGCCAGTCATCGTTCTAAAAGACCTGGTCAAATTTTTCGGCCGATTTGCCGCTTTGCGCGGTATTTCCGACAGCTTCGCCCCAGCGAGGCTTTATGTCGTTGTGGGGGACAACGGGGCGGGCAAGAGCACGCTGCTGCGGGTGGTTGCGGGACTCATGGAGCCGAGTCAAGGTTCGGTGACGCTACTCGGCACCGCGAAGGTGCGCGAGGTTGCGCACCGCATCGGCTACATGGGGCATGCGCCGTTGCTGTATGACGAGCTCGACGGCATGGAAAACCTGCGGTATTTCGCAGGGCTGTACGGAATTCATGACGATGCGGTTTGCCACGAGGCGATGCAGACGGTCGGACTCGATCCAAAGCTCGAGCGCCGCGTGGGACAGTACTCGCAGGGGATGCGGCAGCGGCTGTCGTTGGCACGGGCGGTGTTGCACAATCCGGAGTTGATGTTGCTCGACGAGCCGTTCTCGAACGTCGACGTACATTCGGCGCGAGAGATGGCCGCGGTGCTGGGGCGGGTACGAGACCGAGGCAAGACTATTTTCGTGGTGACTCACCAGGCTCCGCTCATGGAACAAGTGGCCGACGAGTTTGTGCACATGGAGGCAGGAAAGATCGTATCGCGCGAGAGCGTGCAGCAGGCATCGATTGCGGCGGGGCACGAAAAAGGGGACGTTCGGTGAGTTATCTCGACGTGACCAAAGCGACCCTCGCGAAAGATCTGCGCATGGAATGGCGATCGAAAGACGCCATCAACTCCATGCTGTTCTTCTCGCTGCTGGTGGTGGTGATCTTCAGCTTCGCCTTCAATCCCACGGCGGAGCAGTCGCGGCTAATCGCCGGCGGCCTAATCTGGGTAGCGTTCCTGTTTGCGGCGGTGGTCGCGTTGAATCAGACCTGGGCGCGCGAGTTGCGCAACCAGGTGCTGGATGCGTATCGCGTTTCGCCAGCGCCTCCGAACGCGCTGTTGCTGGCGAAAGTGCTGGGAAACTTTTTGTTCGTCGTAATTTTGGAAGCGCTGATGGCTCCGCTGTTCGTCGTGTTCTACCAGCTACGTTCGGTAGGTCCGGTCTGGCAGCTTGTCGTGATTGCATTACTGGGGACGTGGGCATTGGTAGTGAACGGTACGTTTTTCGCGGCGCTTTCGATCCGCACGCGCAGCCGCGAAATCATGCTGCCGCTGATTCTCTTCCCTATTTCGATTCCTGCGCTGCTGGCCATGGTGGACGCGACCACGTCTGTACTGACGGGCGAGTCGTCGCCAGACTTCTGGATCAAGCTGCTGCTGGTTTACGATGTCATCTTCACCGCAGTGTGCCTGTTGCTGTTCGAGAGTGTGCTCAACGCAGAATGAAATCCCTTAGCATTGCTTTTATCGTCTTCACGCTTGCCCTGCTTGGCTTCAGCACCTATCAGGGGCTGTTTGTCGCTCCCACGGAGCAGACCATGGGCGACGTGCAGCGCATCTTCTACTATCACGTGCCGTCGGCGTGGGTCGCGGGCGTGTGCTTCTTCGTGAATTTCCTAGCATCGATTGCTTACTTGTGGAAACGAAGTCTTAACGCCGACGCGCTGGCGGCGGCGAGTGCCGAGGTCGGCGTGGTGTTCTGCACCATCGTGCTCATCACCGGGCCGATCTGGGCGCGGCCGGTGTGGGGCATCTGGTGGACGTGGGATGCGCGGCTCACCACCACGCTGGTACTGTGGTTGATCTATGTGAGCTACCTGATGCTTCGCCGCTTCGCCGCGGGAGGCCAGACGCAGGTGCTGGCGGCGGCGCTGGGCATCTTCGGATTCGTTGATGTGCCGATTGTTTACATGTCGATCCGGTGGTTTCGCACGCAACACCCTTCGCCGGTGATGGCCGGAGGCGAGAACTCAGGGCTTGATCCAGCCATGCTACATGCCTTCTTGTGGAACCTGCTGGCATTTACCTGCGTGGGCATCGTGCTGGTGGCGGCGCGCTATCGCTTGCAGCAAATGGAGAACGCGGTTGAAGCCGAACATGCGCAGCTGGCGCTCGAAGGCGGTGCACGATGAGCGGATTTGTCGCGTTGCGCGCTGCCTACGCTGTGACGTGGATTGTCACGCTGCTGTACGTGCGCTACCTGGTCGTCCGCTATCGCGCGATGCGTAAAGAAATGCAGGACCTTAAACGATCTTCTCGAGGATGACCACGTGAGCGAGAAACGTGGCACCCTGCGGATGATTGCCGCGGCGAACTTCATCTTTGCCACCTTGTTCCTGATCTTCAGCCTGCCGTTCTTCTGGCGGCAGATGCAGGTACTGCGGCAATGGCCGGAAACGGACGCGCAAGTATTGCGCAGCGAGGTCGTAACGGCACCCACGTCGGGCCACGAAAACGTTTACCGTGCAGAGTTGCAGGTGCTGTATACCGTCGGCGGCCAGCCGGTAACGTCGGAGCTGACGAGCTTCGAAAGCGCCAACTACGAAGTGACCCTGCAACGGACGCAGCAGTTCGCCGTCGGCAGCCATCACGTTGTGCGGTATGATCCTGCAAATCCCGACCATGCCCGAATCGGCGCAGGGTGGAACCGGACATTCTTCGCGCTGCCGCTGATCGTGCTGTCGATGGCAGTGTTCTTCACATTTGTGGGCGCGGTGTTACTGGCGATTGCGAAGGCCGGGACAGACTAGAGCGACTTCACGGGAGGAGCGAACCGTTCTCTGGTCGCCGCGACTACCTCGCGGCGTTTTCCATTTATTTTCAATGTGATACGGTGGCTGACAGAGACGGCAAGTTGGGGTAGATCCGGTATATCGCCAACATGACGGAACTTTCCTATTGAGCAGGGTGAAATACTACTAGATACGACAGCAGATGCAGCGCTGAGGTGGAGTTGCTGACCGACCATACCGACGAACAGCTCCTGGTACAGGCGCTCGACGGCAATGAAGACGCGTTTACCGCCCTTTACCGGCGGAGGCAGGGGCCTGTCTACCGCTTCGCTCTGCACATGAGCGGATCGCCGCACGTGGCGGAAGAAGTCACGCAGGAAGTGTTTCTCTTCCTGATCCAGCGTGGACGCGATTTTGACCCGGCGCGCGGAGCGTTGGGGGCATTCCTGTTCGGTGTGGCGAGGAACTACGTCCGGCGAGCGATGGAGAAGAGTTACACCGAGTCGGTGATGACGACCCCCGCGGAAGACGATGATCCGTCGCTGGTGACGGAGTTCGATCCGCTGATTGATTTAGCGCGGAGCCAGACATCGAAGGCGGTTTGGAAAGCGGTGCTGTCGTTGCCGGAGCATTACCGCGAGGTGGTAGTGCTGTGCGACCTGCAAGAGCTGAGCTATGCCGATGCAGCCGCCGCGTTGGGATGTGCCTTGGGAACGATCCGTTCGCGCTTACATAGGGCGCACGAGATGCTGGTGAGGAAGTTGCAAAGCTCGGCCCCCGCTCTGGTGGGGTTTTCGGGTGATGCCGCGAGGTGTGTGTCATGAAGTGTCATGAATTTATTAGCGCTGCGGAATGCCTGACGCCGTCGCAGTTGTCGTTGATGCGCACGGACGATTCGCCAATGATGTCGCATGCCCGCGAATGTGCGGCGTGCGGACGCTGGCTGGAGTCGCAGTGTGTCTTGGGCAACGCCATGCAGTCGCTGCGGGGGAGCACCGCGCAGTGTGAAGCCGGTCCCAGCGTTGAGCAGGCCGTCATGCTGGCGTTCCGAAACCAGGAGTTCGCTTTTGCATCGGGAGCTGCCCCTGAGAGTGCTGCGCCTGTCGTCTGGCGGCTCAGCCGATTTTTTGAATTTGCCGCATATGCCGCGGTAGCCGCTGCCTTGATCATGGCAGTTTTCCTGGGCTCGCGACTGCTGCATGATCGGCAGGCCGCGCCGGCAACGGCACAAATGCACGTGCTTACAGCTCCACTGCAAAGCAGATCAAATGCCAAGACACCGGCTGCGGAGGTTCCAGCTTCGGAGAGGCAGACGGCGGACGAAACAGCCAAGTTATTGCCAGCAACGAACCGCGCTGTTCGTACGACGGGATCGAAGCCGGGCGCGGCAAAGTCGGTCGCGGCGTCAGGTGATACCGACAACGACGGGTTTGTTGCGTTGATGTTGTGCGATCCGCTGATTTGTTCCGGAGACGAGCAGGTGATTCGGATGGAATTGCCGGGGTCAAACGCGGCGTCTCCCGTGCTCGCGGATGTAGTAGTCGGAGACGATGGACTGGTTCGCGCGATGCGGATCGTGAATTAAGAGATGTTGGGGGGTAAAGGTTTGGAGGTTTTAGGTATGAACTCCGAAAAGTTCAGGACGTGGATTTATACGGCATCGTTAGTGGTCTTCTCTATTGCGTTGATGACTGCGGTTGGGTTCGCGCAGGCGCCACCCCCGCCACCTCCGCACGATGGCTTGTTCATGGGCGGACCTGGCCCAGCCGGCGGGATGATGGGAGGAGAGTTTGGCGATGGCAAGACTGTGGCTGGCGCACCGCTGACGGCGGTGGTGACGGTGACCCGCGATACCACGCTGGCGGACGGCAACAAGATCCACAACGAATCGCAAGCCAAGGTCTATCGGGATTCGCAGGGTCGGGTTCGCCGGGAACTGGGCGTCGATCTCGTCACTCCGGCCACCGGCAACGTAAAGCGCAACGTGGTGATGATCATGGATCCGGTGGCGGGCAAGCGCTACATGCTGAACCCAGACAACAAGACAGCACGTGTGATGCCTATGCACGGGCCCCGGCAGCATGGCGACAAGGGAGCGAACGCTGCCAACGGCGAAAGCAGAGGACCGGCGCAGGCTGGCGAACTGAAGAAAGAAGACCTCGGCACCAAGACGGTGAACGGGCTGCAAGCGGAGGGTGTGCGAGTCACGCGCACGATCGCTGCCGGCTCCATCGGGAATGACAAGCCGATCGATGTAGTCACGGAGCGCTGGTATTCTCCGGACCTGCAGATTGCGATTATGACCATCCACAGCGACCCGATGATGGGCACCGTCACCACGAAGTTAACTAACGTGACGCGCGGAGATCCGGACTCGTCACTGTTCCAGGTTCCGTCGGATTACACGGTCGAAACCGGCAAGCCGAGCGAACCGATGTATATGCCGATGAAGCCCTAGAGTTTCCTTGCCCACCCCCCGCCCAACGGCGGAAGGTTTCGCGACCTTTCGCCGTTTTTTTGTTCGGCAGGAAGCTTGTCCGAGGACCGAAGTCGCAGCGATCATTTGAGTGAGCTGTCACTCTTCGCAAGACTTGCCGCTCGGCTGTCACCCGAATTGACAATGCGACCGCTAATCTGGCGTACAATTTCGTCCACGGGGCGAGGTTCGACTCCGTTCGGAGACGGCATGTCGCGGTTCAGCGGATTGTGGGTTGCGCTAGGTCTGTTATTGGTTGCGCCCACGCTGTGCGCGGCGCAGGGCTCGCCGACCCATATCACAAGCGTGGAAGTCCTGGTGCAGGTCACTTTTGACAACGACCGGGCTGCTGGAGACCAGATTCGCGTCGAGTTGATCAGTGAAACTGGTGTTCCGGTCGGGCAGACGTTCACCGATTCCCAAGGGCGAACATCCTTTCACGTTGGGAGTGCCGGGACTTACCAGGTACGCGCGTCCGGGACTCCTATCCAGGGAACCACTGTGGAGAGCGTCCGGATCGACGACATGGACAAGAGCAGGACGGTCTACCTGCGAGTGAAGCCACGAACTGATGGCGTTTCGACAACGACGAAAGTGAATGCTCCTCCCGTGACATCGGCAGCTGAGCTGCAAATTCCGCCTGACGCTAAGAAGGCATTTCACAAAGGCATGGAAGCGTGGGAGCGCAACGATTATCCGAAGGCGGCCGAGCAGTTCGAAAAGGCTGTTGCCGCATATCCCCAGTACGAGACTGCCTACAACAATCTGGGAGTGATGTATATCCAGATGAACGAACCGGTGAAGGCGCGGGCGGCATTCGAACATTCTGTGGCGCTCAATGACAAGAACGCCGATGGAGACCGCAACCTGGCACGCATGCTGATTCACGACGGAAATTATCCGCGAGCGGAAGAACTGCTGAAGAAATCGCTGATGGTGGAACCGCTCAACCCGGTCAGCCTGACCCTGCTTTGCGACGCCGAGATGAAGACTGGCGATGAGGACGGAGCCCTGGTGACCGCTCGCAAAGTGCATCAGTTACCGCATGAGGGCTATTCCGTAGTGCACGTCATTGCCGGCCAGATCTAGGAGGACAAGGGCCAGCCGCAAAATGCCGCCATCGAGTATGAGACCTACCTGCACGAGAGCCCCAACGGCCTCGAGGCCAGCCAGGTAAAGATTTCACTGGCTCGGCTTACTGCCGCAAACCGGCCGAATCCCCAGTAAGAGTGGGCAGTTGCGGGGCCGGGGGTGAAACGCCACGTTGGCTCCAGTACCGCCCTTCCACTTCGATCTGCTGTATCCTAGACGGACTCACATGATGACCAAGCTGGGATTCGCCCTTCTGCTGCTCTGCCTCGCCAATGTTTCGAAGCTGCCGACAACGCTGCCGTGCATGGTGGCAACGGAGTGCTGCTGCCGCCTCCGCCGCCGACCAAGGTGGAACCGGTCACGGAGACGATTCACGGGGTCACAGTGACCGATCCTTATCGCTGGCTGGAAGACTCCAAGAGTCCGGCGACACGGGCGTGGCTGACAGAGCAAATGAAGTACACCGAAGACTATCTGTCGCAGGTAAAGATTCGGCCAGAAGTCGTCAAGCGACTCACGGAACTAGTGCATGTCGAAAGTTATCGGTGCCGGTGGAGCGAGGCCAGCGGTATTTCTTCAAGAAACGCCTGCCGGAGGAAAACCAGGGATCGATCTACGTCCGCGACGGACTCAAAGGTAGCGACGAGAGGCTGGTGGATGCGACCAAGTTGAGCGCCGATCAGAATACCTCGGTCAACATCGGAGACATCTCCAAAGATGGCAACCTGTTGGTATACGACGTGCGCGAAGGCGGGGCGGACGAGCAGTCGATCCATTTGTTGGACGTGAAGACCCGGCGCGAGCTGTCTGATGTGCTGCCGACCGCACGCTATGCCAGTGTCAACCTGAGTCCGGACGAAAAGGGCCTGTACTATGCCAAATTCGCGCCGACGGGCTCGAAGGTGTTTTATCACGGGCTTGGCACAGCCGTTTCATCCGACCCAATGATTTTCGGAAAGAGCTTCGGCGGCGAAGACTTTGGACCCATGGAACTGATTTATCCGGAGGTGACCGAGAACGGACGGTACCTGATGATTCACGTGAATCATGGCGTGCCTGCGAAGCGCGTCGACATTTACGTGAAGGACTTGAGCGTGCCAACGCGCCGATCAAGCCGATGATTCGCGGAATCGACAGCCGGTTCTCGCCGGAGAATTATGGCGATGATCTCTACGTCCTTACGGATTACCAGGCGGAGAACTATCGCGTCGTGAAAGTCAGCGTGGCCGATCCTGCGCCCGAGCATGGGAAACGGTCGTACCCGAAGGCAAAGATGTCATCGAGTCGATTTCGATAGTCGGTGGCAAGCTGTTCGTGACCGGACTGCACGACGTCATCACTCAGACGCAGGTGTACAGGCTGGATGGCAAGCCTGCGGGAAAGATTACCTATCCGACGCTGGGTGCAGCGTCGGCAATATTCGGCCGCCAGAGGTCCAATCATGCCTTTTACAGTTTGAGTCCTTCAACATTCCGCCGGCGATTTATCACTACGATGTGGCGACCGGAAAGACGGAAGTATTCGCCAAGCCGCAGGTCCCATTTAAGTCGGTCCAATACGAAGTGTCGCAGGTCTTTTACAACTCGAAAGACGGCACACGCATACCCATGTTCGTCTCGTCGAAGAAGGGCCTGAAGCGCGATGGCGAAGCCCCGGCGCTGATGTTTGCGTACGGAGGATTCAACGTGAGCCTTCCCCCGCACTGGGATCCCGAGTATGCGTGGTGGATGGAACAAGGGGGCTTTTTCGCGCAACCGAATCTCCGCGGCGGGGCGAATACGGAGAAGCGTGGCACAAGGCCGGGATGTTCGAGAAGAAACAGAACGTATTCGACGATTACTTCGCCGCCGCGGAATACCTTATCAGCCAGAAGTACACTTCACCTGCCCGCATGGCTGCGCGTGGACGTTCAAACGGCGGGTTGCTGATGGGGGTGGCGATGACCCAGCATCCTGAGTTGTTCGGGGCC
>CAVVNW010000016.1:0-146380 GCA_963749635.1 uncultured Acidobacteriaceae bacterium
GTTTTGATTGAGCTAGCGCCGTCCATCTTATCGGCGGATTTTGCCCATCTGGGCGATGCCGCCCATGCCGCCATCGAGGGTGGCGCGACGGTCATTCATTGCGACGTGATGGACGGGCATTTCGTGCCCAACCTGACCATCGGTCCTCCGGTCGTGGCATCGCTGCGCAAGGCGGTGGACGTGCCGCTGGACTGCCACCTGATGATTGAGAACGCCGGACGAGTTCATTCCCGCGTTTGCGGCGGCCGGGGCCAACTGGATTTCGGTGCACCAGGAGGCGTGCGTTCACCTGAACCGTACACTGGAGTTGATACGCAGCCATCAGTGCAGCGTGGGCGTGGTGCTGAACCCCGCGACCCCGGTGCAAACCTTGGGAGAAGTGCTCGACATTGTCGATTTCGTCCTCATCATGTCGGTCAACCCCGGGTTCGGCGGACAAAAGTTTCTGCCCAGCACGCTGGAAAAAGTCCGCAAGCTGGCGACTATGCGCACCGCCAAGGGTTTGAATTTCCGTATCGAGATGGATGGCGGCATCGATCTGGAAACGATCGGTGCGGGGGTAAAGGCCGGGGCTGAGATTTTCGTCGCGGGCAGCGCGGTGTTTTCCCACGGCGATCCAACGGAAAATGTGGAAGAGCTGCTGAAAGCAGCGAATGACGCGACGCTCGTACGCGTCTAGCTCGGCGAGTTTTCACGAATTTCAAAGGTGGTAGGGATGTTCCGTCGTAATCTTCTGATCGTTCTCATGCTCAGCACCATCGTGTTTGTGGGCTGCATGTCCAACAAAAAGGTCAGCAATCCCATTGCTGACGTCAACTCCAAGCAGCCCGACAAGGTTCTGTACGACCGGGCCATGGATGCGATGAAGCACAACAAGTTTGACGTGGCGCGGTTGAGCCTGCAGACGCTGATCAACACCTACCCCGACTCGGAATACGTGGCGCGCGCCAAGCTGGCCATCGGCGACTCGTGGTACGCGGAAGGCGGATCGGCCGCCATGGCGCAGGCCGAGAGCGAATACAAGGACTTCATCACCTTCTTCCCCAACATGACGGAGGCGAGTGAAGCACAGATGAAGATCGCCAATATCCATTACAACGAAATGGAGAAGGCGGACCGCGATCCCACGCACGCAAGGCGCGCCGAAGAAGAGTATCGCCAGCTGATTATGCAGTTCCCCGACAGCCCGTTGGTGCCGGAGGCAAAGAAGCGTCTGCTCAAGGTGCAGGAGGTACTGGCTGACCGCGAGTTCGAGATTGGGCATTTCTACTACGAGCGCGAGTCGTGGCCCGCAGCCATCGCCCGCTTCAAGTCGCTGACCGATACCTACCCGCTGTACAGCGGGGCCGATGAGGCGCTGTTCGAGATGGGCGGCGCTTACGAAAAAGAAGCGGACCTGGTACGCCGTTCCAGGCTGTCTGAAGTGGCCAAGGCGCCGTTGATCAAGCAATACACGGAAAATGCGATTGCTGCCTACGATCGGATTCTGACGAATTATCCGCTGGAAGATCGCGCGGTCGATGCGCGCAAGGCACTGCAGGCCATGGGCAAGCCGGTCCCGAAGGCCACGCCCGAGGCCATTGCTCTGAACAAGAAAGAGCAGGACAGCCGCGGTTCGATGACCACGAAAGAAAAAGTGATGTTCAATTTCAAGAAGGGGCCTGACGTCTCCGAGGCTGTGACGGTGGGCGATCCTACGCTGGTTGATCCCAAGCAAGCCAGTGCGCCGGACATTGTGAGGTCGGCGACGGCCAGCATCTTGACAGCATTAACGGCGGCCACTACGGGAGTGGCACAGCCTGGAGCGGGCGCAGCACCAGCTGCCAATGGGGCAGCGCCACGGACCGACGCAGCTGCACCGGGCGCGACCGAAGGAGCCGGAAGCGGAGGCGGAACAACGCTGAATTCAGGCGTCGAGGTGGTCAACCCATCAGGCGCAGCCGTTCCCGCGGCTATTCCTGCCGGCGTTCCGGCTGCTCCACCTGCTGCAAACAACGACGCCGCCATTCCCGAGCTGGGGAATGATCTTGCTCCCGCCGCTGCCCCTGCGGCCGCTGCGGCTGGCGATCCTGCGCCGCCGTTGCCGCCGACGCAGGTGAACGACGCTCCCAAGCAAGCAGCCGACGGCACGACGCCAGCGTCGGCCAGTGCCGGCAACGCTGCCACGACGGCTGCCGATCCGACAACAGAAAGCTCGTCGAAGAAAAAGAAGAAGAAACATCTGTTGGTGTTCTAGGTTGAAGCGAGCTTATCAAGCGCAGGCCGCCATGGAATGTGGCGGCCTGGTGGTTTAGCGCTCGTTTTTTCCGTCACGGCAATCCTGTAATATCAAAAGAGTAACGCGTCATTTTGTGAACGGAAGCGAATGCCTCACGACCTGCCCAAGGCCTATGATCCCGGCGCTATAGAACCGCGCTGGGCCGACTACTGGATCCACGAAAAACTGTTTCATGTGGAGACTCCGGCGCCGGGATCTTCCACGCCGACCTTCACGCTCACGCTGCCGCCGCCGAATGTGACCGGCAACCTCCACATGGGCCACATGCTGGAGCACACGGAAATCGACATCATTATCCGTTGGAAGCGGATGCAAGGCATTCCGACGCTGTGGTTGCCGGGCACCGACCATGCCGGGATCGCCACGCAGCTCATGGTAGAGCGCCAACTGGCCAGCGAGGGTAAAAGCCGGCGCGACATGACACGCGAAGCCTTCATCGAGCGGGTCTGGGAGTGGAAGAAGCATTATGGCGGCGTGATCCTGCAGCAGATGAAGCGGCTGGGGGCATCGGTGGACTGGTCGCGCGAATACTTCACGATGGACGAACGCATGTCGCGCGCGGTGCGCGAGGCCTTTGTCCGGCTCTATGAAGAAGGGCTGATCTATCGCGGAAAGTACATCGTGAATTGGTGCCCGCGATGCGTAACGGCGGTCTCGGACCTCGAGGTGGTCCACGAGGAGACTCCGGGAAAGATCTACGAGATCCGCTACCCCGTGGTGGGCAGCCCGAATGAATTTATTGTGGTGGCGACCACGCGGCCGGAAACCATGCTGGGCGATACCGCGGTCGCGGTGAACTCGACCGACGAGCGGTACAAGCATCTACATGGCAAGAAGGTCCTACTGCCGCTGATGAATCGTGAGATTCCGATCATCACCGACGATATTCTGGCCAATCCGGAGTTCGGCACGGGTGCGGTGAAGGTCACGCCTTCGCACGATCCCAACGACTTCGAAGCCGGGCTGCGGAATGCTTTGCCGCAGATCGACGTGATGAACGAAGTGGCGCAGATGAACGCGAATGCCGGCCTCTATGCCGGGCTCGATCGATTCGAAGCGCGGCAAAAAGTGCTGGAAGACCTGGAAAAAGGCGGCTTCCTGGTCGGCGCAAAAGATTACGTGGTTCCGCTGGGTAAGTGCGATCGCTGCAAAACGATCGTAGAGCCGCGGCTATCGACGCAGTGGTTTGTGAAGATCCAGCCGCTAGCCGATCGCGCGATCGAAGTCGTAGAGAAGGGCGAGGTTAAGTTCGTTCCTGAGAACTACTCCAAGACCTATTTCGAATGGATGCGCAACATTCACGACTGGTGCATTTCGCGGCAACTGTGGTGGGGGCATCGCATCCCGGCATGGCACTGCAAGGACTGCGGCGAGATCATTGTGGCGCGCGACGCACCGACGACGTGCGCGAAGTGTGGCGGAAGCCATCTCGAACAGGACACAGATGTGCTTGACACATGGTTCTCATCGGGATTGTTGCCGTGTTCAGGACTCGGCTGGCCTGATCACACTCCCGACCTGGATGCTTTTTATCCGACGTCGCTGCTGATAACGGGATTCGACATTCTGTTTTTCTGGGTGGCGCGCATGATCATGCTGAATTGCCACTTCATGCGCGGACACAAGGGCGGCGACATTCCGTTCCGTACGGTTTATATCCATGCGCTGGTGCGCGATGCCGATCGCCAAAAGATGTCGAAGACCAAGGGCAACGTCGTTGATCCAATTTCGATCATCGAGCAGTACGGCACCGACGCGGTGCGGTTCACGCTGGCCTCGATGGCTGCACCGGGCAGCGACATCGCGTTTTCCGAGGACCAGACCGACGGCTATCGCAAATTCGCCAACAAGATTTGGAATGCTTCGCGCCTGCTGTTCATGAATGTCGATCGCGCGCAGGAAGAAGGCGTATGGTCGCTGGGCGAGTTCAAAACGCCGGCGACTGACTTTAAGGCGAAGGGAGTCGCGGGCTTCACAGTCGGGACGCTCGAGGACCGTTGGATTCTGTCGCGTTTCAACCGAGTGACGGCGCAGGTGAATGACGCCCTCGCGGCGTACCGCTTCCACGAAGCCGCGCACGTGGTTTATCACTTCTTCTGGGACGAGTACTGCGACTGGTACCTGGAGCTCATCAAGTCGCGACTGGCTTCGGCCGACCGTGAACAGGCCCGCGCTGCGTCCGGCAACCTGGTGGGGATTTTCGAGGCGGCGGTGCGATTGCTGTCGCCGTTCATGCCTTTCATCACGGAAGAAATCTGGCATGCGATTTACGATGGCAATCCGCCGGTAAAGTCGATTGCGCTGGCTGCATACCCGCAGGCCGATTCGGCCCAGGTTGACGTGGGGGCCGAGAGCGAGATGGCCATCCTGCAGGACCTGATCGTCGCGGTGCGCAATATTCGCGCCGAGCTGAAGATCGAGCCTAAGGAGAAGCTGGCCATCGAAATCCATGCGGATGGTGAAATTCGTAATCTGATTGAGCGCGATCGGTCGTCGCTGGAGCGGATGGCGAATGTGGAGTCGGTGAACTTCGTTGATGCGTCGCTGGCGAATGCGGCCGGCGCACGAAGCACGGCGCGTTTCGATGTACGGGTGATTTATGAGCGCAAGATCGATGTCGCTGCCGAGCGGGATCGGCTGAACAAAGAGCTCGATAAGATGACAGGCGAGATGGACAACACCACGCGCCAGCTTGCCAATGAGAAGTTCATGGCTAAAGCTCCCGCAAAGGTTGTGGATGGCTACAGGCAACGCAAGGCCGAGCTGGAAGTACTGATCGCGAAGGCGAAGTCGGCTTTGGATGAGCTGGGCGAATTTTCGAATACGCCGAATTGAGGGACCACCGTGGATTGGACGAGCCGCCGAGTCACCGCCATTTTGGAAGCCGCTCTGCAGGAAGACCGCGCCACCAGCGACGCCACTACGTATGCCTGCATCGATGTGAACCAGCGAGCGTCGGCGACGATTCTGGCGAAACAGGATTGCGTAGTGGCGGGAATCGGCAGCATCGCACGCGTGCTCGACGTTTTTGCGACTCTCGATGGCACGGTCAGTTCAAATTACGAAGTCACGCATAACTCCGAAGTGTTTGACGGCGTGCGCCTGCGCAATGGACAGTCGATAGCCGTTGTTGTGCACAACGCGCGGGTGGTCCTGTCCTGCGAGCGAGTAATCCTGAATATCATGCAGCGGATGAGCGGCATTGCCACTCTCACGCGGCGTTATGTCGATGCGGTGGCGGGAACCGGCGCGACAATCCTCGACACTCGCAAAACGGCTCCTGGGCTGCGGGTGCTCGACAAGTGGGCCGTGCGCTGCGGCGGAGGCACCAATCACCGTCTGGATCTCAGCGACGGCGTGTTGATCAAGAACAATCACATCGCCTTGGCCGGCGGCGCGGTGCCGGCGCTAGAGCGCGCGCTCCGGAATCGGCGCGGATCGCAGACCATCGAGATCGAAGTGCGGTCGCTCGACGAATTCAAGCTGGTGTTGGAGCACGGCGCTGAGGCGGTGCTGCTCGACAACATGACGCCCGCACAGGTGCGCGAGGCGGTGGAGGTGGCGGCAGGACTGGGCCGGCCCCTGCCGCTTGAGGCTTCCGGTGGCATCACGCTGGAGAACGTGCGCGAATATGCGGAGGCCGGCGTCGATTTCATTTCGATCGGAGCGCTGACGCACTCGGTGCACGCGGTTGACCTCAGCATGCGACTCGCGCCAGCTTGAACGCCCTTCGCTTCCCGAATTCGTTCGGCACGCGCATAATTCTCCTATCGCACGCCCCAGCACAATCCGACCTGACGCCTCCGCGCCGGAAGGTCTGACGGATGCCCGCCTCGGGCACATCGTCCGCCTGCTGAGTGACAACGCCACAATGGTCATCAGCGGTACGCGTATCGCTGAGGAGTTGGGAACGACGCGCTCGGAAGTGTGGCGCGCGGTCCAGCACTTGCGCGAATTGGGCGTTCGTATCACCGGACATCCCGCCGAGGGCTACCAACTGGAATCGGTAGCCGACCTGTTGTTGCCCGACATCGTCGGTCCGTTGGTGAGCGGGACGATTTTTGCTGCGCGCATCCGGCATTATTTTCGCATCGGTTCAACCAACTCTGCCGCCATGGAAGCCGCGGCTGCCGGAGAGCCGGAAGGCAGTGTTTTCTTTGCCGAAGAACAGACCGCCGGGCGAGGCCGCGGCAACAACACATGGGAATCTGCGCCATCCGACGGCATCTACTGTTCGGTAGTCCTACGTCCGCAACTTCCTCCGTCGGATGCGTTGTTGTTGTCACTGATCGCCGGAATCGCGGTGGCCGAGACAGTTGAACAGACTACCGGCTTGCATCCTGACCTGCGCTGGCCCAATGATGTGTTGCTGGAGGAGCGCAAGTTCTGCGGCATCCTCACCGAGATGCACGCAGAGGCGACGCGCGTTCGCTATTTGGTGGTGGGCATCGGTATCAACGTAAACCAGCCGTTATTTTCTGGCGAATTGGAGCCTATCGCGACTTCTCTTCGCATCGCAGCTGGCCACGAATGGTCGCGCGTTCAGGTCGCTGCGGCTCTGCTAAAATCACTCGACACTTGGTACCGCAAGCTCTCGAATAACGCTGCCGATGCGCGAGCGTCGATTTTTCAGACCTTCGAAGGCCGGTCGTCTTACGCTCGGTCGCGACTGGTTCATGTTGACGAAGGAGCGGGCTACGACGGTGTAACCGAAGGCCTGGACAGCCGTGGATTCCTTTTGGTGCGAACCGACGGCGGGCTCCGCACTGTACTTTCCGGACTAGTACGCGCCGTCGCGGCGACTGGGACATAACGCATGCTACTGGTACTCGATGTAGGAAACACCAACACTGTGCTCGGCGTCTTCGCGGCGCAGCCGGACTCGCATGGCGCGGGCCACTATGGGCAGCTCATCGCGCATTGGCGGGTGACGACCAACAAGTCGCAGACGGTGGACGAGTACGGTGTACTGTTTCGCAACCTGTTTGCGATGAATGGAATCGAGGTCACGTCGGTCCAGGGCATCGTTATTTCTTCGGTTGTTCCGCCACTGGATTCCACGCTACGCGACGTCTGCGAGGTCTATTTTCAAATCAAGCCATTGTTTATCGAGCCGGGGGTCAAGACCGGCATGCCGGTGCATTACGACAACCCTGCCGAAGTCGGGGCCGACCGCATCGTCAACAGCGTTGCGGCTTATGAAAAATACGGCGGCCCATGCATCGTGGTTGACTTCGGAACCGCTACGACGTTCGACGCGGTTTCGCCCAAGGGCGAGTACCTCGGTGGAGTCATCACTCCGGGCATCGGCATCTCAGCCGACGCGCTGTTTGAGCGCACCGCGCGTTTGCCGCGGGTTGACATTCGCAAGCCTCCGCGAGTACTGGCGACCAACACCGTAAACAGCCTGCAGTCCGGGTTGTACTACGGATACATAGGATTGATTGATGGGATCCTCGAACGCCTGATGGCCGAACTGGGCAGCGATGTGAAAGTGGTAGCGACCGGCGGACTGGCTTCGCTGATGGGCGGCGGCTCGAAGTATATTCGCGAAGTTGATGACCTGCTGACCCTGGAAGGCCTGCGCATCATCTACGAGCGGAATCTTCCGCATCGCAAGCGAGGCGATCACAGCCAGTCAACAGCTGTCGCGGAATCTGCGGTATCGTCCCCCGCGAAGCGCGACTAAGGCTACACTCGTAATACGCCCCTGCGCCGGTCGCATGGCAGTTGGGTTCGTCGCATTGCCATCGTGGAAAACTACTTCAACTATTTCACCGAAATCGAGGAGCACTTTCAGCGCCGGCGCGGCGCACTGTCGCTGCTGTCTCCGCTCGATTGGGCGCTGATGGAGATATGGAAGGACGCAGGGATTCCGTTGGAGGCAGTGATTCGCGGCATGGATGCGGCGTTCGACAAATGGGAGCGGCGTCCCAAGCACACTCGCAAGGTCAACAGCCTTGCCTATTGCGCCCAGGAAGTTCTGGCCGCAGCGGAAGAAATGAAGGAAGCGGCGGTGGGCTGCAATCCGCCTGAGAAAAACCGCGCTGGATTGGACACTGAGGCGGTAAGTGCGTTTCTGCGGCAGAACGCCGACGGCTTGGAACGCGGGTCTTTGCCCGACGCCGCTCAGAAGGTCGCCGTTGAAACTGCCGGCGGGCTGCGCTCGATGGCCGATGCTTTTGCGGGCGGGACTCCACCACCCATGGAAGATATTGAGCGCCGACTGACTGTCATGGAGGAGAAACTCTTCGCCGTGCTGCAAGCTGGCTGCTCGGAGGACGAGCTGCTGGCGATTCGCACCGATGCCGACCGCGACCTGGCTCCGTATCGCGGCCGGATGACGGCTCCGCAGATCGAGCAGTTGCATCGCCAATACGCACATAAGCGGCTGCTGGAACAGCATAAGCTGCCCCGGTTAAGTCTGTTCTATATGCCATAACTCTTACAATGTGGGACAAAGGATTATCACGTGGAATTGCAGATCGAAAAGCTGGTGTATGGCGGCGACGGACTGGCGCGGTTGCCGGCCGACGAACGTGGCCGAGGCAAAGCGGTGTTTCTTCCGTTCGTCATTCCGGGTGAACAGATTGAAGCCTCGGTCACGGAAAAGCGATCTGGGTTCGCGCGCGCCCGGCTCGACAAGATTGTGACGCCTTCTCCGGACAGGGTCGCGCCGCAGTGTCCGTACTTTGGGAAGTGCGGAGGCTGCCAGTACCAGCACATCGACTACAACGCGCAACTGAAATTCAAAGCCGACATCCTGCGCGAAACCCTGCGCCGGACGGCCAAGCTAGAACTGGAACACGAAATTCAGCTTCACCCATCGGAACCCTGGCAGTACCGCAACCGCACCCGCGTGCGGGCGCAGCATGATCCCGCATTCGCAATGGGCTACTTCGAGACGGGCTCTCATAAATTGTTGGCGGTTGAAAGCTGCCCGATCAGTTCGCCGCTCATCAACCAGGCGATCGCCGCCGTGTGGGCATTGGGACGTGGTGGAAAAGTGCCGACGGTCGTGCATGGCATGCAGTTCTTCGCCAATCATGACGACACACGGTTGCTGGTGGAAACCTACGTTCGCGACCAGGACGGAGCAGACTCCTGCAAGAGCTTCGCGGCAGCGCTCACGTCGCGGTTGGATTCCGTAGTTGGGATCGTGGTCTTCGCGACCTCGCCCGTTGAAGACGAAACCCGACAGCGCGCTCCGCTGAGTTCCGAGCACAACGAAGACTCGATTGCGATCGGAGAGAGGCATATCATCTACCACGCTGTGGGACATGACTACCGGGTGAGCGGAGGCTCGTTCTTCCAGACCAACCGATTTCTCGTGGACGAACTGGTGAAGACTGCGACCGGCGGAGCGAGCGGCAAGGCTGCGCTCGATCTTTATGCCGGAGTAGGCTTGTTTACCCTGCCACTGGCTGACCATTTCGAAGAGGTGATCACCGTCGAGGCCTCACCACACGCTTTCGCCGACCTGAAACACAATGCGCCGCGCAACTCGAAGCCCACGCGCGCGACTACCGAGGAGTTTCTCGAGAAGCGTGGCGAAAAGCTTCCTGTTGATTTCGTACTGGTCGATCCACCTCGTGCAGGGCTGGGCGACAAGGCAACCGCCGCCCTGTGCCGCACGTCCGCCTCGCGTGTGACGTACGTCTCATGTGACCCGGCAACGCTCTCGCGCGACTTGCGCCTGCTGCTAGAATCGGGCTTTACGGTGGAGCAGGCGCACCTGTTCGATCTGTTTCCGCAGACCGCTCACATGGAAACGGTCCTTCACCTGGTGCGCTAATCGGCTCCTCGAGATGAGTTATGTTCGCAATCGCCATTCTTCGTTATCGCAAGCCGCTGGAAGATGTTCTCAAGCACATTGATTCGCACCGCGCCTATCTCGCGGGCCTGAAGCAGGAAGGTTTGCTGATCGCCTCCGGCCCGGTGGTGCCGCGTAACGGCGGCGCGCTGTTGTTGCGAGTCCCCGACGACGAAGCCCAGGCGACACTCGACAGTATCCGCGACAACGATCCGTTCACCCGGTTCGGACTCGCGCAATATGAAATGTGGCCCTGGGTCCCGACGATCGGCGCCGAGGAACTGGACCGCCTGTAAGCGGACTTGTCATCATCCTCCCCCTCCCCGGATGGAGCACATGCCCCCGCGCGTGCGCCCGTGCCTGCCTATTGCGGTGGCAGGGAACCTGCTTTCGTCGCTGGCGTAGCCTTCGCTGCCGGGATCGTCGCAGGGAATTTGGCATGGCGTGCGCCGCACGTCTGGCTGATTGCGCTTGTCATTGCTGCGGCTGGCGTTTATGTCCTGTACCGAAGAGCTCCGTCGCTGGCGTTTCCACTGGCGATTCTCACGCTCGTTCCTTTGGGAGCTTTCTATCTCCAGGTTTTTGATGCCGCCCAGGTGACGCCGCCTGACTTGCACGCTTTCGCAACCGGAGAGGGCACGGTCGAGGTCACGGCCCACGTCATGCGTGAGGGCATCGTGCGCGACAGCCCGTTCGGAGGCAAGCAGCAGTCGGTCGACGTCGAAACCGAAGAACTGACGACCGAGGATCACCATCTGGCGGCGCCCATTGGCCTCCGGCTGACGATCTTCGGTAAACGTACGGATGAGGAAGAGGCGCGTGACTCAAGTGTTGATTCGCCGTTGCGCGCGTACACCTACGGCGAGCGGCTGCATCTTCCGGCGAAGTTGCGCATGCCGCGGAACTACGGGAATCCTGGCGCATTGGATCTCGTGGGATATCTGGCGTCGCAGGATGTCCGATTGACTGGGTCGGCGCGCGCCGCTGAGGTCCAGATTCTGCCGGGATTCGTGGGCAACCGCATCGGATTGTGGCGCAGTAACGCGCGGCGCAGTGTGCTCAATCACATTCAACGGCTTTGGCCGGGCGAACCAGGAGCGCTGATGCAAGCCATGCTCATCGGTGGGCGAGCGTTCTTTGGGCGTGAGCTGAAAACCAACTTCCAGCGCACTGGGACTTATCACATTCTGGTGGTGTCAGGAATTAACGTTGGCATTCTGGCGTTCGCATTTTTTTGGGCGCTGCGGCGGCTGCCGATGGGCGAAACGGCAGCGACCGTGTTGACCATTCTGTTTTCGTGGGGCTATGCATTTCTTGCGGACCTGGGCCCGCCCATCGTGCGAGCGACCATCACACTCAGTATTTATTTGCTGACGAGGCTGCTGTTCCGCGATCGCGCAGGACTCAACGCGTTAGGCATTGCAGCACTCGGCATTCTAGTGGCCGCCCCGAGAACGCTATTTGAAGCCAGCTTTCAGCTGACGTTCATTTCGGTCATCGCTGTCGCTGGAATTGCGGTTCCAATCCTGCAGCGCACTGTTTATCCTTTTCAGCGGGCGCTGCGAAACATCGACTCGCCGACTTACGATTTCAGCTTGCCGACGAAAGCGGCGCAGTTTCGCTCCGACTTGAGGTTGGTACGAGAAAACCTCTCGCAAATCGTTGGGCAAAACGTTTCTAACTTCGCGGTAGTGCGAGGAACTCAATTCGTTCTGGCCGCCTCAGAACTGGTCTTTATTTCCGCCATCATTGAGCTTTCGCTCGCCTTGCCGATGGCGTGGTATTTCCACCGTAGCACTACGATGTCGCTGCCGGCGAACGTGCTGGTCATTCCGTTGGCGAGCATCCTGATGCCCGCAGCGGTGCTGGCGGTTGCACTTTCGTACATTTCGTTTACACTGGCGCACGTTCCCGCACTGGTCGCCGGTTATTCGCTGGCACTGCTGACCGGCACCATCCGCCTCATCGGGCATTTCCGCATCTCCGACGTGCGCCTGCCGGTACCATCACACGCGGTCTGTTGGGGCGCCGCGTTGGCGCTTGGGCTGGCCATGATTCTCGCGCGCCGGCGTTTACTGCTGGCTTGGCTGGGAGTTGCCGGATTGCTGATCGCAGCCGTCGCTATTGTCGCCTTGCCGCCGAGGATGCAGTGGCATCCCGGCGTGCTGGAAATCACTGCGATCGACGTGGGCCAGGGCGACTCGTTGCTGATCGTTACACCCGAAGGCAAGACTGTGTTGCTGGACTCCGGCGGCGTGGGCGGCGGCAGCCATTCCGATTTTGATGTCGGCGAAGAAGTCGTCTCGCCTTACCTGTGGAACCGCGGTATCCGCCGGCTCGACGTAGTGGCGATCTCACATCCACATTCCGACCACATCGGCGGAATGCACAGCGTCATCGCCAACTTCCGTCCCAAAGAGCTGTGGTACGGGTTGGATTCTCCCACCCCTGAATTTGCGGAATTGGCGGAAGCGGCACGATTGTTCGGCCTCGAGTTTCAGCCACACAACGCTGGCGATGAGTTCACATTTGGTGGCGTGCAGTTTCGCGTGCTCAACCCGCAACCAGGAACCGTGGCCACGAATCGCAGCCAGGATGACGAGTCGATGGTGTTGCACCTTCAATTTGGCGCGACGTCGGCACTGCTGGTGGGTGATTCGCACAAACGCATTGAAGAGCTTCTGGAAGGTGAAAATCCAAAGGCGGACCTGCTAAAAATAGGACACCACGGCAGCATGACTTCCAGCACGTCCGATTTCCTGCAAGCGGTGGCACCGCAATTCGCGGTGGTGTCGGCGGGATACTACAACACCTTTCATCATCCGCGGCCGGAAGTCATGCAACGATTCGCCGAGCGGCACGTCACCACCTACCGCACCGATCTTGCAGGGGCCGTTTCGTTTTATCTCGACGGCGTTACGGTTTCGGCTCAGCGGGTTCCTCGCTGACCTCTTCGTCGGCGTCCGTCGTGGGGTGCTTGCTGAACTCCTCAATCATCGCGGTCGCCTCTTTGGCCTGGTCCTCACGGACGACAACGATCACACCGCCCACTCCGGGATATATGTTTTGAGTTGCGTCGAGACTCTGAACATATGCGTCAATCCCAGCCGATTGCAACAAGCCTTGTACGACCATGGCCTCAGTTTCCTGCTCGGTATCAAAAACTTTGACCAGTTCCTCTTTCGGTTCCGGTTTCTCCGCCATATGTCCTCCGTTCGTGTGATGCTCACCCTGAGTAGCCGCAACGCAATTTGCTCTGGAACCGCGCCAGTTTCGTTGTATCATGCCGCCACGGTTTACCACGCATCATCAGGATGGCTGCCAACATCCAAATTGTAACGAAACTTCCCTGCCGGGCCCGGCGGAAGAGACCTGCCGTTGAGCCACTGGTGTAAACAAGGAGCCGAATGAACCAGCCTGAGCGGAACGATTTGGACCGGTCAGAACCCGCCGCCAACCTGCAGGAACTCGAAGAGGAGCGTCGCAAACTGCGCCGCCTGCAAATCATGATGAGCATGGTCATGTCGGTCATCAGTCAGGACACGGACCTCTCAGTAGAAGAAGCCTCCGAGCTCGCCGCCAACGCCAAGCGCGCGGCACTCGCAATGTTCCCCGACAAGGAATTCGCCTACGACATTCTTTACAAGCCGCGCCTGCAGCGCCTGATGGCCGAGCGCTATCACCTGCAGTAGTCGCGGGCTATTTGTCGTGCTTTACTTGTCGATCGACGCGAGGTACACGGTCAGCGTTCCCCAGAACAGTCGCGCCTGAATCTGCACCGGCAGGTGGCGCGCATCGTCGCTGTACCAGATCAACACCCTTCCCCGGTTTTTCAGTGCGCTGTAGTCGCCCTCGGGACCAACTCGAATCGTCTGAAACGTCCCTGCCGGGGTCTTGATCTGCTCTTTGCCTTCGACATGCGCCTGGATGGTGACGGTCTTGCCTCCGTCGTTGAGCGGGAAGCTGTAGGTCGCATCCGGCTGTAGCGGCAGGCTGGAGACGTAGAGAACGCCTGAAACAACGTCCGTCACACATCCAGGGATGTCGTTTTCGGTATGTTTCGACTGCCCGGTCTTCAGGTTCTTCTCTTCCAGAACCGATTTGCCGCGTTTGTAGTCGAAGGTGATGTTCGTGTCGCGCCAGTGCGAGCCTTCCTCGATGTGCTTCACCAGCTTGGTTGAGCACAGGCTCTGGGCATCGAAGTAGGAGTTGAAACGGTCTTGCACGCGGAACAGCAGTGCGGCTACGCCAGTGGAATCGGCCGTGCCCGTAAGGTGTTCCTGGTTGCCATTACGCTCTACATGCAGCGTCGCCAGGCCCGCCGTCCAGAAGTGGTATTCCGCTTCGTAGCGCAGCGTCTGGCGGGGAAAATCGTATCCCGGCCGCAAGGGCTGAATGTGCGCCCCGGCTGTGATCGAGGCTTGCGTTCCCGTTGGCGCGGACGTCGAGTGTGCAGGCTGCATCTGCGCAGTGGATTGGCCGCCCGTTCCCAGGGCCAGGACGGAAAGGATAAATGTGATGATTGCGGACGAGCGAAAGAATGAATTCACCATGAATGCGGAAACCAATGCATCTTCACAACAAGGGCCGCCAACATGGCGGCGGCCCCGATTAAAGCATTGTACTCGCGATGTTGCAGGTAAAGCTCGCGGGAGAAATCCGCAGTCAGCCCCGACAACCAAAGCAATCTCGGGAGCAACCTCGGCACGCGCTGGGCGTAGCTTTCGTATTCCCCGAACCGTTGCCGCAGAAATGTTTCTTCCGAGCGAATCACGGGCACGTAAATGATCACGAAAAATATCAGGATACCGGCCGCCACCCAGACATCCCGCGACGCGATGGCAAAGCCAATGGCGATGATGATGGAGCCCAGGTAAAGCGGATTGCGCGAGTAGGCGTAGGGCCCAGTCATCGCCAGCTGCTGGTTCTTCTCCACGTGGCCTGAAGCCATCGCTCGCAGGAAGACCCCCAGCGCCACAACGCCGCCGCCGACCGCTAATGACCATGTGTCGGGGCGCGCGCGCCACAAATAGAACGCGGCAAAGAGGAATCCCAAAGGCACGCGAATTCGGCGCGCGATGAGGCTCCATGATTGCGAGGTCCGCACGGACCCGGCGTCAGTCATTCGGCTCCTTCAATAGCTCATCGACAGCGGCAATCACTTGTTCCGGCGTGATCGACTGCAAGCCCGCGTCCGGATCATCGACGTGCGAGCGGTTGTCCACGCTGTCTGGGCTGCGCAATACGACAGAGCGGGTGGCGAAAGGTCCATTGCGGTCGGGGCGGGTGGGCCCGAACAAGGCCACAACCGGCACGCCCAACGCGGCCGTCAAATGCATCGGACCAGTGTCGCCGCCCACAAACAAGCTGGAGCGTCGGGCGAGCGCGATAAGTTGGCTCACCGAAGATTTCACCGGACGGGCGGTTTGTTCGCTGGCTTGCCGTACCGATTCCGCCAACGCCTCTTCTTGCGGACCGTAATTGACCATCACGGCCATGCCGCGGTCGGCCAATGCTTTCGAAACCGCGCCGTAGGCTTCGGCGGGCCAGCACTTCGCGCCCCAGCCCGCGCCCGGGTTCAGGATGGCCAGCGGCGCGAAGCCGCTGGACGCACAGAACCTGTCTGCCCATGCCTCGGTGGCGGGGTCTTGCGGAAACAGCGGCGGCTCGTAGGTCAGTTCCGCTCCGGCGACCACGGATGCCAGCGACAGAGCTTGTTCGACGACGTGCGCTCCTTGTGTCGGAACTACGGTTGTATAGAGCCGGCGGGCCGGAGCCTCTCGCGGCTCAGCGAACCCCACCCGCGACTTCGCACCCGAAAGACGTGCCGCCATCGCGGAACGAATCGCTCCCTGCAAGTCGAGTGCAATGTGGTACCCCATGGCCCGCACCTCGCGCATGCAGCTGCGCATCTCCAGCCAAGTTGCGCCCGCCGAAAGTCCCTTGCGCCACTCTTTGAAATCGGAGACATGCACCCAATCCACCAGCGGCTTCAGTTCTGAGCGCGGCTGCAGGCGCTCCGGGGGATGCGCGCACAACAACTCCATCCAGCGCTGCTCCACCAGCCACCCAATTTGCAGATTCGGCCATTCACGCCGCAACGCCGCGATTGCAGGCATTCCGTGAATCACGTCGCCCATCGCGCTGAGCCGCACCACCAGCACGCGCAACGGTTGCGCGTCCGAACCGTCCAGTTCTTCCATCGCCAGGGTCGTCGGCTCCTGTTTGGGAAGCGGGCGGCTCACGGTTCGCGTTTACCTCCGCCGGAAGTCCGCATCTGGCCGAGAAAGCTACTGGTGGAATGGTCTTTAGGGTCGCCAACGATTTCGACGCGGCCGCCGTAGGCCAGCACTTCGTCCCGCTCCGGAACGGTGTCACGGGTGTAGTCCGTGCCCTTGGCCTGGACGTCGGGACGAAGCTCGCGGATCAGCGCACGCACATCCGGCTCGTCGAAGATAACAACCGCATCGACGGCATCAAGGGCAGCAATGATTTCGGCGCGCTCGTCGGCGGGCATGAGCGGGCGCCTTTCGCCCTTGAGTTGGCGAACGCTGGCATCAGAGTTCATCGCCACCACCAGTTTTCCGCCGAGTGCCTTGGCGCCGCGTAGATACCGCACATGTCCGACGTGCAGCAGGTCAAAGCAGCCATTGGCGAGCACGATCGGCTCACCGCTGCGCCGCCACTCTGCCGCCTTTGCCAGCAGGGCAGGTCGCGACACGATTTTGGTTGACGGTTCGCTCACGATTTTTTCGCGGATGCGTATTGCTCGATGGCTGCCAGCAATTCAGCGTTGGATGCCGTGGCAGTTCCCCGTTTCATAACCACAATACCGCCCGCGAAGTTCGCGAGGCGTGCAGCAGACACGGTGTCGGCGTCAGCCGCCAGCGCTGCCGTGAAGGTCGCGATGACGGTATCGCCGGCGCCCGTCACATCGACCACTTGGTCTGAGCCGAAAATCGGGATCGCCAACGGTTTCCGGTCGCGCTCGAACGCTACCATGCCATCGCGTCCGCGGGTGATGACTAGCGACTCGAGCCCCATGCGCGACATCAGTTGGTCGCCGGCAGAGACTAGTTGCCGGTTGTCGTGGCCAATCTCTAGCTTTAGCGCTTCTTCCACTTCGGGTTCGTTGGGCGTCGCTGCGGTCACACCCGAATATTCAAGCAGGCGATATCGCGAATCCAGCGTGATCGGTTTGTCGTTCGGCCAGCCCTTCGCCTTGATTTGCGCCAGCAACCGGGGAGTCGCAGCTCCATATCCATAATCGGAAACCAGCAGCGCCTTCGACCGGGATGCATACTCTCGCGTAGCTTTCACCATCTTCGCAATCACGGAATTGTCGTCGGCAATCGGCACCGGCTCGCGATCCATGCGCACCACCTGCTGACGGCTGGTGTGTGACATGCCCGCCAGGATGCGCGTTTTCGTCGTGGTCACGTGGCCCTTCAAGCGCGTGATGCCGGCCGTTGGAATCCTCGCTGCGCGGAACTTCGCCAGCAGCAATTCGCCCGGCTCGTCGTCGCCCACGACTCCCACAGGCAGTACCTTCACTCCTAGCGAAGCCAGGTTCATGATGGCGTTGCCGCCGCCGCCCGGAACCACCGTGCGCTCGCGATGCTTCAGGATGAGCACCGGCGCCTCGCGCGAGACGCGGGCGATTTCGCCGAACACAAACTCGTCCGCTACCAGGTCGGCGAGCACGGTGACCGAGACGTTGGCGAACGAGCGCACAATCGTCTTCAACCGCTCTGCATCATGCTGATGTTTGGCCATCGCTCCTGCGAACCTTGCTTCCGTCTTACGCTGGGGTAGACGTGAAACCCTTCATTCTCTCACGGGCGATTCGCCGCGGCGCTGAGCCACAGCTGAGATCAGCTCGGCCGGCGAGTCTGCGTCCGGTCCCGTCGATGGCTCGAACTCCATGCGCACCGCAGTGACATGCAGTGGTCGCAGCCGATCAACGTGTTCGTCCAGGTTCACCGCATCCTTCTCGGTGGTGATGAACGCAGTAGCGCCCGCCTCTTGCCCTAGCTTGAACAACAACTCCACGTCAGTTGCACTGTACGCGTGGTGATCGCGAAACGAACACGTGCCCACTACGCGAATCCCGGCTTTGCCCAGATCGGTGTAGAAGTTCTCCGGGCGGGCGGTGCCGCAGAAAGCAAAGCACGGTTCCCGCGTTTCCGGAGGAACGATGCTGCGTGAGACTCGCCACGCTCGCTGGCCGTCGCGCACGGGAATTTCCTCGGCAGCGATATCGTCCATCAGTACGATTGCCGACGCCCGCGCCAGCGACGACAAGGGTTCACGCAATCGTCCTGAGGGCAGCAACGTGTCGTGCAAGTCGCGCTGCGTGATCAGCGCAATGTCGAAATCACGCGCCAGCCGGCGATGCTGAAATCCGTCGTCGAGGAGATGCGCCTGCAGTCCGAACTTTTCTTCCGCGAATTGTCCGGCGTCGTAACGATCTTCGCCCACGATGACGGGCACTCCCAGCTTGCGCGCGATCAGCAGCGGCTCATCACCGAATTCCTGGGGGGAACCTGTTGGATCGACTAGCGCGACTCCCTTGGTTCGCCGTCCGTAGCCGCGCGAGAGAACATTGAACGCAATGCCTCGTTGTTTCAGCAGCTCGCCTAACGTGATCAGAAATGGCGTCTTGCCCGCGCCACCAGTGGAGATGCTGCCGACGCTCACCACCGGAGCCTGGAGCCGGTGCGTGCGCAGCGTGCCGCGATCGTACAGCCGATTGCGGACGGCAACTCCCACACCGAACAACGCGCTCAGCGGATTCAAACTTGACTCTCCGCGATCGTCTCTCCCGTTCGCAGTACTGATTCCGTGTGCAGCAGCGTCAGCAGTGCCGCGACGGTTCGTATCGTCGCGCCCGTTTGTACCTGCATTACTTCGAGGGCACGGTCGCCCAGCCGTTCGCGCTCCGCGTCGTCCTGCAGGAGGGCCATAACAGTCGGCGTCAGCGACTCGGGCGTCACCACGCGCAGCGCCTCTGCCCGCTGAAAGATTCTAATTACGTCGCGAAAATTCTCTGTGTGCGGACCAACCAGAATGGCCACTCCGAACTGCGCGGCCTCCAGGACATTATGTCCGCCCTTGGGAACCAGGCTGCCCCCGACAAACGCCACGTCGGCAAAATCGTACAGGCTGGCGAGTTCGCCGATCGTGTCCAGCAACAGTACATCTTCGCCAAGAAGCTGTTGCCCGTTCCACCGCGAGCGGCGCAGCCAGCGCAAACCTGAGTCTGCAAGCAGAGCAGCGACGGCATCGAAGCGCTGAGGATGCCGCGGCGCCAATACCATCAGAGCATTGGGATAGCTGCTTTTGACCTCGTGAAAGCAATCCAGCAGCATCTCGTCTTCACCTGCGAGAGTGCTGCCGGCTACGACGATCGGTCCGATCTCGGCGCGCTGTACCGCCGACTCAAACGCATCGACAATCTGAGCCGTCGCCGGAGCGTTCACCTCGAACTTCAGGTTCCCACCGACTTGCACTCGCTCGCTTGGCGCCCCCATCTGCACCAGCCGCCGCGCGTCTTCTTCGCTCTGCGCCAGAAACACATCGACATCGCTCATCACCCGGCGCAGCAGTTGGCGGAACCGCAGGTACCGTGGCAACGACCGGTCTGACACCCGCGCGTTGACTACCGCAACCGCTGCTCCCGAGTCTCGCGCCAGGTGCAGCAAGTTGGGCCAAAACTCGCTCTCGGCCAACACCAGCAATTTCGGCCGCAAGGCATGCAGGTACGCTCCCACGGTGAACCACAGATCGAGCGGAAAATAGAAGACGTTGCTTTCGCCGAACCGCTCGCGGGCCAGCTTCTGGCCGGTGTCGGTGGTCGTCGACACCACAATCCGCCACTCCGGCAGTCGCGCCTTCAGCTCCTCGACCATGCGCGAAACCGCCAAGACCTCGCCGACCGATACGGCGTGGATCCAGATGGTCTCTCGCCCTTCGCTATCGTGGAGCCGTCCCGGCACTGTGCCCAACCGCTCAGCCAGCCCGGCGCGGTACTTCCCGTAGCGCCACATCTGGAGCAGCCACCACGGGCTGCTCAGCACGAGCGTCAGCAGGAAAAGCGCATTGTAGGCGAGGTACACCCCTGCGATTGTACTTGCGGCGAGCTGGTGAACCAATGTTCAGTTGTCGCGCGTGGCCACGCAAGCGATAATCGCAGCATGGTTTCCTACAGGCGTTGGGTTCTCCCGCTCGTGGCTCTTTCTCTTCTGGTTGGCGTCGCCCAGCTTTGGGCTTTCAAAGATTTCGTCATGCCCAAGGCGGAGAACGCCAGTACCTACCCCAGCAAGGACTCGCACCCGGAAGAAAAGATCACCGCCGCCATCGACGTCTACAACACGTCGCCCAAGGACGACATTTTTAACACACACTACCTGCAGGAGGGGATTCTGCCGGTATTTCTGGTCATCACCAACGATGGCGACAAGCCAATATCGATGACCAAGCTGCAGGCCCAACTGGTAACGTCATCGCGCACCAAGCTCGACGCACTGACCGCCGACGACGTGATGCGGCGCGTTAGCCACGTCAACGCCAGCAGCACCAGTCCAAGTGGCCGTACGAGCCCATTTCCTATCCCGGGAGGTAACAAAAACAAGAAAGCCCAGCAACAACTCGACGAGGTCAATCGCGCTAGATTCAGCGCCTTTGCGGTCGAGCCCCATTCCACCCAGTCAGGTTTTCTGTTCTTCGATATCGAGGACGTTCGCAATCCCGTGCAGGACGCCCATATCTACCTCACCGGCGTGCGCGATGCCAGTGGTACCGAGCTGATGTACTTTGACATTCCAGTGATTACGCCGGGCGGAAAGTAGCGCGCTACTTCGCTCCGCCCACGTAGCTCACCCGCCACACCGAATTCGAACCATCATCGGTGAACAGCAACGATCCGTCGGAAGCCACCGTTACGCCCACCGGACGTCCCCACACATCGCCATTGGGCAGCACAAATCCGGTCACGAAATCCTCGTAGTTGCCGCTGGCTTTGCCTGACTGGTGCAGCGGCACGCGAATTACTTCGTAGCCGGTGCGCACAAACCGGTTCCACGATCCATGCTGCGAAGAAAAGATGTCGCCCTGGTACTCCGCTGGAAACTGTTTGCCCTGGTAGAAGGTCAATTGCAACGTGGCATTGTGCGGCTGGATCAACACATCCGGCACTGTCACCTTGTCCTTCAGCTCCGGATGTTTACCTTGCAGGCGTGGATCAGGATTGCTGCCAATGTAGTAATACGGCCAGCCGTAAAAGGCGCCGTCCTGAATGTGCGTAATGTAGTCGGGCACCAGGTTATCGCCCAGTTGGTCGCGTTCGTTCGCGGACGCCCAAAGCTCACCAGTCTTTGGATCGATCGCCAGCCCTGCCCCTGCGTTGCGGATACCGGACGCATAGATTCGCCGGTTCGAACCGTCAGGACTCATTACCGTAACGTTGGCGCGGCCTTTCTCTTCGGGGTTCGTGTCTGGATCGTTCGCATTCGAGGCCGAGCCGATAGCGACGAACAATTGCTTGCCGTCGCTGGAAAAGACCACGTCGCGCGTCCAATGTGATTCGCCAGCAGGAAGGTCGGCAATCTTCTCCGCTGGGCCAGAGGCCTTCAGGTCTCCCTTGTGATATGGAAAGCGCACGATACTGTCCGTGTTTCCCACATACACATATTTCGGGTCGGGGCCGGGGGGATAGAAGGCAATCCCGTACGGCCGATTCAATCCCGTTGCGAACGTCTCCGTCGTCACAGGCTTTCCGTCGGCAGTGATGCCGCGAAAAACCTTCAGGTCGCCGCCCGAACTCTCGGCCATGAAGATATCGCCATTGGGAGCGGTAAGGATTTTGCGCGGCTCGTTGAATCCGGTGGCAAACAGCTCAACCTTGAAGCCGGGCGGCGCTACGGGCCACGCATTCTTCGGACGATCGATCAGCCTCGGTCCGTTGGTGGCCGACTTTGTCGCCATCGGCTTCGGCATGTCACTGGGCAGAATTTTGTGCGTGACGCCGGGCTTCTCATAGCGGAAATCAGTGAACGGGGACGTCGGTGGCGGAGCAGTTACGGGATTCGGGGCAGATTGCGCGGTACAGGCAGCGGCCATGAGCAGCAGCCCTGCCGCGAGTCCCATTGCGAAATTCGATGCTTTCATGTTCGTCTGTCACTCCAACGGGCGGCAATTGTGTTCTTAGATGACGCAAGTGATGTCAGGAACCGAAATCGTCACTCAGGCGGGAGCTCTTCGGTCGGCGATACACCCCGAAAGACGTACCCCACCTCACTCAATTGTGGGATTCTCGGCCAGCCCGTTCCGGATTACCTTGGCGTATCAAAGTCATCCCATAGGAAAGTGGCAAGGCCCAAGGGGAACCCGTATGCCCACTACGCAATCAAGCACGTGGATGCACAGCAATCGTTATAGCGCCGATACGGCTTGCGAGCACTGCGATGGCATAGTTCGTCACCAATCGTGGTGCATCACTCGCAGCCCGATCATCCGTTACGCCTACCAGGCGGTTCTCGATGCCAGCTCGCTCGATGTCGGAGACCAGATCAACCTCCATGCACTGGGAGTCCGCTGGGTCGACAATACCTGTGGGGGCGCGTGTAAGTCAGGGAAAGCTGCCGAGCGTTAGCCCGACGAGGCCAGCGCTGGTGCTACAAGGCCCACCTGCGGACCTTCGCCTTGCGTCGCCTGAACTTAACTACCTGATCTCGCATGCTTCCCAGCCATTGCGCTTGACTCCATCCTCGCGCGAACATAACCTCTCCCTTTCACCGAAAGGACTTATATGAGCCTGCTGCAATGGTGCGACGAAGGTCCCGCCACCGTCTCCGTGCTGGCTAGCGTGGAAGACGCGATCCGCACGATGTTAGACAAAGACGTTGGTGCTTGTGCCGTGATCGACGAAAAAGGAATCGTGGCTGGTATGTTCACCGAGCGCGACATCCTGGCCAAGTTTGCCCTCAGCGACCGCGATGCGAAAGACACGCCTGTCCGCGAACTGATGAGTCCCATGGTCGAAATGGCCACCGACGAGACCACTGCTGCCGAGGCCTTTCAGGTGATGCTGGAGCGGCACTACCGCCATCTCCCTGTCGTCGACGATCAGGGTCGGGTGCTGGGCATTCTCTCGATTCGCAACATTCTCGAAGCCCGGATCGATGGCCTGCTTGCGGAATTAGCCACCCGAAGCCGTTGAGATTGGATTTTAACTGATTGAAATAAAATGCCTTAACTAACGCTCAACCAGCCAACAGAGCGTCGGGCGCAGGAATCTTAGTGTCTTTCACTCACATTTCGGCACGACGTGCAATTTCCGGTATACTTGAAGCTTCCATGACGCAGAAGCGACTGATTCGTTCGACTACTGTTCTTTGTGTTCGCCGCGATGGAAAGGTGGTCATGGCCGGAGACGGCCAGGTGACCCTCGGCGAAAATGTCATCAAGCACTCCGCCCGCAAGATTCGGCGGCTCTACCAGGACAAGATTCTGGCTGGCTTTGCCGGCTCGACCGCCGACGCCTTTTCGCTCTTCGCCCGTTTCGAGTCAAAGCTGGAGCAGTATCACGGCAACTTGGGCCGAGCAGCCGTCGAGCTCGCTAAAGACTGGCGCACCGACAAGATGCTGCGCCAGCTCGAAGCGCTACTCTTGGTTGCCGATCAGACCCAGACCTTCCTGATTAGCGGTCAGGGCGACGTGATTGAGCCCGATACGGGCATCGCCGCCATCGGCAGCGGGGGATCCTTCGCTACTTCAGCTGCGACCGCCCTGATGGAGCACACGCAGCTTTCGGCTCGTCAAATTGCTGAGGAAGCCATGAAGATCGCCGGCAAAATCTGCATCTATACCAACGACAAGGTCACCATCGAAGAACTGTAGTCACGGGCTTTTACCCACAAGGAATACGAATTGGCCATTTATCTTCCCGCAACCACTGATGACGAACACGTAGCACTCGACGAACTCACTCCGCGCGAAATTGTGCGCGAGCTAGACAAGTATGTTGTCGGACAGCATGACGCCAAGCGCGCAGTCGCCATTGCTCTGCGCAATCGCATGCGCCGCCAGAAGCTAACGCCCGAGCTGGCGGAAGAAATTATTCCCAAAAACATCATCATGATGGGCCCCACTGGTGTGGGCAAGACCGAAATCGCCCGGCGCCTGGCCAAACTCGCGAACTCGCCTTTCATGAAGGTCGAAGCCTCGAAGTTTACCGAGGTTGGCTACGTTGGGCGCGATGTCGAATCGATGATCCGCGACCTGGTGGAAATCGCCATCGATATGGTGCGCGAGGAGAAACTCGAAGATGTCGCCGATAAGGCGGAAATGAACGCCGAAGAGCGGCTTCTCGATTTGCTGTTGCCCTCGATGCCGACGCAGGTCACTCCGCCGAAAGCCGTGACTCACGATTCGACCATAGGGTTCGGTCTCGAGAAAGAACCGTTGCTGGCCGGCGAACCCGGTTCGCGTACGCGCGAGAAATTACGCCAGCAACTGCGCGAGGGCAAGCTCGACGAACGCATGGTCGAGCTCGACGTCCGCGAAAAATCGATGCCCGCGTTCGAAATCATCACCAACCAGGGCGTCGAAGACATGGACATCAACATGAAAGACATGTTGCCCAACATCTTCGGCCAGCGCACCAAGAAGCGGAAAATGAAGGTCAGCGAGGCCTTTGAGTACCTCATCCAGGAAGAAGAACAGCGCCTCATCGACATCGACCAGGTGCACCGCATCGCTGTCGAGCGCGTCGAGAATTCGGGCATTATCTTTCTCGACGAGATCGATAAGATCGCCGGTCGCGAAGGCGGCCACGGCCCCGACGTCTCGCGCGAAGGCGTGCAGCGCGACATCCTCCCCATCGTCGAAGGCACTACGGTCAACACACGTTACGGTATGGTGCGCACCGACCATGTACTGTTCATCGCGGCCGGCGCATTTCATGTTTCGAAACCCAGCGACCTGATTCCGGAATTGCAGGGCCGCTTCCCGATTCGCGTCGAGCTGCAGTCCCTCACTGTCGAGGACTTCATCAAGATCCTCACCGAGCCGAAGTCGTCGCTCACCAAGCAGTACATCGCGCTGCTGGAGACCGAGGGCGTAAAGCTCGAGTTCACTACCGAAGCGCTGGCGGAAATCGCGAACTTCGCCTTCAAGGTTAACGAAGGCACCGAGAACATTGGCGCACGGCGACTGCATACCATCATGGAGCGAGTGCTCGACAAGATCAGCTTCGAGGCTCCCGACCTCAAGGAAAAAGACGTCACGGTGGATGCCGACTACGTGCGCAACGCCTTGACCGACATCGTGAAGGACCAGGACTTGTCGCGATACATCCTGTAAACGAATACTCGGAAGTTGGGTGGCCCATCCTTTCCCGGATTTTGGGAAAGGGTGGGAACCACGCTCTTTCGGATGCCTGCCGCTCTTCCCATTCCGGTTTCCATTTCCGCCGCCGGATGATACAACTCTCTCCAGCCCTTATCCGAGGATGGCAATTGATGGCACGCATTTCCCCCGGCCGAACCTTCGGCCTGCTGATCTTTTCGTTCACTCTCTTGATCTCCGGCTACGCCGCCGACACCACCACCCCTGCCGCATGGAAGGCGGACTTGCTGACCTGGCGCGCTGATCTGTCGAAGGAACTCCAGGCCCCCAACGGATGGCTCACGCTGATCGGGCTGGAGTGGTTGAAGCCCGGTGACAATTCCTTCGGTTCGGCGGCCGGAAATAAGCTGGTGGTGCAAGGACCCACCGCTGCCTTTCTCGGAGTAGTGCAACTCGACGACAAGACGCTCCAGCTGCTGCCGCCTCACGGAGGCTATCCCAAGGGAATGCTGGTTGACGGCAAACCGCCGGCGAATCCACAGGCCCTGGGAGCCGACGACTCGGAGCATCCTTCGAAAATCACCGATGGCACCGTCACCATCACCATCATTCATCGCGGCGACCAGTACGGTCTGCGCATCAAGGACTCGAAAGCGCCCACGCTGGTGAAGTTCCACGGCTTGCGCTGGTACGCGCCCAACGAGGCGTATCGCGTGCAGGCCAAGTGGATTCCGTACAATCCGCCGCACAAGGTTAAGATTCCGACGATCTTGGGAACCGAAGTCCCGTCAGACGTTCCAGGCGCGGCGGAATTCATGCTGGAGGGAAAGACGTATCGCCTCGAGCCGATTATGGAGAGCCCGGAAGACAAGGACCTCTTTTTCATTTTGCGCGACAGCACCAGCACTAGCGAGACCTACGGCGCAGGACGATTCCTGTACACGCCGCTTCCCGATCACGGACTGACGCAACCTGGCGAATTGGTTCTCGACTTCAACCGCGCGCAGAATCCACCGTGTGCCTACACGCCGTTTGCGACGTGCCCGTTACCCCCGCCGCAGAACCGCCTGCCAATTCCCATTCCTGTGGGCCAGCAGCGCTATCACGACTAAGCGGCGCTAAGCCTTCTCCGCTGCCTCGTCACCTTCGGTGACGAACTTCCAGAACGACTTCAGGCCTTTCCGCCAGCGCAGGTCTTCCACCGCCAGCAGGTCCAGGCATTCACGAACTTCTTCTTCCACACCGCGGTAGGTGGGCAAAAGCCGAAACACCACGCGGTTCTTGTCGGCCGACTCGATCGGTTCCACCACGGTAGGGTGAAACACGCCGCGGGCCACCGAGAACCCATTGGCGCGGCCGATCACCACCTGCTTCTCCGGCCCGAATAGCAAGCGTCGATAGGCGAACACCAGTGAACCGTCTTCGCGCGGCTTCAGCGTGCCGTAGGTTCTGCGCTTGACGTTCTTCAGTCCCGCGCTGAACGCCTTCACTCCTTGATCGCGGCCCGGGCGTTCCTGCACTTCGAACAACAGCATTTGCAACAGGCTCACGGCGTACAGCGTGCCGAAAACCGACAGCCTCAACGCCCATCCAAATAGCATAAAACTGACGATAATCACCGTCAGCGAAAGCAACAGTCCCAGGTGCGGGCTGATGATCGACGTCCCCAGCAGGATGGCGAAGATCACGTTACGAATGGCTTTCAGCACGAAATCCACGAACGGAAATGGGCTGATCAGCGCCAACACGTCGAAGCAGTGTCCCAGAAGCCAGACCACTCCGGTGATTGCGAACCCGACGATCATGTAGAGTACCGCCGTCGCCACGCTGAACGCATGATGTGCGCCTGATGCCTGCGCCGTCGTCGCCGCGTACACGACAGACCCGCCTAGCATCTGCGCAAACAGGCCCTTCAATGACGTGTAACCCATTACCCTCGCCACCTGGTTCATCACCACCGGAAATACGATGAGGATGAGCGACGCGTGATTGACCAGCAGCACTTCGACGGCGTCGAGCGGCTTCTTGATAAGCGGAGCAAACCCACCAAAGGTGTCTTTGATGAAGATGAGCACCAGCAGCGCCATGACCGGCGCCCAGAAATACGGGCGGTCGAAAAACGGGAGTTGTCCGCGCTGCGGCCCGGGCGTCTTGAAATATTGCCACGCCCCCATCACGCTCACCCCGACCAGCGGCGAAATCGCGGTGCTGGTCACCGTGGCGAGCGCTGTATTAACGCTTTCTCCGCTCTTTAACACTTGCGTGGATTCATCTGGCCCGGCCGTTTGTGCCGAGATTAACAGTACAACCGCAATCAGGATGAGAGGTAATAACAGCCAACGACGCATGACTGGGTCCTCCAGCGGGGGGAAGCCAATTCTAAATGACAGCCGAACAAAGAGCTCTTCGAGGGTGTGTGACTCGGGCAAACACCAAGAAAACAGGCGTCACAGTCTTCGCACACCGTAACGCCTCTTTATAGTTATATTCGTTCAGGTCGTCATGGCTTCTTTCGCCTCAGCAGTAACCAAAGCAGAAAAAGAATCACGATCAAGAGCAGCAACCACCACAGCCACTGTGGAAATTGCGACCCTCCGCCGGTGATGGTTCCTACTGCGACCGGTTGACGCGCATTGACGAAAACCGTCGCCGCGGCATCATTCCCAATCACAGCTACGTCGAGGGTACAGGCATCGAGAAGCGCGTCACCTTTCACACCCGCCGCTGTGCAGACGCCTCGCGTACGCTCGTACACCTGCTTGTCGAGATCGCCGGCGTAGAACGTTCTTTCGGGACTGCCGGTCTCAACGCTCCTCTCGCCGCATGCCGACAACAGTGACTCTTCCTGTGAGACGCGCCAGCTTTGGCCATACCGCTGATAAAACTCCTGGAACGCGAATGGGGCTGTCAGCACGGTTCCGTCCCGCGCCGCGATCTGGTTGACGTTTCCGCCGGAGTTTGCAAGCAGACCACTGACTTTGTTCGGCCACTTCCCCAGACCTACCGAAACATTAATCCAGGTCGGGTTGACTTCCGCGCGCACCGAATTACCGCTCTGGTCAGTGATGAGGTAAACGTTGCCGATTCGCCAGATATCGACCCCGTCGGACGTGGAAAAGACTTTGCCGTCACCTATCTCCCTGTTCTCGCCATTCACATTGAGCCTCGCAGGCGCCAGGCAGACGGCGACTGTGTCCTTGCCCATGCGCGTCGCAATCGCGTGGTTCACATCTGCGTTCGGCCATGTCGGTGCTCCCGACACCTGTCGCGCCACAACCAGGAAGTCTGGGTCCGCTTGCGCCACTACAAAATCGCCCGACGCCTGGAAGTCATACAACAAGCCGTGGAAGGTATCCAGGTGCGTGTCGCCGATGGTCGTCGCGGCTGCGCAGTTGGAGGTCGCACCGCCGGCCGTGCTCTCGTTGAAGATGACAGCCGGTCCCGGCGCAGTTGCGAGCGGAGCACTCGGCCCGAAGCTGAGGTTGTTCATTTCCGCGGTGAAACCTTGCGCTACACAGTTCGGAGGCGCCGTACCTCCATAGATAATCCTCGTCCGGGTGACGATGTTGGCCCCGCTATTGAAGCTGGCGGTTCCACCGCCATTGCTGTTACCGCCGTCGCCAAACAGGTTGAACTCGGCGATCGTCCACCCCGCTGCTGCACCGACCGCGTTGTCACCATTCACTGAATACGCGGTGCCGCTGCTCGTAAACGTCACTGAATCCCCGGTCGTACTTACCGCGCCGCTCAGGCTCATCTGCGCCAGGTTGGTAATCACCTGATTGGGCACTGCTACTGCCCCGTTAGTGTCGTTTTTCCAGCAGTAGATGTCAGGGTCGCCAGTGAACTGGAACTGGTTCCAATGTTGCCCCGGAGGGCAAGGATTGTCGTACTTCAGTATCCAGTACTGAATGAAAGCGTCTCCCGACGTGCCATCGTTCTCAAACACAAACTGCTGCCAGGTGGAACAGTTCGCCGGCACGGCCGCGCCGCTGCACACCGCCCCGTTAAAAAAGTTCATGTTGAGCTGCAGCGTATACGCGTTGGCGATGGATGGTCCCGAGTTGCCGATCGGCCCACTCTCGCTGGTCACACTGGTGACGGTGTCGAAAGAGCCGATCGCTGTCGCTATGAACCCCGTCGGCGCCTGCGCCGAGATATCGTTGCTGTTGCCCACAACCAGAGGCCGGGCCCCTCGCTTCGGCGGCATCGGACGGTTTGGCGCAGCCTTGCAGGCAACCTCCCGCCACTCCTTGTTGGGATACGCCGCCTGGAAACATCCCCTCTTCGGCAGCGGAACTTGCGCCATTGAGACGCGCCACTCGTCGCGCAGCCGCAACTCGTCCGGCGACAGGTTCTCATTCGACGGCGCCTGCGCCCAAAGTCCAATGCAGGCGATACACGTTAACCCGACACACAGTAACCACAGTCGCACTGTCCTGTTCATAGGTCCTCCTTTTAGGTCCCCTGATGAATCGAATAAGTCCAAGTCAGATTTTGTCCTCGCGACCTTGTTGTATCGCGGCACAACCGCCAATCTGTCTAAGACACTGCATCTGCCCTGCCATGGGCAACCCATGCAGGTTGGGCGAAAACCTGGTTGCAAACATGTTCGTTATTAGCGAGATGGGAAACGTCGGGTAACTGAACCGCGATGCCTGCCGCGCCGCAACTATCTGACCGGATAGCCGATCCAATCCAATTCGTTACAGGCTGGGTTGCCAAGACGCTAATCCCTGCAAATCCGCGGTTGCTTTGGTTTTACTAGCCACTATCCACTAACCACTATCCACTGATTGTTCATCCGTCACACAGTTCCATCGTCCCGGCACTTTATAATCCCCGGCAT
The DNA here is from genome assembly GCA_963749635.1 of uncultured Acidobacteriaceae bacterium. Taxonomy (GTDB): domain Bacteria; phylum Acidobacteriota; class Terriglobia; order Terriglobales; family Acidobacteriaceae; genus DASRAA01. The sequence goes on from CAVVNW010000016.1 coordinate 30,289, forward strand.
GAACCTCGAGCAGAAACTGACCGAACTGAAGCGCCGCGACTCCCTCGCCGAGTCCGGCGGAGGCGAAGCTCGCGTGGCAGCGCAACGCAAACAAGGCAAGATGTCCGCCCGCGAGCGCATCGAGTTCCTCCTCGACGAAGGCACCTTCGAAGAGACCGACAAGCTCGTCACCCACCGCTGCAACGACTTCGGCATGGACGAGCACAAAATCTTCGGCGACGGCTTCATCACCGGCTACGGACGCATCGAAGGCCGCCTCGTCTTCGTCTTCGCGCAGGACTTCACCGTTTTCGGCGGCTCGCTCTCCGAAACCAACGCCGCCAAAATCGTCAAGATGATGGACATGGCAATGCGTGTCGGCGCTCCCGTCATCGGCCTCAACGATTCCGGTGGCGCGCGCATTCAGGAAGGCGTGATGTCGCTCGCCGGTTACGCCGACATCTTTCTTCGCAACACCCTCGCCTCCGGTGTCGTCCCGCAGATCTCCGCCATCATGGGTCCCTGCGCCGGAGGAGCCGTCTACTCCCCCGCCATCACCGACTTCATCCTTATGGTCGAGAACACGTCGTACATGTTCATCACCGGCCCTGAAGTCATCAAGTCCGTCACCCACGAAGAGGTCACCAAAGACGAGCTCGGCGGAGCCATGACGCACAACGCCAAGTCCGGCGTCGCCCACTTCCTCGCCCACGACGACGCCGAATGTCTCAGCATGATCCGCGAGCTCTTCAGCTTCATGCCGTCCAACAATCTCGAAGATCCGCCGCGCAAGGCCAACACCGATCCCATCGATCGCGCCAACGAAGCGCTCGACACCCTCGTTCCCGCTGAGTCAAACATCCCCTACGACATCAAAGACGTCATCCACCATGTCGTTGACGACAGCTACTTCTTCGAAGTCCAGGAACACTACGCCAAGAACATCGTCATCGGATTCGCGCGCCTCAACGGCAAGCCTGTCGGCATCGTCGCCAACCAGCCCAACTTTCTCGCTGGAGTCCTCGACATCAGCGCCAGCATCAAAGCCGCGCGCTTCGTGCGCTTCTGTGACTGCTTCAACATTCCGCTCATTACCTTCGAGGACGTGCCCGGCTTCCTCCCCGGCACCCAGCAGGAGTACGGCGGCATCATCACCCACGGCGCCAAGCTGCTCTACGCCTTCTCCGAAGCCACCGTGCCCAAGATCACCGTCATCACCCGCAAGGCCTACGGCGGAGCCTATTGCGTCATGGCCTCCAAACACATTCGCACCGACGTCAACTACGCCTGGCCGACGGCTGAGATCGCCGTGATGGGTCCGGAGGGCGCGGTCAACATCGTGTACCGGCATGAGCTGGAGAAGTCAGACAACCCCGACGCCGAGCGTGCCGCCAAGATCGAGGAGTTCCGCGAGCGCTTCGCCAATCCCTACATAGCCGCCGAGCGCGGCTACCTGGACGCCGTAATCCGCCCCCGCGACACCCGCCGCAAACTGATTCAGGCGCTAGAAATGCTGGAGAACAAAAGGGACAAGAACCCACCCAAGAAGCACGGGAATATCCCGCTGTAAGGGCTTGCGGAAGAATTCGTTTCCGAGCAGCTTTGTATCAGGGCACGACTTTAGTCGTGCCGTTACAGCTCTTTAATCTTTGTCATTCCTCGCGGACTTTAGTCCGCGGGGAATCTGCTCTCCCGGTTCTTTCCCCGAGCATGTAAGCTAAGCGACGAGGTCAGTAGCAATGGCAAAACGCAAGCTGTTCGACGAAATGATGGAAGGCATTGCCGCGATGAAGAGCCATCGCGAAGGCAAGCTCACTCTCCGCACCTACAAGGTTGAGCCCGCGAAAGCTCTGAAGGTCGACTCTAAGCTCATCAAAGACACCCGCGAGCGCCTCAACTGCTCGCGCGCCGTCTTTGCCCGCAAGCTCCACATCAACTAGCGCACTCTCGAAAAGTGGGAGCGGGGACGCGCCAAGCCAAATCCACAGGCTGCCGCTCTGCTGTTGTTGGTTCGTCGGTATCCCGACACACTTGAGCGCTTGGAGCAGAGTGCCAGCTAAGGCTCGCGATACGCGCCGCAAGCTAACCCAAGCCCTCGACATGCTCGAAAACAAGCGCGACAAAAACCCTCCAAAGAAGCACGGGAACATACCGCTATAGGACCAGAACAACCGCGATTCGATGGCCTGGCGCCTGGGCCGCGAAAACGCCCACACTCATCCACACCCCAGCCCGCTTGCGGGCGGCAGTCGGAAGCCCCGCGTTTCAGAGTCCGTTACGAGACTTGGATTGCGACCTGTGCGGAGGAACAACTAGGGTCGCTCCGAAGCAATTCAGCCGCGAAGCGGCGATGTGGTATTCGACCCGGGCGTCAGCCCGGAGCAAAGTGGAAAATTTGGCGGAGCCGCGCTGGCGGCGTTCTTTGTTTCGTAACGGACTCTTCAATGCTGGGAAACCTTCTTCGAAAAATCGAGAGTCGGCTGCCCCATTCGGCCTGTTTCAACTCCCCTCGCCCCTTGCGCGGCTTGCAACCCTCTTCTGTACTTTCCCTCTCCTTCGCGCTACAGTACGCCCACTATGCGTGCGCTCAGAGCGGTGGTTCTGCTTACCGTCTTCCTTGCGATCACCGCCTCCGGACAGGTCACCGCGCGCTTCTATCTCAACCAAGAGAGCTATGCCATCGGCGAGCCCTTGATATTCACCTTGGAGATCAAGAACTCCACGCCCGAGTCCGTCTATCTCTTTCCCAAGGTCCCGGGTGTGTGTTCCGATGCCTTCACCTTCTCCATGACCGGAAACTCGCTCTGCAGCGTTTCCTGGGATCCCGCCTGCTCCGACGACACCGTGGAGCTTCCTGCTGGAGAAACCTACACCGCGGACTGGCCCCTCGACTTCTGGTATCACGTTGCTCACGAGGGCACCTACCAGGTCAGCATCTCGCGCCCCATCCGATACAGTACCCTGAAGGGCGGCATCCAGTCGTTGCCGGTTTTATCGAAGATGACGTTGCAGGTTGTGCCGGCCGATCCGGCCCAGGTCGAACAAACCTTGCAGAAATTCAACGCCGACCTGCAAAGCCCCGATAACCTCGTTCGTCATTCTGCCCTTGACGTGCTCGCCACCACCGCTCCCCCTTACTTCTATGACGAAGCCTTGCGTCTCGCGCGCGATCCAGACCCTTTCAATGTGGAGCACGCTGTCGGCGGCCTCGGGCGCATGAACACCCCCGAAGCGCGTCAGGTCCTTGCAGAGGTCATCACTACCCGCAAGATTGAAGGCAACGATGACGAGCAGAGCGCCCGCTGCCATGCTATCGAATCCCTCGGCAACTCCGGCGACGCAACCTATGTTCCGTTTCTGGAGCCTTATGTCCCCCGCGCTAACACTTGCGAAGGTCTCTACGCCATGACGGCCGTCGCGAAACTCGGGAAGGGTAGCGTTGTCCCCCTGCTCCAGGCCCAGCTCCAGAGTCCAGCGCAAAAACAGCGCTGGTGGGCCATTCGTGCCCTGCGCATCACCAACTCGCCCGACGCCGTCGATGCCATCATCACCGCGTTGCGCGACAAGGACCCCGAAATCCGCGCCCACGCCGCAACCTCGCTGACGGAACTTACCGGTCATTCCGTCACCAAACCCAGTGCCCCGAGCCCCACGCCAATTCAGCTCGAAAACCTATGGCGCGCCTGGTGGCACAACCATAAGAACTCCACCACCCTCATCGACTACCCCGGCGAACTCTGCCACATGTCCTAATCTCGACGCTGGTGGCCCACTTTTCCCGTGGCCCACATATCCCTGATTTTGGGATATGTGGGGCTTTTGGCGGGTGGCCGAGACAACGCCTCACTCAACGAAAACGTTTAAGCGGGTGCCCATCCGGCCCGATTTGGCCGGACGGGTCTTTGACCTTCGCCAACCCGGGAAGCCGTCGAGTCCCGCCTCGCGGGACGTCATAAGGCGGCAGCGCCGACGTGCTGTTAGGCGTGGGCGTCAGCCCGCGCACAAAACAAATCCCAATTCCACTCTGCCGAAGGCCCTCGCGCAGCGAACTCCGCGAACGAAGCGCAATAAAAATCCCTCACTCCACCCGCTCATACCTCTGGTTCCCCAGGTGCCTCCAGCGCACTCCGTCTCCGTCTTTCCACACCCCGAGCGGGTCCTTCTCGCGGTCTGACCCGATGCGCAACACGTTCCCGTCCAGGTCCTCCACCTGCATCTCCAGCCCCCATTCAAAGTTGTTGGGAGGGTTCCGGATCCTCGCCCCCGCAGCCTCATATCGCTCGTGCAGCGCCCTCACGTCCTGCACGCCGACCCACACCCACACGTGCCCCTGGCTCTGGTTGTCGGCGGGTGGCCCATCCGGCCTGATTTTGGCCGGGTGGGTCTTTTGACCTTCGCTTACCCGGGAAGCCCTCAGTCCCGCCACGCGGGACGCCAGAAGAAAGCCCAGCGTTTCAACGCTGGGAAAGCCTCGCAAGTATCCCTCGAGTCCCCCGGGGACGGCATATTTCAGACTCTCCAAACAACGAACAACCTTGAGGTGGTGTCCCACCCACCCCGACCTCAAGACATAGGAAATTTTGAATTCGCGAAGGAGACCACGACATCCCTATACACCAACACCTGTGAGGCGCAATGACGAAAACCACGAGCTTTCAAATGGACATTCGCCCGCTCTTTACGGAACGAGACATTCAAGGCATGAGCCCGGCGTTCAACCTGGCAAGTTACGATGACGTCAAAAAGCACGCTGCCGCCATCTACGACCGCATTCGTGGAATCGGCGGCGCGGTAATGCCGCCACCACCACCACGAGGCGAGGGTGCTTGGCCGCAATCTCGCGTTGAACTATTCGCCCAGTGGATGGCGGACGGGTTCCCGCCTTAGTCGGGAGCCGGTGTGCTGGCGTACTGCAGCAGGCAAATCCTGAGCGAGCCCAATGGGCGAGCCGAAGGAGCCAGCGCGCAGCCCAAGCCACAGCGCATGTAAGAAAACTCACCCCGCGTCGATCCGTTCGCAGCGGAGCACCAGCTCTTCGACGGCAACCTGCGCCTCTTTGGAATTGAGTAGGTCTCCGGTGCATTTGACGATGCGGGCGCCCGAGAGCGTCCATGACTGCGCCGTCTGGGTCCGGTCCTCGCTCCGCAGCACGAGAACGACCTTACGCTGCGCCTTGCCGCTTGTCTGGGCTTCCGCCAGCCATGAGCTGAGACTGGCCTCGCTTATCACGCCGCGCTTCAGGGTCACGTCCGGCACCTTATATGTGCCCGTGATCTTGCGGCCACGTTCTGGCGGTTCATTTCCGTCGCGGTATTCAGCCAATCCCGTCTCGAGGCCGAGCCCGCTGCACTCCTGAAATCCCGCTTGCGTTTCGGACTCGCCGGCAAATTGCAGCAGGTAATCGAACTGACGGTAGGGAATTTCTCTTGGCATGCCCGCTATTATCTCCCTGAAGCGTGCCGCAGGTGGCCCATCCGGCCTGATTTTGGCCGGGTGGATCTCTTGACCTTCGCTAACCCGTGAAGCCATCGAGTCACGCGTCGCGGGACGACATAAGAAAGCCCAGCGTTTCAACGCTGGGTCAGTCGAAAAAAGAGTGCCTTCCTCTCTGCCGAAGGCAGACGCGCAGGCCGCAGGCCGCAGCGCATAAAAAATTTCGTCCGCAGAACGAGGAACGCGCCAGGGGCCCCCACACCCGGTGGCCGACATCTGCCTGCCGTTGTCACGCAGCCTGGTGTCCCAAGTCCTTGCCCGTCTGCTCCCCGTTCGGTAAACCACCTACGTGAGGCCAGGGATTAGTGTCGCTTGCCGAGCTCGCACCCGGGATCCGGGGGTGATACGCGATCTTTGATAGCTGGGAAGTAAACTTGGTTGGTCGGCGCCCTTCAACAGCCTTGGCGTATTTACCCCTTTGTTTGTAATACTTTAGCTATAAGTGTTATTGTTTGTGTTAACTTACGCACAGTCGCGCTGTAAACCGTTTGTTTTCAAGATGGGCGGGGGGAGGGGTAGGTGGGCAGGTCACCCGCTTATCTCGTGGCCGACAGTCGCCTGATTTTGGCAATTATGGAGTTCTTGCCAAAAGCTCCACCCAGGAATTCCGCTTGACATCACGCGCATCGCGGATGAACATACCGCCCTCGTCCAATCCGGCATTGAGGAGGCGAATATGCGTCGTCTGTTGTGTCTAGCCTGTTTTTTGTGTCTTGCCTGGTCGACCGCCCTTACCCAAGACGTGGTCACCGTGTCTGGTGGGCCTGAGACCCACAAAGTGATACTCGATAATGCCCAGGTCCGCGTGCTCGACGTTCACGTGCAACCCGGACAGAAGGTCGCGATGCACTCCCATCCGGCCAGCGTTGTTTATTACGTCACTGACGCCAAGATCAAGTTCACCCTTCCTGACGGAACCAGCCGGGTTGCCGAGGCCAAAGCCGGTACCGCCGCCTGGCGCGATCCGGGGAGGCACGCCGTAGAAAACGTAGGCACCTCCGAGCTTCACCTTGTGCAGACGGAATTTAAGGGAGAAACCAAGAAGTAGAAAAAAATGGCGGCTGGATCGCGCGCGCCCGGGCCAGAATTGTGAAATACTCGGAGGCCCAATCGGCCTACTCATCACAACCTCCAGGAGAATGTTAACCATGCCGGCTCGTCGCGCTCGCTGTTTGTCTTTGCTGTTCGCCTTCGTTTGCCTGACTGGTGGAGCATCTCTTTCCGCCCAAACGAACTCGGGCACGGCCCTGCTGAAAGAATCCATCAGCCTCACGGGTCCGGTGATGTGGATCGATTCCGGCTCGCCGGGAATGGTGCTGGTGGTGGTTCGGGGCAACGATGTCGTCATCGAGGGCTATGGCGAAACCGCCAAGGGCAACGGCAAAGAGCCCGACGGGAAGTCGCTCATCCGCCTGGGCTCGATCTCGAAGTCCTTCACCGGCACTCTGCTCGCCAGCTTGTCGCTCGACGGCAAAGTGCACCTCACCGACCCTCTGAAGATGTACGCCGGAGGCGCCACGGTTCCTTCGTTCGGGCAGCGCGAGATCACGCTGCTTGATCTTGCGACGCACTCCGCCGGCCTACCGCGCGAGATCGGTGACGTGCCTCCCAACGTGAAGGCGTTCACCTGGCCCACCAAGGAGCAGCGCTGGAGTTGGCTGGCGAACTACAAGCTCGCCTGGGAGCCGGGCCAGAACGCTGCGTACTCCAACGTCGGCTTCGATCTGCTGGCCGATGCGCTGGCGACCGCCGCCGGCAAACCCTATGCCGACCTGTTGCACGAGCGGATCACCGGCCCGCTGGGAATGAACGACACCGGCGTCAATCCAACCAAGGAGCAGTGCGACCGCCTGATGCTGGGCAGCGGTATAGGTGGTCCTGGCCCCTGCGTTGAAAGCGTAGCCACAGAGGGAGCGGGCGGCGTATATTCCACGGGCGCCGACATGGCCAAGTGGATCCAGTACAACCTGGAGCAAGATCCCACAATGTGGCAGGTGCCAACCGTCGCGCACGCCATCTATCGTCCGCGACAGGCTCTGCAAACCGCCATCGGTTTCGACGAAGCTGGACCCATGTCCGGGATCGGACTCGCTTGGGTAACGATGGCGGCTGATGGAATACGACCCATGATCGTCGCCAAGAGCGGTGGTGGCGGAGGCTTCATGACCTATGTAGCGTTTGCACCCGGGCGCAATGTCGGCGTGTTCGTGGCCGTCAATAAAGTCGGTTTTGAAATGTTCTATGGGATGACACAGGCCGCCAACGACTTGATTGCCAACCTGGTGACACGCTGAGTCGCAGTGGGCGATTCGATTCGCAGCCTACTACGCGAATAATAATAATGTTGAACCGGCCTGAATAGTTTGTTACTGTCCTTCGCTCACTTCCCAAGAGAGACTGGCCATGCCGATTACCCGAATCCTGCACCTCGAGTTGCTGGGCTTCCTGTATGGTCTGGCGGCCATTGTGGCCTTCCAGATGCTGACCGGCCGGATCAATCTCAAGGGGCTTTTCCAGCAAAAAGATGGCTCGACACAAACCAGTCCGGAGAGGATTCAGTTGTTGCTGGCGACCATCGCCGCCGCCTCCAGTTATTTGGGCGAAGTTGCCAAAAGCAGCACTGGGACGATGCCGGACGTGAGCAATAACTGGCTTTATCTGATGGGTGGCAGCAGCGGCATTTACGCAGTCGGAAAAGCATGGAAAACATGGACCAGCAGTAACAAATTAGGAGGGAAGTCATGAGTGTGATGGCACAGGTTTGTGGGTTTACACTTTGCGCCTTTCTGGGCGCGTTGTGCGCCACCATCATTGCCTGGATCTGGATGGGGAAGATCGATTTGTCACAGCTGATCAGTGAACCATCGGGAGATGCCAGCATGTCGCGCTTCCAGTTGCTGATCTTCACCTTCGTGATCGCCATCAGCCTTTTTGTGCTGGTGGAAGCCAACCACGGGGCCATCCCAGATATCCCGTCGGGCGTGCTGACGCTATTAGGCATCAGCGCCAGCACATATGCGGTCAGCAAAGGCATCTCGTACAGCCAACCTCAACTGCTGACACCGCAAGCCGGCAGCAGCGCCGACGTAGGCGGAGGGGCGGCTGTCGCGCAAGCTGCAGCCGATGAAGCGGGTGAGCACGCTGCGGCCGCTCAGCAGGCGGCGGCGGCCACCCAGGCAGCCGTCAGTCAGATGGCTGTGCACGCGGCCGCTGCTCAACAGGCCGTCCAGCAGACAGCAGAGAATGCGGCGAAGGCCCAGAAGGCTGCGGATCAGGCGACTGGCAACCAGCCCTAGAGACAGAAGCACTGTCACGGGTTCGTTATCCAGACAACCATCCGATTGCCTACTGGAGGTGAGGTGTAGCCATGCCGACAAGAAACACCCCGACAACGACCACGGGCGCGACTACCGCCACGAAGAAGACTGCAGCCACCAAGACGACCAGAGTGGCGGCTGCGGCGACGACGACGTCCAGTGCAATAAGAACCGTCGCTCCAATGATTCCGCTGGCCATCGCGCTGTTAGGCAGTGCCGTTCTGCCGGGCGGAAAGGCGACGACCACCACCCCCGGCGCTCCAAGCGGACCAATCACGAGCACGCAGCCCCAAAAGTGTGGAGGCGACATATCGGACTTCCGCGCCTGTCACGATATGTATCCGACTGGCTGCACCATCAGTGGCAGCTCGTACGATCCGTTCCTCAATGAACTGAAGAACCAGATTAAGTGGGGAACCCTGGCTCCGGCTGCTATGCAGCCGAAAGAAGTTATCAGCACCCTCGACCAGCTCAATCAACTGGAGGCACAGCTCAAGGCGATAGGGCTCAACCAGAAAAACCATGGCGACCTGTCCGGTAAATTGGCAGATATGGGTGAAGGCAGCATCTATGGCGTGGTTGGGTATCTCTATGCCGTGGAGCCTGAGGGCGCAGAAAGCAGCAACTGCCAGCTCGCCAAAGACCCTCCTGACTTCCAGGACGTGGACTACCACATTTTCGTCGGCTTCGACCCTGCGGTGGGGGAGAAGCTTCGCAGTGGCAAGGCCATTACTTCAGCCGAGAAACACCAGTCGATGGTCGTGGAGATGACGCCGCACTATCGCGATGCCTTTCATCAGGAATGGACGGTAGATGCCGTAAAAGCTGTACTGGGACAGCAAGTCAAGGTGCTCGGTCAACTCATGGTTGATAACGAACACTTCGTCGCAGGCCAGGACTGCGGCGTCGACCCGACCAATGCTCGCTGCTGGCGGGCATCGGTATGGGAACTGCATCCGGTCATCGACTTTACAGCGTGCGCAGCGAATAACTGTAGCGCGACTTCGTCGGCAGGCTGGACACCCATCGGAGAAAACACGAAGACTGCTAGTACTTCCGATGAAGCTCCCGCCAAGGGTGCTGCGAAAGGCGCGAAATAGGGACACTGGGCAAGGAGGCCGCTGCATTGCAGCGGCGTTGCTGTTGAATGCCAATCACCTGTTTGTGTGGAGGAGTGAGGAGACTGCAAACAAGAATCCCGAGGTTGTGTTGCTCCTTTTTCTCAACCGGCAGTTCGCTTTAGACCCTCGCCGACCTGTGGTCGCCGGATACTTTCGTATGCGGCGTACGATCTCAACTTGGGCTCCGGGCTTACTGCCAACCGGAATCGGGCTCAACGCCTCGGGATCCTATCTTGCCTTTGACGGGTTTCTTGTTTTCTCAACCGGCGGTTCGCTATTGACCGTCGCTGTCCCTCCGTTTGCCGATGCGCTGCAGGCGCGGCTACGGTGAACTTGCTTCAGCCCCGGACTCGCCACCAACCAGAAAACCTCGGAAACTGTCAAAGAACGAGTTTGTTTTACTCCTCGTATTTTCGAAGTCAATAAAAATTTGCCAATTTTATTTCCCTTGTTTTCAGGCGAGTGCAGCTCATCCACAGGAGGGTGACCGGAAATGGTGCAGTCTGCGATTGCAGGTTGCAGCGATCCGTCGCAGAAGCAGGATTCTTGCGGCATTCGACAATCGCGCGGCGGAAAAAGCGATTCGAGAGTTTGATGAGCTCATTGTGACAATCGGGCGAAGCCCTTGTTTTATACGGCCGCGAACGCATGGCAGAATTTGCAATTCCAGCATTTGTTACCATCGGCAACATGCCGTTACTGGAAGCCGAACACTTGGCCAAGTCGTTCTCCTCCGGACAGAATGCCTTCGGGGTTGCGTTGACCGGACGGGTTCGCGCGGTCAACGACGTCTCGCTGACGATTGAGTCAGGAGAGACGCTGGGACTGGTCGGCGAATCAGGGTCAGGCAAAACCACCTTGGGACGAATGCTCCTACGCCTGATCGAGCCGGACTCGGGAACGGTGCGATTTGATGGTCGCGATGTGCTGGCTGCAAGTGGCGGCGAGTTGCGGCGGCTCAGGCGGGACATGCAGATCATCTTCCAGGACCCTTACGGCTCGCTCGACCCGCGAATGACCGTCGAGCAGACTGTATGCGAGCCAATCGCTATTCACGGTGGAGAGCCACGCCAGTCGCGCCGCGCCCAAGCGTCGCAGATGCTGCGGGCTGTTGGCCTTGATGAGTCGGCCTTGCGCCGCTATGCACATGAGTTCAGCGGAGGCCAGCGCCAGCGGATTGGGATCGCGCGCGCCTTGATGCTTCGGCCGCGTTTTATCGTGGCCGATGAGCCGGTGTCGGCGCTCGATGTCAGCGTCGGGGCGCAGATCGTCAACCTGTTGCGCGACTTGCAGAAAGAGTTTCAGCTCACGTATCTATTTATCTCGCACTCGCTGCCTGTAGTCCGCTACCTGGCGACGCGCATCGCGGTGATGCAGCAGGGCGAGATTGTGGAGCTGGGCGCGACCGAGCAGATCGTGACGGCTCCGCGTCATGAATACACGCGCACGCTGCTGGCGGCGACTCCGGAGCTGGAGACTGCGGCTACGTAAACGCCAGCGTCTCCTGGCTTTTGCGTGCAGCCAACTCGTCGCGAAAGGCTGCGCCTTCTAGCCGCAACAGAAATGCCTTGGTCGGCAGTCCGCCGCCGTAGCCGCCCAATGCTTTGCCGCCCGCCAGTACTCGGTGGCATGGCACGATGATGGCGACCGGATTGTGATGGTTCGATTGTCCGACCGCGCGATAGGCATTCGGACGCTTCACCGCTCGAGCGATTTCCCCGTAACTGCGAGTTTCGCCGTAGGGAATACCGAGCAACTGCTCCCAGCATTCGCGCTGGAACTCGGTGCCACGCAGGTCCAGCGGGATGGTAAATTCCCGGCGCCTACCAGCGAAATATTCGTCCAGTTGCTGCTGTACAGCCGCGCAAGCCGCAGAGGATTCCTGCCAGTCGACGGGTCGCCCGGTCATGGTCGGTGGAAATTCATGGCCAAAGGCGAGCACCGCCAGACCACGTTCCGACACGCCGAGCACCAAAGGCCCGACAGGAGAGTTGATACGCGAATAGTGAAGGGTTTCCATGTGACTCTCAGCCCCGCTTTCGCTAGGGACGCTACACTCAAACGGCACGGCCTTCCGATCATAGCGAGAATTGGCCGTTAGATGCACGAGCAACCTGAACGAACGGTTTATTTGTAAAGCTTTATATTTGTAAAGCAATGTGAACAATTAAACGTTGTGGGCACCGCGACGTCCAATGAGCTACGGGGTTTACCTGTGAGTGGAAAAGGTCATATCGCCATCGCCTTCAGAGCCTCTTTCGCCATCTAAGGCCCCAAAGGTCTAAAATAAGGAAGACCCCCGCATCAAAACGACATCCAATCGAACTAACGGCTGGTCCTAGAGAATGAATCGAATTCGCATTAGTGTCACCTTTTTGGCTGTTCTGCTGGCATGCTCGGTGGGCAGTCTCGCGCAAGATCAAGATAAGGACAAACCCGCGTCGACCGCTAGCCCGGAGACACCGGCTGCCGCATCGTCAGCTCCGAGTGCCGAAAAGGCGCCTACGCCTGACAAGGCCGCGGCCTATTACCACTTCGCGATGGCGCACATCTACGAAGAGATGGTCTCGATGTATGGCCGCGCCGATTACGCCAACAAGGCGATCGACGAATACCGCCTGGCCATCGAAAACGATCCAACGTCGGACTACCTGAATGCCGGCCTCGCCGAGTTGTACGCCCGTTCTGGCCGCATCAAGGACGCCATCCAGGAAGCGCAGGACATCCTGAAGCGTGACGGCAACAACCTTGAGGCGCATCGCCTGCTGGGACGCATCTACCTGCGCTCGTTGGGCGACATGCAGTCGGGCACTCAGTCCCAGGAAGTCCTGAAGCTGGCAATCGACCAGTACGAGCAGATCGTGAAGCTCGACCCTAAGAGCGTGGAAGACCACCTCCTGCTGGGCCGGCTCTATCGTCTGAATAACGACCTGGTGAAGGCTGAAAGCGAATTCAAGACTGCCGTACAAATCCAGCCCGACTCCGAAGAAGCGGTGACGGCGCTGTCGATTCTCTACAACGAAGAGGGCGACTCTTCGCGAGCCCTGGACGTTCTGAACGCTTTCCCCGAGGCGGCGCGCACTTCGAAGGTTTACGCGGCGCTGGGCTACACCTACGAACAGAACAAGGCCTATAAGAAAGCGATCGACGCCTATCAGAAGTCGGTTGATCTCGATCACGACAATCTTGATTCGGTCCGCGGACTGGCCCAGAACCTGCTGAACGACGGCCAGACCGATGCCGCCCTGGCGCAGTTCAAAGTCATTGTCGAAGCCGATCCCTCGGATGCGCAGACCTACATGCGCATGGCCGAGATCTACCGGCGTAACGGCAAATATGATGAAGCGTCGGATGCGCTCAACAAGGCCAATGCCATCGTCCCTGAGTCTCTCGAACTTAAGTACAACATCGCCGTCATCGAAGAGGCACAGGGCAAGTACGACGACGCCATCACTCTGCTCAACCAGTTGTTGCAGAAGACTGACCATGCCAGCGGCGAATACGACGCCTCCGAAAAGAACAACCGCGCCATCTTCCTGGAGCGGCTGGGCACGGTCTATCGCGAAGCCAACAAGCCGCAGATGTCCATCGACACCTTCCGTCGCATGACCGAGTTGGGCGACGACAACGCGATTCGCGGCTACCAGGAGATGATTGAGACCTACCGCGACCAGAAACAGTGGCAGATGGCCACCAACGTCGCGGACGAGGCAGCAAAGAAATTCCCCAACGACCGCTCCCTGCAGATGGTGGCGGCGTCACAACGCGCTGACATGGGCGATTCTACCGCGGCCATCGAGCAGGTGAAGTTGATGCTCAAGGGCACGGCCGACGATCGCGACGTCTACATCGCGCTGGCCCAGATGTACAGCCGGGTGAAGGACTGGCCGCAAGCGGAAACCAGCATCAACAAGGCGTTGGCGCTTTCGACCAAGCAGGAAGACAAGGACTATGCCTTGTTTGTCGCGGGCTCCATCTACGAGCGTCAGAAGAAATATGAGCAGGCCGAAGAAGCGTTCCATAAGGCGATCGTCAGCGATCCCAAGAATGCGCAGGCCCTGAATTATCTGGGCTACATGCTGGCCGATCGCGGCACGCGCCTCGACGAAGCGCTGGGCTATATTCGGCGCGCCGTCGCGCTTGATCCGCAAAATGGCGCTTATCTCGACTCGCTGGGATGGGTTTATTACCGCATGGGTAATTACGATTTAGCGGAAGAGAACCTGCGGCTGGCGTCGGAAAAAATCGGCAGCGATCCCACTGTGCAGGCCCATTTGGGAGACCTCTATCAGAAGACGGGTCACCTGAAGCTGGCCACAACGCACTGGCAGCGAGCGCTGGACGAGTGGAACAAAACCATTCCAGCCGAAGTCGATTCCGAAGAAATGGCCAAGGTACAGAAGGACCTTGAGTCGGCCAAGGTGCGACTGGCCAAGCAGACTCCGGGCAAAGACTAGCGCTTCCAATCTGAGAAAAATCTGGGTGCCCCATCCTTTCCCTTTATTTGGGAAAGGGTGGGAAACATGCTGCTAAACTCGCACTATGCTTGCCAGCTATGCGGCTCGCGTGGAAGACTCTCGCGGGCGGCGCTATCCTGAGCCGCCGCATCCTTATCGCAACGCATTCCAGCGCGATCGCGACCGCGTCATCCACTCCCGCGCTTTCCGCAGACTTGAGAACAAGACCCAGGTCTTCACCCGCCGCTACTCCGACCACTTTCGCACCCGCCTGACCCATACGATCGAAGTCGCGCAGATCTCCCGCACCATCGCAGCCGCGCTGAACCTGAATGTCGATTTAACCGAGACGCTCGCGCTGGTACATGACATCGGACACCCGCCGTTTGGGCATGCGGGCGAGCGTGCGCTTGATGCCTTGATGCAAAAGCATGGCGAGTTCTTTGATCACAATCTGCAGGCGCTGCGCATTGTCGAAGATTTTGAGCTGCGTTACGCGGCGTTTCGCGGGCTGAACCTGACTTTCGAGGTGCGCGAGGGCATCATCAAGCACTCGCACGACTATACGGTAGCTGCGCATCCGGAATTGTCGGAGTATTTGCTGGACTTGCGGCCTCCGCTGGAGGCGCAACTAATCGACCTGACCGACGAGATCGGCTACACCACGGCCGACCTCGACGACGGGTTCGAAGCGAAGCTGCTCAAACTGGCTGATATTCGAAAGAATGTGCGCGCCTTCGAGCGCTTCTACGTTGAGGCGGAGTCGAAGTATCCGGACGCCCCCGATAAGCTAAAGTTCAACGAGGCGCTGAAGAGGATGCTGAATCGGTTTGTGTCCGACTTGATCGAGACTACGAAGGTTCGCATCGCAGGTTCAGGCGTCATCAGCCTTGACGATGTGCGGCGACATCCCGAACGGCTGGTTGCCTTCAGTCCGAAGGTCGAACAGGAACGCCGCGAAGCCAAGGCATTTCTCTACAAGACGCTCTACGAGAGCAAACCGCTCCAACCCGAGAAGGTCAAAGCGGAAAAGGTGGTGACCGAGACATTCGATTTTCTGGTCGCTAATCCCGGCTCATTGCCGGCGAGTTATCAGGAAAAAGTGCAGCACGAGAAGCTGGTGCGTGTGGTCTGCGACTATATCGCGGGGATGACCGACCACTACGTCCAACACGTGTGGAAGAAACTCGGAGCGACGTAGGCCACGCGCCCTACTCGCGTTGCCTGTCTCAGCGGTGTGTGAGTTCCTTCCTGCCTTTCGGAAATCACTTGCAAAATCTTGAGTTCACCCGCACAATGCCCAAACATTCATGACAATGCCAAAAGTATTGGAGCGCAAGCCGCTTCCTGGGGCTCTGGTGGGGGTCCTGATACTTTTGGGGCTCTCGGTCTTCATCAATTACATCGATCGCGGCAACCTCTCCATTGCCGCCCCCCTGCTGAAGGACGAACTTCGTGTAGGCCCGGCGCAATTGGGCTTCTTGCTGTCAGCATTTTTCTGGACATACGCGTGCCTCCAGCCGGTGTATGGGTGGCTCGTGGATCGGCTGAACGTCTATTGGCTGCTGGCTGGCTGTTACTTCGTCTGGTCGCTCGCCACTGCGGCTACCGGGCTGGTTCATACGTTCGCCGTTCTGTTCCTGTTGCGGCTCATCGTCGGATTCGGCGAGGCCGTAAGTTATCCCGCGTACTCCAAGATTATTGCGCTCAACTATCCCGAAGAGCACCGCGGTCTCGCAAACTCGGTGATTGCAGCGGGACTATGCCTGGGCCCTGGCTTCGGCATGCTGCTTGGCGGCACATTGATGGCCAGCTTGGGTTGGCGTCCGTTCTTCTTGGTGTTGGGACTGGTCAGCATGTTGTGGTTGCCGGCCTGGATCAAGTGGATGCCGAAGTCGAATGTCGTTCCAGCGGCTGACGCGACCAGCGCGCCCAGTCTGCGCGAATTCCTGGGCCTGCGTTCCGCCTGGGGAACGTTTATCGGCCTATGGTGCTGCAACTACGTAAACTATTTTCTGCTTACGTGGCTGCCGTATTATCTCGTCCATGAACGGCATTTCTCTCTGACTGCCATGGCGAAGATCGGCGGCGCGGGATATTTGATCAGCGCCGCATCCGCCACTCTTTCCGGATGGCTCTCGGACCGCTGGATTATGGCGGGAGGAACTCCGACCACGGTGAGAAAAACCTTCGCTGGCGGAGCGATCGGCATCTGCGGAATTTTGTTGGGCCTCAGCGCGATTGCCGGTCCCTCGGCGTGCGTGCCGCTATTGTTCGCGGGCCTGGCGTTCTTCGGTGCGTCGAGCTCGAACGTATTCGCGATTTCGCAAAGGCTCGCCGGCCCTCAGGCCGCAGGCAGGTGGACCGGCTTTCAGAACGGGATTGGGAATACCGCCGGGGTAGTCGTGCCCGTGGTCACAGGGTTCGTTCTCGCACGCACAGGAAACTTCTTCTGGGCGTTCGCGCTACTGACGACGGTCGCTCTCCTCGGCACTGCCTCATGGCTGTTTATCGTCGGCGAGGTTGAACAGGTCACGTGGGGAAAGCCGGCCCGACCGACTCCGCTGGAGTCTCTGGCCTACGCAGCACCGTCGCAGAGTTCGGACTAACATGGTGGCCGGAAACTCCGCTACGGCTTGAGTGGGTACAGCTTGATATCGCGGAAATAAATTTCCGCGCCTTCCGACTGGATCAGGATTTTCCCGCTGGCGGGATACGCTTTCGAACCTTCATTCACCAGCTTGCCGTTCAGATATTGCTTCACATTATCGCCCTGCACCACGATCTCAACCACGTTCCATTCGCCGTGCGGCTTTTCGATTTCGCCGTTAGGATCGCGGTAGCCGGTCACGTTCTGCCACGGCCCTTCGCCGATGCGCTTGATTCGGGCGGCGGAGTTGGGAGGGCCGGTCTCGCGCTTTCCGTCCGTACCTGTCAGCGCGGCGCCGTCGGTCATGTAGAAATCGCCCGTCTGGCCCTCGCAAATCTGGTATTCGATCGAAGTCGGCCACACTTCGTTCGGGCCCTGGATGTGATAGAGAATTCCGCTGTCTCGCGCCTGACCCTCGCGCGGAGCGTGCGTGGCTTCGCCCCATTTGAACTCGGCGCGCAGATAGTAGTCCGCGAACTCCTTCTTGGTGATGAGGTATCCCATCTCGGCGCCCGATACGTGAATCACGCCCTGCTCGAAGGTGAAGACATGGTCAGGATCGTTGTTCAGGCCATTGGTCTTGAGGAAGCTATCGAACTGGTCGCGATGGCTGCCATCAAACAGGACGACCGCCTTGCCGTGGGCGGGAACGTACGAATTGTCTTCGCCCGCAACGGCGGGTAACGACGAGAATCCTGCCAGAACGGCGGCGAGAAGAATCGCGAGCATCATCATTATCGCCCGGCGAGTAGGGTTCATCGTACTCTCCTTAATAGGATTGGCGACGAGCAAAGTAGAGGAGACACTCAATGGATCAGTTGGCCGGTCGCCGTCCGAACACATTCAGAATGCGCTGTTCCTTGGGCTCGTCCAAAGCGATGGCGGCTGAACGACCGCCCGGGCCACGCTTCAGTTCCGCCGTAACGTAGGCATAAGGATCTTGCGGTTCTGGGCGGCGAAACCAGCTTCGCAATCGACGGATAAACTTCTGCGCGAACGACATTCCAGGCTCCTCGCAGTAGGTCGCTAGTCTCCGGCCACCATCTCGGGCGCCCGCTGGATCTCTCCCACGTCCACCAGGTTGGTCGGATACTTGCCGGTATAACACGCCGTGCAATATGTGACCTTATCGCTTTCGCCCGCGGCCTTGCGCAGACCCTCCAGCGACAGGTACGCGAGAGAGTTCGCGCCAATGTATTCGCGGATTTCGTCCACCGACTTATTGGCGGCGATGAGCTGGTTCTTCGATGGCGTGTCCACGCCGTAGTAGCACGGTGAAATCGTCGGCGGACACGAAATCCGCATATGGACTTCCGTCGCGCCGGCATCGCGCACCATGCGGACAATCTTGCGGCTGGTGGTCCCGCGCACGATGGAGTCGTCAATCAACACCACACGCTTGCCTTCGATGACATGGCGGACCGGGTTCAGCTTCAGGCGCACGCCAAAGTCGCGCACCCGCTGTTCCGGCTCAATGAACGTGCGGCCCACGTAATGATTGCGGATCAGCCCGAACTGGATGGGTATTCCGCTCTGCGCCGAGAAGCCCATCGCCGCAGTCACGCCCGAGTCGGGAATCGGAATAACGATGTCGGCGTCGACCGGCGATTCAAGCGCAAGCTGGCGGCCCATCGCGTCGCGCGACTGCTGTACCGAGCGGCCAAACACCATGCTGTCAGGTCGTGAAAAGTAAACATGCTCGAAGATGCAGCTCGACATCGGCTGTTTTGACGCGTAATAACGCGAATGCACACCTTCAGGGCCGACGATGATCAACTCTCCCGGCTTGACCTCGCGCTCATAGACCGCGCCGATCAGGTCGAATGCGCAGGTCTCGGAGGCGAACACGATCGCGTCCTTGTGGTTTTCAGAGTGCCCAGGAATGCGGCCCATCACCAGCGGACGAAACCCTCGCGGATCACGCGCCGCATAAACATGGTTGGGCGTCAGCATGACCAGCGAAAATGCACCCTCAATGCGGCGCAACGAATCGCTCATTGCGCTCTCCAGTGTCTCTTCCTTCGAGCGCGCGATCAGGTGCACGATGACTTCGGTATCGCTGGTGGTTTGGAAGATCGAGCCCAGGTGCTCCAACTGCGAGCGAATCTCGTGGGCATTGACGATGTTTCCGTTGTGCGCCAGCGCGATTTTGCCCTTGCTGCATTCCACGCGAATGGGCTGGGCGTTGAGCAATGCCGAATCGCCGGCCGTCGAGTACCGCGTGTGGCCAATGGCCGCCGAACCCGGAATGCGTGCCAGGGCCTCGGCGGTAAAGATGTCAGAAACCAGGCCCATCGCCTTGTGGAGTTCGATGTGGTCCCCGTTGGCTGACGCGATGCCTGCCGACTCCTGCCCGCGGTGTTGCAGCGCATACAGGCTGAGGTAAGCGAGCTTGGAAGCTTCGGGGTGACCATAGATGGCCGCCACGCCACACTCTTCGTGCAGTTTGTCAGATGTGATCAGCATCGCTCACCTATTCCACGGTCGGTTACGAAACTCTTAAACTCATGCCATTCGTTACGGCATGCTTCCCGTCACCAGTTGCTCTTCCGTCTCGGTATGCAGCGCCTTTTCCAGCGCTCCCGCCCACTCCGCTTTCAAATCAGAAACCGCTGCCAGGGCCGACACGTTTCCGTCCACCCGTATTTCCAATTTTTCGGGAACCGTGCTGCCGATATTTTCTGCTGAGAGAGCGTATTTTACCGCTATATATTTGATTCTTTCGACACATTTCTGGTCGCAGGATATGAGAATCCGGCTGGCATCCTCGCCAAACAGCACAAACTCCGAAACTAGGCCGCCTGAAAGCACGTCAATTTGTGCGCCGATACCCCGGGCGAAGCCACATTCCGCCAAAGTGACCGCCAGTCCACCCTCGGTGCAGTCCTTGGCCGACTCGATCAGGCCCTCGTCGATCATCTGGATGATCGCCTTTTGCAGTGCGGCTTCTTTCTCGAGCTCCAGAGCCGGCGGGAATCCCCATATCTGGCCCAGAACCTCCTTGGCGTACTCGGACGAGCCGAATTCGGCTTCAACGTCCGACGCATCGCCGGGCTCGGAGCCGCGCAGAAGCAGCAAGCGCCCGATCCGCTTGTTGGAAGTCGGGCCCAACGGCCTTTTGCACGTCTTCCAGGATGCCCACGATCCCCATGACTGGCGTGGGGTAGATGCCTTCCCCCAGCGTCTCGTTGTAAAAGCTGACGTTACCCCCGGTAATAGGCGTCTCCAACTCTTCGCAGGCCTTGGTAATGCCGTCGATGGTCTGGGCGAACTGCCACATAATGTGCGGCTTTTCGGGATTGCCGAAGTTAAGGCAGTTGGTCGCAGCAATCGGAGTCGCTCCCGAACACGCCACGTTGCGCGCCGACTCAGCGACCGCGTGCATTGCACCCAGCTTGGGATCGAGGTAGCACCAGCGGCCGTTGCCGTCGAGCGCCATGGCCAACGCGCGCTTGGTACCCTTCACCCGGATTACTCCCGCTTCGCGGCCCGGGCCTTCGACCGTGTTGGTCTGCACCATCGAGTCGTACTGCTCGTACACCCACCGCTTGGAGCAGATATTCGGGCTGGCCAGAAGCTTCTTTAGATTGCCGGTCAAATCGGCGTTCGTCCCCAACTGAATGCTCTCGGGCATCTCGCGCGGAACCGGTGGCTCCCAGCGCTCCATGGGACGGTTGTACAGCGGAGCCTCGTCAGTCAGCGCCTGGTTGGGAATCTCGGCGACGACTTTGCCATGCTCCAGCACCCGCATTGTCGATTCCGGAATGACCCGCCCGATAGTGACAGCGTCGAGTCCCCACTTCTCGAAGACCCGGAAGACTTCGTTCTCGCGGCCTTTCTCGGCCACCAGCAGCATGCGCTCCTGCGACTCGCTCAGCATGATCTCGTACGGAGTCATGCCGGTGTCGCGCTGCGGCACCAAGTCGAGCTCGATCTCCAGGCCTACGCCGCCGCGCCCACCCATTTCGCAGGTCGAGCAGGTCAGGCCCGCGGCGCCCATGTCCTGAATGCCGATGATCGCACCCGTCTGCATGGCCTCGAGGCAGGCTTCGAGAAGTAATTTCTCAAGGAACGGGTCACCAACTTGCACGTTCGGCCGCTTGGCCTCGGAGCCTTCGCTGAACTCTTCGCTCGCCATGGTCGCGCCGTGGATGCCGTCGCGACCGGTCTTCGAACCGACATAGATCACCGGATTTCCTTCACCCGACGCCTTGGCATAAAAAATCTGGTCGCGCCGAACCAGGCCGAGAGCAAACGCATTGACCAGCGGATTGCCGTTATAACAACTCTCGAACTTCACCTCACCACCAACATTGGGCACGCCAAAGCAGTTGCCATACGATGCAACGCCGCTAACCACGCCTTCCATCACGGAATGGTTCTTGTGCAGCGTCGCCTGATCGATCGTGGGTGCCCCATCCTTTCCCTTGTTTTGGGAAAGGGTGGGAACAGTGATCGGGCCAAATCTCAGCGAGTCCATGACCGCAACCGGCCGCGCGCCCATGGTGAAAATGTCGCGCAGGATGCCACCCACGCCAGTCGTCGCACCCTGGAACGGCTCGATAAATGATGGATGGTTGTGCGATTCGATCTTGAAGGCGCAAGCCCAACCATCGCCGATGTCAATGATGCCCGCGTTCTCGCCGGGCCCCTGGACGACGAGCTTGCTGCGGGTCGGCAACCGCTTCAGGTGCACGCGCGACGATTTGTAGGAGCAATGTTCGCTCCACATCACGCTGAAGATGCCCAGCTCGGTGAGCGTGGGCGTACGGCCCATCGACTTCAGGATGCGCTGGTATTCCTCCGGCGTAATGCCGTGGTCGCGCAGCAGTTCGGGAGTAATAGAGGGTTCCTGGGCGGCGGGCGTTGTGGATTCGACTGGGTTCATGGCGATTCGGAGTGGAGTCTTTATTCTCGCATGGCGGAGGGTGCGAGGAAAGATGCAAGAGCGGGGGCCGTGAAATTCCGGCCTATTCCAGCCTGTTCCCCAGGAGACAACCTGAAGTCCGCCCGGCAAGCCGGCTCGCGACCACAACGCGCATCAGGGCTAGATCGCTGTTATTTACTGCGGGTGCGCTCGATTTGCCGATGAAGCTTTATCGTAGGCAGGACGCGCCAACAGAAGTGCGAGCACGACATGGACAATGGCGGCAGGCCATAACAGGAAGCCCGTGAATTCTCCGCCGACCCGGAGGAAGCCGAGGTAAAGCCCGGCCAACAGGTTATAGAGGAAGAGAGCACGAGTGGCATGTGCGCTTGGCCGGTTCCCGCCGGGCCAAACCGCTATCGCCAGGGCTAGAAGCCCAAATCCGGCCACTCGCGCTACCGCAATGCCAGAGCCGGAAAGTTCAGCCCCCAGAAGAAGCCGGGCGACTACGTCAGGAAGGGCAATCAAGGCAACTGCGGTTGCCGCCTCAATCGCCCCAGACACCATCACCAGCATTCTTGTGGTCATCGCCCGCTCCCGACCCGCACTACTGCTTGGGCCACTGCTTGAACATCTTCTGCACGGCCTTCTGTACCATTTCCTGGTTCTTGTTGCCGTTGTTGTTCAGCGTGTTTTGGCCGATTCCGCGCCACACCAGCGACTTCGTCTTGGCGTCGTACAAGTCGACAATCATGGTGGCTTCCACGTTCTGCTCGGGCGTGATTCCACCCATCCCTCCGCCGATGCCGCGCATGCCCCATGCGCTGTAGGAGGTCTGCCGCTTCATGCCGCCGTTGGCCGTGAGGATCAGGTCCGGGTTCTGCGATTCCTGCACCATCTGCAAACCCTTGCCCTGCATCGCCGAGTTGATGTCCTGTTGCGCAACTTGCGCGAGGATCGAGTTCTGAATCTGGTTGTCGTTATTCGAGCCCCATGCGTAGGTGTGATATTGAGCAAAGCTCGCGTTGTGGTCGTAGTTGACGGAAACCTGCTGGCCAATAGCAATGGTCGACGCGAAGCACAACAGCAGCGCGCAAATTGCAATGTTCGTTTTCATGTTGGTCATCCTTATTCTTGATGTGTTTCCTCTAACTGCAAACCTCAAACTTGCTTGCCGCCAACTCAAAAAATCCCGTGACCGGTTTCTCGCTTCGCCTGCCGCTCGAAGTAGAACGCAATGCCCAATGCGAGAATCAGGGCAGCAATGCCGAACAAGGTCAAACTCGGCACATTGTTCGGCTCTTCGATAATCACCTTGCGCGCCATGGCGATCAGCGCCACTTCCAGCACTACCCGCACGTGAATGACATCTTTCCTGACGTACGCTTTCAGCGTCTCCAGCAACTCCACGCCGATGAGCACCAGCAGGAAGTAGCCGAAAATTTCGAGCAGGCCCTGCACGGGTATGAGCCACTTCGGCGGCTTTAGGATTTCCTCGCCGATCATCCAGCCCAGGTGCACAGTCGAGAGCAGCATGACGACGATCAGCATCAGCGCCAGCGCCATGACCGTGAACTTCTGGACGTTCGTGATCAGCGATTCCAACACCTGCTCCCACGCACTCGGTTCAGTTCGCGTTGGTTGCCTCCGGCTCTGTGATGAGCTGCCAGTGGGGACTGGCACCGTTAGTGATGTTGCTGTCCTGGCCTAGTTGTTGACTCTGGCCAGTGCGTCGTCCATCTTCCTCTGATCTTCCGCCGACAACTGCGACTTCCCGAGGTTGAACGTCAGCTTGTCGATGTTTCCCGTAAAGCGGAATGGACAATCATAGGTAAAGTCCACCGGCGTACGGGTGTCGAGTCCAACGTCGAAACTCTCGTCGGCCGGAAGGAGGAACGGAATGGTGTGCTCCATCGACTTGCGATCGACCTCTTTGCCATCCACGGTCAGCACGCCCGTACCGCCCTTACCAACGCCTGGACCGTCGTATTTAAAGTCGAACACGATGGTGTGCTTGCCTTCGCCCAGCGCGGAGCCCCTCCAGCGGAACCGCTCCAGGTCCAGCATGTTGTAAACGAACACCGGCCGCCCTCGGCCGAGTCCGAAGATGTCGGTGGCAAACACCAGCAGCAATCCGAATGCAGCTATGAGCAACATCGCGTAGCCGAAGCGTTTTCTCCATCGTCCTGCATGACCGATCAAGAGCAGCAGCAGACCGAAGATCAACAAACCGAGGCCGATCTTCTTGAACAGGTCGCTCTTGAGCCACCAATTGAAGCTATGGGTCAGATAGAGGCCATAGCCGCCAATCATGCCGCCTTCGGTTACAACCACGCCCTCCGCCCCTCCACTCGGGATCGTCAACTCGGCAGTAATGGTGAAGTCCCTGCCCAGCACGTTGGGAGCATTTCCGTCAGGAATGTTGGCGTTCTCACCGGTATAGGTAAAAACCGTTTTCCCGGCGATAGCGCTCGGTCGCGCCGTCAGCGCGCGCACGAAGCCTGAGTTATCCAACGGCAACACCTGGTGGTCCGCCGCCTCTTTCTGGAACAGCGCCTGCATTTCCTTCAGCTTGTCGGGATTGCTGGCCGCGAGGTCGTTGGCTTCCGAATAGTCCTCGGAGATGTGGTAAAGCTCCCACTTGTATTCATTGAGCGGCGGCATCGCCGTAGTTCCCAACTCCCACGGCGGAGCAGGCGGCGTGGTAGCTGCCACCCAGCCGTCATGGTAGATAGCGCGGTTGCCAACCATCTCGAAATACTGTGTATCGCGTTTCGACGGCGCATTGGCATTGGCTGAATCGAAGGTGTAGAGCATGCTCACGCCTTCGATCGGCTTCTGCTTGATGCCATTGACCTCGTCCGGCGCCTGAACGCCGGTGGCTTCAAGAATCGTCGGAACGATATCGATCACATGGTGAAACTGGGTACGAATCCCGCCTTCGTCCTTGATATGTCCGGGCCACGAAATCGCCAGACCCTGCCTGGTCCCGCCGAAATGCGACGCTACCTGCTTGGTCCACTTAAACGGCGTATCGAACGCCCACGACCACGCTACCGACATATGCGGATACGTCTTGTCCGAGCCCCAGTCGTTATAGTGCAATGCGTTCATCGCCAGCACGGGCTTGACCATTGGCATATTGATGATGCCGTTGTAAGCGGTGTACTGATTGAAGGTGCCGTAGACACTGCCTTCCGCGCTGGTGCCGTTGTCGCCGTCAATGTAGATAATCAGTGTGTTGTCGAGCTTGCCCATGCTTCTGGACTTCGTCGATCACGCGACCAATTTCATAGTCGGTGTAAGCGGTGTAGGCGGCAAAAACCTCAGCCTCGCGGGCGTACATCTTCTTTTCCGCCTCGTTGAGCGAGTCCCACTTGGGCAGCTTGGCGCCACCATACTCCGCTTGTCCGTCGGGCCACGGCGTCAGCACGGTATTCGGCGGAATCACGCCCAGCTTCTTCTGGTTTTCGAAGATCTGCTCGCGCAGCTTTTCCCATCCCATGTCGAACTTGCCGTGGAACTTGTCGATCCATTCCTGCGTCGGCTGGTGTGGCGAGTGTGAGCCGCCGGGCACGTAATAAAGAAAGAACGGCTTGTCGGGCGCCGCTGCGTTCAGGTCCTGCAAATAGCGGATGGCATCGTCGGCCAGGTCCGTGGTGAGGTTGTAGCCCTTCTTGCCCACCCATGGATATACCGCCGTGGTGTTGCGGAATAGGTAAGGTGTCCACTGGTCGGTTTCGCCGCCCAGGAAGCCATAGAAATATTGAAACCCCATGCCGATCGGCCATTGGTCGAAGGGGCCGGCAGTGGTGCTGTAAGTGAAGCCCGGCGTGTTGTGGTCTTTGCCGAACCACGAGGTAGCGTAGCCGTTTTCTTTCAGTATCTCGGCAATGGTGGCGTTATCCTGGCCGATAACGGAGTCATAACCCGGATAGCCGGTGGACAATTCGCCAATGACGCCGAAGCCGACTGAATGATGGTTGCGGCCCGTGATCAATGCGGCCCGCGTCGGCGAGCAAAGTGCCGTCGAATGGAACTGGATGTAGCGCAGCCCGGCCTTGGCGATGCGGTCCAAATTCGGGGTCGGGATGACGCCGCCAAAGGTGCTCGGTACGCCATAGCCCTGGTCGTCCGTCATGATGAGCAGCACGTTGGGAGCGCCCTTGGGCGGCACGATGCGCGGCGGCCACCACGGGGTGGAATCCTTGGCGGTTTCCTTGATCACGCCGCCGAACTTCGCAGGCGGTGGCGGAAGCTGCTTTCCATTGATCGTCGTCGTGGCGTCGGCCTGACCCAACGTGCCCGTGACAACTTGCGAGGAAACCGACCCGCCCGCGACAAAGCACGCGACGGAAATCGCTCCCAATGCCAGTTTCCGAAAACCTGCACCAAAGTCCATGCGTCTCTCCTGGTAAGTCTCACTGGGCTAGCCTCCGTCTGCGGGAGGGATGCGATGGGTTGGTCCGACACACCATGAGCGAAGACATCCGGTTCGATGTGTCGAAGGATTATCCCAAGTTGCAGTGAAACGGTGCAGAGACTCTAACGCGACGCCGACGCAAAATCAAATTGGCGAAGATCCAATGGGTTCTACTGGGGACGACAGCAGGAGATCGAGATCAAGCTTTCATTGGTCAGCCTTCGCTCGCTCCAATTTCCACGGCTTAGGAGTCGGGACGTCGGGCGGAGCGAGTATGCGAAGCTCTGCCTGATCAGTTCCGGTGAGCTTCATCTCACATTGAATGGTGTCGTCTGAGTCCTGTTCCTTTGTGGTAATGAGAAGGGTCCCGCCGGTAAGCTTGGCTTCCACGATGGGGTCGCTGCCCTCGCTTGGTTGCGCACTTGTAAGCTCTCCGTCTTTGCCCACTTGCATGTCGGCGTGACTCACGGTCCCGGTCAGCTTGCCTTGTTGCTTCTCCAACTTAACGGTCAGAAAGGTCTTGCCTTTGAATTGTGCGTGCCAGGTGCCGGCAAATTGCTGCAGATCGGCAGCGGTGCTGGTGGGCTGATTGACTTGAACAGAAAAACCCGACACTCCCAGACACGTGACGATCAGTAGCGTCAATGTGGCAAGAACCAAGGCCTGCGCCCTTGCCTTGCGCATTCGATTAGCTCTCTCGAGTACATTCATAATGCGGTCCTCCAGTGTATTTGTGTCGAATAGTCCCAGAGCGTATCCGACGTGTGCTGGACGCTGCTTCGCGGCCATGGACTGCGCGATGCGCAACAGCGAGCGGGCATATCGAGTGTTCGTTGGCAGGCTTTCTGCGGCGATCTCGTCGCAGGCCAATTCCCGTGTTTGATCGATGCGCGCCTTGATCAGGGCAGCGGCGGGATGAAAGGCGATGGGCAAAATTAAGAGTTCGTAGACCAGATTCAAAACGAAATCGTGCCTGCGGATGTGCGCCAGTTCATGGCTCAGGGTGGAAGAGACCTCATCCGCCGATGCTTGCGACAAAAACCATTCCGGCAACACCAGGACAGGCTTGCGGATTCCCAGCGTCGCTGGCCCCTGTCCTTCCAGTGACATCAAGATGGGTACGGGTTTCATGCCCAGCAGCGAGTGGCATTGCTCGACCACCGTTCGCATTGCCGACGGTATCTGCGGCTCGCTTGACTTACGTAGCATTGCCCGGAGTGACTGCCATCCGCGATAGAGGCGAGCCGCCCGATAGAAAATGAAGCCGAAGTAGAGCATTGCGACAAGCCCAACCCAGCGCGGGCCGAACCGTACCGGTTGGCCGCCATGCCGCATTCGCCGCCAGAGTGCCCACGAAGACGTGCCGCTGACACCCGATTCCACCGACTGAACCGCGCTCGCCGCCGTGACCGACTCAGGCCTTGATGTGTAATTGTCTCGAGAAGCGCGCAAGCTCGCCAAGGGAAGCAGCACCGCCAGCAGCAAGGCCGCAACCCACAATGCATGCCGATACGAAGCAGGGCAACGACGCAGCGTCCGCGCGAGAAGATATGTGGCCGCCGCGATGACGCATGTCATCCATAAGGCATTCGTCACATAAGTTACAACCATCTCATTTATCGGATTCATCGTCTTTTCCCTCCTTGCCGCGCTCCTGTTCCTCTACCAGGCCATTCAACTCCTGAAGCTTTTTGGGATCGAGTTGCTGGCTTTTGACGAGGCTCATGAGCAGACCGTCCACCGAGCCGCCAAAGAGGCGATCGATCATGTCCCCGATGGCATTGCTCGCTGCCTTCTCTCTCGTCAGCACCGGCGCATAGTCATACGCCCGGCCCCGCAATCTCCGCCGTACCCTTCCTTTACGATGAAGCACATTGAGCATCGTCTGCACCGTGGTGTACGCCAGTTTCGGCGATGCAGTGAGTTTCTCCTGTACCGATTGCACGTTGGAAGGGCCGCAGTCCCACAACACATTCATGATCTGCAACTCCAGGGGCGTGAGCTGCAGTTGGGATTTTCCTTTGCCACCCATGGCTATCTCCTAAAGTGTTAGGAGGTTAACGCGATGAAACTGGCCTTGTCAACTAAAAAGTTAGGAGATATGGCTGGTGAAAAACTCGTTTCCGCGACGGATTCGTATCAGGGCATGACTTCACAGGCTGCTGAAAAACTCCCACTGGGTGAAGTTTTGAAAGGGCACGACTTTAGTCGTGCCGTAAACGACTGAAAATGCGTTGGGCTTTAGCCCCTGAGGGAGTTTCTCGAGAGCGAACAGGACTTTTTCAGCAGCCTCTTCCGTCACGGCGATTAAGCGGGAACGTACGTCAACCTGATCACATCCTCGCCGATCCGTTCGCTGGCCACCAGGCGGAGCGGCGGCCGGGGGCCGGTGAAGAATGGCTTGCCGCCACCAAGCACGACGGGGTGCAGGTAAAGTCGATACTCATCAATAAGACCAAGGTCGGTCAGGCTTCCCGCCAAGACTGTTCCGGCAACGTCAATCTCCCCATCGAGCTGGGCCTTCAGCCCACGTATCACCGCCTCGATGTCATCCTTGACCAGTGTGGCGTTGGGCCCGACCGACTTCAACGTGCGCGACACCACCCACTTCGGCTGGCTCCGCCACCACGCCGCGAAGTCGTGTTCCTCCGCGTCCCAGTCCGCCTGGTCTTCGTCCCAATAACGCATTACCTCGTACATGCCGCGACCGTACACGGTGCCCGTCACGTCGCGCGTATGCTCTATGAAGTGACGAAAAAGCGCCTGGCTTGGCCTGAATTTCAGATGGTCGATGTAGCCATCCAAGGACTGGTTCAATCCATACACGAGCTTTGCCATGGTACAAAATCTCCACCCCAGGTTCTTCAGAATAGCTTGAGCCGACGTTCCGCAGAAGTGAAGTTCAGCACGATCTGCGCGCCGCATTGTCAGTGTAACCAATAACCCGAGGGTGGCCCATATTTGCCTGCCGTTGGCAAATGTGGGACTTTGCCGACTCAATGAAACTCGCACTTCGCGGCGTTCCGAGCCCGAAGGGCGTCATTTGTTTCAGCCGTGCGCGTAAGCGCGCGGTGACTGGCCCTCTGTGAACCCAAGCCCACTTTAGCGGGGTTCTAATTCATCCCTAAAAGGTCGCGAGTTCACTTCGTATCAGGGCATGACTTCACAGGCTGCTGAAAAACTCGTTTCCGCGGCGGGTTCGTATCAGGGCATGACTTCAGTCATGCCGTAACGCATCGAAAAATAGGTCGCGGGCTTTAGCCCCTGTGGTCCTTTCCCCCTGACAAAGGACTTTTTCAGCGGCCTCTTCAGTCATGCCAATAAGTGGTTTATTATTGTCATCCCTCGCCGACCTTAGTCGGCAGGGGATCTGCTTTTCCGACTTTTTCCGCAGCCTCTTCAGCCGTGCCGAAACCGGCCCTGCAAATACCGGGCTTTAGAGTCTGTGTGAGAACTATCGTTTGGATCTCTAGGGTGGAACAACTGGCAAGAAACAGCCCCCAAGGGGGCGGGATAGGACAGCCCAGCACGCAGCCGAAGGCGGAGTGCTGGGTAAGCGTGGGAAAAATACGGAGTCCCCCCGGGGACGGTAGAGTTCTCACACAAACGCTTTAGCCCCTGAGGGACTTCCCGTTTCGCTCGTTCTGTATTTATGAGACCGCTTCCAGTGCCCCAGGTTCACCCTTCCTGTTGGGTTAACGTGAGGTCAGTGCACTCGCCACTCGGAAAGAAACAAGATCGTGTCGCTGCCCTAGCAAGAGATCACCAGTTCGCAGCCTTGGCCCGTCGTGCACCGTACAGTACCACACGCATATCGGTCCACACCCAATCGCCAGGGGTTGGCTGAACGCTCACCTACATGGAAGAAGGAAAAACTGCCTGCCCGCGCGGGTTTATCTATCGTGTATTCAGCTTTCATATTAAAAGCGATCCTCTGCTGCGGTTTAAATGGTTTAAATCGTTCTGCAATAAGTCGGCTAGCGCCGCAGTTCCCCAGGAACTGCGGCTGATTCGGCTTGCCCCGGACTTACGCCTTGACGGCGTTCTGTGCAGCCGCAAATACATCGCGTGCGGACGTCGTACCCGCTACGTGCTCCGTACCCGCGATTCCGAGGTCCATCCATCCCGCGTTCACGCTCTCAAACATTTCTTCGGCAGGTCCAGTGTGGCCCTTCGGAACGCCGAACTGCTCGAACGCTTCCGCCCACGCTGCACGCGGGACTGCAAAGGCTTTTACGTTGAGTTTCAGGACTTCACCCAATTGTTCCGCCACTTCATCCGCGCTTACCATCGAACCCAGTTCGATAACGCGATGCCCTGCCCACGCCGGCCCGGTCAGAAGCGTTGCCACCTCTGCGCCGATGTCGTTTGTCGCGACCATGGTTGATTTCCGGTTTGTAGGATTGTAGAAGACCGGTAGTGTTCCGCCTTGGGCGGCCTGTAAGCCGAAAAGAAAGTTTTCGAAAAAGCCGCCTGCGCGCACAAATGCGACCGGAGAGGGCAGGCTGCGAAAACCTTGCTCCAACAGTGATAAGGCCGTGATCATCCCCAGCCCGCTTGTTCTATTCGCACCCATCGACGAGAGCGCTACCACCCGCGGGGGCACAACCTTGGTCAGCGCCTCGACATAGTTCGCAATCACGCTCTTGGCTTCTCTGTAATCAGGCGAGGGTGCCCATACAGCCGGCAACATGACAAACGCGCCCTCAACACCTTTGAGCGCCGCGGCTATAGCTGTCGCATCGTTCCAGTCTCCATCCAGCAACTCCACGCCCTGGTCTGCCCACTTGGCCGCTCTCTCGCGATTGCGCACAAGTGCTCGCACCTGTTTGCCTTGCTTCAGCAGATGACGCGCGGTGGCGCCCCCAACGTTTCCAGTAATGCCCATGACTAAATACATGTCGTTTTCTCCTTTTGCCTGGTATTTGGCCGGCCATCCAAAATGAGCGACCTGACTATTAGAGGCCTACGATAACCGTTGGTTACAAATTATTCTGAGGTTATTAATAAACAATTGGTCGCAAATATCGTCAAAAGGGACTAAGCTATTCAAATGTCATCCACATCACCAAGTCGCCGGGTAGAGCGCAAGGAGAGGTTGCGGGGCGAAATCCTTGCGGCTGCAGGTAAAATGTTCGCCGATCGTGGTTACGAAGCCGTGACGCTTCGTGCGATCGCTAATGAGATCGGTTATACGCACGCCGTGATCTACCAGCATTTTCCGGACAAATCGCACATTCTTGCCGAGTTGAGCCGCGAGACGATCGGGCTCATGATTCAGAACTTCGACGCGATTGCCGCTAAACATCTTGCACCGAAAGAGCGTCTTTTTGCGACTTCACGCGGCTTGATTCAATTCTGCATTGCCCATCCACAGCAGTTCCGCAACGTCTTCTTCGGGCCTGAGAGCCGCAACGGCGTCCGTGCTGGACAATACATCAACGACCTTGGCGCGCCGTTGTTCGGACGTTTCGTGCAGCTCTTTTTCGATGTTGCCAAGGCTGAAGGATTGCCAAGTAAGGATGACATAGTAGTAGCCCACACCTGGTGGTACACGATCCTCGGCCTGGCCACGCTCATGGTCATCCAAGGGGTTGTGCCTGACTTGCCTGATCAGACTCTCCTGGTGGAGCAAACGATCGCAACGCTTTGGGCGGGCGTTCAGGCTGTTCCGCGATTGCCGAAGAGCGCAGTCACTAAGCGATCTGGCCGATCCAGTGCTTCCAAGCACTAACAGCTTCTGTCTTCGCGAGAACTTTCCAAACTTGGCGCCCATATCGGTGCATACGTTTAGGGTTGCACCTACGCGATGAGGATGGCGGTATGCGCGGCGGCGCATAGCGGGGTTGCCTCAGCCAACCCTCTCTATGAGTCACGGCTCCCGAGGCTTCTCGATATCTGGTTTGCCGGGTCTAACCCAGCGCGGAACACGGCATTTTCTGCCGAATGCACACGTCGCCGGGAGGAGCTCTCGTTTTGCGCTAAATCACCAAATCACTCACTGAAAAACGCCGAGCCACAGGGACGGTTTGCGCGTCGATTGGTTTTGTTCGGCCCGATCAGAATCAGTAACCCGTTCGTCGCGTCCATGGAACTTTTGTCCGGTCTCCTGCGTACTTTTTTGCACGCAAGGGAGCAGTATTCGTCAGACCATAGGAGCGCAATCCAATGCCCGCAGTGCAACCAACAGAGTTCCGCTATACGCGCGCAATCATCACCTTCTTCGCGGCCTACGTAATTGTCACCCTCCTCGCCGTCGCTCTGTCCATGGCTGCCGAAGCCGCCATGCACAATCCTCCCACACGCGATATGGTCTACAGTCCTTCCTATGTCTTCGCGGAAAAGTTCTTCCCGATCATCAATCTATTGGTTTGGACTGCCTTTAGCTGGGTTTACTTCAAGCTTCGCCGCAGCGCTCCGGTTCTTTCCAGGGAAGCTCTCACCTTGGGCGCCTTCTGGCTCCTTTTCGCAATTCTGGTGGACTACGTCGGCTTCGTCCTCATAAAAAATCCGATTTCTTTGAGCGCCCACGACTTCTACATCGGCCAGTTCCCGTGGATTTACCTCATCTATCTCGCCATCCTCGTCAGTCCGATTCTCTACGCCACCTTGCGCTCAAAACGCATAATCGGAACCTAGCCATCTACGCCTGGTGCCTCAGGTTCACCCTTCTGTTGGGTTAACCTGGGGTCGGTGCACTCGGCACTTGGAAAGAAGACAAGATTGTGTCGCTGCCCTCGCAAGAGATCGCCAGTTGAGACTGTTCGGTGGGGCAGGACCAGAACTCTTCCTCTGCCCAGGTTATCGTCCAAAAGAAGGACGCGAACCTGGGGCACCAGGCGCAGCCTAAGGAATTTTGAAGTGGGAAGTGAGATGCGGACTGTAGCTGTCATCCGACCGGCGCCCCCCATCATCGCTCTCCCACAGTTTCTTTGCATCCTGTCTGCCAAACGCCAGTTGCACGCTTGTCACCACAAATCCGTCCGTGACTGAGTGGATTGTCGTTTGGTGAGTCATCTCAGGCGAAAAGAAAGTCGCCCCGACGCCTGCAAGCGCCTGATCTCTGGCAGTAGCGATCATCCGCATCGGCATAGGCAAGTAAGCATTCGGCGGGTGACCCACCCCGTCAACTTGTTGATATGAAGAAACTTACATGAGAGGGTGGCCCATCCCGCCTTCTTTTGGCGGGGTGGGGTTTTTCGGTCGCGGCACAACGACTCTCGTGTCCTATACGAAAAGACCCACTCGCACAAATCCAGAAACGCAAGGATGGGGCAGCCCCAGTGGGAATGGTGCACGCAAAAGATCGTTAAAGCTGGGCCAGCCGCCCAGGCGATCAGAGGAGGTAGGGCACCAGGGCGGCGGTCTTTCGGGCATAGGTAGCATATGTCTCCCCAAACTGGGAGCGCATCCACTTCTCCTCCATGCGGAGCTTGGGCCAGAAC
The DNA here is from genome assembly GCA_963749635.1 of uncultured Acidobacteriaceae bacterium. Lineage (GTDB taxonomy): Bacteria > Acidobacteriota > Terriglobia > Terriglobales > Acidobacteriaceae > DASRAA01. The sequence continues at coordinate 64,041 of CAVVNW010000016.1, forward strand.
ACGAGGAAGATGAGAACGAAAACGATGAACCCGCGCACCTCGGAGATTGCAATCGCCATGCCAAGAAACCCGGCCAGAATGCCGGTGTAGATTGGGTGACGGACCACGGCATAGGGACCGGTGGTGATCAGCTCGTGGCCCTGCTTGATGGTGACGGAGCGGCTCCAGTTGCGGCCGAGGTGCTCGCGTGCCCAGACGGCGAAGAGAAGGCCGGCGATGGTAATGGCGGCTCCCAGCCAGAAGGGCCAATAACCAGACGGCCAAAGCTGGACGTAAAGCCAGGGCAGCGGGATGCGAGGTATCGAGAGTAAAGCGATCGCGATCAGAAAGATGAGGACGCGGAGGATGCGTGAGGCCGCGGGTTCGAGGCGCTGGGTGGTTTTGGTGTCCGCAGCTTTGATCTGCCAGTAGAAAACAAAAACGATCCAGACCACGGGAAAGAAGGATACGTAGAACCAAAGCATGTGGACCTCCGGGCGCTAAAAGTACCACGTAGGAAGGCAAAGAACGGAGCAGCTGTCGATTTTCGGTCTCCCGAACGACTATCTGATAACAGCGCTTATCACAACGCGGTGTGTCCTGCGTCCTTTCGCCCCGCCTCTCCCGCCGGTAAAAAAGGTAACCAGAGGCAAGGGATTAGTGTCTCTGCCCCGTTCGCTCCTCGGCAGCGAACGAAAACGGCTCTTTGACAGCTCCCCAAAGCCCGGTTCCAGTCGGGGCTACATTGGCAGGTTCGTGGCCTTATCGGAGGCGGGAATTGCTGTCAGACTGTATGACTTGTATGACAAACCGCCTGTATGACTTGTATGACAAGTATGACAAAATGGCTCGCAAAAACACCCGATTTTCGCACCTAAGTCCTACGGCCACTAATGGATGCGTATAACTGGTTGATTTATCAATGACTTGCGAACAATTTCCGGCTAACCCATTGATTTCAAAGGAGAGCGTGAGAGCTATCGCGAATTCGCTACTCTTCCGCTTCTTCCCACTGGCACCCGCAGGCCAGGCAACGCCAGCGCTGCCCCTGTGCCGTGGGGGGCTCGGGGAACGGAATGGCTGCCGACCACAGCGAAATCTGCCCGGGATTGGCGCCGGAGACGTTGCGGATTTCCAGTGACTCGCATTCCGGGCAGCAGTGTACGACGTCGCCGTCCGGCTCCTCTTCGGCCCCGGGTTCGGCGCGAAAGTCGTCGAGCACCTCGAGGGCACGCACCACCTGGTTGTCATGGACCTGCAACTTGATGCCCCACATGGCCATGCCAATATGCAGGTTCATGGCATGCTCATCGCGCACCGAGGCTTCGATTCCCGCCGACGACAGCTTTCCCTGGGCGAGTTTGGCTTCCCCGATATTCAGGAACGTAGCGATGGTGACCAGGTCGTCAGGCATGAGGACTGACGGCTAGCGTAGGACTAACTTACTCCGCCCGTCAATTCATTTAGATGCGCCCGTTGGCTGTGCCGTTCGATCGCTTCAACAATTTGCAGGGCCACGGCCAGCGCACTTCGACCCTGTTCCAGTGAGACTTCAGGCGTTGATCGCTGGCGAACCGCTTGGAGAAAGCTGACCAGCTCTGCCCGCAGCGGCTCCTGCGCTTCGATCTTGGGCTTGAAGGGCGCGATGCCGGGCAGTGCGCTGGTGACCATGCTGGCAGGATTGAATGGATCGTCGTCGGCACCTGCGTTTCCGCCTTCTTCCACGGTCAGCACCAGTACGTCCTGGCGCGAGAAGTCGAGCGACACATACTGTCTCGGTTGGAAGAAGCGCAGCTTGCGGACCCGCTCGGTACTCACGCGGCTGGCAGTGAAGTTGGCTACGCAGCCGGATTCGAACTCGAGGCGCACGTTGGCAATGTCCACCTTCTTCGACAAGATGGGCAGCCCGACCGCCCGGATTTCAGCCACTGGCGACTTGGCCATAGTCAGCACAATGTCGATATCGTGGATCATCAAGTCGAGCACTACATCGACGTCGAGTGAGCGTGGAGTGAACACGCTGAGCCGATGCACCTCGAAGAACATGGGCTTGGTGATCAGCGGTAGTGTGGCGCGTACTGCAGGATTGAAGCGCTCCAGATGACCAACTTGAACGATGCGATTGTGCCGATTTGCGATTTCCTGCAGCTCATTGGCCTCAGCCAGCGTGCTTGCCAGCGGCTTCTCGATCAGCACGTCGGCGCCGTTCGATATCAGTTCGCGAGCGACCTCAAGATGTGCAACGGTAGGCACAGCAACGGAAACGGCATCGACTCCTGCCGCCATCAGCTCCGCGACCGAGCCGAACGCTTTCGTACCGAACTCGGAGGCGACTGTATTCGCGCGAGGCTTGTCGGCATCGGCTACCCCGACGAACCGTATATTGAGTTCGGGATCGCCCTGCAGGTCGCGATAAACGCGCGCATGGTTACGGCCAAACGCTCCAGTTCCCACGACTCCCACCCGCAAACGGCCTTCGCTGTCAGGCATGTTGCGATTGTCGCCCATTGGCTTGGCTTGAGGCAAAATTGCGGGTTACGCGCTGTGTCCAGGAATGTGGCTGACTTGCTTTTCGCCCACGATGCAGATTCCCGCAGCATTGGACGCTGCGATGACCGCAGGCTTATCGAAGATGAGGCAGCGCCCGGCATCGAGCGCGAGGCACGTCGCGCCTGCCTGCTTCATGGTTTCGATGGTCCTCGGCCCAACCACTGGCACGTCGAAACGCATGTCCTGGTTGGGCTTGGCGACTTTGATCACGGTCAGCGCCCGGCTGAGGGTCGAAGGCTCTTTGCCGAGCGACGGCGACTTCATCAGATCGCCCGCGCGCAGGATCGTCGCATCTGTGCCCTCCATCGCTTCCACGGAGATGCACGCGGCTTCGGCGATGACGACAGTCTGTCCGATATCGAAGCGAGAGAGATGCTGAGCCACACCGCGTCCGTAGGTGATGTTGGTCTGCTCGGCGTCCGAAGGACCGCGGCTGGTCATCACGCCCTCGCCGGCCAGCATCGGCTCCAGCAGCTCCGTGGAGCTCATCAAAGTGATGCCCTCGGATTCAAGCACCTTGGCAATCGCGCCGATCAGCGAGTCGGTATTGCGCACGGCGACGTTGAGCAGGACTTTAGCCAGCCGCCAGTCGGGCTTGATGCTGCTGAAAATCTGCTTGTGCTTGACTTGCCCGGCCATGATGGCGCGGGTGACGCCTTCACGTTGAAAGGTCTCGATCAGCTTCGACAGTTCGCCGAGCGAGAGCCAATGGACGGAAGCCGCGCCGTGTTGCTCGATCTCGGGCGAAGCCTCTTCTCTAATGGCCGCAACCACAACCTGCATGCCCTGCGACTTCGCAGCGTCGAGCACCAGAAACGGGAACCGTCCGTTGCCGGCTATCAGACCGATGCGCTGTCGCGATGTGCTGTCCATGTACTAGATGTTGCCAGCAACCAGCTACCAGTCGCCAGCTATTTGATCACTCCTCGTTGTGACGTCTCGATAAACCGCACCAGCGACTCCACGTCCTCACCCTGCTCGCCCTCAGCCTTTAGCTTCTCCAGTGCCTGCGAGGTGTTCAGCTTTGATGCCAATAGGATCTTATACGCGTGGTGCAGCTTGGCGATCCGCTCGCGCGAAAAGCCCCGCCGTTGCAGTCCGACTTTATTCAGCATGAAGGCGTGCGTGTCGCGCTCCGCGCTGGTCATGGAGTAGGGCAGCACATCCTGCGTGATGGTCGTCCCACCGCCAACGTACGAGTGCGCCCCGATGCGCACGAATTGATGCACCGGACACAGTGCGCCGACCACAGCCCATTCTTCTACCGTGACGTGACCCGCCAGCGTTGCGCCATTGATGAGCATGGAGTGGTCGCCGATGACGCAATCGTGCCCAATGTGCGTATAGGCCATAATGAGCGTGTCGCTGCCCACGCGGGTGACGCCGGTTCCTTTGGCCGTGCCGCGGCTGATGGTGACGTACTCGCGAATGATGTTGCGGTCGCCTATTTCGAGCAGCGTGCACTCACCGTGGTAGGTCACGTCCTGCGGATCGGAGCCCACCACCGCGAACGGAGAAACCTGGTTGTCGGTGCCCCATTTAGCCGGCCCGCCCAGCACCACGTGCGACACCAGTTGGCAATTCTCGCCCAACTCGACGCCGGCGCCCACCACGCAGTACGGGCCGACGTTGCACGACACGGGAATTTTTGCGGACGGATCGACAATGGCCGTCGGATGGATGCTCATGGCAGGGTTATGCCTGTCCCGCTCCCGATTGCGGACTTGCCGCAGCCTCGGCATGCCGGCCGCGACGGTCCAGCAGGCGGCAGGTGATGACCGCTTCGCACGCGACCTTGTCGCCCACGTAAGCCTTGCCCTGCATGCGTCCAGCATTACCACGCCACACCAGCACATCGACCTCGATGCGCAACTGGTCGCCGGGAATCACCGGCCGCCGAAACTTGGCGCGCTCGATGCCGGTGAACAGCAGCAGCTTGTTCTCGCGGTCCGGAAACTCGGTCAGCAGCAGCACACCACCGGCCTGCGCCATGGCTTCTACCACTAGCACTCCGGGCATAATGGGACCGGCCGGAAAATGGCCCACGAAATATGGCTCGTTGACGCTGACGTTCTTGATCGCCACAATACGCTTGGTGCGGATAAGTTCCGTCACCCGGTCGATGAGTAGAAACGGATAGCGGTGGGGCAGGATCTTCAGGATTTCCTGGATATCGAACCCCGAGGACATTTCGATTTCGGCGGGCGCGGTCTTCGCGGTGTCGCTCATAGCTTGTCTCGTGAAACTCCCGATTATACATTTCGTACGTGACACAGATTGCACGCAGCCGTAATGGAGCGCGCGGAATTGAATCATCTATGAGCAAGACTAAGTTGGTGCAGTCGGAGTCTGAATTAAGCAAGAAAGTTCTGCGCTGGCTGACTGACCGTCAGCCCGAAATGATCGAACAGGTGCGCGAGCTGGTGGTTCGCGAATCTCCCACTCACGACAAACCGGCATGCGATGCGCTCTGCGCATACCTGGCGGAGGAGTTTCACACGATTGGCGGAAAGCTGAAAGTCCATCGCCAAGCCAAAGCCGGGAATCATCTTCAAGTCGACTTTGCTGGCGCAGGCGGTCGCAAGCCGGTTTTGCTACTCGGCCATTACGACACGGTGTACGACCTGGGCACGCTGAAGACAATGCCCTGGCGCGACAAGAACGGCCAGCTGTACGGACCGGGTGTGTTCGATATGAAGGGTGGGATCGCGCAAATCATGTTTGCCCTGCGCGCGCTTCATGAAGTCAACGGCGGGCTGCCTCGTCCCGTCACGGTCTGGCTGGTTTCGGACGAAGAAATTGGCAGCGACAGCTCCCGCGCGCTCACCGAAAAGCTGGCCGCGAAGTGTGCGGCTGCGCTGGTGTGCGAGCCCGCCGGTCCTGGTGGGGCCCTCAAGACCGCCCGCAAGGGCGTAGGTGATTTTCGCATCACGGTGACGGGTAAGGCTGCCCATGCCGGCCTCGATTTCGACAAAGGGCAGAGTGCCATTCTCGAGCTGACCCATCAGATTCAGGCGGTCTCGCGGCTGACCGACCTGAAGCGTGGCATCACCCTGAACCCCGGCGTCATCCGCGGTGGTACTCGCACCAACGTCATTGCCAGTGAAGCTGTCGTCGAGGTCGATCTGCGCATCGCCCAGAAATCCGACGGGCCACGCATGGAGCGCCTGGTAAAGTCGCTGCGGCCAGTCAATCGGAATTGTCAGTTACGCATCGAGGGCGGCATCAACCGGCCACCTCTGGAGCGCACCAAGCAGGTGGCTGCGCTGTTCGAGAAGGCACGGGAAGTCAGCCACGGGTTAGGGTTTTCGCTCTCCGAAATCGCGGTCGGCGGAGGCTCGGACGGCAACTTCACCGCCGGCATTGGCGTGCCAACGCTCGACGGACTCGGTGCGGTTGGCGACGGCGCTCATGCTCCGCACGAGTATGTGGTCGCGGCGGAGTTGCCACGACGGGCGGCGCTGCTTGCAGGGCTGATCGCGGCCGTCTGATTGCGCCTCTGCCACTTGAGTGGCATGCTGAGGCTGCGGTTGCTGTGGCGTGTTCTTTGACGCGAGCCAGCGAAGAGCCTAGAATTTAATACTGAGCCCGCTAACCGATTGTGCCTAACCGCATATCAACCGGGCTGTTCGACCGGAGGATTTATGTTTGGTGGAAAAATCGGTCTGCCCGAGCTGGCGGTCATCGTATTCATCGCCCTGCTCATTTTTGGCCCCAAGAAATTGGGCGAACTGGGTAAGGGATTGGGCGAAGGCATTCGCAACTTCAAGTCATCGATGAACGAAGGCGCTTCAGGCACCACGAACTCTACCGAAGAAAAGAAGTAGCATCCGCAGTTCGCGAGCGGAGTTGCCCTCACCGGGGAACTCCGCGGCTCGCCGTATTCCTGTTCTCCCTCACAGAATTAGGATTCCCGTTGCCGCCTCAACCGCGCGCATCATGCGGTATACCCGCGGGACCGGCAGCCCTACCACGTTGAAGTAGCATCCGTCGATGCGCTCCACCCAGCGCGACGCGATCCCCTGGATGGCGTAGGCCCCGGCTTTGTCCATCGGCTCGCGGGTAGCAATGTAGCTAGTGATCTCACTTTCGGTAAGCGGGCTGAATCGCACTTCGGTGATCTCCACCTCGGTGTGCTCGAATCCCCGGGCGACGAGGCAAACTCCAGTGATGACCTGGTGCGCGCGTGCCGACAACAGCCGCAACATGCGCGCTGCATCTTCGTTGTCGCGCGGCTTTTCCAGCAAATGTTCATCCACTACGACGATCGTGTCCGCGCCAAGTACCACATTGTCAGGGTGCTTGGTGAAGATGGCTCGCGCCTTGTCACGAGCCAGACGCTTCGCATACTCAAGCGGAGGCTCGTTCGGCATCGGCTGTTCGGGAACGTGCGCCGGCTCGACGATGAAAGAGATGCCGGCATTGCGCAGTAGTTCAGCGCGCCGTGGCGAAGCGGAAGCCAGTACAAGAGGCATGCAAGCACGATTCTAACGGGCGTAGGACATCACGCGCGACTTGAACCGTGCAATCGCGGAATCCACCTCGGCACCCTCCGGCAGAACTCCTCATACTCGCCATCAAACCGGACGCGCAAGTCTCGCTCCTCATAGAACACGACGAACAGATGAAAACATACCGCAAGAAACAACGCATACTCCGCGATCCTCCGGCTCTGGTAAAACAGCGCTTGTCCGATCACCACCGCCAGCACCGAGCAATACATTGGATTGCGATTTATGCGATACAGGCCACTCACTACCGCGCTCTTAGTGGGAAAGATGGGCGCTGGCGTCCCTTGCGCGCGGACGAACAGAGCCGCACACCAGAAATAGCCAATCGATCCCAGCACGAAAAGCAACGCGCCGCCGATGCGCCACATCAACCCCACCGCAATCCCTGGACTTAGCATCCTCTGCGGTACCCACACCCCCACCACCAGTGGCACCAGCAACGTGAACACTCCAGTTTTTATCGCACTGGAAACCGCGCTCATGGCCGCCACCATCGTACTCCGGCCCGCAATTGAAGCGGCCATAAGCTGCTAGAATTGAGCTGTCCCCCGGCACACCGATGGATCCTTCACTCATCCGCAATTTCGCCATCATCGCCCATATTGATCATGGGAAAAGCACGCTCGCCGACCGTCTGCTGGAGCTCACAGGCTCGCTGACAGCGCGCGAGATGCAGGCCCAGGTGCTGGATGCGATGGACCTGGAGCGTGAACGCGGCATTACCATCAAGGCCCATTCGGTGCGCATGATGTATCCGGCGCACGACGGCAAAACTTACCAGCTCAATCTCATCGACACCCCCGGCCATGTCGACTTCAGCTACGAAGTTTCGCGCTCGCTGGCCTCCTGCGAAGGTGCGCTGCTGGTGGTCGACGCATCCCAAGGCGTGGAAGCGCAGACCTTGGCGAATTCTTACATAGCCATCAACAACGGCCTCGAAATCATTCCGGTCATCAACAAGATTGACCTGCCTAGCGCTGACGTTGAACGCACCAAAGAAATGATCGAAGGTGCCGTCGGTCTCGACGCCTCACACGCTCTGGCTATCAGCGCCAAGACCGGCGTCGGCGTGCCCGACATTCTGGAAGCGATCGTACAGAAGATTCCGCCGCCGAAAGGCAAAGCCAGCCATCGGCTGCAGGCGCTGATGTTCGACTCGTGGTTTGATCCCTATCGCGGCGTCGTGGTGCTCGCTCGTATCGTCGAAGGCACCATCCGCAAGGGCCAGCGCATTCGCCTGATGGCCAACGGCCGTACCTTCGATGTGGAAACTCTCGGCGTGCTCACTCCCAAGCCAGTCGAAGTCGACGAACTGAGTGCTGGCGAAGTCGGCTTCCTTGTCGCCAACATCAAGAACGTCTCCGACACCGGAATCGGCGACACTATCACCGACGATGTTCACCCCGCCCTGGAACCGTTGCCCGGTTTCGAAGAATTGAAACCAATGGTCTTCGCCGGCCTCTACACCGTCGACGCCCACGAGCACACCATGTTGCGCGAAGCGCTGGAGAAGCTGCGCCTCAACGATGCTTCGTTCTTCTTTGAGCCGGAGAGTTCCGCTGCACTCGGTTTCGGCTTCCGCTGCGGCTTCCTCGGCCTGCTGCACATGGAAATCATCCAGGAGCGCCTGGAGCGCGAATACGATCTCAACCTCATCACTACCGCTCCCAGCGTGCGCTACAAAATCACTCTGACTGATGGCAGCGTCGTCGAAGTCGACAATCCTTCACGCTGGCCCGACCCCAGCGAGATTCAGAAGATCGAAGAACCCATCATCACAGCCACCATACTCACCAATGAAGAGTATGTCGGTGGCATCCTCAAGCTGGTCGAAGACAAGCGTGGCAAGCAGAAGGCCTTCGAGTACGTTAGCTCGACGCGCGTGATGTTGACCTATGAACTTCCGCTCAACGAAATCGTCATGGATTTCTACGACAAGCTGAAGTCCGTCTCCCGCGGTTACGCCTCGCTTGATTACCACCTCACCGGCACCTGGGAATCGCCCATGCTCAAGCTCGACATTCTGGTGGGCGGCGAACCGGTGGACGCGCTCTCGATCATCGTGCATAAGGACTTTGCCTATGATCGCGGCCGTGCTCTCGTCTCCAAGATGCGCGAGTTGATTCCGCGCCAGATGTTCGAGGTGGCCATTCAGGCCGCCATCGGCGCCAAAGTGATCGCTCGCGAAACAGTTGCAGCCATGCGCAAGAACGTGATTGCCAAGTGCTACGGCGGAGACATCAGCCGCAAACGCAAGCTGCTCGAGAAGCAGAAAGAAGGCAAGAAGCGTATGAAACGCATCGGCCGCGTCGACATCCCCCAGGAGGCTTTTCTGGCTGTACTCCGCGTCGGCGAGGACTAGAAAACCCCCGTCCAGAACCGGACTAAAGTACCCCACCTCGCTCCGTAACCAGGGCCAATTACGAAACGCCGCCGGGTCATCAAATTGTGCAAAACGACCGACACTGCGCTTCTACCTGAAATTTGAGACGCCAATGCCAGCGCGGCTATTCAGACGGGTAAGGCATTGATTTAGAATGTCCTTAACTGTTTCCGACATTATGACAGACGGGTTAACTTACTGAAACGGTGAGGACTAAGAGAATCGGCGGCCTCGCAATCCACAAGTTTTTCCACAAGCATTTTCTGGCCCGATTCGCGTTCATCTCTCCACTATTTATGGCACGGTTCAAAAGAAAAAAGGCCACCCGACTGGGTGGCCTTTCGTGTTTGTGAACTAGACAGCCTTACTGCGGCTTGGTTGGCGTACTCGCAGGTTTCGGAGTCGTCGTGCCAGCTGCGGGCTTGGTTACTCCGGGCGTCGTTCCCGCCGGACGCGGAGTCGTAGTGGCTCCCGTCTTAGCCGGAGCAGGTACGCCCGACTGCGCGTTGTAGGCGTCCACCACTGCCTTGGTAATATCAACCGCCTGCGTCGCCACCACCACCGGCCCTTGCGGCCAAGGTGACGATGCATCGAGCAGCAAGCCGTATCCGTTGTCGGAGACGTACTTGGTGATCACCGGCGCCATCTTCTGCAGGATGCGCTGCGCAACCTCATTCTGCTGTTGCTGGAATTCGTTCTGCGCGTCTTCCGCCTGACGCTGCAAACTCTTTGTCTTGGTCTCGATCGACTTCACCAATGTTTCATGGGCCTCGGGACTCATCTTGTCGCCCGCATTGGTAAGCTGCTTCTTCTGGTCTTCAATGTCGGTATTGAGCTTCTGCAGTTCAAGCCGGCGTGGTTCGAACTTCTTGGCCAGGGCCTCGAAATCACGCTGGCCCTCATTGCTGCCGGCGATTGCGCCCTGCATATCGATGACGCCCACCTTGACGTTGTTTTGGTTAATCGCGGGGGCCGGTGTAGATGCCGCGGGGCTGGGGGTGGCCGAACCAGTCTGGGCCAGCGATGCCATCGAGACCAGAACGAGCAGGACGATGCTTGCAAACGTGCGCTTCATGAGCTTTGCTGTAACTCCTTGGGGTGCTCCGGGAATTCCTCAGGTGTTCCAGTTGCACTCGACGTCTTGATCGGTGCTGTTCCGGACGACCGGACATGCTTTCGCGTTACTGTTAACAACGCAAAAACCCCGGCCGGAAGATTCGGCGGTGCGGATACTTCAATTATAGGGAAGCCGCCTTCCCAGCGTCAAATTGCCGCCCAGCCAGTGTCCCAACGTTATTCTGCTTTGTGGCCGTGACTAAGTCGCTTCGCCGCATCAGAACGTCGTCGCCACCGTGAAGCGGAACGTCTTGCGCGGCTCGCGAATCAGGTACGCTGGGTTGTACAGCGCATTGACGTTCGCGAAGGTAAAGTCGCCAGCAGAGCCCGCAGGGAACATCGAACGTGTGATCGGCGATGGCGGAGCCAGATACTCATCTAACCGCAGCGGGTTGTAAGCGTAGTAAATACGGAACGGCGCGTTGACCACCGGCAACACCACCTGCAATTCCAGCCCGGTCGACATGCGCGGCTGATAGTTAGTCCCCGGTAACGGAGTCAGGTGACCTGAAACCGGGATCTGGACCACGCCCGCGCAACTGAAGTTGAGATTCAGGTAAGGACAGCCGTAACTCGTACTGTTCAGCGTCTGCACCTGCTCACTGGCAATGGCCAGTTGCGAGGTATTGGTGATGAAGTCCATGCCAGTATCGACAAATGGCGCCAGCGTCACCGGACCAACGATTGGCACGCGGTACTCCAGGTTGGCCACCCAGCTGGTGTCGCCGCCGGGGAAGATGATCTGGTTGACCGGAATCGTAACGTTCCACGTTCCGCGCCGCGGATTTGTCGGATCGAGTGGCACCGTGGTTCCATCCGGGTTCTGCAGCGGAATCGTAACTGCCGATGGGAACAGCACCACAGGAGAGACCGAACGTATATCGAATCCACGCAGGTCCTGATCGCCACCCATGTAGAAGCGGTCGAACGGGGGGGCCACATCTCCGGCGTAGCCGCTGATCCACGAACCTTGGACGCGGAAGCCCAGCGTGTTGCGTCCCTTCTGCATTGGCCGGAACTTCTTCCACTCGACCACCGGTCTGATGTAGTGCGTATTCCCGCCTATGCCGGCGATTTCCGTCGCCATGTAAAAACTCTGTCCGTTGTGCGGATGCTGCGGGTTATCGATCCGGTTGTACGAGAAATTTGGTACGACCTTGCTGGTTTGAATGCCGGTGAGGGCGTTCGGCCCTGACAACCCGCGGAACGCCAGGCTCTCGAAGTACAACGTCGACGCGGCGCTATACGTTTGCAGTGTCGTATCGTCGAACGAGTAGGTAATGCCGACGCGCTTGAATGACCGCTTAATCGGGTAGCTGAGCGAGGTCGACGCGCCGGTGCTGGTCTGCGTGTAGTTCTGCAGCAGGGCCTGGTAGCTGGCCGGCAGGTTGATCGACTGGCCCTGCTGTACTTCCAATTGCTGCTGCTGATTGTAGTTGTAGCTGCTGTGGTAAATCGTCCAGCTCCACTGCAACGGCCGGTCGAACAAGTACGGCTGAGTAAACGACAAGGTCTCGTTCTTCTGGTACTGCCCAACCGATACCTGTACCGTGAGCGATTCGCCCTTGCCAAACAAATTGTTGGTCGTGTAGTTGACGCCGATGAATCCACCGGAAAGCCCGCTGACGCCGCCCGTCAGGCCGATACTGTTCTTGCCCTTTTCCTTGACCTTCAGAAGAATGTCGACCGTCGCATCCTGCGGGTTCTGCTGGATTGTCGAGTCCTGCTCGGGTTTCAGCGGTTCGAAATACTGCAACTGATTCAACCGCAGCAGGCTGAGCTCCCATAGGTTGCCGTTGTAAACCTGGCCTTCTTCGATCGCCAGTTCGCGCCGGATGACCTTATCGCGCGTCGTAGTGTTTCCCTGGAACTCAATACGCCGGACGAAGAACTGTTTGCCTTCATCCAGATCGATCTTCAACGTGATCTCGTGAGTTTCGTCGTTCGCGTCAGTATTCGGCACAGGCGCGAAATTGATGTAACCCAGCGCCGCATATGCCTTGCGCAGGTTCTCCAACCCCTTGCGGATCGCCTCCGTATCGAAGATGTCGCCATCTTTGATCCTGAACTGCGCTCGCAGGGCGCGGGTATCCGCAACGGCCTTATTGCCGGTAAACGTGATCTCCTTCAGCTTGTAGCGATCGCCTTCTTCCACTGGAAGAGTGATATCCACGGCCTTGCCCGGCTTCTTGGAAAACGGCCAGTACCACGGCGGCTTGGTGTCGTGGATCTGCGTCTTCGGGTCTGCTACCAGCGCCTTGAAGTAGCCCTTGGTCTGGTAGAAGTAGCGCACGCGCTCGGCGTCTTCGTTCAACTTGGTTGAGTCGTAGGTTCGCGCGAACAGGTTCTCGAGGAAGGCAGGGGTGAACACGGAGTGCGGAACGCCGATCGGCTTCAGGTTCTTCATCGCGCTCTGCAACTCGCGCGACTTCAGCGCCTTATTGCCTTCGAAGGTGATCTTGCCGACTTTGACCTTGGGTCCTTCCTTGATTACGAACGTAAGGCCCACGGCTGCCGGCGGAATGGGTCGCACTTCCGACGTGACGGTGGCAAACTGGTGGCCGTGCGCCGCCAGCAGTTCCTTAATGACGACCTCCGCCCTCTTCACCTTGGTCGGATCGTATTGACTTTCCTGCGACAACCCGACTTTTCGTTCCTTGAACTTATCCAGGACGTCGCTCTGCGACACCGAACTCAGGCCCACATACTTGATTTCGCGGATGGTCGGCTTCTCTTTGACATAGACGTGAATCAGCCAGCCCTTGGGGGTCTGTTCGCGCTCGATGCGCACGTCGTCGAAGTAGCCGGTGTTCCACAGCGAGTTGAAGTCCCGTTCCAGCGCCTGCTGGTCATAGACGTCGCCCGCGCGGGTGAACATACGGGCGCGAATGGTGTCCGCGGGAATCCGGCGGTTGCCGTGGATAATAATGTCCACGATCACTTCTTGCTGGGCCCAGGCAGAGGAGGCGGCAAGGCAGATGATTGCGAATAGGAAACTTAGCGCTGTGGCACAGAAGCGCCGCCCGCGGTTAGAACTCTCCGCAGGGTTTACCTGGCTTTGGGAAGAAATAGGAACTACCTCAAACCGTCATTAGATGAAAGCGCAATTATACGGTACGAACACCGCCCTCATAAAGTCAGCGGCGCTCGCAATTTCCAGGGTCACGAAGAACGTAACCCCTTCATGTGCTAGAAGTTTCGTGCATCCGCTCAACTTCAACCAGCGTCGCGTAGAAGGTCGCGCCGCCACCCAAGTCGGCCAATCGCGCCGAAGTGAGCACGTTGATATTGATCCCGCCCTCCGACAGCTTTGCCCAGCCAAGTTTGGCGCCGACGACTCCCCCCGCAACCGCGCCATCCACCCGCGCGGTCAGGACAATTTCGCCCCGCTCATTGAACACCCGCACCCGGTCGCCGTCGCGGATGCCTCGGCTTTCGGCGTCAGTCCGGCTCATCTCCAACTCGTTCTGCCGTTCCATCTTCTGCAGACCAGGCAGATTGACGAACGTTGAGTTCAAAAAATTATCGGCCTTGCGTGCCAGCAATTCCAGCGGATACCGTCTGGCCGTCGCCGTGTGCCGCGACTCCTCGGGCGGAATGAACTCGGCAACCGGATCCATGCCTTGCGCGATGAAGCTTGCGTCGTAAATCCTGGCCCTGCCGTTCGGTGTCGGAAAACCTTGCGCGAAGGGCAGCCACGGTTTATCACTTTCGTCGCCATGCAAGTTCAGTCGCACCTGCGGCTCGCGCTCCAGCCGTTCTCGCGTAATTCCTGCCAGCTGCGGCGCGCCCGATGCCAGCGCGCTATCGATCATCTCGTCCACCGTCTCGCGGAAGCAGGCATCTTCGAATCCCATGCGCAATGCCAACTCGCGGAATAGATTGACATTCGACCGGCATTCTCCCAGCGGCTCAATCGCCTGCTGCGACACCTGCAGAAAGAAATGCCCATAAGCCTTGACCAAATCTTTCTGTTCGAAAAACGTCGTCGCCGGCAACAGGATGTCCGCGTAATCCGTGGTGTCGGTAAAGAACTGCTCATGCACCACCGTGAACAAATCTGTGCGCTTCAATCCGCGCACCACCGAGTTGTGCTCCGGACACACCGCCGCTGGATTGCAGTTGTACACGAACAGCGATTTGACCGGCGGATCGTTGACCTCGGTCAACGCCTTACCTAGTTCAACCATGTTGATGCTGCGCGCGTCGCGTCCCAGCGGACTTTTCTTCATCAAGTCGGTCCGTTCGAGTGCAGTGGTGTTAAGCTCGAAACCTCCACTGAGCGAAAGCTGCAACCCACCGCCAACTTCTTTCCACGATCCCGTGATCACCGGCAGCATGCACACCGCGCGCACGGCAGCACCGCCGTTCGTGGTCCGCTGAATGCCGTAATTCAGCCGGATCGCCGCAGGCCTTTCCGTCGCATACTCATGCGCCAGTCGCTCGATGTCTTTCGCCGGAACTCCCGTCCACTGCGACACCTGCTTTGGAGTGTACTTCGGCAGCCGCTTTTGCAGCTCGTCGAACCCGTCGGCATGGCGCGCAATGTAATCCTCGTCGTGCAGACCATCGCGCACGATAATGTGCATCATGCCCATCGCCAGCGCAACATCCGTGCCGGGGTTGATCGCGATGTGCCAATCCGCCACTCGCGCGGTCCGCGTGCGATACGGATCGATCACCACCAGCTTGGCGCCGTTATGCCGCGCCTCCTCGATAAATGGCCACAGATGAATGCTGTTGCCGTGAATGTTGCTGGCCCACGCGATGATGTATTTCGAGTGGCGGAATTGCTCCGGCTCGGTGCCGACTTTGCGTCCAAAAATCGACCTGACCGCGTCTTCGCCCGGAGTGGAGCAGATGGTTCGCAGCAACTGCGACGCGCCTAGTCGATGAAAGAAGCGCATGTCCATCGACCCGCTGTTCACCACTCCCAAATTGCCGCCGTAGGAGTACGGCAACACCGCCTCGGGCCCGAACTCCGCGCTGATCTGTTTCAACCGCGTGACAATTTCGTTCAGCGCCTCGTCCCACGTAATGCGCTGAAACGCTTCGACTCCGCCCGTTCCCTTCGCAGAAACTCGCCGCATGGGGTACAGCACGCGGTCGGGCGAATACACTCGCTCAAGATACTTCGCAACTTTGGCGCACAGAAAGCCCTGCGTGATGGGATGCGCGGGATCGCCCTGGATGCGCGTCGCCCGTCCGTCTTCCACGGTGATTAGCGTCCCGCAGGCGTCGGGACAATCGTGCGGACACGCGGCATGTACAACTTGTTTCATCGCTCAGGACCTGGGCGTCATTATCCCACGCTGCGGCGAAACGCCCCGAACGAACGGAGCTACGACGAGGCGCGAGACTTCCTGGGACGAATCCCCCAAAACCCGGGCTGAACCGCGGGAATTGTTGTTAGCGTTTTGTGTCCATAGTTGCCCAACGCCCCTTGCCGCGGAGTATGATTCTTCAATCCATCTGGCACGCCCCATGTGCCGGGGAGAAAGCACCATGAACCGAAAACTTTTCGTTCTGCTAGCCGTGACGATTCTGGCTGCATCCCTGCCCGCCGAATCCAAAATGCGCGGGCCGTCGACATCAGAAGAGCGGGCACGCGCGCTCAACTACGTGCAGAGTCTCGAACAGAATCCGCTCGCCAAAGACAGCCTCGACAAGCGCATGTGGCTCACCGAATGGCTCGTTCAGGTTCCCGACTTCACCGTGAATACCTGCTGCAAAGAGCTGGACTCGCTCGACAAGGTCAACGAGACCTACTCGAACCAATTGCGCATGCAGGTGCTCTACTCGCAGGCCGCGTTCATGCTGCAACATCCACGGGTCAAGAGCGACGCTGAAATTCAGGCCGCGGGACTAGCCGGCGCACTTCGCGCCTATCGCGCCATCCAGCGCTTCGACCCCACGGCACAGTATCCCGTCCTGGACAACCTGCTCTCGTTGGAGAAGCAGGGCAAGCTGGTGCAGTACGTCGAGAAGCAGTCCGTCTGCAAAGAAAATTAGGGTTCCGCAGTTTGAAATCGAGGGCGCATTCGTTGCGCCCTTTCTTGTTATACTGTCACCCATTTGCTGGGTGAGGAGGCAACTGTGGCAAACCGATCATCGCTTCCCTTCACGTGTGAGATGGAACTGTCCGGCGACACCACGCTTGTGAAATGTCACGGCCCGGTGGTCAGCGAGACTGCGGGCGAACTGAAGGAACTGGTTAGACCCTTGATCCCCAAACACCGCCGCATTGTGGTCGACCTCACCGATGTCAACTTTGTGGACAGTTCCGGTCTAGGTACGCTGGTCGGGCTGAAAGCGTCCGCGGCTTCGGCAGCTTATTGCAGCTTAGAGTTCATCAACTTCTCGCCCCTCGTCAAAGAGTTGCTTAACATTACCAAGTTGAACCAGTTGTTCGGATCCTAGTGGCTCCAGTTTGACTGGTTGACGAGTGGGCCGGGCATTTTCCAGCCATGCAATACCCTTTCACCGCCATCGCTGACGCCGAAATTCCACAAGCCGCCAACCCGATCTTCCAGCACCTGCTCGACACCTACGCGAGCGAGACCAACAAGGTGGTCGCCGTCTGGCGCTGTTTTGCTCCGGAAGACCTTAACTTCCGTCCTTATCCCAAGTCCTCGACAGTCGCCGACATCCTGAAACATCAACTGCTTTCCGAGCGCAGGTTCTTCGGCGAATTTGTAGGCACACCCGAACCGCCCGCGAACGAAGTCCTTCCGTCCTCGATGGAACTGGGCGCGTGCATCACTCGCATGATTGAATTGGCGCACCCGCGGCTGCACTTCTTCGCCGGGCAAACCGCCAAGTGGTGGATGGAAGAAGTTCCGTTTTTCGGCGAGCAGCGCCAGCGCATCTGGGTCTTCTGGCGGCGCGTGCTGCACACCTGTCATCACCGCACCCAGCTTACGGTGTATCTGCGAATCCTCAACAAGCCGGTGCCGTCGGTGTACGGCCCGACATCGGATCAAACCTGGGACGGCGCGGACCCGACAAATTCAGTCGCAGCCGCGGGAAGAAAGTGACCCGCAAAAGAGAATATGACCACATAGGCACAGAGATCACAGAGAAAATCAAGTCCAGAAAAACTCCGTGTGCTCCGCGCCTCTGTGGGGAAAGAAAACTTCACCGCACTTTGGCAAACAACATCTGATCGACAATCACGCCGTTCTTGATGGCGCTTCTCCGCATCACACCCTCGCGGACGAACCCCGCCTTCTCCAGCACCCGAATCGACCCCGCGTTGTGCGCAAACGCCATGGCGAACACCCGCGTCAGTTTGTAATTGTCGAATGCCCATTCCGACATGGCCGTGACCGCGCGCGTCGCGATTCCTCGGCCCCAGAAATCTTCACTTAGCCAGTAACCCATCTCCGCGCTCATGCGCGCAATGTCACGCCCCACCAGGAATCCCACGCCGCCGACCGCTTCGTCGCCGTGTTCGATAGCGAACGCACACTCCGGCTCTTGCGAACGCGCGAAATCGAGAAAATCGATGCCCTCGCGCCGCGTGTACGGATGGGGAAACTGGTCGCGCAAGTTGGCGGCGATCTTCGCATTGTTGGCGTGGCGCAAGAGCGCCTGCAGATCGTCCTTGCGCCACGAGCGCACCTTCAGATCGCCCAGTTCGAGCAGCATGCCTCCATGTTAGCGCTCAAACGCAAAACGGAGCGGCCCTCGCCGCTCCGTCCGAATAAAAGCCAAACCAGCGCTAAACCGACATCACTTCTTTCTCTTTGCCCTTGGCCATCTCTTCCATCTTCTTGATCTCGTCGTCCGTGAGTTTCTGCAGATGCTCCATCGCACCGCGCTCTTCGTCCTCGGTGATCTTCTTGTCCTTCATGGCCTTCTTGATCGAGTCATTGCCGTCGCGTCGAATGTTGCGCACCGCTGTGCGATGCTCCTCCAACACTCGATTCAAATGCTTCACCATCTCCTTGCGTCGGTCTTCAGTGAGCGCCGGCACCGGAACCCGCACCAGCTTGCCGTCATTCATGGGATTCAGCCCGAGATCTCCGCTCCGGATCGCCTTCTCAATCGCCCCGATCTGGCTCACGTCCCACGGCTGCACCGTGATCAACTGCGGCTCAGGAGCGCTCACGTTGGCCAGTTGGTTCAACGGCATCTGCGAACCATAGGCCTCGACCAGTACCCCGTCCAGCATGTGCACCGACGCGCGACCGGTGCGCGTCGCCGTCATCTCCTTGCGGAAATCTTCCACCGCTTTGTCCATCCGCGTTTTGAGCTGCGCAAATCCGTCTTTGAGTGCAGGAATCGACGCCATGGAAATCTGTGCCATGTCTATTCCCCCTTATGTATGTGAAAGTGCTGTCGCAAACGCTCGATTATAACTCCGCCTGTCGAGCGATCAGCGGTTAGTCTCCGCCGTCGTACACCAGCGAGCCCACGTTCTCGCCCATCACCACCCGCAAAATATTGCCGTGCTGGTTGAGGTCAAACACCACGATCGGCAGTTTGTTCTCCTGGCACATGGCGATGGCGGTCGTGTCCATCACCTTCAACCCGCGCCGCAGGATGTCCATGTACGTAATCCTCTCGAACTTGGTCGCGTCTTTGTCCTTCATCGGGTCTGCCGTGTAGATTCCGTCCACCTTGGTCGCCTTCAGAATTGCGTCCGCATGGATTTCCATCGCCCGCAGCGACGCCGCCGTGTCGGTCGAGAAATACGGATTGCCCGTCCCCGCTGCAAACACCACTACGCGCCCTTTTTCCATGTGCCGGATCGCGCGCCGCCGAATGAACGGCTCGGCTACCTCGTGCATCTCAATCGCGCTCATCACGCGCGTCCAGACGCTCTGCTTTTCCAGCGCATCCTGCAGCGCCAGCGCATTGATCACCGTCGCCAGCATGCCCATGTGATCGGCCGACACACGGTCCATCTCTTTCGCCTGCTCGGCGACGCCGCGGAAGAAGTTCCCTCCGCCTACTACGATCGCGATCTGCACACCGAGCTTGTATACTTCGGCAATTTCCGCCGCGATTTCATGCACGCGTATGTTATCGACCCCAAAGCCCTGGCCCGCCGCCAATGCCTCGCCGGAAAGTTTGAGAAGTATGCGTTTATACGCTGGTGTGCTCATGGTTAGACGAAGTCCATTAGGGCAAGTTATCAGTCTAGCAGCATTACGCGGCGGGGCAGAAAACGACAACAGTTCGAAAATGGCATGTGCCCAAAGTGGCCCGCCCGGTTACTAAAGTACCGTCGCGGCGGGCGTGATAACTGGCGATTCCCAGGACGAACGCCGTACACTGCATCCTTGAGTCTTCAACTGTGATTGTGAACTTGCCCGCGATGGATTCTGTTGACGAGCTACTCACCGGCACATTCCGGCTCGCACACTTTCGCCTCAGCCAACGTGAAGTCATTCGCGACCTGCTCGACGGCCATGACGTTGTCTGCGTCATGCCCACGGGCGCCGGAAAGAGTCTCTGTTACCAGCTTCCTGCGGTTGCGCTGGGTGGCTTGACCCTCGTTGTCTCGCCGCTGATCGCATTGATGGCGGACCAGGTCCGGCAGTTGGGGGAACTGGGAGTACCGTCGCGGTTGCTCAACAGCTCGCAAGATTCCGCCAGGCAGCGCGAAACGCTACGCGAACTCGAAGCCGGCTTCGCGGGGATTCTGTACGTAGCGCCCGAGCGCTTCGCCGCTCCTTCATTTCGTGCGCTGCTGGCGGGACTGCGGCCAAGACTCTTCGTGGTCGACGAAGCACACTGCGTTAGCTTCTGGGGACACGACTTCCGCCCGGATTACATGCGCCTCGCGGAAGTCCGGGAGGCCATGGGTTCGCCCGTCACTGTCGCGTTGACGGCCACCGCAACCCCGCAGGTGCGTACCGACATCGTGACCTCACTGAAGTTACGCTCGCCAAAAATGCACGTCACCGGGTTCGACCGGCCCAACCTGCGCTATGCTGCCCGTTACTTCCGCAACGATGGCGGTAAAGATGCCGCACTTCTCAGCGGACTAGCCGCTTCGCCCGGAACTGGCATTGTCTATTGCGCCACCCGCCGAACCGTCGAGGAGCTTACAGCCTATCTCGAACAAGAACTTCCCGACCGGACCGTATGCAGCTATCACGCCGGAATGTCCCAGGCCGGCCGCAAAGAGAGTCAGGAGCGCTTCATGCTGGGCAAAGGCGCGATCATCGTCGCCACTAACGCCTTCGGCATGGGAATTAACAAGCCCGACATTCGCTTCGTGCTGCATTACAACTTGCCGGGCAGCGTGGAAGCCTATTACCAGGAAGCGGGCCGCGCCGGACGCGATGGCCGCGCCGCCAACTGCGTCCTCTATTATTCGCCGCGCGATTTTGGGATTCAGCGGTTCTTCATCGAGAAGATCGGCGACAACAATGAACATCTCAGTGACGCTGACATTTCTCGCTTGCAGGCCAGCGCCAATCGCAAACTGCAAGCCCTCGACCAGTATGTCTCGGCGCCGCGTTGCCGCCGTGCAATGATCCTCGACTACTTCGGACAGCACGCCACCATTTCCGGCTGCGCCTGCGACGTCTGCCGCGGAAAGGTAAAGCGCCCGCCCGAAAAGGTTGTCGGGTCACCATCGCGGTCACGTGACCATTCCACCAAACTCAAAACCATGCCCGACATGCCCCTGGATGCGAGCGGCGAATTGCGGTTTGAGGCGTTGCGCGAGGCCCGTCGGGAACTCGCCAAACGGGACAGTGTCGCCTCCTTTTGCGTGATGCATAACAAGACTATGAAGGAAGTCGCTCGCCTGGCTCCGACCAACGCCGCGGCTTTACTGCAAATTTCCGGCATCGGTCCAAAGATTGTCGCAAAGTACGGCGAAGCGTTTTTGGCCGCCATCCGCAACGCCTGTCAGCAAAAATAACAGGGCGGGAATCAATCCCGCCCTGCTCCGTTCGTGCTTGGATAACTTCTTTACTCGTCGGCCTGATCGGCCGCCTTACTGACGGCGACCGTCTCATTGACGTCGCCCACTTTGAAGCGGGCAAACCGTTTGACCGAGATGTTCTCGCCCAGCTTGCCCACCACGGTGGCGATCAACTGATGCACCGTCACCGTCTGATCTTTGATGAAGGGCTGCTCCAGCAGGCAAACTTCCTCGTAGAACTTGCCCATCTTGCCTTCGACGATCTTCTCCACCACCGCCGCCGGCTTACCGGTCGCAGCCGCCTGCGCGCGATAGATGTCCTTCTCCTTCTCGAACGCGTCCGGCGTCACATCTTCCTTGCGGATGTAGCGCGGATCGGTCGCGGCGATGTGCATCGCGATGTCGTGCACCAACGTCTTGAAGTCGTCGGTGCGGGCCACAAAGTCGCTCTCGCAGTTGACTTCCACCAGCACGCCAATCTTTCCACCGGCATGGATGTAGCTCGCCACCGAGCCTTCGCTGGTCGCGCGGGTTGCCTTCTTGGCGGCCGTCGCTACGCCCTTCTTGCGCAGCACCACGATGGCGGCCTCGATGTCACCCTTGGCCTCCGTCAGCGCATTCTTGCAGTCCATCATGGGAGCGTTGGTCTTGTCGCGAAGCTCTTTCACTTGAGCGGCAGTAATGTTCACGGTTGTAGTACTCATTTCTCAGTATTCCCTCTGGCTCTTTCGGAGCCCTTCAGCGATTAGCTGTTAGCTTTGAGCCTCTCGTTCTCTTTAGTGGCTACGTATAACGATTAGATGATTCGAAGCCGATAACGTCTCAACGCCGAGATTCCGGTCTTCCCCAAGTGCTAGCAGCTAAAGGCTAAGAGCTGACGGCTAATTGCGTTCCTGACAAAACGACCCGCGCCAGCCTTCAGCGCGGGTCTTGAAACCATTTCGTCAGCCTCTCGGCTGCGTTTACGCGCTTGGAGTCTCGACTGCATCCTCGGCAGGTGCCGCACGCCGTGCGCCCTTGCCCAGGACCTCCTCCATGCTCACATCTTCCATTTCGCTGGCGTCGAGCCCCGGGGCAGTTCCCGCCTCGCTCGCGCTGGCCGCCGCAGCTTCCGCGTCCGCGCTGTACTGCACGCCAGCAGCGATGTCGGCCTCCTGCTTGTCAGTCACGGCCTGCGCTCCCTCGACCACCGAATCGGCAATCTTCGAAGCGAACAGCCGGATCGCCCGTAGCGCGTCATCGTTACCCGGGATCACGTAATCCACTTCGCTCGGGTCGCAATTCGTATCCACCACCGCTACTACCGGGATCCCCAGCTTGCGCGCTTCCTTCACCGCGATCTGCTCTTTGTTCGAATCGATCACGAACACCACATCCGGCAACCGGTTCAGGCTCTTGATGCCCGCCAGGTTCGCCTGCAGGTGCTTGCGCTCGCGCTCCAGCTTGACCACTTCCTTCTTCGGCAGCAGCTCGTAGCGGCCATCGGTGGCCATCTCATCGAGCTCTTTCAACCGCTTCACCGACTTCTGCACCGTGATCCAGTTGGTCAGCAGTCCGCCCAGCCAGCGCTGGTTCACGTAAAACATGCCGCAGCGCGTCGCTTCTTCCGCGATGGCGTCCTGCGCCTGGCGCTTGGTGCCCACGAACATCACCAGCTTGCCTTCCGCCGCCTGGTCCTGCACGAACTTCGACGCCTCTTTGAACATCTTCAGCGTCTTCTGCAGGTCGATAATGTAAATCCCATTGCGCTCGCCGAAGATGTATTCCTTCATCTTCGGGTTCCAACGTTTCGTCTGGTGCCCGAAGTGAACGCCGGCTTCGAGCAACTCCTTCATCGTGATGTTTGCCAAGCTACCTCCTAGCTTGCATCCCTCGCGGCGGCCTTAGCCGGGTCGTCCGGGATTACATTTCCGTGCCCCGCCCCGTTGAATACAGCGGGTGCGGAAAGATTCGTTCCGGCAGTTACTTCGCCCTCCCGCCCCCGGAACCACAAGGCGGAAGAAACTCGCTGGGTGGCCCACATTTCCCATCCGTTGGGAAATGTGGGAACCAAACTTATCGCTTGCTGAACTGGAAGCGCTTGCGTGCGCCCTTCTGGCCGTACTTCTTGCGCTCTTTACCACGCGCATCGCGGCGCAGGAAGCCCTCAGCTTTCAGTTTGGCGCGCAGTTCAGGATTGAACTCCTGCAACGCGCGGGCCACGCCCATGCGAACCGCGCCCGCCTGGCCGTTCACCCCACCGCCGGCGCAGGTGCAAATCACGTTGAAGCTACCTGACGTCTCCGTCAGCAGCAACGACGACTTCGCCATGGTGCGCTGCTCTTCGGTCACAAAGTAGGTGTTGAACGGCTTGCCGTTGACCGTAAACTCGCCGCTGCCGGGGCGAAGAAACACTCGGGCCACGCTCGATTTGCGCCGTCCCGTACCGTAATACTGAACCAGTTCTGCCATTTGTCTCTCGGGAGCCTCGCTCCCTTATTCCTTCCTCAATCTCGGGTGCCCCATCCTTTCCCTTCTTTTGGGAAATGTGGGAATCCAAAAATCTACTTCGCCGCGGCTACTAGCTCTGCCGGCTTCTGCGCCGCGTGCGGATGCTTGTCGCCCTTATAAACTTTCAGCTTCGAGGCCATGGCCCGACCCAGCTTGGTATGGGGCAACATGCCTTTAATCGCGTCTTCCACTACCAGCTCCGGCTTGCGTGCAAAGCGCTTCTTGTACTCCTCAGCCTTGATGCCGCCCGGGAAACCCGAATAGCTGTAGTAGGTCTTCTTGTCGGCCTTCAGGCCGGTAATTTTCACCTGTCCGGCATTGATCACGATCACGTGATCGCCGGTATCAAGAAACGGGGTGTATTGCGGACTGTCCTTACCCGCGAGGATGCGCGCCACACGCGACGCCAGCCGGCCCAATGTCTGGCCCGACGCATCGACAACAAACCATTTACGCGCAATTTCCCCTTTGGGGAAATACGTAGACATCGTGAACTCTCCCAGAATTTAGAAAAGACCGCGAAAGAGCCGCTGAGTTCGTGGCGCTGAAACGCGCAGGAAACCCCTAGGCGGGCAAACGCAGGACTACCAAAGTCTTAAGAATAGACCAGAAACGCGGCCTCTGTCAACGAAACCAGCGCTAGGCGCCCATCTCGCCCCTTCATTTGGCGAGGTAGGGATTTTCCTCGGAGTGCCACTCTTCATCAAAAGGTTTCCGGCCACCGGTGCGCCCCGCGGTAAACAGCCAGAATCACAATGCGGGTCTTGTCCACTGCATACGCTGCGATGAATGACGTATTTGGGATGACCAGTTCGCGTGTCCCATGCACTCGTCCCGACCTGCCGGACGTGGGAAAGGCCGCCAGCCGTTCCACACTGCTTATGATCCGCAGCATTACCCGGTCAGCTACGTCTTCGCTGTTGGAAAGGGCTATGTAGTCGCGCACCTGGTCGAGCTGCTGCGTTGCCTGCTCGGTCCACTCGATCATCCGCTGGCGCGTCCCGTCTTCTTGAGACGCTTCACCACTTCCTCATGGCTGACCACACGGCCCTTCCGCATCTCGGCCAGCCCCTGGCGCACCAGCGCGTCTTGATAGGCATGCAACTCGATGTAGTTGCTGATGGCCTCATTGATCAGATAGCTTCGCGAACGGTCCTGCGCGGTGGCCAGATTGTCGAGTTCATCGATCTTCTCCGCATCGGCCCGGAAGCTGATGGTCTTCTCGTTGCTGCTCATAATACCGCCACCATATCATGTAATATTCTGTAATACAACAAACCGTTTCTCGCTTCCTACTCGCCCAACGAAATCCCATACTCCGTCGCGATCTCCTGCAAGTCGCACTCGCGGACGTAATCGGCCAACTTGTCGAGCAGGGTGTGGTCGCCCTGCCGGAAGTCCTCCTGCACCTTGATTTCGTAGGGATGGTCTTTCAGCGCGCCAAGTTGGTTGGCCAGCCTCAGCCGGTACGATTTGAATTCAGTGCTGACACAGCACAGGAAGACGTTCATGGTGTAAGTGGACGGATTCCGAATCCTAGCGTGTTTCGCGAGAATGTCGAAGGCCTATTTCGATCCGGTGCGCTGGGCATCACCGCTCTTCGGTCGCGCGAACGAAGCTTACTGGTGTATAGTCCCCAATCAACCAACGCCCTATGACGACCAACTATTCGCGCTACACACTGGTTCGAGACCGCCCCGATCCCAGCGATTACCTCTACCCCCCGAAATCGGAACGCATCCGCAAACATCTGCCATCGCGCGTCGACCTGCGCCGCCTGTGTCCACCGATCCAGGACCAGGGACGCCTTGGCACATGCACCGCTCACGCCGTGGCCGCCGCGGTTCACTACGAACATCGCTTGCACAAGATGCGGGCCATCCATCCGTCGCGGCTCTTCATTTACTACAACGAGCGTCCCATCGCGCATGAGAAGCGTCTGAAGCCTTCGGTCAACCTGCGCGATGCCATGAAGGTCATGGCCAAGTACGGTGCCTGCCCGGAATACCTGCATCCCTACAATGAGCACCCTCACGCCGTCGTTAGAAAACCGCTGCCCGAGGCGTATGCGGTCGCCGCGAAACACAAAATTGCCGCGTACTACCGCATTTCACACCGGTCGCTCACGCCCCAGACTTTCCTGCACCGTCTGAAGAACTGCCTTGCCGACCGTCACCCGTTCGTCTTCGGTTTCTGGATGCATCCCAGCTTCGAGCCCCCTATCACCGACAAATGGGAAGGCGGCATAATGCCCATTCCCCGCAAGCGACACGACCCTGCCCACGGCGGTCACGCCGTGATGGCCGTCGGCTACGACGACCGCAAACACGCGGTGCTGGTGCGCAACTCGTGGGGAACCGACTTCGGCCTCAAGGGCTACTTCTGGATGCCCTACAGCCTCATCAGCGATTCCGGCTTCGCCCACGACTTCTGGACCATTCGCGGCATCGCCAGCGGTGCGAAAAAGTGAGGGTCACGTTTTGAAAGGGCACGACTTCAGTCGTGCCGCTAGGCCTTTTTTTTTTGTCATTCCTCGCGGACTTCAGTCCGTGGGGAATCTGCTTTTTCGAGTTTTCAGCAAACGGTTCGGCCGACGGCACTCTTTCGCAAGGTATTTGTGCCCAGTCCCGCCTCGCGTTGCCGAGGTGGAATTCCCCGTCCCCGGTCCCGGCAGGGACGGCATATCTAAGCCCAGCGCTTTTCAGCGCTGGGTAGCCTCGTTTTACAGATCGGGAGTCCCGGCAGGGATGACAGATCGACGAGAGGGCTTCAGCCCGAGCGCCCCGCGCCCCGCTATCACACGACCACGTGTCCCACGTCCTTTCGCGCTCGGCATCTGCTCTTGTGTAATCGACGAACGGCGAGGGAAGGGGTTGGTGTCTCTCGTCACCCCATCCGCGCCCAGCGCGCGGAACGGTTTGTTCTTTGACATCACTTGGTGGCGGAAAATGAGTATGACTTGTATGCAAAGTATGACAGCTTTGGGGGTCAAAAATCGGCGATTTGTACCCCTAACTCCTACGCCCACTAATGGATACGTATAACCACCATAGAAATCAATCGTTTGCGAACAATTTTCTCCCAAACCATTGATTCTAATCAGTCGTGAATTTTGTTTTTTGCGGCGAGATGCGCGGGCAAGAAATTTACCGAAGATGCTCCAGGTAATACAGCGCCGCAAACGCCAAAAGTAGTACGCAGGCCGGAACTGCCAATCGCCGCACGCTTCGCAGAGGCCGCTGCCAATCCGCGGTGGCCAGGAAAAGCAGCATCACTGGCGCCAGCAACACGATCGTGATCTGGAAGATGTGCGCCAATGCTCCCTCATCCGGTTGCGGCGGCTGCGTGTATCCGATCAGGACGGTTGACAACGCAATAAGAGACAAAACAAGTATGACTCGGCTACTGACTCGATTGATTTGTTGTCCATCCATGACCCCAATTCCTTCCGGCTTATAACTGTGGTTCGATCAGCTCTTGCGCGCCGCCTGAATCACCGACTCCATCTGTTGCAGATATCCGTCGAGTGCCCGGCGGCCCGCGGCCGTCAAGCGAAACTCCGTGCGTGGTTGGCGCCCCACGAACGACTTCGAGCACTTCACGTATCCCGCGACTTCCAGCTTTCGGGCGTGCACGCTGAGGTTTCCATCGGTGATCTCCAGCAGCTTCTTCAGGTCGTTAAAGCTGAGGTCTTCGTTCACTGCAAGTGCGCTGATGATCCCCAGCCGCACCCGCTCGTGAATCACGGGATCGAGCTCCAGCGCCGCCGTTCCGCTCGACCGGCTCTTCTTCAACGAACGGCTGTGTTGAACGCTGAGACCAGTGGGATCGACCGCTTGCTTAGCCACCATGCCTCCTCGCGATATACGCGCCGAACGCCATGTGCACTAAACCAAACCCCACGGCCAGCATCGCGTTGGCCCACCACCAAGGCAGAGGCAGTGCGATTGCTCCAGCCAGCACGAACACGGCTCCCATGACCGGAATCGTCCGCACGGAAAACGCGCCCGCCTGCATCACGGCCACTCCGTACAGCAGCAGCCATACCCCGGGAATCTGCCGCGGATCGCCAGCTTTGATAAGCGCTACCGTCATCACGCCGCCCGCGAAGAGTGCGGGAAGCAGGCCGACGAAAAGTCTCCGGCCGGGTACGGAGAGAATGGGAGTCCCTTGCCGCGAGGCCTTCCAGTGCATGGCAACCAGGCCCAGTGTGACCGCTACCAGCGCCTCTGCCAGCCACACCGCCAGCCAGCCATCTATCGTGCTCTGGCGCAGAGCGATAGGAGCTGCAACCAGCGCAGTTACACCCATGGCGCAGTATCCCCATCCCGACACGGCGGTGAACGCTGTGCTCCGCTCCATCGCTTTGCGGATCACCTCGAGGTGCTCGAGCGCCGAGGGGCCGGAAGGCGCCGGGCGGCTTCGTGGAGTCTTTCGGCAGGGACGCGGATCGGGCATGAGCGATACTCTAGGTCCGCCGTACAATTGTTGTCAAGTACTTTGTTACGTAAAGTACAGAACACAAGAAAAACGGCACAGCCTCTCGACTGTGCCGCCAATTTACGAACGCAGGTTACTTCGCCCCCACTGGTTCGGGGACATCCCTATGTATCGCCTCGAACTTCAACCGCTTGGTTTTCGCATCCGCATCGATCCGGATCGTGTCACCGTGCAGCACTTCGCCGTCCAGAATCTTCATGGCCAGTGGGTCTTGCACCAGCCGCTGAATCGCGCGCTTCAGCGGACGCGCACCGTAGTTCGCGTCGTAGCCTTCGGTGAAGATCAGCTCCTTCGCTTTCGGCGTAAGCTCCAGCGTGATCTTGCGATCGGCCAACAGCCGCTGCAGATCCTGCAGCCGCAAGTCCACGATCTTGACCAATTGTTCCTTGCCCAGCGGATTGAAGAAAATGATGTCGTCCACCCGGTTCAGAAATTCGGGTTTGAAGTGCCCACGCAGCGCTTCCATCACCTGCTCGTGCGCTTCCTCCTGCTTATCGGGGTTCGCACCGGCCTGCTGCAAATAGCTCGAGCCGATGTTCGACGTCATGATGAGGATGGTGTTCTTGAAATCAACGTGGCGGCCTTTGCCGTCGGTCAGGCGGCCGTCATCCATGATCTGCAGGAAGACATTGAACACATCGGGATGTGCCTTCTCGATCTCGTCGAAAAGAACCACAGCGTACGGACGCCGCCGCACCGCCTCGGTCAACTGCCCTCCTTCGTCGTAGCCCACGTAGCCAGGGGGCGCGCCAATCAATCGCGACACCGAATGCTTCTCCATGTACTCCGACATGTCGATGCGGATCATCGCGTGCTCGTCGTCGAACAGAAATTCTGCCAACGCACGCGCCAGCTCGGTCTTGCCCACACCGGTTGGGCCCAGAAAGATGAACGAGCCGATCGGCCGCTTAGGATCGCTCAGCCCCGCGCGCGAACGCCGGATCGCATTCGCCACTCGCGACAGCGCCTCGTCCTGGCCAATCACGCGCTCCCGCAGGCGGTCTTCCATGGTCACCAGCTTGTTCACTTCGCCTTCCAGCATCTTCGACACGGGAATGCCGGTCCACTTGCTTACGATTTTGGCGACGTCTTCTTCGTCCACCTCTTCCTTGAGCATGCGGGACTGCTTGGTGTCCATCTGCGCGCTGAGCTGCTTGATCTCCGCCTCGAGCTTCGGCAATTCGCCGTACTGCAACTTCGCTGCGCGCTCGAACTCGCCCTTACGCGTGGCTTCCTGGATGTCGATTTTCAGTTTCTCGAGCTGCTCCTTCTTGGCACGCACGTTGGCGATGATTTCCTTCTCCTGCTTCCAACGCGCCTTCAGAGCATTCGACTGCTCTTTGATGTGCGCCAGCTCTTTCTCCAATACCTTCAACCGCTCACGCGAGTTCGTGTCGTCTTCCCGCTTCAAAGCCTGGCGCTCGATTTCAAGCTGCGTTGCGCGGCGCTCCAACTGATCGATCTCCGTCGGCATCGAGTCAATCTGGATGCGCAACGAAGCCGCCGCCTCGTCGATCAGATCAATCGCCTTGTCGGGGAGGAAGCGGTCGGAAATATACCGATGCGACAAGGTCGCGGCTGCCACAATCGCCGAATCCTTAATGCGCACCCCGTGATGCACCTCGTACTTCTCGCGCAGCCCGCGCAGGATCGCGATCGTGTCTTCCACATTCGGTTCGCCCACAAAGACAATCTGGAAGCGGCGCTCGAGTGCGGCATCTTTTTCGATGTACTTGCGGTACTCATTCAGCGTGGTGGCTCCGATGGCCCGCAGCTCTCCCCGCGCCAAGCGCCGGCTTGAGCATGTTGGAAGCGTCGATCGCACCCTCGGCAGCACCCGCGCCCACCAGCGTGTGCAGTTCGTCGATGAACAGCACGATCTGCCCATTCGACTGTTCAATCTCCTTCAGGACGGCTTTCAGGCGGTCTTCGAACTCGCCGCGATATTTTGCGCCCGCCAGCATCGCTCCGAGATCGAGCGAGACTACGCGTTTGTTCTTCAGTTGCTCGGGCACGTCGCCCGAGATAATGCGCTGCGCAAGGCCTTCGACGATGGCGGTCTTGCCTACGCCGGGCTCGCCGATCAGCACTGGATTGTTCTTGGTGCGGCGAGACAGCACCTGCACCACGCGACGCACTTCCTCATCGCGCCCGATTACGGGATCAAGCTTGCCCTTCTTGGCCAGCTCTGTCAGGTCGCGAGCATAACGCTCCAGGGCCTGATACTTGGCCTCGGGATTCTGGTCGGTCACTTTCTGATTGCCCCGAACTGCCGTGAGCGCGCGCAAAATGTTGTCGTAGGTTGCGCCCGCCTTGCTCAGGATCTCCTGCGCCGCATCGCGTTTGAGCTTGGTCATCGCCAGCAAAATGTGCTCGGTCGAGACGAACTCGTCCTTGAAGTTCGACGCCTCTTTGAAGGCTCCCTCCAGCAACTGATTGGCTGCGCTCGACAGCGACGCTTGCGCCGCGCCTCCGCCCGACACTTTGGGCAGACGCTCAATCGCCGACATCGCTTGCGTCTGGACCGCCGGAACCTGCAACCCCACTCGCTCCAACAAAGGAGCGACGATGCCCTCATGGTCTTCCAGCAGCGCTGCCAGTATGTGGACCGGCTGTAGTTCAGGATTGCCGTGCTCGCTGGCGATGTCGTTCGCGCGCTGCACCGCCTCCTGGGCTTTAACCGTCAGTTTGTCCCATCGAATTGCCATAACGTGCTCCTGAAACTCCGGGTGGCCGTGGCCCCATTATATGAACTGTATGAATTTCATGAGGGTCGATCGGACGCAATAATTTCGTTCGCCAATCGATTAATCAATAACTTGGCAGATTATGCACTTCAAGTATGCGGTCTCCGGAACACCCGACAGAACAGGATGATCGATGGCCGCACCCCGTTTCTCTAGAATTCTCAGCTTGCGCCCGGCGTCGGCGGCTGCCGCATCCAGCATTGCAAGGAACTGTAACTGTTCCACGTGGAACGAACAGGAGCATGTGACGAGCATCCCACCCCGACGGAGCATCTTCATCGCACGGAGATTCAGCTCCTTGTATCCGCGGATAGCGGTCTCGACAGTTCGCTTGCTCTTGGCAAACGCCGGCGGATCGAGAACGATGGTGTCGTACGGGCGTCCGGCGGTCGAGTAATCCTTGAGCAGGTCAAAGGCGTTGGCTTCGATCCATTCAATCTCGCCTGAAGTGTGCTTCTCACGATTGAGCAGCTCGTTCTGCTCTGCGACTTCCAGCGCCGGGCGGGATGAATCCACCGCTGTCACCTTGCTGCACACTCGCGCGAGGTGCAGGGCGAAGCTGCCTTGGTAGGTAAAACAATCGAGTGCCTCTCCGTGCGCATAGCGAGCAGCTGCAGCGTAGTTCTCCCGCTGGTCGAGGAAGGCGCCAGTTTTCTGACCTCCCAGACCATCGAAGTGAAAACCCACGCCGTTGAGAGTGAAGATTGTGGCCGATTTCTCTCCGCTGAGTAGCTGCGATTCGCGGCCCGGAAGCTGCTCGAGCTCGCGGATGTGCGGGTCCACGCGGTCGAGCAAGCTGGCGCCGGGAAAGTGCTCGGCCAGCTTTTTCATGACGACGTGGCGAATGTCCTCGCGATCGAACGCCTGCGTCAGCTCTTGCATGACGAGCACGTCGTTGTATTTGTCGACGATGAGGCCAGGCAGCAGGTCGGCCTCACTGAAGACCACGCGGTATGAATCGCCGTCACGAACGTTTCGCCGACGGAAGCGCACGGCCTCGTCGATCCGGCCGCTTAGAAGCGGTAACATTTCGCTCTGGCCAATGATCTTCGACGTCAGCAGCCGGATCGCGATCTGCGATGAGCTGCTGTATAGCGCTGTGCCAAGCTTCCGGCCGCGCTCATCCTGAACGTGTACCAGCGCGCCGGCCGGAATGGCCTCAGCTCTGGAAATGTCGGAGCGATAGACCCACGGGTGACCACTCTTCAACCGCAAAGCGCCGCGGTTGCTTATTGTCACGACGGCGATGGGTTCGTGAGCCGACACTCTCACCTCGCAGTGGAACGAATGCACATCTTAAATGTTCGTGGAATCGAGAAGGGAACCTACTGCGGGGCGGCTTCTTCTGAGGCAGTTGCACTGTCGTCAGCACTTGCCGCTTCTGCCGCTTTCGGTGCTTTCTCTTTCTGATCCTCGGGCTTCGGCGGAGGCGGCACGTAGTACAGAATTCGCCGGCAGTAATCGCAAGTCATGAACTGCTCATTGGTCATGACCTCTTGGAAGACCTGCGGACGCAGCATCACGCTGCACGCCCCACACTGCTCGTTGTCAGAGACCGCCGCCAGCGCCGTTCCCCGCACCTTCAGGACATGGTCATAGTGACGTAGCACTTCCTCGCTAACGCCAGTGCGTAATGCATTGCGCCGGGTAGCCAGCTCGGCCAAGGCAGCTTCGTCAATTGCCGTACGCTGGCGGGCCTCTTCTTTCTCGCGGTCATTCTCGCCTGTATCGGCTTTCAGCTGAGCTTCCGCCTTCTTCAGCGCCTCTTTGCGGGAGTCAGCAGCGACCATGATTTCGAGGATCTTGTCCTCCGAGGCCGTGATCTTCTGCTCCGCGAACTTGATCTCTTCCATCAGGGCTTTGTATTCCTGATTGGTCTTTACGTTCAGCGACTGGTCGCGATATTTGCTGATTTTCTGCTGCTGGTCCTGAATGTCGGACTCGTGCTTGCGACGGGCGGCCTCGTCGGCCTTGCCGGCGGCGATGGCAGCTTCGACCTTGGCCTTTGAACCCGCGAGTTTAGCTTCGATTTCCGCTACATGCTTGGGCAGGGCGGCAATTTCGGCCCGCAACGCGGCGATTTGTGAGTCAATCTGCTGGAGTTCGATGAGGCTTTGAAGGTCGGAAGTCATTACACCTTTGCGGAACCTGTCTGGATTCTAGCATGCAGAAATGCGGCCTCCGAAGGCATCGAACCTCCAGGCATCGCTCGCGAATGTTGTGGCTTGCGATAAACTGCTTCCCTACAGAAACCCAACCGCGGAGCCGCCGTGAAGATTTGTTTTGTTCTGACTTTGTTGTGCGCACTCGTACTGACCTTTTCACTCAACGCCCAAGACCACCCGCCCACCACGGGACAGCAATTAACGATTGAAGCCATCTTCGCCGAGGGCGGCATTACTGGACGTCCGCCCGAAGCCGTGAAATGGAGCCCTGACGGCACTAAGGTTTCCTACGTACAGCGCGATGACAGTGGAGACCACGGTGCTCTGTGGTATATCGACCTGGCGACGGGTAAGCCGGCGGTTCTGGTGTCGAGCGAAAAGCTGGCCTCACTGGCTCCGCCCACCAGTTCCATCAAAGATGAACGCCAGAAAGAAGCGATGCAGCGCTACTCGGTTGCGGCGTACCACTGGTCCCCCGATTCGAAGCACCTGCTCTTCGACTCATTGGGACAGCTCTGGTATTACAGGCTGGACACCGGAACGGCCGTGCAAATAACCTCCAGCGCTGACGGGGCGTCTGATCCCAAATTTTCTCCCGACGGCGAGCGACTAGCCTACTTGCGCAAGCACGACCTCTATGTCCGCGACATCAAGCGCGGTCAGGAAGACGCCCTCACTCGCGACGGCAATGACAACCTGTTGAACGGCGAAGTCGATTGGGTATACCGGGAAGAGCTCTACAGCCGCAGCAATTATTTCTGGTCGCCCGATGGCAAGGCGATCGCATTCCTCGAGATGAATGAGAAAGACGTGCCGACGTACCCCATCACTGACTGGATCCCCACGCACCCGACCGTGGACATGGAAAAGTATCCCAAGGCAGGTGATCCGAATCCGGTGGTGCGCATTGGAGTTGTCTCGTCGAACGGAAGCAAGGTGAAGTGGATCTCGGCAGGAGGAAAAGATGGCTCGCTGCCGCTCGGGAACGATCCAAACGTCCTTATCCCGCGCTTCGGATGGGTGCGTGACGGCGTGCTGTGGGCGATGTCGATGAATCGCGTGCAGGACCGTCTCGACATTTACTTCGTTGATGTGCCGAGTGGCAAATCGAAACGTGTGCTCAGCGAGACCAG
Source organism: uncultured Acidobacteriaceae bacterium (assembly GCA_963749635.1). Lineage (GTDB taxonomy): Bacteria > Acidobacteriota > Terriglobia > Terriglobales > Acidobacteriaceae > DASRAA01. The sequence continues at coordinate 98,503 of CAVVNW010000016.1, forward strand.
TGACGCATGGATCCATGTTCCGGATTTCGAGGTGCTGTTATCCGGCGACCGCTTTCTCGTGACCAGCTGGCGCGATGGACACAATCACATATATCTCTATCAGTTCGACAAACAGAAGCCGCTCGACGCCGACGCCAAGCTGGTGGCACAACTTACGCACGGCGATTGGGAAGTGGAAGGCATCGACGCGGTAGATGATGCGGCGGGCTCCGTGTACTTCACCGCCAATGAAGGAGATTGGCGGCAGGCAAATGTATTCGCTGTGGGATTGGACGGTCAGAATTTTCACCGCGTCTCGAAGCAGAACGGAACCCACGGGCCAAACTTCGGGCCGCTGAAAACGAAGTCCTATGTGGACACATACTCTGCCCTCATCACTCCTCCGAGTATGTCGCTGTGCGCGACCGACGGAAACTGCACGCCCTTCTGGCAATCGCGCAGCGTCGAAGCCTACAACCTGATCGCGCCCAAGACCGTGGAATTCAAAGCGGCGGACGGCACAACAACGCTGCTGGGCACGTTGCTGATGCCTGAAGGCGGGGCGATGATGGCGGGCGGAAAGGCGCCGCTCATTCTGAATCCGTATGGCGGCCCAGGCGCGCAGTCGGTGCGCGATGCATGGGGCAACACTTCCTATCTTTTCGACCAGATTCTCGTTCGCCAGGGATTTGCCATTCTGAAAGTCGACAACCGCGGCATGGCCAACCGGGGCAAAGCGTTTTCGCTGCCCATCAAGCATCATTTCGGTCCTACCGAATTCGACGACCAGATGGCGGCGCTCAAGCAGGCGCTGCAGCAATATCCAATGCTGGACAGCTCGCGCCTTGGCTTCTGGGGCTGGAGCTACGGCGGGTATTTCACGCTTTACACATTAGAGAAGACCGACCAGTTCAAGGCCGGCATATCAGTCGCGCCGGTGACCGACTGGCGCAATTACGACTCCATCTACACCGAGCGCTATATGGGATTGCCGAGCGAAAACGAAAGTGGCTACCACGATAGCTCTCCGCTCAACTTCGCGGGCGACCTGCACGGCAAACTGCTGGAAGTCCACGGCACCAGCGATGACAACGTGCACCTGCAGAACACGATCCAGATGACGAACGCCTTCATCAATGCCGGCAAGCAATTCCAACTGATGCTGTACCCGCGCAAAACGCATGGCATTGCCGGAAAAGTAACTCGAAGTGACTTGTTTCACCGCATTGAAGATCATTTCGAGCAAAACCTGGCGCCCGCGAAGTAGGACTTGCACCAAAACTTGCGCACAAGGATGGCGACGAACTTGAAACTCACAAAATCTCTCCTGTGTCTCTCTGTTGTTTCGCTGGCAACCGCAGCGGCATTTGCCCAGCAGGCAACCCCCGCTTCCGCGCGCACCATCGTTCGGGCCGGAAAACTGCTGGATGTCCGCACCGGCAAGACCCTGACCAATCAGGCCATCGTTATTGAGGACGGCAAGATCGTCAGCGTCGGAGCCGGACTCGGGAGCAACCGACGCGCGGCGCCAAAGTCATCGATCTGTCGGGCAAGACTGTTCTCCCCGGCCTGATCGACGCGCACACGCACATTACTTTCGATCCGAAGTTCGGCTACGACCGGCTTGCGATCTCGCTTCCGCGCGAAGCGTTGATCGGAGCCAAGAACGCGCGCATCACTCTGCTGGCGGGCTTCACCACCATTCGCAACGTCGGTGCCGACGGCTTCACCGACATCGCACTGCGCGATGCCATCAATGCGGGCGACGTCCCGGGACCTCGTATCGACGCCAGTGGCCCAGCGCTGAGCATTACCGGCGGACATTGCGACGACAACCTGCTGCCCTACGAGTGGCATGCCACAGAGATCGGCGTGGCGGATGGTGTCGAGAACGTCCAGCACAAGGTGCGCGAGATCATTAAGTATGGCGCCGACGTGATCAAGGTATGCGCGACGGGCGGGGTGCTGTCGCTGGGCGACAGTCCGCAGGCTTCGCAATTCACGCAGGAAGAATTGCGCGCCATTATTGCCGACGCCCATCGCCTGGGCCGCAAAGTCGCCGCCCACGCTCATGGCGCGCAGGGAATTTTCTGGGCGACGGAAGCGGGAGTCGATTCCATCGAACATGGCTCTTACATTGACGATGCCGGAATCGCGGCCATGAAGGCGCATGGCACGTACCTCGTTCCAACGCTGTATCTCAGTGACTGGTTCCTGGAAAACGCGCCCAAAATGAACGTCCCCCCAGCGATGCTCGCCAAAGGCAAGGAAGTCATGCCTGCCGCGCGCAAGAACATCGCGCATGCCTTCGCCAGCGGCGTCAAGGTGGGGTTCGGGACCGATGCGGCGGTCTATCCACATGGACTGAACGCACACGAGTTTGCCGTGATGGTAAAGCTGGGACTGACCCCGCTGCAGTCGATCCAGGCGGCGACGGTCAATGACGCCGACCTGTTGGGCTGGTCCGACAAAGTCGGCGTGATCGAGCCAGGTCATTTCGCCGATATCATCGCAGTGGACGGTGACCCGCTGCAAGACGTCACCACGCTGGAACACGTGAAGTTTGTGATGAAGGGCGGCATGGTCTACAAGAGCGAGTAGTGGCTGCGACACATTGCGCTTGCCCGTTGCCTTGGGTTTCTGTTTGAATCCTGAGGCATCGATTCCTTCATCCCCGGGAGCTTGATCTGGCGAAACAAATCTTCGCGTGTAAGTCGATCGACAAGCTGATCTCCGAATCAGAAGAGCCGGAACATCGGCTCAAGAAGACGCTCGGACCGTGGTCGCTTACCGCCCTGGGCATCGGCGCTGTCATCGGGTCGGGCATCTTCACGGTGATTGGCACCGCCATTGCCGGCCAGAAGTTCGACACCTCCTCAATCCTGAACGCTCCCCTTCTCGACTACCTTGTACATCATGTAGCCACACTCGGCCGCCCTGGTGCCGGGCCTGCTTTAGCTCTCTCGCTGGTGCTGGTCGCAATCGTGTGCGCGTTCACCGCGCTGTGTTACGCCGAGCTGGCGTCAATGATTCCGATCGCGGGTAGCGCCTACACCTACACCTACGCCACCATGGGCGAGCTGATTGCCTGGATCATCGGCTGGGACCTGATTCTCGAGTACGCCGTCAGCAACATGGCAGTGAGCGTAGGTTTCGCCGCGCACCTGGTCGATATGTTCGACTGGTTTGGTTGGCATCCGGCGTTGCGCTGGATCTCGCCTGCGTACCTACCCTCGGGCCTGACCGACTTGCAAGGCAACGTTCTCTACACGCCGGGATGGCACTTCGGATTCAACATTCCAGCGTTTGCGGTCGTCATGCTGTTGACGGTTGTGCTGGTGCGCGGCATTCGCGAGTCGGCGGAAACCAATAACGTCATGGTCATCCTGAAGATCGCGGCCATCCTCGCGTTCGTGTTCGCTGGCATGCACTACATTCATCCCTCGAATTACCATCCGTTCGCGCCCAACGGATGGTCTGGCATACTCACCGGCGGCTCCATCATTTTCTTTACCTACATCGGTTTCGATTCGGTTTCGACGGCCGCAGAAGAAGCGAAGAACCCTCAACGCGACCTGCCAATCGGCATCATCGCGACGTTAATCGTCTGCACGGTGCTGTACATTTCCGTGGCCGTGGTGCTCACGGGGATCGTTCCGTGGCAGCGATTGCTCGACGATGCCGCGCCGGTGGTCAACAGCCTCAAGCAGCTTGGCATAACTACTGGCTCGGTGAAGCTGCATTGGGTGAGGCTGGCGGTGCTGTTCGGCGCCATGATGGGCATGATCTCGTCGCTGCTGGTCTTTCAGCTGGGACAGGCGCGAGTCTGGTTCGCCATGTCGCGCGATGGCTTGCTGCCTAAGTTGTTCGGGCGCGTACATCCGCGCTTCCGTACGCCTTCGACCGCGACATGGATCGCCGGGTTCCTGGTGGGAGTACCTGGCGGCGTTCTCGACATTGGCACGCTGGCCGACTTGTCGAACATCGGGACGCTCTTCGCCTTCGTACTGGTTTCGCTCGGTGTCATCATCCTGCGCTACAAGCAACCGGAGCGGCGGCGCGGCTTCCGCGCACCCGGAGGCCTGGCAGCACCTGTGCTTAGCGTACTGTTCTGCATCTTGCTGATGGCCGGCCTGCCGATTCTCACCTGGCTTCGCTTTTTCGTGTGGCTGCTGATCGGGCTAACGGTGTACATGCTGTACAGTCGCTACCGTAGCGAGTTCTGCCCCGAAGACCGGCGGCGCTAGAATTGTGAACGTATGCCGGATTCCCTACCAGGCGCTGGCGCTCCCAGCGCCTATATTCTGTCGCTGCCTAAAGCCGAGCTGCACCTGCACCTCGAGGGCACCGTTGATCCCGCGACGCTAGCTGAATTGAGCCGCCGTCATCCGACGCCACTTTCTACAACAAATAATCGCTACACCAACATCGCCGACAGCGGGCGCGTGTTCACCGAAGAAGAGGCTCACGAGCTGTACCAGTACAAGAATTTCACCGGCTTTCTGCTTGCGTTTAAGGCGGTCACCGAGCGTCTGCGCACCGCCGAGGACTACGAGCTCGTCACCTATCGCATGATGCAAAAGCTGCACACGCAAAACGTGCTGCACGCCGAGGTGTATGTGTCGGTGGGTGTCATTCACTGGCGCGGCGGCGAATTTGCTCCGTTGTTTGAAGGCCTCGAGGCGGGCCGAAAACGCGGCGAGTGCGATTTTGGCATGTCGCTGTACTGGATCTTCGACGCCGTCCGGCATTTCGGGGCCGAAGCCGCCGAACGCGTGCTCGACGACACCCGCGCATTGCGCAAAATCAGCGCCAGCATTGTGGGTATCGGCTTGGGCGGCGATGAGCGGCGCGCGGCACCGGAGTTGTTTCGTGATGTCTACGCGCGGGCAGCAAGCGAAGGACTGCACAGGACGGTCCATGCCGGCGAGACCATGGGACCAGAGTCGGTGTGGTCTGCTCTTCGCGAACTGAAAGCAGACCGCATCGGGCATGGCCTGCGTGCCATTGAAGATCCGGCACTCGTCGCTCACCTTGCCGAAAGGCAAATCCCCGTCGAAGCCTGCATCTCGAGCAATGTGCTGACCGGTTGTTGTCCATCGGCCGAGCAACATCCTGTGCGTAAGCTCTACGATGCAGGAGTTGTGGTCACACTCAATACCGACGATCCCGACATGTTTCGCACGAGCTTGGCGCATGAATACCAGATTGCCCAGGAAGTATTCCGATTTGCTAAGGCCGAGTTGCGCCATGTGGCGGAGAATTCCTTCCGTGCTTCGTTTCTACCGGAACAGAAGAAGCGAGAGCTCCTGGCGAAGTTGTAGAAGCAAAAAGCAACCACAGATTCAAGCGGATTTCATCGATGGGTCAAGCAGGAATGAAATCAGCCTCAGTGCTGTCCGTGTCATCCGTGTAAATCCGTGGTCAAATTGTCTTTCGTTGCCACGGGAGGCACATGCCCAAGCACATCGGAATCGTGGCCTGCAGCGCCGAAGGCGCCGCACTGTGTTATCGCACTATTTGCGACGAAGCGCCCGCACTCATGGGCCGCCACATGCATCCCGAAATATCCATGCACACGCACTGTCTCGGCGACTACATGGAGTTCATCCGCCGCTACGATTGGCCAGGGCGTTGCTGAGCTGATGCTGTCGTCGGCGAACAAGCTGGCTAACGCGGGCGCGGATTTCCTGATCTCTCCCGACAACACGATCCATCACGCGTTCGACCTCGTCGCCCCACGCTCGCCGCTGCCCTGGCTGCATATCGTGGATGAGGTCGCGGCTGTCGCGAAGTCGCGCGGCTTTCACAAGCTGGCGATCACCGGCACGAAGTACACCATCGGAAGGCACGGTGTACCAGACAAAGTTGCCCGCCGCCGGCTTCGACTACCTCGTGCCCGGTGCCGATGAGCGCGCCCGCATCGATCGAATCATCATGGACGAACTGGTAAACGGCATCTTCACCACCGACTCGCGCACTTATTTCCAGCAGGTCATCGGAAGGCTGAGTCACGAGGGCTGCGACGCCGTCGTGCTGGGATGCACGGAGATTCCACTGCTGATCGACGACATCACGTCGCCGCTGCCGACGCTGGACTCGACTCGCATCCTCGCGCGCGCGGCACTGCGCCACGCCCTAGAGTAATTAGCGCGCTGCCTGCGCCGCCTTGAACGCCGCCAGCCGCTCGTGCGTGTTCATCACATGCATCGGGTAACGGTAACTGCGAGCCTTCTTCGAGAATCGGAATCAGCTTGTCGAACTCCGGCCCCGAGTGCGAGCCAGTAAACACGATGCGTACGGGGTGGAACAGGTCTTTACCCTTCGTCTCAGTCTTCGCCTTCACCTCGTTCATGATGGCCTTGAAGCGCTCCGGAGTCATCGGCGACGGATCGCTCTCCACTTGCTCGGCAAACACTGCGAGCACGTCGTTCGCCTTCGGCCCGCCCAGCACTTCTGCGTTGTCAGGCGCGCTCAATGCCGCCGCCGCATCCACCCGGAAAATCAAGGCAGCGCGCTCGGGCAATTCATCGAGCTTATTCACTGACGGAGCCAGCAGCGCGACCACCTTGCCGAACCATGTACGCGTGCGCTCGTCGGGGTTCTTCGGCAAAAGTCCGGCCTTAATGAAGTATGGCTCGGCCAGCTTCTCGATTCGCTCCGGCGGGCTCTTCTTGATGTAGTGCCGGTTGAGCCAATACAACTTTCCCATGTCGAACATCGCGGCCGAAGGCGTCACACGCTCCAGACTGAACTCCTTCGTGAGCTCTTCTGGAGTGAACACCTCGCGATTGCCGCCCGTCGGAGCCCAGCCCAGCAGCGCAAGATAATTCACTAACGCTTCCGGCAGCACCCCCATCTCGCGGAAGTTGGCGATTGACGTCGCGCCGTGCCGCTTCGACAGCCGTGCACCATCAGCGCCCACGATCGTCGACAAATGCGCGAATTCCGGTACCGGCCATCCCAGCGCTTCGTACAGCGCCACCTGCTTCGGCGTGTTCGACAAATGATCGTCGCCGCGAATGACGTGCGTGATTTCCATCAATGCGTCATCGACGACAACCACGTAGTTGTAGACGGGAATACCGCTCGACCGCAGGATGATCGGATCGCTCACCGCTTCGTTGGAAAACTCGACCATGCCCCGAACAATATCGTGAAAGCGAATAGGATGCTCAGGGATTGCCAGCCGGACGGCCGCTGCTTCGCCCGCGGCGCGACGGCTCTCCGCTTCGGCCGGGCCAAGCCCTCGACACTTCCCTGAATAGAGCGGCGATCGCTGCTCGGCCATTGCGGCCTCTCGTTCGCGCTCCAGCTCCTCCTGTGTACAGAAACAGAGGTAGGCCTTGCCCTCTTTCACTAGCCTCTCGGCGTGTTCGCGGTAAATTGCCAGACGATCGCTTTGCCTGTATGGCGCAGACGGACCGCCCACGTCGGGGCCTTCGTCCCAGTCGATACCGAACCACTTCAGGTCTTCCAACAACTGATCTTCATAGCGGGCTTCGCTGCGCTCGAGATCGGTGTCTTCGATGCGCAGGACCATCGTGCCCTTGCTTCTGCGAGCGAACAGCCAGTTATAGAGTGCGGTGCGGGCATTGCCGACGTGCAACTGCCCAGTAGGAGACGGTGCGAAACGAACCCGTACTTTGGAATCTTTGCTCACACTCTGATGTTAGCAAGACCGCCGTCAGTTGGAAGGCGTCGAGCCTTCATCGGGCAGGGTGGGGCCGCACGGCCGGCACATTTCGTCTTCCAAGTCCTTCATCACTTCTTCGCGTTCCGCGCCGTTGTGCATGCGCTTCTCCATCTCCTGCAGCGCGACGTTGAGAACGTGATAGTGGTGCAGTTCGCGGAATTTCGGGTCTGCGGTCGCTTCCCGCCACAGGCTATGCAACAGGTCCACATCTTCTTTGCGGACGCGCGGCCGATGCGGCCCCAACTGGTATTCGTGCCGGGTACCATTCGTCCCGACCACCACCAGCGTGAGTCGCGGACGCGGCTCCGGCAGGCGCTCCCAGGCATCTCCTGCGAGCTTACCCTGCTCGTCGGCGGTCAGTTTGCGCGACTGCCCACACACAACAATGGTGGAGTTCAGGCGTTGTGCCGTGGCCACGATACCTTCAAACACATCGTTCGTCGGAACCACCACCAGCGAGACATGTTTGCCTTCTTTCTCCGCCACTGAAACTACGGCGGTCAAGAGCTCCTGCTCGTACTTGTCGAACACCTCAGCAGTTTCCATCTCCATAGTTCCGCTGAAGGTGTGTTCCCGGCGGAAAATCCGCGCCGTCATCACCACTACATCCGTTTTCGTGGTGTCTACTCGTGCCAGCAGCTCGCGCAAATAAGCCAGGTTCTGAGGGTCACGAACGGCCACCAGAATGTTTCCCGGACGGACTTCCACGGTTTGCGCATTGAGTTCTGTGTCGGCCGCGATGTTGAATTGCTCCAGGCCCGACTCGCCCGACGCATGTTGTTTGGCGACCACGCGTTCCGAAACCGTAAGCACCACGAAGAACACGGCACTGAAACTCACGCCCGCAATCGTGGCCATTTCCTTGGTGAATAGATTCACCAGGGCGGTTGAGAACAGGACGACCGAGATAATGCCCAAGCCAACCGGAATTTCCACTCCGCGAATGTGAAAGTTGCCGGGAACCTTCCATTCGCGTTTTTGCGGAAGCGTGTAGCGCAGCACCAGCACCGCCAGCGACATGAACGAGAAGCTCCAGATCACGCCGAAAGCGTAAAGCGACGCCAGCAGATACACATTGCCACGGCTGGCAATGATGGTGAGCACCTGCAGCAGGGCGATCATATTGACCACCCGATAGCTGGTGCCATATTTCTTTTGCGGCTTCTTGAACCACGTCGTCAAGACGCCGTCTTCCACCATCCGGCTGAGCACTCCGTTGGCCCCGACGATGGCGGTGTTCACCGCGCCCGACAGGATCAACGCGCCCACCAGCACCACAAAGCCCTGGAAGACCAGCCTCAAGCTGTACGGCCCGACTACGTTCATCGCCAGGCCGCCAATCAGGTTGGCGAAGTAGTTGTGGCGTTCGCCATCAGGAATGATCATCACCGCGAAAAACGATACCAACGAGGTGAAGAACAGGCTGTACAGGAAAATCACCAGCCCGGTCTTCTCCAGATTCTTCAGCTTGGGGTGCTCAATTTCTCGGTTGACCTGGGCCAGAGACTCCTCGCCGCTCATGGCCAGCACGGAATGGCCGAAGCCCACCAACAGCATGATGAGCGGAATTCTCTGCGCCCACGTGCCCAGCAGCCATCCCAGCGACTCGTGATCGCGATGCATGTCTGCAGATGACGGCAATGGCGGAAGCTGCGCGCCGTGCTTCGCAATTGTGATCAGGCACCAGATGATGAGAATCACCACCATCACGGTCGTGATCTTCATGATCTGCAATGCCCGCTCGCTCGATTCGTGAATGCCCTGGACGTTCTTCCACCAGAAATAAGCGGTCACCATGACCGCGAACACCGCACTAAAGGCGTTCTCCGGGATATGGACGTCGTGGCCGATGTGGTGGAGTGTGTCGGTCAGGAAGCCTGCAAAATACTGGCCTGCAGCCACCGAACTGATGGGCCCGGTCAGCACGTAATCGAACAGCAGCGCCGACACCGACAGCTTGGCCAGCGTTCCTCCCAATGCCTGCTTTACCACGCGGTACACGCCACCGCGCACAAACATGGCGCTCGACTCGATATAAAGAGCACGCACCGCGTAGCTAAAGATCATCACTGCCAGCACGAACCACGGAGCGCTCTTACCGATCACCTTCTCGGCATCGCCGCCCACGTAATACGCCGACGACGCCAGGTCGGCCAGCACGATGGCTGCCGCGCGCCAGAAGGAAATGAAAGTCAACATCACCGTGGTGGCGACGAAGACCTTCACAACCGGCTTTTGCAAGTTTGTGGCCTGCGAGGACATGGGGTTGGTGCGATCGCAGTAGACCGTCAGTTCGGCAGTCGCCTGTTGACCGGAGCGACGAGTCGCGCCGATCGCGTACAGGATTGAAATCTACACGCTTCACTCGGCATTGTCAGCTGGGCAAAAGGCGCAGGCGGAGACTACTCCCGGCCGGCGAGGTAGGTCTCGCTTAGCCTGTCATGCCAGCACAGGCCGTCGACATCCACAAACGCCCACATCAGTCCCATGCCAAGCGAAAGCGCAGAGAGATAGAAGCCCAGCACGCGCCGGCGACGCTGCCGGAGGCTGGGACCCCTGCCCTTGAAGGTACGCAGCCGGATGCGGGCCGCCATCATACCCATCGTCTTCGCAGCATAGACCAGGAACAGGTATTGGTAGGTGCTCCACAGCACCACTGCAGCCGCCGCAAGTCCAAGGAGCAGAGACTTGGTCAAGGGTGGACTATCCAGCATCTTGAAGGCGATGGCGGCGAACGCAGCAATGCCGACACCGGTGACCCCGAGATCAAGGAGGCCGGCAAGTATCCGGCGCAAGATCGTTACTGCGCGGAAGGGAAGCTCGATGTGCTCGCGATCAACGGCCGCATCGCTTGCGTTCGGCAATTCGAATTGCAGCCCGTCAAGAAACGGAGTAGTAGGAATCGCTTCCAATTCTTCGGGCACATCCAGAATGCGCGGTACTTCAGAGGTCACGGGATCGGCCAGACGATAGTTAGTCTCCGGTGCCACCGACAGATGCTTGGGGAACGCGATGACCTTGCGCTTGGGACGCGGACGAACGATGGTGTCCACAAACGGTTCGGGTTCGGGCTCGCGCTCAGGTTCTGGTGCAGCAACAGATTCGAGCACGAGCTCGCCGTCTTCCCCGCGTTCTTCGCAGAGCGGGAAATCCCCGGCGGTTTCCGACCCTGAGGACGCAGGTAACAAGTCGAACTCGTCGCCTTGAACTTCAACATGCGCCACTTCTTCGAACTCGGTAGCGCCACCAGCAGTCACCTTTGCTTCGGCGTATATGGGAGGGACGGGTTCGGCACCGGCGTCGTCGGGAAAGGGAAAACGCATGGTGAACGCGCCTTCGATGCGGCGTCCTCGTCGCTTCTTATAGCGCGCCAGGCGGTCTTGCAGTTCATTGCGCCAAACTTCCGCAGCTGGTTCTGCCGCGTTTTCTGGGCCGTCGAATTGGGAGAGCTGCTGTTCTGTCATGTCGTGGCGCGACTATTCCTTGTCCGACGGCGCGCAGCCGCACGGCTGTTAAGTTGATTCATCGAAGTGAGGACGAGGTCGTCCGCTTGCAAGCAAATGTGTGGACACAAAAATGCGTCCGATCGTTCGCCATCCTATGGCGCAACCACTTACTGCCAAGCGGGTTAGAAGAACACCAGAGCAGCGTGAAACAACCGTCAGCGCTTCGCGTTTTGCCTCAGTCGGGGCAACGTGCTAAGTTGCAAGGTTCAGCTGATTTCATCAACCCCGGCGAGGGAACGCGCGACCTTCGATGATCTCCCGCACTCGATTGATTATCACGGCCCTGTTGGGTTGTCATCTACTTCTCGCGCCGGCGCTGTTAACCAGCCAGTTGCGCAGCAATCCCGGAGGGCAGGAGTCCCCGGCAATTTCGCCCACTTCTGACAATTCACCCACACAAGAACCTAACTCGAGCGGTACCACGCAAGGCAACTCTTCTTCCACCACAACCCAGCAGCCCGCGCCCCCAAAAACCCAAACGCCTCCCCAGGAGGACGAGGGCATGAGGGTGATGCAAGAGGTCGTGCAGCAGCAGATGCGCGACTCCGCACAGCGAGACTCAGGCCCTCCACGGCCTCCGGCTAATGTCGTGTTGAATCGCGACGAAGTGCTGATTCGGGCCGATGAGCAGGAAAAGAGCCAGGACATTTACAAGGTCCGCGGCAATGTCGAGATTCGTTTTCGCAACAATGTCATCCACTGTGACCAGGCGACGTATGACTCCTCGACCGGAATCGTCGTCGCCACCGGACACGTCGTTTATGACGGCGGCACGCACAGCGAACACCTGGTAGGCACGCACGCCACCTATGACATCAGCCGCGATACAGGGACCTTTTACGACGTAACCGGTTCCACCGGCATCACCGTAAAGAATCCGGTCATGTATCTCAGGTCATCCACACCATTTTTTTTCACGGGCAAGGTTGTGGACAAACTGGGGCCCGACCTCTACCGCGTGCATAACGGTATCATCACGTCGTGCCGGCTCCCCAAGCCAAAGTGGGAGTATCATCCCGCGACCGCGGTGGTCGAGGTCGGGGGCGAAGCCAAGATGTACCACGCCACCATGCGCATCGCGGGAATCCCGGTCTTTTACTTTCCCTACGGGCAACATCCTGCCGACAACCTGGGCCGGCAGAGTGGATTCCTGATTCCTGCCATCGGTCAATCGAATTCCAAGGGAACCATCATTGGCGATTCGTTCTACTGGGCGATCAACCGCAACTCTGACGCCGAAATCGGCGGATACTTGTTTTCTGCGCGCGGTTACGCGCAGGTCGGCGACTATCGCAACATTGGCTGGCATTACCAGCTTCACGCGGAGTACTACGGAGTCATCGACGAAAAAGGCAACCCAACCACGAAGCAGAGGCAGGGGGGCGAGGAAATCCGAGTGAACGGCTCTGCGGATTTGCCGGACGGATTCCGCGGTGTGATCTCGGTTGATTATCTCAGTTCGTACCTGTTCCGCCTCGCGTTTGCACAGAGTTTTACCCAGGCCATCAACTCCGAAGTACGATCAGTCGGTTTCGTGAGCAAGAGCTGGTCGGCAGACTTCATGGGTTTGATGGCGTCGCGTTACCAGAATTACCAAAGCGAGGTGCAGGGCGATGTGATTGACATCGCTCACATCCCCAGTTTTCAGATGGCCGGGTTTGAGAGCCCTATCCTGGGGTCCGCGTTCATGTACACCTACGACTTCGCTGCCGAAGGCCTCTCTCGTCACGAGCCCGGCTTCCAGACTCAAAATATCGTAGGACGCGTCGACGGTTCTCCTACCATCTCACTGCCCAAGTTCCTGAAGGGTTGGACCTTCCGTCCCGAGGCCGGATTTCGCGAAACCGTTTGGACCGAACGGCTTGTCCCCACCGAGAACAACACCGGCGTAATCGGTGTCGCGCTGGCTCAAGCCATCAACCGCAACGTATTTCAAGGGTCGATGGAAGTTCGACCGCCGTCCATCGAACGAATCTTTGATCGAAAACTCTTCGGCTATGTGATGAAGCACGTGGTAGAGCCCTACGCTGTGTATCGCTACGAGACCGGCATCGACAACTTCGCCAACATCATCCGCTTCGACGAACGCGACATTCTGGCCGACTCCAACGGCGTAGAGTACGGAGTCATCAACCGTCTCTATGCCAAGAAATCCAAGTCGAGCGGTGAGTGCTACCAGCATCCCAAGTATTTGCCTCCGGATACACCAGCACCGAAAGCGAAAGAGCTGATGGCAAAAGACCCGAACATTTGCGACGACCAGAGTGGACCGGCGCGAGAAGTCATTACCTGGACCATCGCCCAGAAATATTTCTTCAACCCAACTTTTGGCGGCGCACTGGTACCGAACCAGCGCAATGTCTTCGACAGTTCGGTGGATTTCTCCGGCATCGCCTTCCTGACCGAACCACGAAACGCGTCGCCCATCATTTCGCGCTTGCTTGTTAACGATAAATCCACCAGCTACGAATGGGCGCTGGATTACGATCCGGTGCTACACCAGATCAACGCCAGCACGATTTTCGTCGGCCAGCGGCTTTTCCGCAAGGTGTATCTTATCGGGGCCGAAATCTATCAGCATATTCCGGGTGAGGTCATCCCTTCCTCGAACAACGAGGTTCTGGCTCCCGATATCTCCAACCAGGTTCGTGCCGAGGTGATTTACGGGAACGTGAGTAATCCCGGCTTTAGCGCGGCCGCCTCTCTTGCGTACGACATTAGAAACGTCTATGTCCAAGGTGCGACGGTCCAGAGCACCTACAACTGGGATTGTTGCGGCATCAGCTTCGAATACTCGCGATGGGCGTTGGGCCCGGTGCGTAATGAAAATGCATATCGTTTCGCCTTCAGCCTCACCAACGTCGGCACCTTCGGCAACCTGAAAAGGCTGCAGCGAATCTATTAGTTCGCAACTTATTCGCCCGCTTGGCCGTCTAGAATGGAAGCATGCCTGAGCCCCACAATGCGGTCCCGGAACTGACCGGCAGCCTGGACGCAAAGTCGCACAGTCTGCAACGCGGACTGCGCGCGCTGGGGCGCGTCCTGGTCGCCTATTCGGGTGGAGTGGATTCAGCATTCCTCGCCTGGGCCGCCTATCGTGAACTGGGCACGAACATGCTCGCTGTGCTTGCCGACTCTCCCAGCCTGGCTCGCTCGCAGATGCACGACGCCGTGGCTTTCGCGCATGAGCAGGAAATTCCCCTCACGATTCTCCAGACCGCTGAAATGGAACGCGCCGAGTATCGCAAGAATGACGCATCGCGCTGCTTTCATTGCAAGGATGAGCTGTTCACCGTGATGGAGGAATTTCGCCTGCAGCACGGTTTCGACGCGGTTGCATACGGCGTCAATGCGGACGATCAAGGCGATTACCGTCCTGGACAGCAGGCGGCTCGCCAGCATGGCGTAGCCGCACCGCTGCTCGATGCTGGACTCGGCAAGCAAGAGATTCGCGAGCTGGCGCGAATCGCTGGACTGCGCATCTGGGACAAGCCTGCATCCGCCTGCCTGTCGTCGCGAATCGAGTACGGCCGTCCCGTCACTTCAGAAGCATTGCTGGTGGTCGAACAGGGCGAGGAAGCCTTGCGTCAGATGGGCTTCCGCCAATTCCGCGTCCGTCATCACGGAGACATTGTCCGCATCGAGATCGCGCGCGATGAACTGCCTCGCGCTCTCAGCCCCGAAATGGCAGTAGAGTTCACCCGCATCTTCAAGGCGTTGGGGTTTTCCTACGTTACGCTCGATCTCGAAGGGTTCCGCTCGGGCTCGATGAACGCCGTCCTGCCGCTCGAGATTCTCACCAAATCGTAAGCCTCACCGTCTGTTCGATTGCGGCATCTTCCGCGTCCCTCCTGCATCCCTAATAATTGGAGAGGAGCGAACCATGGCAAGAGTAGAAGGCGTCGATCCCAATAAAACTTCGTTCCTGATGCGGCTGGTCTTCAACAAAGTCCGCAAGATGCTGGGCCGCGATCTGACGCCACAGAAAATCACGGCGCGGGTACCACGTGTCTTCTGGGCCTTCACTCTGCCCGAGTGGCTCCTCGGCCAGAAGGCGAAAATCCCACAACGGCAGCGTACGCTCATCATGCTGCGGACCGCGGCACGCGTCGGATGTCCATTTTGAATCGACGCCAATTCTGCCGGTGGCAGAATGTTCGGGTTGAGCGACGACGAGATCGCGGCGATTCGCGAGGGTAGGTTCGATGGTTTCGGGGCGGCAGAGATCGCCCTCCTGCGTATGGCGGACGCTCAGGCCGACACTCCGTCAAATGTCAGTGATGAGCTCTACGCCGAGTTACGCCGGCATTTTTCCGAGGAACAACTGATCGAGCTCGCCGCTGCCGCAGCACAAGAAAACTTTCGCGCACGCTACAACCGCGTCTTCGACGTGGGAAGCGACGGGCTCTATCGCAAGGGTCTGCGCTTTAAGCAGAAGCAGGTCGCATGACAAAACCTATTCGATCCGCAGCGCTTCCATCGGTTCAATGCTGGCCGCTCTTCGCGCCGGGATGAATCCCGCCAGCGCGGCCGCCGCTGAGAGCACGACGATGGCAATCGCCATACTCACCGGATCCCACGGGCGAACTCCGAAGAGCTGGTCAGCCATGTAACGTCCCCCGATGAGAGCAATGGGAATTCCGATGGCCAGGCCAATCCCCACTTGCGTAAACGCACCACGCAAAACCAGACGCACTACGTTGCTGCGGTCGGCGCCCAGCGCCATACGTAGTCCGATTTCGCTGGTACGTCGAGCGACCGTGTACGACGTGATGCCGTAAAGACCAACGGCTGCAAGCACCAGCGCCAGTAGCCCGAACAAAGTAGTCAGGCGAGCAATCAGGCGCTCCTGGTTGAAGTTGTCGGCCACTTGGTAATCGAGCGAGTGCAGGTCAATGACCGTGAGGTTCGGATCGATCTCAGCCAGCGTACGCCGCACCAGGGAATCCACATTCGGCGGCGCCTGCTTGAAATGCAGCGTGATGGAGTTGATATAGAGAGACCGCCCCTCCGCCATCACTTCGTTCGGCGCAGTCACAACCAATTGCTGCGTCAGAGGACGGAAATACATCGGCCGTGCTTCGCTGCGTGGGTTGGTGTATTTAGCATCGGCCACAACGCCCACGATCTCGAACGACCCGGCGAACTTTAGTTCAAAAATGCCAAAGTGCCGTCCAACCGGGTCTTCCTTGGGAAAGAACTTCTTGACGAAGGCCTGATTCACCACTGCTACCTTCTGCGATGTCGCGGTGTCCCCTTCAGTAAAGCCTCGCCCGCGAATTACCGGCTGTCCTACGGTTTCAAAGAACTTCGGACTCACTCGATCCCACGATGAACCATTGTGGGCGTTCGGTCCCGGGTCAGGCCGTCCCTCAACGAAAACTTCTTCGCCCCAGTTGTTACCCTCCAGCGTGCTGTACAAGGCAAGCCCCACACTCTGCACGCCGGGTACCGCTCCGAACCGCTGTTCGAGCGCCTGGTACAACGCCGGCAATTTCTCCGGGGTGTATCCCGCTCCCGCCGGATCAAGATGCACCACATACCGGTCGTCGGTCTGGATGCCGAAATTCTGGTGCTCCATATTTCGCAGGCTCTTGGTCAGCAGCCCCGCACTCATCAGCATCACCAGCGATAAAGCAGCCTGAAACACGATCAGCGATTTCTGTGGCAGCGCTCCACGATCGCGGGTTGAGCGGTTCACTCCGCGCAACGCTTCCGCTGGATCGGAGTGCGACGTTATCCAAGCAGGAACAATTCCAAACACAATCCCGGTTAGCAGCGACAACAGAAACGCAAACCCCAGAACCGGCAGCGATGGAGTGGCTGCAATGGGAAGATTGAGCGCGTCCGGAAACGCCAAAGATAGTATCGTGCGGGTTCCGGCGTAGGCGACCGCCAACCCTGCGAGTCCGCCAAGACACGCCAGCAGCACGCTCTCAGTCAGCATCTGTCGAATCAGGCGGCTGCGCGCCGCCCCCAGCGCCATGCGTATCGAAGTATCTGCTTTGCGCGTCGTGCCGCGCGCCAGCAGCAGGTTGGCGATATTCGCGCACGCCACCAGCAACACCAGCCCCGAAATTATCATCAGCAGGTAAAGCCCCTTGCCGGTCTCCTGCTGCAAGTTCTGGATGCCTGCCCCGCCGGGCGTGATCACCACGTGTTGCTTGGGGATGATGGTCGATCCGCCGTTTTGCGTGTATTCCTCGCGCGTGCCCATCCACAGCCGGAGAGAGTTCGACATCTTCTCTTGCAAGGGGCCGGTGCTTACCCCCGGTTTCACCCGTCCGAGGGCGTAGAGCCAGTTGCTGTCGGGCACATGGAGAAGGGAATTATGCTCAATCACCGGCTCGAGGGCCAGCGGTATCCAGATGTCAGGCGGACTCTGGCGAATCCGGTCACCAAAAAATCCGGGTGGCGCGATCCCCACGATCGTTACCGGCTGGCTCTGCATGTACAGCGTAGAGCCGACCAGCGATGGATCCCCTCCGTATTCCGACTGCCACGCCTGGTAACTCATGACCACCGCGGGCGCAGCCCCGGTTGTGTCGTCGGTCGGGCTCAACATTCGCCCTGCGAACGGCCCAATCCCGAAGGTTGAGAAATAGTTCCCGGAGACATACTCGCTGCGTTCGGCCTTGGCGGGCTCCGAGCCGCGCCGCACCGACATCATGTTCTGCCCCGATTGCATCGCAGCCAGCTGCTCGAACTCGGGCGTATTGTCGCGAAGGTGCTTATATAACTCGTACGAGAAGAGGTCGAAATCGCCATCGTCGTCGAGAAAACCGCCGTTTACGCAGCAGTCGTCTTTATCACCCACTCGATAAAGCGTCTTCGGATCGACCACCGGCAGTGACTTGATCAACACCGCATGGACCAGCGTGAAAATGGCGGTATTCGCGCCGATGCCCAGCGCTATGGTCAAAATGACCGTTAACGCAAAGCCAGGAGATTTGCGGAGTTGGCGGAACGCGATACGAATGTCATTCATAGTCAGCTCTTCTAGTCTTAGGTACTGGAAAGCAAGTACGCTTCCACGTCCGAAATGGTTCAATCGACTCAGCCTTATACCGATTAAGGTCGGTGCTTCTGAGGGCCGGAACGTCCATCCCTGCCATCGGTTGCCCGAATATGGACAGTCTTGGTCAGCCGTCGTTTTGACGCAGAAATGGCGCGGTCGTAATCCTGCAAGTCGTTCTACAGCTTAGTGGCTGGGCTGAAAACCCAGCGGCTGCTAGTGCTTTCGCAAGGTGCTGGCAGCGACTTCGCATGCGATAATTAGGGGTTCAGGCTCTCATCCAAAGGTGGTTTGTATTTTGTTGACAAAACGATTGGCAGTCCTGCTGTTGCTGGCGTGTGCCGGCTGCTCGGCGCAAAACCCGGCGCAAAACATCTCGCCCGAGTTGAAAACCAAGATTCAGCGTCAGGTCCAGGCGCAATATGACCTTCCACCAGAAGTCGTCGTGGAGGTCGGTCCGCGCCGTCCTAGCGATTTCCCTACCTACGACCTGGTGACCATCAGCCTCAACGGCAAGGGGCATGAACAGAAGGTGGATTTCCTTCTTTCGCAGGATGGCAAGACGCTCGCCAAGGTCACCAAGATTGACCTGACCAAAGACGTTTACGCCGAGCGCATGAAACAGATCGACACCGCCGGACGTCCGGTACGGGGCAACCCGAACGCCAAAGTCACCATCGTCAACTATGACGATTTGCAGTGTCCGTTCTGCTCTCGCATGCACGCCACTCTGATGGAGGAAATTCTTCCCCAGTACGGCGACCGCATCAAGATCGTCTACAAGGACTTTCCGCTGTCCATGCACCCTTGGGCACAGCACTCCGCCAACGACGCCAACTGTCTGGCCGCCGAGAACGGTACCGCCTTTTGGCAGTTTGCCGACTACGTGCACGCTAACCAGAAGACTATCAACGGCAGTCAGGACTTGCAGAAGTCGAAGGCCGAGTTGGACCGCATCGCGCTCGATATGGGCAAGAAGAACGGTGCCGACATGACTCGCTTACAGGCCTGCATCAAAGACCAGCCGGATAAGACTCTGAAGGCCTCGATGGCCGAGGGAGATTCGCTCGGACTGAATGCGACTCCCACGTTGTTCATCAACGGCGAGAAGCTCGAAGGTGCCGTGGACGTGGAAGAAGTGAAGGCAATTTTGAATCAGCAACTGCTTGCCGCGGGTGTCCAGCCTCCGGCGGAGCCACCTGCTGCTGCTCAGCCCAAGGCCACCAACTAAAGCGTTGGCTGGCGCAACGATGGACCCAAAGCGGTTGTGTGGCAGTCTTGCCAAGCAAGAAGGAGCACGGTTTGAATTCGACCACCAGGCGTGGAACCAGCATCGCGATTGTTTCTGTCCTCGCGATGACGCTTTTCCTGCTGTTTACACTGACCGGTTGTAACACCAGCAAGGAAACCGAAGGAGTCATGGCCACTGTCAACGGCCGTAAGATCCTTCGTACCGAAGTCGACAAGTATTACAACAACCAGACCGCCGACGCGCCGCAGAAGCCCGTCGACGAGCAGGCTGACACTCTGCGGCTGAACATCCTGAAACAACTGGTGGACAACGAAATCCTCATGCAGCGCGCCGAGAAGCTGGGCTTGCTGGCCACCGATGACGAAGTCAACAGCAAACTTGCCGAGATCAAGGCTCCTTTCAGCCAGCAGGATTTCGACAAGCGCATGTCTGACCGCGGGATTACGCTGGCCGATTTCAAGGCCGATTTGCGCCGCTCCATCACCGTCGACAAGGTCCTCAACAAGGAAATCACCTCGAAGATCAACATCACGGACGGCGACATTACCGCGTACTACAACCAGCACAAGGCCGAGTTCGACCTGATTGAGCCGCAATACCACCTGGCGCAAGTACTGGTCACGACGCAGCCCAATCCGCAGGCCCGCAATGTTGCCAACAAGGCGCAGAATGACGCGGAAGCCAAGAAGAAAATCCAGGTGATCGAGAACCGTCTCGACAGCGGAGAAGATTTTGCCTCCGTCGCGATGAACTTCTCCGAGCAGCCCGAGACCGCGCAGAACGGCGGCGATCTCGGCTTCGTTCCCGAGTCTTCGCTTAAAGGCGACAAGACCGCCTACGACGCCATCAACAAACTGAAGCCGGGACAATATACCGGTGTGCTGGTGGTCGCCGACCCCAACAGCCATCAGGTCTTTGGCTACCGCGTGGTGAAGCTCATCAGCAAGGAGCAGGCTGGCCAGCGCGAATTGCAAGACCCGCGCGTGCAACAGGCCATCCGCGAACAGTTGCGCGATCGCCGCGAACAACTACTGAAGGCCGCTTACTACGAAGTCATTCGCGACGAAGCCAAAGTGGAGAACTTCTTCGCCGAGTCGATCCTGAAAAAAGCCGGCACGATGAAGTAGTGGCTCATTTGAGAGTCGTCAATCCCTGCTCCAGATCGGCGAGCAAATCGTCGCGATTTTCCAATCCAATGTGCAGCCGCACGATGCGATGCCCGTAATCGGGACGGCCTTTGAATCCCGTGAAATCGTACGCGACCGCGAGACTGGCAACTCCTCCCCAGCTATAACCAATCTCGAACAGCTCCAGCGCGTTCACAAACGCTAGCACTTGCTGCTTTGCTCACGCCGGGCTTGAATACCAGCGAGAACAATCCCGACGAACCGAGAAAATCGCGCTTCCAGAATTCGTGTCCCGGACACGATGGCAACGCGGGATGCAGCACTCGCTCGACTTCTGGCCGTCGGCTGAGCCATTCCGCAATGTGCAGCGCCGAGCTTTCGATGGCCTTCAGCCGCACCGCCATGGTCTTCATGCCGCGCAGCGCCAGGCTGCAATCGTCGGGAGACGCTGCCGCGCCGAGCACCTGCTGATGCGCACCCAGCGTGTTCCATAAAGTTTCGTCTTTCACTGTGATCGCGCCGAGCAGCAGGTCGCTGTGGCCACCGATATATTTCGTCACCGCCTGCATGGTGATGTCCGCGCCATGCGCCAGCGCATCGAAGAGCACGCCCGCCGCCCAGGTGTTGTCCGTCACCACCAACGCTCCGCGCGCGTGCGCGACCGCGGCAATCGCGGGAACGTCCTGCACCTCCATGGTGATCGACCCCGGACTCTCGCACCACACCAAGCGCGTATTCGGCTGAAAGAGCGCTTCGATCTCACGCCCAATGGTCGGATGGTAGAAAGTGGTTTCGACTCCGTAGCGCTGCAACACGAACCGCATGAGCTTGCGGTTGGGGCCGTACACGCTCTCCGGTACCAGGACGTGGTCGCCCGCTTTCAGAAACGCGAGATTGATGGTCGAGATCGCGCACTGCCCACCGGGAGTGATCAAGGTGCGAAAGCCGCCTTCGAGTTCGCAAATCCGCGCCGCCAATTCCAGCGTCGTAGGAGTGCCGTAAAGCCCATACGTATAGCCGACCTCGTACTGGTTCCATTCATCGGTGATATCCCCGGCGTCATTGAATACCACGGTCGAGCCCCGATACACCGGGGTCGTCAGCGAGCGGAACCCCTCCGGCACATGTGCATCAGAGTGGATGAGCTTGGTGGTCCAGTCTTTCTTCATCTTCATTCGGGCATTATAGGGTGCGACGGCCACGCCACCCCCTCCCCTCAAGATTCCTTGTTTTCATCAACATAGACACAAGTTGCGCGTAAAACGGTCTGCCCATTGGACTTAGGGGCAAAATCGTCTTAACAAAGGACTTAGGTGGGATATCGGGAGCGCGGACGGGAGTTGAGATGAAACCAGGGGCGAAAAATCGAAAGTGATCAGGACCCATCACAGGTCGAAGCACCTAACTGAGGATGCGAATAAAATCCGGCGTCGTCTTGGCAGACGACAGCACTCCCTCATCATTCCGGCACAGTGTACGAGGAATGTGGACAAACACCAAGCGAGTTGGTCACGGTTGAGCGTGACGGGAAACACACTTGTCAGTGGCTAGTTGTCGGCGGCCAGTGTTGGCCACGGAGGGGTGGAACCGAGGCCGCTCGGCGCTCGTACTTCACTGCACGATCGCGGAGGATCTGATGAGAATGCAGTCGTGTGTCAGGCTGGGCCTGGTGTTGTTGTTCCTCTTTTCCCTTCTACTCTTCGCTCAAGACGAGAAAGACACGTTAACTGCGACCATCCTGCACCAGGACGGGTTGTTCTGGGATGCCTATAACCGCTGCGATGTCGACAAGATGTCTCAATTCTTCTGGCCCGATGTGGAGTTCTATCACGACAAAGGCGGCCCAACGATTGGATTGCCCGCCCTCGACGAGACGCTTCGAAAGAACCTTTGCGGAAATCCGAACTTCCATCTTCGCCGGGAAGCAATCGCTGAAACGGTAAAGGTCTTTCCTCTGCAAAAAAACGGCGTGACATACGGGGCGGTCCTCTCCGGCGAGCACTACTTTTACATCAACGACAACGGCAAGCCGGAATACCGGGACGGCATGGCGAAGTTTTTCCACGTGTGGCTGCTAAAAGACGGCACGTGGAAGATGGCGCGGGTCGTCAGCTACGACCACCATGCGCCGCCTGAGGAGAGTAAGAAATAAGGAATTAACGCTCTCGCCCCGGGCCGCTGGAGCGGAACGCTAGTAAATATGACGCAGAACCTGCAGACGACGGTAGCCGAACCGGCGCCGCTCTTCCGCCAGCTCGCGAAAACGCACGCGCCAACGGCTGGCCCTCGCTGCTGCGCATTTGATAGCGACAGGTTGCACGATACAGTTCCATCAGCCCACAGGCGCGTCGCTGGCTCAGTTCGACTTCCACCTGCAGATCTGTGAAAATCCGCGGTTAAGACTTCTTTTTGCTCGCGACGGCTGACCGCTATACCATCGTCCGGTGCGCGACCAGGTCCTGCATTACATTCGAGAACGGAATTTGCTGCATGCGGGCGACCGCCTTGCCGTTGCCGTTTCCGGCGGAGCCGACTCTGTCGCGTTGCTGCGTGTTCTCCTCGACCTTCGCGCAGAACTGGGTACTGTCGTCACCGTCGCGCATTTCAATCACCAGCTGCGCGCCGCCGAGTCGGACGGAGACGAGCAGTTCGTCGCCGACATTGCCCATCAGTTTGAACTCCCGTTTTTCGCGGGGCGGGCGGACGTCTGCGAACACGCCACCACCCACAAGCTCAGCCTTGAACAGGCGGCCCGCGACCTGCGCTATCGCTGGCTGCACCGCTTAGCCATTCAGGAGAACCTTAACGCCATTGCGACCGGACACACTCTGGACGACCAGGCTGAAACGGTGCTGATGAAGTTTCTGCGCGGCGCTGGCACGCGCGGGCTGGGCAGCATTCGGCCCATCCTAATGCTTGAACATGTCCCGATCGTGCGCCCGCTGCTGCAGACCTCACGTGCCGACGTCGAGTACTACCTCGTGTCCCACAACCAGCCGTGGCGCGAAGACCACACCAACAGCGACACGCGCATGACCCGCAATCGTGTCCGTCACCAACTGCTGCCGCTTCTGGAGCGCGACTTCAACCCGAACATCCGCCAGTTGCTTTTCGAAACAGCCGACATCGCCCTGGCCGAGGAGGACTTCTGGCAGCCTCACATTGCAGCCCTGGTCTCCCGCTGGCACCAGAAGGTCCGCGGCATGCGATTGCAGGAATCTGCTGGCGCCAATGCAGGCTTTCTCTCTGCAGGAGTCGCTGTTCAGAGGCGCGCCCTGATGCAATTCCTGGAATGGCATGGCATCAAGGCCGATTTCCACCATATAGAGGAGGTCCGCAGGTGCGCCCTCGGCGAGGCTCCGTCGGCGAACCTGCCTCGAGGATGGCGTGCCAACCTCGACGGCGATTGGCTGCAGCTGATCCCTCCTGCCCCTGACGGCGAGGAATCATCGCCCAGCGAGGAGTACTCATATCTGCTGCCAATTCCCGGTCGCACCGTCATTTCCGGGGCCGACATCACGGTTCAGGTGACCCTCATTCAGGCCGAGGCTGCTGGTCTCGAACCACCTGGGACCCTGCTGCGCGCTGCCGTCGTCGGATCCAACCTCACCGTCCGCAACTGGCAGCCAGGTGACCGCTTCCGCCCCGCCCATTCCGCCTCGGAGGAGAAGCTCAAGCGTCTGTTCTCCAAGAAACACATTCCTTCCGAGCGGCGCGCCCTTTGGCCGGTGGCACTTTCCGGCGGCCAGATCGTCTGGGTCCGCGAATTCCCGGTCGCCAATGACTTCGCCTGGGTTCCTGGCGACGGCGACGCGGTCAAAATCGAGATAGTGGCGGCCAAATAGAGACCGCTGGCTACCATTGCTCGCGAACAGGTGTCTAATGGAATGTGCTCTCAGTGATCTTTCGGCCCCCGGCGCTCCCCTTGAACCTCGGCTCGGTCGCAGGGTTTTTCCTAAGTCTTTCCTCCCGTTCCGCTTACACCGGAGTTACAATCAAGAGACGTAGGGAAAACTACATCCAGCGCCTGCCGATGGCATCTAAACGGTTTGGGCAAGGCTTTATGTCTGCCCGGTTACACAGGAGTCCTCAGTGAATTCGACGGTCAAGACAGTCGTGTTCTGGCTGGTTATTGTGCTTGCTGGCGTCCTGCTTTGGCAGGTAGTCAAGGGAGCCAATTCCGGCGCCAAAGAACGCGAGGTTAATTACTCGGAGTTTATGTCGCAAGTTGACCAGAACAACGTCAGCGAAGTGACGGTAGTGGGCAACGACGTTCGCGGCAAGTTCAAGAACGACAAGGCTGCATTCCACGTTGTCGTTCCGCCGAACTATTCAGAAATGTACAAGCCGATGCGCGATCACGGTGTCAACATCACCGTGAAGGACGCCAATGGCGGTAGCTATACGTGGCTTATCAACCTGTTGCCCTTCGTGCTGCTCGGCGCGCTGTGGTTCATCATGATCCGCCAGATGCAGACCGGCGGCAACAAGGCGCTCTCGTTCGGCAAGAGTCGCGCCCGCCTACTTTCGATGCAGCAGAAGAAGGTGACGTTTAAAGACGTCGCCGGCGTGGATGAAGCCAAGGAAGAGCTGAAAGAGATCATCGAGTTTCTGCGCGAAGCGCAGAAGTTCCAGAAGCTCGGCGGACGCATCCCTAAGGGCGTGCTGCTCGTTGGACCTCCCGGAACCGGCAAGACCCTTTTGGCCCGTGCGGTTGCCGGCGAAGCCAACGTGCCGTTTTTCAGCATCTCCGGCTCCGACTTTGTCGAGATGTTCGTCGGCGTGGGCGCCAGCCGCGTCCGCGACCTATTCGAGCAGGGCAAGAAGAACGCGCCCTGCATCATCTTTATCGATGAAATCGATGCCGTGGGCCGTCATCGTGGCGCAGGCCTCGGCGGCGGACACGATGAGCGCGAGCAGACCCTCAACCAGTTGCTGGTCGAGATGGACGGCTTCGAGTCGAACGACGGCGTCATCCTGATCGCCGCGACCAACCGTCCTGATGTGCTCGATCCCGCGTTGCTGCGCCCCGGACGCTTCGACCGCCGCGTAGTGGTTTCGCGTCCTGACGTTCGTGGCCGCGAAGAAATCCTGCGCGTGCACACTCGCAAGATTCCGCTCAGCGACGATGTCGATCTTCCCGTCTTGGCCCGTGGTACGCCGGGATTCTCCGGCGCCGACCTGGCCAACATGGTGAACGAAGCCGCGCTCTGCGCCGCGCGTCAGAACCGCAAGGTGGTTCTGATGTACGACTTCGAGCAGGCCAAGGACAAAGTCCTGATGGGCGCCGAGCGCAAGTCGATGCTGCTCTCGGACGAGGAGAAGAAGGTCACGGCATATCACGAAGGCGGCCACGCACTGGTCGCTGCCCTGCGCGCGCACTCTGACCCGCTGCACAAGGTGACGATCATCCCGCGCGGAATGGCGCTGGGCGTGACCATGCAGTTGCCCATCGACGACAAGCACACTTACACCCGCGACTACCTCGAAACGCGCCTGGCCATCATGATGGGCGGCCGCGTGGCTGAGGAGTTGTTCCTCAACACCATGACCACCGGGGCGGGCAACGACATCGAGCAGGCGTCTGACCTGGCGCGCAAGATGGTTTGCGAGTTCGGTATGTCGTCGCTCGGCCCGATCACCTTCGGCAAGAAGGAAGAGCAGATCTTCCTCGGCCGTGAGATTAGCCAGCACCGCGACTTCAGCGAAGACACGGCGCTCCGGATCGACGGCGAAGTTCGCCGCTTTGTGGATGAAGGCTATAAGTCGGCTGTCGACATCCTCAGCTCGAACCGCCCTGCGTTGGAGAAGATCGCGATGGCGTTGCTGGAGCGCGAAGTGCTCGATGCCAACGAGATCCAACTGATCATCGAAGGCAAGGAACTGCCGGTGAAGATCAATCCAAACGCTCCTCCGACGAAGGACGAAGTGCAGCAAGTGCTGAAACCGGCTCCCGGCCAGCAGGGCGTGGTTCCGGAACGACCGGCACAAGCGTGATCAGTGGCTAGTGGTTAGTGGATAGTGGTTAGTTAAGTAATGGGCGGCCGACGAGGTCGCCCAAACTTTTTGAAGTCATCATCCTGAGCGAGTTGAAGGACCTGTTGCTATTCTGCCACGGCAATCAGCGCCTGCCGCTTCTCGACCACTTCGCCTATTTCCACAGCAGGAATGCTGGCATCTCGCAGCGCCTTCAACAGCCGCGCACCATCCGCCTCCACCACCGAGATTAACAATCCCCCTGCCGTCTGCGGATCGTAAAGCAAGGTCCTGACATCTTCCGGCACGTCGTCGGCATATTCCACGCAGCCTTCAGCGAAATTGCGGTTCGCCTTCAGGCCGCCGGGAATGTCCCCTCTACGAACGCATTCCAACGCGCCCTCCAGCAGCGGTACCTTCCCCGCAAACAGTCGCACGCCCACGCCCGATCCTCGCGCCACCTCACGAACATGCCCGATCAGCCCGAAGCCGGTCACGTCGGTCATGGCGTGCACCGTGAAGCCGCCGGAAATCACCACTTCCGCCGCCGTTTTGTTCAAGGTAGTCATCGCATGCACAGCGCCGCGAATCCAGGCAGCATCTGCGTGACCCTTCTTGATCGCTGTCGAAATCACTCCCGTTCCGATCGCCTTGGTGAAAATCAACCGGTCGCCCGCCTTGGCGCCGCTGTTGGTCAGCACGCGCCCCGGATGCACGGTGCCCGTCACCGAGTAGCCCAGCTTGATCTCGTCATCGCGAATGCTGTGTCCGCCGATGACCGTGCAGTTGGCCTCCACCATCTTCGACAGCCCGCCCGCCAGCATCTCCTCCAACACCTTCACGTCGCCATTCTCGGGAAAGCACACGAGGGTCAGCGCGCTCAGCGGACGCCCGCCCATGGCGTACACGTCACTGAGCGAGTTGGTCGCGGCAATCTGCCCGAAGGTGTACGGGTCATCCACGATCGGCGTAAAAAAATCGACCGTCTGGACGAGCGCCAGCTCCGGCGTGAGTTGATACACGCCGGCGTCGTCGGCTGTATCGAAGCCGACCAGAACGTTGGGATCGTGTTGCCGGGCTAATTTCCCAAGCACCGAGTCCAGCACCGCCGGACTTAGCTTGCTGGCTCAACCCGCAGCTTTCACCATCTCCGTCAAACGAGGCTTGGCGTTGTCAGGCACAGCTCGATTGTAGCAACGGGGGAACGAAGATATTCAGCCGCGGATTTACACGGATCTTCACGGATGAATCTTGGCAAAATCAGAACCGAAGCGCGGATCAAGCAGATACTCGTAGATGGGAATTAGAAAAAAGAAATCAGCGGCTGGCTTTGCGCCTAATTCTTATCCGTGAAGATCCGTGTAAATCTGCGGCCGCTCTTATTTGGCCGGGATCAGATGGATATCACTTCCGTAGAGAAACAGCAGCGCACTCTGCAGGCGCTTCGACCACGCGATCTCGTCATGTTTCGCGCCCTCTTCGATCACAACTTTCAGCCGAGCCGGCCCGAGTCCCTTGTCGCGCAGAATCTTTTCCAGGTTGTTTACAGCGTCCACGTCTTTCGCCGCCGCCTTTTCGTCCGCATCCTCCGCTGTCCCGATCGCGAGATACATGCGTTGCGGGAACTGTGTCGCCTTTTCCGCATCCTTCAGCAGTTGCCCATCTCCGATGAGCAGCGAAGGGCTCTCAATCAGCGCCTTGCCGAATACGCTCGGATGCGCGAGCACGGTGTACAGCGTCACCGCTCCGCCGTATGACGAACCGCCCAGCCCAGTATTCTGCGGGCCCAGCATCACGCGGTACTTCTTCTGGATGAGAGGCATCACTTCGCTAATGACGAAATCGCCATAGTGCTTGCCCTGCACATCCTGCGTCTCATACTTGCCTAGTTCCTTGTTGTCGGCATCGGGATACGGCAGATACTCATTCGCCCACCGGCCGGTGTTGTCGATGCCCACTACAATCATCGGCCCGATGCGCATGCTGCCGGTGAGGAACTCCACGGTCTCGTCGAACCGCCATTCGTGATTGAACGCAGTGGCCTCGTCGAACAGGTTCTGGCCGTCCTGCATGTAGAGCACGGGATAATGCTTGTTGCGATTGACAGGCGCGAAGTAATTGGCTGGCAGCCACACCCGCAAATTTCTGATGTTCTTAAACACCTTGCTATTGATGGTGATGATTTCCATCTCGCCCAGAACGGTGTGCTCCTTGGGCGGGATCAGCTGGTCGATCGTGGAAGTTGCCGGCGGCTGCGTTGCTGGTTTTTCCGGCGTCGCTTGCGCCGCAACACCAAGACTCACGACCAGACAAAAGACCGGGACAAGGTAAACGGCGCGAAGGGTCGGCATTCTAAAAGAGTAGCAGGAGATACTCTCGGCATCCACGACATCTGCTCTCGCATCGTTTTTTGATCTAAGAAGTATCGGCGTGTTCCGCGCAATCCGCGGTTGCTTTTGCTCTTTCCTCTATTCTGATCCGTGCTGATCCGTGTAAATCCGCGGCCACTCTCACTTCAGCTTCAAATCCACCAGCTCCATCTGCGGGTAACTTCGGTCCCAGTCATCCGAGATATGCTCCAGCGTAATGCGCACGGTCTTCGTCTGGCCCGGCCCGATAGGCGCTCGGCTCAGATCAACCAGGTCGGGATATCCCGCCAACTGGTTTTCCACCAGAACGTGCAGCGGAATCGTTTCCTTCTGCACGATCTCTCCCAGCGAGTTCTTGAACTCTGCGTGCACATCGGCGCCCACCAGCGCCCGGTCGCCGGTATTGGTGATGTTGAAGTCGAGGTAGGTGACCGTCCCTCCCATGTAGTTCTCGGCGGCGCTCAGCTTAATCTCGGAGAGCTTCAGCTGCTGAGCGTAGGGGTTCAGTTCGGGGCCCGCCTGGGTCTTATGCCGGCTGAACAGCAGGATCGCGCCCACCGCCACGATCACCGCGAACAGGCCAACGAGCAGCGGTATCCAATTCCGTTTCTGGTCCGCCGCAGGGGCGGGTTCAAACGCCGGTTCCATGACGACCGATTCTACTCCGCCCGCGCCGAACTGGGACAACACGGCGAATGTCACACAGCGGAGATTGGGATCGGGAGCGGATCGTGCTGCTACCGGGCCTTAATGTCCACGACTATTAGTTCAGGGATTTCGTGGTTCCAGCCTGGCGGGACATCTTCCACTTCCACTGCGACGCGGAAGAAGCGCATTTCATTCGGCTTGATTGGATTCCGGGCCATCTCGTTGGCGATCAGGTCCGTGCCACCGTGCGCGATGCCGACCATCGGTTTCTGCACGCTGGCAATTACGTTCCCTTGAGCGTCATGGAACTGCACTTCCGCGGTGGCACCGGTGATCCGCGCGCTACCTGCATTTGTGACCAGGCCATCGACGTAGAGTGCGCCCCCACCTGGCGGTCGGCTGATCTGAACGCCGCTTAGCCGCAGATCGGCAGGCGTCGCCGACCCAGCCGTGGGCCTTTGCGTCGATGCCTTGCTCGATCTCACGGGCAGATACCGCAGCACTACGCCCAACGCCACCAGCGCGACCACTGTCCACAAAAACCTTCGCCCGAGTAAGTTGGATTGCTGCAGTTTCGGGCGCCGCCGGTTACTGACCAGGGTGAGATCGGCCCGCTCGCCGACGGGCCCCCGCGAAGTGCTTGCCATGACTATCCTCTTCACGCGAAGCCGAGCTTCTTTCATGACGTTGGGCCAGAACTCAAAGTATTTTCAGCGAGACGAATCAGGCAAATTCAGATTGGTTTACAGCCGCAGATTGGAAGCAGCGCCACACTGTCATCTTAACAAAAGGTTCCTCGCCGCTGTTGAACATTTGTGAAAATTACAGACTCTCCTTTGATAACTCGGGAGTACTGTTTCATTTGCTCAGGGCTCGGCTCCCGCTCCGGCCACCGTAATCTTCGTGTCCGTCCGGAACTTGCGGTAGTCCTTGTAAGTGAAGTGGACGTTTGCGTTCACTCCCTTCAGTAGCGCTACGCGCGCGTCCAGCTTCACGTCAATGCGCAGCGGGAGCCATACTTCGTCGTTCACCCGTACTTGCTGCATCTCGAATTGCGTTCCTTTATGCAGTCGCGCTATCACCCAGCCGACCGAAACCGTGTCGGTGAACTCGGCCCGCAGCTTTGTCCAGCTATAGTCTTGCTGGTCGATCCAGAAGCGCGGCTTGATCTTGGGCAGCATCTTCGCCTCGCGATGTTTACCTTCGAATCCCGGATGTGACGTGCCATCGATGACCCACGTCTTGCGCCCGTTCAGCACCTCGGTACCCATCAACGTGAAGTCGTATGCATCGAGAATCTCGTGCACAAACGCCCGCTCGTCCTGGCGCTCCTTCTCGTACTTCTCAATCCGTTTCTGCCTCTCTTCGGTAGATTCGTTTTCGCGCTTGCGGGTTTCCTTCTCGAATTCAGCGTCCTGCTTTTTTTGTTCTTTTTCTGACAGTGGCTTATCGTCCTTGGCGACCGTGCGTTCAAAGGGCTCGCCGTAAAGCACCATGATCTCGTGGGTCTCCGATTTGCTCGATTTCACCGCGCCGTTGCCGTCGAGAGCGTCTTCCTGCATCCGTTCCAGGAAGGTGTAATCCTTGGCCGCCTGCCAGTTGAAGATATCTTTGTCCACCGCCCGCTGCATGATCGCGTGCGCATCGGCCGACTGCGGACTTATTTTTACTTCGCTATTTGTGGTGGTTGCAGTTCCAGATTGTGTGGGATCGGACGGACTCACATTCTGCGCGAGCGTAAGCGTGCTGGTGAAGATCAGCAGCACTGCAACTTGTAGGAGTTCTCGGTGGCTGTTGGCCCAGGTTAGTGCAGAAGCAGCGCGAACTTGGCCACTGGGCAACCTAATCACTTACAGGCAGCCCTAAGTACGGAGGCGAGATTTTGAGAATGATGTCGTCGTTGCCTTCGACCAGCGTCACCCGTCCGTCTTCGTCTTTGCTAGGGCGACCAACAGCTTGGAATTGCACATCGACCTTGAAGTACAGACAGTCGCGGCTGACGTAGGTACGCTGCAATCCGGTGGATAGTCCGCCCTCGGTTCCGAACACCGTCAAGAGATTACTTCGTGTCATGCCGGGCTTGATCGTCCCCATGCGCTCTAACACGCCGGTGACCCAATCGATGTGTGAGACAGAGCATTGTTCTTGGCCTTCGGCGGGACTTGCCTGTAACACCCTCGCACCGCCGATCACGGCGGATGCAAGCAGAACTGCCGCGCGGCGTCGTTGCATCTTGGGTCGCCTCCGTAATGGGACGCTCCGAAGTGAAGAACTTACCAGGGCCATCGCCCGCTCGCCGGCCTTGGGGTACTTCGCGAACGGTTGCCGATGAACCGGTCCAGTCTACTCGCCCGCCACGGTCATCCCGTCGATTCGCAACGTGGGCGATGCAATCGCACCGCGAAATTCCAGGTCGTTGCCGATCTCGCTAACGTTCGAGAACATGTCTTTCAGGTTGCCTGCTACGGTGATTTCTTCCACCGGGAAGGTCAACTCGCCGTTTTCAATCCAGATTCCGCTGGCCCCACGCGAATAATCGCCAGTGACCATGTTCACGCCCTGCCCGAGAAACTCGGTGACGAACAAACCTTCCTTGATATCAGCGATGATCTCCTGCAAGCTCTTCGCGCCTGGCTTCAGAAAGAAGTTTCCCGGCCCGATGCCCGGCGTTCCCGCCAGTCCACGCGATGCATTGCCTGTGGTCTGCATTCCCAGCTTCTTCGCCGTGTACGTGTTCAGCAGGTACGACTTCAGCACGCCATTTTCGACGACAATAGTCTTGCGGCTGGCCACGCCTTCTGAATCGAACGGGCTAGTACCGAACAACCCGGGCAACGTTCCGTCGTCCACGATGTTGATGTTGTCGCCCGCAATCTTCTCATTGATCTTGCCCGCCAGGTACGATGCTCCGCGATACACCGAGTCGCCATTCACCGCCTCGAAGATGTGTCCGACGAGTGAGCCCGACACCGTGTTCTCGAACACGATGGGCACCTTCTGCGTCTTGACCTTGCGCGCGCCCAGCCGACGCAGCGTACGCTTGGCGGCGACCTGGCCGACGTGCTCCGGCGACTCCAGTTTTTTCAGCGTCATCGCAACGGAGTACCAATAGTCGCGCTGCATGGCCGAGCCTTCCATTTGCGCGATCGGCACCGCCGACATTGAACAGTATGAGCGTCGCGAGTCACCGACAAATCCGTTGGAGTTGGCGAGCACCTTGTAATAGATGGAAGCATCGAAGCTGCCGCCGTCGGAGTTGGTGATTCGCGGATCAGCCGCCATCGCCGCTTTTTCCGCGCGCCGCGCATGATCGATTCGGTCTGCCGTGGACAATGAGTACACGTCGTCGTTGTAGAGCTCGAGGTCGCCTTCGAGTTTGCCCTGCTGCTCGGGCGCTGGAATTCCGGAGAGCGGATCTTCGCTGGTCACCTTCGCCAGGTGCAGCGCTGCGTCCACCATCGTTCGCAGGCCCTCCGGCGTGAGGTCGCTCGAGTACGTGCTGGCGGCGCGCTGTCCGAAGAACACCCGCACACCAATGCCTTTGGAGCCCGATTCCTTCAGCGTCTCCACTTCGCCCAGCCGCACTGTGGTGGAGAACTCGCTTCCATCCACCGCTACCGCTTCGGCAGCCGTGGCGCCGCCCTGCATGGCGCGTCGCACCACGTCAGTCGCGATTTCTTTTAGATTAGCCGATAACACTGGCACGCCGGCTGCACTCTCTTGCGTCGATACACTCATAAGGGCCCTTTACTTAGGATACTCAACTTTGCCTTCTCATTCCAAAGTCGGGGTTTTTCTATCCACTAACCACTATCCACTGACGTCTAATCCCGCTCCATCATCGCGCTGGCCTTCACCGAAGCCTCTCCGCTATTCGAGTGCTCTTTGATCCACTCCGATTCGTTCGGAACGGTGATCGGCGTCAGCTTTGCTTTCTGCAGGCTGCTGTTGATCGCGGGCAAATCCGCAGTCAACTTATTGAAGTCGGCGACCACGTCTGCCAGTTCATGATCGAGCGAGTCCGCCCGCGCCACCTGGTAAGTCGTGGGGCGTCCTTCGTACTGAGTCACGTCGCCATACAGCTCTCCCACATGCTCGCGGATGCGTTCTTCCCCGGTGATCGCGCCGCCTTCTTTCGTAGCCACGATCTTCGAGCGCAGCGCGTCCGCCTTGGTTGACAACGTTTCCAGCCGCGCGTTCAAGGGATTGCTCTTCGGCAGCTTGCTCGCCCGGTCCGTTGCATCGTCGCGTACTGCCAGGATGGCCGCCACTTCGTAGCTCATGTGTCCCAGCATCTTGTACAGCTTCAGCGTAAGGTCGTACTCGGCCTTGCGGTCGTCGAGGTTGTACTTCGCCCGCGGATCGAGCACCAGTGTCACCTGCCCGTTGTAAGTCTGGTCGCCTTTCACCAGCTTCACCGGATAGGTGCCCGGCAGCACTCGAGGTCCTTCCGAAGCCTGGAACAGCACTTGCGCGCCGGGAGGAATAATCGGCGGCGGCAGCCGCATCGACCACGGAACACGGTTCAGTCCCTTGTGCTTGCTCTTGGGAGTGAACTCCGTCAGCTCGGTACCGCTGGGATCGAACACTTCGATCTTCAGGTCGCCGAACATGTGCCTCGCCTTCTGGTAGTAAGTGATCATGGCATCGTTGGGACGGCTCGGCCCGACAAAAGCCGCATCGCCCTGTGCCCATCCACCATTCGCGTTGAAATACTGGATCGACGGCGGCCCTTCCAGCACCACCGCGTCCTTCGCCATCAAATCCGGCGTAAGCTGTCGCAGCGGCGAGATGTTGTCGATGATCCAGATGCCGCGTCCGTGCGTGGCCAGCACCAGGTCCGAAGTGCGTGGCTGCACCACGATGTCGCGCACTGCCACCGCCGGAAAATCGCCTCCCCGGTATTGTGCCCAGTGCTGTCCGCCATCCACCGTGATCCACAACCCGAACTCGGTGCCGACAAACAGAACGTTGGCGTTCTTCGTATCTTCGGTAATCACGTGTGCATAGCCGCGCACGCCATTCTCCGCCAGGTTCAACGACGTCCACGTCTTGCCGTAGTCGCTGGTCTTGTACGCATACGGGGTCATGTCGCCATACGTGTGGCGATCGAACGTTGCGTACGCGACGCCGTCGTCGAACCGCCCCGCAGCCACCGTCGAGACCCACGAATTCGCAGCCAGTCCTTTCGCGTTGCCCACGACGTTCGTCCACGTCTTGGCGCCATCGCGCGTGACTTGCAGGTTGCCGTCATCGGTGCCCACCCAGATGATCTGCCCGTTGCGCGGCGACTCTGAAATCGAATAGATGGACGTGTGCATTTCAGCCGACGAGTTATCGACTGTTATGCCGCCTGACTCTTCCTGCTTCTGCTTCTCCGGATCGTTGGTGGTGAGATCGGGCGAAATTTGTTCCCACGACTGTCCGTGATCGCGTGAGCGGAACAGGTACTGCGCGCCGATGTAGATCGTCCCCTTTTCATTGGGACTCATGTGGATCGGCGTGTTCCAGTTGAAGCGCAGCTTGGGTTGTCCGTAGTTCGGGAACGGCTTGATGGAGCGCATTTCCAGCGAGTGCCGGTTCACCCGGCCGATCTCGCCGCCCTGCGCTTCGGCATAAATGTAGTCCGGGTCAGCCGGGTCTTCGAACATCCAGAAGCCATCGCCGCCGAACATGTTCTCCCACTGCGCGTTGGCCACACCGCCTGGATACGACGAGTCCCCCACCCAACTGCTATTGTCCTGCAGTCCGCCGTACACATGGTACGGATCGGAGTTGTCGATGCTGACGTGATAGAACTGCGACACCGGAAGGTTCAACTGGTGTGCCCAGCGCGTACCGCCATCCTGGCTGTTCCATAGGCCGCCATCATCGCCCGCATAAATCAGGTTGGGATTGGTCGGGTCGATCCAAACATCATGGAAGTCCCCGTGTGCATTGGCGACCGAACTGAAACTTGTGCCGCCGTTCACGCTGAGCAGCAATTGCAAATCGGGTTTGAATAGCTTGTTCTCGTTCACCGGATCGACGATGAGATTCGCAAAATAAAATGGCCGCCAGATCATGTACTGGCTGGCGTCGAGCTTCTTCCAGGTCTTCCCGCCGTCATCCGAGCGGAACAGCGCGCTGTCCTTGCACTCGATCATGGCGAACACTACTTGCGGCTTGCTCGGAGCCACCGCGATTGCGGTACGACCCCACGGCTTGGCCGGCAGTCCCTTGGCGTTGGCGTCGGTCATCTCCGCCCAGTGCAGGCCGCCATCGTCGGAGCGATAGATTCCGCTGCCCGGTCCGCCCGAACGAAACGTCCACCCTTGCCGCCGGAAGTCCCACATTGAGGCATAGATGGTCGAAGGGTTCTTGGCGCTGGCCGATAGCATTCCGCAGCCGGTTGAACCGTTTGCGCCCGCCAGCAGGCGCGTCCATGTCTTGCCGCCGTCGGCGGTGCCATACACTCCGCCAGTGTCACTGTCGTTGAAGGCATGTCCTGTGGCGCACGCCAGCACGCGGTTGCTGTCTTTGGGATCGATCAGGATTTTCGAAATATGCTCGGAGCCCTTCAGCCCGACATTTTCCCAGTCTTCGCCGCCGTCAGTGGACTTGTAGATTCCGTCGCCCACCGAAACGCTGTTGCGCATCCACGACTCGCCCGTGCCCACCCACACGTTCTTCGGGTTCGACGGATCAATCGCCACCGCGCCAATCGACTGCACGTCCTGCTGGTCAAACACCGGTTTGAACGTCGTGCCGCCGTTGATCGACTTCCACACGCCGCCGCTGGCTGAGCCGACGAACAGCGTGATGCGCCCGTCCTGGTTCACTCCGGCGACAGCCGCGATGCGGCCGCTCATCATTGCCGATCCGATATTGCGCGCTGGCAATCCCGACACGGTCGCGCTACTGATCTGTGGAGCAGTCTGGGCGACCATCGTCGCGGCAATCATCAGCGATGCAAACACGGCCATCACGGCCCGGCTAATACTATGCGAATCGTTCATCATTTCATTCCTCTGCGCAATTTCAGCCGAGGCCTGGGTTTGCGCTAGTTGCTAATTGCTAATTCTGATCCGTGCTGATCCGTGCAAATCCGCGGCTGATTCTAGTGCTTCAAACTCGCCGGCACCGCAAACTGCGACTCTTGCAGCGGCACATTCACTTCCACTTTGTCGATTGTCACAGTCGCCGTTTGCGTGGGATCGTTCTTCGGCCAAATCGCCATCGAGAACGGGTACATCACTCCGTCCACCGCTTTATACGAGCCGTATTCCGTTACCGATTCCTTCACCGATCCGCGAATGAACCCCTGCGCCTCGCGCCGAATTTCCAGGTACGAGTCGGGATCGAGATCGTAGTACAGCACGTCGCCATTCTTCAGCGTGACTTTCAGCCGCAGCGCGTCGTCGCCGTCCACCATGCTGTGGCCCAGGTATTCGACGGTGTTGCCCTTCGCCTTGTAATCCACGAGCGGGCCGTCGATATCGGCGTCGACCGTCAGATCGCGCAAGTCGTCCTCGCCCATGAGCTGCGGGTCCTTCTTGCCTCCGAACGGCTGGATCATCCAGCCCTCTTTGCCGTCGTAGGCCTGCACCATGGTCATACCGGCCACGATGATGTCCTGCCGAATCTCGTCGGGGCGTTCATGCTCAATAATCACGCCGACCGGCGGATTATCCGACTGCTCCGCTCGACCGGTGATGCGCAACGTCTTGACCGCTTTGATTTTGTCCAGGCCGCCTTTGGCCTCGATGTTCTTGCTTACCAACTCGTCCGCCGTTTGCGAAAACGCGAATGCGCTCAGGCACAAAACGGCGACGGCTAGAAACAGCCAGCGCTTCATGCAACCACCTCGAACTTGAATTCAGGAACCTTGGTGTACGACAACCCCGAAGAATCTGACAATGTATAGCGCGATGATGTATACGCAGCTCGCTACCCGCCGGTTCCACCCACCGTCAGCCGGTCCACCTTCAGCGTCGGAATCCCCACACCCACTGGCACCGACTGTCCGTCCTTGCCGCAGGTGCCTACGCCTTCATCGAGCTTCAGGTCATTGCCCACCATCGACACTCTGGTCAGCACGTCTGGTCCGTTGCCGATCAGCGTCACGTTCTTCAGCGGAGCCGTGATCTTGCCGTTCTCGATCATGTAGGCTTCTGACGCCGAGAACACAAATTTGCCATTGGTGATGTCCACCTGCCCGCCGCCGAAATTCACGGCGTACACGCCACGCTGCACCGAGCGAATGATGTCCTCGGGCGCGTCTTCACCCGCCAGCATGTAGGTGTTCGTCATGCGAGGCATCGGGATGTGCTGATAGCTCTCGCGCCGCCCGTTGCCCGTATTCGACATACCCATCAGACGGGCTGATAGCTTATCCGTTAGATACCCCTTGAGAATGCCCTTCTCGATGAGCACCGTGTTCGCCGTCGGGTTGCCCTCGTCATCGACATTGAGCGACCCGCGCCGCCCCGGCATGGTGCCGTTGTCCACCACCGTGCACTTGTCGCTGGCCACGCGCCGGCCCATCATCTCCGAGAACGCCGATGTCTTCTTGCGGTTAAAGTCCGCCTCCAGCCCGTGTCCGATCGCCTCGTGCAGCAGCACGCCCGGCCATCCCGGTCCGAGCACCACTTCCATCTCGCCCGCCGGGGCGTCGATCGCGTCCAGCTGAATGATCGCCTGCCGCGCCGCTTCGATGGCGAAGTGTTCGGGCGTCTTTTCCGTCTGGAAGAAGTCAATCGCCACCCGTCCGCCGCCGCCCGAGGTCCCGCGCGACGATTCACTGCCCGATTTTGCCAGGCAGAACACGCTCATGCGCGCCATTGGTTGGGAATCCTCGGCAAAGCTGCCGTCCGACCCAATCACCAGAATCTTGCGTAATTCGTCGGCATAGCCCACGCGGACTTCCTTGATCCGCGGGTCATAAGCGCGCGCCGCCACATCAGCGCGGTTCACCAGATCCACCTTCGCCATCACGTCGGCTTCCACCGACGGCAGCGGCACCGGATAAAGGTTGTGTGCTGGCGCATCCGTCAGACCCACTACGGGCTGCTTCGCCGGGCCATTGGCGATCATCGCCGCCGTGCGCGCCGCGTGCAGAATGCGCTCCGGAGCCAGATCGTCGGTATAGGCATAGCCGGTGCGCTCGCCCGAAAGCACGCGCACGCCGCAGCCCACCGAAATGCCCTGCGAGGCCGACTTCACCATGCTCTCGTCGAGCGAAACCGAGGTCGAGGTCTGATATTCGAAGTAAAGGTCGGCGAAATCTCCGCCCGCGGATAGCGCTGCAGCCAGGTATCGCTCCACGTCTGCCTGCGCCAGGCCATAACGCTCAAAGAAGAACTTCTTGTCCATAGGTACCCTTTTAGATGCCCGCGCGCCGCATTCGACGCGGCTGACGATGTGCTTTGAAAGGGCACGGCTTCAGCCGTGCCGTAAGAGGCCTCTAAACTTTCATTCCTCGTGGGCTTCAGCCCACGAACGTTTTCGCAACCGCTGTCGTCTAAAGCGCGAACGTTTCATTATCACACGTGTCTGTGTTCCCCGTTGCAGCGCTCGAGAGCACGTTTCGCTACCCTTCCCATAAGGACGAGCATGCAAAATTGCGCCATTTCCGCGGATTCGCTAGGACAGATGCTAGAGTCCTTTCTCGCCGACGCCCCCTACGCCGTCGCGCTCGAAAACGGCGAACTCCTCTTTGACTTCTTATCCACGCGCTATTCCGTCTCTGGAGAGGGCAAGTGTGTCCTCCACCTCTGGTCCGACGACCGCAACGCCGTTCGCCGCGTACTCGATGCCGAGCTGAAACCTCGTTTGTTGCGCCTGAGCGTGCTGCGCTTCGGCCAGTCGCACCCTACCATCCTCGAAATCACCGCTGACCGCGACCAGCGATCCGCTACGGCCTTGCGCGCCATCCGTGCGCGCTACAAACAAGTTTTCGAACGCGTCCTGCTGCGGGAATTCCCCGGCTACAAACTCGAATCCGTCAGTAACCGAGCCGACCTCGAACATTCCTGCAGCCCCGTGTACACTCGCGGCGTCCTCCGCCAGGGCCAGTCCGCCTTTGCCGTTCTCGGCGTCAGCGCCGACGAAACACAGCCTGCCATCGATGCAGCGCTCACCTTCGGCATTCTCTGGATGCACCGCCAGCGTGAGCAGCTTGCCGGCCGCGCCCATGTCGCAGGACTCAAGCTCTTCGCACCCGCCGGCCGCAGTGAGATGGTTCGCCAGCGCATGGCCCATCTCAATCGCGATGCTGCCAAGTGGCAACTCTACGAACTCGACGAACGCGCCGAAACCTGCGCTGCGCTCGATTGCAACGATTCTGGCAACATCGTCACTCGCCTGGTTCGTGCGGTCGATGCCGATGGCGCTCGCGCCCGTTTCGCCGCCTCCATTGTGCGCATGCAAGCCATCGCGTCTGACTGCGAAACCCACGTCGAATCCGCCACCGAAATTGTCTTCCGCCTCCACGGACTCGAATTCGCTCGCGCTAAGCTCGCGCCCGTCGCCGGCTCTTTTCGCAATAACGAAGTCATCACCTTTGGACTCTGGCCCGCCGAATACACTCTCGACGACTCCAACCAAGAGGCCTTCCGCGACCTGGTCACTCGCCTCGCCGAACGCCGCAACTCTCGCGGTGACCGCAGCGATCCGCTCTTCCGTCTCTGTCCCGAGCGCTGGCTCGAATCGCTCATTACCTGCGACGTCCGCGCCATCGACGAGCGCCTCGACCCGCGCTTCGTGTACTCGCAAGTGCCCGCCTTTGCCTCCACCGACCGCGCCATGATCGACGTGCTCACTTGCACCCTCGACGGCCGCCTCGCCATCCTCGAACTCAAGGCCGACGAAGACATGCATCTTCCGCTGCAGGGCCTCGACTACTGGGCGCGCGTCCGCTGGCACCAGCAAAACGGAGGCTTCCTCCGCAACGGCTACTTCGGTGGATGCGAACTATCTGAGGCGCCACCACTGCTTTATCTGGTCGCTCCCGCCTTTCGCACTCATCCCGCGACCGACACGCTATTGCGCTATCTCTCTCCGCAAATCCAGTGGACCGTGGTTCAGGTTGACGAACGCTGGCGCGAAGCCGTCCGCGTCATCAACCGCAAACACCCAAAAGCAACTGCAACCGCGGATCACCGCGGATTACGCGGATCAATTGGGAGTTAAAGATGGAAGTCATCTGCAAGCGCGAAGACCTCAAACACTCCAAGCTGACGGAAGCAATCATCGGCACCTTTTACGACGTCTACAACGAACTCGGTCACGGCTTCTTGGAATCGGTCTACCGCGAGGCCATGATCGTTGCGTTGAAGCAGAAGGGTCTTGCTGTAGATCGCGAAAAGGCCGTGGAGATTCGCTTCCGAGGAGAAGTTGTGGGCTTATTTCGCACAGATTTAGTGGTCGCGGAGAGAGTGATTGTTGAACTCAAGTGCGCGCGAACCATCGACAGCAATCACGAAGCCCAACTGCTGAATTACCTCAAAGCAACCCCGTATGAAGTTGGTCTGTTGTTGAACTTCGGCAACCGCCCGCATTTTCGTCGTATGGTGCTGGAAACGGCTCGCAAGCGTCCGGAGACACGCATCGGCCCCTAATTTTGACCGAACTTGCCAAGGTCCCTTGCCTGAGGTTCTTATTCCAAAAAGAAGTATCCGCGCGATCCGCGAAATCCGCGGTTGCGGTTGACTTTCGCCTAAACCTGATCCGTGTTCATCCGTGTAAATCCGTGGTCTAAAGCTTCTCGTCTTTGCTCACCCCACCCTCCGCCGCCCGGAACCTCCAATACTCCCCCGCCGTCTCGCTCAAATCCCCCGCCGGCCTCTCTCCCTTGAACACCCGCGACACGCCCCTTACCACCCGCCGCATCGGCAACTCTCCATTCGCGTCCGTCAGAAATAACTCTCCCACTCTTACGGTGCGGTAATACCATCGCTTCAGCAGCGCCAGATGCTCCATCCACTCCAGTGCGCTCTGCAGCTTCGGAACTTCCACTCCCGCCAGCGCCTCGTTGATCCTCGCCTCCATCGACTGCGGCTTGCGCCTGCATGTGGGCCGCCTCCGACTTCGACGCCACATCCAGCCGCACCGGATCGCAGATTCGCCCCTCAGCAATCTTGAACAGCGCCACCGAATCCGCCTCCGCCGATGGCTGAATCATCACGCCATTCAACTCATCCAGCCGCCGCACGATCTCCGGCAACTGCGCTTTCGCCGCCTTCACTTTCTCCAGCCTCGCGTGCAATGCCGCCGCGCCTTCAAAATCCAAACCAGCAGAAGCCTCGTCGCGCATCTTCTCGATCTCCCGCACCAGTGACTGCCCGCCGCTCGCGAA
The DNA here is from genome assembly GCA_963749635.1 of uncultured Acidobacteriaceae bacterium. Lineage (GTDB taxonomy): Bacteria > Acidobacteriota > Terriglobia > Terriglobales > Acidobacteriaceae > DASRAA01. The sequence goes on from CAVVNW010000016.1 coordinate 140,408, forward strand.
ATACTCCCGCACCCGCCCCACCTCGGCGGCGTACTCCTCATCCGTGCAGCCCTTAAAGCACGGCGCCAGGCACATCTTCATCTCCGAATAAATGCAGCCGGGAAACGCCGGATCGGGATTGAGGTCGTCGGTGCAGCGCCGCATCTTGAAGAAGTCGAGCGAGTCGTTGGCAAACTTCTCCGCCGCCACCCGCGTCGCAAACGGCCCAAAATACTCCGCGCCACTTTTTCGCCCACTGATGCGCGTCGTCACCGTCGCTCGCGGATACGCATTATCGAGAATCAGCTTGACCAGCGGTGCGAAGCGAAAACGCATGCGGTCGCCGTAGCTTGCAGGAAACTCGCGCCGCAGCGTCTTGTACAGCAGCAGCGCCGCCTCGAAGTCCGACCCCGTCGCTGTCCACTCGACTTCGCGCACGCGATCGCGCAGGTTGAGCTTGCGGCTCTGGCCTTCCACCGCACCCAGCAGCCGTTGCAGCCGTCGCCGCAGGTTCGACGACTTTCCAACGTACGGTTCGCTGCCCGCCTCGCCGCGCAGCACGAACACCGCCGCCGCAGCCGGAGCAGCAGCAAATAGCTCGCTTTCGTGTTCGGGCAAAAACTCCACGCAAAGAATTCTAGTGGATAGTGGACAGTGGATAGAAGCAATGACCCGTCTCTATCCACTATCCACTAATCACTATCCACTCTCTTTTAATCACTATCCACTCTCTTTCTTCCCCCTCACCTTCATTCGCGCCGGCGCCTCAATCGGCTGCCATCCGGCTTTCTTCGAATGCAGCCGGAAGTCGCGCCCTTCCATCTCTACCTTCTTGCACATCTCGTGCAGCCGCGAACGCATGCGCTCGCCGATGCGATCGCCCAGCGTCTCGCGCCGCGCCGCGCGGTCTGCCGCCGAATAGCTCCGCGGATTGTCGTCCTCCATCCGCTCCTGCTCTGGCTTGTCGGGAAAGTTAGTGGTGATAATGGTCGTCTTATTGTTGTTGTATCGGCTGTTCAGGATGTAGTTCACCGTGTCGAACACCCATTCCGTGCTCCGCACCGCGCCCAACTCATCGATCACCAGCACTTCCGCCTCAAACACCGGCCGCAGAATGTCCATCTCCGTCGCCGGCACCGACGCGTTATACGAATTCTGGATCGACTTCAGCAGCTCGCGATAATCGCAGAACCGGCACGGCACTCCCTTGTCACGAATCAGCGCCTTCAGAATCCCCACCGCCAGGTGCGTCTTGCCCACGCCCACCGATCCCACAAACAGCAGACCGGTCTTCTCCACCGGATACTCTTCCACGAATCGTCCCGCAGCCAGCCTCGCCTGCCCCAGCTTCGCGTCTTCTGGATTCTCAGGGTCGTACCGGAATGTGCTCAGCTCGCAATGTTCATATCTGGCAGGAATCTTCGCCGCTGTCAGCAGCCGCTCGGCCCGTCCTTGCACTCGGCATTCGCAGCGCACCACCTCGCGCTCTTTGCTGCCCGCAACGTCGCGCCATCCCGTTCCGCCGCAAATCGGGCAGGTTGATTCGGTTTCCGAACTCACGCCACTCATCCCTGTTGTCTCCGAAGCTCGACTCTACTTCCCATCCCGCTAGCGCGCAAGAGCCGCATTCGCGACCGACTATCCAAGATTTATCCGCGTCTTCCGCGCAATCCGCGGTTGCCTTTGAATTTAGCCCTAAGTTTTTATCCGTGTTCGTCCGTGTAAATCCGTGTCGCTTAGGCTTTTGACTCTTCCCACGTCTCAATCCGCGCCAATCTGTCTAAATCCGCGTCTGCGTCTGCCTTCTGTTTCTTGCCTAATTTTTCTCCGTGTCCTCTGTGCCTCCGTGGTGAAATCACGTTTTGCCCAGTCCCAATCTGTGTAATCCCTGGCTTACTTTTCCTTAACTCCTTCTATTTCACCACTCTCATCCTGCCCCCAAAGTTGCATGCTCAACTCCATTGCCCCATCGCACCGCTCGCAGTAAACTACTCCCTCCGAATTCATCATCCCTTCATAATCCGCGTCAAAAATCATATGGACCGTTATCTTTGTATTCACTGTCATTTTTATCAGCCGCCGCGTGAGAACCCGTGGCTCGAAATCGTCGAGCAGCAGGACTCCGCTTACCCCTACCACGACTGGAACGAGCGCATTACTGCCGAGTGTTACGCTCCCAACGCCACCTCCCGCATTCTCACGTCTGACGACCGCATCATCCGCATTGTCAACAATTACTCCCGCATCAGCTTCAACGTCGGGCCCACTCTGCTCTCCTGGCTGGCCGACCGCGCCCCTGAGACTTATCAAGCCATCCTCGACGCCGACCGCGAAAGCCACGATCGTTTCTCCGGGCACGGTTCCGCTATCGCGCAGGTTTACAACCACATGATCATGCCGCTGGCCAACCGTCGCGACAAGCAGTCGCAAGTGGTCTGGGGCATCCGAGACTTCGAGTACCGCTTCCATCGCGAGCCCGAGGGCATGTGGCTCGCCGAGACCGCGGTCGACATCGAGACCCTCGAAGTGCTCGCCGCCAACGGCATCAAGTTCACCGTGCTGGCTCCGTCTCAGGCCAAAGCTGAACGCCGCGAGACCACCTCCAAGTTCAAGAACGTCGAAGGCGGCAAGATCGATCCCACCCGCCCCTACATCTGCAATCTTCCTTCAGGGCGCAGCATCAGCCTCTTTTTCTACGACGGCCCCATTTCCCGCGCTGTCGCCTTCGAAGGCCTGCTCTCCAACGGCGAACGCTTCGCCGACCGCCTGATGAGTGGATTCACCGAAAACCGCCGCTGGAAGCAGCTCATGCACATCGCCACCGACGGCGAAACCTACGGCCATCATCATCACAAAGGAGAGATGGCGCTCTCCTACGCGCTGCACCACATCGAAACCAAGAAGCTCGCCCAACTGACCAATTACGGCGAGTACCTCACCATCAACCCGCCCACCCACGAAGTCGAGATCATCGAGAACACCGCCTGGAGCTGTTCCCACGGTGTGGGCCGTTGGAGCACCGATTGCGGCTGCAACTCCGGCAGCAAGCCCGGCTGGAACCAGGCCTGGCGCGCGCCCCTGCGCAACGCGCTCGATCACCTCCGCGATAGCCTCGTCGAACCGTTTGAGACCGCCGCCTCCGAACTGCTGCTCGATCCCTGGCTGGCGCGCGACGAATACGTCAACATCGTCCTCGACCGCGGCGATGATAGCCTCAACCGCTTTCTCGCCACTCACGCCCGTCGCGGCCTCGTCCGAAGCTGAAATCGGCACCGTGCTCTCGCTGCTCGAAATGCAGCGCCACGCCATGCTCATGTACACCAGCTGCGGATGGTTCTTCGATGAGTTATCCGGTCTCGAAACCGTGCAGGTCATCATGTACGCCGGCCGCACCTTGCAACTCGCCCAGCGGCTCTTTCCCGACCATCACGAGCAGACCTTCCGCGAGCTGCTGCAGCTGGCGAAGAGCAATATCCCCGAGTACGGCGATGGCGCGCAGATTTTCGATCGCTTCGTCAAACCCGCGCAGGTCGACCTGCTGGCCGTTGCCGCGCATTTCGCCATCGCTTCCATGTTTCAGCTCGCTGCCAACGGAGACCTGGCCCGCGCCTACGAACTCCAGCCCATCGAAGATGTCCGCCTCGAATCCGGCCGTGCGCATCTTGCGCTCGGCGCGACTCGGGTGCGCTCACGCATCACCCGCCGCCATCGCGAGGTCGCTTTCGGAGTCCTCCATTTCGGCGATCACAATCTCATGGCGGGCGTCCGCGAGTATCCCGGCGAGACCGAATTCGGTGCCATCGTCGCCGAGGTGCGCGGACCTTTTCAGTCCGCCGATCTCCCCGCCACCGTCCGTCTGCTCGATCGCCACTTCGAAGGAGCGACCTACTCAGTCAAGTCGCTCTTCCGCGACGAACGCCAGAAAGTTGTCAGCAAGCTGCTGGCCTCGACCATGGCGGAAGCCGAAGCCGCCTACCGCCAGATTTACGAACACCACGCGCCGCTCATGGGATTCCTCAGCGGTATGGGCGCGCCGCTGCCCAAAATGTTGCACCTCACCGCCGAGTTCGTGCTGAATACCTCACTGCGCCAGGAATTCATGGCCGACGAGCTCGACCTCGAGCGCGTCCGCGGTCTGCTCGAAACCGCTGCCCGCGAAAAAATCCAGTGGGACTCCGCCTGGCTCGGCTATGCCCTCACCAAGCGCTTCGGCCGCATGGCCGACGAGCTCGCCCTCAAGCCGCACGAAGATTTGCTGCACCGCTTCAATCTGGCTGTCGATCTGGTGCGCTCACTGCCTTTCGAGGTCGACCTTGCTCGCGTGCAGAACGTCTATTACCACCTTCTCCAGAACGTCTACCCAATGTATCTGCAGCAGCAAGACGCGGCCTCTCGCACCTGGATCGCCGAGTTCACCGCCCTCGGCCAGAAACTCGGCGTCTGCGTCGATCCGCCATGCGCCCCCGCAGCCACCCAATAGGTCACGATGGATCTCAAAGCTGGGTGCCCCATCCTTTCCCCGCTGTTGGGAAAGGGTGGGAACAAAACCTAGTTCTTATCCGTGCCATCCGTGAAAATCCGCGGCTGCTTCGCTTTTGCTTTTTGCCTATTCTTCTCTGTGTCTCCGTGCCTCCGTGGTGAATCCTGCCTTTGTTGTGCCTGACTCCTATCCGTGCCAATCCGTGAAAATCTGCGGCTCCTTTGCCTTTTAGCTAATTCTTCTCTGTGTCTCCGTGCCTCTGTGGTGAATCCTGCCTTCCGCTTTTCCCCGCGGAAAACCCCCACTTTCCGGTTTTTCTTGACACGCGCCGCATTTGGCAGGTAAATACTCCCGCCACAATTTGCCCCCCGCGGAGGAGTCTCCATGAACAAAGCGGATCTGATCGAGAAAATCGCGGCCTCCACCGGCATCAGCAAAACGGCCGCCGGCACCGCCATCGATACCTTCGTCGATGCCGTCACCAGCGCGCTCAAGAAGGGCGACCGCGTCACTCTCGTGGGCTTCGGAACCTTTTCCGTCTCCCACCGCAAGGCCCGCAGCGGACGCAATCCGCAGACTGGTGGTGTCCTCAAAATTGCCGCTCGCCGCGTCGCCAAGTTCACTCCTGGCGTCGAACTCAAAAAGCATGTCAACAAGAAATAATTCTGTGCGCTCCACGCCGTTGATCGAATCGGCGAGGTCGTCGGAAAGACAAGGCTGCATTTGAATGGCCCGAATTCCCCATGACGCGGCTCCGGAGCAGAAGTTCCAGCGCAAAGTCCTCAGCGTGACCGATGATGGTCCACTGCTGCACTTTCACTTGGACTGTAGCCATCTCATCAGCCTGCGGAAGGGCGATGTGGCGAAGCCACCCCCGCAGTTCATTGATTGTTGGGCGTGCCGGGGAGAAACAAGCCAATAGCCTGAAACGCGCCCGGTACGCCCCACTTTCGGCGCCTTTCAGATCCGCGTCCTGTGCGGTTGTGCGGTTGCCTTTGACTTTCTGCCCAATTTCTTATCCGCGTCATCCGCGCAATCCGCGGTTGCCTTTGCCTTTTACCCAAGTCTTCTCCGTGTCCTCCGTGCCTCCGTGGTGAATCTTGCCTTTGCATCCAATTCCCCGGCGCCGAATCAAATCCCCGGTGACAGCGCTCCGCCGGTTGCCGCTATCGCCACCATTCCTGTAAAATAAGGGTTTGCAACCAGCGAGTTAGGGAGTCCCATGAAGGCAGCCATCCATCCCGTCTACAACGAAACCCGCGTCCACTGCGCATGTGGCAACGCATTTATGACCCGTTCGACCCATAAGGGCGACATCAGCGTGGAAATCTGCTCCGCCTGCCATCCGTTCTTCACCGGCAAGCAGAAGCTGATGGACACCGCCGGCCGTGTCGAGCGCTTCCGCCGCAAGTACGCCAAGTCCGATGCCGGCAAAGCCGAAGCCGCTAAGGCAGCCGAAGCCGCCAAGACCGCCGCAAAGTAATTTAGTTTCTGTGGTTTACCCAAGCCTCCGC
>CAVVNW010000017.1:0-71680 GCA_963749635.1 uncultured Acidobacteriaceae bacterium
TACTCCGGATGCGCCGACGCCACGCTAAAGTGATTGATCGTCTTCTGCAGCGACTCTTCGTCTTGCACGTTCACACACGAGCGTGAGCGGTCGATCTGGCGCATCAGGCCGCAAAGCACCTTTCCCGGGCCTACTTCCACAAAGTTCTCCACGCCCAACGCAATCAGCGCCTGCATCGACCGCACCCATTGCACCGCGCCCGTCACTTGTCGGATAAGCGCGTCGCGGCCTTGATCCGCAGTGGTTACCAACGCCGCATCAACGTTGCACATCACCGGCACTTCAGGGTTGTGGAAGTCGAGTGCGTGCAAGTCTTCCGCGAGCCTGTCTTGCGCAGGCTGCATCAACGCGCAATGGAACGGCGCGCTCACCGGCAGCATTACGGCTTTCTTTGCGCCGCGTTGCTTGGCTACTTCCGCCGCGCGTTCCACCGCAGCCTTGTTTCCCGAAATCACCATCTGGTCAGGAGAATTCAGGTTCGCTGCCTGGCAGACTTCTCCCTGTGCGGCTTCGGCGCAGATCTCTTCGACTTTCTCGGCGGCCAGCGCGAGGATCGCCGCCATCGCGCCAACTCCGACTGGCACCGCCTCTTGCATGTACTTGCCGCGATTGCGCACGGTTCGCACTGCATCGGCAAACGACAACGTTCCCGCCGCGACGTGCGCCGAATACTCGCCCAGGCTATGTCCCACCACGTAGGACGGCGTAATTCCCTTCGACTGCAGCACCCGCCACGCCGCCACCGAAGCGGTCAGGATGGCCGGCTGGGTGATCTCTGTGAGCTTGAGCTGGTCCTCCGGGCCTTCGAAGCAGAGTTGCGAAAGCTTATAGCCTAGCGCCGCATCGGCTTCGTCGAAAGTTTCCTGCGCCACGGGATACATCGCCGCCAGGTCACGGCCCATGCCAACTTGCTGCGAGCCTTGTCCGGGAAACATGAACGCAATGGGAGAATGATGCTGGCTCATCGAGTCAACCTGTTTGGTGGAGTGAACAGAAAATAGCAGAGAATCGCCCGGTCCGCCCGCACGCGGCTAAACCAGGCCTCGTCCGATGCTGCCTGCATGTGAAGTCAATGTGGATTTGCCGTTGTTGCTGTCAAGCTGGCGGCCCGCGGCGGCGATCTCCTTTTCGATCACGCCATTCATCTCGCTGGCGGCAAATTCGCTGGCCACGCGGATCGCGTTCTTAATGGCGTTACCGTTCGACGATCCATGGCTGATGATGCACACACCCTTGATGCCCAATAGCGGCGCGCCACCATATTCCGAATAGTCGAGGCGCTTCTTGAAATCGACAAACGCTTGCCGCGACAGCATGAATCCCACCTGCCGTGTGATGGTCGCCTGCAACGACTGCCGCAGCAGGAACCGCACCGTCTCGGCCATGCCTTCGGAAATCTTCAGCGCGACATTTCCGACAAACCCGTCGCATACCAGCACGTCGGCCTTGCCGTTGAACAGGTCGCGGCCTTCCACGTTGCCCACGAAATTCAGCGGCAACTCTTTGATCAGCTTGTACGCTTCTTTCGACAGCTCGTTGCCCTTGCTCTCCTCTTCGCCAATAGAGAGGACACCCACCCTGGGATGTTCAGCAGTCTCGAAGCGGTCGGCAAAAATCGTGCGGAAGTACACGTCGCCCATGATGGCGAACTGTTGCAGATTTTGCGGCTTGGAATCGACGTTTGCGCCGACATCAATCAGGATGGTCGCCGTCCCCTGCGCCGTCGGAAACACCGCAGCCAGTGCGGGACGATCGACGCCCGGCAGCGCGCCTAGCACCATTTTGGCGGTGGCCATGCACGCTCCGGTGTTGCCCGCGCTGACGAAGCCGGCGGCTCGTCCTTCGCGCACCAGTCGCAGTCCCACGCGCATCGACGAGTCACGCTTCGCGCGCACCGCTTGCGCGGCCTTCTCGTGCATGCCAATAACTTCGCTGGCAGGAACAATCCCGATCGGCAGCCGCTTCCACAGCGGATGGAACTTCAGTTCCTGGCGGATGAGCTGTTCTTGCCCAACCAGCAATACCTCCACGTCGTAGTGACGGGCGGCGAGTATCGCACCATCGACTTCGGGTTTGGGCGCCTTGTCGGAACCCATCGCGTCAATGGCAATCGTGGTTGGCATGCTTGCCTGTATCGTCCTGACTTCTACGCCGGATCTTGCGGGCTAGCTGGCGGCTTCCTTCTGCTCGATGACTTCGCGTCCCTTATAGAACCCGCATTTGGGGCAGGCGCGATGCGGCAACTTCTTCTCGTGGCAGTTGGGGCAGTCTGACAAGGACTGCGCAGTCAGGTGATCGTGGGCGCGGCGTTTCGACGTTCTCGCCTGCGAATGCCGCCGTTTTGGATTAGGCATGAAAAAACCTCATATCGCAATCGCTCGTAAAACCGCGATCGCATCTCTTAGCTTTGCAGCTTGTTTTTTAACTCGCTCAGCGCGGCCCAGCGTGGATCGCCGAGCTGCTGACAATTGCATGTCTCGACATTCAGGTTGGCCCCGCATTGCGGGCACAGACCCTTGCACTCTTCCCGACAAACCAGTTTCACGGGCGTCGCCAGCAACACCTGCTCGCGCAAAACGTCTTCCAGCAGAAGACCTTCGCCCTGATAATAGCCGATCTCGGTGTCAGCCTCCGTGATCGCTACTTCCTCCGCCCGACGGTCAACCCCCAGCGGCCGGTATAGCAAATCGAATGCCCAGTTTACCGTATGTTGTACTGGGTCGAGGCAGCGCGCACAACCGACTTCCATGGTCGCATCCAACTTCCCGACCACGCGGATGTCGTCGATGTTTTCCTTGTGACCGCGATGCTCGACGATCACCTCAGCCCGGCCCTCGGTATGCAGCGGGCCTTCCTGACGGAAATCGGCGCCAAAGTCGATCTCCCCAGGCTGAAAATCCTGCTTGAACTCCAGCTTCTGGAGATGCAAATCCGCTACCCGAATCAACATGGCGCACCTGCCTAACTCCTTAGTGTACAAACACTTCCCAAACAGCCCACATTGTCCGGCGGAAGCCGGGTCTGGCAGGCCAAGCTCCTCACGGATCACTCTGGCAGGTACAGACAGGCGGGAGTCGCACTAAGGCAAAATACAAGCATAAAGTGTTGTAAACGCAGTGTCAAGAAACGGTCGCTCGCGACCAAGTGGATCCTGTATCTCCTGGTCGCGATGAGAAACAAACTGGTCGCGTGCGTGGTCTTTGGGTTGTATAGTGTTGCGCCAAGCAGTGCCGGGGCGTAATTTCAGTAGGAATTTTTACCGCAATCGATATCGCAAGATGCCAGAGCAGTGTCGGGCTCGGCTCTTGCTGACCACTTCGGAGGACTCGCCATGTCGCGGCTGGGAAAAGGTTTGCTGATTGGCTGGATTGTGATGCTCGCCCTAATCGCGATCGGAATCACACTGACGATTGGCTGGCGTCCGTTCATTGGGCCGCGAGCGCGCCCGCTGACCGACCGAAAGTTTGAGGCAACTCCCAACCGTCTGGAACGTGGTCGCTACATTGCCACCGCTCTGTCAGGTTGCATTTATTGTCACTCGCCGCATGACTGGAAAGCGCCGGGCACTCCATTCGTGGCCGGAATGGAAGGCGCCGGTGCCATCCAGCCCTATGCCGACCTCCCCGGACGAATCGTTGCCCCCAACCTCACGCCCGATCCCGAAACTGGCGCCGGTAACTGGACCGACGACCAACTCGCCCGCGCCATTCGTGAAGGCATCGGCCACGATGGACGTGCGCTCTTCCCTATGATGCCCTACACTCACTTCCGCGAAATGTCGGACGAAGACCTCGCATCGGTGATCGTTTATTTGCGCTCTCTAGCGCCGGTGCGGCACGAGCTACCCAGCACGGAAATCATCTTCCCGGTGAAATATCTCATCCGCAGTGTGCCCGAGCCGCTTACAACGCCGGTGAACGACGGCGACCTCGCCTCCAATCCTGTGAAGTATGGAGCACATCTCGCCAGTCTTGCTGGTTGCGGCGACTGTCACACGCCTCAGGTTGATGGCAAGAACGTCGCGGGAATGGATTACGCCGGTGGTCAGCCGCTCGTCGGCCCTTGGGGAAATGTTGCCAGCGCTAACCTCACTCCTGACGCCACCGGCATCATCGGCTACGATGAGAATTTTTTCGTAAACGTTTTGCGAACCGGGCAGGTGAACGGGCAACAACTGAGCCCGATCATGCCAGTCATGGTTTACATGAACCTTAACGACAGCGACCTGAAATACATGTTCGCCTATTTGCACACGCTCAAGCCGGTGAAACACAAAGTGGACAACACTCTGCCGCCGACAGCTTGCAAATTGTGCCGCCAGCGCCACGGCGCCGGCGACAAAAACTAGAGCGCTTGCATCCAGGGCGTCACTTCACAATAACTCGCTTTGGGCCACGTTTTGAAAGGGCACGGCTTCAGCCGTGCCGTACCAGCCCTTTATTTGTCCTACCGAGCGGGCTTCAGCCCGCGAAGCATCAGTTCGGCCCGGAACTCATCGGCGGCGCGGGCATCGTCATTCCAGCCGGAGGCTTCAACAGGCCGAGGTTTGTCAGATAGGCGACGGTCCGCTGCGCCGCGGCGTCGAATACTAGTTGGCAGTTCACAAACTGGGTGTTCTCCCACATCACGTCGCCCCCGCCGTACACAACCTTGCACTCCGTGAACACGCAATTTAGGTAACGTTTGCCGTCCATGTACACCGTGATGCCCTGCGGCGTCCAGTTCTCGATTACTTGCATGAATGCGTCTCCTGGGATGTAGGACGGATAAAGTTACCGGGCTTCTTCCCTCGAATGATTCTATAGGCCGCAGGAGCGTAGTCGGTGCCGTCCTGATAAAACTCGCATCGCCCAAACGGGGTAGAATGTCGGCCAACCTTTGGAGCCCACTCACAATCGAATTTGCAAATCGATCGTTTCGTAAGGAGGCCAGATGCTTATCGCAAACTTCTTTGCCTGGAACATGATAGGCGGAGACGGCTTTAATCACGCGACGGTGGACATTAACCCTGCTCCCGTCAACGCAATGGTGACCGTGTCTATCGCAGGCCACGGATTCGGTACCGGCGACGACGACATCATCGAGTGCGCAGGCGGAATCCTCGAGTTCAGCGTCCGCAACAATCAGGGACAGGACGTCACAACAAAGTTCGCCGATCTCAGCAACCTAAACAACATTGGCTTCGGATCGCTGCCGATTGCGATAGCCAAGGATAATCTGACGCACGTCACCATGCTTATGATGACCTGGGATTCGTGGACGTCAGCACTGATGACGCTATTGGGCACAGATTACGGCGAGAGTTCCAATCCGTAGAAAGGAGATCGATATGCATATCGGTACGGGCGGCAGTTCAACCCCAAAGCATCACGTAAAAACCGCGGTTGTCTATGACTCCTCGGGACGCGTCATTCACACTCACCACGTCGTAACTTTCGCGGGCGGCACAGCCATGGACGATGATCAAATTCGCGCGCGAGCCCTCAAATTCGCCGAGGACCTGGCTGCCGGCTCGAGCACGACGGTCCCTGGCAAGCTTGAGACTATTTTGGTGGATGGCCGTGCCCTTCTCCCAGGCACTACATATTCAGTCGACACCAAGCGCCGCGAACTGGTCCCAGGCAAGAGCTACGCGATTCACGGGAAGCCGACCGGCTAACACAATCTCGCAGAACGTTGCCCAGTTCGTCACTTGCGATGAGTTGGCGACTTCTCAACCATTGAGGACTGTCTGCGAGAGAGCATTGTGTAGCCGATTTCCTCACCTCGCGTACGCGCCCGCTCCCGTAACTTCCTGCAACCTGCCTTAGCTGATATGGTTTCGTGTCAATGGCAGGGAATGACAAGCCGTGGATCCTGCGTGGCGCGACTCTATGGACACACTTTCGGTCCGTGCCCCTCAAGCGCCTATGGATACTGATCGCGGCGGCCTTCCTTCTGTTTTCCGTGACCGGCTTCTACGTCGATCTGCTGTACAAGGGAGTGCTGCCCTATGCGGCGGTGTTGGCGATTGCGGTTTACAGCGGGCTGAATGCTTCGCTCTGGCTTATCGTTTTGTCGCGCCTGTCCAGGCTGTTTCTGATCGGCCTGATTGCGCTGCAGTTCTTCAATTACCAGATCAATAGCGTCCTCTATAACTGGATGGTTCGCAGCTTCCACCTGCAGCCAGTGCCTTCGGAGACGGGAATTCGTTTCGCCGCAAACGCGACGATGGCATTGATCTTTCTGTCTTACATTTTTTTCATCTCGTTTATGCGGCGCGAGGGCAAGGAGTCCCTGCGCATACGCACTGAACTGGAGCTGGCGCACGGGATTCAAAAGACCCTGGTGCCTCCAGTGGTGCTGCGAACATCGCGTTTTGAGATTTACGGCATTTCGGAACCCAGTGAGAAGGTGGGCGGCGACCTGGTGGATGCAATTTGTCTGCCCGATGGCGATGCCATCGCCTACGTTGCCGACATCGCCGGACACGGACTTCCGGCGGGCATCTTGATGGGAATGCTGAAAACGGCGACTCGCACCGTGCTGCTGGAAACCGGAGAACGCGAGCCGAGTCGGACGCTGCCTGTATTGCTGGATCGGCTGAACAAGGTGCTTCCGCAGGTGAAGGAATCCCACATGTATGCGACGTTCACCGGTCTGCGGCTGGGAGCGGAAGGCACCGTGTTCTATGCGTTAGCGGCGAGTCCGCCAATTCTGCAATGGCACGCCGGCGGACGGACCTTGTCGCACGCGGAAGAGCCGCAGTTTCCCCTCGGACTGCTGCCGGTTTCTAGCTTTGACGGGCACAGGCTGGAAACCGGGCTGGGGGATCTGCTGGTCGTTGCGACGGACGGAATTCTGGAAGTGACCAACCAACTGGGAGACGAATTTGGCGTGGAGCGATTGAAGGGTGTTATCGCGGCCAACGCCACCGATCGCTTGCCGGAATTAGCGGAAAAAATTCTTGCGACGTTGCGCGCCTTCGGACGCCAGTCAGACGATCAAACCCTCCTCATCGTTCGCTGTCTGTGATTTGCGGAAACTCTGCACGGCACAGGGTCCAGCGGCTCTGCTTGCAATTTGGCTGTTCTGCGCCAACTGAGATTGGAGACGTGGTCAGCTTCCGGATCCGCCACCAGTACACAGCCCAGTCTTAGACTTCTTCCTCGACTCAAGGAAAGGAATGTAGGATAACTCGGTTGAAAGGCGGCGATCATGCAGCAGCGTATAACCAAAGTCAATGCGTCGGAAGACACCATCAGGATTGGGCCGCTGGGGATCCGATTCCTGCTTACCGGCGAAGATTCTAACGGAAGCGTCTCGGTTTTCGAGGTCCTCGTCCCGGTCGGACAGAAGCTGGCGGCGCCAGCCCACATGAACGATGCGTACGAGGAGGTTCTCTACGGTATCGAGGGCACACTCACCTGGACGGTTGACGGCACGCCCATCGAGGTGGGTCCAGGTCAGGCGCTGTGCATCCCGCGAGGCGCTGTTCACCGCTTCGATAATCTCGGCAACGAAGATGCAAAGCAGCTCGCCATCATAACTCCCGCGATCATGGGGCCTGCGTACTTCCGGGAAGCCGCCGAGGTAATCGAGGCCGCCGCTGGTTCGCCCGATCGAGCCAAAATGGTGGAGGTCTTCCGCCGCCATGGCATGACGCTGGCCGCACCCCCAACTGCTAAGTAGCGGCTCACGCGGTTTCACCCGCCGGCCGTCACCAACGGCTCGCAGCAGCCTGATCGGCAAATTGTTGCCATAGGGAGTGAGAGCAAGTCATCTCCTACCGGCGACTGGCGACTGGCTACTGTAATGCTGTACCGTATCGTTGTCGTAATTTGTATTCCTCGATGAATGAGGCATCGCTATGCCAATCTTCAAGCAAGCTCTTTCGGTTCTTCTTAGCTTCAGCGTAATGTTCAGCGTCCTGGGCCTCGACGGTTGCGGCAAAAAGCCGGAAGACGACCCAGACTGCCGCGACCCAGCAAGCGCCCCAGGAACAGGCGCCAGCTGCAACCTACGCTGCACCGACGGCCGACCAGCTCTACCAGCTTGTCGCTCCCATCGCGCTCTTTCCCGACAACCTGGTTGCGATGGTGTTGGCTGCTTCCACCTACCCGGACCAGGTCAGCGCTGCCTATCAATGGCTCCAACAGAACTCCAGTCTCAAAGGCCAGCAGCTTGCTGAGGCCGCGAATCAACAGTCTTGGGACGCGAGCGTGAAGGGCCTCACCGCATTTTCTGACGTCTTGAGTCAGATGGCGACCAACCTGTCATGGACCTCCGCTCTGGGCGACGCCTACTACAACATTCCCCAGAGCGTGATGAACGCCGTGCAGGTGATGCGCCAGCGCGCTTATCAGGCTGGAAATCTGAAGACCAACCAGCAGCAGAATGTCACCGTGCAGAACCAGGCTCCCGGAGCGGCGCCGCCTCCAGCGCCCGCCGCAGGGGAGGAACCGCAGACGACGGTCGTCCAGGCTCCGCCTCAGACCATCATCATCCAGCCGGCGCAGCCCGAAATTGTTTACGTGCCCACCTATAACCCGACGGTCGTTTACGGCGCTCCCGTGCCCGTCTACCCCGGATACTCGACCGGCGCCATGGTGGCCACCAGCTTGCTTTCCTTCGGAGTCGGCATCGCGGTCGGCGCGGCCATTAGCGGCGGTGGATGCTGCGGCTGGGGATACAACTCATGGGGATGCGGCTGGCACAACAACACCGTGGTCTACAACCACAACACTTACATCTCCACGTCGAACACGTTCGTGAATCGCAACAATTACTACGGACGCAACGTGAACAACGTGAACGTCAATAACATCAACCGGAACAACATCAACACGAACAATATCAATCGCAACAACGTGAATGCGAACAACATCAACCGCAACAACGTCAATGCCAATAACCGCGCCAACAATTTCAACGGCTCCACGCCGCATTTCAATCAGAACCTGGATCAGGCCAAGTATCGAAACCCAGGCGCACAGGCAGCTGTGGGACAGCAGCGGCCAGGTGAGGGAAATCTCGGGCAGCAACGGGCAGGCGGAAACCAGCCTATGAATCAGCAGAACCGCGCCGCCGGAAACCAACCCAACTTCAATCAACAGAACCGTGCCGGAGCGAATCAGGCCCAGGCAGGCGGCGGCAATTTCAACCAGAACCAGCGCCAGGCGGAGCGCGGCTACGGACAACAGCCGGCTCCGAACTCCGGCAAGAGCGCCTTCAGTAACTACAGCTCCGGCGGAAATGCCCGCACCAACAGTGCCCGGGGACAACAAAGTTTGGAAGGCAACCGTGGCGGTGGGGGTGGCGAAGAATCGCGGCGGCGGCGGTCAGGCTCGCGGTGGTGGCGAAGGACGACGCCGATGACCACATAAGCGCAGTCCCCGTCGGTGTCGAATCCTCGAACCAGGAGCAAGTGCTATGAAATCTAAATCGCATTCTTACAGGTTGGTTCGGTTCTTGCCGCAGTCGTATTGTCGCACTCTGATCATCGCCATATTCGCGATGTTGCTCGCGGTATTCGTCCCGAACCCGTTCGCCCAGCAAGGCAACGAGAAGACTTTCTGCGTCGCCCGGCGACGCCGTCCTCGCCATGTACAACGCCGTAAAGTCCAGCGATCAGCCGACTCTCAACGCCATCCTCGGCTCGAACGCCGGCCAGGTTCTCCACACCGGCGATGAAGTAGCCGACAAAAAGATGGCCACCGACTTCATTCAGCGTTACGACCAGATGCACCGTGTCGTCATCGAGCCTGACCAGTCCGCGACCCTCTACGTGGGCGCCGAAAACTGGCCGATGCCCATCCCCATCGTCAAGAACAGCAGCGGCGCGTGGTACTTCGATACCGAAGCCGGAATCAAGGAAATCCTCTATCGCCGCATCGGCACCAACGAGAACGACGCCATCGACGTGCTGCACACGCTGGTCGCCGCGCAACTCGAGTATGGGTCGACCATCCAGGACGGCGACAAGGCCAAGCATTATGCTCTCAAGTTCGTGAGCGATGAGGGCAAGCACAACGGACTCTACTGGAAGACCAGCGACAACGAGGCCCCGAGCCCGATCGGTCCGCTACTCGTGGATGCCGCTGGCCAGGGCTACAACATTCAACAGGGCAAGCAGACGCCCTTTCACGGCTACTATTACCGCATGCTAACTGCGCAAGGAGCCGCAGCTAAGGGTGGTGCGCGCAGCTACTTGGTGAACGGTGAACTGGTTCACGGTTTTGCTTTCGTGGCCTATCCTGCCGAGTATCGCAATTCTGGTGTCATGACCTTCATCGTCAATCAGGACGGCACCATCTACGAAACGGACCTCGGTCAGGACACGGACAAACTCGCGGGCAGCATGTCGGAATACAACCCCGACAAGACCTGGAATCGTGTCGAGTAGAGACTATAGGTGTGATTTGAAAGGGCACGGCTTTACAGGCTGCGGAAAAATGAGGTTTTGGGTAGAGCTGGCCTTCAGGCGAGCGGCTAAGCCGTTTATTTTCGACCCGCTTCGCGGACTTTAGTCCGCGAGGCGTGAGCATCCTGGACTTTTTCCGCAGCCTCTTCAGCCGTGCCGCACGTCAGCGCCAATATGTTGGGCTTCAGCCCCTGAGGGAATTCAACTTACGATTGATTCGTCGCCCGCTACGGATGCAGCGTCTGCAGCTTCTGCGCCGCCAACTGGCCCACAGGACTGGTCGGGTAGTCCTTCTGCATCTGCTCGTAAATCTTGCGCGCTTCCAGCGGCTGATGATTGTTCTCATACAGGTTCGCCAGTTCGAACTGCGCCGTGGTCTTTCCCACCGCGGTAGTCGGCTTCTCCATCAGGGCCTTAAACAGGTCCATGGCCTGCTGCGTCTTGCCGGTGTCCTGGTAGATCGACGCCAGCGCCAGCTTGGCCAGGCTGCCGGTTTCTTTGTCGAAACTGCTTCCCGCCACTTCTTGCAGCTGCTTTTCCGCGCCCGCGTTATCACCCATGTCATGCAGCGTGATGCCCGCAAAGTAGCGCGCCATGCGTCCATTTCCGGTGAACGAATACTTGTCGGCGACCGCCGCGAACTCGGCGTTAGCGGCCTTGGCACGCTCCACGCCCGACGCGTAACTCAGCACCTCGGGGCTCGCTGGCTCGCCCGCTGGACGAATCGGCGCCTGGTATTTCAGCAGCGCATCGGCCAATGCCTGGCTGGCCTGCTGGTTGCGATAATTCACAAACGCCCAGCCACCCAGCACCACAGCGGCCACAATGGCCAGGGCAATGGCGGCGGCGGTCAGCTTCGAGCGGTGATCCACCGCCCACGAAATGGTTTCGGCGGTCGTTTCGGCGAACGCATTCTCTTTCAGTTGATGTCTTGTATAACTGCGCACGGTTGGTCCTTAATTGATCTGCCACTAGGCGGGAAACCTCAAGTGTAGCAAGCCCGCGAATCTAGGGTCAAACTCCGGACCGTCGACCGATCCCGATGTTCCAGGTTGAGCCGCCACGATTCGCCGAAGTAGCTGAGATTAGAAGCGGCGCTCTGACCGGCAGTTGGCCGCTGTTGCGCGCGCGTCAAACGCTCTTGCGAGGTGTTTAATCCTTGTGGACGCGCGAACTCGGCACTTCCTCACGCGGCGTATAATAAAGCCGTTTTCAGGCCTCACCGGATGTGCCGAACAGGATTCCAAAGTTCGTGGCGCATCCCCGGGCGCGCGCTTCGCTGGAGTAGTGATTATGAATAAGTCGATGATCTTGAGAGTTCTTTGCGCGGCAGTTGTAGTTGTCACGCTGGTATTGGCGCCCGTGTCCCTGTCTGCCCGCGCCGGCGGCGGTGGTGGTGGCTCCCACGGCGGAGGCGGAGGCGGTTTCCACGGTGGCGGAGGCTACGGCGGTGGTGCGCACGTTTCCAGCGGTTATCGCGGCGGCTACTACGGTGGCGGCTATCACGGCGGTGGATACTACGGCGGACGCGGAGGCTATTACGGCCACGGCGGCTACTACGGCTACCCGCGCTACGGATACGGTTACGGTTGGGGAGTCGGCTTTGGTTTCGGCGTCGGCTTCGGCTGGGGATCGTACTGGGGCGGTTATCCTTATTACGGGTACTATGCTCCTTACTATCCGTACTACCCGTACGCCTACTCGTATCCCTATCCTTACTACTATCCTCCGGCCGGCGATCCCCCGAGCAACGCTGCTCCGCCCGCCCAAGGCAGCAACTATGCTCCAGCGCCTCCTTCAGCGCAGCAGTACAGCGCTCCAGCGCAGCAGCAACAATACAGCGCTCCTCCGCAGCAGTCGAACGCTCCTATGCCGCCTGATTCCGCTGCTGCTACCAACGCGGTGACCATCCGCAACGCCTCGTACACTTCGTCGGCCCCGAGATACAGCCCCGCAGCGACGACCGCACGCCAGCTTCCGCCGATGCGTCCCGAAGTGCAAAACGTAATCCGAGCCCTTCGCGCCATGCCGCCCGATGCTCGCGTGCGCCAACTCAACTCCGGGCGATATAGCAATCTAACTCCGCAGGAAATTCAGTTCGTGCGCTATGCCGCTGATCTTCCTCCGGCTTAGGAGTCGCTTTAGAATTCGCGCTCGATCTACCATACGTTCCCTGCTCCCGGCGTATAGCTGGCTGCGGCGACCGTGTTGGCGATTAGCGTGTCCGCCTGCAGTACGCCGCTGCATTGCACCATCGGAGCATTCAACACCACCTGCGCTCCGCTGATCTCGACCGTCGCCGCCTGCAGCACCAGCGTCCCCGGAGTGCTGACCGTCACCTTGCCATTCTCCAGCCGAATCGTGTTCCCGCTCGTGTCCGCAACCACAATGGACGCCGCTCCATCCGTGAGCGTAATGCGCTGCCCCGCCGCGGTCTCAATGACCAACTCTTCATTCCCGCCAACGAGTCTTCGCCGGCAACACGCCACTTGCTTCTGAATTGGCATTCAGTTCACCTCCGAGCGGAACGCTATCGCACTGGGCCCCGCCGCGCAAAGGCAAATCCGCATCGTAGGTGCACTTCACAAAGTGTTGTGCCGGCTCCTCTCCTGCGCTTTACAAAATATTTATAGCGTTTCACGTCACACATCCTCCTTTTGGGCATACAATCCCGCCCAAGACTTTGCTGGGGTGAGGAACGCTGTGGCGCTGCATCAAGCCGCTCCGTTCGAGGTTCGGTAGCAATCCTGTGGCGAAGCTTTCTTCAGGCTCCGCGCAGAGTCGCTTTCAATCTCCTGGGAACGGGGCATGAAATGCCCGCTGACCCTCCCTTCCATCCCAGCACGGTTGCGCCGAGTCCCGGGGGTGGTTCGTGATCGTGCAGAATGCGAAGTACGCTGCAACGTTTCGAGTCCTGTTCCTTGCCGCAACCTTTCTGCTTGCACCAGGCGCGTGGGCGCAGGATGACGCGCCCCACATCGCTCCGCGACAAAATGCCAAAATTTCGTCCTTCGCACCGGCGAGCGTCACTCTCCCCTCGTTGACGGCCCGGCCCATGCGCGTTGACGTTAATCTTGTTCTGGTGCCCGTCACCGTAGTCGATTCCACGAGTCGCCCCGTCGTCGATCTTCCGCAGAAAAACTTTTCGTTGCTCGAAGGCGGAGTGCCCCAGAACATCCAATACTTCTCCCACGAAGACGCGCCGCTCTCCATCGCGCTCATCCTCGACTTCAGCGGCAGCATGGTGAACAAAGTCGAGTACCTGCTCCAGGCCGTTGACCAGTTTTTCCAGTTCGCCAATCCCGCAGACGACTATTACGTGATCGCCGTCTCTGACCGCCCCACACTCGTGGCTGACTCGACCAAATCGCTCAACACCATTCAGGCGCACCTCGCCACCGTCGAGCCTCACGGCATGACCGCGCTCTATGACTCCATCTATCTCGGCGTAAGTAAGTTGCGCACCGCGAAATACAAGCGTCGCGCCATGATCATCGTCTCCGACGGAGGCGACAACCGCAGCCGCTACAACCTCAAGGAGATTAAGTCAGTCCTCGCCGAATCCGACGTGCTGACCTATTCCATCGGTATCTTCGACGACTGCCCCGTTCCCCTGCTCAAAACCATCGAAGAGCGCATGGGGCGCAAGTGGCTCGACGACGTCACCCGCGTCAGCGGCGGACGCGACATCCCCGCTGACGATCGCCGCAAGATTCCCGAGATCGCCGCCCTCATTAGCCGCGAGCTCCGTTCCGAATACATCCTCGGATACCACCCCACCGATCCCAACAACGATGGCAAGTGGCACAAGATAACCGTCAAACTCGCCGAAAACCCCGGCCAGATGCACGTGCACTTTAAGGAAGGCTACGTCGCTCCGGGACAGTGAGGCCCAACCTAACGTGACCTGGGTCCTCTCCGGATTGTCATCCCTCGGTCGCCTTGGCGACCGGGGGACCTGCTTTTCGCGGGACCGGTCCGGGTGGCCCACAATTGCCTTCTGTTGGCAATTGTGGGGTTCGAAGGATTACACTCGCACTCCTGGGTGGCCCATAATTGCCTTCCTCTGGCAATTATGGGGTTCGAGGGGCTACACTCGCACCGTGCCCCGAGGACCTCTATCGCTTCCATCACTCTCGCCTGTCCAGAACGGGGCTAGCTACACCCAGATCGTGTACGCTCCCGACGGCTACAAGTTTGCCCTGATGAACGGCCAGACCGTGCGCAAGTACATGGCTCCGCTGGCGGCCGGGCTGCAGGCGGTGTACACCTCGGCCACGCCCGCGCCTCCGGCGTACTGGCGGCACTCGGATTGGCTGGGCTCATCGCGTCTGGCGCTGGACACCAGCGGTGATCTTTACGATGGCCGGCCTATGCGCCGTTCGGTGAAACCTACGCCGAGACCGGAGCTGCCGACCGCTCCTTCACCGGGCAGACGCAAGATGTGATTGCGGGGTCGACAGGCATTTATGATTTCATGTTCCGCCAGCACAGCGCGGCGCAGGGACGCTGGCTGGTGCCCGATCCCGCCGGCCTCGCCGCCGCCGACCTCTCCAACCCCCAGACCTGGAACCGCTATGCCTACGTGGCAAACAACCCGCTGAACAATGTGGACCCGCTGGGGCTCTGCGGCACAACGGGAACATCATGGGATTCTTCGACTAACACGCTTACGGGAGACGAACCGTGTCCACTTCTGCCTTTGGACGGGCCAGGATATGGAAACATCCCGGTACACCAGATTGATCAGAGTAATGGGGGCTATACCTTCACAAAAACGGTATGGGGCCGACCGATCAATTCCAATGTTGGGACTCAAAGCTCGGATCAGACTAAAATGATCCCCCTAATATCAGGTCCGAGTTCTAGTCCAGGTTGCGATGATTTGGCTCAACAAATTGTGAATCTTCGCGATGAAATCGCCGGACGCTTCTCCGCCTACAATAATCCAACATACAATCTACCGCTTTTCGGTCCCAATTCTCGTATGGGGCACATCCAGCAGATTACGAATAAACAGCAGAATCTTCGAAATCTACTCAATGAATTCATTACTCAAGGTTGCGGGTCTGGAGCACTACCTTCGGATGCGTGGGGTTGGGCTACAGTACAAGCTCCAACTCTGACGCCATCACCTTCAGGATTGCCCCCCTGGATGAAGGCGGTAGGGGCGGGGGCAGCGGTCGGCTTAGGAATATGTGACATCCTCGTGCCGGAGGTTTGTTTGCCGATCACGGGCGCACTGGGATTCGCCTTTTAGGTAAACCTAATGAGTGAACTCACCACAAGAACGGAATTGAGTTGGTATGTACTCTCCTTGGATCTTATTCAACCCTTCCTCGGGGACATGTGGTTTCCAATCAAAGAGCGCTCTTTTCTGGAGAACATACGCAACCAGATCTCGCCTGGCGATCTACCTACGTACGGTAGCGATCCCGATGCGCGCGTATATCGTAGGCTCACATCGGTTCAGAAGCAATTTGGCGTTCAGGTGCTAACTCAATTCCTGCATTGGGAATACAGAATATTGACGGCCCTTGCCTCAGATCGTGCGGGTGAAAGCTGGTGGCACGGTGCGATATTCCAGCTTGTCAGGGCTGCATCGCAAGAAACCGTCCCCAAACCGACACTCGACGTCCTCAAGACCATTACTACGGAGCTGAAAGCCGACGAAATACGTTTCAAGAGCGCAGTTGCGAAAGCTACGCTACAGCTTTCGAGCTATGATACCCAGATTCTGGGGCTTCAGGCGCAAGGTAGTGTTCAGGAAGAGATCGACAACGTCTTGGCGGTAACTGCAAATACAGCCCGAGCAAATCGACTCGTTAGGGCATGGCACAATACGGCTACTGGGATCAATCTTGACGATCTGATCAAATTGAAGAATGTTGCCACGCGGTTTGCCACCCAGTATGGAGGCGTTCCAGATGGTGGCATTTCGCTTCCCGGAATTTGGGAACTTGAGCTTGCGAATTGGATAGAGAACGGCCTGTAACGCTGGCGGGTGGCCCACAATTGCCTTCGGTTGGCAATTGTGGGGTCCGGGGGACTACACTTGCTTCGTGCCACGCGGGCTTTATCGTTTCCACCACTCAGGTTCCGCTCACTTCATTACCTTCACCTGCTACCATCGATATCCGTATCTTGCCGATGCAGCCATTCGCGATCTATTTGTGAAGGCCCTGGACCGTACGCAAAAGCTCTATCGTATGCGCGTATACGGCTTCGTGGTCATGCCGGAACACGTGCACCTGCTGCTCTCTGAGCCCGAGCGAGGCACTATCGCAACCGCTATCCAGTCACTCAAGATTTCCTCCGCCAAGCGCGGCAAGCAACTCAAGGCAGTGCGAGACATCGCCACTCCCTTCTGGCAAAAACGCTATTACGACAGAAATGTGGGAGGAAAGGAATTCACGGAGAAACTGAAGTACATTCACCGCAATCCGGTCAAGCGTAAGCTGGTGGCAAGCGCGATGGATTGGAAGTGGAGCAGCTACCGCCACTATACGAGCGCAGAAGATTGCGGAGTACAGATCGAATCGTGGAGAAACAAAACCTACAGTGTCGCAATCCCATAATTGCCAACCGAAGGCAATTGTGGGCCACCCGCGGGACCTTTTGCATCAAAGATGAATGGGAATCCCGCCATCCTGAAATGCTGCCAAGCGCACGACAGTTGCTATGAAACATATCATTGCAATGCCAGTTCATGGCTCCCTAGTGGCGTTTCTGGAGCATGTACATCGTGTAACGCTATGGTTAGTGCATGTATCGTAACCGCCAAGTAATTCACAAGTTGAGACACCAGCGAATGACTACTCTGATTCAGTTCATCAAAAGGCATTTATTGTTGGAGATATTGTTAACAATCGTGTGTTTTACGAATGTGGGATGTGAATTTCTAGCAGAGTCCACGTTCAAACTAGCGGATGAGTCAAGACTACCGAAATGGGTAATGCTCCCACAAGGACTTACACGCGACGATGTTTCGCTCACGATGAGCTATTACATCAGGCCATGGGGCAACAGTGCGCAATTCACCTTGCAAAACAAAAACGGGCAAGTAATAATAAAGGAAGATGGGAAGGTGACATGTAAAGAGCCTTTCAAACTCAAAAGCTCCCCACAGCAATCTTCCTCCGGTTATCCGACCTACGAACCCATTACCATCAACGGCATAACAGAAATCATCGAACATAGAAGGATGGAGCCCATCTTTTATGTAACGGATAACCCTGGTGTTTGGAAACAGTATCAATCGACTGGATGTGGCTAGCTATAACTCGCGGGTGGCCCACAATTGCCTTCGGTTGGCAATTGTGGGGATCCATTCAGTCGCGCCAACAACGGCGGCAGCCACACGCAAATCGTGTACGATCCTCAGGGAGCAAAGCTGGCCTACATGAGCGGACAGGCCCTGCAATATTATGCGCTGCCGCTGGCCGGAGGGGCGGGTGGCCCACAATTGCCTTCGGTTGGCAATTGTGGGGTCCGGGGGACTACACTTGCTTCGTGCCACGCGGGCTTTATCGTTTCCACCACTCAGGTTCCGCTCACTTCATTACCTTCACCTGCTACCATCGATATCCGTATCTTGCCGATGCAGCCATTCGCGATCTATTTGTGAAGGCCCTGGACCGTACGCAAAAGCTCTATCGTATGCGCGTATACGGCTTCGTGGTCATGCCGGAACACGTGCACCTGCTGCTCTCTGAGCCCGAGCGAGGCACTATCGCAACCGCTATCCAGTCACTCAAGATTTCCTCCGCCAAGCGCGGCAAGCAACTCAAGGCAGTGCGAGACATCGCCACTCCCTTCTGGCAAAAACGCTATTACGACAGAAATGTGGGAGGAAAGGAATTCACGGAGAAACTGAAGTACATTCACCGCAATCCGGTCAAGCGTAAGCTGGTGGCAAGCGCGATGGATTGGAAGTGGAGCAGCTACCGCCACTATACGAGCGCAGAAGATTGCGGAGTACAGATCGAATCGTGGAGAAACAAAACCTACAGTGTCGCAATCCCATAATTGCCAACCGAAGGCAATTATGGGCCACCCGCGAAACTGTTCCAGTGCTTGGGACGGCAGTTGCTGTCGGATCTGTGCTTTGGGATGGAGTATCTGCACTTCAAGACTATTCAGAATGCTTGGAGCATAAGTAGTGGATCAGCAGTCAGAAAGTAAGGTCACATTATCTTGGGCTATTGCAGCCATACTGGTTACATTCCCGATTCTCCTCGTATTTATGCAGTTTGGGCAGCTCGGAATGGGGAGAGCTGCATGGTTTTCCGCGGCAGCGATTTTCTTAGCCACCAGAATGCGGTGGGAACTACGCAGGAAAACTTGGTTTTGGCCTTCGATATTCGTCATTTTAGTCATTCACCTTCCCCTGATTATTTTACTTCCATGGAGCCCTGCGTGGGTTCCATCCTTTTTAATCTTTCCATTCTTTCTCGTAGATTTCTTTCTGATCCTCGTTTTGATTCATCGCGTGGAGAGGTATATGGCAGGTAGAGAGAGCTTATAAAGGAATAGGGCTGGTGGCCCAGGTTTCGAAATCTACCAAGCGGCTGATTAGATAACCGTGTCGGCTCCGATGCCGCCGGGTACACTTGGCGGGTGGCCCACAATTGCCTTCGGTTGGCAATTGTGGGGTCCGGGGGACTACACTTGCTTCGTGCCACGCGGGCTTTATCGTTTCCACCACTCAGGTTCCGCTCACTTCATTACCTTCACCTGCTACCATCGATATCCGTATCTTGCCGATGCAGCCATTCGCGATCTATTTGTGAAGGCCCTGGACCGTACGCAAAAGCTCTATCGTATGCGCGTATACGGCTTCGTGGTCATGCCGGAACACGTGCACCTGCTGCTCTCTGAGCCCGAGCGAGGCACTATCGCAACCGCTATCCAGTCACTCAAGATTTCCTCCGCCAAGCGCGGCAAGCAACTCAAGGCAGTGCGAGACATCGCCACTCCCTTCTGGCAAAAACGCTATTACGACAGAAATGTGGGAGGAAAGGAATTCACGGAGAAACTGAAGTACATTCACCGCAATCCGGTCAAGCGTAAGCTGGTGGCAAGCGCGATGGATTGGAAGTGGAGCAGCTACCGCCACTATACGAGCGCAGAAGATTGCGGAGTACAGATCGAATCGTGGAGAAACAAAACCTACAGTGTCGCAATCCCATAATTGCCAACCGAAGGCAATTATGGGCCACCCGCGGCCACGCACATCATGTCCCTGGATTCAGCTACCGAATCGTGCCCGCGTGCTTATCACGCTGCTCTGTGACCTGCGTCCTTGTCCCGTCTCTGCCCGTTCCCTAGAATCGTTGAGATGCGGAGGAAGGGGATTTCTTGTCCCCGAGCCTCCTCGACCCCGGGCAAGTCCCCGAGCGAGCCGCTAAGTTATTTGGAATGACGATTTTGCCCGCAACCCCTTCGGAATCATGTGCTTGCGCATGAAATATGCTCCAACTCATTGATTCCATGAGATTCGAGGGGGGAGGGGGTTCCCCCACAATCGTCAACATTCCCAAAATGGAACTCTTCCATTCAGCTCATTCTGCGTCACAACCTGCCTTGCTTTTCAACCTCTCAGCGACGATAATCCGCCAGCAGGTTTTACTGGTCCTCGCTATCTTCGTCATGAAGTGACAATCAGCCGCGGTAAACGTATTGCGGCAACGCTGAGGAATCCATCATGCCGTTCAATAAGTACGTCAAGCTGCCTGGAAGCTCGCGCGAACCGCTTCCCGGAGCGAGCAAGTCAGGTTCCGTCGATCCCAACCAGTTGATGCAGGTAACACTGATGCTGCGGCCGCGTTCCACACGCCGCAAGCATCCCTCTCTCGACAAGCTCATCGCCAGCGGTCAGCACATCTCGCGCGAGGAATATGCCGCGCGTTACGGCGCCGATCCTGCGGATGTTCAGAAGGTCGGCCAATTTGCCTCTGCCAATGGATTGGCGATCGCCCAGGTCAATCTCGCCGCTCGATCCGTCATCCTGACTGGCAAGGCCGCTGATTTCGCCAACGCCTTTCAAGTGGAGCTGGCCCAATACGAACATGCTGGCCGCTCGTATCGCGGACGCACCGGATCAGTCAGCCTTCCCAGTGAGTTAAACAAGGTCGTCACTGCGGTCATGGGCCTTGACGATCGTCCGCAGGCGCAGACACACTTCCGCCTCGCCAATAGCAGTGCGAATCCTGCAGCGGCCGCTGTTTCCTATACTGCTTTGCAAGTCGCCCAAGCCTACAGCTTCCCGACGACAGTCAACGGCAAGGGTGAGACCATCGGCATCATTGAGCTCGGCGGCGGCTTCAAGGCGTCCGACCTCGCTACCTATTTCAGCGGCCTGAACATATCGCCTGCGCCAAGCGTCATCGCTGTCTCCGTCGACGGAGCGCAGAACGCGCCCACCGGTGACACCAGCGGTCCCGACACCGAGGTCGGTCTCGACATCGAGGTTGCCGGAGCAATCGCGCCGGGCGCGAATATCGTGGTGTATTTCGCCCCCAACACCGACGCCGGGTTCCTCGATGCCATCAACCAGGCGGTGATGGACACGGTCCACAAGCCTTCCGTGATCTCCATCAGCTGGGGCGGACCGGAATCGACGTGGACAGCGCAATCGCTACAGTCGTACAACACCGCACTGCAATCGGCTTCCGCCGTAGGAGTGACGGTGTGCGTCGCCTGCGGCGACAACGGCTCAACCGACGGCGTCACGGACGGCAGTGATCACGTGGATTTCCCGGCCTCGAGTCCATACTCGCTGGCTTGCGGCGGAACTACCCTCAAGATTTCCGGCGGGAAGGTATCGAGTGAGGTCGTATGGAACGACCTTTCCACCGGCGAAGGCGCGACTGGCGGCGGCGTGAGCGCCACGTTCCCTATCCCGACCTGGCAGGCAAACGTCAGTGTCCCATCCACCAGCTTTGCGGGCCGCGGACTTCCCGACGTTGCCGGCGACGCCGACCCCAACACCGGCTATCAGGTGCAAGTCGACGGTTCAAGCTTCGCGGTCGGCGGCACCAGCGCGGTAGCGCCCTTGTGGGCCGGATTAGTTGCCCTGTTCAACCAGTCGCTGGGAAAAGCGGCAGGATACTTGAACCCCAATCTGTATCAGACAATCGCACCCGAGTCGGGAACGTTCCGCGACATCACGTCGGGAAACAATGGCGACTTCAGCGCCGGCCCGGGATGGGACGCATGCAGCGGCTGGGGCAGTCCGAATGGCACTGGGTTGTTGCAGGCTATCTCCAGCGGGACGACTTCGGCTCCGCCGCCGCCCCCTCCTCCCCCACCGCCACCGCCACCACCGACCAAGCCGCCGAGACACGGCCACAAGCCGGTTCGCGGACGCACGCAAAAATCCGCGCCGGTCAAGACAAAGAAGGCGGCGCTGAAACGCCAACATAAACCGGCGTCGACTCGTGGTAAAAAATCAGCATCGAAGCGGGGACGCAAACGCTAAACCGCCACTCGTACAATCCGCGGTATTTCACTACGGAGGAAACATGGAACCATCAGTTTCGCAATCGACACCATCCCGGCGGCGATTCCTGCAGCTGGGTGTAACCGCCACTGCCGCCGGATTACTGGCCTCCGGCTTAGAATTGACGGCGCCAATGCCGGCACAGGCCCAGAGCAAGTTCACGCCTGATGAAGCACTGGCCGAACTGATGGCCGGCAACAAGCGGTTCGTCGGAGGTCACATGACCGCCTACGAACACGATCTGGCCATTCTCAAGGAGCACACCGTCGAAAAGCAGGAACCATTCGCAGCCGTTTTAGCCTGCGCCGATTCGCGCGTGCCGGTTGAACTGATTTTCGATCAGAGCATCGGCCACGTCTTCGTCACGCGCGTCGCCGGCAACATGATCACCTCAGAGATTATCGGTACGCTCGAATACGGCGCGGCGGTCTTAGGGACGAAGGTGATCCTCGTCATGGGCCATGCCAACTGCGGAGCAGTCAGCGCAACCATCAAGGGCAAGGACGTTCCAGGCCAGATCAGTTCGCTGTTTCCGCACATCCAGCCCGCCATCGATCAGGCTGGGACGAACCTCGAAGCCGCGACGAAAGCGAATGCCAAGATCCAGGCAACTTTACTGAGCCAGGCATCGACGGTAATCTCCAGCATGGTGAAAGACGGCAAAGTGAAAGTCGTCGCTGGCTACTATGACCTCGGCACAGGAGCGGTGACGCTTATCGACTAGGCTGTGCGGATACCTTGTGATCTTCGACGGGTCGTAGCGACCGCGCTATTCCGCACGCAGTGCTTCCATCGGCTCGACCGATGCAGCCCTGCGTGCGGGCAAGTAGCAGGCCAGCAGCGCCGCGGCCAGCAACACGAGTGCAACTGCGGCGAGTGCAGTCAGATCGATCGCGCCCACGCCGAATAACATGCTGCGCATAGCGCGGCCCACGAAATAGGCGCCGATCAGCCCAAAGGCGAGGCCGATGGCGGCCAGAGTCATACCCTCTTTGAGCACTAGTGAAAGCACCCGATTGCGGTTGGCTCCGAGCGCCATGCGCAAACCAATTTCGCGCGAGCGCTGCGCCACCGAGAAGGCCATCACGCCATAGACTCCCAACGCACACAGCAGCAACGCGACCGCCGCGAAACCGGTGAACAGGATCGCGGTGAAGCGATCGTTGGCGAGCACCAGATCACGCACCTGTTCCATGGTGCGGGGCACCGCGAGCGCAATTTGCGGATCGACCCGATGTACAGCCGCCGCGATGCTCGACGTCATGAGTTCAGGATCCTGCGCAGTGCGAACACCAATGTATGCGTCGGGCCAGGGCAGTTGCCAGAATGAGACGAGAACCTCGGGAACATCGCGGCGCATCCCGCCGCTGCGAACGTTGTGATACACACCGACGATCTGCCACTCGGCCGGTGGCCCCAGTTGGGTGACTCCAGGAATCAACTGCTCGATGGAAATCCGCTGCTGCAGTGGATCGGTTCCCTTCAGATATCGGTTGACGAACTCCTCATTCACCATCGCGACCTTAACAGTTGAAGCCGTGTCTTGAGCGTTAAGCGAGCGTCCTCGCAGCACGTGAATACCGAAGGTCGAGAAATAATCTGGCGTGACCATTCCAAATGCGGTGCCAGGACGCTGGGATGGGTCGGCAAACGCCGGTCGTCCTGCAATCGTGAATTGCATTCCCCATCCCGGCCATCGCAGCGGCAGTCCGGTGGAGACCGTCGATGAGAAACGCCGGGAATCGAGTTGATCTCGGCAAGAATTCTCTGGTAGTACGCCCAGATATCTTCAGGCTGCTTGGAGCGTGTATCAGGCACGGGAAGATAGAACGTGAGGACGTGGTCGGTGCGAACACCTAAGTCCACGCGCATGAGCTTCATGAAGCTGTGAATGGCGAGGCCAGCGCCCGTGAGCAGCGCCAAAGCCAAAGCGAATTCTCCAGCGACCAGCAAGCGCCGAAGCCGATGCCGTCCGACGGTGGTGCCCGAGCGACCTCCGTCTTTGAGCGCTTCGCCGGGATCGATGCGCGAGGCATACCATGCGGGCGCGGAACCAAAGAGAATGGCCGCGAGAGTCGTCGCAGCCAGAGTGAATAGCAGAACTGGAAGATTTAGAGACAGGTCGGCTTCGCTGGGCAGTGTGTCCGGAGGCAGGACAGCGACAATCCCGCGAAGTACGGCAACTCCCACCCCGATACCCAGCGCTCCACCCAGGATGGAGAGCAGGAAGCTCTCTGTGAGGAGTTGCCCGAATATTTGTGAACGGGTGCCACCAACGGCGCTGCGAACCGCCATTTCGCGTTGGCGAGTGATACCTCGCGCCAGAAGAAGGTTCGCGACATTCACGCACGCGATGAGCAGAAGGAATCCCACGGCGCCTAACAACAGCCACAGCATCTGGATGCGCTCAGGAGGAATGAAGTCGTTCTTGAGGGGCTCGACCAACGCGCCCCAGCCTTTGTTGGTCTGCGGATAGGCCTCGGCGAGGTGGGCCGTCACCGCATCCATGTCAGCCTGCGCCTGCTTGCGGGTCACACCCGGCTTCAGCCTCGCCATCACCTCGAGCCAGTGAAAAGCATGATTCATTTGCTCGGGCTTGAAAGAAAGCGGCACCGTGATTTGACCCTGTCCGCGATCGGTAAGGCCGGAAGCAAGCACACCAACCACGGTGTAGGGCTGGCCATCGATAGGCAGCGTGCGACCAAGAATGTTGGGATCACCGCCCAGCTGCATCCAGTACTTATGGGTCAGGATTACGACATGGTCTTTGCCCGGCTGGCCTTCCTCAGGAAGGAAATCGCGGCCCAGCGCGAATCCATAACCCAACATGCGGTAAAGCCCGGGAGTGTTAACGCGTCCTTCGACGTATTCCGGCTGGTCGTGGGTGGCGACGTTGAAGTTGCCCCCGATCCAGGCATGCATGTCCTGAAAGGCGGTGGCCTGCTGCTTCCAATCGGCAAAATCTCCGGCGGAAACCTCATTGCGGCTGCCGTCGATCTTCGACCACACGATGACGAGTTGCTCCGGCTTGTCATAGGGCAGCGGCGCGAGCAGAGTGGCGTAATCGACGGTGAAGATCGCCGTGGTTGCACCAATGCCGAGCGCCAAGGTGAGCAGAACGGTAGCGGTCATGCCGGGATTCCTGCGCATCATGCGCAAGCTGTGGCGAAGGTTCTGAAAGAGATTTGCCATAGTGTCGACCGGTAGAGGTGCACGCTCGCGCCTAGTTTAAGGCACTTCGGCAGCCATTTATGTTAATCGGTGAAGCGAATAGGATCACTCGTTTGCCGGGATTGCACAGCGTGGGCTACAGGAGACAATGTCCGCGACCGGACAGGCATGTGCGTGAACGAACATTACTGCTGTGAGTCGCCTGGCGCCCCGATCTGCAGCCCCTACGCAGACGACGATCACGATCGACAGTCGCTGCGATTGGCTTGGGGATTACCGGAACATAAGTTCGACGGTCTTCATCGTCAGGAACAGTCGGTTGGGGTGCTCGGGCAATCGAAGGAAACCGTAGGTTGCGTAGAATTGCACCGCTCGGTCATCCTGGGCGTCCACTACCACCGCGATAGAGGCAATTTCCCGGCTCAGCCGCAGGGACCGTTCCAAAGCGCTCATCAGCAGCAACTCTCCGACGCGTTCTCCCCGAAAATCAGTCGCCCGAGCCAGCCGTCCGATCAGAGTAGCCGGAAGCACTGGATATTTCGGCAAGTTCAACTTCGTATTGATTTCGCTGGGGAGACTTCCCATAGCGATTGCATATTGCGAGAGCGTGTAATATCCGGCAATGGTCTTGGTGTCGGGTGCAGCCACGATGACCGCGGCAACGTGCTTCTCCATGTCCTGGCTGGCTCGCTGTTTGAGGTAAGCGTCAAGTGCCTCGACGCCGCAGGAGAAGGACGCCCGGTCGTGTTTCTTCTTGTCGAGAAACTCAAAAGTGAAACGCGATGTCTTCGGCAATCACCCGTTCTCCCGATTAAAGCGTCGGGCTGCAGTAAGTGCCTTCCGGTTAGGTCGTGGAGATTGTAGAAGCGCCTCGACGAAAATGCGCCGCGAGCGACCCGCCAAGGTAAGGATTTCGTTTTCGCGGATGGTGCGCACAGCGGCTTCCTTGGCCGACAGCACGACAAAATCGCGGACGGTGGTGCCACGCAGGCGTGCAGCCGTTTCGATGGTCTGCTTCTCCTCGGGCGTCAACCGCGCGTCAATGCGTTCGCTCTTGCGCTCCAGCAATGCCTGCGTCATAAGGGTTCCCCTGGGATCAGAATGTACGCCTAACGACCGTACATTTCAAGAGAGTGTACGTCTGACCACCGTACACTCATTCTCTGGATACTCACTATGTCCATGATGTACGCCGCCTGGTTACGGAGTCGCGGCTTCTACGCGGGCGTGGTATCCCTTGCGAGCGTGCACCTGCAGGTGCTTCCCGTCTTTTTCAGCCACGATGCTGATGGTGCGGTACTTCCCATTGGGCTCGAAATCAGCGGGCTTGTAGGCGATCAGATAGCGGCTACGAATCTGGTCACGCAGTTTATCGAACGATTTACCCAGCGTCATGATGTCGCCAGGGAACATCGCTTCTCCACCACCGCGTTCGGCCAGTGTTTGCAGCACTTTGTCGGCTTCCGTTTTGTCGCCGTTGCCTTCTTTTGTGCTGATGGTGTAGACCGTAACGCCGGTCGCCTCTTCATCGCGAATCGTCTGTCTGAGGCTGGCGTGGCTGGAGTTGTCTTCACCGTCGGTCAGCACAACGAGGACCTTGGCAACTCGCTCGTGTTCGGGATAAGCCTCCAGTTTCCAGCACGCCCGCGAGACCGCATCGAAGAGTGCCGTGCCGCCTCCGCTGGGTAACTTGTTGACCCCAGCGGCAAGCTGATCGTGGTCGCCGGTGAAGTCCTGCGTCACAGTGGAGGTCTCAGCAAAACCAGCCACAAATCCAAGATCGGAACTGTTGCTGAGCATCTGCTGCATGAATTTCGCGGCAGCCTGCTTTTCGAAGGAAAACCTCTGCTGCACAGAGCCGCTGGTGTCAATCAGGACGCCAAGTCGCAAGGGAAGCTTGGACTGCGGAACGAATTGCAACACCTTTTCCGGAGGCTTGCTATCGTCGCGGACCTTAATGTCGCCCAACGTCAGGTCGGTAACGGAGTGTCCACCGCTGCTGACCCCGAAGAATACGGCCACCTCGTCCACCACCTTGCGTATGGTCCATTGGTCAGGGGGCATATCGGCCGGATCGGGAACCGAAGGTAAGCCAGAACTCGCCTCGGCGACGGCGGACGGCCCGGCACATCCTTCGCAGCCACCAGCACCTCCCGCTTCGTCTCCGGCGCCTGCTAACTGGGCCTTCAGCCGGTCAGAATTGGCCAGATTTGGCGGAGGCGCGGCCGCCGCCACGATTGTCTGCTGCGACGAGGAGGCACCAGCTTTTTGCTGGCTCCGATTGAGAATGTCGAGGTTGTGGCGGGCGGTGGGTGCCAGCGGATTCGAAGGATCTTCCTGCAAAAAAAGCGTGAGCTCGCTCTGCGCGACGGGAAGATCGTTGAGCGCTACCGCCGCGGCCGCTGCGACATAGTGGGCGTTTCCCATGCCCGGATGTTGTAGAGCATGCACTCGTCCGACAGTGTCAATTGCGTCACGATATTGATGGTTGCCCTGTTGTGCGTAGGCCAGGGCCGTGAGGATGGCGGGATCGGCGGGACGAATGGCGGCGGCTTTTTGCAGTTGCGAACCGGCCAGGGGGTAGTTGTTTTGCGAAAGCGCGAGGCGTCCGAGATTGAGGAATGAGGCGGCAAACTTGGCGTCCAGATTTGCGGCAGTTTCGAATTCAGTTTGGGCGCGGCCAGGATCGTCCATGTCCACATAGGCCATGCCAAGGTAGTTGTGAGCCGAAACGAATTTCGGATACGCGGCAATCGCCTTTTGCAGGTGGCCGATGGCTTCCTGCGAATGTTGTCCCCGCAATAGAGAGCTCGCCGTGTTGAATTCGTTCACCGCCCTGGCAGGTGCGGCCAAATCGAGTTCCGACACCGTACCTGAATCCACCAGCTCTTTCTCACGGGCCTGCGTCTTGGGATCGGTTTTTTTGTTCTGCTGCGCCAGGATTTTCTGGGCGAAGTCCATGCTCTCAAATTGAGATTCCATGGGCCCGCCGCCCACGTTGACCAGGGGTAAGGCGCCCGGTGTGGTTGTTGCAAGGGGGTTGCCGGTTCGCTGGCTGAACGCAGCCGGGGTGCAGACCGACAGGCCGAGCAGCACGCAGGCCGCCCATCCCTCGACCGCCAACCGGAGCCCTGCTCGTGTCATTCCATTACCCCAACAAAACCCGATGTGAAATACCGTACCTCCATTTTGGAAACATGTCACGCGTCGTCACGATTTATTCCGGTTTTGGCAGTCACAAACCCGCGTGACC
Source organism: uncultured Acidobacteriaceae bacterium (assembly GCA_963749635.1). Lineage (GTDB taxonomy): Bacteria > Acidobacteriota > Terriglobia > Terriglobales > Acidobacteriaceae > DASRAA01. Next base: position 28,330 of record CAVVNW010000017.1, read on the forward strand.
CTGCTCACGGCACAAGACGGCGATTTGCGTTCCCATTAGGGCGAACGAAAGTGGTAGGACAATTCGACGTCAACTTGCGGTCAACCTTCGCTACCATATCCTTATCTTAAGTCTCAGGAAATGCCTGATCGCGAAGAATTGCGGGCCAGCCGCAGCGATTTGCGCCGCACATCATAGCCGTTCTCGCAGGAGACCATTATGAGCACATTGACCGTGATGAGTGAGCAGGAAGAAAGAGTGCGCGAGGTCGACGAATACTTTGCCAGCCCGCGCTTCAAGGGCATCATCCGTCTTTATTCGCCCCGCCAGGTGGTGGAGCAGCGGGGCACCATCGGTACTGACTATCCCATCGCGCGCAAGGCCGCCGAAGGTTTTTATGCCCGTCTGCGTGAACTGTTCGCCGTTGGCAGGTCGATTACGACCTTCGGGCCGTACTCGCCCGGCCAAGCCGTGACCATCAAGCGGAACGGCATCGAGGGCATCTACCTTGGTGGATGGGCGACTTCGGCCAAGGGCAGCATTAACGAAGATCCGGGCGCAGATCTGGCGAGCTATCCCTTAAGCCAAGTGCCCGACGAGGCGGCAGCGATTGTCCGCGCGCTGCTGACCGCCGATCGCAACCAGCACTTCTTCCGCTCGCGCATGACGGACGAGCAACGCGCTGCTGCGCCTGAGCACGATTACCGGCCGTTCATCATTGCCGACGCCGACACCGGACATGGCGGCGACGCGCATGTGCGCAACCTGATTCGCCGTTTCGTGGAAGTCGGCGTACCGGGTTACCACATCGAGGACCAGAAGCCGGGCGTAAAAAAGTGCGGACATCAGGGCGGCAAGGTGCTGGTGTCAGAGAACGAGCAGATCCAGCGACTGAACGCGGCGCGCTTCCAGCTTGATGTGATGGGCGTGCCGGGCATCATCGTGGCGCGCACTGACGCCGAAGCGGCGAACCTGCTCGACGGTTGCGCCGACGAGCGCGATCAACCTTTCATCCTCGGCGTGACCAACCTCGAAGTGCCGAGCTACAAGTCGGTGTTCCTCGCTATCCATCGCAAGTTCTATGAGGCCGGAGTAGACGAGGTGCGCGGGCACCTGATGTTCAATCTGTCGGGTGCTGAATACGCCGCGGCAAATGTATGGCTCGAACAGGCAGCACTGGTGCCGGTGATTACCGCCGCCGCCGCGGCCTACAGAAAGAGCGGTGACGGTCACGTAGAGCCAGTACTCGATAAAGTGACGGGGCGCTGCCTCGATGCTTGGCAGGAAGCGGCCGACCTCAAGACTTATCGCCAGGCGATAGCCGAGGTGATCGCGTTCCGCATCAGCCAGGGCGAGAGCTTTGAGCTGAACGCCGAACAGTGGCTGGAGTTCTCGGAGCGCGCGTCTTGGTACGAGGCGCGAGAGAGGGCCCATGCCATGGAGATCGAAGTGCCTTGGAGCGCGGAGTTGGCCAAGACTACCGAAGGCTACTACCAGGTGCAAGGCGGACTGGAGTATGCCGTTGCAAAGTCGCTGGCCGCCGCGCCGTTCGCCGACATCCTGTGGATGGAGACGGCGACCGCGAACCTGCACGAAGCGAAGGAATTTGCTGACGCGATCCATGCCGAGTTCCCCGACAAGATGCTGGCGTACAACCTGTCGCCATCGTTCAACTGGGACACCACCGGCATGACCGACGAGCAAATGAAGAACTTCCCCGAAGAACTGGGCAAGCTGGGTTTCGTCTTCAACTTCATTACTTACGGCGGCCATCAGATCGACGGACTCGCGGCGGAGGACTTCGCCACCGCGCTGCGCCAGGACGGTATGCTTTCGCTGGCACGGCTGCAGCGGAAGTTGCGCTTGATCGAATCGCCGTATCGCACTCCGCAGACGCTGGTCGGTGGTCCGCGACTGGACGCCGCGTTAATGGCAGCTTCCGGACGCACGGCCACCACCAAGGCAATGGGCAAGGGATCGACGCAGCATCAGCACCTGATACAGACGGAGTTTCCGCCCAAGGTGCTGGAAGAGTGGCTGCAGATCTGGGCGCAGCACAACAACCTGCCCCTAACATTCCGCCCGCTACTGCGGCCCTTGGCAGCAGGATCGGACTTCCTGGAGTTGAGCATCCTGAATGGGAAGGAGCGGGTGGCCAACCTTATCTTTGCCGATGTGCAGGACCGGCACGGCCACAAGCTGCTGTCCATTCGCGACATGAACACGTATGATCCTTCGCTGCAGAAAAAGCGGTTGATGACACTCGCGCACCTCTTCCTGCTGCATCGCTACAAGGCAGGACTGGTGCATTACCTGAGCCCGACAGACGACAATCAGCATCAGGCGCAGAAGATGAAGCGGCTGGGCATCTTCAGCAAGGTCGATACCGAAGGTCAACTCATCATCGTAGCCAGCGTGAATGCAACTCGAATCGCTGAGTTGCTCAGCGTTGACCGTGAGGCGCTGAAGCGGCTGATCACCAAACAGGACCAGCCCCAGCCGGTGGCGTAGCGCAGCTTCGTAAGAACAGTCCCCAGCGTTAGAAATGGCGCTGGGGTTCCGTCTTCTGATCTGAAATTTCCAATTGATAGTGGCCAGACGGGTGTCCGCCCGCGAACAGCCCAGCCCGCCACCGGACGGCAGAAAATCGACCTGCGCCCTCGGTCAGCGCCAACTCTCACACAAACCACAACTTAGGACCGACGTCACCCCGGAACACCGATTGCATCTAACTGTTTGTACTCGGTGTCGAGGTGAGGATGAACACAGTTTTACATGATCTGCGGTACACAGTCCGCCAGTTGGCGAAGTCGCCTGGCTTTGCGGCGATCGCAATCCTGACACTGGCATTAGGCATCGGTGCGAACACGGCAATTTTCTCGGTTGTGAACGCTGTGTTGCTGAATCCGCTGCCTTACTCGCAGCCCGACCGAATCGTCGCACTGTTCCGTGACACGCCGAATTTCCGCACCGGCTCGATTTCCTACCCCGACTTCGATGACTGGCGACGCGAGAACCAGAGCTTCTCCAGCATGGCTGCCTATCGCGAAATGGGCGGCGTCGCGCTGAGCGGCAGCGGTGAACCCGAAGTCGTCATCGGCGAGATGGTTTCCGCCGGCTTCTTCGAGACTCTTGGAGTGAGGCCGCTGGAGGGACGAACGTTCACTTCAGACGAAGATCGCCTGGGAGCGAACCCGACAGTCATGATTGGCGAAGGCCTGTGGAAGCGCAAGTTTGCCTCCGACCCGCGTGTGCTGGGCAAGACCATCATCCTCGACGGACAGGGGCGCACCATAATCGGCATTATTCCCGCCAGCTTCCGGCTGAAGATGTGGAACTTTGCGAGGTCGGACATCTACACACCCATCGGCGAGTACAGCCAGCCGCAGTTCCGCAATCGCAGTGCGGAGTGGGGAACGGATGCAGTGGCGCGGCTGAAGCCCGACGTCAGCTTGAACGACGCTGCTCAAGACATGGCGCGCGTGAATCGCGGCTTGGCCGCCGCCTATCCCGATGTCGACAGCAATATCAAGACCACGATCATCCCTCTGAAGGAGGTGATTGTCGGCGAAGTGCGTCCTGCGCTGCTGGTTTTACTCGGAGCGGTATTGTGTGTGTTGCTGATCGCATGCGTGAACGTTGCCAACCTCATGCTGGCGCGCTCGACGGCGCGCAGCCGCGAGTTTGCAGTGCGCATCGCGCTTGGCGCCGGACAGGGACGGTTGGTTCGGCAGTTGCTCACCGAAAGCTTGGCGCTGGCGCTGGTTGGAGGAGCGCTGGGACTGTTGCTGGCGGATTGGGGCACACGCGCCGCGCTTAGCCTTCTACCACAGGCGTTGCCTCGTGCCGAGAACGTTGGACTCGACGGTCGCGTGCTGTTGTTCACGCTGGCAACCTCCGGCATTGCGGGAATCGTGTTCGGTCTGGTGCCGGCACTAAGAACATCGCGTACGCATGTGAGCACAACCCTCAATGAGCTCAGGCGCTCGGTCGCGGGAACCAGAAGTCGCGCGCAGTCCGCGTTTGTCGTGGTTGAGATGGCGCTCGCCCTGGTGTTGCTGGTCGGCGCCGGGCTGATGGTCCGCACTTTGATGCGTTTGTGGAACCTCGATCCCGGATTCAATGCTCACAATGTGCTTTCGTTCGTGGTCTCGATGCCGCCCGTCGCTAGCCGGAGAAAGTCCGGACACGGTTCGTGCCGCGTACCGCGAGCTGCATCAACAACTAAGCTCCATTCCAGGAGTCGAGAGCGTGTCGTTCGAGTGGGGCTCGCATCCCATGAAGGGCGACACGGAGGAGGGCTTCTATGTCGATGGACTGGCCCGGCCGGCGCACCGGGCTGATTTGCCACACACACTCCAATATGTGGTTGAGCCGGATTATCTGCAGGTGATGCAGGTTCCGCTGTTACGCGGCCGATTTTTGACCAACGCAGACAATGAGCGCTCTTCGCCGGTTGTAGTAATCGATGATGACTTCGCATCGCACTACTTCCCCGGAACCGATCCGATCGGCAAGCACGTTTATGCGGTCGATTCGGTCACGGGCGAGGCTCGTCCCGAAGAAATCGTCGGACTGGCGGGACACGTGCGGCAGTGGGGGCTGGCAGATGACTCCACAGAAACCATGCACGCGCAGGTATATGAATCGTTAATGCAAACGCCCGACCGTTTCATGACCCTCATGGCGGAATACAGTCATGTGTATCTGCGTACCAAGGAGGGAGTCGCACCTGCTTCCGTTTTCCCGGCGGTCCGCAACAAGGTCAGCCAGTTCAATAGCGGAGCCGTGGCCTTCGAGCCCGAGCCGATGGAGACCATCGTGGCGGACTCGATCGCGCGGCAACGTTTCACCATGATTCTATTTACCGGATTTGCAGTGGTCGCCCTGCTGCTGGCCAGCGTGGGCATCTATGGCGTGCTGTCTTACGTTGTGGGACAACGCACCCAGGAGATTGGCATCCGTATGGCACTAGGCGCACAGCGTGGTGATGTCCTGCGGGCGTTTCTGCGCGACGGCGCGCGTCTCACGCTGATTGGCATCGGCGCCGGGGGCATCGCGGCCTTTGCTCTCACGCGCCTGATGGCAAGCATCCTCTTCGACGTGAAGCCCACCGATCCGCTCACCTTCGGCGGGGTCGCTGTCTTGTTATGCGCCATCGCTCTGCTCGCCTGCTACATCCCGGCACGGCGTGCAGCGTCACTGGATCCAATGCAGGCGCTGCGGTCTGAGTAGGAACAGGCCGAGCTGCCAACACCGATTCATTCCTAAAAATCCCACAACGTGGGATACCGTCGTTTACTCCGCCTGTCCATTCCCTACCGTAAGCGCGGGCACTCCGTTCTTGCGCATCAGGTCGTTCAGCGCCGGTACGTCCGCGGTTTGAATCTGCTGCCACTGCGCCAACTCGCGCGGTCAGGCGCGTGTGCAGTTCGTCAAAGACCTGAAGCTGTTGCGCCGTGGGCGCCTGGTCAACACTCGTGATGATGTCGTTGAAGCTGGCGTACTGCTCGTTGAGCATGTTGGGATAGCGCAGGTTGTCTTCCGAGCTCTTCATTTTCACTTCGATCAGTTTCTCTTCGACCGGGCGTCATCTTCTGGTCGAGCGCCTTGGCGGACGCGATCACCTCACTGTTGGGAGAGCCCGCTGCCGTCCACTTCTCGAGCGTTTCCAAGTTCGCCCGCAGTCCGCGGATTTGGTTTACGGCGCGATGCAGCGCGTCGATGTCCTCCCGCGTCTTGAAGGCCAGATCGTTCAACTTCTGCAGGTCGGCAACCGTCACCGTGCTCTGGATGCGAGGATCGATAGCGACGTTCAACGGCGCGCTCTGCGTCTTGCCCCTGACCGTCAGCTTGACCTGGTACGCGCCGGGAGTCACCAGCGGTCCGCGTGGCGGGTCTCCCGCATAAAATGCGCCGGGAATCTGCACGGGTTCGTCGTAGCGGAAATCCCAGGCGAAGCGGTTCATGCCGGCATTGTCGGGAAGCAAGTTCGCCGGCTTCTCCTGGTCGGGCCACTCCGGCGGCTGCTCGTTCTTGGTTGCCTCCCTGTTCGACAAATGGCGCACGCGCTTGCCCTGGGCGTCGAAAATGTCGATGGTGATCTCTTCCTTCTCGGCAGGCTTCGCCTTCAGGTAGTAGTAGAAGACCGCACCCTTGGGCGGGTTGTCTCCGACCGGTCGCTTGCGATCAACCTGGTCGGGAAAATGCAATCGCGTCGCAGTGGCGGGCTGGTAGAGATGAAAGTCGTCGCTGGAGATGTTTGCACTGGCCTGCCGCAATGGGCTCACGTCGTCGAGAATCCAGAACGAACGGCCATGCGTGGCGGCAATCAAGTCATCGTCTTTTATGGCGAGGTCGTGAATCGGCGTGGTCGGCAGGTTCAGTTGCAGCGACTGCCAGTGCGCGCCGTCATCGATGGAGAAATACACTCCCGTCTCCGTCCCCGCGTAGAGCAGCCCTTTCACCTTTGGATCTTCGCGCACCGAGCGAACGTAGGCCCCTGCGGGAATCCCGCTATTGATGCGCGTCCATGTCTTGCCGTAATCGTGCGTCTTATAGATCACCGGATTGAAGTCATCCAACTTGTGACGATCGATCGCGGCGTAGGCCGTGCCTGCGTCGAAATGTCCCGCGTCGATGATGCTCACCATGCTCCACTCGGGCATGTCTTTGGGCGTGACGTTCTCCCAGTTCTTGCCATCGTCGCGAGTGAGATGGATGAGGCCGTCGTCCGTGCCCGCCCACAACATGCCTTTTTGCAGCGGCGATTCCGCCAGCGCGAACACCGTGTCGTAATACTCAACGCTGGTGATGTCGAGCGTGATATCTCCGCCCGAGGGCTTCTGCTTGCTTTTGTCGTTGCGAGTGAGATCGGGGCTGATAGCGCTCCAACTGTGGCCCTGGTCCGCGGTCTTCATCACAAACTGCGCCGCGCTGTAAATCACGTTGGAATCGTAGGCCGACACCAGTACGGGCTCGGTCCACTGAAAACGGTACTTCAGCGCGTTCGCGCCGTTGCCGGAGGTATCAAGCGGATACGGCGACACATCCGTAAGCTGGTTGGTGCGGTGATCGTAACGCGTGATGATCGCTGCGTCCGAACCGGCATACACAATTTCCGGCATCGCGCGGATCGGTCGAAATGTATCCGCTCTCGCCGCCGCCAACTTCGTACCAATCCTGGCGTGCGATAACGCCATCATCGCTCTGGCTGGCGATGGCAACCGTGGAGTTGTCCTGCTGCGCGCCATACACGCGATACGGCCAGTGATTGTCCGTGACAACGTGATAGAACTGCGCCGTCGGCTGGTTGTTCTGCTCCGTCCAGGTCTTGCCGCCATCAACGGAAATGGTCACGCCGCCATCGTTGCTGTTCATGATGCGTTGCGGGTTCGTGGGATCAATCCACAGTCCGTGATGGTCGCCATGGGGCGCGGGCAAGAGGTCAAAAGTTTTGCCACCGTCGTTCGAGCGGAACGCGCCGGTGTTCAGCACGTACATCACGTCCACATTCTGCGGATCGGCGAAGATGTGGCTGAAATACCAGGCGCGCTGCCGATAGCGCTCGTCGTCATTAACGCGCATCCACGAATTGCCCGCATCGTTGGAGCGATAGATCCCACCCTCTTTGGCTTCGATGATCGCGTATACGCGGTTGGAGTCGGCCCCTGAAACCGCGATGCCGATCCGCCCCAACTCGCCTGCGGGCAGCCCGTTGCCTTGCAACTGCTTCCACGTCAGGCCTCCGTCAACCGACTTGTAGAGGCCGCTGCCGGGACCGCCGCTGTTGAACGTCCACGGCTGTCGGCGCACTTGCCACAACGCCGCGTAAACAATGCTGGGGTTCTTGGGATCGAAGACGACATCGATCGCGCCGGTGTTTTCGTCCTTATACAGAACTTTCTGCCAAGTCTTACCGCCGTCGGCGGTACGGAAAACCCCGCGTTCGGCATTCGGGCCCCAGGCGTGTCCCAGCGCAGCCACAAGTACGACGTCGGGATTGCGCGGATCGATGATGACCGCTCCGATGTGCCGCGAGTCTTTCAACCCGACGTTGGTCCAAGTGCGTCCGGCGTCGGTGGACTTGTACACTCCGTCTCCATAAGAGATGTTGCCGCGCAAACAGGCTTCACCGCTGCCTGCATATAGAACGTTGTGGTCGGCATCGGCCACCGCGATTGCTCCGATCGACGAAATGCTCTGGTGGTCGAAGGTCGGAACCCACGTCATTCCGCCGTTGGTGCTCTTAAAAATGCCGCCCGCAACCGCTCCGAAGTAGTAGGTGTTCGGATCGCCGGGCACTCCCGCCACGGCCAGCACGCGACCTCCGCGGAAGGGGCCAATCTGGCGCCATTTCATGCCTCCTACCAGCGTCGTATCTACTTGAGCGACCAAATTCAGGGCAAAGGCAGCCAACAACAACGGCACCGCGAACCAACGACGCATGCGAAATCCCTCGGATGTAACAGATTTATTACGAGTTCGCGTAATCCTACTGGCAAAGTAGCCGGCGGTGCAAGACGACAGCTTCGCCGCACCCTCGACCGCGGATTTCCCATCGAAATCCGCCTGGCTACGCTGAAGATAGTTGTCCGGAAACTGAGGTGCACTGGATTCACGAACCGCGGTTTCCGGAAAAGCCCAAACTAGCACTTTAGTGGTCTTGCGTTGTCTCGTTCCGAGGAATAGTGTCCCATGACAATAGTGCAGGGCGACGGGCTGGGTTGCGGGGGTAAGTTGCAGTAGTCGGGGACATATAGCAGGACAACCTTACCTTCTTTAGCGTTGGGTCAGCTCCTCGCACATCTTTAAATTGCGATAAGTAGTAGTGGTTATCTCATACGGACTCCTACGTTCACGTGGAAGAGTCGCAACATTTAGAGCCTGCAAAACTTGATGAGGGGGTTTGTGATGACACGTGCTCGACTCCTGTTGTCCTTTGTTTCAATTTCCACACTAATGGCTTTGCTCCTGTGCTGTGCGGCTTTTCCAGCGTGGGGACAGACCACAACCGCTGGTACGCTCACCGGCTTGGTGACCGACCAGAGCAATGCAGTCGTGCCCGACGCGACAGTCTCGATTAAAGACGTCAGCTCGAGCATGGCGCGTTCCACCACCACCAACGCATCGGGACGGTATGTGATCGTGGATGTTCCCCCCGGCACATACGACGTGAGCATCACAAAAGCTGGGTTCGCGAAAGTTTCGATTCCCAAGCAGGTGGTTCAAGTGGGAATGGTTTCCAATAACAACGTCACCCTGAAGGTCGGCGCAGAAAGCCAGACCGTCGAGGTGCAGAGCTCCGGCGTCGAACTACAGACTCTGAACGCTACCGTCGGTAATCAGGTTTCAGGCCTTGCGCTCGAGTCGCTTCCCACGATCGCTCGTGACACCAGCACCTTCTTGACGTTGCAGTCGGGCATTAGCCCCGATGGCAGCGTGGCCGGCGCAGTGGTAGACCAGAGCTCGTTCCAGTTGGATGGCGGCGAGAACACCAACGACATGGACGGCAGCATGAGCGTCTATACCACCAGCTTCGCGGGTGATCCCACGGGCGGCGTGGCCAACCAGAGTAACGGCGTGGCGGCGGGCGCCACGGGCGTCATGCCGACCCCGGCAGATAGCGTGGAAGAATTCAAGGTGAGTGTCGCCGGCCAGGGCGCCGACTTCAACAGCTCGGCAGGCGCGCAGGTACAGATTGTCACCAAGCGCGGCACCGACCAGTGGCATGGCACGGCGTACGAGTATTACCTCGACAACAACCTGAATGCCAACACCTGGAACAACAACTTCAACGGTCTGCCTAACGCCAGTTATCACTACAACCGCTTCGGCGGCGCGGTAGGTGGCCCGATCATTTCCAAGAAAATACTGGGCGGCAAGACCTACTTCTTCGCTAACTACGAAGGGTTCCGCTTCCCGGAAGCAACCACGATTGAAAGAGCGGTGCCCTCGGCCGCAATGCGGCTCGGCCTGTTGCAGTTCCCCGACGCGAACGGCGTAACGCAGGTTTATAACCTGAACTCCACACCCGTTACGTACAACGGCGTCACCTACAATCCGGCGCAGTGCCCAGCCGGACCTTGCGATCCGCGAGCCATTGGCATCAACCCACTCGTCCAGGGGCTCTGGAACAAGTACATGCCCGCATCCAACGAAGCAGGCTGCGGCCTGTCGCGCTGCGACGGATTGAACATCCTGGGCTTTACGGCAAACATGTCGACTCCCCAGACGTCTAACTTTGCCGTTGCCCGCCTCGACCACGACTTTGGCGATAAGTGGCACTTCATGAGCAGTTATCGCTATTTCAATCTCCAGAAGGCAACCACTGACCAGGTAGACATCGGTGGGATCGAGCCCGGTGATACGCTCGGTTCTCCGAAGTCCTTGTCGAACGACCCGCAGCAGCCATGGTTCTTGGTGGCTGGCTTGACCGGCCAGCTTACCAATAACATCACCAACGATATTCACTACAGCTTCCTGCGCAACTGGTGGCAGTGGGGCAGACTTGGCGGACCGCCGCAAATTGCTGGACTAGGCGGAGCGCTGGAGCCTTTTGGCGAAACTGCGACCCAGGCGCTGATTCCCTACAACGTGAATACGCAACAGGCCCGCACCCGATTCTGGGACGGCCAGGACAACATGATCCGCGATGACGTGACTTGGCTGCATGGCAAGCACATGATCCAGTTCGGCGGCATGTATCAGCACAACTTTAACTGGCACAGCCGTACTGACAACGGTGGCGGCATCAACTACTCCCCCACTTACCAGTTGGGCACGACCAGCGGCGCGGGCTCGGGCGTTGACATGACCGGATACATCCCCGCGGCCGTCACCGCAGGTGGCACCTCGAACTCGACTTGGGGTCGCGACTACGCTGCTCTGCTGGGCATCGACTCAATTTCGCAGGTTGCCTATACCCGCGCCGGCAGCAGCCTGACTTTAAACCCACCCCTCACACCCGCCTTCGACAAGGTCACCATTCCGTATTACAACTTCTACGGCAGCGACACCTGGCGTATGACTCCGAAGTTCACCCTTACCTTCGGTCTGGGTTGGACGCTGGAAATGCCTCCGACAGAAGCGAATGGCAAGCAGGTCATCTTTGTCGGGCCCGACAACACACCAATCAGCACCACTCAATACCTGAACTCCCGCGAGTCGGCCGCGTTACAGGGCAATGTTTACAATCCGCAGGTGGGCTTCACTCTCGTAGGCAACACTGCCCATCCTTCCAAGTATCCGTACAACCCGTTCTATGGTGAATGGAGCCCGCGTCTGGCCGCCGCATGGGATGTATTCGGTGACGGCCGCACCGTAATCCGCGGTGGATACGGCAGGACCTATGGACGTCTGAACGGCGTGGACCTGGTGCTCGTTCCCCTGTTGGGAACCGGCCTGATCCAGCCCGTACAGTGCGTCGGCGCTCTGATTAACGGTACTTGCGCCGGCAACGGCGGCGCCAACCCTGCCACCGCGTTCCGCGTTGGCGTCGATGGCCTCACTGCTCCTCTACCGGCTGCCTCCCAGACGTTGCCTCAACCGTTCTATCCCGGCGTAAACGGAATCGCTGCCGGTGCGGGCGAAGCACTAGATCCGAACTTCAAGCCGAACAATGTTGACACCTTCACCCTCACCTTCGCCCGCCAACTCAACAACCGTCTGAGCATGGAGGTTGGTTACATCGGTCGGCTCATCCACAACGAGTACCTGCCGATCAACCTTAATGCCGTGCCCTACATGATGACTAAGGGTGGCCAGACCTTTGCCAGTGCTTACGCCAATACCGTGGTCGGGTACTGCGGTAATGGTAACGTTAAGAACATGGGTGGTGGAAACTGCGTCGGCAACGCCGCCGCCGTGGCGCCCCAGCCCTTCTTTGAAGCGGCGCTGTCAGGCACAGGCTATTGCAACGGTTTTGCCAACTGCACCCAGGCCGTTATCGCAAACGAGGGCGCCAATGGTACCGGCAATCTCACCTTTGCCAACGTCTGGAGCCTGTACAGCGACCTGGACGCCGGTGGTTTCAACTTCCCACGCAGCATGATGAATACTGCGTTGAATTGCCCGACTGGCTCCGAGATCGGCTGTAACGGCCAGTTGACGTCCGGCGTCGGCATGAACGCCAGCGTCGGCTACGGCAACTACAATGGCCTGTTCATTACCTTGAAGTCGCAGGATTGGCACGGCGTAACCGCGCAGTCGAACTTCACCTGGTCAAAGGCGCTCGGTACGGGCGCTGAAGTCCAGGCGACGAGCGAAGCCACGGCGCCGGATCCCTTCGATCTTCGCAACGGCTACGGCTACCAGGCGTTCGACCGTCGCTACGTCTACAACCTGTTCTTCGTGTATCAGCCGCACTGGTACAAGGGACAGTCGGGCTTCCTCGGACACGTCCTGGGTGGCTGGACGATCGCTCCTGTCTTTACGGCTGGTAGCGGTCTGCCCATCACGCTCGGCACCATCAACGGTGGCGGCCAGGCGTTCGGTGAGGGCGACTCTTCGAACTTCTTCGGCTACGGTAACTCGGAGAACGCGATTCCCCTCTCGCCGATGAGCGGCCAGGGTTCGCGCTACTTCGGTACTACAGGCTCGATTGGCACATCCGGCTTGAACGGAGCGAACTTGTTCGCCAATCCGACCGCGGTGTGGAACAACATCCGGCAACCGATTCTGGGCTTAGATACCCATGACGGCGGCTTCGGCGTTCTGCGCGGCATGCCGTACTGGAACGTTGACTTGAGCATCAAGAAGATGTTCAAGATCACCGAGCGCTTCAGCTGCGAGTTCCAGACGGTGTTCACTAACTTCTTCAACCATGACCAGTTCGGCGATCCTGCCGGCGATTACCTCGATACCAGCAATTCCACCGGTTTCGGAGCACTCCCCGGTCAGGTCACCAACACCAGCCCGCGCCAGATTCAGTTTGGCTTGCGGTTAAGCTTCTAACTTCTGTTTGTTCTTGCCTCGGCCGGGAGTTACTCTCCCGGCCTTTTTTGTTGTCTCCGCAATCGCAAGAATTTCTCCGCTCAATCGAGTAAATTTTCCGGCCTCCTGCCCACCTCCCGCGCAGACTTGCCATCTAAATCCAAAGTGAAAAACGAATGTCGAAGCGCCGCATGATTCGTCAGTGGCCCGTTTGGAGGACGTACTTGAGAGCTAGCGCGAGCAAGCCGAAGCCGGAGGTCATTTCGTCCGAGGGACCGATTTCTACCCGCGTCGAGCAAAAGCAGGTGGAAGAACGCCTGGCCATCGGCGCCAATGTCGTTTACGAGACCATCCGCCGCGAGGGAGAAGAGGAGCTTCGTCGCACGGCGTCGGCGCTGGCTTGGTCCGGATTGGCGGCCGGATTGTCCATGGGATTTTCCTTTATCGCCGAAGGGTTGCTGATCGCTCACCTTCCCGATAGTCCCTGGCGACCGCTGATTTCGAAGGCCGGCTACTGCATCGGCTTTCTGATTGTCATTCTCGGACGTCAGCAACTCTTCACCGAAAACACTCTCACAGTGATCCTGCCCTTGCTGGTGCACAAAGACATGAAGACGCTCCTACGCGTTCTGCGGCTGTGGGGAGTCGTCCTCAGCGCCAACCTGGCGGGAACGTTTCTCTTCGCTTTTTGTCTCGCGCACATCGTCGTCTTTGACGCCCACACCCAGGCCGGTCTATCCGCGATCGGTGCTGCGGACTTCGGAGCCGGCTTCTGGACCGTCGCGGTCCGCGCTATCTTCGCCGGATGGTTGATCGCGCTGATGGTCTGGCTCCTCCCCGGGGCTGAGTCCGCTAAGGTGAGCATCATCATTATCATCACCTACCTCGTGGGATTGGCCGGTTTCAACCACATCGTCGCCGGGTCCACCACCGCTCTGTTTCTCGTGGTCACCCGGTCCGTCTCGTTCGCAACCTATCTCACGCAGTTCTTCGCCCCTACTCTGCTGGGCAACATCATCGGAGGCGTGTCGCTCGTAGCGGCGCTGGGCCACGCCCAGGTGGTTGGCGGAAAATCCTGAGCCTGTTCTCCCTTGTTGCATTGCAGGGCAACCCACTGCACCAAACCGCACTCCAATCTCGCGAGGTCAGAAATGCCAACTAAAAAATCGAGTCCCCGAAAGTACAGTAAGTCCGCCGGTAAGAGCGTCGAAACCGAAATGCGCCGCTTCAAGGAAGGCAAGCTGCGTTCCGGACCGGGCGGAAAAGGCGGCAAGGTCACCAGCCGAAAACAGGCCATTGCCATCGGACTCTCTGAGGCGCGTGAAAAAGGCGCTAAAGTCCCGAAGAAAAACAGCGCCTCCTAAACCACTGGCGGCTCTGACGGGCCGCCGGTTCCTCGCAAAAGTCTCCCCCCCGGCCTACGGAACTTCGCCAATCTCTTCAAGGTTTCTACCCGATACTCGTAGCCTTCCCGTTGTCCTACCGTTAACAACGCAGGCGGATACGCTGGCATCCAGCCGGCGAAGAACCACTAGCCAAGGCCGCTTGCACGCTTCTCCTTGCTCGCGGTATTGAGCGCAGTTTGAACTGACACTAACCAATTTGGAGGCGTCCTTTGACAGTCGAGAAGAACGTATTGACCGGTGGTATTCCCGAACAGGAAGCAATTTCTGGAGCCGTGCTGGGCGACCCTGCCTGCTTCGAGTCTCTGTATCACCTGCATCGGCGCCGCGTTTATATGCTCTGTTTGCGCATCACCAGGAACACCGCCGATGCCGAAGACCTGACCCAGGAGGTCTTTCTACAGTTGTTTCGCAAGGTTGCAACGTTCCGCGGCGATTCTGCGTTTTCCACCTGGCTGCATCGCGTGGCCATGAATGTAGTGCTCATGCACCTGCGCAAGAAAACTCTTCCGCTCGCACCCGAGCCGCTCGATTCGCAACCGGACGGCAGTGCGAAAAAGGAAATCGGCGTGACCGATCAGACGTTGGCTGTGGCCGTTGACCGTATCCTGCTGGAGCGGTCCGTCGGCCGTTTGCCCGCGGGATATCGCGCTGTCTTCCTGCTCCACGACGTACAGGGCTACGAGCACAAGGAAATCGCCAGGCTCATGCGCTGTTCGGTCGGAAATTCCAAGTCGCAACTCCACAAGGCTCGCTTGAAATTGCGCTCGCGCATCGACGTCGGAGGGGACCGTGCGGTCCGCTCCCCGCGTGTGGCAAGCGGACGCAGTCGCGGCCTGAGCGGAACTCCGCCTAGACTGACTATCGGTCACGCTTGGCGGTCTGTGCAAGAAAGGCCGTAATTCGTGAACTTTGTTCCCTTCCCGGTCAGTTGCCGCGCCGGTAAGGGCGTGATTCGGCGGATATAGTAGCCGAAACAGTTTGGAAGCCGGGGTGCTGTCGTGAATGGAGCGGTGAAGACCGAACAACGACAAGCGAACTCCACCGGCGGCTGGCGCCAACGATTGCGGGCCCTCAAAAACGTGCCCCCGACTCTGCGCATCGTCTGGCAGTCAGGCCCGCTGGTAGTAGCGTCTGGACTGTTTTGCCGTGTGGTGGCCTCAGTCCTTCCGCTCGCGCTTCTGTGGGTCACCAAGCTCATCATCGACAACATCGTGCATGCGGTCAGTTCGCACGGCGCTGTTTCTCCTCGATTCTGGTGGCTGGTCGCCACCGAATTTGCGCTCGCCGTCGGCAACACTGTGCTCGCCCGACTGATTGATTTTCTCGACTCACTTCTCGCCGAAAACTATACCCGTCACGTCAGCATTCTGGTGATGAAGCACGCCGCTGAACTCGACCTTCAGGCGTACGAAGACCCGGTCTTCTATGACCGTCTGGAGCGCGCACGGGTACAGGCCACCGACCGCCTGGGAATGATCCAATCCATCGGCCGTCTCGTGCAGCAGGTCATCACCGCCGTTCTGATGTCGGTGTCGATCATGGCCTTCTCACCGTGGTTAATGCTGATGCTCTGTGCCGGTGTTCTGCCCGCATTCCTGGGAGAGAGCCACTTCGCTTTCCTCGGCTACGAGAAGAACTTCCGCCAGACTCCGATCCGCCGCCAGCTCGACTATCTGCGCCAACTCGCCGGCAGCAAAGAAGCGGCCAAAGAACTCAAACTCTTCGGACTGAGCGGCTTTCTTACCGATCGCTTCACCGGGCTCTCGAACAAGGTTTATGACGAGGACGTCGCTCTCGCCCGACGGCGCTTCGCGCTGGGCTCCTGGTTGTCGGTGCTGGGAACCATCGGCTACTACTCGGCGTATGTTTTCGTCATATGGAAGACGCTGCTCGGCGTTATCACCATCGGCTCGCTCACCTTTCTCGCGGGTGCTATTCAGCAGGCGAGCCTGAATATTCAGCAGGTTTTCTCTACTCTTGCGGGAATCGCCGACCAAGCTCTGTTCCTCACCGATTTGCTGGCGTTTTTCGCCATGCAGCCATCCATTCGCTCTAAGGAGGATGCCCGTTCCATTCCCCGTCCTATCCGTCAGGGCATCGAGTTTCGGCACGTGTCGTTTCGCTACCCCGGCACCGACCGGCTCGTGCTGAACAACCTGGATCTCGACCTCGATGTGGGTGAGCGGTTAGCGCTCATCGGTGAAAACGGTGAAGGAAAGACCACGGTGGTGAAGTTGCTGACGCGTTTGTACGATCCCACCGAGGGCCAAATCCTGCTTGATGGCATCGACCTCCGCGAGTTTTGTCTGGAAGAGTTGCACCAGGAGATTGGCGTCATCTTTCAGGACTTCATGCGTTACGAATTGACCGCTCGCGAAAATCTCGCCGTCGGTCGAATCGAGGAACTCGCCAACACCGACTTGCTGATGGACGCCGCGCAAAAAAGCCAGGCCGACGAGGTCATCGCTAGGTTGCCGCTGGCTTACGAGCAGATGCTCGGCCGCCGTTTCGAAGGCGGAGTCGATCTCTCCGGCGGTGAGTGGCAGAAACTCGCGTTGGCACGCGCCTATTTGCGCGACGCTCAACTGCTCATCCTCGACGAACCAACTGCGGCGCTGGACGCGCGCAGCGAATTCGAGGTGTTTCACCGCTTCGCCGAGTTGACCGTCGGAAAAACCGCGCTCTTTATCTCGCATCGATTTTCCACCGTGCGCATGGCCGACCGCATCGTGGTGTTGAAAAATGGCGCCGTCGCCGAGCAAGGCAGTCATCAACAGCTCGTCAACCTCGGCGGACTGTATGCGGAGATGTTCGCCATGCAAGCAGCCAGCTATCGCTGAGAACCGGAGCACGATGTCGAATTCCACTTGTACCGGATCACCCGGCAGGGAAGCCGATGACGCACCCGCCGACTGCGCCCGCCCGGTGAGCGCGGAGGATTTGCAGGCGGACGCTCGTCAGCTCGCCCGGAATCTGGCGTGGATTCCGAGTACACGTTCGTCGAAGGTCTTCGCCAACCGCTGCCGGCTATTGGCAAAAGAACTGCAACGCGCGCTCCGGGTTGCTCGCAGTGCGCATTCGGCCCCATCCCATCCCAACCTCCTTCGAGAAAACACCACCCTGCTCGAAAGCTCATTTGCCGATGTGTATGACTCACTTCGCAAATTGCGGCGGATGCCTCATGTGCGCATGTCAGATGGTGCAATCGTTCCCCGCTCGCTGGCCATCGCCGAAGGTTGCGTCCGGTCGGCCGGCTATCGCTGCGATGAAAACACCTTTTCGATTTATGTTGCTGCCTTCCAGGAGGTCACCGTCCTCAATCTTCTGGAACTCTGGGTGGTCACTTCTGCGCTCAAGCTGGTTCTGCTCGAACACCTGGTGGCGTCCGCAAACGCGCCCAATGAATCTGATTCGGGCAAAACCGAAATCCCAGCCTGCCTGCAGAGCCTGCGGGCTCTAGGTCAAATTCGCTGGCGGCAAGTCATTGAGCCTCTCATTCTTTTTGACCGTTTTCTTCAGCAAGACCCCGTGGACGTGTATGGCCACATGGAGCCCGAGAGCCGCGACCTTTATCGCAACCAGGTCGCCAACATCGCTGACTACTCTGATTTGTCTGAGGAGGAGGTCGCGCGCGCGGCACTCGAATTGGCGCAGAAAGCCAGCCGCTCCCGCTGTGACGACGCTCGCCTTGCGTCCCGCATTTCTCACATCGGCAACTATTTCGTTGCCGAGGGAACGGCCGCCCTCAAACGCAAGGCCGGCTTTCGCCCGCCGTTTAAGCAGTCGTTACAAGGTCTAGCAAAATCATATCCCGATGAGCTCCATTTGCCCGCGATCGCTCTCCTCACCGCGCTCATCGCCGGCACGGTCATTCATTTCTCGGAGTTTGATTTCTGGTCGTTCGAGACCTACGTCTTCTTGCTTCTCATACTGATGCTGCCCTGTTCCGAGGCCGCCATTCAAATCGTTAACTATTTGGCGCTGTCGTTCCTCACGCCTCAGCCCCTCGCCAAGCTTGACTTCAGCGACGGAATCCCTGATTCATGCGTCACGCTGGTGACGATACCCACGCTGCTGCTCAACGAGCAACAGGTGCACAAGGTGGTCGACGACCTGGAAATCCGCTTCCTCGGTAATCAGGATCCCAACCTGCACTTTGCCTTGGTCACCGATCTTCCCGACTCGCCAACTCCTCCGACTGAAATTGACCCTCTCGCTATCTTGTGTGCCGATCTCATCGAAGGCCTCAACGAGAAGTATGCAGATTACGGGGCCGGATCGTTTTTCCTGCTTCATCGCGAGCGCCGCTATAACCCACGCGAGCGCGCCTGGATGGGCTGGGAACGCAAGCGCGGAAAACTGATCGAGCTGAACCGGTTTCTGCGCGAAGGCAAAGACGCCTATGCGATCGCCGTCGGCAACCTCGCCATCATGCCAAACGTGCGCTTCGTCATCGCCCTCGATGCCGACACGCTGCTGCCTCGCGATACGGCCAGTCGCATGGTCGGCACCCTCGCGCATCCGCTGAATCAGGCCATCGTAGATCCCGAGAGCAATATCGTCGTGGCGGGTTACGGAATTCTCCAGCCTCGCGTCGGCGTCAGCATCCGCAGCGCAGCGCGTTCGCGTCTGGCGAAAATCTGGTCTGGGCAAACCGGCCTCGATATCTACACCCGCGCAGTTTCCGATGTGTACCAGGACTTGTACGGCGAAGGGACCTTCGTCGGCAAGGGGATTTACGAAGTCGATGTTGTGCATCGCATACTGGATGGCCGCTTTCCCTCGAACCTGCTCTTGAGCCACGACCTGATCGAGGGCGCCTATGCGCGCTCCGGCCTGGTCAGCGACATCGAGATCATCGAGGACTACCCTTCGCTCTACAGCGCCTACAATCGCCGCAAACATCGCTGGTTGCGGGGCGACTGGCAGATCGTCGAATGGCTGTTCCCCCGAGTCCCGGCCCCAGGTGGCAGGCGCGTTGCCAATCCCATTTCGCTGGTTTCGAAATGGAAGATTCTCGACAATCTACGCCGTAGCTTGGTTGAACCCGCGACACTTCTCCTCTTCGTTTTAGGTTGGCTCGTCCTGCCCGGCTCAGCCTGGTACTGGACGCTGGCCACCCTCTGCCTTCTGTTCCTACCCAACTTTGTTCGCTTGCTTTTTCACTTGGCACGTGCCGCTGTCGGCCGCGACCCGTCGCTCGTCGGCAACTTGCCTGACAGCCTCTTCGCCGCCAATCTGGGCGTTCTGTTGAGTCTCATATTCCTCGCTCATCAGATGTTGGTGTCGCTCGACGCTATGGTTCGGGCGCTGGTGCGCCGCGCCGTCACCGGTGAGCGAATGCTGGAGTGGGTGACCGCTGCCCAGGAAGAGCAAGACTCAGCACGCCGCACAACGCTCGACGTTTATCTCGACTGGACTTCCGTCTTGGCGGTTGCACTCGGTGTGCTCGTCTGGTGGCTGCGCGGCCGCGCACTATTTGCAGCTTTGCCCATTCTGCTGCTTTGGGCCGCCAGCAAACCCGTCTCGGTTTGGCTCAATCGCGTTCCTCGCACTCGCCACCAGAAGTCAGAATCGGATCAGATCCTTCTCCGCCGGATCGCGCTCCGCACCTGGAGGTTCTTTGCCGAATTCAGCCGTGCCGACACCGCCTGGCTGATACCTGACAACGTCCAGGAAGCGAACTTGCTTCTTGATCGCAGGCTTTCTCCCACCAATCTCGGATTCTTGCTGAACGTGCGACAAGCCGCCTGCCAGCTCGGCTTTTTGACCGTTCCGGAGTTTGCCGAGTTGACCGGCAGAACCTTAGCTTCAGCCGCGAGCATGCGCCGTTATCACGGCCACTTCTACAACTGGTACGACGGAGAAACTCTTGAGCCCCTGCGGCCGTTCATCATCTCGACCGCCGACAGCGGCAACCTAGTGGCCTCGCTGTGGACCCTCCAGCAGGGGTGTCTGGAGCAACTTCGCACGCCGCTCATCGACGCTCGAATAGCCGATGGCGTGACCGACTATCTGCGCGAGTTAGTTCGCTCCGGGGTGATTCATCGCCGCGTGCTGAAGAATTTCCTCCGCCAAAGTCGTGCCGACTGGCTCGACGCCATCTCGCGCCTGCCTCTTGTACACTCGTCCGCTGAGTCGCCATGGTTCGCCGAGCAACTCTCGACGCTCATCGATAGCTTTCAGTCGATGTTGCAGCTCTATACCCCGTGGCTGCTGCCCGAGTTCCGTCCCTTGCGCCGATACCTGCACGGTTTGGATGTCGCACCGCGCCCTGAAATCGAATTGGCACGCATCCCTGACTTCATCGATGCGTTGCAACTCGAACTCGACGCGCACAGGGCTCTCGACGACACCGCCCCTCTCTCCTCAGAGGAGCGCCGTCTGCTCGGCCAACTGCGCGCAATGTTGCCAACCGCGCGAGAAAACGCCGTCGATTTGATCCGCGATCTGAAGGCCCTCGCAGCCAAAGCCGGCAAGCTGGCTGCGGAAACCGACTTCAGCGTTCTTCTGAATCCCCGTCGCAGATTGTTGGCTATCGCCCTCGATGCCGAGACCGAGCACCTTACCGCCGAGTGCTATGACCAGCTTGCTTCCGAGTCGCGAATCGCTACCTTCGTGGCCATCGCGAAAAACGACATCCCGCAGGAGACCTGGTTCACTCTGGGTCGCCAGCACCGAATCTGCGAAGGCCGCGTCGCCATGCTGTCCTGGGCAGGCACCATGTTCGAGTACCTTATGCCCACCCTGTGGATGCACACCTATCCCGACACGCTTCTCGATCGCGCTGGCATCGAAGCTGTCCGTGCCCAGCGCAGCTACGCCACACGGCGCGGAGTTCCCTGGGGAATCTCCGAGTCTGCTTCATCCCAGCGCCTCGACGGTGGCGGCTACGGCTATTTCGCGTACGGTCTGCCCGACTTGGCGCTGCGCGACCTCCATCCCAACGAGTTGGTGATTTCACCGTATTCGACGCACTTGGCGCTGCATGTCAGCCCCGCCGAGTCGCTGGCCAATCTGCGTGCCATGGAGCACTCAGGCTGGCTGGCCGCTTACGGCATGTACGAAGCCGCCGACTTCACCAAGCCAGACGGCACACGAGGCTCGCGCCCTGAGCTGGTTCGCATCTGGATGGCTCATCATCAAGGCATGAGCCTGCTCGCCATCGCAAATTCCCTGTGCGATGGGGTCTTTCGTCGCTGGTTCCACAGCAACCCATCGGTGCAATCGACCGAATTACTGTTGCAGGAACGTCCCCTCGCGCGCATGAAGTTACGCGCCGGCCGTCGTCGCGTCGCCGCCTGACGTTGGTATCCCCGCATCATCGCTGCGTTGTATTACCGCTCGGCACTGCCGCCTGTGGAGGCGCGCCCGTATAAGCGTGAAATCCCGCTCGCTCCATCCCACGTGTAGCCTCGGGATTTTTCATAAATGTTTCCCAAACGAAGCCGGTTCGCAGGTTCTCGGCCATCAGCATCGTGATTCCTGCATCGATGCCGATCACGTACGAGTCATACCACTTCTTCAGCGGATTGAACGCATCCACGAACCCGTAGCGGCTCCACGTTGACGGATAGTTGTTGCGAATGTTGCGCAACACCCGGATCGTCGCCGCCGGCATAAACGGCAACGAGCCGCCACTGGCGCACGGCACCACCGTCCCATCAATTGGGCCCAGTGCCGGAGGACCGCCCCAAATTACGTATCCGTTCTGCGAGTCCGACGCTGTAATCCCCCACAAGTCGTCGGTGTAGTCGGGAAACTGTCTTGCCAGCCCGACACAAAACCGCCGATGCGCCTCGGTCGCAATCGCCGAGTTCTCAAAGTAGTCGGCGTATTTGTCGCGCTTTCCCCGAAAATCAAACCAGGCCTGCGAATACTGATGCACGAACAGCGGCGCAAACGATCCGATGTAGCGCAGCCCGTCATATTCGAACACCGTCCGCTTCCAGGCGTTCCACACCTCGACCTGTAGCGGGTGTGCAAATGAACCCAGTCCTAGCAGGTACATCATCATCAGTTCACTGTAGTAATCCCATCGATAGGGCAGGAAGCCGTTCTCTGGCGTCCAACCGTGCGACAACAGCGATGTGTCTTCCGACAGCCAGCTCCAGTCCACGCGGTTGAAAATTTCATATGCCAGAGCACTGATTTCCGAGTGCTGCTCGAAGTGTTGGCGGCAAGTGAGCAAGCCCGCCAGCAGTATCGCCGTATCGACTGAGGAAACTTCCGAGTCCCAGATTCTCTCGCCGGTATTCGCGTTGGCGAAATGAAAGAAGAATCCCCGGTGTGTCGGCAGCTTCTTGCCTATGAAACGCAAAGTCGTCAGCACTCGGTTTCGCGCGTCAGTTGGCGAAACGTAACCGTTCCTGTCCGCAATGCACAAGGCCGTCAGTCCGAATCCCGTCGCCGCGATGCTGGCGACGATGCTGCTATCCGCTGCTCGCACATTGCTTCGATCTTTCACCAGCCCGGTCTGCGAATTACCCTGCTCCCAGAAATAAAGAAAGTGCGCCTTCTCAATCTCTTCCAGCAGGTTATTATCGTCGGCTGATAACGGAGCGGCCGCGCTCTGCGACGCATCCTGAAATGCGAATGCAAGCGGTCCGAAGATCGGAAGGCACGCGCTCGTGCCGGCAAGTTGTCGCAGGAATTGGCGGCGGGACTGAAGCGTCGATTGTGGGTGAGTCGCCCTCACTCTGCAGTCTTAGATGACCGGTAACCCGCAGGGTTGCCTTTGTTAGACCGTCGCGACGCCTGACCATTGCATCCAATATTCGGCATCGTGTCTCTATCGCCCCAACTCGAGTCACAGTCCCCCAGCCTCAAAATGCCTGCGGGAATAAAACTCGTGTTGTGGCTTGTAGTGATATCGGCCCTGGTGATTGCCGGCGCCGTCATCTCCGCAGACATTCAGAAGCGCCGCAATATCACGTTACATGGCGCCGTCATTCGCGACGACACCGACCCTGGCAAGCGCGTCCCCATCGCTGATGTGACCATTGTCGCGATCACCGGAGGACTCACTCGACAAACCAAGTCCGATCAAACCGGCTCCTTCGCCATTACTTTGCCCAAGGGATTCCGCAGTCATCAACTGGTCTCGTTGCGGTTCGACCATCCCGACTACCATCCGTTGGAACTCGACGACGTCATCAGCGACCAGCTTTACGTCGCCCACATGGTCCCGTTAAACGCTCCGCCGCAAGGCACGACCGCGCGATCGCCGGCGCAGATCATCTCCAATGTTCGCGTGCGCTATGTCGTGCGATCGACGGAAGCTGCCGATGTAGGCACTGCAGTCAAGTCCTTCCAGGTGATCAATAAGGGAGATGTACCTTGCGCCAACCAGCTCCCGTGTTCACCCGATAAACACTGGAAGGCCGCCATCGGATCCTTGTCGCTCGATGCAGGCGAGGGCAATCAGTTCCGCAACGTGCGCGTTTCCTGCATTGCCGGACCGTGTCCCTTCACGCACGTCGAGCACAAAACTCTGTCTCCGAATGAACGCCAGCTCACTGTCTCGGTCCTCAACTGGTCTGACACTGTGACATATCTGGTGGAAGCGGAAGTGGTCCATCCTTCCGAGAGCGACATCGTGCGCGAATCGTATCCCGCCATCTTCGGGCCGTCACTCAGCTTTAGCTTGCCCGCCTCCGCCGAAGGTCCCAGCATCGAAGCCGAACTCAATGGCGAGGCCATGGTCTTCCCGCTGGGGCCGGACTTGGGAGTGACTTGGGCGCAATGCACCGAAACCACCGGCAGCGATCAAGTCGCTTCGTACCGCTGTGAATTGAAGCCCGGCTACCGCTTCCAATAGTGAAGGGGCGCAGCTAAAGGGGCCCGGAGGGCGGAACAATCGTAGCCCGGCACGTCAGTGCCGGGGAAAGCGTCGCAAAACTCGCACGAGTCCCGCATGGGACGGCACCTCCCTGTCCTCCGAGCTTCGTTGGGCGGTTTCTATCCACTATCCACTATTCACTAGCCACTGCCCTACCGCCTGAACCCTCCGCCGCCACGGAAGCCTCCACCGCCAAAGCCTCCACCGCCTCGGTCAGCCCAGCCGCCTCCACCGTATCCGCCGCCCCATCCACCGGAGCGGAAGTTACCCGCGCGTTGCGAACCGCTGCTGCGCGCTGAAGCCCAACTGTCTGCCGACGATTTATCAAAACCCGACGACGGGCTCGACCAGCCGCTGTTCGCGTGTTGCTGCCAGCCATTCCCCGATCCCGGAGTCGACTTGTACACATTGCCGTCGTGATCGGCATACAGGTTGCCGGTATTCGTGTTGTACGCAAACCCGTGGCTACCACTCACTGACTGTCCGGAGTACGCGTTGCCATAGGTTCCCGCCGCGCCGCCATGCACCACTCCGGTGTTCTGGTTATAGTCCATGCCATGCACGCCCGCCGCGTAGTTGCCGGTATAGGCGTTGCTCGCGGTGCGGCCTTGCGCCGCGTACTTGTTTCCGGTCGACGGATTGTACCCGTTGACGTTCGTTCCCGAGCGATAGGTTCCCGTATACGCGTTGTAGTTCTCAGCATGTGCCGCCGTGCCGCTGTTGCCGGTCACCGGATTGTAGTAAGACCCGCGACCTCCCGTGCCGACATTGCCGGTGTACGGATTCGCCCACGCCGCACGCGTTCCCGCATACGCTGTGTTGCCCCAGCGCCCATAAACATTGGCTGCAGCGGCTCCGCCGTATCCGCCCCATCCCCAGGCGGGAGCTCCATATCCCCAGCCCCAATAGCCAACCGGGCCCCACCACGGACTGCACCATGAGCCATACGCCATGCCCATCCCGAAGCCCAACGCCCAGCCGGCGCCCGCGCTCCACGCAAACCCGGCTCCCACGCCGTAGGTGTAAGGCGCAGGCACCCATCCATACGGTCCAATGTAGGGCGGATAGTAATAACCGGTCCCATAAACTACCACATTGTCAGACGAGACCACCGTGCCGTAATACCCGGGTGTATAGCCGACGTACACCACGTTCGGCGTGTAGCCGTACACCTGCACGTAGGTCACGTAATGCACCGGCGAACTCGGCGGAATCGTGTACACCGCTGGCGGCACCACCGTCGCCACCGCCCACGGGCCCATCGGCGCACCAGCGGTGAACCATACACCGTTGTCCACCGCGTAGTAGGCGTTGTTCGGAACATAGACCACCGGCGTCGCACTATTGACGGCGTACGTCAGATCAGTACCCTGGATCGTCTGGAAGTCCGGCGCGCCATCGTAGGTCACATTCAGCTTGGCTGCCGAACGCGTAATCGTCGCCGTCTGCGGAATCGAGTTCGCGATAATCGCTTCTTTCGCCTGCGGCGTTCCCGGCACCGAAACCAGCACGCTGGCCTTCGGACTGTACGACGGAATCTTGGCAAAATCCGCCGGCAAACCGCTTCCCGCGACGTATGTCCAACTGCCTCCCGTTTGCAACGTGTTCGACTGGAACCACCGCCCCGCGATCAACAAATAATAAGTTCTGGTTCGAGGTGTCCTGGAAAACGTCGCTTCCCGTGTTGCTCACATATTGCAGGCTGGTGCCCGGAATCGCCGCGTACACCGGCACTCCCTGCGTCACCACCAGCTCCGCCGGCTTCGTCATGATAAAGATCGTCGGTACCTGCCCATCCTCTTCCGCCTCTTTCAGCGATTCCTGCGGATTCCCCAGCGGCTGGTTCTGCCCATCCGACTGCGCTGCCTGCAGAATCTTCTCCATGTCCTTGGTCGGAGCGCGCTTTGCCGGCGAATACATTCCGTCGATCCGGTCTGCTTCCATCCAGCCATCCATCAGCGCAACGTAATACTTGCTCTTCGACGGATCGAACAGGATCATCGCCCGCGTGTTGATCACCTTTTGCAGCTTGTCGGCCGAAGGCCGCAGCACGGGCGTTCCATCCACCAGCGCCAGCACCGCCGGCGTGATGCTGAAGATAATCTGCGGCGGATCGTTTTGCAGTGGATACGTCTTCTGCTCGCTCGCCGCATTCGTCACCGCTAATTCCGCTTCCAGCAGGTCAAGCGGGACTGTCCTCAGCTTCGGTGTATCGCTCAGAAAAGCGCTGCTATACGCCTGCCCATTGTTCGCAATGGTCGGAAAGCTCTGCTTGGTGACGGCCACATTCTCCAGCGTCACCACGCGGTTCACTTTGTCCACTTCGGTTTGTGCCAAGTACCAGACGACCCCATAGTCCGTCGCGGTTTTTCCCGGCAACTTCACCTTCACCGCCGAGCGTGCAGTCAACTTGTTGCCCGTCCAGCTTTCCACTTGCGGCTGATACACCGAGATGGTCGCTCCCTGCGAGGTGACCACTCGTGGCCACGGATCATTGGGCGACGGAGGCGGCGCTGCAGCATTGGCAGTCGCCGGAGCAGCAGTTGCGTCCGGGGTTTGTGCGACCGCTATTATGGGCGACGCCACTCCAATGGCGAAAACCAGAAGACACGCAATGAGTCGTTCGAAAATTGCTTTCATAACCTAATCCTGGCGCCGCTCGCATCGAGCCAAGCTTCGCACTCGCTCCTCCAAGGATGGCTGAGGCCCGCAGGACTTAGCCGCCCGATTTTGTCTTCCTCGCCAAGTCAGCGTCCTATTGCAGCGATTCCCCTTGCTCTACCACCAACTTATAGGCGACGTAATACTTGTAAATGTTGCTGACATACTGGACCGTGACCGGCCCCACATTCTGTTCCACCATCAGCTCGACGTTGCCGAACCACTTGTCGGGATCCAGTCCCCGAGACGCTGCTTCCTTGCGCAGCTCCGCAATGCGGTTCGGACCCGCGTTGTAGGCGGCAAACGTGAACAGCAGCCGGTTCTTCGGATCGATTTTCGGGTCGCTGAAATAATTGGTCGCGATCGAATTCAGCAGCTTCACGCCCGCATGGATATTGTTCTCGGCAGTTCCTATGTCGGGGATGCTAATGGGTGGCGCCGCCGCGGTGCTCGGCTTGACTTGCATAATTCCCACCGCACCTCCCGGACTTCTTGCCGCCTGGTTCAGCATCGATTCCTGGTAGCCCTGGGCCACCACCATCAGGTAGTCGAAGCCGTACTGCGAGGCATACTGCTTGAAGAACGTAACCGTCTGCTCAAACTTCTTCATTTCCTCCGCGCTGGTCGGATTCTTCACCCACTGGTCGCTTTGCAGATAGCGCCGCCATAACGTGTTACCGAACGAAGTTCCCATGGCATGGGTCTTCACGAACTCATCCACCAGTTGCTTGAGTTGCGGATTGTTCTTCCGCATCGCGAACGCCAGGTCGCCTTCGGTGCCAACCACGAGCTTCGGCTGCGGAGTAATTCCCGGAAATACGCTGGCCCACAAGTCGGCGCGCTCCTTCAGCGTGACGGTTGCAGGGAGAATGCCCGCGTTCACCATCTCCAGCAGGTCTTCATCGATCAAGCTCTTGTCGGCCTTCTCCACCAGGATTTCCGGCTTGCCCGCCTGCCGCAACGACTCATTCACTTTCGCCAAGTTGTCGTAATACGTGGTCAGTGGGTTTACAAAAACCTTTTTCCCGCCCAACTGGTCCAACGAAGAAAGTGCGCCGAAGTCCTTCCGGGTAACCACAATCTGCTTTACATCGGTCTGGATCGGAATCGAGAACGCCACCTGCTGTTCGCGTTCCGGCGTGACCACCAATCCGTATGCGATCAGGTCACCCACGCCCTCATTCAGCGCCGCTTCCAGTTGGTCGGGCCGTACCGGAATAAACGTAACCTGTACATGCTGCCGGGTGTGCAACTTCTCATTCAGAAACTGCTCGAAGTATTGCATTGCCTGGTAGTAAATCCCCTCCGGCTTGCCGTCCACATAGAAGAACCCCGAGCGGCTATACAGCACCAGCGCTCGAACGCTGCCCCGCTTGACCATGGCATCCAGATCGCCGGTTTGGCGCTTGAAGTTCAGCGGCAACCCGGCATCCGCAGAGTGGGCCGCAGGCTTGTCCTGGGTTGACTGGTCCTGCTGTGTGAATGCCGGCATCGCCAGTGACAATACAAAGCAGAGGCATAGCAGAACGTAGCGCTGCATTCGTCAAGTGTTGCACGACTCACCCTTGCCTGCCAACGCCGGCACGCCACCCCGACCATGCTGAAACGCGCTCGGGCCTCGCCCTTACTTCTTCGGTGGCGGAGCCTGTTGCTGTTCCTGCTCCAGTTGTTTCAGCTTCATCTCCATCATCATCTTTTCCTGCTCCTTGGTGAACTTGGGGAACAGGAACGCGATTTGCAGCCGCATGCCCCACGGTGAAGTCCCTGCCGGATACACCGCGTTGCCGTAAAACTGCGCCGTGATATTCACCGGCTGGAATCCCAGCTTCATGATCCGTCCCACTCCGCCACCAAACGGTACGGTCCAGACATTGCCACTGCTCGCCATCCAGTTCGCGGTGAGGATCGGCCCCGTGGTGAGGTACCACCCCTTCTTCATGTTGTAGTTGATGAAATATTGCAGCAGGAATTGATTGACCGGCGGACGTCCGCCCGACCCTGCGACCGACCAGACGTTATTGGCCAATGCGCCAATCGTCCAGTGTTCGGGCTGCCACAAGGCGACGACCGACGGCCCGAGGCTGAACTTTCCCTGTCCTGTGACGTCGCTGGTCGCCGTCGGAATCACAAACGCCGGACCAACGCCCCAAATAATCTTGCCAGGCTTGGCGGGCGACAGAAAGAACGTCGGATTCATATCGCCTAGCCCATATTCTCCGCCCGTGTTCTGGTTGGGATACGGCTGCCACACAATCGGCTGAATGATGCGCGAGATCAGCATCCAGTTCTGACCGAGGTGCGTGGGGATGACCGGCTGGATGTTCAACACATCCTGATCGCGGTTGTAAGGGCCATAGCCGAAGTTGGTGTTGTTCTGCAAAGGAACGCTGATCAGGTTGGCCACCGGATTCTGCGTCGCTTTCTGCAACGCTTCCGCCTGTTCCGCCTCACTCGGAGCAGCAGCCGTTTGGTCGGTCGCTGCCGGCTTCGTCTGCCCGGCAGGTTCCGAAGGTCCAGGATCCGCTGGCTGTCCCGGAGCGGCGACCAGCATTAGGTGCCCTGCAGGGGCCGACGGCTCGGAATCCGCTGGCAGCGTGCTCGGGGCCGAACCTGCCGGAGTCAAGATGATCTGATTCCCCTTTACACTGAGGGAACTGTTCGTGAGGCGTGCCAGTGCTTCGATGTCCACGTAAGACTTGCCATTTATCTGGACAATCGGAGCTTGGCCCGGCTGGCCGTTTACGATAAGCGTTAGGTTCTGCTGCGCGATTGCCGAAAAGCTGAGCAAGAGAATCAAGGAGAACATCGAGAGCAAAATTCGTTTCATTAGGATCCCTTAGGTCGTTCAATTTGCCCAAAATTACCGGCTCGCCTGCCATTTATTCTCAACGGCTCGCCGTAGATTGTTAGCGTGTCAATGATTTTACTAGCTCGGCAGCGGCTTTTTAATTTGTCGTCCTGAGTGCGGGCAGGCCAAACATCCCCATCCGAGTCGAAGGACCTGTTCTTGATTCGTCATCACCAATGAAGCGACCGAAGGGAGCGGAGTCGAAGAGCCTGCTCTTCGTCCCGGCAGGGACGGCATATCAAAGCCCAGCGCCTCGGCGCTGGGTAGTCGCCCACAAAACACGCGAGTCCCGGAGCCGGTTTTACCGGCGAAGGGACGCCAGATGAACCAGCCGGATATCCGCCTCATTCCCGATTCTCGAATGCGTGGGATACCCCCTTCAAACACGCGATTGTCATCCCTCGGTCGCCTTGGCGACCGGGAGACCTGCTGTTCCTCCCTTTGTCATCCTCAGCGAAGAGCGAAGCGACGAGTCGAAGGACCTGCTGTTCGTCCCGGCAGGGACGGCATATCAAAGCCCAGCGCCTCGGCGCTGGGTAGTCGCCCACAAAACACGCAAGTCCCGGAGCCGGTTTACCGGCGAAGGGACGGCAAATGAACTAGCTACCACTTCCGAGCCATTAGATTTAGCGAACATTAATAGGTGACCCGTGATACATTCCTTCCCGCGCCACTTCGACATAATTAGGTCGCCCGCAAGTCTAGACCTCCCGGTCTAAGAAATTAGGAAGACAAAATGAAACAGCTACTGGCCGTGCTGTTGTGTATTTCTTTTCCACTCTCCCTCACCGCCCAATCGAATACCAATGCCCCAACCGGTGCAACTGCTTCTGCGGGATCGCTTAGCGTCGACGATGTCATCAAGTTATCCAAAGCTGGGGTTGACGATGACGTCATAATTCAGAAGATCAAGAAACAAGGGCAGCCTTTTGACCTTACGACGGACCAGTTGATTCAGCTCAAGTCGGCTTCGGTGAGTAACCGCGTAATCCAGATCATGATCGACCCAACAAAAGCGTCGCCATCCGGCACAACCTCCAGCGCTTCAATGCAGTCCACTGGAATGACAAGTTCTTCGCCCGGTGATGCTACTCCGGCAAAATCGTTCGTGGAGAGTTCGGCTCCCCAAACGGATAACCGGCCTCGCATTTACTTGGTATCCGCCAGCAAAGGTAGCCAGTGGAATGCGGCGCGAGACCAGTCCATGGAGATGAGCAAGGATTTCGAAAAGAACTGTCTGGGCGTAAGAATAACGATCAACCAAAGCGCGGCTGACTACTCCGTCGTCTTAAATCACATCGAACACGGCTTCGCGCGTGATAACCAGATTCAGATTGCGAACAAAGACGGTGATCTTATTTCCAAGACAAAAGAGGGCGGGAGCATCAATGGCGACGTGAAGAAAGCGTGCGAGATTATACTTGCCGATTGGGCGAAAAGCGCGAAGTAAGCGTCGGCCAACGATCGCGTCAACGCCCGAAGGAGCTGACATCGAGATCGATCGCAGCTTTGTTGGCAATACGCCACCTTCGATTGATGTCACTTCCGGCGAGCATCAGTTTTTGTAAGGAACTCCGGCCACAAGGATCGGACGTGCAAGCTCAAGGTCACCGACGACGACGTCAAGTTAAACGCCGAGCTCGAGAAATAACCCTTTAAGTCCTCTCAGGCTGTCGCGGCCTCCAGACCTTGCTGAGCAGCTTTCAGCCGGAACGAAAGGGAGCACATATCGATGAGTGACTGGGATCAGCGCATCCGCGACCACCGTGTCTTCGCTGAAATGCGGTCGCTCGGGCCGGTTATTGACAGCGCCGCAAGCGTCGAGGGCATCGAGGCTCAAGCATTCGCTGGACTTGAGCGCATTCGAGCGATCTTGGCATTCTGTGGGAAGCGCCTCGCGGCCGCGGACCCATTGATTACACTCCCCGCCCCGCTAGAGGAGGTAGCAGCGGGACTTGCGGGCGCTCGTCAGGAGGTTGAGCGGTTCGTCTCTGATAAGGACCCCGCTCATATTACCGCCGCCAACATACAAGCCGACCGAGCGTTATCGGGCGTCATCCAGGTACCCACGGCGTACAGCCCCGAGGAACTGGGCGCTCTGGTTGCCATGGCGACGACGTATCGAACTACGATTGAACAGAATCTCGCCGATTCGAAGCGCTCCACGGAGGAGTTTGGAACTGAGACGCAACGCCTTCGGAGCAACTTGGGCGAACTCGCCGCGACTCTACAGGTTGAGCAGCAGAAGCTTGGACAAGTCGTCACGGACTATCAGCGACAATTCTCCGAAGCGCAGGAAAAGCGCAGTCAAGAGTTCAGCGACGCGCTGCGCCAAGGGCAGCAAGATCTAACGAAGATCATCTCCGACTATCAAGGGCAATTTTCCACCGCGCAAGAGAATCGCGGGCGGGAATTTGCCGAGGCGCAAGGTACACGCCAAGAAAAGTTCGGCCAAATAGTCAACGAATATTCACAGCGCTTGACCGAGCAGAATGCCGAGTTCACGCGACAGCGCGAAGAGCTGACGCGAAAATCCGAGGAGCAGCTAGCCGGGCTCAACATGCAGTACTCTGAGAAGGCTACGGCGATACTGGCAGGCATTGAAGAAGAGAAAATGCGCGTCGAAAAACTAGTCGGCGTGATCGGAAACTTGGGGGTGACGGCGGGGTATCTGAGAAATGCGAACCAAGCGCGATGGTCGATGTGGTTTTGGCAAGCTGTGACCGTGGGTGCGTTGGTGGTCCTAAGCTGGACCGCGTTCCATACACTGTCGCTTCTGGAAGACAGTAGAGGGCAGTTTAACTGGGGCGGATTCGCCGGCCGTGTGGTTCTCCTTGGCTCCCTCGGAGTCATCGCGGCCTACGCTGGGAAACAGGCGGACAAGTTATTTGAGGTTGAGAAACGAAATCGAAAGTTAGCCCTCGAGCTCGAGGCGATAGGACCGTATTTGGCGCCACTTCCCCAGGAAGAGCAAAACAAGTTTCGAATTCAGATGGGGGATAGGTCGTTTGGTCGCGAAGATGACATCGGAGTGCACCCACATAGCAAGAGTCCCGCGACCCTCATCGATCTCCTGAAATCGAAGGAATCAAAAGAGGCGATCGACCTAATTCTCGAAATCGCCAAGAAGGCCAAGTGAGTCAGCGAGCCTGCGTTGAAAAATGGACCGGCGGGCGGGTGGCCCGCCCTGCTACTGATTTGAAAAGAAAACTATAAGTGGCGGGTGGCCCGGCCGGCGGCTCCCATAGCGAACAATTCCCTGGGTGGCCCATCCCGCCTTCCGTTGGCGGGGTGGGTCCTTTGACTTCCGTGCACGGGGCGCCGGTACGGGACCACCAATTCCCCAGTCCCGCCTAGCGGGACGAAACAAGAAAGCCCAGCGATTCATCGCTGGGTAAGCGAAGAATGAAGCTCCATTCCGCTCTGCCGAAGGCTTGCGCACAGGCCGCAGGCCGAAGCGCACACAACAATTCTTATCCGCCTGTGGCCCACAATTGCCTCCTCTGGCAATTGTGGGATCTCCAAAACCTCCGTGCCCTTCGCGCCGGGTGCCCCATCCGGCCTGATTTTGGCCGGGTGGGTCTTTTGACTTCCCTGCATGGGGCGCGCCGGTACGGGACCACCAAATCCCCAGTCCCGCCCAGCGGGACGAAATAAGAAAGCCCAGCGATTCATCGCTGGGTAAGCGAATAATGAAGCTCCATTCCGCTCTGCCGAAGGCTTGCGCACAGGCCGCAGGCCGAAGCGCACACAACAATTCTTACCCGTGTTCATCTGCGAAATCCGCGGCTGCATTTGTTTTTGAAACTGACAACCGACAACTGACAACTTTTCCCACAACGGGAATCCACTTCGATTTTTCGCAAATAATCCTTGCATTTCCCTCCCACCCTTTGCCACGCTTCTAGTGTGGGGTCGTATCCCCCGCTCGGACACTGTACGACTTTGCTGCCGGAATACCTGCGGCGTGTAACAACTTGCTGTCGGCTCACGGCTGAGAACTGAGAGCTGAAGGCTGACAGCTTAGCCCGAACTTAGGAGGCCTTATGTCCTATGCTACCTGCGACCATCTCAAGGAAGATGGCGTCTACTGTCAATCTCCCGCTCTTCTCGGCCAGAACTTCTGTTACTTCCACCTCGGCATTCGCGCTCGGCGCGTGCAAATGGCCCGCACCCGCCGTCGCGGCGAAAGCTGCCGTTTCCAGCTTCCCGTCCTCGACAACATGCATGCCGTGCTGGCCTCGCTCCAGCAGGTGGCCGACGCCCTCGCCGACGACCGCATCGAATCCAAGCGCGCCGGTCTTTTGCTCTACACGCTCCAGCAGACCGCTACCGCCCTGAACACCACCCCGGAATGGAAAGGCGAGCGCGAGCAGGTCGGCCTCGCCCAGCCACTGCGCGCCCTCGAAGTTCCCGACATCGCCCAGCAATTCGACTTGCCCCCGGGCGTTGATCTCAATCTTTCGCCTGAAGCCGCTCTGGATGCAGCCGAACAACCCGCCAATCCAACCGAGAAACCAAAAGGGCATGTCCGCCTGGCTCGTACGCCCTCGCGTGCAGTCACTCAGGCAGACAAATACTTCCACATCCCCAAGGACCCCGGCACAGAGGTCACCTTCGACGAAATGCGCTACCAACTCAGCCGGATGGAATTCCTTGTCGACGACCCCCGCAAACCGGCAGACGACCCGCGCATCGCCAGTCTGCCGCCTCTTCCCACCGACTCTGACGACGCCGAGGACACCGCCGATGTTGCCTGAGAACGCGAAAATGGCCGTGCAACTCCAATCGAATGACGATTTTAGGTGTAACTATCTTTGTTATGACGCTTTTGCACTCAACGCACAGCCTAAACCCATGATTCCACGGATTTCGAGGGGGGAGGGGGTAGGGGCATGAGCGGTCCTTCATCATTTATCGCTGCGGTATGCGCGACAACAGTGTTATCTTGCTGAGACAATCCAGCAATCTGTCGAATGTGCCCTAGGTATGACGCGGTAATTCACCGCTCCGACTGCCGTGTGTTTTGAGCGAGCTACCGTAAGAGGTATCGATGCATCTTGCCCAACCGGTTTTCAGTATGGCGATTGAAGACGTCGCAAATTGGCGCGCCGATTGGGCTTGGGGCTTGCCTCTGATCGTATTGACTGTGGTGATCCACGTCCTGGGCCTCGGCACTATCGGCATGAAAGCTGTCGGGGTTTCCGGGCGCATGTTCGAACGCCGGCATCCGATAATTGTGTTTGTATCCGTGGTTGGGGCCGTTACTCTAATGGCCACTTGTCTGCACGCGGTCGAGGCCGGCATATGGGCCGCCGCTTACCGCCTTCTCGACGCGCTACCCGACAACCGCTCGGCAATGCTCTATTCGCTGAACGCGATCACCAGCTACGGGCATGCTGAGTTAGCGCTCAGGGCCCACTGGGAGCTTTTGGGCGCGCTCGAAGCCCTGAACGGATGGCTCTTGTTTGGGCTCACCACCGCTTTCCTCTTCGGCACCATCGAGAAGGTCTGGACGGCGGGGAGCCAGCACAATCACCACTAGCCCGCGCGCCGGCAAGTCTCCAGACTCGTAGCCTGCGGTAAACTTAGATAGCCGCGGAGGGATGTGTGAGCGGTTGAAACAGGCGGTCTTGAAAACCGCTGTACCTGAAAGGGTACCGGGGGTTCGAATCCCTCTCCCTCCGCCAGCAAGTCAGGTTGGATTCGATCCGCGATCGATCGAAGGGCGCTCGGTTCGCTTTGAAGCGCGAGCGGACAAACATTCATAAGGATCCGGTCGCAGGTGGCCGTTAAGAAGACTCGACAACTCTGAGTCCAGGCCCTTGTCAAGCTCTCCGTGTCACGGAATCCAGGTAGCTAAGTAGGCGAAACCTATTTCGATGGGTGTCAGCTTCTACTTCTGAGCATTTACTCCAAGCTTCCTCAGAAGCAAACGGATTCGACAAATCGAGCATCCGCCCGTCCGTCGAATTCACGATGTACTGCCAGTCGCATCGCCACGCGCCCGGCTCCGACGACAAACGTCGAACCGCTTGGCCGCGAACGCGTGCCCGCCCCGCGGACGGCGGTTCCGACCGGGCGCATTCGGCGTTGTCGATGCCGTTCACCCGATGCCTGAGCACCCCGGCCGAGTCGAGTGAATGAAATATTCCCTTCGGACCAAGTTGCCCGAAGCGCGTATCGATTTCGAAGAAGCGTCGCCGGGCATCCAGAAGCTGTTTGAGTTCCTCCCAGTCCAATCCTTTCAATCGTAGAAATTTCGTCAGGCGGTCCACTTCGTCAGGAATAGGGTTCTGCGGTCCCAGAACGAAATCCAAGTTCATCGCACTCTCGCCGCACGTCGTTGCTGCCAGCGCCGCATTCAGCCGGTTCGCAATTTCGTTCCACAGCGTCAGCCGCTCCCAGCGTATCCCTAGTTTCGCCGCCTGGTCCGCATAAAGCGAACGCTTCATGCTCCAGTCGAGAAGGCTTTCCGTCGAGCATGGGTCGTCAGAAAGCCGGGCAAGAGTTTCGCTCCAAACGCGGCATACGTCGCCAGCCCACGCAGGCATATAGTCTTCGTGAGCGTGAAGCTCAGCCTGCTGTAAGTAGTGCCGCTGGATCTCAATCGCCGTGAGCCGCCGCCAGTTCTTCATGCGCACCGGCTTCTTGCACGTCGTGTCCGCAGCAAACGTACGTAGTGCATCGAGCGCCGACTCGATCTGCACGTCTCCGCCCGGATTCACGCCAGCCTCAGCCATGGCGACGATGAGCGCCGTAGTGCCCGCTTTCAAGAACATCGCCGTGTCGGAACAAAGGCTCTCGCCACAAATCACGTGCAATCGGTTGTGCCCGTCGCCGCACAACGGCTCATTCTTACTGTGGAACACCCCTCGGTCCGAAGTTGAGTCCGCAGATGCAACCCGGCTGATAAACGCTACTCGTGGCGAGAGAGTAAACTCCAGTCCCGATGACGTCGGATTGAACCCTCCGGCCCCGGTGTAGATAATCCGCGATACCAAGTGGGGCACGATCTGCGGCTGCAAACTCGCGGGGTTCATGGTGTGCAGGTACGATTCGTGGCTGCCCCACGTGGTGTGCGCACCGCTGTAATCCACGTTGCAGCGGAAGCACATCACTTCCGTTCCTGGGGCA
The DNA here is from genome assembly GCA_963749635.1 of uncultured Acidobacteriaceae bacterium. Taxonomy (GTDB): domain Bacteria; phylum Acidobacteriota; class Terriglobia; order Terriglobales; family Acidobacteriaceae; genus DASRAA01. The sequence goes on from CAVVNW010000017.1 coordinate 65,135, forward strand.
CTCGCAGACGACGCCGCCTGCACCAGGTCCGAGAGAATCTCGTTGCCCGCTTTGATGTAGCGCACCACGCTCCACGGATCAACACACTCCGGAGTCGCCAGCTCGGGATGAAGTCCGCAGTCAACATAGAAGCGCGAACCGTTTTCCAGGAACATCCCGCCTGAGCAAAGATCGGGCAAATGCACCAGTCGCTGGCGGGCCTGGTCCATCATCGCTTGCAGGATTTCTCCACGATCGACGGCCTTCCCGCCATGCATCGCGGTGACTGCGTATTCCGTCTCCGCCCCGAACAGACGCTCGCTACCGCTCACGGTTATTCGCCGCCTTCCTGGCGACTCGCCCGCAGGAATGATTCACTGCTACCGTCCAGTGCTTGCCGAATGGCATCGTCCCCCGCCGACAGTAACCGGCTGCCCTCGACGCGTGCGGCGTCGATGCGGCTTAGCGGTGGCTCGCTCGTCCGCGCGTGTGATTGTTGATCTTCCTGCCGAACCAGAAATCGCATGTCAGTCTCCTTGTTTAGCGCATGGTTTAGTTGATGAACTCTCGTGGCTTGTCCACGGAATCCGGTGGTAACGGGATACGCTCGTCACCGGCGTGGCCGGAAGCGGCGTCAATGGCGTCGAGTATGGCCTCCAGGTTCTCGGCTTGCGTGAACAACGGCTCCGCCTTCGCGCGCGTAAACGCCAGCGGATGCCCCAGGCTGACCTTGCGGTAAGTCGGCCAATAATTTTTGCCACGCAGTTTGAAGCCCACCGAGTCCCAATCAACGCTGTCGATCGTCGTGCCTCCGCAACGCAGCAGCATCGCGCGCGTCCACGCGCGCGTGTCTTCGGGCGGGGTGGTCGCCAACCGTGTGATGTGGTCGTCGTCCACCAGTCGTTCAGCAAAGCCGCACTTCTCATACGCCCAGTACAGTCCGTCGTCGTCGAGGCTCGAATAAAGGTGATCGAGGACCTTGATCTCTGGCGAATCCCATCCCAGTTCCGGACGCTGATCAAGTGCGCGCTCCAACGCCATCAACTTCATGACCCAGTCCAGGCGAGGGGCCAACCGCAGTAGATCACCCGCCTTCAGCTTCGTCAGCGTGTCTTCCCAGAGGTCAAGGACCTCCGCCGACCTGGGCACAACCCCTTCGAAGCCGACGGTCGCGGCAAATCGCCGCGCGTCGGCGAGAAAGCGCCCCTGCAGTTCAATCGCCGTCAGCCGCGCGCCCGACACCAGTTCGACGCATTGCTTCAACGTCGGATCATGGCTGATGCACATCGCTGCATCGACCGGGTCGTCAAGGATCAAAGCAGGGTCGCAATGTTCCGCTTCCAGCATCGCCAACACGATTTGCATCACGCCGACCTTCAGCAGGCACGAACCGTGTGCCAGTGTGCTGTCGAAAAATATCGAGTGAAGCCGCGCCGGAGCGTCGGGTTTCGACGACGCGCTGGTCGGCCCGCACAGGGGTTCGTCTCGAGAATTGACCAGGCCTCTCGAAAAAGTTGTGGGCAGAGAAGACAATTTTTCGAAGAACTCGGCGCGTTGTGAAAGTTGAAACGCGACATCGGGCGCGCCGTTCTCGGCGCCCACTTTCCCCTGCCCGGTGTAGATCAGGCTCGACACCTGAAATGACGCCAGGTATTGCAAGTAATGAAACTTGCGATTGAAAATGTTGTCCCACGCCCGTTGGGTGATGAGAAAGTTCAGGTGACTGCCGTAAGAATGTCCCAGGCCGTCACTGTTGTTAACCAGCACTTGAATCTTGCACCCATCAGTTTGTTCGTCGTTGGCGATGTGCAGCGCGTGCCGTGCGATGCGCAGCATGGCGTGAGTAGCAGCCACGAAGTCCCACGCATTGCTCACCTCAGGCGAGCACAGCTCGAGGTGGTCAAGGTCGATGTACGCGCAACCGCCATTCTCGGCGAGAAATTTTCGCCCCCAGTCCTGCGGATGATCGCTGTCGTCCGTCGAGCAACTGTATTGCAGGATGCCGCCGCCTTGCCGTCCGCCATACACCACCGACTGCCAGTTGCTGGGCGGGCTGCTGCAGTGGTGCAAGGTGCGCCGTGGCAGCCCGCTGATGGCCGCCAGCAGAGCGCGCGAGGCCTCGGGCCCGCTGCCTCCAGCGTCGTTCCGGCCGCGAACAAAATTCCCCAGCTCGAAGTCAGAGCCGCAAACCTTGAGCAGTCTCGGCGGATTGTTATCACGACGTTCGTCTCTCATCGCTTCACGCCACCTGGTTGAAATACTGGTAACGGTCGCGCACTTTGCGCTGCGCCGGCTCGACCCGCACCACATCGACGTCCTGGGGCAGGTCTTCGATGTAGTTGCGGCAGTTCGCTGGCGTCAGCACGCGCGTGCTCTTGTCCAGGAACGCTCCCACGCCTGCCAGAACGTCATGCAGTTCCACGCCACTCGACCCATCCTGCGATTCGCGAACGCAGGCGCGTTCGATGGCCGACTGCGCGATGCCTGCTATCTCGGCGCCGTTGATCATCTCGCTCGCCCGTACCACGCGCCGCTTGCCATCACGAAACGTGATGTGCGCCAGCTCGCTGTCTTCGTTGGCCGCGAAAATCTGTGACACTGCCGAGTCGATGATTGCGTGGCGCGCCGCTGCGGGCCCTTCGCCATTGCATGCATAGGGAATCTCCGCCGGCATGTGACGGTTGAAGATCTCGCGCGCCGCCTTGCGGTTCGGCCGTGGAATCTTCACCACCAGGTCGCCCAGCCGCCCGTTGCGCACCAGTGCTGTGTCGAGCACCGAAAGCAAGTTCGTCGCGGCCACCACAACAACATTTCCCCGGTCTTCCAGTCCGCTCAGCTCCGCCATGAACGCGTTCAGCACGCGATCGTCGATAGGGTGGACAGACCCTCCGCGCATCGAACCGATGGAGTCCACCTCATCGAAGAACACGACGGTGAACACGTCCGGTTCCTGCTCCGCGGCTTCTTTGGCGACGCGGAACACTTCGCGGTAGTTCGCCTCGGACTGGCTGTACCACATCGAATGCAGCGCGCCCGGCTTCACATTCATGAAGCGCGCCCGCCCGTGCTTCGACATTTGCGCCAGCCAGTTGGCCAGGGCGCGCGCCAACATCGTCTTGCCCGTGCCGCTCGGCCCGTAGAGCAGCACCGACCGCTTCGGCTTGTGGCGGTACTTGCGCACGATCTCGCCATGAAAGCAGTGCAGCCCGAAGATCCGTTGGATCTGTTCGATCTGCTTGTCCAAGCCTCCGATCTCAGCGAACGATTCCTGCGGCGTGTCCTGCAAGAAGAATTCGTTGCCATTCGACCGCTCGACTTTCTCGAAGGCCAGCCCTAACGTTCGGTCAACCCTCACCTGATCGCCGGCTACAATTCCCGACGCGCGCAGCGCCCCGTTGGCGATGACCACGAATTCGTCTTCCCGCGATTTCACCACGCACCTGCCTCCGGGCAGGTGACGCGAGAACGTCGCCACCTCCCCACAATCGAAACAACTCGTATCGGACTTGCCAACAATGACGTTTCGCTCGCTCGACAGCAGTACCTCCTCGCCCGGTGCAAGGTCAGTCGCGGACACCGCATCGCCCAGCGCAACCACGCGAATCTCCGCCCCCAGTCGCACCACCGCACCCGGTCCGTTCTCGGTGTGGATTGCATTCCGAAAGATCGCGGGAAAGTAAGGTTGCGTGGTAAGTTTCTCCAGCAACTCGTTGAATTCTTCCTGCTTCATTTGCGCAGTGTGCAACCCTCCCTGCAATTGCCCGATCCGTTCCACCAGGTAGCGGTCTACGTCTTCCGGCGCCGCTCCCGAACGCAGAACCGTGATGTGCCGGATCTTGTCCTCCACCGGCAACCCGCTTTCCAGCACCGCCCTGAGTTGCTGCTGCACCATCTCGGCGGCGGGAAAATCCGTACTACTAGACCTGCGTTGCATTGTGTTCTCCCATCAGGTAGTAGCCGCGCGGCTGGATCGATCCCTCCCGCCAGCCGAACCAGCTATAAGTGATTGTGGTAAATGCCGTGTCGTTGGCGACCAGTGCGATGCTGTGGCCGCGCGGGAACACTGCTCGCATTACATTTTCGTCATCAGAACTGAAAAACGACGACCCGAGTCGACAGTTTGCCTGCTTCTCGATCGAACACCCCCGCGCTGCACACCAGGAAAAAACTGGGTGCGAATGCCAGTACCCCAAATACAGCTCTCCCCGCCCGCGCAGCTTGATCGCGTTGTCCACGGCGACCCACGTGTCGGGCGTGAAGGTCAGCTTCACCGAATCCCCGCGTGTGTGTTCGGCGGGAATCTGTGCCGTCACCTCCGCGAAAATCTCCGGCAACCCGGCGTCGCGATGCAGGTTACCAATCAAAATACCGCCCGTCTCGCGGCCGCGTTCCGCCAGCGTTTGCTCAGCCACCTGGTCGAACAGGAATTGCGGCACAAACACCGGCATGTCGTCGTCATCCACCGGACCAACCGGCGACGCCCGCTTTTGCCAGTCACTCAGCGACGACTCCATCACCCGAAGCCGCTGAACTTGTTCCTCTACTTGCAGTCCCCCCGATAACGAAGTGCCGTCGTTCGCCTTCTTGTCGAGCGCAACCACCACGTAACGGAAAACCGCATCTTTCTCCAGCTTGCCTTGCTCAATGAACAGCGCCGCCGCTTTCGCAGCCACTCCGCGAAAATAACGTGACGGATAATCCGAGGTGCAAGGTGTGTGTCCGTTTCTCGCGATGGACACACGAAATCCTCTACAGTACGGAGCGCCCACCTCGCGGTCCCACAGCGGAACGATGGACGCGGACCCGTTGCCGTCGTGAATCGCCAGCTCTCCCCGGCGAAGGAAATAGAAGCTGGCGCACTGCACCGCCGGCTCCCAGTCCACTTCCGCCGCGGCGCTGCCCAGCACTTCACCCGCTTCGTCGAACAGCACGAGAGCGAATTGATGATCGAGATTCAGCACGGGACCGCCTCCATGAAAATGCCAGTCAGCTTGCCAGACCAGCGTCGATGTTGGGCTGGAGCGTAAGGTGATCGCCTGTCTCCAACACGTCGCCAATCAGTTCCGACGCATGCAGATGGCGCCCCTCGCGTTCCAGCCGGGCGTGGTAGTTGAGTGGACGACCGCCCGAATCGGTCGAAGGTAAACTCATCTTGCCTACCATTTCAGCAATGAGTCCGCCGATCGTTCCGTCGGCGGGGGCGTTCGCCACAACGAAAATCTTTTGTCCGGTTACGTCGCTGACTGACAGCGACAAGCCGGCGGCAGTTTCTGGTGTTCCCATATTCAGAACTCCTCTCGTTCGAAAGTTGGTGAAAGGTTACGGACCGCCATGTATTGCGTGGCAGCCGCGTTGTCGAGCAGGCTGTGGACTTCCTCCGTGCAGGCCCAACCGGCAACAGCAAGGGCCTCGAGTGCGTGTTCAAGCTCTCCGGCGGTGGTTTCGCCCGCGAACCGCACTTCGAATCCGCAGGTGAAAATTCCTTCCGTATCCGCCGCGTAAGGACGCGCCAGCCGCAGCGTCCCGCTCGCGCTCAGCAACATCGCCGACAGCGCGAGACTCGAAGTCGATGTGAGCGAATCGGTCCGCAGAAATTCAACTCCTGCGTGCAACCCGCCGCCGGTCTCTTCCAGCAAAACGCGACAGCAACCGCCGCGCGTCGGAAGCTCCACCGTCGCGGCCCGCTCCGGTCGCTCTTGAAACGGCCAGCCCGTCTCACGCAGCAGCGCCGGCAAATTGTGCGACGAAGCATCGCCCGCCGCATGCGCGTGACACTCGCCGGGTGACCTATGCGATCCCTCCAGCGACTGGCACGCCTGTTCCATCCCGCGGACAATCTCGCCAATCCGCGCGTAGGTGTTCGCCTCATCGTCGACGAGCATCTCGGCGCGCAGCCGCAACCTCCACGGCTTCGGAGCCAGCGCAAACTTCGCGTTCCCCGCCAGCGCGGCGTTCCATCGCAGCCATTGCGGCGCCAGCGACAACGCGCACTGCACTGGCGAAGGCCCGTCAAACAGCAGGAACGCCGCCTCAGCCGTCGCCGTCACGCGCGTTCCGTTCCGCAGTGCGAATTGCCAGCGGCCGCCGCCCACTTGCTGCGCTTGTTCGGTGCATTGGCGCAGGCACGCGTCAATCGTGCAGTGGCTACGAGTAAGTAATTGGTTCATGACTGGCTCACCTCCAGGTTGAGAGGCCTGCGTTTTAACGGCCGCCGGTCCACCGGAAACCGGTGCTGGTTCTCCCTCGCCCAACTACAGCACGCCTTGTTCAGGCAATCGTCCTCGCGAGAGTGAATTTGTTAAACGTAATAATTTCGAACAGCTGGTACATAATTTCCGCCAGGCATTACCCGGCGCCAGCCGCCCCACGCAAATCAGCGGCATCGTGTCCGAAATGTTGGGGTGCCAGATGTTCGGCGGCCCAAACCAGCGAAGCAGCTCAAACGGATCAGCCCGGCGAAGGTAATCCGGCGGAAACCAGATTCCGGCCTGAAAACAGTTCGCCTCTTCAATCGCGCCATCCGGCATGCGGACAAGACCATTGCACGTAAGCGTCACCACAAAATGC
>CAVVNW010000018.1:0-453477 GCA_963749635.1 uncultured Acidobacteriaceae bacterium
TCCGGCGGCCCCATTTGATTGTCCTGAAGACAAAGTCGATTGGGCCCAGCCAGTCAACGCGCCGGCCAGTCCGAGTAGACTTCAAGCGTTGAAACTCTCACGATTCTCATGTGTTCTCCTTCTGTGCCTTCGGCGGTTATTATCCTCCTTTGTGGGGGATATATGAACGCATCAGGCAATTCCTTGGCGAGCATAGTATTTCGATCAGGCAAGAATAAGAAAGGGACGCTATGACAGTTTTTCAACTGTCACAGCTGGCGTGGTCGCAACTTTACCCTCCCGCCGTCTTATGCGCAGAATGCGCCCGGAGTTGAGCTCGATGATCTCCCTAGTGGGCTTCCTCAGAAATGTGCCCGGATGTTCTGTGACACCTAAGAAACTGTCACAAGAGGCCTAGCGGCTTGGCAGCAGTCGACATAGACTCCGCTGCAGTAAGTCAGATGTTCTGGAGGAGGCCGTAAATGAAGAAGCTAGTGAGTGTGTTGTTCACCGTCGCCTTTGTGTCCATATTGGCGATGTCACTGCTCGCTCAGGAGGGCCCGAGCCAAAATGAGGCCGCCAGCACATCCTCGAAGGAAAAAAAACCTCAAACAACCAGAGTGTGGAACTCGTATGTTGATGGCTGGCTGAATTCTTCTCCATTAGCAGACGATCCGACCTTCAACGAGGTTTCTGCCTTCACGCCTGAGAGTGCGGTCATTGTGACGAGAATAGAAGTTGATGCGCACGTCGGGCCGATGAGCAATTCCACCAATCCGTTCTCGGCCTGCGCGACAAATCCATCGCTGACTCTAACCAGTAGAACCAGCACAAACATCGCTGACGCTGGCCACCCCAACCAATGTCGACAACGGTGCGCTTCACTCATACACGGACAGCGGCGGTTTAGCTCTTGCCTTTGCTCCTTCCACAAGACTGGCACTCACTGCAAATCTAGGAGATGCAAACTGCGCGGGCGGGAACAGATGTAAATGTTGTCGTACACTACAGCCCGGGGACGTTAGGAGATAACCCCTAATGGGGCGGGTGCCCAGGTAATCCCCGCCCAACTCGAGAATCTTCACGAGGGTGCCCCTCGATAAGGTCGAGGGCATTGTCAAGCGACCCTTCTCCTGAGGCGGTGCGCGAACACCGCTGCGCTGTGCTCCCGGGCATCTCACGAAACAACATCGATACGGAACTGCGACATAAGGAGACTGAAATGACACACTTCTGCACACACAAGTTCAGGGAAATCATCGTGAGCATTATTGGGGTGCTCCTACTTACAGTACTTCCGCTGTCAGCCGGGACGACGATCATTCCATTCGATTCCCGAGAGACCTATCTGCTGACCAACAACGATCCCGAGAGCATAGATGCGATCCCCTTAAACCTCTCCAGCATTGGTCTTTCGAGCGGAATGACGATCGAATTGCAAGTGACGGGGATCTTTTGTTACCACTGGGATGGAAGCACTTGCGGGGGCGGGTTTGGTATTCCCTCTGTCGGCGGCGTATTCAGTTCGACTTCTCAACTCGGCCCCCCAAACATCCTGAACCGAGTAACAGGCGCCATCGGTTCGGATGGTCCCCCCAATCTCGACCCTATCGACAAACAACGGGAACGTTGCTACTGACATACCGCAGGATTTCTCGATCTCATCGATTGGCGAATATCCGATGGGGCCCTTCACAACCGTGACAATACCGAATGGGGCAAATTATCTATTTTTTCGGCGTCAACGATAGTTACTATGGCGACAATTACAGTACCGATCTCGCGCTCCATATAGCACCAGTCCCGGAACCGGCTACCCTGCTGCTCTTTGGCCGCGGGGGGACCAGTGATCGCCGGATTACGCCGGAAGATCACCAGCCAGAGCACCTAACCCCGATGAACTTATTACGCGCAGGGTGCTTACACGGCGAGGAGTTACATCTCGGCACCAGGATCCAACCCAAGCACGGCGCGATCCATCCCGTCCGATGCGCCATCTCTTTATTGCCACGAAGGTGACTGTCTAAGGAGTAAGGGGCTTAGTTCTGCGACTTCACCTTGCCGGTTTGTATAAAAAATGACGCTGTGCCGCACACCGGAGGTCAGGCAGCGCGCAACGCCAACTGGTCGCCAGCGCTGCGAAGTAGACGTAACGCGGCGAACCGTGGCAGGTCGATTTCTGACTATAAAGCGCCAGTACTTGACAGTGTCAAATTGTGATAAAATGTAATTCGTGGGCGTCTCCAAGGAGCGAAACAAAGCTCAATCCAATACCGGCGGCGGAATGAGTCTGACAGACCTTGCGAAGAAGTCCGGGGTTCCGGAGCGCACAATTCGCTACTACATCACTCGCGGACTTATTCCCAGGCCAGTTCGCGGCGGACGAGGCGCCGAGTATACGCCGGAACACCTCGCCGGCATTGAGAATGTGCGAAGGATGCAGGGCCTCGGCCTGACCCTGGCCGAGATCGAGTACAAAGCCGGGAAAGCGGCTGGCGATGCAAAACCGGTTGAACCTGAGTCGTGGTGGTTGTACCCAATTTCCCCTAATGTGACCGTGCAAGTACGAGGCGGCCTGAGCCCGTGGCGTGCCAGACGGATAAAGTCAGCCATCGCGAGACTAGCCGCAGAACTAAACGATCCGCAAGAAAACGGAGAACAATGATGACGAGCGCAATTGCGTTTGGGCCCAGAGTTCGAGGACATCGGCAGGATATGAAGCTGGTAATGCAGAATCTCATGCTAACCGGACGAATTTTACCCGTCGGAGCACGCTTGTGGATTCGACATGAATTCCAGTGCAGCGAGGCCGAGCCGGTCGAAGTGATCTACGGATTTGCCCTGCCTCGCGAGGCGGCGTTGCGGCGTTTTCGCATCTCCGGCGAAGGATTCAACATAGCTTCAGAACTTCGTCCTAAAGAAGAAGCACGTAAGACTTACGAAGAGGGCATCGCCGACGGATCGCTGTCGAGCCTTGCCATGCAATTACGGCGACGGTCTCACAAACCTCAGCGTCGGCAACATTCGCCCGAATGAAAAGGTCGTCGTTCTCTTGGAAATGCTGACCGGAGTCGAACTGCACGATGACGGTCTACGTTTCCGATTCCCATTTACCCTTGCCCCTTGTTACCACGCCAAAGCCCGGGTGATCGAGTCCGGACCGGGAATCGGCGAGATCGAATTGCCCGAAAATGAATTCGGCGATCTGATACTCCCCAAGTTCTCGCAGCGTGTCAGTGATCTGCACGAGGTCGGATTCTCGTTGGAGCTTCAGCTTGGCGACGACATCCAGGAAATTGCCTCGCCCTCGCACACGATTCGGGTCGAGCGCGATAGCGATCGGCTTAGACGGGTTTCTCTCGCTCGCAACAGCGACCTGCCCGACCGCGACCTTGTGCTCGATATACGCAAGCAGTCAAGCGCAGTGACGGTTCTATCGGGTATCGATTCGACAGGAAAAGGCCGCTTTGCCACCATCCTGCCATCGACTGAATTCGGCCATCGGCCTTCGACCCCAAGACGGGTTGCCATTCTCCTCGACCGGTCCGGATCGATGCAAGGCAAGCCAATCGAGCAGGCAAAAAAGGCAATCCAATCCTGTCTCGGCGTGCTTGATGAGCGGGATCAGTTTGGCGTGGTTGTGTTTAGCAATGACGTGGAGGTGTTCCGCGAGCATCTGCAAGACGCCACCGCGGCTAATCGGCGAACGGCAAGCAAGTTTCTCGATGCCGTTACGGCCGATGGCGGCACCGAAATGTCGAAGGGGTTGGATCGCGCCGCAAGCCTTCTTTGGGAAGGAGATCAGGAGTCGAATGGCTATGAACCAGGCGACATCTTAATTATTACCGATGGCCAGGTATTCGGAACCGAAGCAATCATCGAGCGCATTCGAACCAGCGGGACGAGAGTGCACTGCCTGGGAATCGGCAGCGCAAGCCAGGATCGCTTTCTTGCCCAGCTCGCATCGCAGACGGGTGGTGTCAGCCGGTTTATAACTCCTGCTGAAAGGGTTGACCTGCCGGCGATTGAGTTGTTTGGTTCGATCGGCAGTCCTGTGGCACGAAACGTCAGCGCAACCGTGCGCGGCATCGATGGATCGCGCATCGCGCCGGAACCCGCCAAACTGGTATTCACCGGAACGCCTCTGGTGGTTTTCGGCGACACACCGGTAGGCGGAGATCTAGAACTCGCACTGGAATGGCAGAACGAGGCAAATAATGCGCGGGCAGTGAAGGTCCCGTTGGAGCACACCTCGCTTGCTGATACTTTGAAGCTGTTTCAGGGCTCGCGGCTCATCAGCGATGTCGAGAGCCGCTGCGTCCCAAGCACCGACCCGGCCAAGAAACGGGAACTGTTCCGTCTCCAGAGGCGGCTTGCCGAACTGAGCACAGAATATGGATTGGCAAGTTCGGAGACAGCGCTTGTTGCAGTCGTAAAGCGCGCGGACGATGTAAAGGATCAAATCCCCAGCACTCGAGTGGTGCCGGTCGGGATGCCAACGGACATGTATTTCGCGGATTTCTTCGGTGCTGCACCGCCTGTTAGGTCCGCGGCCGCGGGATCGTGGGACCTGATGGTGACTGGAAGTTTCGCCCGAAGCAGGAATATCTCGCAACACGGTATGCCTCTCAAGGGCAGCGTTATCAGGAGATTGTTCGGTGTAGATGGAGATGCTCGGGAAGGGTTCATGGCATCAGCGGCAGCTCTGCCATCCGAGGACCTGCTCGTCAGCCTGTCTGGAATGCTGGAACCCGATGGAGGAATGCCAGGCAAGGGCGTTGAGATACGGGTCGCCTATTCGCTCGTGGCGCTGCTCTTCTTCCGTGAGAACAACAACACTCAGGCGTCCGGTATCTTCCGCATGCACGTTGAGAAGTTGTTGCTGTTCCTCAGCCCGGAGCGCACGAAGCAGCTTGACATGAAGCAAGATGCCGCCACACGCCGCATTCTGGAGTTGCTAAGAAGCGAACAACCCATTCATGGTCCATGGGATCAATTCGTTAGAAAACTCGTGCAGTCGAAAACACCGGAATTGGCGGAAGTTTGGGCGAAGCTAGACCTGGCTATAGGGGTGGCAGAAGTATTTGCCAAGCAGAGCGCGCCAGGTTCCTAGGGCCCGATCCAAACGGGTGGATCGCGAATATTGTTCCAAAATGCGCGAGGAAGGAGTTCGATTGATACTGCGGTGAAGGCCACAACAATAGGAGCGCGAACCATGGCCGCGACCTATGATTTGAAACCATTAAGAACCCCGACTGTTCGCGGCCGGGCGCTTCGCCTGATGGTTGCGTTGATGGAGAGAGCGCTGGCGGCAGCATTCCTGACGCCGGCGCTCACCCGTGGTTTAGGCATTCGCGAGTTTCGCAGCGCGCCGATTGGTGAACCACCGACATTTCTGCCAATGCACCTAGCAAGCACGCAAGCGTCGGTAATAGATCATGCGCCGACGGATACATCGCATTCCCGAGCCAGCGAATTGGGATTTCACTTCCACTCGATTCGAGACTTCCACAATGCCTATCAGGACGGGGAGACAACACCCGAGAGAATTGCAGAACGCGTTTTGGCAGCCATAGCGAAAAGTGACCGTCAGGAACCTGCGCTCCGCGCATTCATATCGTGTTATGCAGACGATCTGAGGCGACAGGCCCAGGAGGCGACGCAGCGCTACAAAGATGGCCGGACCTGCGGGCCGCTCGACGGTGTGCCGATAGCTATCAAGGATGAAGTCGACATGGTTCCTTATCCCACGACGGGTGGAACCACCTTTCTCGGGAGCAGGCCCGCTGAAACCGATTCTACCGTTGTTGCCAAGCTCCGCAAGGCCGGTGCGATGCTCCTAGGCAAGACCAACATGCACGAGATCGGCATTCTTCCCGATAGCGTGAATCCGAATTGGGGTGCCGTCAGAAATCCCTACAATGTTCGACACGATGCCGGAGGAAGCTCAAGCGGCTCGGCTGCGGCGGTCGCGGCGGGCTTTTGCCCAGCAGCGATAGGTGCAGACGGTGGAGGCTCGATACGGATTCCTGCTGCGTTCTGTGGTGTCGTCGGTCTGAAGCCCACGTTCGGTCGCGTAAGCGAGACTGGAGCATTGCCGTTGTGCGGCAGCGTCGCCCATCTCGGGCCCATAACGGCAACGGTCGACGATGCCGCCTTGGTGTATGAGGTAATCGCGGGTCCAGATCCTGGGGATGCTAATACTCTCGAGCAGCCCGCCGCGCAGTTCCCCAATCACAAAGCAGGCCTCAACAGTGTTCGAATTGGCATTTTTCAGCCATGGTTCTCAGATGCAGATGGGGAGGTTACTACCGCCTGTGAGCGCGTCATCAAAGAACTGGTTCGAATGGGCGCAACGCTGGCAGACGTTGAGATTCCGGAGCTCTCGCTGATTCGGGTGGCGCATGGCGTTACGATTCATGCGGAAATGGCAGCTAACATGAATCAGTATGACGAAGGTCATCGTAGCGATTTCAGCTGGCGTACTCGCCTCATGCTAGCCAATCTTCGAGCCATGCGGTGCACCGATTACATTCAGGCGCAACGGATTCGCACACGTGCAATCCAGCACTTCCTCGCCGCTTTGACCGTGGCCGACGTAATTGCAACCCCCACGACTCCGGTCACGGCGCCTCAGATTGACGAACGTAGTTTGCCTCATGGCAAGTTGAATGTGGGCGAAATCATCGAAATCATGCGCTTCGTTAACCCCATGAACCTTACTGGAATTCCAGCCATCACGATTCCTGTGGGCCACGGCAAATCCGGCATGCCCATCGGATTGCAATTTGCAGCTCGCCCATGGCAGGAGAACTTGTTAATTGAACTGGGATATGCCGCCGAAGCCGTCGTAGCGCGGACGAAGCCGGAGGTCTACTTTGACTTGTTAGCTGAACTCACCGGCGAAAGCTCGTCGTAAAGGACAGGAGTCTGTCGCTTACCGATTGCAATCCGGGTGTGCTATGGGCCTGCTCCCGGCGCGTAGCTCTCAAGCGCGTTCGTGTATGAGTCGTAGTCCCGTCGCTAAGGTCTGAATTCTTCATTGCGCAGGCGTACGGCAGGGGGCAACGAACCCTGACGCGCTCATGCCACTCTGGGAAAGTACCAGTCGCGTGTCGCGTTGCTGTCCCGGCCCCTCTGCCACAACCACGGACCTGGCACCCATGCGCCGAAGCGATTCCGCCTCCACACGAGCCATTGTTATCGGGTGTTAATGGCGTGGCTGGAGGTGGGAATTCGCTGAATGAGTCTGAAAATCGACCTCTTCCACGACTTGGAAGAGGTCAACAATAATGTCGGAGATCGCGTTTTCGACTGCTGGAAGGCTAGGTCCGCACAAGTCGGCTAAGTTCTTAATTTTACTTGGGCTTCTCGGCAGTCGACTCGATCACCGCTTCCGGAGTGCGGGTGTAAATTCTGAAGCTTGGGTGGACCAGTTTCCGCTATTTGCTACCAAATGCTACCAAACTGCAAGTGAGGAGCTTCCGTAAGTTATTGAAATTGGTGGACCTGGTCGGGATCGAACCGACGACCTCTTCCATGCCATGGAAGCGCGCTCCCAGCTGCGCCACAGGCCCACTTTGAGGAGGGACATCGCCTCAAACCAACGACGACATCACCATTCTCTCGCAGCCGAACACCTTCGTCAAACCACTGCGGCTCCTTCTTCCATCGATTTCGGGAACAATACCCCACCCAGCGGGTTCCATTCTCTGTACAGGTTCTGGAAGACCTTTGCGCGACAGCAGAGGTCGACGACAGTCCCGGACAGGATCTTGAAGTTGACCAGTAAGTGTTATCAGGTCCCCGAGGTTGATATGATGAGGACGACGCCATGAGTATCGTGGCGGGAGCACCATCATTGAGTGAACTGGCGAGCGCGATCAATGTGCGCAGCGAAGAAGCCGCGATTGTGGCCGAATTGAAGGCCGGATCGGAGGCGGCATTTTCTTGGCTGATCGCGAACTACAGCCAGCCGGTATACAGCCTGGTCTACCGTGTGCTCGATGATCCCTCGGACGCAGCCGACACCACCCAGGAAGTCTTCATCAAGGTATTTCGTGGAATCAAGAGTTTTCATTCCAACGCCAGCCTAAAGACCTGGATCTACCGGATCGCGCTGCATGAAGCCTGCAACCAGCGCCGTTGGTGGTTCCGCCATCGAGGGCGTGAGACCACGATTGAACCCAGCGCGAACAGCCACGACGGGAATTGCTCCCCAGGACTGAAAGACCTGCTGGTCGATGGCGCATCCTCCCCATTGGACAACATTTACAACCAGGAATTGCGGGCGTGCGTCGAGTCGGAGTTGAAGTCCGTCGCAGAACCGTTTCGAAGCACCATCATTTTGCGCGACCTTGAAGAGTTGTCCTACGAAGAGATCGCCGAAGTCATGGAGGTTTCTCTGGGCACAGTTAAGTCGCGCCTCGTGCGTGGGCGGGAGGCGCTGCGCAAAGGGCTGGGACGCCATCTTCCCGCTTTCGGCGTCGACGCCCCGGATACCCGCGCGAGTAAGCGCCGCTCTGACAGAGCGACGGGCGGCCAGAAAGCAGAGGTCATGCCATGAAGTGCTTGCAAGCGAAGCAACTCATGTCGTCATACCTGGATCTTGCGGTGACACGCGCCGAAATGTCGGACCTGCAATCGCACATGGATTCCTGCGGGCCGTGCGCTACCCATTTCATAGCTCTCCAGCGCACCAGGGAGACCGTCGCAAACTTAGGGCGTAAACCTGCTCCTCCAGACCTGGCGCTCAGGATTCGTGTCGCATTGTCGCAGGAAATCTCCAATGCTGGGTCTTCCCGCTGGGATGCGTTCCGTGTTCGATGGGAAAATCTGTTTAACGCAGTGATGGTGCCCGCGACCGGTGGCTTGGTCACGGCAGTCGTGATGTTTGGCTTATTGATCAATTTCCTGGTGCCGACGCAGCTCCCGGGTGCCAATGACGTGCCCACCACTCTCTACACTCCGCCGGAGCTGCAATCTGCGCCGTTTGAGATGGCAATGGACGCCGCACGGACGGAGCCTCTGATCGTTGAAGCTTACGTTGGCGCAGACGGCCGGGTGCAGGACTATCGCGTTCTTTCCGGTGGCGATAACGGCGGCGCGGTTCTGTCAGAGTTGAAGAACATGCTGATCTTCGCCACGTTCCGGCCCGCCACCAGTTTTGGTCGTCCCACTGCTGGCCGCGCGATCCTGGCGTTCTCCAAAATCCAAGTCAAGGGATGATGCGCCACGCAATCCCAGGTAGCGCAATTTGCGCTGGACGTTACCTCCTCGTAAACTGAGAGTTTCATACTCCGCTCAACTCGCTTCAGGAGGCACGTCTGAGTAGTTTTTCCCGTAGATTTTTGGTCTCATTCGTAGTGGCGGTTTTAGGCTACTCCGCAAGTGCCCAGTCGAACGCGACGCTGGAAGTCAGCGAGACATTATTCAGCGTTCTCTCAGCCATCAACGTTTGCGGCTATGACCACGAGCTGAGTGCGTCCTCTCCAATCCGTGCCAAGGTGCGCGTCGATTTGGTGGCCGCCAGTGAGTCGCCGGAAGCCGCAGCCGCAGCCAAGGAGATGTGCAAGTTCTACCAGGACCACCGCTCATCCGACTCGGCGCGTCAGCTTACCGAATACGTCTCGCTCGCCCTGAATCTGGGCGATCCTCCGAACTTTGTGCCGAAGTACCAGGAAGCAGACTTACCGCCCGACGCAAGTTATGTGCTCGGCTTCGTTCCTTTGCTGAAAGAATATGCGGTGAAGGCCAAGCTCCATGCCATCTGGCTCGACCATCAGGCGCAATATGACGCGCTCGTGGACCAGTTCCACGATCCTGTCGCCCGCATGATTACCTCGACGGACAGCTATCTTCGCATGCCGTCCTCCGGATATTTAGGACGCTCGTACACTGTTTACCTCGATCCCATGGCGGCGCCCGGAGAAATAAACTCCCGCAATTACCAGGCCGACTACTATTACGTCGTCGTCTCTCCCGCCAATAACGAGATTCACATGAACCAGCTCCGGCACACGTATCTTCATTATTCGCTGGAGCCACTGATCACCAAGCGAGCTACTACGCTGGCGCGATTGAAGCCCATCCTGGCCAGTGTGCAGAAGGCTCCCATGGCGCCCGAGGACAAAACCGATATCGGATTGCTCGTCATTGAGAGCCTGATTCGCGCCATCGAAGCTCGCAGCCCGCTTGATCCCAAGCTCCCCGAAAAAGAGCGCGTCGCGATGGTGAATCGTGATGAAGCAGAAGGCTTCGTGCTGACCAATTATTTCTACGACCAGCTCAAGGAGTTTGAGAAAGGCTCCACCGGGATGAAGGACGCGTTCCCGGACTGGCTGCACGATATTGAAGTCGACAAGGTCAAGAAAAAAGCGGGAGAGATACAGTTTGCTTCTGAGGCCACGCCCGATGTAGTACGGTCAGGCGCTCCGAAACAGGATTCGAAAATCGATCAGGCCGAGCGAGCTCTGTCCAGCGGAAATCCCGCCGGTGCCGTTCAGTTGGCCCAGGAGGCCCTCGCGCAAAACGAAGACGCTGGACGGTGTTATTTCGTGCTGGCTCGAGCTGCGACCCTAAGCGCAAATATGCAGGAAGCCAAAGACGACTTTGTGAAGGCTGCTGCGTCTTCCAAGGACCCTCGCACCATCGCGTGGTCTCATATTTACCTTGGACGCATCCTCGATCTGCAGGACGAGCGTGAAGCGGCTGTGGAGCAATACAAGGCCGCGCTTGCCGCTTCCGATCTTTCGCCCGACACACGCACCGCAGCCGAGCGAGGACTGCAAACGCCCTACGAGCCGCCCGAGGCTTCGCAAAAGCCAAAATCGCAATAAGATAGATATTTACGGCCCGTGGCCGGCTCTCTTGAAAGGACCTCTTATGAAATTCATATTGGCAATAACGGCTGCACTGCTGTTGGCGAGCCTGGCGATGGCCCAAGCTACCGCCAACCAGCCTTCCGCCCCTGCCCAGGGTGCGCAGGCCGCCGCGGCACCTGCTGCGCCCCCCGCTCAGCATCAGCCCCAGGCGAAAACCGCGGAAGAATACGCCGCTTATACTGCGGCCGCGTCGAAGACCGATCCCGCGCAGATGGAGGCGGCTGCCGATGACTTCGCCCAGAAATTTCCCACCAGCGAATTGAAAGAGCTCCTTTATGTTCGCGTGATGAGCTTGTACCAGCAGCAAAACAATTCAGCGAAAGTCATCGCGACCGGCCGCAAGGCCATCGAGCTGAACCCCACCAACCCGGTTCCCCTGGTGGCAGTGGCATCGGCGTTAGTCATGGACACACGCGAGAGCGACCTTGATCGCGACAACCGCTACGCGGAAGCTGGCAAAGATGCTCAGGCCGCCCTCGACAACATCGACACTGGCCTGGAAGTACCTCCCAATGTTCCGCCAGCACAGGTGGCCGCCGCCAAAGCCAATCTCCGCTCCATCGCTTACGACACTCTGGGCGTCATCGCGATGAACAAGAAAGACTACGCGGCCGCGGAACAAAGTTTCCAGAAGGCCGCCGACCTGATGAAGGACCAGCCGGACGCAGTGGTTTACCTCCGTTTATCGGTCGCGCAGGACAACGAGAAGAAGTATCCCCAGGCGTTGGATTCCGCCAATAAGGCAATTCAGTACGCACCAGAGGGCAGCGCGGAAAAGAACTTGGCCAAGCAACAGCAGGCAAGACTGCAAAAGCTTATAACCGAGAGTAGTGCTCAGCCGGCGCCGGCGGCCTCGACTCCTCCGCCCACCACGCCTCACTAAATAGGGCGGAGCTGGCAGTCAGCAAAATGACCTCTGAACTGATTGATCGTGCGGCACTGGAAGATGCGCTGGGACACAGATTCCAGCACCGTGCCATCCTCGATCAGGCCTTGACCCATTCCTCCTTCGCTCGTGAAGCGGAGGTGCAGATGAGTGCGGATAGCGCCTCTCAGACCTCCAGCGATAATGAGCAGATGGAGTTCCTCGGCGACGCTGTGCTTTCCTTTGTTGTCAGCCAGGAGCTGTTTCGGCGCTTTCCTGAGTATGCGGAAGGTGACCTGTCGAAACTGCGGGCACATGTCGTTAGCGCGCGCGCGTTGGTTCGTCCCGCTCGGCAACTGGAAATCGGCAAGTACCTGCGCTTCGGCAGAGGCGAAGAAAAAAGCGGCGGCCGCGGCAAGAACGCTCTTTTGGTAGATGCGCTCGAAGCGCTGATTGCAGCCCTCTTTCTGGACGCAGGCATCGAGAAGGCTCACCGGTTTATCGTTGCGGCGATTCTTCAGCCGGCACTCGACGAACTGCAAAAGCTCGGCCCAAGCCATCTGCCGGTCACCGACTACAAGTCGGCACTGCAAGAAATTGTGCACGCCTCGGGTCGCCCGCAACCTCGTTACTCAGTGGTGAAAGAGCAGGGCCCCGACCATAGGAAGCTGTTCACCATCGAAGTTCACGTTCCCGCCCCCCACAGCGGCGGAGAGGCATTTGTCAGCCGTTCCGAAGGGAGCACCAAGAAACGCGCCGAGCAGGGGGCTGCACGGCAAGCTTGGGAATATCTACAATCATTGCAGGCTGGATCAAACATGGCCGTTTCCCAACTGGAAGTTGAGTCATCCAAGAAGTCATGAGCGAAGTGCGCGCTGAGTCTGAGGTCGTTGCGGAACCCAATGCGCCACCTGCAGGTTCCGAGAAGAAACCCGATTCCGAACCCGGACTGATGAGCGGGCTCCAGTCTCTGGCAACCACCATTGTGATCGCCGTCTTCGTCATCACGTTCGTAGTCCAGGCCTTTCAGATTCCATCCGAGTCCATGGAAAAGACGTTGCTTGTCGGCGACTATCTCCTCGTGGACAAGGCGCATTACGCCAACTCCGGAATGTGGGGATGGCTATTACCCTATCGCCGGATCAATCGCCAGGACATCATCGTATTTCGCTATCCGGTGAATCCCCAGCAGCACTTCGTAAAGCGCGTCGTCGGCGTACCTGGCGATCATGTTCGTCTGGTGAATAAGCATGTGTTTGTTAACGGCATCAGGCAAGAGGACGAGTATGCAACCTTCAACTGGGACCAGCACGACAAGTTCCGCGATAGCTTTCCCAACGGCGGACTGTTTGCCGGAAGAATCGCTTCTCCATGGTTTGTCCAGGCCCAGAAGCTGGTAGAGGACGGCCAATTAATCATCCCTGAGGGCTCTTATTTCGTTCTGGGCGACAATCGCGACGATAGTTACGACTCACGCTACTGGGGCCTGGTTCCCGCCGACCACATCGTCGGACGGCCATTGCTGATTTACTGGTCGATAGGACAAGTACCGGCAGGTGACGGCGAAAGCCCGACGTCTGGTAAACTTTCGACTTTGGTATACAACATCGTTGAATCAGTCAAGGAACTCCGCTGGAAGCGCATGTTCCGTATTCCCCGCTGACTATAGCGAACCGCTCACAGCAAAGGAACGATCATATTGGCTGCTGCAAAGAAAATGGATAAGGCGGGTGCGGGACCGGTCGATCAAGCCGGGAAATCGCAGAAACCCAAAGAGACCACCCCTGAGTTCATTGCGTCGATCGCCGCTGTGCTGGTGACCGGCCTGTTCATCATTACTTTTACGTTGCAGGCCTTCGTAATTCCCTCCAGTTCGATGGAAAACACGCTCCTGATCGGCGACCACGTGTTCGTCGATCGAATCATGCTGGCGCCCAAGGCCAACTGGGTTGGTCCCTTGATTCCGTACCGCCATCCCCGTCACGATGACGTCTTCGTATTCATTTCTCCGGCCGAGCCGGGGTTGTATGTCGTCAAGCGGGTGGTCGGCGTACCCGGCGATCACATTCGACTCCAGGATGGTGTGGTCTATCGCAACGGCGAGAAACTCGACCCACCCTTCGTCGTCCGCAATGGTACCTACAACGGATACCGCGACAACTTTCCCGCCGTACCACCCACCGACTATGACGGCGTGACTCCAGCGTGGCGCGATGAACTGCCGTCTCACATCCAGAACGGCGAACTGGTCGTGCCCCCGGACAGCATTTTCGCCATGGGCGACAATCGAGACGTGAGCCTCGACAGCCGCTATTGGGGCTTCGTTCCCTATCAGAACATCATCGGCCGCCCCATGTTCATCTACTGGTCGTTCCAGCAGCCACGCGATGAATACACCCGCACCAGTATCAGCGAGCGCCTGCAATTCCTCGTCACCATCGTGGTTCATTTCTTCGATCAGACCCGCTGGTCCCGGATGTTCCACGTGGTGCGCTGATGCCTGGCCGCATCTCACGGCGGGCGTGGTGGGTTTTGATTGCCATCGCGGTCATTGTCCTTGGCCTGTTGGTGCCGCCGTTTGTGAATGTAAACCGTTACCGCAATCGGGTTGCGGCTTCGATCGGCCAGGCCCTGGACCGCGATGTCACGGTTTCGAGCATCGAACTAAGGCTGCTTCCCCGGCCCGCGATGGTGCTCTCGACCTTCGTTGTGGGCGACGATCCAACCTATGGCGCGGAACCTATGCTCCGCGCTGATACCGTGACCGCCTACCTCCGGTTGAGCTCTCTCTGGCGAGGACGTCTGGAAATCGGCACGTTGTCTCTCGAGAATCCCAGCCTGAACCTCGTTCGCCGAGCCGACGGGCACTGGAACCTCGAAGAGTTGGTGGAGCGAACGTCGCAGGTACCTTCGGCGCCTACCACCAAGGCCCGCCCGGAATCTCGTCCACGTTTCCCCTACGTCGAAGCTACGGCTGGACGCATCAACTTCAAGCTCGGACGGGTCAAGAAAGCCTTCGCGTTTGCCGACGCGGATTTTGCCCTCTGGCTTCAGTCTGAAAACGAATGGGGTGTCCGGCTCGAGGCCCACCCGGTCCGATCGGACGTTCCCGTCAGCGATACCGGCACTCTAAGAGTGGAAGGTAGCTTTCAGCGTGCTTCCCAACTGCGAAGCACGCCGGTAAGCCTGAAGATCAATTTCGCCAAGGGACAGCTGGGCCAGGTCACGACCCTCATCTACGGACGCGATCGCGGTTGGCGCGGCGGCCTGTCTTCTACCGCCGCTCTGGCGGGAACACCCGCGTCCCTCGCCGTCACGCTCGACGCGCAGATTGACGATTTTCGCCGCTACGACATCGCTCTCGGAGAAGCGCTTCGGTTAAGCGCCCATTGCACCGGCACGTACTCTTCGCCCGATGACTCGATTCGTGACATACAGTGTCAGGCGCCAGTACGTCCCGGTTTGTTCATGGTGCGTGGCGATGTGGTCGGATGGGCTGGCGAGTCCTATAATCTCGGTATTTCCGCTGAACAAATTCCTTTGGACCGGGTTGTCGCCCTCGCCCGCCACACCAAGAAGGACTTGCCCGCCGACCTGACAGCCACCGGAACTGCGGACGGTATTTTTACCGTACGCAAGGACGCCACCTCGTCGCCTCAGTGGGCCGGCGGCGGCCGCACCAGCCACTTTGCGCTGCAAGCGGCGGTGTTGAAGCAAGATCTGCAACTCGGCGAAGTTGAATTCTCGATTCCCCAGGCCGCTGGCCAATCCAAGGGCAAGCACACTCTGCGAAAGAGTATTCCAACCGCCGACAACGCCGGAGCCACTCCGCCCCTGCGTGTAGTGGTCAGTCCCTTCGCGATGCCACTGGGGGCGCCATCCCCCGCCACTGCTGCCGGATACTTTGACCTCGAGCATTACCAGATCAGCCTGAGTGGTAACGCTGAACTCACTCGCCTTCTCAACGTCGCCCGCGCCACGGGAATTGGTACCCCCAAGCTTGGCTTGGCCGGCTCCGCGCAACTCGACCTTCAAATCGCCGGCACCTTCACCGGCTTTGCGCCACCCTTGCCGTCCGGTCGACTGCAACTAAGCAATGCCACCGCGGAGCTACAAGGCGTCCTCGAGCCATTGAAGGTCACTTCGGCCACGGTCACCTTCGCCGACCAGTCAGTCAACGTCAGCCCGTTCACCGCCGAGTTTAACGCCGGCCCAGTCGTCACCGGATCGGCCAGCTTCCCGCTGATCTGCACTTCACCTGAGACCTGTGTCTTGCGTTTCGACTTGCATGCTCCCGAAGTCTCTCTCGCCGGCCTCAATCAGCTCTTTGATCCCGCCTTGCAGAGCCAGCCGTGGTATCACCTGTTGGCCATCGGCCAGCGCGACGACAACGCGCTTCTGAAAGTTGTTGCCATCGGGCACCTATCCGCGGCACGGGCCCTGATCGGGACCCTTCCTGCGTCCAATCTTTCCTGCACCATTGAGATGGACGCCGGGACCGTCAGCTTGAAAGACATTCGCGCCGACGTTCTGGGCGGCCATCACACCGGCAATTGGGATGGCGACTTCACCGCGAAGCCTCCCAAGTTCTTCGGCTCCGGAAGCGTAAGCAAAGTCGCCATGGCCCAAGTCGCCACGCTTATGCACGATGCATGGGCCACCGGGACCTTGGACGGCCAATACACTCTAAGCGTGTCCGGACTCGATGCCACCACGCTGCGCGACTCCGCCACCGGGACCGCCAACTTCAAATGGAGTGGCGGAACGCTTCGCCACATTGTCCTCGAAGGCAAGGCCGCGCCATTGTCGTTTTCCAGCCTGACCGGCGAAATCGCTATCCGAAATGGCGCTCTTAATTGCGATGACTGCAAGCTGCAATCGGGCGCCGATGTTTACCAGGTCAAGGGCAACGCGAGTTTCGCCCGCAACCTTGATCTCCAATTACGCCGTCCCGATGAACCCTCCTACGCCATCACCGGCCCGCTCGACAAACCACGTGTGGAAGCCGTGCCCACGCCCTCGTCAGAAGCCAAACTGCATTGAATCTCTTCCTCCCACGGCCCACCGAGAAGTGCAAAAGCGCACCCAGCCGCATGGTAGTATCGAAGTCAAACTCCCATGGTGCGTGATCCCGTAATCATTTTCTTCGAGATCGTGGTTCTGCTGTTTGCCATCAGCGTTCACGAATCGGCACATGCATGGATGGCCAATCGCCTGGGCGACCCGACGGCCAAAATGCTGGGACGCGTTTCCCTCAATCCCTTGGTCCACATCGACCTGTTCGGAACCATCCTTTTGCCGGCAATGCTGATCCTGGTCGGCTTCCCGCCCTTCGGATACGCCAAGCCCACCCCGGTCGATAACCGCAACTTCAAGAACCCAGTGCGTGATGACATCCTCACCGCGGTGGCGGGACCAGTCAGCAATTTCCTCACTGCATTTCTGGCCGTCGTCTGTCTGGCGGTGATTTTGCATGGCTCTGACAGCGGTGCAGTTTCGCCCTTTTTTCGAGGCGCCGACGTCTCTAGCCCTCTGGCCAAGATGTTTGAATTGGCCATTCTCATCAACGTCATTCTCGGCGTCTTCAATCTGATCCCTTTGCCGCCACTCGACGGCAGCCACGTCATCCGCCACTTCCTGTCCTACGAGACGTTGAAAGTCTATGACCGCGTCGGCTACTTCGGGCTGGTCATTGTCATGTTCGTCCTGCCGATGGTCGGATGCTCGGTCATCGATACCGTCGCGGCGCCGTTCTTGGTTTTCTTCTACTCCCTGCTGAACGCACTATTGAGAATCTGATGGCCGATCCCACATCCAGCAAGAAAGGCCGCATTGTTAGCGGCATGCGCCCGACCGGCAAGCCCCACCTCGGCAACTACGTGGGTGCGCTGCGCAATTGGGTCAACCTGCAAGATGACTACGATTGTTTCTTCTTCATCGCCGACTGGCATGCGCTCACTACCGATTACGCGAACACCAGCGACGTCAAACCGAATTCGCTCGAGGTCATGATCGACTACCTCGCCGCGGGTCTCGATCCCGAGCGCAGCACGTTGTTCATCCAGTCGCACGTTCCGCAGCATGCCGAGTTGTATTTGTTGTTCGGAATGATTACTCCGCTAGGTTGGCTCGAGCGCGTCCCTACCTACAAAGAGCAGCGCGAAAACATCAACGACAAGGACCTCAGCACCTACGGTTTTCTCGGATACCCGCTCCTGCAGTCGGCCGACATTCTCATGTACAAAGCCGATTTCGTCCCCGTCGGCGAAGACCAGGTCCCGCACGTTGAACTGACCCGCGAGGTCGCGCGCCGCTTCAATCAGTTTTATCCGCGCAAGGTCGGAGCCGGATCGCGACCCGAAACGCTTACAGGTCTTCCCGGAACCCAAGCCATTGCTGACCCCCGCCGCAAAGCTGCCTGGCACCGACGGTCGCAAGATGTCGAAGTCCTATGGCAATACAATATTGCTCAGCGAGCCGGAAGCGTCGCTGCGCTCGAAACTCAAGACCATGGTGACCGACCCAGCACGCGTTCGTCGCAGCGATCCCGGCAATCCCGACGTTTGCCCCGTCGGTGATCTGCACAAGATTTTCAGTTCTCCTGAGACCATGGCGAAGGTGTACGAAGGTTGTCGCTCCGCCGGTATCGGCTGCATCGAATGCAAGGGGTGGGCCGCCGACAGCCTCTGGCACGTGCTCCAACCGATTCAAGAACGCCGCGCGAAATACGAGGCCGATCCAAAGTTGGCTTGGGACCTTCTCGAAGCAGGCTCCTCCAAAGCGCGCGTCGCGGCTGAGGCGACCATGCAAGAAGTTCGCGCTGCCGCCAACCTGTCTTACGAGTTTGAACCTCCTAAGACGGCGAACGGGAACCAATAGCGAATGTCTGACCAGCCACAAATCGAGAACAAGGCCACCGCCCCGAAGCCCGCTTCGCCGCAAGAAGCCACGCCAGCCCACTCGCGCAAAGAGGGCAGCGACGAGTCTTCCTTCTCGATCATGGTCTCGCAGGTTTACGATGGCCCGCTCGATCTGTTGCTCGACCTCATCCGCAAGCAGGACATCGACATTTACGACATCCCGATTGCGAGGATCACCGAGCAATATCTGAAGTATGTCGAGAACATGCCACAGCTCGACGTCGATGTTGCGGCGGAATTCATCTACACAGCCTCGCTGCTCATCCACATCAAGTCGAAAATGCTGCTGCCGCGCGATCCCGATGCCACCGGCGAGCTCGAAGACCCACGCATGGAGCTCGTCAACCGGCTGCTGGAGCACGAACGCTTCCGCACTGCGGCGCAGATGCTGCTCCAGAAGCAGCAGATCGAAGAAGCGGTTTGGACGAATCCGGCCCTGAAAGAATTTCGCGACGCGGAAGGAGCGGAGCCGGAACTCGCCGCCGACGTCGTCGATCTGGTCAGGACATTTCAGCAGGTCCTGAGCCGCGCGCGCACCAAGCCGGCATTCGACGTCGAAGAAGACAGCGTCTCGGTTTCCCAAATGATCGACTACGTGCGCCGGCGGTTGTCATTGGAAGACAAGCCGATCCGCCTGAAATCGCTGCTCCGTACCTTGCGCTCGCGAACCTCGCTGGTGTGCGCCTTCCTGGCCATACTCGAGTTGATACGCTTGCAGGCAGTGCTGGCGCGGCAAGATAACGTGTTCGGCGAAATTGTTTTGAAGAAGCACACGAATTTTGACACCTTGACGTCTGAGAACACGGGGATACACGACGACTGGCGCTAGGGCGAACAGAACGGAAGACTAAAAACCAACGATGAGCGTGAAAGCCAAAGTAGAAGCCATCATCTACGCGACCGAAGAACCGGTTTCGCTGAACCAACTCGCTTCCCTCCTGAAAGACGCTGTGCTCGCCGAACTGCGCGCAGAGGACGAAGCCCGCTTGGCCCTGAACGAAATCATCTCCAGCGAGAAACCGGAGCTCGACGAGGACGCATCGGACGACGAAGTCGCGGTCGCCGAGGTTCAGCCCGACACGCAACAACAGCCTGACGACGCCGCTGCAGAATCGGTTGCTTCGGAAGATCTCGCTCAGGAACAGAAATCTGGGCGGGACAAAGAAGATACCAAGCGCGTCAAAGAGCATCTGGCGCGAATACTCGACGAACTCACCACCGAGTACAACCAAAGCAGCCATGGTGTCGAGGTGCGCCAGATCGCTGGCGGATATCGCATGGGCACCAAGCCTGAGCACCACGATGTGGTCGTCAGATTCGCCAAGAGCCTGAAACCGCCTGTGCGGCTTTCCTTGCAGGCGCTGGA
Source organism: uncultured Acidobacteriaceae bacterium (assembly GCA_963749635.1). GTDB lineage: Bacteria > Acidobacteriota > Terriglobia > Terriglobales > Acidobacteriaceae > DASRAA01. The sequence continues at coordinate 20,014 of CAVVNW010000018.1, forward strand.
AACGCTGGCGGTCATCGCCTACAAGCAGCCGGTAACCGTCCCCGAGGTCAGCGAAATCCGCGGAGTCGATTCCTCTGGAGTGATCGGCACCTTGCTCGATCGCAAACTCATCAGCACAGCGGGCCGCAAACAGGTCATCGGCCGACCTATCCTCTACAAGACCACCAAGGAATTCCTGCTCCGCTTTGGCCTCAACAACGTGGCTGAATTGCCCAGCATGGAGGAATTTGAGAAGCTCGGGGACACCCAGGCTGGCTTGTTCACCGAGCAATCACTGGAACCTACGTCAAATTCCGAGTCCCTGACGACTGCCGAACCTGACAGCGAAACGTCGTCCGAATCGCTTGACGCAAACCCGGGTGGAAGCACCAAGCTTTAGCCTGGTGAGATAGTGTCGTTGGACGCTGTGGGCTTCAGCCCTGGTCCCGCGTCCATACTTGAGAGCTCTTTCCGCCGCTCGACACAAAATTCACACAACTGTCATTGTTCGGTGTTTTACCATTCAACCTATCCCTATGCGAACTTCTACTGCTTTGATGCTCCTCCTGTTGGCCGCCGCGTCTTTGTCCGCTCAACAGATTCCCTCCGGCACGATTCTGCCGGCGATGCTCGACAACACGCTGGATTCGAGTCACAGCAAACCCGGTCAACCCATTTCCGCCAAACTGATGCAAGACGTTCCGCTCCCCAACGGCGGCAAAATCAAGCGCGAATCCAAGTTACTGGGCCACGTGATCGCTGTCGCCCCGGAGTCCTCGGGTCATGGTGCCAGCATTTCGCTTCAGTTCAACCAGATCGACATTGACAAGCACCTTGTTTCCATCAACCTCGGCCTCCGCGCTCTGGCCTCGATGGAGGCAGTTTCTGCAGCCCGTTTACCGGCGAATCCTAACAGCGGTCTCGGGACTACCGCATGGGATGCGAACATGCTGCAGATCGGTGGACAAGTTGCCTTTAATGGCCAGCGCATCGTGAAATCACAGAAGGGCCAGGTAGTCGGAAAGGTCGTGGAACCAGGAGCAATCTTGGGAGCGCCAATGGCGAATCCCGAACGAGGCTGTCTGGCTCCAGTCGGTAACACCTCCGACCAGGCTTTCTGGCTCTTCTCCACTGACGCTTGCGGAGTGTACGGCGACGACAACCTCAAGCTCGCCAGCGGTATCGACGGAGCGAGTCCCGGGCAAATCGTCCTCGAATCGCCAAAGAAGATAACTATACGAAGCGGAAGCGGGCTGCTGCTCCAGACGAACTAGCCAGCACTCGCGGGAAGACCTTCTTTCGATCGCGGTTGTAAGGGGCAGGCTTTTGTCGTGTCTTGGGTGGTGGTGTGTTCTACTTTTGTATAACACTTACAAAAACAAATTTAACGATCGTTTAGAATCAATGGTTTGGGGGAAAATTGTTCGCAAGCAATTGATTCTAAATATAGTTATACGTATCCATCAGTGTCCGTAGGACTTAGCTTCCATATTTCGCTATCTCGTCGCCCATGCTTGTCATACAAGTCATACAAGTATGGCTACGAGCCAAAGTGTCAAAGAACCAAAAGAGCCTCTGAGCCTGGGCGCAGGGCAGGCCAGAGACACTAAGCCTCTGGCCTCACACGCCTCTTATAATGCGCCGCGCCAATTGGCACTAGAAAAATCGGAGGGCTGGAAAACTTTAGTAACCATTGGAATTCCCAAATCGGGAATGAGAGAGCGGTTTCCTCCAACCCGCGTCTCAGCCTCTCCTCGTGTGCCCTCACATCCATGAGTGATAAAGTCTGTAGGTATGCCAATGAGCTTCTATGCCTGCTGAGCGCCTCCAGAAAATCATTGCCGCCGCAGGCATCTCCTCGCGCCGCAAGGCCGAGGAGTTGATAACCTCCGGACTTGTCACTGTAAACGGCCAAACCGTCACCGAACTCGGCTCCAAGGCCGACCCGGAAGTTGACAGCATCAAGGTCAACGGCCGTCCGCTGGGCGGCCCAGAGCACTTCGTGTACGTGCTCCTGAATAAACCCAAGGGATATGTCGCCACGGTCACCGATCCCGAAGGACGCCCCACCGTGCTGGACCTGGTGCGCGGGATCAAGGCCCGCCTGTATCCTGTCGGCCGCCTCGACTATCTGAGCGAAGGCCTGCTGTTGTTGACCAACGATGGTGCGCTGGCGCAGAAACTCACGCACGCCTCGTCGCACGTCCCTAAGACGTATCTGGTGAAGGTGAGCGGAAAGCCCACGGACGCTGAGATTTCAAAACTGCGCGGTGGAATCTTCCTGCCGGCGGAAACGACGCGACTGAAATCGCCTGAAGCAACTCAGGCGGGAAAACCCACGAGACGGCGCTCCAAGGCCGTGCGCGCTGCCGGAGCGCAAATCAAGCTGGTTCGAGACGCAGCCAACCCGTGGTATGAAATTACTTTGATCGAGGGACGCAACCGGCAAATCCGGCGCATGTTCGAGCAGGTTGGCCACCACGTGGAAAAGATCAAGCGCGTCCGCTACGGACCCTTGGAACTCGACGTCGAGCCAGGCAAGTTTAGGCAATTGACCGCACTCGAAGTGAAACGCTTGAAATCGTCGCCGTCTACTGCGAAGCGGGAATCAAAAACTCGAACGCCTAGACCAAATTAGTCCTGGCATGGTCGAGCTCAAGAAGATACGGGAGAGTCTAAAAGCAGATTCCCCGCGGACTGAAGTCCGCGAGGAATGACAAAAATAAGAGACTTGTCGGCACGACTGAAGTCGTGCCCTGATACAAGGCTATCTCTATCGCAGCTGCTCAGTGCCTTCCTTTTTCCGTCTGCGAGAAATTCTCCAGCATCGGCAGCCGCGCCGCACCATAAAGTCCAGCATCGCTTCCCAGAAGCGCGCGAGTAACGATCGTGCCTTTTTCATGTCCGACGCGATCCGGCGACGTAAGCGAATAAATCGATGAGCGGAACTTCATCTCCTCGTACATCGCGGGAGCGAACGCGTCCCAGGCGCTGGAAACGCCTCCACCGATCACATAGATAGGGAGATTCAGGGCGTTGACCATGCCGCCGATGCCGATTCCTAAGGCGCGTCCCACATTCTCAAACACTTTCTTCGCGGGAGCTTCTCCTTGTATAGCGAGGTTGTAGATCGAGCGCGAGGTAAACTGCACCGGATCGTGCGAGAGACGCTCCAACTCCGGAGACTCGCCCCGCGCGATCGCTTCCCTCGCCATCCGCACAACCGCAGTCGCCGAAGCGTATTGCTCCAGGCAGCCGCGGCTTCCGCATCCGCACGGATGACCGTCGGCGTAAACAGTAAAGTGTCCAAGTTCTCCGGCCATTCCTGTCATGCCGTGCCACAACAGGCCGTTGAATACCAGTCCTCCGCCAACGCCGGTTCCCAAGGTGTACATGGCCATGTTGTCGTACTCGCGGGCCGCGCCCAGCCACTTCTCTCCCATGGCCGCGGAGTTGGCGTCGTTCTCCAGGATGACCGGGGCGCCCAGCCGCTTCTCAATCTCATCGCGAACCGGAAAGCTCTTCCAGTCGGGCAGGTTGGGTGATTCCATGACCATTCCGGCCGCCATGTCGATAAAGCCCGGGACTCCGATGCCGATGCCGACCAGCTCGCCGGAGCCGTGATACTTCTGCTTGAGGGTGTCGATGGCTTTGCACATCTCAGTGATGACGAAGTCACGGCCGCGTGATACCTCGGCGCCAAGTTCCAACTTCTCCAGCAGCTTTCCGTCGCAGTCCACAGCAGCTATGCGAAGGTTGGTGCCCCCAAGATCTACCCCGATGGAATAATCGCCCATAATGACGTGTTGCTCCTCTCGTAGTGCAACATCTGAAGTAATTTCAGCGTCCGTGTATCCCGTTCGGCCCGGAAGTGCCGCCGGGTTGAAACCCGGCTCACGTCAAGAAAGGGAGCATAGACGCTGCGCTGCAGCGCAGCTCTACCCTTTTTGCACGCAGAATTCAGCAACTCCAGACTGCTCTAACCTTCGACGTCTCTTACTACGACGACCACTTATTTTTGACAATGACTGCAGTAATGACTGCTACGACCGCTAATGACCACGCGCTTGATAGGTGTGCCGCAAACCAGGCACGGTTGGCCCTCCCTACCGTACACCCGATGTTGCAATTGGAAAAACCCTTCTTTCCCGTCGGCGTCGACGTAGTCGCTGACGGACGAGCCGCCCAGCGAAATGGCCTCTTGAAGCACTTCCTGCAATGAAGCGTGCAGCTTGCGGAGTTGCTCGCGGGTCAAGGTTGCGGCCCGGCGCCGCGGCCGGATACCGGCGCGGAACAGTGACTCATCAGCATAAATATTGCCAACACCGCTCAATAGCTTTTGATTGAGCAGAGCGCTCTTGATGGGAGTGTTTCGCCGGCGGAACAGTTCGATAAATCGCTCGGCTTGCGAGTCCAGAGGCTCATCACCCTGAGCAGAAAAGCCCGCGGAAGTTGGCGATGTGTCGCTTAGGACCACGAGGCGCCCAAAGCGCCGAGGATCAACGAAGCGCAGTTCCCTGCCAGATGTCAGCGTCGCAATCGCGTGAGTGTGCTTAGCGATTTCTACGTCAGGAGTTGTGACCTGCATTCGCCCGGTCATTCCCAGATGAACCACCCATTGCCCATGCCGCACCGCACGACCTTTTCGGCGGCCGGTTTGTTCGAGATCGAAAACGATGTGTTTGCCGACGCGGCGGACCCGCAGGATTCGAGCGTGTTCGACAACTCTGGCGATTTCTTCGGCGGAGGACTTAAGAGGCTCTGGCTTCTGGCCCAACCAGATGGATTGGATGGTGTCGCCCGCCACCCGCTTGTGCAGGCCTCGGGCGATAGTTTCCACCTCAGGCAGTTCCGGCATGAGAATCCAGTGTACGGCATCGGCACAAGCCGGACGTTCCGGGCTGGCGTTGCGTTGACTCTGCCAGACCTGTAAAATCAACAGTTACACAGCCTGTCCGCTCGCGATTACCCCTGAATCCTGCAAAACCCTGTCGCAAGCTACGGGCGAGTTGTGTGCGAATCTCAGCGGTTGGGCGCTCGGCTCTCGGGCCGCCGCGTCTCCCTGAATCGGAGTTGCAAGTTGAAAACTAGCAAGACGGCGGTCGTCGTCGGCGCGCAGTGGGGCGACGAGGGCAAAGGCAAAATCGTAGACGTTCTCTCCGAACGGTTTAACGTCGTGGCGCGCTATTCCGGCGGGCATAACGCCGGCCACACGGTCACCATTAAAGGAAAGAAATTCATCCTTCAGTTGATCCCTTGCGGAGTGCTGCGCGAGGGATGCCGAGGCGTAATCGGCAATGGCGTCGTGCTCGATCCTTTTGCCCTGATGAAGGAAGTCGACGCCTTGAGCGCGAACGGAGTCAGGATCGACGGAAACCTGTTCATCAGTAACCGCGCGCACGTAATTCTGCCCTACCATCGCATGATCGAGCTGGCGGCCGAGAACGCCCCTGGCCGAGTGAAGATCGGCACGACATCGCGCGGTATCGGTCCCACGTACGAGGACAAGATGGCCCGCAGCGGCCTGCGAGTGCAGGACTTGCTGGATAAAGCGCTGCTGAAGAAGCACATTGAAAACGCGTGCCGCGAGAAAAATACGATTGTCCACGCGCTTTTCAATAGCGAGCCCATCGATCCGGACAAGATGTACACCGATTACGCCGAGATCGCGGATCGGATCGCCCCGTTTGTTACCGATACGGCGTTGCTGTTGAACCGCGCAATTGCCGATGGTGAATCGGTGATGTTCGAGGGCGCGCAGGGCACGATGCTCGACATCGACCACGGCACATATCCGTTCGTGACTTCGTCGAGTGCGACTTCGGGTGGAGCATCCACGGGTACCGGCGTTCCTCCGAATGCCATCTCCATGGTGGCTGGCGTGACGAAGGCATATTGCACGCGTGTAGGCGGAGGGCCATTCCCTACGGAACTCACAGATGAAGTAGGTGAAGCACTGCGCAAGAAAGGCAATGAGTTCGGCGCCGTGACAGGACGTCCGCGGCGAACTGGATGGCTTGACTTGCCCTTACTGCGATACTCCAACATGCTCAATGGAACTGGTTGGCTGGTGGTCACCAAGCTCGATGTATTGGACGACTGTAGCGAGATTCCTATCTGCGTCGGCTACAAGATCGACGGCAAGAAGACCGAGGAGATTCCAGCGCAGGCTTCGGGCTTCGAGAAGATCGAGCCAATCTACACCAAACTTCCTGGCTGGCATTCGCAAACCTATGGAATCGACAGCTACGATGCGCTTCCCGCCAACGCAAAGAGCTACCTGGCGTTCGTTGAGAAGGAAACAGGTGCGAAGGTGGGTATCGTTTCCACTGGTCCTGATCGCGAGCAAACGATTTTCGTGGAGGCGTTCTCCAGCGCGCTCGATGCGGTAGGCAAAGGGTAGTCTGTAAGCAAGGAGCCGCACACATGGTGGTACTAGCGGTGACATGGGTCGCGAACCCAGGTAAAGAAGCCGAAGTCGCAAACATCTTCAAGAAGCTCGAGGAGGCATCTCGGCAGGAGCCGGATTGCCTGATGTACATTGTGCATCGGCATCGCACCGATCCACGAGTGTTCTTCATTTATGAGCAGTACCGCAACGACGCGGCGCTGGACGCTCACCGCAAGTCAGCACACTTTCAGCAGTACGCGCTAACGGCGTTGAAGGACATCGGCGAGCGCACGCAGGGCGAGCTTTACGCGCCGCTTAACGACGATTCGCGACTGGACCGCAGAGGAAAGAGCTAGGAGAGGGGCGATCCCGTCCCGTTCTCAGGGCTTGGACAAAATATAGGTACCGCCCCCGGGTTCACGCTCAAACCAAGTCAGCAAATAACCTGCGCTAAATAACTCTTGAAACTGCTTGCGCGCTGTTGCCTGAACCTCGGCCACACCGTCAGGCGAAGACTCGTCCACGATAATTCGGATACGTTGGACTCCGGTATCCGGCGCAAGTACATTGCCCGCAAGAATCTCAATAACCCTCGGTGACGCCAGATGCCATTCGGCGACCAGTCGGTCGGTGGGCAGACCTGCGTGCAGGGGACTGCTGGTGGCTCCGTAGACATCGAGTAAGTACCGTTGCACCACAGCACCGAGGCGACAGATGTTGAAGTGAGCGTTTCTGGTCTGCAAGGGATCGAACGTCCACTCAATCAAGGGAATTCTGCGTGCCAAGGCGTCGTCGCGTTGCGCGAGCTTCAACCGGCGGCCGACTCCCGAATCGCGATACTCAGGCAACACTGCTGCCATGTGCGAGTGAAGGTACGGGTTGCCGTCGCGGATGCCCGCGTAGGCTAGGACAAAGCCCACCATGACGTCTCCGGCAAAGGCACCCAGAACCTGTCCGCCTGTCTTGGCAGCCACCACGTACATTTGCGAGGGCACGACGTCGCGCTCGCGGAAGCCCCACACCCGGAATTCCAGGTCAACCATCTGCTCGAATTCCGGTATGGAATGGCAGGGGCGTATTGTTATCGCCTGATCGGACATGGTAGGTCGAGATTAATACTCAGCGGTGTACCAGCGAAAGCCCTTGCGCTGTTCTTCGTCAGCCTGCTTGATCAGCGACATGGTCCGCCGGCGCTTGAGGTTGCCAACCGCTGCAACGATCGCGTCGATGAGGGCCATGGGAGCCACGTAGGACGCGCCAAAGGAAGGCGTCTCGACCGACGCAATAAAACACTCATCCGCCGCCCGTGCCAGCGGAGAGACGAAGGTATCGGTGATGGCGACGGCGAATGCTCCGTTGCGCTTGGCCGCTTGCAGTCCCTCCACGGTCATCCTCAGTCCTCTCCGGAAACTTATGCCAATTACGAGGTCTTTGCGGCCCACCGTACGAACCACATGGGTCACCCGGCCTGCGGCGGTCGCCGATAGGACCGGCAAGCCGATCACGGTGAAATGGTACTCAAGGTGATGCACCAGAGAGGTCGCGGCATCGCCGCCCAAGAGGAGGATCTTGGGCGCTTCGTACAGTCGCTTGGCCAAAGCGCAAATCTTGTCGGCATCGAGGCTATTGTTAAGCGCGTGCAGGTTCTGCATGTCTCGCTGCAAGGCGGCACGGACCAGCGCAGCAGGCCCCGTTCCCTCGCGCTCTGCGGCTTTCATGGTGTCGAGCGAGGTGGCATAGGCGACGGAAAGATCGTGCAAGTGCCGCTGGAAGTCTTTGTAGGTTGGGAAACCGAGTCCCTGCACGATCCGTACGGTGGTGGCGGGATCCGTACCCAGCCGGTCGGCCAACGCCCGAACGCTCAACAATACGTACGGCCGAGGGTTCTCGAGTACCGGGCGAATGATCTCCTGGCGCTTGGGACTGAGATGTCTGAGTTTGTCCGACAAACTTCCGCGTGAAGCCGCCAGTTTACTGTTCGCCCGTTTGCCAGTCATTATTAAGCAGGATTTCGTACTCCATGCATCACTGTCAACAACTTTCGAAGATCAAGCTGGTCTGAGGCGATCCGATTGCAGTATCAGAGCATCATTTGTTGCAAAACGTCGGTATCTTATGGATAGCTTGGGAATCGGGCTTTCGGCAGTTGTGAAACGTGCGGAAAGAAGACCGGGAGCCGTCCGCAGCGCGCAAATGAAACGAAAGTTTCTTACCTCCAGACGCCGGTGTCTTGCTGCAATTCGATTTGAATCGATGCGGTTACGGGCTGGTGGCTGCGCTCTCTCCGCCCACAACCAGTTCCTCGCGAAACATCTCGAACAGCACTTTTAGAACCGAGGCGATGACCGGCCCCAGGAACAGGCCGAGAAATCCGAACGCCTCAACGCCCCCGAGTATGAAGAACAAGAGTATGAGGGGATGCAATTCGACCTTGCCGCTTACCACCCACGGCCGGATGATGTTGTCGGCCATGCTGATTACGAGAACTCCCCAAGCGAGGACAAAGACTCCCTTCCATAGGGCACCCGTGAAGATCAGATACAGGCCCGCGGGAACCCACACCAAGGCGGCTCCAACCACCGGAACAACCGATGCTAAGGCGGCACACAGTCCGAAGAGCAAAGGCGACTGAAGGCCTGCCAGGGCAACCGCAATTCCGGTTAAAACTCCTTGGGCGACTCCGACGGACACCATACCGTAGACGTTGGCGACGATCGTGTCGGAGACGTTGGCGATCAGGCGACGGGCCTGCTCGGGCGAAAGCGGCATCATGCCTACAGCGCGGTGTACCCAGTCGTGTCCGTCGCGGAAAAGAAAGAAAACGATTGCCAGCGTGATCAAGGAGCTGACCAGAAGACTGGCGAAGCCGCCCAGAACCGCGGCGCCCGAACCCAGTATCCAGACTCCGGCTTGTTGCACGTGCGAAGTGACCGCCCCTCGTACGTCGAACTTGGAAATGTCAACCCAGTTCCCGACGAACCGCAATGCACGGTCAGCAATGGTCGTCAGGAAGTAGGTAACTCCACCTTCCGCTGCGCTTCTGCGACCCAAGTATTGCGCGGCGGCGACGGCCTCATCGGTGGCCAGCGCTATAACTACAAAGAGAGGCACACCGAAGACCACCAACAAGATCAGTGTGGACAGCAAAGAAGCGCGGCCGGATTTGCCTTTCGTCCACCGCAGAACTCGCTGGTGAAAGGGATAAAAAACGACTGCCAGAATGATGGCCGCTGCGACAGGCTTCAGAAACGGAAGCGCGATAACCAGTGCCGCCACCGACACAAAGAGGGTCAGCGTTCCGAGAAACCATAGTTTCGTTCGCTTGCTGTACATTTCCGACATCGACCACTCTCTCTCCACTGTATGAATGCTATAGGTGAAGCTGAGCACGACCAGGTTGTCAGGACCACGCTAGTCCCGAGTCTACGGCGCGGGGGCCATCGTTGTCTTGCCTGTTACAGCGAACCTTTGCGAAGTACCTAAAGGCACAAAAATGCCTCCGCCGGCGGGGCAGCGGAGGCCGTCAAAAGTCGTATTATCTGGCTCCAATCACGGTCGATCGAAGCCTGACAACCGGGTGATCACTCGAGGAGGGAGCTCGTCGCTCCCTCCTGAAATTAGAACCTACCTGACTGCACTAGAAAGTCAGGCGGAGCGCAAACTGCAATTCGCGCATCGTGGTATTCGGATCGATGTCCGTGACCAAACCAGCATTGTTCAACAGCTGACCGGTTGCACTCATGCAATCGACGCAGGTGTTGCCGGCGTTCTGGTTGAAGTTCAGTACACGGTGGTTAAACAGGTTGAACACGTCCATGCGGAACTGCAACGCAAACCGTTCGGTCAGGTTGAAGTTCTTCATGATGGTCGCGTCGGTCGTGAAGGAACGCGGTCCGTAGAGCGAATCGGTTCCGGCATTCCCCAGCGTGCCTGCACACGGCCTACCCCAAGCGCCGTAATTGGTGCAGTTTTGCGTCATTTGCGCGATCGGCGTGAAGTACGTAACGGTGTGGGTAATCGGGTTCAGGGATCCGCCACCCATCGACCAGAGTGCACTGTTGCCCTTGTTCGGGTTACAGACGCTGACGTCCTCGTCAGAGCCGCACTCGTTGTAGGTAGCCGTGAAAGGAAGACCCGCCGACCAGTTGAAGGTCGAGGTGACTTGCCATCCACCGATGACCAGATCCTCGGCCCTGCCGGCGCCGCCGCCGAATTGCTTACCTTTGCCAAAGGGCAACTGGTAAACCAAGTTGGTGACGAATACCTGCGGACGGTTCTGGTCGTCAGGACCGTACGCAACCCTTGGGTCGGCTGCGTAGTACTCAGTGTTGCCGCCAGTGTAGTTCAGCGCTCTCGACCAAGTGTAGTGGGCGATGAACTGCAGACCGTGGGCCATGTTCTGCTGCAATTTAATCTGCAGGGCGTTGTAGCTACTGTTGGCGTTGTTGCCGAAGTAGTTGCCCATCACGGAGCCGTCACCGCCGCCGCAGCACAGCACATTCGTGGTCACTCCATTGGCGTCCGTGTATGGGGTGCTGATCATGTTGTAGTAGTACTGACGCTGCTGCTGACTAATTAATCCCGCTTGCGTCAGTCCGTAGTTCTGAATGTTAATCGGGTTGAGGTCGTATGCGGAGCCGTCACCGACGAACCCATGTCGGCCTTCGACGCCGATATAGGCAAGTTCCAAAGTCATGTTGTTGGTCAACTGACGCTGGATGGTTACGTTCCAAGTGCCGACCGCCGGCAGAGTCTGGGTCAGAGGCCGCATTCTTGGCTGAACGTTACCCGACGGACCGCCCAAAGGCAGGATGCCGGAAGCAGGAACGACTGGGAATGCAAATGCCTGCGGAGCCGTGTTCAGGTTGTATGCGGCGATGAAGTTGTTCGATGCCAGGGGATTAAGGCTCGACGCCGTGATGGTCTGGTTAGCCAACACCGGCAGGTTCTGCGTATTTGCGTGCCCAAAGTTCGAACCGAACACGCCCATATCGTAGCTGATGCCGAAGCCCATGCGAATTACGGTTTTCTCGTTCATCGAATAGGCGACGCCAAGGCGAGGAGCAAACGCGTGCCAGTCGTTGGCAACATTTCCGTTGGTGCCGTAAGCGCCGTATCCGGCAACGCGGATAACGCCATCACCTGGGTTGGAACCGACCACGGGGTTGGCAAAGCCGCCCTGGCCTTTCCCGTTGACGGTCTCAGGCATGTAGAGCTCCCAACGCAAGCCATAGTTGAGGGTCAACTTCGGCGTAATGCGCCATGTGTCCTGGCCGTAGAAGAAGTACCTCCACTGGTGTTCCGCCGCATTCAAACTGGTGCTCACGAAACGCTGGAAGTTCGTGACGTTGCCGAAAAGGAACGTTGCCAGATCCAAGCCGCCGACGCCGCCATCGGCGGTGTTCTGGTGGCTGAAAGTTAGCTGTCCGGTACGGTTTGAATCGCTAGGCACACGCAGGTTGCTCGCGCTGCGAATGTCAGCACCAAACTTAAAGGAGTGGTTGCCCCAGAGCTTGGTCCAGTTGGTGACGCCCTGATACTGGTTTTCGTCCTCAATCAAAGGACAGTTGCAACGGCCTACGTTCAAACCTTCGCCCCAGTTCGTAAGGGTTCCGTCTCCGTAGAAGGCCGGCAGACCATTCGTGAACGCCTGCGTTACGGCTCCTTGGTTGGTGATGTTATAGCCAGGAATACCGAGGGCGTTCATTGGTTGCTCATTCCCGAAATACTTCTCGGTGTGAGGGTTGTAATGCATCCAGCCAAAGCGGAAGTCCGCCAGCCAGGTTTGGCTTAACGTCTTCGTGGCGCCGACCGAAACACTATAGTTGTGAATAGTCGAGCTGCCCGCCAGTCCAGGCCCTGATCCGAAGCCATTGCCGCCCGCGGCTCCCAGGCCCGGGGCACCGGACAGGCTGAACCACTGCTGGCTATAACGTCCAAACACATTCAACGTCGGAGTCGCAACCCAGTCGATACGACCGTCCCATGCATTTTGGTCGTACGGTCCGGAGCCGCCCGCAACGTAATTGTTAAGCACGCCGCCGGTAGTTGGGGTCGGGAACAGCGCCAGAAGCGCGCGCGCCTGGGGAGAGATCTCGCTGTTCGGAATCAGATTACCCACGATGGCAGTTCGGTTGTTGCCTTGCAAGTTTCCGCTATTGGGGTCGAACACCTGTCCTTGCTGATAGCCATTGCCGCCGCCGCCGCCGGTCTGACCAAGATACTGGCTCAGGTTGCAGAAGCCGGTGGTCTGAGCGCAGCTGCTTTCTACCAGTGCCGTCGGAATGGTGTATAGGTTCGTCGTGCCGGTGGTCGTCTTGAATCCCTGGTAGTCGCCGAAGAAGAACAGCTTGTTTTTGATGATCGGACCACCAAGCGAACCGCCGTATTCCTGCCATTTGGTTGACGGTATGTACCGGCCATCGACGGGCGCATACTGCGTGAACGGATCGCGCGCTTCGTTGGCATCGGTGCGCCGGAACCAGAATGCGCTGCCGTGAAAGTCGTTGCTGCCAGACTTGGTTTGCGCGGTCACGTACCCAGCCACCGCTTTACCCATCTCGGCGTCATACTGCTGCAGCGCAACTTTCGCTTCCGTGACGGCGTCGAGGTTCGGGTTGATCACAATGATTCCCAGGATCGGGTCCTGGTTGTCAGTGCCGTCCAACTCGTAGTTGGTGCCACTGAAGTGCTGTCCGTTGACGAACGTCTGTTGCGAACCCTGCGGATTTTCCGTTGCCGCGTGGCTCCAGCCCGTCAGCTTCTGCGTACCTGGAGACAGCAGCAGGAAATCCGTGAAGTTGCGGTTGTAGGTCGGCAGATCCTGAACGTACGCTTGGTTGTACTCGACCGCGATGTCAGACTTGTCGGTCTGCAACTGCGGGGGCTCGCCAGTCACTTCCAGGGTCTCGCTCGTTGCGCCGACCTGGAACTGAACATCGACACGCTGCGTGCTGTCGGCAGAGACCGGGACGTCTCCCTGCTCGAACGTCTTGAAGCCGGATCCTTCAAACTTGACCTTGTAAACGTCTGGGATCAAGTGCGTCACCGAGTAGTTGCCGGAATCATTGGTCGTGGTGGTGACCGATGTGTTCTTGCTAACACTGGTCACCGTCACCTTTGCATTGGCAACAGCCGCTCCTTGAGGATCGGTTGCTGTTCCGACTATGTTGCCGAAGACGGCCTGACCGTAAGCAGCAGTCGAAGCCAACGCTATAACCACGCACACTACGATTGACAGAACCCACCGTTTTATCATTTCACCCTCCGCAGTGGAATTCCGACTGCGTGGCCTGATAGCCTCGCCGCTCGCGAACTCACCGCCCGTACTTGCTGGAAACCGTTACTACTGTTGTTGAAGTGGAGAAGAGTAGAAGAGCGCTGTGCGCTGGTATGAACAGAAACGCCGCGACTGGCGTCGCACGCTGATCGCAACCCGGCGATTTCGCTTAAGACTGTTTCTAACACTTTTAGGATCCCGACTAATTGGTGCCACGACTGGGGGAACCCCAAGTCACCCCACGTGACAGTCAGCAACGCTATATCGTGAAACGGTTGATGTCAAGGGGGTTGGGACGCTCTGTCAATAATAGATTTCGGGTAGCGACCGAAACTTTCCTGCAAGTGTGATGTTGCTTGAACAAAACCGATTTGGCGGAAAAGTCGCTGCAGCAGGGGAACCACGCAAGTAATTTTTTTATGGTATGGGCTTCAGCCTGGGATCCAGCTCCTGGGCTTGCTTGAACTCATCGGAGGCTGCCGTCTTGTCGCCTTTACGCGAGAGCGCAATGGCCAGCTGATAATGCGCCTGGGAATAGGTCGGAGACATCTTGATCGCGCTGCGAAACTGCGAAATTGCGCCATCTAAATCGCCTGCGGTGAGCATGCGCTTTCCTGAATTGGTTGCGAACGTTGCGCCCTGGACACCAATCTTTTGTTTGACCAGGGTGTCGCCTAATTGGCTTTCGGTCTCTGCGCCGGACGTGTCACCCATCTGGCGCAGAACTGCGGCCAGCGTTGTGTGCGCACCTGCGAGTTGTGGCTGCAGGCGGATGGCCTCGCGCAACGCTTGCGCCGATTCCGGAAGTTGGTTCATTTGTTTCAGAACGGTGCCGAGCGTGTAATAGGCTTCCACGTAATCGGGTTTCAGTGCAATTGCCTTTCTCAGATACTCGACCGCAGCGGGAAACTCCCCTTCTTGCCACATGGTGTTGCCCAACGTGTAGTAGGCGTCCACCAATTTCGGATCCAACTGGACAGCCTTTTTCATTTCGGCGATCCCGTCGGTCAGATTGTCCTTCAACTTCAGGGCGAGTCCGAGATCGTAATGCAGTGAAGCGTCGTTGGGCGACATCGCGATCGCTTTCTTCAACTCCTCAATCGCCGCGTCGAAATTGGCGAGCTGCATTTGCGAGATGCCAAGGTTGCCGCGGAAGCCCGCATCGTCGGGGCGTAACTTGACCGCTTCCTGAAACTCCTTGACGGCCTCATCCCCTTCTCCCCGCTGCATGAGCACAAGGCCTAAGTTGTTATGCGCATCTGCGTCATTCGGGGTGAGCGCCACCACCTTGCGAAATGCCGCAGCCGCCCCTTCGACGTCAGTCGTTCGCTGCAGCAGCTGTCCGAGTTTTGTTTGCACCATTGGCGAGTCCGGCAAAAGCTCTGCCGCTTGCTGGTATGCGGCGATGGCTCCGTCTTTATCGCCCGTAACCTGGCAGGCGTCCCCCAGGTAGTAGAAGGCGAGTCCATCCTGAGGATTCATCTTGGTCGCGGCGATCAATTCTGTTTGGGCGCCTGCGCCATCGCCCTGGTTCAGCCTCACTACTCCGAGATGAAAACGGGCTGGCTGGTACTGCGCGTCGAGCTGCAGCGCCGAGCGGAACTGCTGCTCGGCCTCCGGCAATTGCCCCGCCTGAGCCAGGAGAGAGCCCAACTCATCGTGAGTTGCTGCACTGTTCGGAGCCAACGCAGCAGCTTTCTGAGCTTCAACGATCGCTTCTGCGTTCTTGTGCTGCGCATTCCATGCACGGGCCAGAGCGCGATGCGGCTCGGCGTCCTTGGGCGCGAGCTTGCTGGCTTCCTTCAGTTCGACAATGGCATCTTCAGATTTGCCTGAAAATGACAACGCCTGGCCCAGGTAAAAGTGCGCTTGCGCATCGCCGGGTTTCAGCTTGATGGAGGCTCGCAAGTGGCTCACTGCTCCGTCGACATCTCCGAGGTGAAGCAGGACTTTGCCCAGGGTCAGTTGCATTTCGGCGTTTGCCGGGCTGAGCTTTATCGCTTGTTCGAGTTCCGATTCAGCAGTCGCGAAATCTCCGGCGCGGATGGCCGAAAGCGCACTGTCGTAGGCCTTGGTCGCCGCGGGATTCGCGGTTGCGGTTTGCGCGCAAAGTCGTGAGGGGATCGATCCGGGAAATGTTGTAAGAGCGAAAAACGCGACGAATCGGATCAGGGCCGAACCTGCTGAACGCAAACGGGGCACGATGACAATAGGCTAATGCCTGGGCCACACTTCCTTCAAGGAAGCGACTCTCATGTGACACTCGTGAAGCGCCGTTCTACAATGCGCATCGCATGAGTTATAGAAATGTCATTCGCCGAAAAGTCTCACTCATCACGCCGCTGTGGGTCCTAGTTTGTTGTTCACTGCTCATCGCGGCGGAATGGACCCTGCCGTTCGGAAGGTGGCACCGAGCATCGCAGGAGCCGATTCTCTCTCCGCAAGGAAACGGCTGGGAATCTGCGGGCACGTTCAATCCGGCTGTCGCGATACATGACGGAAAGATTGTGATGCTGTACCGCGCCCAGGATTCACACGGCACATCACGGCTGGGTTACGCCGAGAGCGCCGACGGCATCCACTTCACTCACCGTCCCGAACCTGTCTTGACGCCCGAAGCCGACTACGAAAAGGACGGCGGGGTCGAAGATCCGCGGCTGGTCAAATTCGGCGACACGTATTACCTGACCTACACCGGCTACAACACCAAGGACGCCCAGTTGTGCCTCGCGACTTCGCGCGACTTGATTCACTGGGACCGTAAAGGCGTGATTCTTCCTGCCTACAAAGGCAACTGGAATACTGGGTGGACGAAATCGGGAGCGATCGTCCCCGAAAAAATTGACGGAAAATATTGGATGTATTTTCTGGGTACAACTCCCGACAAGAACGACCAGATGGGACTGGCTTACTCGACTGACCTGATTCATTGGACAGAAGCGACCCAAACGCCAGTGCTACCGCGACGGCCCGGACAATTCGACTCGCGCGTGGTTGAGCCCGGACCACCTCCGATCCTGACACCCGATGGGGTTGTGTTGATTTACAACGGGGCCGACGACAAGTTGGTTTATCGAACGGCGGTCGCGGTCTTCGACCGCCATGACCCGCGCAAATTGCTCTATCGAAGCGAGCAACCGATTTTTGCGCCAGAAAAAAAGTGGGAGAAAGTCGGACAGGTTCCCAATGTTGTTTTTGTCGAAGGCATGGTCCAGCATGGCGGCCGCTATCTGTTCTATTACGGCGGCGCAGACAAGTATGTCGGGGTTGCCGAGGCGCCGCTGCTCAAGCGATAGCCGCCACGAGTTACGTGGGTTGTGCTCTAATTCTTATGAGCTCAGCCTTTGGAATCAGCCCTCATGTACAAGCTTCCCGGTGTTCCCGCATTCATTCTTGCCTGCTGTTTGACACTCGTAGCGCAATCCACGCCCGCATCGACAGCTCAAAGGCCGCCACAGGCATCGTCCAGCGCGTCTACGTCTGAGGAGGCGGATTACAAAGAAGCACGCCATTTGCTGCAACAGGGCAAATATGACGAAGCCATCGCGCAGCTTCAGGCGCTGGCCGCGAAATCGCCAAAGCCAGCAGGCGTGGTTCGTGAATTAGGTACGGCATATTACGCCAAGGGCGACTATCTAAAGGCCGCGGAGTATCTCAAACAAGCGGCAGACGCGGACCCCAACGACAAAGAAGCGGTTCAATTACTCGGGCTGTCGTACTATCTCGCGGGACGTCCGGCGGAAGCGATTCCTTATCTGGAGAAAGTGCAAACGTGGTATCCGCGGGCCAATGTCGACGCGGCTTACATCCTCGGAATCAGCTACATTCAGGCAAAAGATTATCCCAACGCGCGCAAGGCGTTCGCCAAGATGTTCGATGTGCCCCCTGATTCGGGAGCCAGCTATCTCTTCACCGCGCGCATGCTGTTTCGCCAGGAGTTCACTCCGATCGCGGAAGACTATGCGCAGAAAGCCATTGCGGCCGATCCCAGGCTTCCGCTGGCGCACGAGTTGCTCGGCGAAATTCACCTGTTCACCTCGAAGATTCCCGAAGCAATCAACGATTTCCAGCAGGAGTTGGCGATCAATCCCGCTTACCCAGTGGCGTATTACAAATTAGGTGACGCGTATTCGCGCATCCAGAAGTACGACGAGGCGGAGCGCTTATTGCAGCGATCCATCTGGCTCGATGCCACGTCCACGGGTCCCTACATCCTGATGGGCAAAGTGCTGGAGAAAAAAGGCGAGCCCGTGCTGGCAATACGAACCCTGCAACACGCAGCGAACATGGACCCGAACAACCCGATGACTCACCAGGTACTGGGACAAGCCTATCGAGACATTGGCAAACCGGATGAGGCGGAACGGGAACTCAAGATCGCCGAGCAGCTGCGCAACAAGCAAACCGACATCCAGTGATTCACGGCCCACACTTGGGCGGATCGGCGTTGAGTTGTTTGAGCAGCGTCTTCGCCGAAGTTGAGTCAGGGTTGAACTGTAAGACACGCATGGTGTAGGTGCGCGCGCCATCAAACTGCCCCGAGGCGCAAAATGCGTGAGCGAGATTCATCCCAATACTGCTGCGTCCAGGCGCTCTCCTGAAGGCATCCTGCCAAAGCTTAACCGCATAAGTCATCTGTCCTGAGCGCGCTTCGAGAACACCCAGATTCGTCTCTACGTCGACCAACGTAGGATCGAGCTTAAGGGCTTTGCGATACGTTTCGAGCGCCTTGCTGGTGTCTCCGTGTTGCTGCTCGATGTAGCCCAAGGCTGCTAGTAACGCAGGATCGTCTGGCGATTGTTCCACGGCTTGCCGGATCAGGCGCTCAGCTTGGGGAGCCGCATTCGTCATCCCGCTATTGACAATCGATTGCCACGCCAAGGCCCGATCGCGAACATCGTTGTCATTGTTGTAGGAAAGCGGAAAAGTCACCAGCTCTGGAAGCGAAGCATCGGCCGCATTCTCCAGCTTGGCTCCGGAGTTCGGTCTGCGCGGAATGCTGTGGTCGGTGACCGCAGTGTGCGCGATATCGCTGCTCGCGGTCGCAGGCATGTGACATAGCGTACAGTCCGGCTGGTCTTTGTGGTGCTTCTCTCCGAATGAAACGCCGTGGCATGCGAGACACTTCGAGCGGTAGAACGCCACACGCTCGTCGGGAGGAATCGTGCGGTGAGGATCATGGCAGCTGGTGCACGACATGGCATCACCGGACTTCTTCTTGCACACGCTCTGTGCCAGCTCTTCGAACTGGCTGGCAGCGCGCATGCCAGACTTACCACCGTTGCCGGTGAGAACGTAGTAGCGAACGTAGTCCGCCAGATTGTCGCCCGGCCGGTATTGATACATGTGCTTGCCCGGACGCTCAATCGCGGCATTGCCCTCAAGGTGGCACTGCATGCAAACCTGATCGCGACGCTCGGGTGCGAGCTTCGCCGGATTCACAACCGCTCCGCCCGCCACATGTCCGGCTCCCGGACCGTGGCAGCGTTCGCATGTCACGCCCGAATACAGAAACAGTGGCGAAGCGTATCGGTTCTCGGTGCCCTCGATGGGAGGACGAATTCCGCTGACATGACAGTCCATACAACTGGTCAGCGCGGGAAGGTTCATGGGGATTTCATGCGCATCGCCATAAGCCGGAGCCATGTCCCAAGTGTGCCGGCTGGTGTAAAGGTTGATCGGAGTTTCGAAATAAAACCCGTCAACCGAAAAGAGATACGTAGTTCCGCGCCGTCCCTGACCGATGTAGTACAGAAGTTGGCGTCTGCCTTGCACTAAGGGATCGCCTGGGCGATCGAAACTCATCCACACTTTTCCGGACTCGGAGTAGACGCGATATTTGACCTGTGATTGCGGGTGGCTGAATTCTCCGGCAACCAGGTTGTCGGTCGCGGGTCCGCTGGCATGAGCGTGGGCGGCCGCAGAGAAGGATTGGTAGATCGCAGCGTGGCAGCTCGCGCAAGCCTGGTTCCCGACGTATCCGTTGGCATCGGGCTTGGCGGTCGCGGCGGCATGCGGATCATCCGCGACAGCAGCCATCGCAACAAGCAGGGCCAACGCGAGCACTCCCAGAATCACTCGCCTAAGCCATCGCGACACAATGAGGCGCGGCAGCGTGCTCACTGCGGACGTTCCCTCGTCAATTGCTCCAGTTGTTGTAAGTTGTCGCGGGCGAGCTGATTCGAAGGATCGATGCGAAGCGCCGCTTCGTAGTGTGACTTCGCCTCGCCGAGACGACCAAGCTGGACCAGCGCAGTACCCAGGTTCGCCTGCGCATTGGCATCGTCAGGGTTCAGCTTCGCCGCATCGCCAAACTGCTCGGCAGCACCGCTGAAATTGCCTTGCGCCGCGAGCGCGTTGCCCAAATTGTAGTGTGCATCGAAGTAATCCGGCTGAGACGTTAGCGCGACATTAAAGCACTTCACCGAGCCCGCCAAATCGCCTTTAGCGAGAAGCGCTCCACCCAGCGCGTTGTTAGCCACGGCATCCGTGGGACGAACTGCGACCGCGCCTTGAAACTGCTCGACCGCTTCGTCGAGTGCTCCGCGCGCCTGAAGCATCTCGCCCAGGTTGTAGCGCGACTCGAAACTGTTCGGCGCTTTCTCGACTTCATGGCGAGCCCATGCTTCCTGCAAGACCATTCGCGGATCACCTGGCTGAGTTGGATCGTTCCTCGGGAGGACCTGCAACCAGAGGTGCGCCATCTCATCCGTCGCGAGGTTGCCACCCATCACGCGCGCTGGAGGGTGATTCGGATTGGCCGTGTTGGCCTCCGAATTGTCGTAAACGTAGCGCATTTTCAGCACCGTGTTCTTGGGCAGAAAGACCGGCTCCGCGTAGCGATACACTGCCTGCCAATTCACGTCCCAGTGCTTGATGTGGATGAGCGTCTTGGTCGTGCCGTCGGGCAGCACCGCAGTCGCGAGCAGGTCTTTGCCGAGATAATGCGCGTGAGGATATACGCCAAGCAAATCGACGTCGATGGGGAGCGTGAATTCGTCGGTCACGACGAAGTTGCTGTCACCGGCAGGAATGTCGAGCGCAGCATCGTTCTGCAACTGGAGCAGCATGGGATGCACGGTTGCCGGCTTGTCTGTGAAGTACAGGCCAATGCTCGGCTGGACGGGTTCCACCTTGCCTGATGGTTGCAGGTGCGCGTTGAGCACCAGGTCTGTGCCCTTGTCGAGACGCAGCGCCATACCGTCAGGTTCGTTGGTGACGACAGTTCCCGGCTTCCAGAATAGAAAGTGGCTATCAGGATCGAAGACTTCCGATTCGATGCGGATTTCCATTCCGCCAAAGCCGCTACCCTTGTCTTTCTCCATGCGGCGCGCCGACTCGTATCGGTCGACCAAAATGTTGGCATGGTGCACGACGCGCTTGTCACCCGGATGAATCTCAACCGCACGCACCCATCGCGTCTCGTGTATTGGCACCGGGAAGATGAAATTCCAGTATTGGTCGATGCCGTTCGCCTGCAACATGTACGGCTTCTCTGCCTTGAGGATCAAGTCGGGCTGTCCCAGTTGCCAGCCTTCGACAAACTTGGGCTTCGGCGGAAGGTCCGACGGCTTGCCCTCCAACATGCCCTGATCAACCCACGCAGGGATTTTGGCAATCTGGTCATCAGAGAGACGGCGTTCGTCGGCGAACTTTATGTCTTGTGGTTCCGGCAACCACGGAGGCATGAATCGCGTTTGGGTCACGGCCACAATCTGGTGTCCGTGTTTCTTGACGTCCTCATAGGTCAGTAACGGAAATGGTCCAGCCTCGCCGGGCCGATGGCAAGATGCACAGTAGTGATAGACGATGGGAGCGATGTCACGGTTAAACGTGACTTTACTAGACGGTGGGCCAGGCTCGGACGACCACAGCCGGGACTGATATCCGGTGATAGCGAGAACTGCGCCAACGCCTAGGACGAAGATAAGCGCGGTCTGCGAATTGAAGCCGTGCCGTCTCATGGAAGGTCGGAAATGTAGCAGCCGATGCCACTGACCGAGGCGGGTGCAGGACGGGTGCTATTCAGTGCAGACTGTATCGCCTGATCGAGTTCGTGGGTCGTGGGAGCGCTGCGGGCATGGCCAAAGTCCACGTACCAGTTATCGATGCGGCCGTGATAAATCAACTTCCCCTGCCCGTTGAAAACCGCTGCCTCCGGCGTGATTTCTACTTGGCTTGTTTTGACCAACTCGCGTTGCGTATCGCGCAATGCGGGCATTTTGTAGCCGTAGTCGTGCAGGTGCTTTTCGATGTCTTGCGGCGTCTCAGACTTGTCGGGATAAACGAGCATCATCACTGCCGTACCGGCGTACTTGTGGCTGAGAGCCTGAATGGTCGGGGCGTAGCGGTTCGAGACCGGGCAGTCGGTACGAACAAAAATGAGAACCAGCGGCTTGCCGGCCGACATTTCGAACGGGTTGACGTCTTTCCCCGCGAGGTCAAGCGCACTCGCCTCGTTCGATCGAGACGATGCCGGCGCCCCATTTGCCAGACGATTGGCGGGAGCCGCCCCAGCTTGGAACAAAGCCCCGGCCAACACGACGATGGCCAGCCCCGTGAATCGCCTTAACACTTCGTGGTCTCCGAGAAACCTTGCGACCTGTCAATTTCCGTTCGACTGCTACTTACTAATTTCCCCGATGTACACCGTGTACGGCTCAAGCGTCAGACCTGACAGCGGCTGTTCGCCAGCAGACTTTGTCGTCGTCAAGAGCGTCTTCGCCTGCTTCGCGCCGAATCCCTGCGCTGAAAGGTCGAAGCTGACCTTCTGCTCGTTTTCCGACATGTTCAGCACCACCAGCACCGCATGGTTCTTGTAGCGCCGCAGGTACGAGTATACGTTGGCGTCGTCTTGGTTGAATGCGACGTAGTCGCCGTCAAGCAGCGCCTTGTTGGTATGCCGTATCGCCAACAGGTTCTTGTAAAAGTTCAGGATCGAGTTGGGGTCAGCTTTCTCGCTGGCAACATTGTGGGTTTGATACGACACCGGAACCGGAAGCCAGGGAATACCCTTGGTGAATCCGGCGTTTGGCGTGTCGTTCCACTGCATGGGCGTGCGTTCGCCGTCGCGGCCTTTCTGTACCGGCCAACCTAATTGGCCGATCGGATCTTTCACATCTTCTTTGCGCGTGGGATCGTTGTTGGCCATGCCGATTTCTTCGCCGTAATACATGATGGGCGTGCCTCGCAGCGTGAGATACATGCCAGCCAGCAGTTTCGCGATGTCGTCATCATGTTTGCCGTCAGCGAAGCGCGTGTACGCTCGTACGATATCGTGGTTGCTCATTACCCACACCGGCCATTCACCGGAAGCGTCCACTGCTCCAACGTGCTTGCGAAAGACATCTGCAGACAACGGCTTCAATTTGGTGAACATCAGGTCCATCGGCATCTGCAATTCGTCATGGTTGGTGCCGTAATAGTCCTTCAGTTCCGAGACATCGGACGTCCAGGTCTCTCCGATCAGGACCGCGTTGTAGAGATTTGCAGCCTTGCGCAGCCCTTTCATCACATCGTGAACTTCGGGCAGCTTGTCGTTGTACTTGCGCGCCTGGTTTTGGTCTCCGTACTCGTTTTTGCCCGGGAGCGTCGGGTTATCGGTCAGGTTCGGATCTTCGAAGAGCGTATCCACGGCGTCGAGGCGGAATCCCACGACCCCGCGTTTGTACCAGAACACCGTCGAGCCGTACATCGCGCTCGCCACCTTCGGATTGCGCCAGTTCAAGTCGGGCTGCTGCGGATAAAAGTAATGGTAGTAATACTGATTGGTCTTCCCTTCGAACTGCCATGCCGAACCGCCAAACGTCGATGTCCAATTATTCGGCGGCTGGTTCGGGCCCTTGCCATCGCGCCAGATGTACCAGTCGCGATACGCATTCGTCTTCGACGATTCCGATGCGAGAAACCACTTGTGCTTGTCGGAGGTGTGGTTCACCACGAAATCGAAAACGATTCCAATGCCGTCCTTCTTGCCGATCTTCTCCATCCGGTCAAAGTCGGCCAGCGTTCCATACATCGGATCGATGTTCTCGTAATCCGACACGTCGTATCCGAAATCCACTTGCGGCGATGGAAAGCAGGGCGCGATCCAGATGGCGTCCACCCCCAGCCACTTCAGGTAATCCATCTTCGAGGCGATGCCATTGAGATCGCCGATGCCGTCGTCATTGCTGTCCATGTAGCTGCGCGGATAGATCTCCTGAAACACCGCATGCTGCCACCACTGATGGCCCTCGGCATCAACCGGCTTCTGCTGCGCGCAGATCGATGGAACCGCCATAACGAGAACGAACAGCAGGATCACAAGAGTAGAGAGCTTTTGCCGCATCAAGTGGGCCTCCGTGGCCGAGCATACATGGAACCTGAAACGGTATGAGTCTAATGCATCGCGCTGAGTGACGCCATAAACTGTACCTAGTGTTACGGGTCGGCGCTTGCAATTCTGGTCGGCCGTACCTGAAAATGAAGTTCATTTCGAGCACGGGTACGAGCAAGGCGGGTTATTTCATTTGTCACAGTCGCGCCGTAAATTTCTGCAGTCCCTCTGCCGCTCTGCCTTCGTGCTCACACTCTCTGACGTTTTATCGCTGGTGCGACCGCTTCCCATCTTCGGACAAGAGCCAACAACTCCGTCGAATTCCGAGACCGATCTCGGCGTTACCTTCGTCAACGTCGCACAAGAAGCCGGCCTGAACGCCAAAACGATTTTCGGCGGCGAGCACAAGAACAAATATCTGCTCGAGACCACGGGCTGCGGAGTCGCTTTTTACGATTACGACCATGATGGCTGGCTAGACATTTTCCTCGTCAATGGTTGGAGGCTGGAAGGCTTTCCGCCGGGCGAAGAGCCATTCAATCACCTGTTCAAGAACAATCGCGATGGCACGTTTACCGATGTGACGCTCAAAGCTGGGTTGAAGCACACGGGATGGGGACAGGGCGTCTGCGTAGGCGACTACGACAATGACGGTAACGACGATCTGTTCATCACGTATTTCGGGAAGAACGTTCTTTACCACAATAACGGCAACGGCACGTTCACCGATGTGAGTGAAAAGGCCGGCGTCGCGGGCGTGCGAACTCGCTGGGGCACGGGGTGTGCTTTCGTTGACTACGATCGCGACGGCAAGCTCGATCTTTTCGTGGCCAACTACATTGACATGGATCTGAAAACGGCGCCGGTGCCGGAAAGCGGTCCTTGTCTGTACAAAGCGGTCATGGTGGCGTGCGGGCCGCCCGGATTAAACGGCGACACCAACATCCTCTACCACAACAACGGGGATGGCACGTTCACCGATGTCTCCGACGCTTCTGGCATCAAGAAAGTGAACGGGACCTACGGCCTCGGCGTCTGCGTCGCCGACTTCGATAACGATGGCTGGCCGGATATCTACGTTGCCAATGACTCCGTCAAGTCGCTGCTGTACCGGAACAACAAGAACGGCACGTTCACCGAGATTGGACTGGA
The DNA here is from genome assembly GCA_963749635.1 of uncultured Acidobacteriaceae bacterium. Classification (GTDB taxonomy): domain Bacteria; phylum Acidobacteriota; class Terriglobia; order Terriglobales; family Acidobacteriaceae; genus DASRAA01. The sequence goes on from CAVVNW010000018.1 coordinate 45,133, forward strand.
AGCGGGTTGCGTCCTCAGTGCCGATGGTAAGCCCCAGGCGGGCATGGGAGTCTCGGCCGCCGATTACGACCTCGACGGCAACCTCGACATTCTGAAAACCAACTTTGCCGGCGACACGCCGTCGCTTTATCACAATCAGGGCAATTGGAGCTTCGAAGATGAGACCTTTCAGGCTGGCCTCGGCTTGCACACCCAGTATCTCGGTTGGGGATGCGGCTGGCTCGACTTCGACAACGATGGCTGGCCTGACATCCTCATCTGCAACGGCCACGTCTATCCCGAGGTTGAGCAACTCACCACCGAGGCCGGTTACCCGCAGAAGAAGCTGCTTTACCACAACCAGCACAACGGACGCTTCAAGGAAGTCACGCAATACGCGGGCCCTGGTATAACCGTTCCGAATGCCAACCGCGGTTGCGCCTTCGGAGATTTCGACAATGACGGTGATGTCGATTTTGTGGTGAACACCGTCAACGGTCTTCCGCAGTTGGTGCGCTGCGACTCAAAGCTCGACCACAACTGGATCAAGGTGAAGTGCATCGGCACGAAGTCGAATCGCAGCGCCATCGGTGCGCGCGTGAAGTGCATTACTCACCCTGCTGACGAACAGAAACCGCACCAGCAGATCGACGAGGTACGCAGTGGCGGAGGCTACATCTCCCAAAGCGACCTGCGCATTCACTTCGGCCTCGGAACGGCCGACAAGGTCGAGTTGCTCGAAGTGCGCTGGCCAAGTGGACAGGTTGACACCATGAAAGACGTGAAAGTCAACCAGTTGGTATACGTGAAAGAAGGCCAGGGCATCGTCAAGTCCGAGCCTCTCGCCAACGCCAGGAAGAAGTAGCAGCAAGCCTCATTCCCGTTGCTTCCAATCTAGAAATTCCCACAAATACTGTTGAAACGCACAGGGTTCAGCAGTACCATCAGGCTCGCCAGTTCAGCAAACGCGGTGCAGACCCGCATTCTTGGAGAGCGCGATGGTCGGTCAGCAGGAATACTCATGGTGGGCTTGGGGCAGTCCGGCCTATATTTATCAGGCTACCGTCCAGATCGATGACCGCGACACCATGGCCGAAGTCGCCTTAGGCCGCTCCAACTTCGTAGACGACGGCGAGAATTTCTATACGGCCATCAGCATTCTCCAGGTCGTGTCTGCCAAAGGCACAGAGAATTTCAGCGACACGACGCTGGCTGTCTGGCGGGAAGGAATGACCAGCCTCTCTATGCAAATCACCGTCATCAGCGCCTTCGCCTACGGGCGCCTGATGTTGAATTACTGGTCGTAGGGGAAGACCATGGAGTTCCAGTCCACATTCCCGGTATCCAAGCCCACATCGCACAAGGTCATTGTCTACGACGCCCGCGATGGCCGCGTCGTTCTAGTCCATGAGTTCCTCGGCGACGGCAAGACGGGCATCTTCGGCGGGCAGGGTCAAGCCGAACGCGAGCGCATCACGCTGGAGAGCGCACGTAAACAAGTCCCCTCAGCGGAGCACCTGAAAGCGCTTCACCTAGCCCCCGGATTCCCTTGGGATCCGCACACTCTGTACCGCGTCGATGTCGAGACCGGCAGCCTGAAGGCGCACGGCAAAATACCCGGCCCTGGCTCGCACCACTAAGAGACCACGCGCACAGTTCTAGCTCTTCCGCGGCGGTTCATTCTTCACAGCAACGCCCGAGCCTTCCTTCACAGTATTGATTTGATCGACTGCGGCATTGTCGATACGCTCCGTCAGTCCGCTGGGCCAGCGAATCTCGACCGAGTCCAACTTAGTCATCGAACCCAGACCGAAATGCACCCGCATATCGCTCTGCGAGTAGTAGCTCGAACCGCTCCGCACCTCATCGACCAGTAATCGCTTCCCTGCCCTGATGGTGATGCGTGCGCCAATTCCATCGCGGTTCGATTTTGTGCCGATGGTCTTGAACGCAATCCAGTGATTTGGATACTTCTGCTCGTTCTTCAGTAGGCTGGGCGCAGCGTTCATGTCGCTGATGACGGCGGACAACTGCCCTGTATTCCATAAATCTCCTACCGCCAGCCCTCGCGACGAAGTCATGGTGGTGATGCCACTTCCGCCGGAATCGGACACGTCGCTAAACGTCGCGTCACCATTGTTGTGATAAAGAATGCGCGGCTCCTGGTAATTACTGCCGAGATGAAACTTGTCGACCTCGGGATACACGTGCCCGTTCACCAGCATCAGGTCGGGCCAACTGTCGTTGTCGAAGTCGAAGAACATCGTGCCCCAACCGAGATACTTCGTGTGTAGCCCGAGGCCAGCGGCAGTCGTGACGTCCGTAAACGTGCCGTCAGGATTGTTGTGGTAGAGCGTCGACGTGTCGTCAGAGAAATTGGTTTTGAAGATGTCGAGGCGGCCATCGCCGTCGTAATCTCCGACGGTCGTTCCCATGCCTCCCTGCTCCCGGCCGTCTTCGTTGAATGCCGCACCCGCGACCACCGCGACGTCGGTGAACGTTCCATCGCGATTGTTGTGGTACAAGATGCTCGGCGTACTGTCGCACGCTACATAGATGTCGGGCCACCCATCGTTGTCATAGTCGAGCGTCGAAACACCTAGCGCATAGTGGCCGTTGGTCTGATCGATATGCGCTTTGAGAGTGACATCTTCGAACGTCCCATCGCCGCGGTTGTGGTACAGGATGTTCTTGTGATGCGGCAGTCCCCTCGGACCGCACATTACCGGCGCGCCCTTCCACATGCATGATGGACGATCGCCGGGTGCAGGCGCTGTGGTCACGTCAAAGTCAACGTAATTCGCAACGAAAAGATCCAGATGCCCATCGCGGTCGTAATCAACGAACGCACAGCCCGCGCCCCACTCCTTTCCATTGCCGGCAACTCCAGCCTTTTCGCTCACCAGCTTAAAGACGCCATGTTCGTTGTGATAAAGCCGGTTCTTTCCGTAATACGTGATGAACAGATCTTGCCACCCATCGTTGTCGTAGTCGCCCACGCAGACGCCCTGCCCCCAACCCGTAGCGTCGGCCAGCCCCACCTTTTCGGTGACGTCGGTAAACGTTCCGTCGTGATTGTTGTGGTACAGATGATTGGTCGGTCCGCTCTTGCCCGCCTTCATATCTTCCAGCGTGGTCCCGTTGACGAAGAAAATGTCGGGCCAGCCGTCGTTGTCGTAATCGAAGATGGCCACGCCGGTTCCGGTGGTCTCGATAATGTACTTCTTGCTATCGACTCCGCCAAAAACGTTCTTAATCGTCAGCCCGGCTTTTTCGGCAATGTCGATGAAGTTCGCCACCGCTCCGGGCGCACTCTTGGCCGGCGTTTGAGCGGCAGCAGTCACCGTCATCGCCAATAAAATTAGAGCTATAAGCAGAATTCGCGCGTGCGCGGAACACTTCGTAGGAAACCCGGGCAGGAAACACATCCTGGTCTTGGATACTAGGGAAAGCCTTCTCGCGACGTCAAGCAACCGTCGCGTGATTCCAGACGTCAGCTACTTCTTCACCGGATAGTCCTTGAACAACTTGGTGACGGTGTCGTTCGCTTCATCCATCAGCTTATTTGGATTATTCGGGCTAATGGCTTCGGACCCCATGCCCCGCCACACCAACTTCTTGGCTTTTACGTCGATGAGGTCAATGATCAACTGACCGGGATGCACGACAACCGTGGAATTTCCGTAGTAGCCGTCCCAATACAGCGAGTTCCCCGGCGACGTCATGCTGGGGTCGAAGGGCGGTATGCCTCCGGTCGCGTTGTAAATCGGATTGTTCGACGTCATGCTCACTTCAGCGTCGACTGCACCGTAGATCTGAACCAGCAGGTCCGGATTGGCTGGCACTTTGGTCAATCCGTGTGCCGCCATTTCCTGGTCCACGGCTCCCACGACATCAAGGGCGAGCATCGGATGCGCGACTGCACCGACCGGAGCCCAGCCGTACGTCTTGTACTTTGAAAAGTCGATGGACTTATCGTAGTGAACGCGGATCCTCTCGGCTTGCGCGCTCGCACCCAACACCGCGATAACCAACAGAAAACGGACAACGCAAGAACGCGAACCAAGCCGACTAAAAGACATTAGTTTCCCTTCTCGTGCAATGAAAGTTCCGAAGTCGAATTCGATCCTGCGCTCGCGCCGAGCCACCGAAGCAAAGCCGCGTCCAATCGTGCTGCAAGAGGTCCCAGGGTTTGAACGAAACGGCCTGAGACCTCGTGACTCCGAAGCGCCGCTTACTGCTTGGGCCACTGCTTGAACATCTTCTGAACGGCCTTCTGCACCATTTCCTGGTTTTTGTTGCCGTTGTTGTTCAGCGTGTTCTGCGCGATGCCGCGCCACACCAGCGACTTCTGCTTCACGTCATACAGGCTAACAACCATGGTGGCCTCGACGTTCTCTTGCGGACTGATTCCGCCCATGCCGCCACCGATTCCGCGCATGCCCCAGGCATTGTAGGAAGTCTGTTCGCGCTCGCCACCGCTGGCTGCCAGGACCAAGTCGGGGTTCTGACTCTCTTGCACTTTCTGCAGGCCCTTCTGCTGCATGGCGGCCTCGATGTCCTGCTGCGCGACCTGCGCCAGAATTGAATTTTGGATCTGATTTTTATTGTTCGATCCCCATGCGTAAGTGTGGTACTGAGAAAAACTTGCGTCGTGATTGTAGTTAACGGAAACCTGCTGCGCTAAGGCAACAGAACTTGCCAGACAAATCAGCATTGCGCAAAAAGCTAACTTAGCCTTCATAAACAGTCCTCTCCTGATCGATCTTCTCACTGCGAAGTTAAATTGAACTCTCGCACGCCGAACCGAATTTCAAGCCAGCTAACCGCGACCAGCCCTAGCGCCGGAAGCCGCCTCCGCCGCCTCCGCCCCAGCCTCCACCGCTGCGGTCTCCCCATCCTCCTGAGTGCTGGGACTGGGAGTAATTGTGGCTCTGGGCCTCTCCACGGGCACGATTCTGGGCTTCCTGATCCATGTCGCCATAGGACCCACTGCTCGGCTTGTTGTAACTGCCGCTACTCGACGGGTGTTGCTGGTTGTAGCTTTGGGCCTTTTGCTGGTCGGCTGAATAGTTCGGGTTGCTCTGTGCCTTCTGCTGGTCGGCTGAATAGTTCGGGTTGCTCTGTGCCTTCTGCTGCGCAGAAGCATAGTTGGAGTTCGTGCTCTCCGGATGCTGCTGCTGATAACTCTGCGCTGACTGCTGCGCCGTCGTCTTGTTTACGTCGTTCCAGCTTCCGTTGTTGTAAGTCTGCCAGCCCGACCCGGTGTTCTTGTACACGTTGCCGTCGTGGCCTGCGTACATATCGCCGTTAGAGGTCTTCCCAGCGGCCGTATTGCCGTACGCGGTGCTGGTGGCCGCGCCCTTGCCACCGGACGAAGTCTGAACCGTTCCAGCCGAGCCATACGCATTGCTGGCGTGCTGGGTGTAAGCCGTCTCGCCATTCTTGTTTACGACCGACTGTCCCCAGGATCCGTATGCATTTGAGCCTTGGTGGGTCGCGGCCGAGGCCCCGGTGTACGGGTTGTAGGCCTCGCCCACAGCTTGTTTGCCGTACGCGGTGGATGTCGTCGCACCCCGCGCATAGGTCCCAGTATTCGGGTTGTACGAAGCCCCCCAGTGCGCGCTGCCATACGGGCCGTACGCAGAATTTTCATAACCGTAGGCGCCGGTATAGGCGTTGTAGGTGTGGTATCCGTAGGTCGAGGCGTAAGGATAATAAAACCCGCCATAGACATAAGGCGGATAGTAATACCCGGTTCCGCTCGCCACGATCGCGCCCACCGCCGCTCCGGTAATGAACGCGCCCATATATCCAGCCGTATAGCTGGCCTGGACATTCCCGTCAGGCAATGGCTGCTGAACCACGTAGGTGACGTTGTACACCGGCGAACTCGGCGGAATGGTGTAAATGTCCGGTGGCACAAGCTGCGCCGTTTGCCACGGTCCCTGCGGAGTGGACCCTACGAACCAGATTCCCTGGTAGCAAAGGTAATACTCAGCTCCGACCTGGATCACACGATTCGGCGTATTTGTCGCGTACGACATCGTCGTGCCGGTAATCGGTAGAAACTGAGGCGAGCCCACATACGACACTCTTACTTCGCTCGCGGCCGTCGCCGGATTCACCGTTACCGTTGTCGGAATCTGCGCGATCAATACCGCGTCTTCCGCTTCCGGGGTTCCCGGAACCGACGCCAAAATGCTTCCCACTGGACTGTTGACCGGTATTTTGGCGAAATCTGGTGGCAGGTTGTAGGTGGCAAACGTCCACGGTCCCAGCGGTCGAGCGGCGGTAAACCAGCGTCCTGATGTGAGGAAGTAATAGGCCCCGGTCGGCGCATACTTGAAGACTGGGCTGCCGGTGTTCGACCCATACGAAAGCTGCGTGCCGGGAATTGCGGTCCACTGCGGAGGCCCGCTGAAAACGATGATCTCTGCTGGCGTGGCGCTGTAATAAACCACCGGCGCTGCCCCGGAACTTGCCGGCGCAGGAATGTACGGCTTAAGACTGGCGAAGTTCGAATTCGCCGGCACCTGCGACATTCCCGCAGGCAGTTGGCTGGTCGCAGTCCAAGTGCCGCTAACGCTCGACGACGTCATCCAACCCTTGCCGTTGAACAGGTAATACTGCGATGCGTTTTGCACCTGGAACAAAGGCCAGTTGGCGTTCACCACAAATTGCAGGTTCGAGTTGGCGATCTTCTCCATCACTGGCGTGCCGTTCACCAGCAAAAGAATCGCCGGCCGCATGCTGATGTAGATCGTCGGCGGTTCATTATTCAACTCGGTGGAGGGCGGTGTCTTCGTTTTCTTGACGCTCGCCACCAGCCGCTCCAACGAAATGTTCATGGTGGCCGCTGGATTCAGAAAGGTCCGCACCAGCGTGCCCATCTGTTCAGAAGTGGCCGGATCCAGCGACGGAAATGTAACGCCGTTGATCTGGGGATTGCTCAGCAACACGGTGTGGGTGTCCATGTTGACGCTGGTCTGCATCTGCACCGCGAGCACGCCCACTTGGGTCTTGCCGCCGGTCGGTGTGATGGTGAATGCCAGGCGGGCATTTATCGTCTGGTAGTTGTTCCAGTCATCCACCTGCGGCTGGTAATAGACCAGTTTTCCCGAAGGCTTGGTGATCTGCCTCGGCCATCCTGGGTCCTGCGCCGAGGCCGATACAAACAGTGCTACCACGACGATTGTCAGCGATAGAAAACGATTTCTTCTTGCCGCAAGAATGCCGGGCATGGCTAACTCCTCTTGTGCTCCGTCGAACCCGGCGTCGTAGCGGACGCCGACGCGCGCCGTCGGCGAGCTTTCTTGCAAGGCAGGTCTTCCCCCGCTTCGCAATACGCCGCGTATAAAACAACTGCCAGTGCTGTCACCGTGCACAGCACAACCAACGCCACGGTCCCCGCCATGATTTCCTACCCCCGGTACGCTCGAGCAAATCTTGCAGGGATTATTACACGCCGGGGTCGCGGAAGTGTTACAGCGTGGAAGCCTGTCGACTAGCCAGGTCGCTGGGACGCATGAGCAGCCGTCCCAGCACTCCCGGCAATTCGAGAAGTCTTACTTGGTCGTCGGCAATGGCAGTTCGGTGCCGGCAATGCCCTTGTTGAGCAGCGCCCGAACCACGACCCGCCGGTTCTCCGCCTGTCCTTCAGCGGTCTTGTCGTTACCCACCTGGCGGCTCTCGCCCATGGCGCCCGGCGCCAGCATGTTGGTCAACGGAACATGACCCTGCTGAACAACAATGTTCGTTACATTGTTAGCGCGCTCTTCGCTGAGTTGCTGATTGAGGGCAGCGCTGCCCACCGACGACGCGTAACCCTTCACCTGGATGTTGTAACCGTTGTAGGTCATCGCCTTCTGGACCAGCGCCAGCAACGGAGCGTTGTATTGGGGATCAACCTTCGTTACGCCGTTACCGAAGAGCACGGTCACTTCGTCGAGGATGTAGTACTGGTCAAGCTCGCCGAAGCGAGCGCTGTTCGCCGCAATCTTGGCCTTACTGGCAGCGATTTCTTTCTGCTGCGCGGTGATTGCGGCCTGCTGCTCCTTAAGAGCTGCGTTCTGCGCCGCCAGCGCGTCGGCCTGCTGCTGTAATTCAGCCTGGTTGGCCGCTGCCGCCACTTTGGTCTCGTGGACCGCAGCCTGCGCCGACTGCGCCTGCTCCAGATCCTCGCCGGTGAACCGGACCCACTCCGCGACGAGCTGGTTCTGTGCGTTGTAGCTACCCTGCACTTCGCATGCCAGGCCAGGGATCAAAGCAGCCATCGACATTTCTTTCTTGCGGGCCTTCAAGGCACCCTGTAGCTGCTGCACGTCGGTGTTGTCGTTCAGCACAACGACGACATTTCCAGTGTCCGCCTTCATGGTCATAGTGTTGCCGGCGCGACTGATGATGACGCCCTTGACCTTTAAGGCCTGAGCAAAAGCGGCGGTGCCCGCCAACAGCGTCAGAACCAATAGAATTGCTAACGCACCGATTGCAGTTTTTGACTTTACGTTGGTATTCATAGATGTTCTCTTGCCTCTCTTCGCGATTAATGCCAGCTGTAGCCAGCCGGCGTATGTCGTATCGGGAACCGCCCGCATTCAGGGCAACCGTCCGCGGCACTCATCCGCCATTCACGGCGCGGAATTCGCGGCAGAGTACCGCACAAGTAGGGCTAATTCGATACAGCAAATACTAGCAGAACTCCCGTTTCGCCGCTGCCTGATTCAGCGGGAGATTCACCCCCGAAATGCGGTTTGGCTTCAAGAATCGACTCTGGAAATCGTCACCAAAGGTAGTTTCTCGGTGTCGGGACAGTGCCCCTGCTTAAAATTTTTGTCTTGAAATCAGCACTTTTACCAGTTACCGTTTCTAACGCAGCAAATTTAACGTTACGGCATTCAGAAACGGTCACTTGATCGTTCAACAGAACCGTTATTGTTCGACGGAAACGGAGAAACCAATGAACACTGCATCAAAGTCAGCAAGAATCGCCTTCGCCCTTCTGGTGGTGATGGCGATGGCATGCATACCCGGATTTGCCCGGGACAAGTACGAAACCATTGACGCAACGGCCTATGGCACCAGCACCCAACTGGGGCGCAACGTCGGCATTACACTTATCATCTACGACTTCTCGACGCCCGAAACCCGCCAGGCCCTGGTCGAGGCGTTCCAAAAGGGCCAGAACCAGGGATTGGTCAACGCTTTGGAAAAAATGCCGGCGGTTGGCCGCATCACGATTCCTGGCACCCTGGGCTACGACGTAAGCTTCATCCGCCTGATTCCCACGCCAACCGGCCGGAAGATCCGTTTCGTCACCAACCGCAAGATCACTTTTGGTGAAGCTTATTCGGATTCGCAGTCACAAAGCTTTGATCTGACCGCCGGTGAGATGGATTTGAACGATCAGGACAAGAGCAAGAGCACGGGCGTTCTGTATCCCGCTTGCCAGTTCACCATCAATAAGGACGGCGAGTTGCAGATCGAGTTGAACCAGAATGCCTGGCGGCTCAGCAACTTCATCGACTGGAAGGGTACGGCGGAGAACTAAGTCGCAGGCCGCGGTTTCTGTCCGCGACGGCGAGTGTTCCTGCTGCACCAGGTATGACCGTCCTTTCGGCCGGTCTTACGGACGTCAAACCGGCGTACGAATTGCAGTTGTTTTTCACGTGCGCGTCAGCCATTTCCAACGAGGTGGAATTATGAGAACCAGAAAACAGTCCAGCACGGCGTTCGCCGTAATTTGCGTCGTGCTGCTGGCCTGTGCCGTAGGACAGGCACAGAAAAAGAACAAGTACGTATGTGACGAGCCGAATCCCGCCAGCCTGTGCACTGCCGCCGACACCTGCGGGTCCGCTTCGGCCCCTTGCACCGTCGATATCACCAAGGCGGGTAACTCTGCCAACGTGAAGCCCGGTATTCCCGACGCGAAGAGCAATCGGTTCTTCTGCATCAAGAAGGGCACAACCACGGTCTGGATGACCTCGAACAAGAACACCGGCTTCATGGTCTCGTTCGGCACCGACTCGCCATTCGATCCCGATGATCCGATCATCGGCGGCGCCAACAAACAGATCACGGTCAAGGCGAACACTCCCGGCTGCTATAAGTACGACGCCGGCGCCTTCTATCCGGGAGCCACCTACGGTATGGGCGGCGGCAGCAAACCGGAACTGGTGATCCTGCCCTAACCAGCAGGCCGCTGTCAGACCAAACGAACCGAACTCTCGAGGCCCACGCGTCTCTGCCAGTCAGAGGCACGTGGGCCTCAAAGCTTTTTGTCCAGAGCGGGTAGAGCTGGCCTTTAGGCCAGCGTCGAAGTCATTTATTTTGTCATTCCGAGCGGGCTTTAGCCCGCGAGGAATCTGCTTCTCCGACTTTACCCGCAAGCGGCTTTAGGCGGCGGCACAAACTCCGTCTGGGATACACAACACCGGCGAAGACGGACCATCAAAAAGCGCTGGGCCATGTGGGGCCACATGACCGCAGCGCCATCGCCTTCGTTGGGGTTGCTAACAGGCGACACTCATCAGGCAGGGTGCCAAAGGGCTTCTGCCATCAAACCCGAACTCGCGTGATGCTGATTGAACTTCGCAAAGGCCAACCATTTTCGTGGTTGGCCTTTGTGGTTGTTGGAAAGCAGCTACTGCGCCGGTGGCGGCGTTGCCTTCTTATGCTTGGTTGACGGAGCAGCCGCGCGCGACTGGCCCTGCACTGCGCTTTCGTCCACCGTTACCGACTCTTCCTGGGTGAACGTCGCTCCCTGTGGAACGTAGTAGAAGTGAACCGCCTTGCCCTTCTGGCCGCCCTTGCGCGGTTCCAGACGGGTCGGGTCCACTTTCGGCCCCAGCTCATCGGTCGTCATGTAGTACTTCACGTTGACCGCGCGCTGCGAACCCAGCTGCTCGGCGTTCACCACTTCCGTCTGGTCGGTGTAGCCGACGACGGCGACCTTGCCGTTCGGCATTTGCTGGATGCGAAGCGCCAGCTTGTCGAGCACGTCCTTGCAGTCGTTGTCCACGCGTCCTGGACGCTTGGGGTCCTTCTCAAACGTACACTCACCCCAATCCTCGACCTCGGCCACCTTCTGCACTGCCGGAACGGTAACTGACGCCGTGCAGCTTGTGCTCAGGTTGTGATCATCAGTTGCGGTCCCGGTGACGGTGATGGTGTTGCCCGCATCGGCATTGGTGGCCACCAACGTTGCCGAAGTGCCATTGCCGCTCAACTGGCCGCCGGTGCTGGTCCAGCTATAGGTCAGCGGACGGCTCTCCGGGCTGCTTGCAGTAATATTGACGGTTGCACTCTGGTTGATAGCGATGGAACTCGGGCTGGCCGAGCAGCTCGCCGTCGGCGGATAGTTCGGCCGCGCCTTCACCGTGAATCCGGCGCTGCACGACGCAACGTTGTTCTTCTTCTCTTTTGGATCGGTCGCCGTACCGGAGACGGTATAGCTGCCCGGTTGCATTCCAGTAGTGTCGACGTTGGCACTCGTACCCGTACCGGAAACCTTCGCTCCAGTACTGCTCCAGGTGTAGGTCAAAGGATGCTTGGGATTGAAGTTCTGGGTAGCAATGCTCGCGTTGACCGGATCACCCGGGAAAACTTCTGTCGGCGAAGCCGAGCACGAAGCCGTCGGCGGCACCGGAGGCTTCCCGCCGAAGTTGAAGTACACTCCCGCCAGCGCGCCGCTCATGGTGGTATTTAGCACGAACTCTTTGTTGGTCGGCCGATAGTCCTCGTACAGATAGCGCCAGCCGAGTCCCATGCCGATTTTGGGCGTGAAATTGTACGAGAACAGACCGATCACCTGATAGTCGAGATTGGCTCCGCCGGCTCCGGCATTACCCGACACGGTGATCGCCGCTTTGTCGGCGAGCGGGATGATGAAGCGTGCGCCGCCCAGTCCGTCAACCCAACTCTGCGACCGAGCAAAAGCCGGAACTGTCACCTCCGTCCCTATCAACTGGAGGTTCTGTCCGACATACCAATAGCGGATACCGCCAAGAGCGTCGATCTTGAGGTGCTCGCCGTCCAGCAGCCGGTATCCGACCATCGGAGTGAAGAATCGATTCCGTCAGATGGACATTGACGTAGTTCGAGGTGATGTCGGTGAACGGCGTCGATGTCCCGTTGGCCAGCTTTACCCAGAAAAAATCGATCGGTATGACCCAGCGGCCCTTATCGGCTTCGACTGCGATCGGAATGATGCCCTTGAGCGCGTGGAAGACATCGCTGAACGGCGAACTAAAGCCAGCATTATGGCCAAGCACGCCCACGGTTCCGTGTACGCCCGGGAACCATCCGTAAATTGAGATCGTGCCGCGCCAGTTGTCACCCGTGGCGAAGGGCGTGCCGTATTGCGGCGCCGGATTTGCCGGCAGGGGATCAGCGGGTACGGCTGCGGGTGTCGCAGCAGGTGCGGCCGCCGCCGGGTCAGCAACAGTCAACTCTGCCGGCCCTTGGGCGACGGCAGATAGAGAAAGCATCAGGGTCAGCGTCACCGCGACCATCACAAAAAAGCTCTTACAGTACGAATTCATTCCTTCTCCTCGTTACACAACACTGCGGCGATTGCCGCCAAGACGCACTGCGGGTTAGGCAATGCGCCGCTTCTGGGGGGACTATTCGGTACCGATAAGCTTAGTCGCAAAGGAACTTACGGGCAACTGCCCGAAAGTACTAAGGCTCAAGCCGCTTACGGCTGGCGCGGCGGCCCGATCAGCGGCGTCTTCACCGGCTTCGCCATGCCGTAGAAGACCACCACGCCCTGACCTGCGCCTTGCGTTTGTACTGCTTCATCGACCTTTCCCATGGCATCCAGGTAGTTCTGCCAGTTGTTGGTGACCCAGACATCTCCCGCTGGACCGATGCCAACGTCAACCATGCAACTGCAATCCACCGCCGACATAGCCGCCTGGAGGCGAAATGGCGTCGCCTGTCTTTACGCCCGGCGGACAGTGCTCGGTGCGGAAGCCGCACAGCTCCACGATTCCGGCCGACGCGGTGCTGAAGTTCGAGATCCAGACATTATCGTTGCCATCCACGGAAGCCGCCCAAGGTCCAACGATGCCCTTGCCGTACACCGGAGAGAACGGCGCCTCGGTGCCGTCAGGACGCAACACCGTAATGCTCCCGCCTTCGTAGCCCGACTGTTCCGCGGCCATCGCCGGAACCAGCACCTTGGTCGCTCGTTGTCCGGCGTCGGGGTCTTTGTCGAAGTTGAACTTAAATGCAGCCAGCATTTCCGCGAACTTCAGCGCTCCCTTGGGCGAGCTGCCCAGTTTGTTGGTAACCCAGACGTTCCCCAGGCTGTCGATGGCGAGACCGCTGGCCGAATATCCCACCTTGAACGTTTCGAATTTGCTGGGATCCGAAGCGGGGAAACGGACCACGTGGTCCGCAACGGCATTAGTGACCCAGATACGGTCCTGCTGGTCGATGGCGAGGGCGAATGGCCCCATAAGCTTGCAGGGGTTCTTCAGGGGATCGCCGGTCTTGTTCTGGCAGAAAAACTGCACCTTGGACGGATCGCCCTGGGGAAGCTTCACGATCTGGCCCTTGATCAAGTCGAGCGTCCAGATATCTCCGCTTGGCGTGGCGATGATGCCCTGCATCTGGCTGATCTGGCGATTAAAGTTCCAGCCCTCGGGCGGCGACAAAGGTTTGCCGTTCTGGTCGAACTTCGTGATGTTCTGGCCGGTGAAGCTGGTGGCCCACGCGTTGTCCTGCGCGTCGAGCGTCAACCCGAAACCGGGGCCTGCGATACCTCCGCCCCGGAAGCCCAATGGGCTGGGCGAAAGCGGTTTACCGTTGGGGGCGAACTTGGTGAGGCCGCCGGTCCAGGAAGCGTCTTGATTCTGCGCGCCGACCGTGAAGTTGTCGGCGACCCAGGCGTTACCTTCGCCGTCGATCATCAGCTTGCCGCCGCCGCTATAACCTCCGCCCGTGAACTTGAGCGGAAAAATGAAGGCGCTGGGAGCAAACGTCAGATACGGCAGGTAAGGCGCATCCCGCATGAGCTTGCCCGGGGTTCCCGGCTTGGGCAGCGGATAAAACTCGTTGAGCAGCGCGAAAATCTTGTCAGGGTTGTGCCACGGGAAGAACGCCACCACTTCGGCCGCCAGCAAAGTATCCGGTGGAGGGCCTCCGCTGGGAGGCGTGGTTGCCGCGAAAAATTGGCTGCACGCATCCGGCTTCACCCGCGTGATGCAACCGGCCATCACATCGGCGAGTGTGCCGAAGTTCGCCATGGTAGGCGTCTGTGCGCTGTTGAGCGCGTCCAGAATCGTCGGCCCCCAGCTACCGGTTTCGAGATCGACAAAGTTGGGTACGTTACCCGCGGCAATCCGCAGTTGAAGCGGTGAGCCCTTGATGGTGGTGTTGTCGATGAGCTGCCCGTGCGTCACCACCGACGCGATGGTCGTGAACTCGTTGATGACGACTTTGGCCGGAGGCCTGTCCCCGACGACCGTCAGCAGCGCAATAGCCGGATTGTTGCCGCCCGCCTTGTTCGCGGCCGACACGCCACCCGTGGCTACGAGGTAGAGGCTCGCGTCTGCAGCGGCCGTTCCGTGAACCGAAAAATTGCCGTTGGCGTCAGTTCTGGTTTGCGCGAGCTGCTTGGGTGCGCTTGCGGTCGCAGCCCACAGTGTCACGGTCGATTGTGCGATGGGCGCTCCCCCGCCCATCACCTGGCCTTTAATATCGTCGGCAGAAGCCTGACCAATCGAGAACAGAATACAAAGGGCAAGTGCCCCCAACGTCAGCGATCGAACGCATGGTCTGTGATCCATTTTTTCCTTCTCCTCGGACATCTTTGCGATCCGGTGATACGAATCAGTTGCCAAATACAGTTTTTCCGCACGCCCTACAGCCGAGCCCTTCCAAAACTATTGCTTCTTGTGCTTTCCGTTCTGGGCATTGAGTGCCAGATCTTCGGCAGCACTCTCGTCAGAGTCCTGAAGCTCGGCCAACAACCCGGCGTCCGTCAGGTCCAGAGGATGTGAGTTCTTCCAGTCGTTGTGGGTCACTTCATGCAATCGCCCCACAACATCCTCGTCGCGGACCTCGATCGCGCACTCACGCCGGCTATCAAAACTGCCGGGAGCGAGGTTGATCGAACCCACAATGCCCCGGACGTTGTCAGCCAGCAGCAATTTCGCGTGCAGTTTGAGCCCCTTCAGTTTATGGACCTTTACGCCCACGTCGTCGAGAATGCGCAGGCCGCCGACGCCTTCCAGCAACTTCTCTTTTTTCAGCTTGTGAGGCGCGCGGGCCATCACATGGATCTTGACGCCCCGTTCGCGAGCGCGAACCAGTCGTTCAATGATGGCCGGGTCCTGATAGCGCTCATTCTGGAGCCACAAGGTGTGCTTGGCCTCGTCGATGAACCTGCCGATTCGCTCTCGCCCATTGCCGACACACCAGATCAGGTGCGAATGTTCGCCTGAAACGAAGGGTTTCCGCGACCAATCGGCATCGAAGCACTCCATGACCTCTGCGACTTCATGATGTGCGCTCGTGACCACGGCATAATCCCGGGTCTCGGTCAGGTCTTTGGGCTCCCAGTTGAATGACATGATGAAGGCCGTTTCATCGTCAACCACCATCGACTTCTCGTGCGTAAGGTCGAACTGCGGATTGCCGTCGAGCACATCAACACCCGCGGACTTCAGCAGCTTGCGGGTTTCATCGTTCTCCGACTCACCGCTTCTGCGGGCAGGATTCAGCATCACCCGCACCGACACGCCGCGTTTCCGGGCTGCAATTACGGCCTGCAGGACCGCCGGATCGGAAAACAGGAACATCTTGATGCGCAGCGATTTGGAGGAATGGTTGATGGCGTCCAGAATCGGACGTGCGGAATCATCCGGCAGAACAATCAGCGAGCGTGACATGTCAGTTCCAGTTTACTTTCTGTGCTGCCCCGGCCGGAAGACTCACGACCCGGAGACGGAAGCCGCATCCTCAAATTGGGTGCGATGGAGTTGTGCGTAAATGGCGTTCTTCGCCATCAATTCGTCGTGGGTGCCGCTCTCCGCTACAACGCCGCCAGAAATCACGATAATCTGATCGGCATCGCGGATCGTGGTCAAGCGGTGCGCAATGGTGATGACGGTACGTCCCTTCATCAAACGTTCCAGCGCTTCGATGACCAGCTTCTCAGACTCGCTGTCGAGCGCCGCAGTCGGCTCGTCGAGCAGCAGGATGGGGTTATTTCGCACCATGACGCGCGCGATCCCGATGCGCTGTCTCTGGCCGCCCGAAAGCGTCGATCCGCGCTCACCGACCATAGTGTCATAGCCTTGGTCCAGTCGCGAGATGAACTCATGCGCGTTGGCGAGCTCCGCCGCTTCGATAATCTCCTGCCGCGTGGCGTCGGGCCGGCCAAAGGCGATGTTTTCCGCGATGGTGCCGTGAAACAGCACGGTCTCTTGCAACACGTAGCCGACCTGGTCGCGCAACGACGCCAGCTTGAAGTCGCGAACGTCTCGTCCATCGATTTTGACTGTGCCCTGAACGGGATCGTAAAACCTGGGAATCATGCTGACCACGGTCGATTTCCCGCTTCCGGTAGGACCGACAATCCCTACCAGTTGGCCGGGCTTAATGGTGAAACAAACGTCCTGCAGCACAGGATTCTTGACGTCATAGGCGAAACCAACATGCTCAAACTCAATTTGCCCTCGCACCGCAGGGGCTTCGACGGCATCACTCTTCTCTGGAATAACCGTATCGGTGTCTAGGATGGCCCGAACCCGTTCGACTCCGACAGCGGCCTGTGCAATCGCATTGGTAGTGGTCGCGAGATCTTTCACCGGCTTGAAGAACTTGCTAAGGTACGACAGGTATACGGTCAACGCACCGACCGTCATCACGCTCCGCCAAAATGAGGTATGCGCCGCGCCAAAGCACCACTGCGGTGCAGACGGCGACTGTCACGGTTACGACGGGCGACAAGAGCGACTTTATACTGCGCGCTTTCAGGGCTGCATCGACAGTGGCCTTGCTGACTCCGGCCAATTCCTTCTGTTCCAGGTCCTGTCGCCCGAAGGCCTTGACTGACTCAATCGACTCCAAATCCTGCTGCACTACGGCCACGATTTGGGATTGCTGCTTCCTCACTTCGTGGGTCGCCTTCTTCACCGCCTTCTTGAAGCGCGACACGAAGAGCAACAGGAACGGTGTGACTCCGACCGCAATCAGCGTGAAGTCCCAGTTCAGCCAGAACATCAGCGCCAGCATGCAGACAATGGTCAGCAGGTCGACCAGGATATTCAGCGTCGAGGACGACGCAAAGCCCTGGATGGTCTGAATGTCGGTGGTGATGGTGCTCAGCATCGCGCCAGTCTGGTGAGTGCTGTAATAGCCCAGCGACAGGCGCTGCAGGTGATGGAAGGTCCGCAGGCGCAGATCGTTCGCGACCCATTGGCCGACGCTTTCCGTGTAGTAGTTGTCGACGTAGGTAGCGATTGCGCCCAGGACGGCGATCAGTACATAAGCGCCGGCCGCGATCGCCGCAATGTGCATCTGATGTCGGCCATCCATCAACGGATGAAGCAGACGCTCCAGCCACGGCGACATCTTGTGATGGCTGACCACGTTGTCGAGGATGACTTTCAGCGGCCAGGGAGTCGCCAGGCTCATCGCGGTCTCTACCAGCATGGCCAGCAGAATGACCAACAAAGTGCCGCGGTACGGACGAACCAGCTCACGGATGAGTCGCAACATACGACTATCTGCCCTCACACGCGCCAAGGTCAGCGGAGGACCCTCACGCGGATCTAGCTGTCTGAAGCTTGGATACTAACTAGATTGCGACTTGACTTGCAAGCTCCATGCAACGAAAAAGGGCAGCGCGTACGCTGCCCTTTTGCCACTGCAAACTACTTTAACGCCAGACTTCTGAATCTGCGATACCAGCCTTGTTTAGCTGCACAGCAATCGTTTTATTTCGGAACGTTGGCGCCTGGAACCGTATGCGGAGTGGCAGTCGCTGCTTTGGCGGCGGCCTGTTCGCCGGCGCTGGGTTTGATCTTCAGAACCCAGCTTCCCTGCGTGGTCGAGATGCTGCCATAGGCGATCGAGTTTAAGTACTCCTTGCCCCCGTACTTGTTGAAGGTGACGTCGATATTCTTCACCGGTTTCGGGGATTCAATCGCTTCGTAGGGAACCAAAACTTCATGCTTGCCCTTATCGCTCTTCACTAACAGTACACCAGCATCGACGCCCTGCCGGATGTGATATCCACCGGCCGGCATCTTGGTATCAGCGGCATAAAACGCCATCGGAATATTAACCGCTACGTTGAGCTGATCGCCGTTCCATGTATTCTGTGCCGCCGCCGGCATTAACGCCACTAACACCACCAACCCTGCGAGGACGATCATCGTCCGTGAAATCTTCATGTCTTCCTCCATGTGGCCCACTCCGGGCCGATTTATACTGCCCACCAAACTTGAACCCGCCGCCGGATGCTGCTCCGGAGTACTCGAGTTCGCAGTGTCTTCAAGAATTGCTCCACCAGTCTCAGCAAAATCGATTCACTTGGCACAGCGCAAAAATGCGTTCGTCTGTCTCGCAACAGATTAAGCGCTCAGTTTCACGCCATACCGAATGACCACAAGCTTACTCGTAATCAAGCTAAAACTCATCTGGAAAATTAATCTTCTATTACCAGTCGCGTCTCCGTAGCTGCCAAGCGAACCTAAGGCGCCTCTGCCAGTTGAATCAGCTTGGCGGCTGGATCGAGCTGGGTAATCCGGAAACTGCGAACCTGTCCCACTTCGAAGGGATGAGGCGCCGCGGTGGTGGAAGCAGCACCGCCCTTCCAGCGAGCCATCAGCATCGAGCTGAGGTCTGAGACGTTTCCGGCCGCCCCGCCTCCAACCCGGGATGAGGCTGCGGCCGAGCCAGACGCAGGAGGGCAGGTTCCGTACACTCCACTGCCGAACTCCACCTGAGCCCCGCTGTCCGAGATGGTATATACCCTGCCGGTGACGACGTCGCCAACCTTATGCTCCGCCAGGAATTCGTCCATGTCGGTCGGCAGAAGCTGCTTCATACTGAGCCGAATCAGCCGCTTCTCGACATCGATAGAGACCACCTGCGCCTTCACCTTCTGGCCAAGCTTCAAGACTTCCTGGGGATGGTTCAGTCGTTTTTCAGCCGTGATTTCGCTGATGTGGACAAGACCCTCCACTCCCTCGGTAATCTGCACAAACGCACCAAACTTGGGCAAGCTGGTGACGGTTCCTTCGATCGCCGAACCTGCCGGGAATTTCTCCGCCGCGCCGACCCATGGGTCTCCCAAAGCCTGTTTGAGGCCGAGCGAAATGCGCCGCTCGCCCGTGTTGACTGCCAAAATGACGGCCTCCACCACTTCGCCAGGCTTAACTAAATCGCTGGCAGTGCGCACCTTTTTGGCCCATGACATCTCAGAGACGTGGACCAATCCCTCGACACCGGGCTCCAGCTCGACGAACGCGCCAAAATCAGCCACACGTGTGACGGCGCCGCGGACGCGGTCGCCAACGTTATACTTCCCCGGGACCGAATCCCAAGGATGAGGCTGCAACTGCTTCATACCCAGTGAAATGCGCTGCTTTCCCGCATCGAGTTTGAGGACCTTGGCTTCAATCTCCTGGCCCACCGTTAGCACATCTTCCGGCTTGTTGACCCGGCTCCACGAGATATCGCTGACGTGCAGCAGACCGTCAATGTCGCCTAAATCGACGAACGCACCATAATCCATGAGGCTGCGGACGGTACCTCGCACCGTTTCGCCTTCCTGGATCCCTGCGTAGCGCTTGTCTTTCAGCGAACGCGCCTCTTCCTCCAACACCGCGCGGCGATCGACGACAACATCTTCGTCGGTCACATCGAGCTTGGTGATGCGGCAGCGAATTTCCTGCCCGACCAGCTTTTCGAGCTCGGCCGCCTCGCGAGTTCCGCTCCGCGAAGCGGGCATGAACGCGCGGACACCGACGTCCACGCTGAGTCCGCCCTTCACAACGCCCGTGACCGTCCCGACCAGAGTCGACTTCGCAGTGAAGGCCTGTTCCAGAGCAGACCAATCTTTCGGAACAGCAACCCGGGTGCGGGATAGCAGGTAGTAGCCGTCGGCGTCGCGGCCCTTCACCGACACCAACAGTTTGTCGCCGGGATTGACCGCTTCACCTTTGCTTTGGAAATCGGCCAGAGGAAGGATTCCCTCAGACTTGAAGCCGATATCGAGAAGTACGGAATCCGCGGAGACGGTGACTACCGTGCCTTCGAGTTGTTTGCCGCCGTCTTCGGTTAGCCGGGAGTGGCTCCGCTCGTACTGCTTAAGAAGCTGATCGAACGATTCGGTGGATTCGGGAGTTTCAGGCGTTTCGGGCTGGTTGAGATCAGACATGATGAATTAAGACCGAATCCAGAATATCAGTGCCGCGGCCACTTCGAAGTCGCACCCACAGTTGTCCCACCTTCTTCCTCCCCTGCGCTAGCCGCAGGCGTCAAGCGGTGTCGGCGAGCGGCTGGGGCGGAGGAGTCGCTGACATCATCTCCTTTTTCATGATTTCGAACTGCTGACGTTTCTGCTCGTTGTAGTCGCGGAGCTGGTACTGCATTTCCTTCAGTTGCACACGCATCATCTGATAGGCCTCCTCGCGGTAAAGATGGTAAGCGGGAGAGCCGACACGCAGGCCTGGGGGAGGAGCAGGCATGGATTCGCTGTGGCGCAACTCCGCCTCCTGGTCAGCTTTATGCAGGACGGCATCGGTTTCGGCATCGAGATCGGCACCGGGCGGAAGACCGAATTGTTTTTCAAACTCGGGATACTCCTGGATGCGGGAGTTGTCGTCGCGGGGCGCGTCTTTGGCTGCTGCGGCTTCTATCTGCTCGATGCGGCGATTGGCCGAGCTGACCTGCTGGATGGCGTAGAGCAGCTTGCCGGCGGCGTGAGGGTCGAGTTGGCCGGCGGCGAGGGCCTGCGCGATGTCGGTAATGGCGGCGCGAATGGCGTAGGGATTGTCGAGCGACTGGATGTCGACCCGGTAAGGCAGGTTATCGCGCAGGGCGCGGGCGCGACGCAGACGGCGGCCGCGCTCCATGAGGTGGTAATAGCAGTATTTGCGCTCGCGTAGAGCGGGCGAGCCGCAGTAGGCTCCGTCGGGTTTCACGTGGCAACAGGTTTCGAATTGCATGATGACAAGACTTCCTTTCGGTGACGCGGTACCCCCCTCCTACCGATCTTGAAAACAAAGGGTTTATTGCACGACTCTGTGTAAGTTCTGGCAAACAAGAGGACTTACGGGCAAAGTCTCAGAAACAAAGGGGTTACTGCATACAGTTTGCAAAGAACAAAATGGCGTTCACCCGATGAAGGCGGGACGCAGTTCAGAGATAACGGAGTTGGGGAGGAATGTCAGGAAAAAAGTGAAGGCGAAGAAACTTTAGTAACCAGAAAATTCCCAAAATGGGAAGTAGGCAGTCGCCAGTCGTCGGTCGCCAGTAATCAGTTAAGACGAGAATCGACCACGGATTTGCACGGATGACACGGATCGGAATTGGGCAAAAAACCCGTTCTCACCACGGAGGCGCGGAGGACGCGGAGAAATCAGAAATCAAAGATCGGGGACACGACCGACGAAGGTCAAAATCCCCACGCAACCAAAGGAAGGTTGCATGGGGCACCCGCGGTCGTGCGGTATATCGAGCACCGTAAGGTTCATTCGGTTGCGGACGAGTACGTCGCGATGTTGGAGCGGGCCGGCATCGCGTATGACGCTCGGTACGTCTGGGATTGAAGGAACGCCGCATCCGCGGCTGGGGGATGAGTGCGATGGTGGTGCGCGGCCTTACGGCCACGCCTAAAAGCTAACCGCGGCTCCGCCGCTTCGGAAGAGATGCGGATATGAGCGCCAGCATTACCCATCACTTCTTCCAGAATTTCCAGGAGCCTGGCAGCGGCGGTGGCGCAGGAGGAGGCAATTCCACGTCTCTGGGAACCGTACCGTCAAGACGTTGTTGTGCCTCGTCCATTGCCTGATAGGGATCGCGCCCGGTGACTTCCTGATACCACGCGGGATGATGCGTCCATGCCCAAGGCTCACTGACGGTGCCGCGAGTCATGGCCTGAATGGTGCCTGGTTCGCCGAACGTGCTGAGATAGATGTGCACGAAGATACCAGCGAGCATGATCAGCGCCGAAATGTCGTGAATCACATAGGAAATGGATACGAGAATTCGGCCGAAAATTTCGGGGAACCACATGATCACGCCGGTGATTACGTATGCGATCGAGCCGCAGACGATTTCCCAGAACATCAGCTTCTGCCCGGCATTAAAGAAGCCAACGTAGGCAGGCTCCATCTTGTGACGACTGGTGAGGTAGTCCGGCAAATGCTTCATCCACTTCGAGTCGCTGGGCCCCCACCTCATCACGCCCAGCCAATTGATGACCTGAAGCGTGAAGAAGAAAACGAAGCCGAGCCCGAACCAAGGATGCAGCAGACGGGTCATGGCTCCGCCGCCGAACAACGGCGTGAAGAAGCGGAAGATCCACGGCAGGTAGATGCCGAACCCGGAGAGCAGCGCCAGGAAGAAAAAGATGCCGTACATCCAATGCAGAAAGCGGGCATAAGCGCGGTGACGCAGGAGTTCGCCGACGTACACTACGGTGCGGCCTATGTGGTTGATGAAGCCCGCCGATTCAAATCGTTCCGCTGGCGTCGCCATCTAGTTCTCCTTCCTGCGCTCGATGCCGCCGTCAATTTCCTTTACCGGGGGCTGCGGCTGCGTCCGAAGTGGTCCCTCGAGGATGTAGTGCATGACCACGCCAACGAATCCCAGCATCGCGCCAAACAGGCCGATCGGCTTGAACCACTCCTTCCAGACGGTGAAGGCGAGAGGAATGCGCGGCTTCGCCGGAAGCTGGCCATATTTCTCCGGCTTGGTGATGTCGTGCAGCACGTAAATCACGTGTGTGCCGCCGATGGTGTCAGGGTCGTAGACGCCTGCATCCTCGAATCCCGAAACGTCGCGAAGCTGTTTCGCGCGCTTCTCGGCGAGGAACTTCATGTCGTCTTTGGTGCCGAAGTGCAGGCAACCCGTGGGACACGACTTGATACAAGCTGGTTCCAGCCCTGCTCCGACGCGGTCGGAACACAAGGTGCACTTATAAACCTTCTTGGTTTCCGGGTTGAACTTGGGAATGTTGAACGGACATCCGGAAACACAGAACTGGCAGCCAATGCAGTTTTCCTGTTGGAAGTCGACAATGCCGTTGGCGTATTGAACGATCGCGCCGTCGGCGGGACATGCACGCAAGCAACCCGGATCTTCGCAGTGCATGCATTGGTGCTTACGCATCAGCCAGGCGAAGCTGCCGTCGGAATGCTGGTCCTCGTTGAACTTGATGAGGTTCCAGTAATTCCAGTTGGTGTCGGGCATGGTCTGGTAGGTGTTGTCGAACATGGTGTTCTGGAACGGCATATCGTTCCATTCCACGCAGGCAACTTCGCACGCCTTGCAGCCGATACAGGTGGTGACATCGATCAGCTTGCAAACCTCCGACTCGCGCGACATGCCTTTGCCGGCAATGGGCCCGGGATGGGCCGAGATTTGCTGGATCTGGAGTGTTTTTCGATCTGCCATCTCGCGCCTCCTATACCTTTTCCAGCTTCACGAGGAAGCCTTTGAATTCCGGGGTGTATGCATTCGGGTCGATCACTGTCGGCGTGAGGCGGTTGAGCGGCATCTTCGAGGTCCGGCCGAGATCCTCGGAAATCCCCTTGAAGCCCCAGTGGATCGGAATGCCGATCTGGTAGAGCTTCTTGCCATCGACCATCATCGGCTTGATACGCTTGGTGACCATCGCTTTGGCGATGTAGTCAGAACGGATACTGCTGACCTTTAGCTTTTCGCCTCCGCGAATTCCCATCTCGTCGGCGAGTTCAGCGGGAACTTCGATAAACGGTTCCGGCACCAGCTCGACATTCATCGGGTTGTTCTTGGTCCAGTAGTGGTAATGCTCGGTGAGCCGGTAAGTGGTGCAGATAATGTTGTACCCTTCGTTCGGTTTGGCGTACTTGTCCAACGGCGTCTTGAACTTCTTCACCACCGGATTAGTCGACTGATCGGGGTGCAGCGGATTCAAGATTGGACTCTCGATAGGCTCGTAATGTTCAGGCATCGGTCCGTCTGCCATGGCACCGAGAGGAACGAAGATGCGCCCCACACCTTCCGGATTCATGATGAACGGACCCATGTGTTCTTCCGGCTTGGAGTCAGGCTTAAAGTCGGGCACGTCGTTGCCGACCCACTTCTGCGCGGTCTCGTTCCACCAAACCTGCTTGCGCGTGGGATCGTAGGGTTTCCCAGTGAGATCGCAGGAAGCGCGGTTGTAGAGGACACGGCGGTTCATCGGCCAAGACCAACCCCAGTTGGGATAAATACCCAGACCCGATGGATCGTCTGTGCCGCGTCGTTGCATCAGCGGCCCCGCCTCCGTCCAAGAGCCGCAGTAGAGCCAGTTGCCCGACATGGTGCTTCCGTCGTCGCGCAACATGGCAAACCCTGGAAGTTGTTGGCCAGCTTTCAGCGAGACTCCAGTCTTTTCATCGCTGATATCGGCGATCGCTTTGCCGTTAATCTCCTTGGCGATTTCGCTGAGCGACGGGCTGGCTGGAAGCGTGTACGTCCAGGATGCGTTCAGGATGGGATCGGGGAACTTACCGCCTTCCTTCTTGTAAAGTTCGCGGATCTTGAGAAAGATCTGCGCCAGAATGTCCTGGTCCAGCCGGCAATCGCCAGGAGTCGGCAACGCCGCATATTTCCACTGCAGCCAGCGCGCCGAATTAACGAACGTACCGTCTTTCTCCGCGAAGCCCGCGCCCGGCAGCCTGATAGACGGTAGTGTTGATCTGCTTCATTTCCTCCGGCGTTGTGCCGGGAGCTTCCCAGAACGCACTGGTCTCGTCGGGATAGATCTCGCAGACCACCAGGAAATCGGCCTTCTTCAAGGCATCGATGTTCTTCTGGGTGTCGGGACCGATCATCACGCCGTTCATGCCGAAGGCGAAAAATCCCTTGACCTTGCCTTCGTACATGTCATTCCAGTTTTCCACCCAGGAATACTTACGGTCGATCTTGGGAAGGTAGTTGAACGCGAAGTCGTTTTCCTTGGTTGCGGCAGGGCCGTACATCGCCTTCAGAAAGGAAACCATGAATTTGGAAGTGTTGGACCAGTAGTTAAACGACTCCCATTCGCCCGGCTTGGAAGGCTTCGGTGTTACACGGTCGATAAATGTCTTCAGGTCCTTATCCGCGGGCGCCGGCATCTTCAGGTATCCAGGCAGAATGTCAAAGATGCCTGCCATGTCAGTAGCGCCCTGAATGTTGGAGTGTCCGCGCAACGCGTTCACCCCGCCGCCCGCGCGTCCGACGTTGCCCATCAACAGCTGCAACATGGCGGCGGTGCGGATGATCTGCGTGCCGAAACTGTGCTGGGTCCAGCCGACGGCGTAGATGACGGTGGCAACCTTCTTCATGTCGCCATCCTTGCGGATAGAGGTAAACAGGTCGGCGGCCTTCAAAAACTGGTCTTTCGGGATGCCCGTGATGCGCTCGACCATCTCCGGCGTGTAACGCGAATACTGTTGCTTCAGCAACTGATAGACACAGCGAGGATGCTGGAGGGTCAGATCGTAGGCTACGTTCGGCGGTAAGGAAGGAGGCGGAATTGGGCCGCCGCCCATAGCCTTCGCACCGGCCGGACCCTGGGCCTGATAGCCCTGTCCTTCGGCCTGCGAAGAACCGCCGCTTCTCTGGTTGCCAGCAGAGTTCTTGCCCGCCGAAGGAGCAGTAGATCCAGCCGACGCGGCCTTGCCAGTCTCGTTGCCACCCTCCTGATAATTCCAAGTGGACTTGTCGTACGTCTTTGTCGCGGGATCGAAGCCCGAGTAGAGGCCGTCGTCGGGCAGCTTGAAACCGTCTTTGATGACGAAGGCGGCGTTGGTGTAGTTGACCAAATACTCGTGGGCCACTCGGTTGTTTTGCAGCGCGTAATTGATGACACCACCGAGAAACGCGATATCGCTGCCGGCACGAATTTGCAGGAAAAGGTCGGCCTGCGAAGCGGTACGGGTGAACCGCGGATCGATCACGATCATCTTGGCGTCGCGGTTGCGCTTGGCCTCGACCGCCCACTTAAAACCGCAAGGATGGTTTTCGGCTGGATTGCCACCCATGATCAACATCATGTCAGTGTTCTTGATGTCGATCCAGCCGTTGGTCATCGCGCCGCGTCCGAAAGTTGGTCCCAAACTTGAGACCGTGGGGCCGTGTCAAACACGCGCCTGGTTTTCCAGGCGCACCACCCCCATCGAACGCATTGTCTTCACAACCAGGTAATTGAACTCGTTGGTATCCGTGCAACCGCCTGTAAAGGCGATCGACTCGCATCGGTTGACGGTGTTGCCCTTGGCGTCCGTCTCAATGAATGTGTCGTCGCGAGTTTTCTTCGTCCAGTCCGCGATCTCGTCGATGGCCTGGTTCCACGAGATATCTTCCCAGTGGTCCGATCCCGGACGCCGCACTTGCGGCTTCAGCAGTCGGCGATCATTCAGGATGTCCTGTTCCAGCGACGCACCTTTCGGGCAAAGCGTGCCCCGATTGATCGGGTGGTCAGGATCACCTTCGACGTGGATCACCTGCGGCGTAACGTTCTTCGCCTTGTCACCGATGGTGTGGATGATGATGCCGCAACTTACCGCGCAATACGGACAGGTACTGCGGGTTTCCGTGGTGCGGGCAATTTTCAGCCCCTGGGTTTGCGCATAAAGTGGCTCGGCGTCAAAGCCGAACGCGGTAAGTCCGACCACTCCCGCTAACCCTGTCTTTACGAATGAACGTCTAGAAACATCCACGGCGCGAACCTCCTAATGGAGAACATAGACAATTCGACCTAAGGACATCGGAGAAGCAAATCGCGAGCAGCAGGCTCGCCCAGAGAAACGTTCGAGTTGCCAGATGATCGATTCACACCCCATAAGTAGTGACTCGATGCAGGAAACGGAAACAGCGCACAAACGCAAAAAGATTACATCGCGCGACATATTCAGTCAATTCCGATGTTGGTGAGGCGCGGAGCGATTCGGGAAGTTCGAAAACTGGGGCTAGAAATCCTAGAAACCAACGATGTTGAGTTGGATTTTCCGGTAGTCACGCTCTGCCGCCCACAGATCTAGAGGAGCAGTGGCAATCTCGTCAACCACGGGCACGGCGTGACCATCTACCGTCAAGTCAACCGACTTGAGGTAATGGTTACAGGTGTCGCACGCCTCGACCCGAACAGCCACGATGCCTTCGGCGGAATACCGCGGCAACTTTTCGTGGTTTCCTTCCCCACAAGCCGGACAGAGGACCCGGCGAAACTCCCATTCAGACATGCAAAATGAACAAAGGAGGGAGCGCTTACCGCCATCGCCTTCCGGGCGGATCACCGCGAGCTGAGGACGGGAGCTGCAAGCTGGACATAACTTCTCGCCACTCGAATATTCCGCGATCTGTGTAGCGCGCGCTATTTGTTCGGCCTGCGGTTGCAGTAGAACGCGGGCGAAAAAAGTGCTGCCGCTATCGGACGCATCGGGAGCTTCCAACCATTGCTGCAGCATTCCCTGCGTTTGGTCGAATGAGTGGCCGCGCAAACTACCAGCCATTTGCGCCAAAGCAGGCGGCCCTGCTTCGGCCACGATTTCTACGAGCACCGGGAGAGACATTGCCGCCTGGCGCAAGTCAAGTCGGTCACGTAATCCCGTGGCAGTGGCATTCGTGAGCTCGCGCTGTGTCCCAAACTTCTCGGAGAGCGATCTCTGATACTGCAGCACACGGCAATAGAAGGTCAGTACCTGCGTGGCCCAGGGGCTGCTCGTACGGAGCTCGGTGCATCGATCAATGCGGTTTTCCCAGCTCTTACGGTCTTGTGACCACGCGGTTGACAAAGTAGGGCAATCCTTCGCTGCCAAGCGATGATAACCCAACGGTTGTCAGCTGCTGTGCCGGAGTCGGTCAGACTTAACCACGGATCCGCTTTCGGCAACGGTGTTGGACGCAATAAAAAACGCCGCACGCAATCAGCGTGCGGCGTGGACAAATACTTGCTACTTAACATAGACGACGGCATAGTCGACAAACATATAGGTTAGTTTGTTGTTTCCGTTCTGATGGGTGTTGAAGTAAATCCGAATGGTCTGCCCCTTATAGGGAAGCAAGTTATAACCCACCAGGGTCCACTTCTGGGTGTTCGTGCAAACCTTCATGACTTGCGCCAGGGTGTGGCCCGAAGCGTCTTGAATCTGTGCTTCTTGCCAGTCGTTCCCGATGACGTCAGCGGTTGCTCCCCAGTACTCGAAGTACAGATTTGCCGTCGTCGCGGTGCTGGGTACAGTGACGGCTTGGTAAAGCGCCGAGTCGCTGACGGGCTCCGGAGCCGAACTGGCGCCTAATTGAGCGCTGTATTTTCCGCTATATGCCTCCGCAGTCGTTACAAACGGCAAATAGGCACCGGTTGCACTCCAGTAGGCCAAGTTTCCAGTTTCGAAGCTATTGTTGTTCAGTAACTGTGAGACCGGATTGTTCACCGTCACGGTGATGGTTGGCGAGGTACCGACGTTCCCGGCAACGTCAGAAGCCTTGGAGTAGATGGTGTGCGACGCGTTAGTAGCCGTCACCGTGTTCCACGAGTAATTCAGTGGCGAAGACGATCCCGAGGCCACGAGCGTTCCGTCGATATAGATCTGTATCGACGCAATGCCCACGTTGTCGGCTGCGGTCGCGGTAACCGTTATGGTGCCCGACACGGTGGCGTTATTTGCCGGCGCAGTGATCTGCGTGGTCGGCGGAGTAACGTCTTTGCCAGAACCGGTCAAGGTGCTGGTCTGCGTGCCCAGGCTATCGGTCACGCTGAGCGTCGCCGTTTCAGAACTATAGGTGCTGAGGAGTGAACGTGACGTTGATTGCGCAGCTCGAATTGCCTGCCAACGACGCGCCGCAATTATTCGTCTGGGCAAAATCGGCCGCGTTGGCACCCGTGATCGAAACGAC
Organism: uncultured Acidobacteriaceae bacterium; assembly: GCA_963749635.1. GTDB lineage: Bacteria > Acidobacteriota > Terriglobia > Terriglobales > Acidobacteriaceae > DASRAA01. Next base: position 74,203 of record CAVVNW010000018.1, read on the forward strand.
AATCCCGGTGAGGGCCGAAGTTTGGCTGTTCATCAGTGTCGCAACCTGAGGCGCGCTCGTTACACCGTACGCCTGGTTGCCGAAACTCACTGTACTCGGGGACAACGACACATTCGAAACGCCGGTGCCTGAAAGAGACGTTGTCTGAGTTCCTGCGCTGTCAGTAACCGTCAGGGCGCCGGTCCTCGTGCCGACGGCAGTTGGGGTGAAAGTCACATTGATCGTGCAGCTCGAAGTGCCTGCTAACGAGGTGCCGCAATTGCTGGTCTGCGCGAAATCGCCCGTGGTTCCGATACTGATGCCGGTAACGGTCGAAGTCCCGTTGTTGGTCAAGGTTACGGCCTGCGAGGAGCTGGTAGTGTTCAGAATCTGACTGGCAAACGTCAAACTTGTCGGGCTGATCGCAACCGATGAGCCGCAGTTAGCAAATTTGAAATTGGCAATACGGGTGTTCCAGTTGAAGGATCCGGTGGTCTTTATGTACTCCTGTGTGTACCAGAACGTGCAATCGTCCACCGGGTCGACCTGCATGGCACTGTAGTCGCCCCAGCGATTGTTCATGCTGTAGTTCTGTGATCCGGTTCCGCTGACCACGATTGTTTCTGCTTGCAAGGTATTGACCGGATCCGTAGCCAGTCGCCCGGCGTAACGCGACCGATGGATACACCGAACTGCTTGACTTACTGTATCCGACAGCCAAATCGCCCGCCTGGTCCATGGCCGCGCTTCCCATCCAGCGATAGTTGGAGTCTGGAGCGTACGTACTTTGCTGCGCCAACACGGGAGTGCCACTGGGGTTCTGAATCTCGTACCAGCGAACGCCACCGCTGCTGCCCGCAGTGACAGAGTGAGTCACCACAAGCGACTCGTGCGTACCAAAATTGCGATAGGCAAGGCGATGCATCAAACGGTCGCCCAGCGAATCGAGGGTTTGGCTGCCGGGCTCTGGGACGCATTGACCGCCACCGCATAGCGGGCTGAAAGCGGCAACGTTGATTACCGTAGGCCCGGTGAAAGTCGAGTTCGCAGGGGTCACCCAGTCGACATGAAACTTGTACATGTTCAACGTGTTCGTTCCAAACGTGAGCATGTAGTTCGGTGACCCGGTCGGAGGCGGCGTGGTGCCATCCAGATCGGAAGGAAGCAGCGGCCCAAGCGCGGCACTCTGCTGGAAGCATTGTTGGGTCGCTGACAGACCCGCCAGCATGCTGTTGCGATCATAGGCGCAAGCATCGGGCCCGATATACGTTTGACCGTTCAGGAACATGTCGAACGTTTCGTAGTAGGCATCGGGCCACACGCCCATTTTCGGGATAGTCATCGAAATCGCTGTTGCCGTAGCTGAATGAATAGCGATACCACGCGCCCGTGGCGTCTGAAGTCTGCGAAACCGCGATGCATTGCAGGTACGGGAGTGGATCCTACCGAGAACTGGCTCATGACCCAGCGATTGGCCAGCTTGTCGTAAGTCACGACCGGGTCGCCATTGTTGTTGGTTTGGCAACCGCCTCCGAAGCCTGACCAGAGAGTATTTCCCGTAACCGGCCCGAGCACCAGTGCACCCGTTGTCTTGTTGAAAACGGCAAACGAAGCATTCACCCACTGCACGTACTGAGTCGCACCGACCGTACCGTTCGTATCCGGAGGAATGTATTGGACCGCGAAGCCGTACTGTCCCTGTCCCAGGCCGTCAAAATTCAGACCTGCAGTCAGGCCGCTCGTAGTGAGCGGCGCGAGTAACTGCTGCACCGGATCTTCTGGCAACTGGATCAACCCCGGCGGAAGCGGAACCAACTTCATCGGCTCAACATCCTTGAGGGCAAGTGCCCGGCGAAGGAGCGGTCTTGACCATTTCGCTCAGAGGAAGCGATAAATCGTGGTGAACATTTTGACGAATGGTGGTCGGACCTTGCATTGACTGTGCATAAAGTGAGGCGGATGTTAACAGTGCAAATGCAAGGACAGAGCACAGGGGGAGGGTATGCGACTTTCGTGACATGAAATCGTCTCCGGAGACTCGGCGCGGGTGGGACTGTTTAATGAGTTCGCGGTGATACTAAATTGAATCGTGCTCAAAATGCAATGGATATCGTAATAATAAGTAATGGGAGACTAGTGTTATTGTCAATATAGTCATAGCACAATAGTGGCATCCATTGTTTCATTTTTAATCACATTCTATGTGCCGCGATTGAGCATCTAGGGAGGTTGCTCATGTATACCAAAGTCAAGCGCCACGACTCCATCGCCTTGCAATAGAATCCTCGGATGACCCGTCATTCCTTAGCTTCTGGATTATTACGACTCGCCACTCTGGTGGTGCTTTTTATCGCCACCGTTGCGTCTGCCGCCGACTTCAGCTACTTGGTTTACGTCGGCACTTACACCGACAAGGGCAGTAAAGGTATTTACGCGTACCGGTTCGATCCCGGTACGGGTGAGTCGCAGTGGTTGGGACCGGCAGCTCAAACCGACAACCCGTCTTTTCTCGCCGTCGATGCTGACAACAAATACCTTTACGCGGTAAACGAAACCGATCATTTCAACGGAGGTCGCACTGGAGCTGTCAGCACATATGCCATCGAGCGGAGCACAGGCAAACTAACACTGATGCAGCAGGTTTCGTCGCTTGGCGCGGATCCGGCACACCTCTCGCTTGACCGGACTGGCCAGTATTTGCTGGTCGCCAATTACACCAGCGGAAACATCGCGTCGTTTCCAATCGAGAAAGAGGGAACGCTCGGCCCGCGTTCTTCGTTCGTGCAACATGCCGGTTCCAGCGTGAACAAAGAACGTCAGACGGGACCGCACGCACACGAGATTCAGGCCAGCAAGGACAACCACTTCGTCTTCGTGCCGGATTTGGGACTCGACGAACTGCTGGTTTATCGCTTCGACTCCAAGACGGGAGCTCTCAGTCCAAATAGTCCGGCCTTCGTAAAGGTGGGTCCAGGCTCGGGCCCGCGTCATTTAGCTATCGCCCCATCCGGCAAATTTGTCTATCTAGTAAACGAGCTATCGTCCACTGTCATCGTTTTCTCGTACCAGGCTGATTCGGGACAACTCCACGAACTACAAACTATTTCCACGCTGCCCGCAGGCTTCAAGGGAGAGAGCACCACGGCCGAGATTGCGGTGGATGCAAAGGGAAAGTTCCTTTATGTCTCGAATCGCGGAGATGACAGTATTGCGGTCTTTGACGTTAATCAGCGCGACGGGAAGCTGGCGTTCGTGGAACGCGTTCCGACCGGCGGCAAGACGCCCCGTCACTTCACGCTCGATCCGACGGGAAGATGGTTGTTCGCCGAGAATCAGGACTCCGGCACGATCAATTTATTTTCGGTCGATGCTGCCAGCGGTCGGCTGACCGCAACCTCACACAGTCTGAATGTGACTTCGCCAGTCTGCGTGGTGTTCGTACCGCTGAAGTAGGCTGCGTCTTGCGACAGGGTTCAGCGCGACGTCCGGCGATCAAGGTAGAGTTTGTCCCGCGGCAGCTCGATCGGCCAGAATCACAGCCTGGTCGCGGCTGATGCCGCCGGCAGGAATGGAAGTGTCCCCAGCCTGCAAACGCGGCAGCATGGCGACCTTTTCGGCGCCGGTCACCAACCACAAGATCTTCCGGGAACGGTTCAACATGGGATATGTCAAGGTCATGCGGCGGTGTCCCATGTAAACCTCGGTTGCACCGACGTCGGAATCCGTCACCTTCAACACCGGATCTCCCGGCACCAGCGAAGCCGTATGTCCGTCGGGGCCGAGGCCGAGGTGCGCCAAGTCCAGAACCGCCGGCAAGCCCAGAACTTCTCCCAGCTTCAGCGCATACTGTTTCGCTGCCGCATTGAGATCGGCCATCTCAACCGGCATGGCGTGAATTTGCTCGCGCGATATGGGTACGTGCTCGAGCAGGCTTTCGTGTAAATGAGTGAGGTTCCGATCGGGATCTCCTTCTGGCGCGACCCGCTCGTCAACCTGGAAGATTTCTACGGCGGGCCAGGGAACGTCTTCGTTGGCCAAGGCACGCAACATGACCCACGGTGTGTGGCCTCCGCTCACCGCCATCGAGAACTTGCCGCGCGCAGCAACTGCTACGCGAGCTTCCTCGGCAATGATTGCGGCCGCTCGCTCGGCCGCGGCTTGAGCATCGACCAGCACTTCCAGCGTCATACCGAATCCTCTCGATTGAGTTCTGTCAGCGGTCCCGCTGCAACAACTATTTCTCTGGCTTCTCCAGGTGACCGCCGAATTCGAAGCGCATCGCCGACAGCACTTTGTTCGCGAAGTCAGCGTCTCCGCGCGAACTAAAGCGTTCGTAGAGCGCCGTGGTCAAGACTGGCGTCGGAACCGCTTCATCGATCGATGCCTTGATCGTCCAGCGACCTTCGCCGGAGTCCGACACTCGTCCTCCGAACTTGGTGAGGTTGGGATCGGCGATGAGGGCTGATGCCGTTAGGTCCAGCAGCCAAGAGGCGATCACACTACCCCGCCGCCAAACTTCTGTTACGTCGGCGAGGTTGAAGTCGTACTGATAATGCTCCGGATCGCGCAGTGGAGTCGTCTCCGCATCGGCTGCGTGGGTCTGCTTGCCGACGTTCGCAGAGCGCAATACGTTCAGCCCTTCCGCATAGGCCGCCATGAGGCCGTACTCGATACCGTTATGGACCATCTTGACGAAGTGCCCGCCGCCGCTTGGGCCGCAGTGCAGATACCCTTGCTCCGCTGTGCCTCCGACCTTGTCGCGACCAGCAGTCCTCGGAATATCGCCTACTCCGGGTGCAATGGTCTTGAAGATGGGATCGAGATGTTTCACGGCTGCGTCGGGTCCGCCAATCATCAGGCAGTAACCGCGCTCTAGGCCCCAAACGCCGCCACTGGTGCCGACGTCTACGTAATTGATGCCCCTCGGCTGCAATTCCTTAGCCCGCCGGATATCGTCGATGTAATACGAGTTCCCACCGTCAATGAGAATGTCCCCAGCTTCGAGAAATGGAACGATCTCGGCAATCGTCGAGTCCACTACAGCCGCAGGAATCATCAGCCAGATCGCGCGTGGCTTCGCCAACTTATTCACGAAATCTTGAATGGACGACGAACCGGTAGCGCCATCCTTCACTAAGTCCTCAATGGACTTGGGCGACATGTCGAATACCGTACAGGTGTGACCACCCTTCATCAGCCGGCGCACCATGTTGGCGCCCATTCTTCCCAGACCTACCATTCCAAGTTGCATGAAGTGCTTTCTCCTTACTATTTAAAATTGCCGATTTCTTACTTACGCGCGCGATAGCGGCGAATCTGGTTGTTGGTCGAGCTGTCGTGTCGCAGCGCAGGCTCCGCTGGGCTCTCGAGCTCGGGAATAATCCGCTGTGCCAAGACCTTTCCCAACTCCACTCCCCACTGGTCGAACGAATCGATGCTCCAGATAGTTCCCTCAGTAAACACGACGTGCTCGTACAGCGCGACCAGCTTCCCGAGTGCCTCAGGGGTGAGTTCGTCGAGCATAATGGTGTTTGTGGGACGGTTACCCTGAAAGACTCGATGAGGAACCAGCCAATCCGGGGTACCTTCAGCCTTCACCTCTTCAGCAGTCTTGCCGAACGCCAGCGCTTCCGTCTGTGCAAAAACGTTGGCCATCAAAAGATCATGATGCCGGCCGAGCGGGTTCAGCGTTTTGTAGAAACCAATAAAGTCGCAGGGAATGAGCTTAGTTCCCTGATGGATGAGTTGATAGAAAGAGTGCTGTCCGTTGGTTCCTGGCTCGCCCCAATAAATCGGACCGGTCTGATATTCGATCTCCTTACCGCTGAGCGTGACGTGCTTGCCATTGCTCTCCATCGTGAGCTGTTGCAGATACGCCGGAAAACGCTTGAGGTACTGCTCGTAGGGCAGCACGGCTACAGTCTGCGCGCCGAAGAAGTCGTTGTACCAGACGCCCAGCAAACCCATCAGCACCGGCAGGTTCTTTTCGAACGGTGCCGTGCGGAAGTGCTCGTCCATCTGATGGAAGCCGCTTAGCATAGCCCGGAAATTCCCCGGCCCGATCGCCAGCATCGTGGAAAGCCCGATAGCTGAATCCATCGAGTAGCGTCCGCCAACCCAATCCCAGAACTCAAACATGTTAGCGGTGTCGATGCCGAACTTCGTCACCTCGGCCGCATTCGTCGAGACCGCAACGAAGTGTTTGGCGATCGACGACTCATCACCGCCCAGACCGGCCAGCGTCCAATCGCGCGCCGTATGCGCATTCGTCATCGTCTCCAGGGTGGTGAAAGTCTTCGACGAAATGACGAACATTGTCTCTGCCGGATCGAGTCCATAAACCGCTTCCGCAAAATCGGTCCCATCGACGTTGGAGACGAACCGAAACACCATCTCACGATCGCTGTAATGACGAAGCGCTTCGTATGCCATAACTGGACCAAGGTCGGAGCCGCCGATTCCGACGTTAATCACGTTACGAATTCGCTTGCCGGTGTGCCCTTTCCATTCGCCACTGCGGACGCGGTCGCAGAATGCCGCCATCTTGTCGAGCACAGCATGAACGCCGGGAACAACGTTCTTGCCATCGGTTTTGATGACTTCATCTTTGGGAGCCCGCAACGCAACGTGCAATACAGCCCGCTTCTCCGAGACATTGATCTTTTCACCGCGGAACATGGCATCGATGCGCGCGCGCAGACCCGACTCCTCGGCCAATTGCAAAAGCAACTTCAGCGTCTCGTCGGTGATTCGGTTCTTGGAATAATCCAGAAAGACGCCCACTGCCTCAGCCGTAAATCGTTCCCCGCGCTGGGCGTCGTCAGCGAATAGCTTGCGAAGGTGAATTTCCTTGACCTGCTTGTAGTGCGCAGCCAGGGCTTTCCATGCCGGACGACGCTTCAGACTTTGTAACCTGCCTGCCATCTCGCTTCTCCTATCGTCAACCTTCACCGCTCGGCGCAAGCCAAACCCGGTCCGCCCCGGCCTTCCGATCCACCGATCGGAAGGCGAAGGGAACCTCCGAAAACCTCTGCCACACTCGTTGAATTGGGCCTTTCAGCCAAGCCACCACGCGGCCCGGCTGACGAGAACTGAGATTGTTACTTAAGGACCGCGCTCTTGGACTCAATCACTCCCATGAGTTCGTTCCACGAAGTCACGAACGACTTAGCGCCCTCCGTCTGTAATTGCTCTCCCAAGGCATCGATATCGATTCCAGCCTTGGTGAACTGCTGCAGCACCTGTTCGCAGTCGCCGCCATCGGGAGGCATTACGCCGTCGATTGCACCGTGATCGGCAAACGCCTTCAGTGTCCCTTCCGGCATCGTGTTGACCGTATCGGGCGCCGCAAGCGCCTTGATATACAGGATGTCGGACGCCTTCGGGTCCTTCGTTCCGGTGCTGGCCAGAAGCAGCCGCTGCGGGTTGTAGCCGGCCTTAATGATCTTTTGCCAGCGAGGCGTGGCGAGCAGATCGCGATAGGCCTTGTATGTCCGCTGGGCGATCGCGATGCCCAACTTGTCGCGCAGGTCGTCACCCACTTTGCTGCTGACGGCGACATCCCACCGGCTGATGAATACCGATGCCACAGAGCCGACATTCGTCGGCAGCCCAGCGGCGATGCGTCGCTCAATGCCCTTCAGGTACGCCTCGGCCGCGGCCAGATACTGCTCACGCGAAAACAGAAGGGTCACGTTAATGGAGACCCCTGCGAAGATCGCTTCCTCGATCGCCGGCAGGCCCTCGGGGGTACCTGGAATTTTGATGAATAGGTTGGGGCGCGCGCCGCGTGCAGACAAATCCTTCGCGGCCGCAAGAGTTGTTGCCGTATCGTAGGCCAGGAGTGGCGAGACTTCGAGCGACACCCATCCGTCCACTCCCTTGGTCTGGTCGTGGATCGGCCGGAACAGGTCGGCCGCGCGACTGAGGTCATCGAGCGCCAGATCGAAGAACAGTGCCTCGCCTGAATGCCCCTGGCTCACCGCTTCGTGTATGGCCGGGTCGTACGTTGAGCTCTTCTTGATCGCCTGGTCGAAAATCGTCGGATTCGACGTCAACCCCGTCACCGACAAGTCGTCGATGTAACTTTTCAGCGTGCCACTGTCCAACAGGTCACGCGTAATGTTGTCGAGCCAAAGGCTCTGCCCAAGGTCATGGAGTTGTTGGGTCGGTTTCATTCTGCCTCCTCGCGTATGTGTCGTCGAAAATTGCCAGCCTCCGCTTATGAAGACCAGGGGAAAATAATGTTCGACACGGCATCCATGATCCCACAGAAAGCGGCTTTCGACATCTACCCTGGGTCGAAATCGCTGCGATCGGCTCGGAGACTGTCAGCAATTTACCCATCAGTAATGTTGAGTCGCGCCAGCGCGAAATGTTTCAGGAAAATGACACTCTTCCGAGCAGCGGCAACTTGCACCTTCGCAACTTAATTGTCACCGATCGAGCCGGCGAAAGCTAAGATGGTGCGGAATGAGAACCGACGCATTCATCGCTGACCTCAATCGCCGGTTTGGCATTCCCGGCATCGCAGAAGTCGCCGCCGGCAATGGCGGATTACCGAAAATCGCCATTACTTCCCGAGTCGCCACCGGCGAGATCTACCTGCATGGCGCGCACGTCACCGCCTGGCGACCCGTGGGCGCGGAAGAAGTGTTCTTCGTGAGTTCTCAGTCGCGCTGGGAAAACGGCAAAGCCATTCGCGGCGGAATTCCCATTTGCTTTCCCTGGTTCGGAGACAAAGCAGATGATCCGAAAGCGCCCGCCCACGGATTCGTCCGCACCAAGTCGTGGCAACTCGACTCGATTGTGGGAACGGGCTCGACAGTTGCTGTCACGATGTCGACCGCAAGCGACGTAAGCACAAAGCCCTGGTGGCCGGCGGACTTCCTCCTGAAATTTTGCGCCATCTTTGGATCGGAACTGGTTCTGGAACTGACGGTGACCAACACGGGAAGCTCTTCCGTGCGGTTCGAAGAGGCGCTCCACTCCTACCACAACGTGGGAGATGTTCGCACGGCGCGTATTAACGGATTAGACTCGGTCCACTATCTGGACAAGACCGACGAATATCGTGAAAAGGTGCAGACGGGCGACGTGACAATCACAGCAGAAACGGACCGCGTATACCTCGACACACAAAGTAAGGTCGAATTACTGGATCCGGTTCTGCAGCGCCGCACTAATGTCCAGAAAGAAAACTCGCTGACAACGGTGATTTGGAATCCGTGGGAGAAAAAGGCCAACTCAATGTCAGATCTCGGGGAGGGCGAATGGACGCGGATGCTCTGTGTCGAAACCAGCAATGTCCTTGGATATGCGGTGGAGGTTGCCCCAGGCCAGCAACACGTCATGAGGGCCGTGCTCAGCGTAAACGAGCAACCTGAATAGTCAAGTGTGAATGGCGGAGAGACAGGGAGAGGTAATGGCGGAGAGACAGGGATTCGAACCCTGGGTACCCTTTCGAGTACACACGCTTTCCAAGCGTGCGCCTTCAGCCACTCGGCCATCTCTCCGCTGGGGAAGCGCAGGTTACGGCGCTCCTGCAAGACCAACGATTTTCATTGTAGCGTATTGCGCGCCTGCCGAAGACAAACACCGCGAGCGCGCTTCAGACTACTTCGTGCCTACTCTTCTTCTTTGAGTTGCTGGGCCAGGTAGTTTTGGTAGCCCATTTCGCCAATCGCGTGCAGCTGCGCTTCGAGCCAGTCGATGTGGTGTTCCTCATCGGAAAGAATTTTTTCCGCCAGCTCTCGTGATCCGCCATCATTCTGCGCGATACACAACTGGATGCCATCATTCAGGCGTTTGACGGCGTCGTATTCCAATTGCACATCGTTCTTGTACTGCTGCTCTACCGTCTGGCCAATATTGATCTTAAAGTAGTCCGTCATGTTGGGAGCGCCGTCGAGGTACAGAATTCGTTCCATCAGCTTCTCGGCATGCTGCATTTCTTCGATAGATTCCTTGCGAATCATTTTCGCCAGCCGCTCGTAACCCCAGTTCTCGCACATCTCCGCATGCAGGAAGTACTGGTTGATGGCCGTCAATTCGGCTTTCAGTACCTGGTTTAGAAAATCAATAACTTTGGGATCGCCCTTCATCGTATGTCTCCGGTGTTCAAAGTATCAGCTCAGCCCCATCAGGGCCTTCACCGAGTGCAGTACTTTCTGGAACCGAGTATTGTAACCCGCAGCTTTGGCGAACCCTAGCTTAAGTTGGAGCGCATTCGGGAGCGGTAGCCCGCCGCTGACGGAGGCTGAGGATTGCTCGAGCGATCGAGGGAAAGCCTTTACTCCGGTCCGCCGCCACCATTGCGCGGACCGTTGCCCGAAGGAGGCGGCGTTTGCGGCTTCGCGGCCGCGCCATTCGACACCGGCGTTACATCCTGGCTATTCGGAGAGACATACCCGTCGAGCAGGCGGCGATGCATGCTATAAAGCGCGAGTTCCAGGCGATCGGAAACGCCCAGCTTGTCGTAGATCTTCCGCAGGTAATTCTTGACGACCTGCTCCGTGGTGCCGACCTCCAGGGCAATGTCCTTGTTTTTCAGACCCTGAGTCACACCACCGATGATCATCATTTCTTTTTCACTGAGCCGGAGCTGTTGTTTCGGTGTAACCCCGTGCTCGGACTGGGTACGGTACGCCTCGATCACCCAATTCACACCCTGATTGTCGAGCCACGTCTCCCCGGCAGCTACCTTCCTCACACACCGAACCAGCAAGTCTGGAGAAATCGAGCGAGTCAGTATCCCGTGCACGCCGCGCCGAAGATAGTCGACAGTCTCCTCTTCGCCCGTTCGCTGGGCGACGATAATCACCCTCGTTCCTGGCTGAGCCCGTCGAATTACTTCAGAAATCGATTCCGCAGGATTGGGAGAAAGTCCGGCTTCGAACAGAATTACATCGGCAGCCGTGTCGGAAACCACACTCAGGGTCTGCGGTAGGTTTTCGGTCTGGGCTACGACTTCGAAGTCTTTCTCGAGCGCAAAAATCTTGCCCATTCCGACGCGAAAAATCGCTTCAGAGTCCGCCACGATCAAACGTAAAGACGAATGTTTCAGTTCCAAAGGGCCGGAATGCTGGTCTGCGCTGGATCTGAGCGATGCTCCGTCCAGGTGTTGGGGAGGCATCGTAAATCCGGAATGTTCAGAGGCGTTCGAACTTATACTCATCGATGACAACCGCCACGCTTCGCCCAGAGGGTTCTTCCGAGAATCGCACCACGCGGCCCTGGCACTGCACCAGAACGTCGCGATCGGAACCCAGTACATCTCCGGGCATCGCAACCGTAAATTCCACGGTGGAACCCACTTCGACTGCCGTTTGCGTTCGGAACAAAATTCCTCCGGCCGAGATATCAATCGTCTCTGCCTCGTGTTCGTCTGTCGGCGTCTTCAGCGTGACCCGCAGGTGAAGAGGAAACCGAACTGCATTCCGCAAGTTAGAATGTGATTCAGGATGGGATTCAGTGGTCATGACAGTCGATTCCACTTAACAATACATCCAATCGCATCCTGAACTGAAGTTACTAAAGTACCACCGAAGTCACCAAGCTTGCCAGTAAAAAAATTACATCAGTGAGCGATCCATCCCGATTTGAAACAGTGTAATCAGTGAGTTAACTTAAATGTGCCAGCGACCACCACTGACAGGGTAACCAATCTGATCTCCAGGTAACACTAGTTGTCATCACGTTCTTGGCCTAAAGGTGCTATTGTTTCCGGTCGGCCACGATCAGCCCAGCACTTTGGATGTTCGCCCGTTGGCGCTTGGTTGTCCGGAACGCTACGCCGGCGAAACGAACCTTGCCCTTGAGTGGACTGATATCGTGAAGCGAAGCGCTGGGCGCAGGTGAATGCCGCCGTCTCCGCTAAGTTATCGCACCGATCCATGGGAGCCACCGTGCGAACTATTAATCTGGAAGATGGTATGCCAACGATACCGCAGGCCCGTGCCCGCCTGGCGAGCGAGCTACACGCTGCGCGGCGACAAGGAGTGTCTGTCTTGAAGTTGATCCACGGTTACGGATCGACCGGAGTTGGCGGCGAGTTACGAGTAGCGTTGCAATCCACGCTACGCCAGATGGCGGATAGGAGTGAAATTCGCGATTGTATTTTTGGCGAAAATTGGCGCAAGAGCGACGAGCACGCCTGGGCGCTACTGAAGCGATTGCCCGAATTGAAGGAAGACCGCGATCTGGGTAGAGGGAATCGTGGAATCACGCTGGTGGTGCTGTGACCGAAACCGTCAGCGCTGATCCCAGAATCAGTGTTGACCGCTCAGCAGGTCCTTCGGTGGCCGCAATTCTCGCCTGCATGCTAGCCGGCATGTGCACTTTTCTCAATGTTTACTGCACCCAGCCGCTGCTTCCTTACCTGCAGCGGGTCTACAACTCCAGCGTCATCGGTGTCAGCCTCACTGTGAGCTCGACGATCCTAGCGGTCGCCTTGATGGCGCCTCTTGTTGGGCTGATGGCGGAATCGATTGGCCGCAAGAAAGTCATCGTTCCTTCGCTTTACGCTCTGACGGTTCCCACTTTGCTGGCCGCAACATCACAGAGTCTGGCCACGCTGATTTTCTGGCGCTTCATGCAAGGTCTTTTTGTACCCGGCGTGATCGTCGTAATCATGGCTTACATCAATGAGGAATTTGCCGGTCCCTACGTCGGCCGGGCAATGTCGGCGTATGTATCGGGAACAGTATTGGGCGGGTTCCTGGGACGATACATCTCGGGATTGGTGGCGCATCATTTCGATTGGCGAGGCTCGTTTCTGGCGGTTGGCATCTTGAATCTCGTGGGAGCCGTCGTGGTGCAACGGGCGCTCCCCAAGGCCAGGAACTTCATACGCTCAGTCAGCGTTCGAAGCTCCGTCGCGGAAAGCTGGGACCACCTGCGAAACCCGCGGCTGCTCGCCGTTTTTGGCATGGGATTCGCGGCGCTGTTCTGCCTGGTGGGCGTCTTCACCTACGTAAACTTTTATCTGGCGGCTCCGCCGTTTCAACTGAACTCCGCGCAACTTGGCAGCGTTTTCTGCGTGTACTTGTTAGGTGTATTCGTCACCCCGCTCTCTGGACGCTTTCTCGATCACTACGGCATTCGCCACACGGCACTGCTGGCACTCGGATTCGCTCTGGTCGGGCTCTCGCTGACCCTGATTCACAACCTGCCGCTCATCATCGCGGGGCTGGCGATCTTCGCGTCCGGCATCTTCATTTTCCAGGCTGTCGGAACCGTGCAAACGGGAACCGTTGCGCAACGCGCGCGCTCCTCGGCAGCGGGACTCTACGTGACGTTCTACTATGTTGGCGGAAGCCTGGGTGCCATTGTGACCGGCTGGATGTGGCTCGCGGATGGCTGGCAGGCGTGCGTTTTCCTGCTCATGGGCGTGGCAGGAATGGCGTTTATTCTGGCGTACGGAAGCAGCAGCAAGTAGTCTTCCCATCCAAATGCACACAAAAGCGAAGGGCGACATTTCTGTCGCCCCGCAAAAATCCAAAACTGATCACTAACCACTAGCCACTGACTACTGCTTTACGTTCCTTCCGACCAGCTCGCCAGGTACTCTTCCTGCTCCAGCGTTAAGCGATCAATCTTGATGCCCATCGACTCGAGCTTCAGCTTGGCCACGCGTTTGTCGAGTTCCTCGGGAACCGGAAAGACCTTCTTTTCGAGGGTCGCGTGGTTCTTCACCAGGTAATCAACCGACAGCGCTTGATCGGCAAAGCTCATGTCCATGACTGACGGCGGATGTCCTTCGGCCGACGCCAGATTAATCAAGCGGCCCTCGCCGAGCAAATTGATCTTGCGTCCGTCTTTCAACGAGTATTCCTCGACGAAATTGCGCGTGGTGCGCTTCGACGACGACATCTTGTCCAACGCAGGGATGTCAATTTCGACGTTGAAGTGACCGGAGTTCGCGATGATCGCTCCGTCCTTCATGGCTTCGAAGTGCTCTTTGCGGAGCACGCTCTTGTTGCCGGTAACCGTGCAGAACACGTCGCCGATCTTGGCGGCTTCGTCCATGCTCATCACCCGATAACCATCCATCACTGCTTCAATGGCTTTCGTCGGATCGATTTCGGTCACGATCACTTCCGCGCCCAAACCACGCGCGCGGCTGGCAAGACCGCGGCCGCACCAGCCGTAGCCTGCGACCACGAACTTCGCTCCCGCCAACAGGAAGTTGGTAGCGCGCACGATGCCGTCAATCGTCGACTGCCCGGTGCCGTAGCGGTTGTCGAACAGGTGCTTAGTATCGGCGTCGTTCACGGCGATGATGGGATAGTTCAGAACGCCCTGCTTCGCCATGGCACGAAGACGGATGACGCCCGTAGTTGTTTCCTCAGTGCCGGCAATAATGCCGTCCAGAACTTCCTTGCGCTTGGTCAGCGCAATCGTCACCAAATCGGCGCCGTCATCCATCGTGATCTGCGGCTTGTGATCGAGCGCCGCCATGATGTGCGAGTAATAGGTGTCGTTGTCCTCACCCTTGATGGCATACACCGGGATGTTGTAATCGCGCACCAGGCAAGCGGCAACGTCGTCCTGGGTCGACAGCGGATTGGAAGCGCAGAGTACAACGTCGGCGCCACCGTCGCGAAGCGTGATGGCGAGATTCGCCGTTTCGGCCGTCACATGCAGGCAAGCCGAAATCCGGATGCCTTTCAGTGGCTGGTTCTTGATGAACTCTTTGCGAATGATCTGCAAAACTTTCATCGACTGGTTGGCCCAGTCAATGCGCTTTTTGCCCAGATCGGCCAGTTCAAGGTTGGCGATATCGCCCGCTGTCTGTGTGCTTGTCGTCGACATATGCTCCCGTTTCTGAAGTGTTGCTTCAAGAACTAGTCGGATGCGCGATCACCCCAGGGTGATCGACATCGCAGGATTGAATGAAGGGGCGCCCCGTGATGCCGGCGCCCCGAAATCGAAACTACTTCGCGACCTTCTGGGCGCCGGCTTCGGCCAGACCAGCCTGTTGGCGCAGGGATGCAGCTTTGTCCGTGGCTTCCCAGGTGAACTCAGGTTCATTGCGGCCGAAGTGACCGTACGCTGCTGTCTTGCGGTAGATCGGACGGCGCAGGTTGAGCGACTCGATGATCCCCTTCGGGGTCAGCTTGAAGTTGGCGCGTACCAGCTCGGAAATCTTCTCTTCATCAACCTTGGCAGTTCCAAACGTGTCGATCAGAACGCTGACCGGCTCGGCCACACCAATAGCATAAGCCAGTTGCACTTCGCAGCGATCAGCCAGCCCTGCCGCCACGATGTTCTTGGCGATGTAGCGCGCCATGTAGCACGCCGAACGATCGACCTTCGTCGGATCTTTGCCGCTGAAGGCTCCGCCGCCGTGACGCCCCATGCCACCGTAAGTGTCGACGATGATTTTGCGGCCGGTCAGTCCGGTGTCACCCATCGGCCCACCGATTACGAACCGTCCCGTCGGATTGATGTGGTACTTGGTGTCTTCGTCGAGCATGTCCGCGGGAAGCGCAGCCTGGATGACATGCTTCAGAATGTCGGCGCGCAACTCATCGTTGGAGACCGTTTCCGCATGTTGCGACGAGATGACTACCGCGTCGATCCGGACCGGCTTGTGGTTCTCGTCGTATTCCACGGTCACTTGAGATTTTCCATCAGGACGGAGATAAGGAAGGGTTCCATTCTTGCGGACTTCTGAGAGGCGCTGCGTCAGCTTATGCGCCATGTGAATGGCGGTCGGCATGTAATCGGCGTTTTCGTTCGTCGCGTAACCGAACATCATGCCCTGGTCGCCGGCGCCACCGGTATCAACGCCCATCGCAATATCGCCCGACTGTTTGTTAATGGATGAGATCACAGCACATGTATTGGAGTCGAACCCGTAGAGCGCATTGTCGTAGCCGATCGAGGCCACTACGCCGCGTACCAGGTTCTGGAAATCCACGTAAGCTTTGGTTGTGATTTCACCGGCGATTACTACCAAACCGGTTGCCGTAAGGGTTTCGCATGCAACCCGGCTGTAGGGATCTTCTTTCAGGCAGGCGTCTAGGATGGCATCTGATATCTGGTCGGCAATTTTATCGGGGTGTCCTTCTGTCACCGATTCAGACGTAAAGAGATAGCGTTTTTTCGACAATTTAAAAACTCCTAATCAAGTGGAAACTCTGCGACTCCGGTCGCTATGATTGGACACAAGGCGGACTCAGGGCTTCTTGGGCCCACCTTGAGAATAACAATCTCTCGGCAAACTCCCTATATTTTAGGCCTCAATTGGCTGAAACAGTCACCGAATGGCGCGATTTTGCAGTGAAAATATTGCCCGCGAATGCGTTCCACCTGCGAGGACACTTTCGCATTTCAACGCGCGGTGGACCGCTATCAACTGATCCAGCACTGACGCCAGGTCCTTCAAGTCGAGGGCGTTGGCGCCGTCCGATTTAGCCAGCCCGGGATTGTCATGAACCTCCAGGAAGACGCCATCGACGCCAGCAGCTACGGCCGCACGAGCCAGCAGCGGAATGAATTCCGGCTGTCCCCCGCTTTGCTGTGCGGTCTGGTCCCCGTTGGTCGCCCCCACCGATGGAAGTTGCACAGAATGGGTGGCGTCGAAAACCACCGGCGCGAATTCCCGCATGACCGCCAATGACCGCATGTCGACCACCAGGTTGTTGTACCCGAACGACGCACCGCGCTCCGTCAGGAAAACCTTCTCGCATCCGGCTTCTCGGACCTTCTCCACAGCGTGGCGCATGTCCCAGGGTGAAACGAATTGCCCTTTCTTGACATTAACGGCCCGCCCGGTTTTCGCGGCGGCAACCAGCAGGTCCGTCTGGCGGCACAGAAACGCCGGAATCTGCAGCACGTCAACCGCCTCGGCTACGCGCGCCGCATCGGCAGCTTCGTGGACATCAGTCAGAACTGGCACGCCTACAACGCTTCGAACTCTGCCAAGAATCCGCAATCCCTCATCGCGGCCGAGACCGCGAAAACTTCGAATTGAAGTCCTATTCGCTTTGTCGTACGAGGCTTTAAAGATGTAAGGGATCTTCTTCTGGGCAGCAATTTTAGCGATGGACTCAGCCATCTTCAGGGCGTGCGCTTCGCTCTCGATGACACAGGGTCCGGCAATCAGGAACAACTCGCCGCTCCCGATGTTGACTTGCCCAACGGTAAATCCTTGCGCCATCCGCCTGCTCCGAAAGTCAGCGGATCGGCGACCCGCGTCTTCGAACATCCTACCGCACGCAAAAAACAGTTGGAGATTTTCGCTCACAAAATAAATTCCCGGCACCTTTCGATGCCGGGAATTCGAACAGTAAATGCCCGCTGCAAGCCTGTCTGGGGTGCTAAAGTCTTACGCCCAAACGACTAAATCTTAATCTTGCGACGCAGCATGCCAGCTGCGGCCAACAGACCCGATCCGACAAGACCGATCGTACCCGGCTCAGGAACAGAAGGGTTAAGCTCGCCGCTCGAAAGATTACCTTTATAGGTTACGAAATCGATGTCGACCACCTGGCCCGCAGCGAATCCCGTGTTCCGGAAACCGGCCGTCGAGCTGGTTATGTCGTACGACCCAGCGAAAAAGCCATACTTGGCGTTAATGAATAGAGCCTGCACGTCCAGCAAGCCACTCATCGTGTCAGGACCGATGGTCACAGTAAACGCCTGTGAGTTCGGACCGAAGGTGTACGGGCTGTTGCTGTTGGCATAACTCAGGGTTGCACCGGAGATCCAGAAACTCCCGGCTGACGATCCCTGATAGGCGTGCCCGGTGATTGAAGTGAATACGGCGGCGGTTGTGCCGATGGACACCGAGCCAGTGGTGTTCGGACCAAACGTGATCTGAGTCGGAATCACGTTCGCGAAACTGGCGCCCGCAGCCGCGGTTACCAGCACGAGTAGCGCAAAGGCGAAGGTTAATTTGCGAGCCATTTACTGTTCTTCCTCCTAAACAAAGCGTCCAACAAGCGCCTTCCGGCGCCAAGGTATCGATCGCTCAATCTCTTCCAGCTTCAGCAATACGAAGTTGGTTCTTGCCCGTACCAGCGAGGTACTTACCATACTGGTTACCTGTAACGCACACAATAGCCAAAAGGTGGTTTTTCTGTGTTCTTTGGTGGTGAATTGGACCGATTGAGTCCGATACCCTAGCCAAAACTAGTAGTACAATGACTTTTCCACAGCCACTACCCACCCGATGAAAACTCTTCTAGCCTTGTGCCTCGAGGGCTTATGAAGCACGGCTAGTTCCAAACGCGTATCCCCTAAAACCAATCACTTCGGCGTCTTGCTCACTGGCGATGTGCAAAAACTTGCAGCTTTACAAATTGCTAGTGGTAATTCGAGTCCACATATCAGGAAGTACGTGCGAAGCCTCATTCGAGTACTACAGAGGTCGTCATCATGAAGTAATGAATACCGTTACGTACGCGAATGAATTCCGTCGAGCTGTCGCTGGTTACTGCGCGGTGCCCTTATTGCTTGACTTTCTCAGAACGCAAGAATTGTTCGACTTCGTTGCCCTCGCGTCTGTGCTTGTGGACAAGCCTATGTTCATACGAAGCACGAACAAACTCCCTGAACAAAGGATGCGGCTCGAGCGGCTTTGACTTGAATTCCGGATGGAACTGGCAACCGAGAAAAAACGGGTGGCCAGGTATTTCGACGATTTCGACATAGGTCCCATCGGGGGTGGAACCTGTGATACGCATGCCTCCGGCAGTGAGCGTGCTTTCATACTCACGATTGAATTCGTAGCGATGCCGGTGGCGTTCGCTGATTTCGGTTTGGCCGTAGGCTTGTTGGGCAAGCGATCCCGGTTCCAATCGGCAGGCCCAGGCTCCCAGGCGCATGGTTCCACCTAGTTCTTCCACACCCCGCAACTCGCGAAGCTTGTAAATCACCCGATGCGGCGTAGCCGGATCGAACTCACTGGAGTTTGCCTGCTCCAGGCCACACACGTTGCGCGCAAATTCAACGCACGCGGTTTGCATTCCCAGGCAGATGCCAAAGTACGGCACGTTGTTTTCGCGGGCATACTGAATCCCCTTCAACATGCCTTCGATACCACGTTTGCCGAATCCGCCGGGCACCAGAATCCCATCGACCATCTCCAACTGGGCCTGGACCGACTGGTCCTTCGATTCCAGTCCTTCTGCCTCAATCCAATCCACATTGAGCTTTAAGTTATGGGCAAGTGCGCCATGCACAAGAGCTTCTTTCAGCGACTTGTACGAGTCCTCATATTCCACATACTTGCCAACAATGCCGATCGTGACTTCGTCCTTCGGGTTATAGACGCGGTGGACCAACTCTTCCCAGTTCGCCAGGTCGGGCTCACGCGTCTGAATGCGCAGGTAGCGCAACGCCAACTGGTCAACTTTTTCGTGTGCGAATACCAACGGAACCTCGTAGATCGAGGCGACGTCTTTGGCCGTAATCACGGCCTCTTCCTCGACATTGCAGAACAGCGCAATCTTCGACTTGATGTCGTGGGACAGGTACCGGTCGGTTCGGCACAACAGAATGTCAGGTTGGATGCCGATGCTGAGAAGCTCTTTCACCGAGTGTTGGGTCGGCTTCGTTTTCAGTTCGCCGGCTGCAGCGATGTACGGCACCAGCGTCACATGAACAAAAAGCGTGCTCTCCCGGCCTAACTCCTGCCGCATTTGCCGGATGGCCTCGATGAACGGCAGCGATTCAATATCGCCGACCGTGCCACCAATTTCTACGATCACCAGATCGACATCTTGCGCAACCTTCTTCATCGCGCTCTTGATTTCGTTGGTGACGTGCGGAATGACCTGCACCGTCTTGCCCAGATAATCGCCACGGCGCTCTTTGGCAATGATGTTCTCGTAGATGCGGCCGGTGGTCCAATTGTTGTCGCGGCTAAGGCGGCTGTGGGTGAAGCGCTCGTAGTGACCGAGGTCGAGATCGGTCTCGGCGCCGTCGTCGGTGACGAAAACCTCGCCGTGCTGAAACGGCGACATCGTCCCGGGATCCACATTTAAATAAGGATCGAATTTTTGCAGCGAAACCTTGAGGCCCCGGCTCTCCATGAGGCACCCGATCGAAGCCGCTGCCAGTCCCTTGCCCAGAGAAGACACCACGCCGCCGGTCACAAAGATGTACTTTGCCGCCATTCGCGCCCTCATTTGTATGGATTTGTGCAGCCGGGAGAAGTGCTCCGCCCCCTCTTGAAATAAGGGAGCCCCTTGCGCTGGCCAGGCAGCGCTCTCAAGGTGGAGCTTGTAGGGGTGCACAATCAATTATGGCTGGATTTGTCCGGCCTGACAAGACGAAGTAGCGGTCACCCTGTGAATAACTCGGTACCCGGCCGATGCCTTGAAAATGACTACCGGCTACGCCTGACCATTCTCTTCGCCGAGCGAAAAACGCCCTCGAACATGGCCTCAGTCAGCTTTCCGGTTGCCGTGTTCTGGTTGGAAGGGTGGTAGCTGGCCAGCAGCGTAACGCCGTTTGCCATTTCGTAGCTTTTTGCGTGACCGAACACGATCCCCGCTTTCGACGTCAGCATGCCCACTCGCTTAAGGTGCGCTAGATAGGCGTCGAACGCAATCTTGCCTAGCGCCACTACCACTTTGACGTTACTCAAGATCTCCAGCTCCCGATCCAGAAAATGCGAACAGTTTGCCAGTTCACTAGGCAAGGGCTTGTTATCGGGCGGCGCGCACCGGACTGCCGCGGTGATGTAGCAATCGACCAGCTTGAGGCCATCGTCGCGACGCTCGGCCGTAGGCTGCGACGCGAAGCCGACCTTATAGAGGATGGGATACATGAACTTTCCCGAAGCGTCTCCCGTAAACGGCCGGCCGGTTCGGTTGGAGCCATGCGCTCCAGGGGCCAGTCCCAGAATCAAGACACGCGCATCGGGATCTCCGAATCCCGGCACGGGCCGCGCCCAGTAGTCATGATCGCGGTAGGCCTTTCGCTTTTCGCGGCCAATCTGCTCGCGATACTCGACTAGCCGAGGACAGCGCGTGCATACAATGACTTCGCGGTCGAGAATCGCCAATGCCGGGGGCATGGTGGCTATTGTACGGGTAGGATCTTCTGCCTTCCGTCGATCATCCTCAGGGGGAGCACCATCGAACTGCGAATCTAAATTGGGATTGCTTGGCCTTGCGTTCGTTTGACCGCCCCTTCGCCCTCTCTTACACTAAAGACTTGCGGCGGTACTGGAGTTCTCTCCGGAGGCCGCTTCTGGGGCCACTCACCAATGCGCGTGGGATAGGTACTTATCAATTCCACTAGCGGCTCCGCAAACGACATCTTTATTTCCCGAAGGCGTTCCGTTGACCACAGAAACCAGCACACCTGAAATCAAACCGGTTGAAACCACTAATCCGTGTAAGCGCGAATTAACCATCGAAGTACCCGTCGATGTCGTCACCAGCGAGCGCGAGAAGATCGTCGGCCGGTACACTAAGTTGGCCCGCATTCCCGGCTTCCGTAAGGGAAAGGTTCCCGCGACCGTAGTTCGCCAGCGGTTTGCCGACGAAATCAAGAGCGACCTCGTCGAGTCTCTCGTGCCGCGCTACTTCCGCGAAGAGACCGCCAAGCAGTCTCTATTGCCCATCTCTCAGCCCCGCGTCACCGATCTCCATTTGCACGACGGCGAGCCGCTAAAGTTCACCGCCGAGTTTGAAATTCTGCCCGATTTCAAGGTCACGAACTACGACGACATCAAGCCCGAAACCATCGACACTAACGTGAGCGAAGATGACGTCGAACAGGCGCTGAAGAATCTGCGCCTGCAGCACGCCGACATATAACGCGGTCGAGGACGAGCGTCCGCTGGCCGATGGCGATTTCGCCGTAGTGAGTTTCCGCGGCGTTCCCAAGGCCGCAGAGCAGGACGCCGACTCGAAGCCTGTCGAAGTCAACGAAGTCATGGTCGAAATCGGTGGAGACAACACTATCCCCGAATTCTCCGAGAACTTGCGGGGCACCAAAGCCGGCGAGCATCGCTCGTTTGATGTGAAGTATGCCGACGACTTCTCTGACAAGCGTCTGGCCGGCAAGACCATGACCTATGACGTCGACGTGAAGGCCATCAAGACCCGCAGCGTCCCCGAAGCGACAGACGACTTCGCCAAGGAACTGGGCGCCGACTTCACGACCTATGACGAACTTCGCAATCGCCTACACGAGAACATGAAGGCCGAGAAGGAACACGAAGCCGAGCACCAGGGCAAAGATAAGATCGTCGCCGAACTGGTAACTCGCAACGATTTTCCCGTTCCCGAAGTGATGGTTGATCAGCAGATTGACCTTCGTCTCGAACGCGGTCTCCGAGCTCTCGCCGCCCAGGGCATGAAGACAGAAGACATGAAGCGTATGGACTTCGACCGCCTCCGTGCCGGTCAGCGCGAGGGAGCGCTGCGCGAAGTGAAGGCGTCACTCATCCTCGAACAGATCGCAGAGCAGGAAAAAATCGAGGTCAGCGACGAAGAGTTGGAACAGGAACTACAAGCACTAGCTCTTCAGGCGAAACAACCGGCCGAGCAGGTCCGCGCGCGTTTGACCCAGGACGGCGGGCTGGATAGAATCCGGCATCGCATCCGCAATGAAAAGACCTTGAATCACCTTTATCGCAGGTCCGCCTAGCGCGGCTTGCATTTCATTCCCGCGCCTAGTCCTTCGGGAAGAGCGTGGGCAGCTACAAGAAGGAGCCACAATCGATGCTGGTACCCATGGTGATCGAACAAACCAGCCGGGGCGAGCGGGCGTACGACATTTATTCCCGTCTGTTGCGGGACAACATCATCTTCCTTGGCACTCCTATCGATGACAATGTCGCGAACCTGATCATCGCGCAACTGCTGTTCCTGGAAGCAGAAGACCCGGAAAAGGACATCTCCCTCTATATCAACTCCCCCGGCGGCTCCATCACCGCTGGAATGGCGATCTACGACACGATGCAGTTCATCCGTCCAGACGTCACCACCATCTGCATCGGTCAGGCTGCCAGCATGGCCGCGACGCTGCTCGCCGGTGGAGCTCCGAAAAAGCGCTTCGCCCTGCCCAACTCGCGCATCCTTATTCATCAACCTCTCATGTCGGGTTTATCAGGACAGGCGACCGACATCGATATCCATGCCCGCGAAATTCTGCGTATGCGCGAAATTACTAACCAGATACTGGCCAAGCATACCGGCCAGCTGCTGGAAAAGGTCGAGCGCGACGTGGAACGCGACTTCATCATGAACGTCCAGCAGGGCAAGGAATACGGCATCATCGACGACATCATCTACAAGCACAAGTAAGAGCCGTCTCATGAATAGGCTTTGAAAGGGCACAGCTTCACCTGCGCCGTCACCGCCCGTTGAATTCAGTGCTTCAGAGTCCGCGTGAGTACTGTTGTTGGGGTTGCGAGTGCGGTACAAACGACAATAAAAGCAGCCCCCCAGGGGGCGGGAACATGATAGCCCAGCATGCAGCCGAAGGCGGAATGCTGGGTAAGGTGGGAAAAAGATCCAGAGTCCCTCGGGGACGGCACAGTTCTCACACAGACTCTTCAGCCCCTGAGGGACATCGGCGTTCGCAACGCAATATTTATGACCCGGCTTGTAGCGCCCAAAGCCACGTGACTGGAGAGGTTCCTCTCTGCGCAAGATTTACCTAAGGCGTGGTGCGAAAGTTGTATTGGAATTCTTTCTGTACACACGCACGACCCCTCTGGTTGTGCTTCAATAAGCTCATACACGAAGAGGCAATCGCCAGGGCCAGTTAGGCGAGTTGGGGTTTCTCCGGAGCGTCACGGCTCCGAGCGGTCTTGGGCGAGCGGCCGATTCAGGTCAGGAAATCGGGATCCTGGCTGGGGGAGTGTAGCGTAGAAGGAGTACTTTCCGTGAGAACTCGGACTGGAAGCGACGAAGTCCTTCGTTGCTCTTTTTGCCACAAGTCGCAAGACGCTGTCGCCAAGCTCATTTCGTCACCCACTGACTATCCGCGCGCTTACATCTGCGATGAATGCGTTGCCGTCTGCAACTCGATTCTCGAAGACGACCGCACTGAGACCCAGACCTCGACCACGCCGCATCAGTTGCCCAAGCCGTCTGAGGTGAAGAACTTCCTCGACGAGTACGTGATCGGCCAGCATCAGACCAAGAAGAAGCTTGCCGTCGCCGTCTATAACCATTACAAGCGCGTGCATATGAACCGTCAGCGCAATGGCGAAGTCGAACTGGCCAAATCGAACATTCTGCTGATCGGCCCCACCGGCACCGGCAAAACGCTGCTAGCGCAAACGCTGGCTAGAATGCTGGACGTCCCGTTCGCCATCGTAGACGCCACCACTCTTACCGAGGCCGGCTACGTCGGTGAGGACGTCGAGAACATCATCCTGAAGCTGCTACAGGCAGCCGACGGAGATGTCGCTCGCGCGCAGACCGGCATCATCTACATCGATGAGATTGACAAGATTGGCCGCAAAGACGAGAACCCTTCCATCACTCGCGACGTTTCGGGTGAAGGTGTGCAACAGGCCTTGCTGAAGATTCTCGAAGGCACCGTTGCCAACGTGCCTCCCCAGGGCGGGCGCAAGCACCCACATCAGGAATTCACTCCTGTCGATACCACCAACATTCTGTTCATTTGCGGCGGAGCCTTCGTCGGCCTTGAGCGGATTATTTCCCGTCGCATGGGCAAACGCTCCATGGGCTTCCGCACCGACGAAACCAAAGAAGCGGCCTTTACAGAGTCCAACAAGCGCGACACCGAATTGCTGGCGCAAGCCGAACCACAGGACCTCATTAAGTTCGGGCTGATCCCCGAATTTGTCGGCCGTCTGCCAGTTGTCGGCGTACTCAGCGATCTCGACGAAGACGCCTTGGTCGAAATTCTCTCCAAACCCAAGAACGCGATCGTCAAACAGTATCAGCGGCTCTTCGAATTCGAGAACGTCAAGCTGCATTTCACCGACGACGCTCTGCGTTGCATCTCCCGCGAGGCCATGCAGCGCAAGGTTGGTGCACGCGGCTTGCGCATGATTCTGGAAGAGTTGATGCTCGACCTGATGTACCAACTTCCCAGCCAAAAGCGGGTGAAAGACTTCGAGGTCACCAAGGAGATGGTGGAACACCGCAACGTCAGCCTGCCCTTCATGGAAAAAGCCGGCTAGCGTTACCCAACTCTATGTTCACGACGGCGCGGCCCCTGGTCGCGCCGATTGTTTTGTGAAGGGGCGCAGCTTTACAGGCTGCGGAAAAATGAGGTTTTGGGTAGAGCTGGCCTTCAGGCCAGCGTCTAAGCCAGTTTATTTTTGATCGGCCTAGCGTACTCTAGTCCGCAAGGCACCTGCTTTCCCGACTTTTCCGCAGCCTCTTGAATCGTGCCGTTTCAGCTCGTTCGGCGCCCGTGCCGGAGGACTGGAGGGTGTTTCAACGCGTGTTATCCTGACTGGTAAGACAGCTCATTAGTTCCCTCAGAGCGGCAGCGTTCTGAATGACAAGGCGGTTCCAGTGACTCAGCGAGAGAAGTTCGAGACCAAGAAGCTCCCCATGATGCCCATCCGGGACGTGGTCATCTTCCCGTTCATGATGACGCCGTTCGTGGTCGGCCGGGAATCGAGCGTGCGCGCCCTCGAAGAAGCTCTGGCGGGCGACAAGAAGATTTTTCTCGCGACCCAGCACGATGCCAGCATCGACGAGCCCAAGGCCAACGAAATCTACCAGGTCGGCACCATCGTCAACATCGTGCAGAGCCTCAAGCTGCCCGACGGCAACATCAAGGTTCTGGTCGAGGGTCTCGAGCGCGGCAAAATCCTCCAGGTCGTCGATACCGACGGATATTTCGAAGCCACCGTTCGGACGGCGAAATACGGCACCGAGTTGACTCCGCAGATCGAAGCCGCCATGCAGCGCGTTACCGGCCTCTTCGAGCAATACGTAAAGCTCTGCCAGTCGCTCAACTACGAGACCATGATCGCCGCCGTGCGCAACGACGATCCGTCGAAGCTCACCGACACCATCGCCGCCAACCTCCAGCTTTCGATTGAGGAAAAGCAGGAGCTCCTCGAGATCTTCGATCCGGCAGAACGCCTTAGCCGCATCGGCGATGTGCTCGACGTCGAGATCGAGAAACTCAACATGGACCGCACCATCCAATCGCGCGTGAAGCGCCAGATGGAGCGCGCCCAGAAAGAGTACTACCTCAACGAAAAGATCAAGGCCATCCAGAAAGAACTGGGCCGCGGCGAAAAGAGCGAATTCGATGAGCTGAAGAAAAAGATCGACGCCGCCGGTATGCCGCGCGAGACTCACGAAAAGGCCATCCAGGAGCTGAAAAAACTCGAAGCCATGCCGCCCATGTCAGCCGAATCGACCGTCTCCCGCAACTACCTCGACTGGCTGCTAGCAGTGCCGTGGAAGAAGCGCTCCAAAGAGATTCGCAACATCGAAGTCGCCGAGAAGGTCCTGAACGAAGACCACTACGGCCTCGAGAAAATCAAGGACCGTATCCTCGAGTTCCTCGCGGTTCGCCAGCTTGTCAAGAATCCCAAAGGTTCAATCCTCTGTTTCGTCGGACCTCCGGGCGTAGGCAAAACTTCACTCGGCATGAGCATCGCCAAAGCCACCGGCCGCAAGTTCGTGCGCATGTCGCTCGGTGGAGTGCGTGACGAAGCCGAGGTCCGCGGCCATCGCCGCACCTACATCGGCGCGCTGCCCGGCCAGATCATCCAGATGATGAAGAAGGCCGGCACCAAGAACCCGGTCTTCATGCTCGACGAAGTCGACAAGATGTCGATGGACTTCCGTGGCGACCCGTCGGCAGCGCTGCTCGAAGTGCTCGATCCCGAGCAGAACTTCATGTTCGTCGATCACTATCTCGACGTGGAATACGACCTGTCGCAGGTCTTCTTCATCGCCACCGCGAACGTGCTGCACACCATTCCCCCGGCCTTGCAAGACCGCATGGAAGTGCTGCGTCTCCAGGGTTACACCGAGCCGGAAAAGGTAGAGATCGCCAAGCAGTACCTGGTCCGCAAACAGCGCGAGCAAACCGGCCTTACCGAGCAGAACATCGTCTTCACCGACGCGGCACTACAAACTATAATCCGCAATTACACCCGCGAAGCCGGTGTGCGCAACCTGGAGCGCGAGATCGGCAACATCTGCCGCAAAGTCGCGCGCAAGGTGGTGAAAGACGGCGACAAGTACTCCGTTACTCTCACCGCTGAAAACGTCAACGACTACCTCGGCGTGCTGAAGTTCCGCGACACCGAAGCTCACGAGCGCAGTGAAATCGGTTTGGTCACCGGACTGGCCTGGACCGAAGTCGGCGGATCGATTCTCACCACCGAGGTCGCGACCGTCGATGGCAAAGGCAAGCTCACGCTCACCGGCAAACTCGGCGACGTGATGCAGGAGTCGGCGCAAGCCGCTATGTCGTATGTGCGCTCACGCGCGCATCGCCTCGGACTGCCCCGTGACTTCTATCGCAACCTCGACATTCACGTTCACGTCCCCGAGGGAGCAATTCCCAAGGACGGCCCATCTGCTGGAATCACCATGGCGACGGCCATCGCTAGTGCGCTAAGCCGCATTCCGGTCCGTCGCGATATCGCTATGACCGGCGAAATCACTCTGCGCGGCAAAGTGCTGGCCATCGGCGGCCTGAAGGAAAAACTGTTGGCCGCTCACCGCGCCGGTATCTTCGAAGTTCTTCTCCCTGCAGATAACGAAAAGGATCTCGCCGAGGTGCCGGAGAACTTGCGTTCCGTGATGAAGCTGCACTTTGTAAAGACCATGGATGACGTGTTGGCCCTGGCATTGGAACAGCCACTGCCTGATGTGCCCGACGAGACTGCGACCATCGCGGCGCTCCCGTCGACACCCGCAGCGCCGACGGCGCACCAGTAGGTTCAAGCGCCCGCACAACTCCGATCCGGGAGTGTGCGGGTGTTTTCTATCCACAATCCACGAACCACTATCCACTGTTTCAGCACTGCTCAAGCGATCCTTGGCGTCGCCTCTGCTTTGCTATCCATCCGCCACCAGAACACCATAATCAGCGGATATACGATGCCCACCAACGTGATCGGCCATCCCGCGTAGTGTTTGTAGACGCCCGAGATCAGGAAGGTCGGGACTGAAAGATATGCAGTCGCCGGTATCAGAACACTAACCAGCGGCGATCGAATGAGCAAAGCAGCACCGGCCCACAGCAAGACGGCTCCTGTAATCGTGCCCAAAGCTCCGATAATCATGGGCTCCGTTTCGCTGCGGAGGATGCCGCGATACACCAACTCCTGGACAGCTCCGCCAGTTTCCAGAGCACCAAAAACAAGCGCAAACAACGAAACCGCCATATGACCCCGCATACTCTTTTTTCCTCCAGAATAAGAGTGCCGGCGCTTAACTGACCGCCCTGAAGAAAACCAGGAACAACGCCGCCGAAGCGAGAAACGACAGGGCCCTTGCCATCATCGCTTCGCTGGCGAGCCGCAAAGGCAGAGCCACAGTCAACAACTCCCACAGCGCCAATCGCCACAACGAGAAGATGTCGGCAGCTCTACGTTCGAAAATAGCGTCACCCAACACGGCTTCGAAAGTGTCTTGCATTTCTTCGCCGAACTTGCGGCGTAGTTCGGGTGGATAGAACAGCAGCAGGCGCCGATAGATGATTCCGCTGATGCGAACGACCGCCACTTCTCCAATGATGGGCATGACTTATTCCGCCGACTCTGGCGCCAGTTTGCGCTTGCGTGCCAGGCGCACCGCAGCATCCATGCGCCCGAGTTCGGATTCCAGCAATGATTTTGCCTGGCCTGCTAGACGGTAGTAGCGACGGCGGCTGTCTTCGGTGCCGCGCCCCCCCTTTACTTCTGCGATCAATCCTTGATCGACCAGGCGTTGCAGTGTGGTGTATAGCGTGCCCGGGCCCATGCGAAACTTTCCGTCCGATAGTGCCGCCGTTGCCTGCATGATGGCGTACCCGTGCTTTTCTCCGTCCGCCAAAGCGAATAGCACGTAGAACACCGCGGGTGTCAGAGGAAGAAGCGGTCGCGTATCGTCGGAAAGATATTTTTTCATCGATCCAGTCGCCTCTATATCGGAGGCAGATATATCAACTGTGGATATAGAAGTCAAGCACGATTTCTCTGTGGCCGGGTGGGTCCTTCTATTCGGGTCGCAAACTCAAGCAAAAGCGGCGGAGCCGCGGCGTGCTCTTAGGCGTGGGCGTCAGCCCGCGCAAACCGTCGAAAGGACACGCCCAGCCGCGGAGCGGCGATCCTCGCCGGGTGCTCCACCCGTGTCCGCGTCCTTTGCGGACAGAGTGGGATGTCGGTGACCCCGGTTCGCACCGTTCTTCTGTGCGCTAGCCTGGGTGCGCAAAGCTCGCGTGGGTCTTTTTCTATCCACTACCCACTATCCACTATCCACTGCACTACAATATCGCCGTATGCCCGGCCCGCGATTTTCCATGAAAGGCAGTGCCGCCCTTGTCGTCGCCATTGGCACGGTCGTGGCTCTTCTGATCCTGTTGCCCGCCTACCGCATCTTCTTCGCCATCAGCGTGGGCATC
Source organism: uncultured Acidobacteriaceae bacterium (assembly GCA_963749635.1). GTDB lineage: Bacteria > Acidobacteriota > Terriglobia > Terriglobales > Acidobacteriaceae > DASRAA01. The sequence continues at coordinate 103,720 of CAVVNW010000018.1, forward strand.
GCCATCATCGTCGCCGCAATACTGTATTTCTGGCACAAGCTCCGCCCCGTTCGCATCGACGACGTCGAAGACAAACGACCCCTCAAGCTGCACTAAAGATTTCCTGTTTCGGGAATTTTGGTTACTTTCGTTTTGTCGAGCGACGATTTTCTCGCGACTTTGTTGACCCATGTGTATTACACATACACTGGCTGTTCTGTCGTCGGGCGGTGACGCCATCGATCCCGACCAGCAGATTCCCCATATCGGGGAGCGCCCAATTCGCACCGGGCGTGCAGGTTCTCTGACAATTTTCGTCCTAACTTAAATGTTTGTAATACTTTACGGGGAATTTTGCCGTTAACGTATTGATTCTAAAGGAGCGCATCTAGTCGGCGAATCTCTAACTCCTTTGTTTCTGAGACTTTGCCTATAAGTATAATGTTTATAATATCTTACGGATCATTGTCTCGTAAACCATTTGTTTCTGAGACTTTGCATTTAGGGGGTAGGGGTGGGCCCGTGCCAGCTTGCTCTTTCCCGCCCTTCCCGCCATAGTGAAAAGGTGAAGGTTCAAACAAGGTTCATCACTTCCGCCGCCGACCCGCAGCAGTTCCCCGCGCCCAGCGCGCCCGAAATCGCTTTCCTCGGACGCTCTAACGTCGGCAAGTCGAGTCTGATTAACGCGCTCGTCGGCGACAAAGTCGCAAAGACCAGCAACACTCCCGGCCGCACACAAACCATCAACTTCTTCGAACTGCGTCGCCCCGGCCGTCCTCATCCCGAGTTTTTCTTCGTCGATCTGCCCGGCTATGGATACGCGCGCGTGCCGAAAGCGATCACCACCCTGTGGTCGCAATTCATCGACCCTTACCTTGCGTCGCGGTCATCGCTGGCGCTCTGCTTGTCGCTGGTTGATATTTCGATTCCACCTCAACAGTCGGATATCCAGCTTCACGAGTGGTTACGCCACCATGATCGGCCTTACCTCGTCGTGGCCACCAAAGCCGACCGGATTTCCAATAACCACTTGCGAAAGGCGCTCGCCGAACTATCAAGCGAACTCGGAGTTCCCTCGGACGCAATCATTCCCTTCTCGGTAAAGGGGAAAACAGGGCATGTGGAGCTATGGCGCGCAATTCAGGTAGCGACCGGGATGCAAACGTCGGAAAGTCAGGTCCGTGCCAAGTAGTTCAGGCCGGCCAGACTTCCAACGCTGTGCTGGAGAGAATCTGGTGTTTCGCGGTTTCTGTGAGAGGCAGTTTGCGAAATTCCGCGAGGTTGTTGGCGATCTCCGGAACGCCCGGCCCCGGCCAATCCGTCCCGAAAAGCGTTTTGTGCGCGATCTCTTCCAATCGCGGGAAATATTTTAGGAGGGTTTTGGGCGGAATTCCGCTGATGTCGAGATAAACATTCCGATGCCGCCGCACCAGGAAAAATGCGCTGTCCATCCATAGCGGACGCCCGCCATGCGCCAGCAGAATTTTGAGATTGGGGAAATCGACTGCGACATCATCCACGTAGATCGGATCGCCAAATTTATTGCGCGCACCGGGAAAAATTGATGTGCCGGTGTGCACCATGATCGGAATGCCGTTCGCCTCAGCAGCACGGTAAATGATCTCGAGTTCCTTGACGCCGTTCAAGTAATCGTTGGGATACAGCAACTGATGCGGCGGATGAATCTTAATCAGCTTTATTCCCAGCCGCACGATCTGCTCCATGTCGGCCAGTACATTTTTCGTGTGCCGCGGATGCAAGCTACCGCAAGGAATCAACCGCTTCGGGTCTTCCTTTACATAATTCGCGACAAACTGGTTCACCTCCGGAGTAAACCCGATCACCTCGGGCGCAACATAATTGATCAGCACCGCCCGATCGATGCCAATCTCGTCCATGTGTTCCAGAAACGCTTTGGGTGATTGGCAGTAACGCTCGACTTGGTCAAAGTCTTTGCGCGACTTCTTCATCAGCGCCAGCGCCTCGGGCTTGAACAAATTCATCGGCGCAATGTGAACGTGGCAATCGGTGATCATCTAGTTCGCGGCCGCTTCCAGCAGGGCTCGCTTGGCAAACACCTTCACCATCTCGCGGCGATATTCGGGCGTCAGCGCAGATGTAGTCAGAGGTTTGGCAGTTCGTGCTGCCAACTCGCCAACTGTCTCTGCCAACTCTTCGCCAACTTCCAGGCCAACCAATCTCGCATCAACATCTTTCACCAGGTGAGGCGCAGGATTCACCGCGGTGATCGCCATGCGCGCATCTTCAACCCGGCCATTGCGCATCTTCATCGCGACCGCAACTCCAGCCAGCGGATAATCAATGCTGCCGCGTACGCGAAGCTTTTGGTAGCTTCCGCTCCAACCTCGCGCCGATGCCGGAAGAAGCACGCGGGTCACGACTTCACTCGGCGCAAGATGCAGCCGCGCTATCCCGTCGTTCACGTAGAACTCCGCCAACGGAACGCGTCGAACACCACTCGTACCCGCGATCTCAATCTCGGCTCCGAGGCAAAGTAGCGCTGGAGGCGTATCTCCAGAGAACGTCGCCCAACACGTCTTACTGCTAGGAGCAACGTGGCACAGATCGCCGTCCTTCTTCAGGCAAAAGCCGCAACTCTTGCGCCACAGCAGCGACTGGTTGTACCAGAGGCAGCGCGTGTCGAGGCAGATGTTTCCGCCCAGCGTTCCCATGTTCCGCAGCACCGGAGACGCAACGGTCTTCACGGCATGGTAGAGAACCGAGTAGTCGCGCCGAATGATCAGGGAATGTTCGATGGCGGCGAGCGTAGTCAGCGCCCCGATACTTACGCCATCAGCCGTTTCGTGGATACCCCGCAATTCGCCAATACCTCGCAAGTCGAGAACGTAAGGAGGCGTGAACAGCTTCTGCTTCATCGACGGCAACACGTCCGTTCCGCCCGCAACCACTTTCACCTGGTCGCCATAGATCGACATCATGCCGACAGCATCGGCCAGCGACTTCGGCCGCAGCAACTGGAAGCTGGGAAGACTCACTCGCCACCTCCAACCATTACAGGCTTTCTGGCTGGGTCATCCGGATGCCGCTCCGGCCCTTTGCCGCGAAACCACAGCGACCCTCCATGTTCGCGAAGCCTTCTTGGCTGCGTCGGGTCAACGCCTTCGGTCATCTCGATCTTCTTCGCGCCTCGTTTGGCGCGAAGTGCAGCCAAAATGCGTTCCGGCGTAAACGGAGCCTCACGCAACCTCACTCCCACAGCGTCAAAAATCGCGTTGGAGATCGCCGGGATCGTCGCCGCTAGTGATCCTTCGCCCGCCTCCTTCGCGCCGAACGGCCCTTCTGGATCGATGCTCTCCACGATGATGCATTCCACTTCCGGCGATTCGACCGACGAAGGACTGCGATACTCCAGCAATCCGGGATTCATCAGCAACCCATCTTTCCAGACCATTTCTTCCTGGAGCGCCTGCCCGAGTCCCATCCAAACCGACCCGATCACCTGTCCCTCGACCGCGACCGGATTCAGCGCCCGCCCGCAATCGTGCGCTGCCCAAATCTTGTGAACCGTCACTGCGCCGGTTTCCTCGTCCACGCTCACCTCGGCCACCTGAGCCGAATACGAATAGGCTGGCGAAGGTCCGACCCCTGCTCCCTTGTGCTTGCCGCCTCTGGCTTCGATCGGAGGCGCATACGATCCTGTGCCGGTCAGGCCACCGTGAACATCAATCGCCGCCACTACTGCCTCTTCGAAACTCATGTGATCTTTGACGTCTTCGTTCTTGCGGGATTGCAGGACGGAACCGCGCAGAATCTGCCCGTCCACGTGGCCTCGCGCAGCCTCTTCGCCGGGCGCAGCAGTTGAATCCGTCGCCGACGAGCCTCGCTTCCACACGCGGTCGCCACTGATCACGACCTCTTCCGGCGTGCAATTCATGCGCCGTGCGGCCGCGCTCACGATGTTCTTCTTCACGTCTTCAGCAGCCCGCAGCGCAGCATTTCCCGCCATGAACGTCACTCGACTAGAGTACGATCCGAGATCGATCGGCGTGAGGTCCGTATCAGCCGCAATCACCTTGACGCGCGACAGGCTGCATCCCAGAACTTCCGCCACAACTTGCGCCGTCATCGTATCGGAACCCTGCCCAATCTCCGACGCGCCCGTATACACCACAACACCGCCATCGCGATCAATCTTGATGTTCACCGTCGAGTGCGGCATATCGGAGCGAATGATGCTGTTAGCGGCGCCGCTTACATAGTGACTGCAAGCCATGCCGAGTCCGCGCCCCTTAGGAAGTTTGCCCTTCCGGTTGTCCCAATCAGACCGCGCAATAACCTGTTCCACGCATTCCGGCAATCCGTAGCTCAACACTCGCAAGCCGTTCACCGTGACCGTCGGCGGCTTGAGCAGGTTCGTCCGTCGCATTTCCGCCGGATCCACCGCGATCTTCGCCGCAATCTCGTCCATTTGCGACTCGAAGGCGAAGCGCACATTAACAGTTCCGTGGCCACGCATAGCGCCGCACGCCGGCTTGTTGGTCAGCACGCGATAGCCGTCGTAACGGATGTTCGGGATGTCGTACAGCGCACCCAGCAGCGCGCCCGAGTACAGAATCGTCACCACGCCGTACGAGCAGTACGCTCCGCCGTCCTGTATCACCTTGCAGGCAACCGCGGTAATTCGGCCATCCTTCTTCACGCCCGTCTTCAGATCGACGATAGTGCGTGGACGCCCGCGATGCGCCCAGAATACTTCTTCCCGCGTGTATGTAATCTTCACCGGAGCTTTAGCCGCGCGCGCAGCCACCGCCGCGATGATCTCCAAGGGAATGATTTCGCTCTTTCCGCCGAAACCTCCGCCGACTAGCGGCTTGATCACTCGTATCTGCGACATCGGCAACTCGAGCACCAGCGACAGCTTGTGTTGCAGGTAGTACGGAACCTGTGTCGACGACCAAACGGTCAGTCTTCCCTGTTTGCCGGTGTGCGGATCGATTTCGAAGCTGGCCAGCGTGCAATGCGGCTCCATCGCCGCGTGCGTCACTTCGTTGGCGACGTAACGTGCTTCGGCGACATAATCGGCGTCCGCAAATCCTTTCTCCGGATCACCAAACACATGGTGATAATCCTTCTCGATGTTATGCGGCCGATCCGGATGAATCAGCTCGCGCTCGGCTTTCATCGATTCTTCCGGATCGAAATAGGCCGGCAGTGGCTCGTACTCGACCTCGATGAGTTCCAGCGCTTGTTCCGCGATCTCCTCATTAATTGCGGCCACGCACGCCACGTTGTCGCCAACGTAGCGCACCTTGCCTACGGCCAGCGCCGTCTCGTCGTGTCCAACCGGAAGAATCCCGTACTTGTTGGGCGCATCTTCGCCGGTAACAACCGCGACTACGCCATCCAGCGCGCGCGCTTTACTGGCGTCGATACGTTGAATGAGCGCGTGCGGATAGGGCGAATGCAATATCTTGCCGACTAGCATGCCCGGCACGCTGAGATCGTCGGTGTACTTGCCGGCACCGTTGGTCTTGCCAGCAGCATCCACCATCGCGATTGGCTTGCCGATTACAGAAAATTCGCTCATTACCGCTTCGCTCCCACAAGTTCCGGGTTGCTGTCCGCGCGTTCCGCTTCGATTACCGCACGAATCGCCTGGTACATCTGCGAATACCCCGTGCATCGGCACAAATTGCTGCTCAGGGCTTCGCGAATCTCTTCGTCGGTTGGATCGGGGTTATTCGCCAGTAGCCAGCGCACCGTCATCATGAATCCCGGAGTGCAAAAGCCGCATTGCGAGCCGCCAAAATCGCCATAAGCTTTCTGCAACGCGGCGAGGCCACCACCGTCGGATATGCCCTCGACCGTAGTGATCTCGCAACCTTGGAAACTCGCTGCGAGCATCGTGCACGCCAGCATCGGTACTCCATCGACTTGCACGGTGCAAGCGCCGCATGACGAATCATCACAGCCTCGTTTCGAGCCTGTCAGGTTCAGGTCCTGGCGCAGCACGTCCAACAAAAGACTGTTGGCCTGGACCGCCAGCTCGTGCGTCCGCCCGTTAACTCGAAGTTCAATCAGTTCCTTTTTCATAGCCATCCCTAATAAACCGGCACCGAGGGATCGATCTCTCGCGACCAGCGGTCGATGCCTCCACGCAACGATTGCACCTTTTCGAAACCCTGTTGTCGCAACCACGCCGTGACGTTCATCGAACGCACTCCGTGATGACAAACCACCACGATGTGCTCCTCAGGATCAAGTTCCTGATTAAATCGGGCCGGAATCTCGCCCATGGGGATATGCTTGCTGCCGCCAATCTGCGCCGTTTGAATTTCCCACAGCTCGCGCACGTCCAAGAGGGCGTGCCCGGTTCCGGAATCTCGCAACGTTTTCAGTTCGCTGACCGATATCTCGTAATCCATCGAATTCCTCTGCCCGTGCGAAGACTATTTGCCCTGCCACTGCGGTCTGCGGCGCTCTATGTGCGCTTGGATGCCTTCTTGCGCATCAAGCGTCTTCATCAACTCGTCGAGGTAAATCTGCTCAGAGCGCGCCAGGCCTTTGTCGAAGTGCATCGAATCCCACGCGTAGAGCGATTTCTTGGCCAGAGCCATAGCAGCGGGACTCAGCTGAGTCACCCGTGCAAGACACTCTGCAACCAGCGTTTCCGGATCATCGGCGAGCCCATTGACGAGTCCGGCTGCATGGGCTTCCTGCCCTGTAATAGTGCGACCCGTCAGGACCATCTCCGCCGCCAACTTCTGTCCGACTATCGAAGCCAATGCCACGCTGGCCACAGGCGGAAAACATGCCAGCTTTATCTCGGGAAATCCCCATACCGAGTCAGGCGAGGCGTATACGATGTCGCAGAGCAGCGCCAGTTCGGCCCCACCTCCAAGACAATGCCGCCGGACCACGGCGACCGTCAGCTTTTTCGTCGCCACCACGGCGCGTATGACTCCGTGGAACGCGGTGAGCATGTTACGGACGTTTTCAGGAGTGTGCGCAGCAATGTCCACCCCGCTGGAGAACACTCGTTCCGCTCCTGCGAAAACGATAGTGCTGACGTCGGCAATGGTTTCGATCTGCTCCAGCGCAGCCAGCAACTCACCCATCATCTCCATGTCGATGACATTCAGGGGAGGGTTATTGAGCGTAATCCGCACGGTTGGAGCTTGCAGGTCGATCAGGATGCGCCGGAATGCGGGTTTGCTCGCCCATGTCATGTTCATAATTACGAACGCTTTCTCGACCGCTTGCTGGTCGGTAGATCCGCGACCGTGATCTTCTTCGGCGCGGAACGACCGCTCGGAGTTTCTTGCACACGCACTCCCTGTAGAAATAGGTCACTGAGCTGGCGGGCGATGACTTCTGCGTCGGGATCGATGCGTGGCTTATACCAGGTGTAAAGCCAGTTCATCATTCCGAACAGGCCCATGACCGCTGTGCGGGTAGCGATGCCATTCTTTCCGCTGGGCCGCCGCCCAAGCCGCGGCGAGTTTTCGGCTTGCGCCAGCCCGTCGACCAGCCCTACGCAAATCTTGTAATAGTCGCGCTTGATGGCAGCGAGTTCGGCACCGTAACCATTCTTCAGTACATCGTCTTCGTGTGACAGCACCTTCATCGCCTTCTGCTTGGCCACAGCGTAATCCACGTGATTGTGCACGAAGATGCGGACGCGCTCCTCGGGATCGCTGCTGGTCGCCAGACGCTCCCGCAGACGATCAATGATGATGGTAAAGGTGTGCTTCTGAATCAGGTAAAGCAGCTTTTCCTTAGAGTCGAAGTAGTAATAGAGACCCGCCAGCGAGATTCCACTGAGTCGTGACAGGTCGCGCATCGACGCGCCTTCGTAGCCTTTTTCGGCGAACACTTCCGTCGCATAATCGAGGATCTCGGAAAAGCGCCGGTCGAACCGGGTATCCTGGCCGGTAACGGCAGCTTGCGCTTGCGATTCTGGTATGACCAACTCAGAACTCCAGTGCGATGCAGCGATGGCAATCGACAGTCTAAACGAACGTTCGTTCGAATCATAACTCCGCCGCCGCACGGCTGGCAAATCGTACCTCCCTTGCTTGAGTCCGTTCGCCAAATAAGTTCACACATAAACAGTACCCACTGTCCCTATACTCGCTGCACGGGCTGAGTAAAACCCTGCGTTGACAACTGCTTCCAGACAAGGCAAACTGCAGAATCCTGAGGATTTGGTTCCCGCAGGCGATGGAAGCATCTGGCGAGGCAAAACGAGCCTATTCATGACCGCGCAATCAAAGGTTTCCTACCGGCTGGAGTCCACGCTGGAAAGCGTGAATAAAGCGGAAGAAATGGCCGACCAGACCGCCGCTCAGGCTGGTTTTGATGAAGACGTGCGTGGCGGAATCACCATGGCCGTGCGCGAGGCCATGATTAACGCCGTTTTGCACGGTAACGCCTACGATCCGGGCAAGCGCGTAAACTTATCGTTTGAACAGAACGGCCGCGAGTTGATAATTACCATTGGAGACGAAGGCAAAGGACTCGAACCCGATGAGGTTCCCGATCCGCTCGCTCCCGAAAATCTGATGAAGCAGTCCGGCCGTGGAATTTTCCTCATCCGGGCATTTATGGACGAAGTACGGTTCCGCAAATTGGAGCCAGGCACTGAAATTACATTGATCAAGCGGATCCCGGGCACCGACCTGGACCGCCAGGAGGCTTCCACGTGAGCATGAAAGCAAGCACCCGGCAAGTGGATGGTGTAACCATCGTTGACTTGAGCGGGCGTATTACTCTGGGCGAAGGTAGCGTGGTCTTGCGCGACACCATCAAAGACCTGCTTGGCAAAGGCGCGAAGCACATTCTCCTGAACTTGGGCGACGTCAGCTACATCGACAGCTCGGGCATCGGCGAACTGGTCAGCGCATTTACCTCCGTACAGCGCCAGGGCGGCGAACTCAAGCTGTTGCACCTCACCAAGAAGGTGCACGACCTGCTGCAGATCACCAAGCTCTACACGGTGTTCGACGTGCAGGAAGACGAAGCCAACGCCATCAAGTCTTTCACCAAGTAACAGATATTCAACCGCTGTTTGCGGCCGCAAGAAACGTCGGACGCCCTTTCGCTTCGCGCGGAAGGGCGTCTGCTGCTTTATGCGCCGTTTCTCCGCCCGCCGTACAATCGTGCTATGACTCGCATTTCTCCTCTCGATAAAGACCATGTTGATGCCGAAACCAAAGCCATCTACGACGTTTACCTCAAAGAACGCGGCAATGTTCCCAACATGTTTCGCACCGCAGCGCACCGTCCTGAAATCTTCCGCACCATGATCGCCCACTTCCGCGCGGTCATGAATACGGGAACAGTTCCCGCCAAACTGAAGGAATTGGTGATCGTGCGGACCTCACAGATCAACCGCTGCGAGTATTGACTGTCCTCCCACACCGCCTTGGCAAGGCGGCACGGCTGGTCCGACGATCAGATCGAAAACCTGGCTGACTTTCGACATCACACCGATTTCTCCGATGCCGAAAAGGCTGCCCTCGAACTCGCCGAACGGGTAACGCGCGACCCGCACGAGGTTGACGATGCCTTCTGGGCCGAACTGCGCCGCCACTACGACGAGGGAGAGATCATCGAACTGCTGGCGGCCATCGGGCTATTCAATTACTTCAACCGTTTCAACGATGCCTTGCGCATGGAGCCGACCAGGTAACGCAAAGCCTACAGCCACGTCCACTGCGGCTCCTCGCGGCCAAACTTTCGCAATTCCGCGAGCGGATACAACGTGCCGCGCCAGACCACTCCCCCAAGGGCCAGGGTCAAAACGGCCGACCGTACAAGTGCATAACAGAACACGATTGCCCCAACCGGGTGTAGCACCGCGTATAGCGGCGAGATATCGCTGTGCCACGACATTCCTAAGTAGACCATCACTACTGCCAACAGGGCGATCAGAAAGCCTACTCTGGCCCAGCCTGAGGCAAGACCAACTCCCACGAATGGACCGACATTTACCAGCAGCACTCCGCAAACCGCCAGCGCGGCAAACCACGCATTGAAGCGCAAAATGGCGAATCCATTCTTCGTCAGGTTCTCCACCATGCCCCGCGCGCCGAAGACCCAACGCAAGCGCAGCAAATCGCGTCCGAACGCCACACGCTGACGCAGGCCTTCCTGCTTCACGATTTCGCCCAGCCTCATGTCGTCCAACACGGCCATGCGCAGGCGCTCATACGTGCCCAGTCGGTCATACGCCTCACGCCGTATGAGGTTGAACGCTCCCACCCCGATCGCGTCTCGCGATTTCGGATCGGCAACCTTCCACGGCCGGCGCGCAAAAACGAACTGCGACTGAAAAAACGCCATCATCATGCGTTCTCCCACCGACTCCATCACCATGGTCGGAAACAGTACGACATGGTCCGCCCGCTCCTGCTCGGCGTACGCGACGGCTCTGCGAAGCGTATCCGCACGAAACACTACATCAGCATCGGTAAACAGCAGCCAGTCTCCCGTCGCCTGCTTCCCTGCCTGCCACATGGCATGCGTCTTACCCAACCATCCCGACGGCAACTCCTGAATGTGCAGTACTTTCAGGCGGTGATGCAGCGCCTCGCCGCGCTCGCTCCACTCGGCCTGCAACCGGTCGAGAATAGTCCCCGTCGCGTCCTCCGACCGGTCATCCACTGCGATCACTTCATAGTCGGGATAGTCGAGCTCCAGCAGCGACAGCAACGCCGCTTCGATGTGCTCGGCTTCATTGCGCGCAGGGACGATGACGCTGACGCGCGGCGCTCTTCCCGATGCGTCCGCCGGAACAACGTCGTATTCCGGACGGGTTATCTCGGCAATCTTGCGCATGCCGAACGCGGCAGCAACCAGTCGCGACAGCCACGCCACGCCGAGGAATACGCCGATACTCCATGACCACGGATGCTCCAGGAACCCCTGCCACATCAGGCCGAAGCTCCCGCCGACACGACGTCGTGAGGCTTCTCCGGCGGCAGATGCGGAGCGAACCTCATGCCATACACCAAGATGAGACCCGACAATGCGACCGCCGCAATCATGGCTACCATCCCCATCTGCAGGTTGGTCTTGTCCGAGATGTAACCGATCAGCGTTGGCGAGAAAGCATCGCCCAGAAGATGAATGGTGAACAGGTTTACCGCGATCGCAGTCGCACGAATCGGCGCCGACACTGAGTTCACCAATGCGGCGTTGAGCGGCGCAGTGTTAAGCAGGATGAAAAACTCACCAATCAGGATGGCGGCGTACATCACCGATCCTGTCAGATAAATCGCGCCAACAACCGCGGGAATCGCCAGCAACATTCCTACCGCTGACACCAACTGGTACGCCGCGGGCGTTCGTCGCAGCAACCGGTCGCCTAGCCATCCGCCGAACAGCGTAGCAACGGTTCCCGCGATCACCGTCATTCCGCCGAAAATAAGGTTGGCATGGTCCAGCGGCACGCCCCGCACGCGCACCAGGAATGTCGGCATCCAAACCTGCATGCCGCCCACGGCGAAGGTCATCATCGCCATGCCCAGGCTCACCGTCCAGTATGCTTTGTTGCGGAACAATCCCAGAATGGTGCCGCGCTCCACCGTATTCGGCAGATGGTCGCTCGCACCCCGTTGCGGTTCCCGCACGAAAAACATCCCAAAAGCCAGCAGCAATCCCGGAATCGCACCCACCAGGAACGGCATACGCCACCCAAAATGGTGTCCCAGCAGACCGCCCATGACGTATCCGACCGCCGAGCCCACCGGCAGCGACAGATAGAACAGTCCCATCACGCGCCCACGAATATTTTCGGGAAACAGGTCCGACAGAAACGCCGGAGAGATAACGACAAACGTGGCCTCACCGATGCCTACCACTAAGTGCCGCAGCAGCAGCTCATCGTAGTTGTGAGTGACTGCCGAGAGCAGCGTCGCCACGCTCCACACCACGGCACCTGCCGCCATGATCCATTTCCGGGGATAGCGGTCCGCCAGCGGAGCAATCAGCGGAGCCGCCACCATGTAGCACACGAAAAATGCCGACGTCAGGAACCCGATTTGCGCATCGTCGATCTTGAACTCATGCTGAATCAGCGGCTGCACCGCGAACAGCACATTGCGATCGACGTAATTGAAGAAATTCAGCGCCGTCAGCAGCAGTAGTGCAAACCGAGCGTTGGCCTTGTCGGTCATCGGTTGCCGGAGAATACCACGCCCTTCTCGGCGGGACTATGCTGGCTTGCTGTTCCGCGGATACCGTGCGATGACGACCGTTCCAATGCCGCCCCTCGGACGGAACTCGCCCTTCACCTCTGCCCACTTGGGCCGCGCCGCGCGCACCACGTCTTCCAGCACCCGGTTGACGATGTTCTCCTGAAAGATGCCTAGGTTACGGTACGACGTCAGATACTCCTTAAGCGACTTCAACTCCAGGCAGTCCTTGTTGGGCACATAACGGATCCACAAAATACCGAAATCCGGCAGGCCCGTCTTGGGACAGACCGACGTGAACTCTGGAACGTCGATAACAATCTCGTATCCCGGAAACTGGTTCGGCCAAGTCTCGATCTCGGGCAACTTCGCGTCCAGCCCAGACTCGGCATGTTCCGGCGTGTAGCGCTTGCTCTTTGCCATGCCGCTATTGTAATTGCCCGCATACTGGATGCCGTTTGTGACGGCGGCGACTCGCCATACGCTCCGCGCCCATCACAATTTGCAATATGTTAACTCGCAAAGCCAATGCCGCTCGTCATTTATCGGCCTCGCGCTAGGCTATACTGTTGACTTCGGACAGCGATGGCAGAGTCAACTGAAAGCGGCCGCACCGGTCTAAATTTGAGAACCCGCTGGATCGTAATTATTGGTGTGATTCTCGCGGCGTTGGTTCTCACGGCGGCATTGTCGTTTCGCCGCTCGCCCGTCCAGGTTCGGACTGCCCGCGCCTATCGCGAAACCATCACTTCCAGCATCGCCACCAACGGCAAAATTGAGCCCATCGACAACTTTGAAGCCCACGCGCCGCTCGCGACCACCGTCCGACGCGTCGACATCCATCAAGGGGACTGGGTTAAATCCGGCCAATTGCTGGTGCAGTTGAACGACGCCGAGGCCCGCTCGCAAGTCGCGCGCGCCGAGGCCCAAGTCAAGGGCGCGGAGGCTGAGCTTGCAGCCATATCCGGAGGCGGAACGCAGGAAGAACTGCTCACCACACGGAACGCGCTGGTGAAAGCGCAGGCCGACCGCGACGTCGCTCAACGCAACCTGCAGTCCATGCAGCGGCTGGCACAATCGGGCGCTGCCTCGAAGGCAGAAGTCGATGCCGCTGAGATGCAGTTGCACCTGGCCGAAGCCAATGTTCACACCCTGGAGCAGAAACTCCACGACCGCTTCTCGAAGCCGGAAATCGGTCATGCGGAAGCGCAACTTGCGCAGGCCCGCGCCGCGCTTACAGCAGCCCAGGATGTACTGCGCGACATGAACGTTGTTTCTCCGCTCCACGGAGCGGTTTACAACCTCCCGGCTAGGAAAGACGAATTCGTCGCCGCCGGCGATTTGTTGGTCCAAGTCGCCGATCTCCATCGCGTTCGAGTACGTGCGTTCGTTGATGAACCCGATATTGGCCGCCTGCAAATCGGCCAGCCCGTGGAAGTTGCGTGGGACGCCCTTCCCGGCCGGACCTGGAAAGGCACCATCGAGAGTCTGCCCACCAACGTCGTACAGCGCGGCACACGCATGGTCGGCGAAGTGACTTGCATTCTCGACAATGCGGACCTGAAGCTGCTGCCCAACACCAACGTCGCCGTCGCGGTGATTCAAGCGCGGCACGATAACGCCCTCACCGTTCCGCGCGAGGCGGTTCGTCAGGATGCCGAGGGTAAATACGTCTTCGAGATCGTCAATGGCCAACTCAAGCGCCGCAATGTGCAGACATCCGTCTCGAACCTGACCCGGATTGAGATCACCAGCGGCATTCCTGATGGCGCCACGCTGGCGTTGGGTGCCGTCAATCTGCAACCGCTTCGCGACGGAATGCCGGTCAAGAATCCCACCTGATGAGGACTCCAGTGCGCCAGATCGCAACCGTGTTGTCGGCGGTGCTCGGCTGCGTTCTCGTCGCAGCTGCCGGCTCCTCGATCGAACAGATGCTGGCCTCGGGCAGCATCGACGAGGCGATTCGCACGCTCTCCAGTCGCAATGATGCGGCCTCGGTCAATCTGCTTTCGCGTGCCTATTACTCCATCGAGCACTGGGACGACGCCATCAAGAACAGCGAAAAGGCAGTCAGCCTCAGCGATGACAATTCGCTGTTTCACGAGTGGCTCGCGCGCGAGTACGGTGAAAAAGCCGCTGCCGTAAACCCCTTGTCCGCTGCCTCTTTGGCGCGCAGGGCCAAGGCAGAGTTCGAGCAGGCGGTGCAACTCGATCCCTCCAATGCGCAAGCCCATGCTGACCTCGCCGAGTACTACATCGAAGCGCCTTCCATCATGGGCGGCGGACTCGACAAGGCCCGCGACCAGGCCAATCAGGTCGCCAAATACGACCAGGCGACATCGCACTGGGTCCTCGCGCTGGTCGCCGAAAAGGACAAGAATTACCCTGACGCCGAGAAAGAACTGCAGGCAGCGATCAAAGTCGCCAAGGACCCGTCGCAGTACTGGATGAACCTCGCCTCGTTCTATCGTCGCCGTTCTCGTTTCGACGACATGCAGAAGACGATCTCTCAAGCCATCGGGCAACCTGGCAAGAGCGCCGAGGTTTACTACAATGCAGCCAGCGAACTCTTCCAGGCCGGAAAGGACTTTGCATCAGCCGTGCAATACCTGAAGAAGTACTTGTCGTCGGGTGCCATGGTAGAAGATGCTCCTGCCTTTCGCGCTCACTACTTGCTGGGGCAGATTTACGAGAAGATGGGCAACAAATCCGATGCGGTAACGGAGTACAAGGCATCGGTCGCACTGGCATCAGGTTTCGCTCCTGCCAACAAGGCATTGGGCCGGTTGCAATGAAGGTTCCCTGCATGAGATCGCTGGCAACACGCTGTAACGATCGGTGGCGTCACGCGATATTCCTGTTGGCCGTGCTCATGGTCCCAATCTTCCTGCGTGCCGCCGACGCCCCGCCCGTAGAGCCCCTGCGCTTTCGCCGCGCCATCGATCTCGCCTTGCAGCACAGCGGCATCATGGGTATTGCCACGATAAATCAGTGGCGTTCTCGTAAGGCCTACGAAGAGGTGCGCAATCATTATTTGCCTCAGCTGACTGCTGGCTCAGGGATTGGTTACACCCTGGGGTTCCCGCTCACGCTCGAAGGGTCTGCCCCCGCCGTTGCCAATTTCACTTCACAGCAGTCGTTTTTCAATTTGTCGCTGCGACAGTTTTTGAAGGCCGCCAAGATCGAATGGAAGGCAACTTCGCTCGATGTGCAAGACAAGCGCGCCGAGGTAATCCTTGACGCAGCGCTTTCCTACGCCCAACTGGTAAATCTCACCGGAAAACTTGGCACTCTCGCCGACGCCAAGGTAGCTGCTGACAAGGCCGAATTCGTTAGCGAACAGCGCCTCAAAGAAGGCGTAGATAGCCAACTTGACGTCACCAAGAGTCAGCTTGCCGCCGCCCGCATCCGTCTTCGGATAGCCGACGCCCAGGGGCAGGCGGATGTCCTGCGCGAGCATCTCGCCAACCTCACCGGACTCACTCCCGCTGACATCCAGCCCGATCCCGAGTCGATGCCGGCGCTACCGTTGATCTCGCAGGAAGACGATCTGGCCGCCCGTGCCTCTGCCAACAGCCCAGTTATCAAGCTTGCCGACCAGAAGGCCGACGCTGCAGCCGCGCGCGCCAAGGGTGAGCATAAGGCGTCTCTTCCCTTCGCCGACATCGCTTCGCAATACGCTTACCTGGCACGGTTCAACAATTATGACCAGTACTTCCTGAAGTATTCGAGCAATAACCTTGCCGCTGGCCTCAACATCAAGTTTCCATTCTTCAATCCCGTGCAGAAGGCGCACGCCGCTCAGGCCGATGCCGATTCCATCGTCGCCCACAAAGAAGCCGACCTGACCCGAAACAAAGTCAGCGAGGAGACGTTGCGGCTGCAGCGCTCGCTTCGCCAGTTACAGGCCGCGCGCGACGTCGCCAAGCTGGAGTGGCAGGTTTCGCAAGGCGATTTTGATGCCGTCCAAGCGCGACTACAGACCGGCACTGCCAACCTGCGCGACGTCCAACTGGCCCAACTTGACGTCAATGACAGGTACGCTGCCTACCTTGACGCCGATTTCGAGTTAACTCGCACGGAACTGCAACTCCTCCGCCTCACCGGAGAACTCGAAAATTGGGCCATTCCATCCCCGTAATTCGCCATTCGCTGCGCTCCCCCGAAAGTGCCGTAACTGAAACATTTACAAGAGCTTCCGTCTAGCTCCGTGCATCTAAAGAATGGTAAAATTACGGATACCACTATGCCTTTGAAGACGCTTTTTCTGAATCCACCCTCGTTCGAGAATTATGACGGCGGCGCCAGTTCGCGCTGGCCTGCGACCCGCGAGATCGAGTCCTACTGGTATCCAGTATGGCTCGCCTATCCGGCCGGAATGCTGGAGGGCTCCCGCATGTTGGACGCCCCGCCGCACCATATCAGTGCCGAAAAGACCATCGAGATCGGCAAAGATTACGAGTTCCTCGTACTGTTCACCAGCACGCCCGGCTTCCCTGGCGACATCAAGCTTGCCGCGCGCATGAAAGAGGCCAACCCAAAGCTGAAGGTCTGCTTCGTGGGTCCTCACGTCACTACGCTTCCTGAAAAGTCTTTAGCTGACGGAGAGGCCATCGACTTCATCGTTCGCCGCGAGTTCGACTACGCGACCGTGGAATACGCCAACGGCAAGCCGCTCAACGAAATCCTGGGCGCCTCTTTTCGCGGCCCTGACGGCACCGTAATTCACAATCCAGATCGCCCCGATGTGGCCGATCTCGACGCTCTACCCGACGTGGTGGATGTGTACAAGCGCGACATCGACCCCCGCCGTTATAACGTGCCGTTCCTGCTCTATCCGTTCGTCGCGCTCTACACCACCCGCGGATGCCCGGCGCAATGCACTTTCTGCCTCTGGCCGCAGACGCTCAGCGGACACCCCTGGCGCAAGCGCTCCTCCGACGCCGTGGCCGCCGAAATGAAGAAGGCCATGGAGTACTGGCCCTGGGTGAAGGAGTTCTTCTTCGACGACGACACCTTCAATATTCAGAAGGCACGCACCATCGAGCTTTGCGAGAAGCTCAAACCGTTGAAGATGACGTGGTCCTGCACTTCGCGCGTCACCACCGATTACGAAACCCTTAAGGCGATGAAAGAAGCCGGATGCCGCCTGCTCATCGTGGGCTACGAGTCAGGCGACCCGCAGATTCTGAAGAACGTGAAGAAGGGCGCCACCGTCGAGCGCGCCCGCCAGTTCACCAAGGATTGCAAGAAGCTGGGCCTGCTCGTACACGGCGATTTCATTCTCGGCCTGCCCGGCGAGACCAAAGAGACCATTCGCACCACCATCAACTTCGCTAAGGAACTGGATTGCGAGACCATCCAGGTTTCCGTCGCGCATGCCTACCCTGGTACCGAGCTGTACGACTATGCCAAGGCCAACGGCTACATCCTGATTGAAGGCGCGCAAACCGTCGACGCCGGCGGACACCAGGTCGCCATGATCGAATACCCCGGCCTGCCTCGCGACTACGTCATGGAGATGGTGCACCGTTTTTACGATGAGTACTATTTCCGGCCGAAAGCCATCTACCGCATCGTGCGCAAGGCGGCCTTCAACTCGCAGGAGCGCAAGCGCCTGTACGTGGAAGCCAAGCAGTTCCTGACCCTGCGCGCTTCGCGTAATCGCGCCGTGAAAGAAGCCCGCAAGATTCAGGGAACTCTTACCACAGCCGCCTCACAGGCGAGCGGCAGCGGCCACGACTAATGGGTAGTGCTGGCCTTTTAGGCCAGCGTACAAGTCGTTTTGAAAGGGCACGGCTTCAGCCGTGCCGTATGGGCCCCTTAGATTTTGTTTTTTGTCATCCCTCGGTGGCTTCAGCCGCCGGGGGATCTGGTTTTGAGAGCCCCGAGGCTACGCTCCGTCCGCCTTCTTCTTTCTCGCAAAATACAAGAAAATCGGAATTCCCGACAAAATCAACACGCAACCCCAGATAGAATTCCGCACGTTCTCCATGAACGTGTAATAGAGCAGCACCGCTGCGACGATCACGAACACGGCGGGCACGACCGGGTACCCCCACGTGCGATACGGCCTCGGTGCATTCGGCTCTTTCCAGCGCAATACAAAAACCGTGCTGGCGGCAATCATGTAGAACAACCATTCCGCGAAAATCGTTAGCGAGAACAGCTCCTTAAAGCTCCCAGCGAACAGCAGCAGCACAATCGACAGCAGAAGCTGCACGATCAGCGCCACCGACGGCGTGTGATACTTCGGATGCACGTCTGCCATCGCCTTGAAGAAATATCCATCACGAGCCATGGCATACGGTACGCGTGCGCCGCTCATTATCGTTCCATTCATTCCTACCAACATGGAAAGGGCCATCCCGGCGGACACCACCGCCGCGCCCCATACTCCCACAGCGATCGCCGTTGCCTCCGACGAAGGCCGCTGCGAGACCGCGATTTGATCTGCCGGCAACACATACTGCACTGCGGCATTGTTTAGCATGTAGAGCACGGCCACGACTCCAACACCCGCAATGAGCGCTATCGGAATCGTGCGCTCGGGCTGCCGAATCTCCCCGCTGACCATATTCAAATCGTTCCACCCGTCGTACGCCCACAGCGCCGCCACCAGCGCCGCCATGAAACCCGCGACGCCACCCATCGCTCCCGCATAGTGCGTGTCAAAATTCCGCCACGTACCGCTGGCTGCCGTGAATCCAACCACCCCTACGCCCACGATCATCACGACCTTCAGGATCGTGAATACCAACTGGAATTCTCCCGCCTTCTTCACTCCTATGTAGTTGAGCCACGTAATCAGCGCCGCGGCGGCAATCGCCACCAGTTGTCCATAGCTGATGACAAACGGGATCCGCACCGCAGCATCATTGAAAAACGCCAACGCCGGAAAAGTCCCGAGAATCCGCACCAGTCCCGTAGCGATGGTCGCTACTGAACCCGGCTTGGCGACGATGAACCATGTCCACGCATACAAAAACGATGGCAACGGCCCGTAGGCGTCGCGAATGTAGATGTACTCCCCACCCGCCTGCGGCTTCATCGCGCCCAACTCGGCGTACGTGATGGCGCCAGCCATCGAGAGCATCCCACCCACGATCCACGCCAAGTAAACCAGGCGAGCCGAACCAACCGCCTGCATCATTTCTGCTGGAACCAGGAAGATGCCGCTCCCGATGATCGTGCCCACCACGATCGCCGCTGCCTGACTCACACCCAGCTCGCGCAGCAGTCCCGGCGTCGCAGTAGTAGTCACACTCGTTTCCGCCATCTCTCTCCGTCGAGCAGCGACTTCAGCAGATTGGAACTATAAACGATGCCGCCTCTGTCGCCCGCACGACCACAGCGTCTGTTATTCCCTCATGCAAGACTGTTACGATTCGGAAAAATCCCTGCATTGTCCAAAGGGCCACTTGAGTTACGTCACGTAGCTTCTTATAGTGTGTCCATTAAGTTGTTGGCTATACCATAGACATTCAACGGGGTGAGATCAGTTGTCTCCAGAGTTGGAGTTCGTGCGCCGCGAGACCGATCGCGCAACTCGCGGGCTTCCCGCTGCGGCGCTGTTGCGCGCACCGCAGGATAAATGGAATTCGCTGCAGTTGCTCGAACACCTCATGCTCTCCTACACGGCCACAACCAAGGGACTGCTTCGCACTATCGAGGCCGGAAAGCTTGAACCCACCAGCCGCAGTCTTCGCCATCGCGTAGGCAGCCTCTATGTTCTGAGACTCGGGCGCTTCCCCGGCGGCGTCGAAGCGCCCAAACAAATCGTGCCGCGCGGCAATATGGGAACGGAACCTCTGCGTCGTTTTAACGATGCCTTGGTCGCCATGGATGCCACGCTGTGCGACGCGGAAAAGCGATTCGGCCCCCGCACCCGCGTGCTCAACCATCCTGTCCTCGGCCCGCTCACCGCGCAGCAGTGGCGTCGTTTCCACCAGGTCCATGGACGCCACCATCTGAAGCAAATCGCTGCTCGCGTGACTGGCCACGCTTAGCCACCGACCGCAATCAGCAGTCAAGTTCGCGAACGCGCAATGCACCGCTGGTTCTTGCAATAGCAATAAGCAGCGATACAATTCGACCGAATCAGGCGGAAATCAGGGAGGCTTCGAATGAATAAGTTGTACGGATGCTTGCTCGCGCTGACTGCTCTCATTAGTCTCCCTTCTGGCCAGGCAGTGGCGGCCGATCACAGGGTTCTCGCCTGTGCGGGAGGTAAGGTCTACCCGTCGCCAATGGGCGCTCCGATCGAAGACGCCGTTGTGCTGATTGAGGACGGCAAAATTACCGCCGTCACGTCCAGGGGTCAGAAGCACGATCTCCCCGTTTCGGCGGAGCAAATTGACTGCAAGGACAAAGTAATCGTGGCCGGCTTCTGGAACAGCCATGTGCACTTCGAGACCGGGTGGGAGGGCGCGACGAATGCCCCCGCCGGCAAACTCGAAGCGCACATGCAGGAAATGCTGACACGCTGGGGCTTCACCACAGTTTGGGACTTGGGTTCGGATCCGAACAACACAATGGCCATCCGCCGCCGGGTCGAATCCGGAGAACTCGCAGGTCCAAGAATTCTAATGGCCGGGGACATCTTTCCTAAGAACGGGCATCCGGTTTACCTTCCCGCAGAGATGCAATTGCCCGAAGCTACAACTCCGCAAGAAGCCGAGCAAATGGCGCAGCAGTATATGAAGATGGGCCTCGACGGCGTCAAGCTTTTTACCGGGGCATTCATGGGAGCTAAGCCCACGGTGAACATGGACACCGTAATCGTGAAAGCGGCGGTCGATGTCGCGCACGCTCAGGAAAAGCCGGTATTCGCACATCCGCAGAACTGGACCGGCGTGGACAACGCGTTGGCGGGCGGCGTCGACATACTCGCGCACACCATTCCTACCGAGGGCCGATTCACGCCAGCGGAGCTCTCGCGCATGAAGCAGCAGCACACCGCCCTGATTCCAACGCTCACCCTTTGGACGACGGTGGCGCAGGACCCCGCTGTACAAGACCGGCTGGTGCAATCCGGAGTCGATGAGTTGAAAGCGTATTTCTCCCAAGGCGGAACCATCCTGTTCGGCACGGACGTCGGATTTCAATCGAAGTACGACACGTCGCTAGAATTCGAGTTCATGGGACGAACTATGCCGTGGCGGGATATTCTCGCGTCACTCACCACGAATCCTGCTGCTTTCTTCAAGGCGACGACCAAGGGCCGGGTGGAGAAAGGGATGGACGCTGACCTGGTGATTCTCGATGCCGATCCGGCCAGTGATGTCCGGAATTTTGCCAAGGTGGCGTGCACGGTTCGTGAAGGGAGAGTCATCTACAAAAGGTAGCCGCTAGCGATCAGCGAAACATTTCGAGATACCAGTTCCAGATTCGACTACCCCAAAACAGCGACACCAGCGCGCTCGCGCCAAGAAAAACTCCGAACGGAACGCTTCGCGCAAGAAATGGGCTTGGATTTTCTCTCTCTGATGCTTCCTTATCGTGAGCGGCCTGACGACGAATCGCCAGCCAGCCGATCGCATAGACTGTCGCGAGAATGGGCGAGAAAAATACGACCAGCACCGTCAGCTTCAGTCCGAGGAATGCGCCGATCATTGCGATTAACGCGAAGTCGCCGCCCCCCATGCCCTCGCGCTTGCGGACCAGGTAGTACAGCGCCCATGCAACGAAGAAAAATCCCGCTCCAAAGGCAGCAGCAACCGCCGCATCCAGCAGCCACAACGCGCTGCCCGATAAGACTTCGCGTTGTCCGAACGCACGCAGCAGGAACGCCGTACCTCCTGCATCGAACGCAGATGCGACTGCAAGAGCTAGTCCCACCAGAATTCCCGGGTACGTGAACTCATGGGGAAGCAACCCTGTTTCCGCGTCCATGAAAATCAGGCCGACCAGCAGAAAGCAGAGCACGCACGCCTTCAACCCCAGCCAAGTGAATCCGAACGACGCATAACTTGCGACGAACAGGACTGCCGTCAGCAGTTCGACCGCCGGATACCGGACTGAAATAGGCTCCCCACACTTGCGGCAACCGCCCCGCAGCATGAGCCAACTCAAAACTGGAATATTGTCATGCCAGAGTATCGGCGTCTCACAACACGGACAGTACGAGCGTGGCGATACAACCGACAAATCGCGCGGTATGCGGCCGATGCAGACGTTCAGAAAACTCCCGAACGCCAGCCCAGCCAGAAAGAATGCGGCTACGAAGAGTAGGTCCAAGCGCTACTAGACTACGTTGCGCGCCGTCGCGATGGAAGAGGAATGCACTGCGGGGTAAGCCGTCTACTACTGCATCGGTGTCCGCCCCGCGTTGTGATTGTTGGCCGTTTGCTGCGTCACCGTCAGCGGATTAATCAACAGGAAACTGAGCGTCGCCTCCGGGGCCAGCTTGATCTGCTCCCCCTTCTTCGTTGCCGCCACGCCGGTACCTGCGCCGGCTCCTGCACCTGCGCCAATGGCCGCTCCCTTGCCTCCTGCCGCCAGTCCACCGATGATCGCTCCCAACGCCGCACCGCCGCCGGCTTTCACCGCAGTGTTCTTGCCTTCGCCTTTGCCCTGTCGCGACCATTGATTGGTTTGGATGTTGTACGTTTTTCCATTCACCGAGAGCGAGATCAGTTCCAGCGTCAGTACCGAATTCCCGGCGAAACGTCCCGCGCTCTTCACCTCCACCACGTGGCCCGTAACATCGGCGCCCGACGGAATGGCGGTCTGGTCTTCCAACACGATTGAGGCGTTCAGAGTCGCGTGAAACGTATCGCCTGTCTGGTTCTTCTCCGAATCCAGCGCATCGTTCAGGCGGACCGTCAATTGCGTTCCCGCCGGAATATTAAATTTCTTCGGCGGAGGCGGTGGTGGTGGAACCTGCGCTACCGCGGGTACGGTTGCGGGCGGAGGAGGTGGCAAACTGGCTGGCGGCGCAGCCATATCGTCGTTGTGCCCCGGTGTCCCATAGTCCGGAGCACTCAACGCCGCAGCCTTCCTTGACGACTTCTTCCCCGTTGGCCCACTCGCCGGAGGTGCCTCCGATACCTGCGGCGTCCCTTCTGCCTGATTTACCGTCAAATTGTTGACGACCGTCTTCACTCCTTCAACGGTCGCGGCGTCGCGCGCCACCAGCGCACGGTCACTGTCGCTAGTCACGTTCCCACTGAGCGTGACGATCCCGTTGTCAACCTGAACTCCGATTTCGCGGCTCGTGATGCTCGTATCTCCGTTGATTTTGTTCTGTACATCGACCGCCACCTGGGCATCGCTGCGCGCCGCCGGCTTATTGCACCCAGTCAGCACGAGACATGTCAGGATGCTGATAAATATGAGCCTAAACTTCATGACGACTCCCGCAAAGATTTCCCGTAAGTAAACACGAGGGACGGCGAGTAGTCGCTTCAGAAGACACGAAACCGCACGCGAATCAGGCAGGAATAGAAAGTCCCTGCCAGGGACCGAACTACTCGGGTCCCCGGCAAGGAAGGAAGCGCTGGCAATCAGCTGGGCTGATCAGTGATGCGGTTATTGATAGCGAACAGCGCCAGCTCAAGGCGGCTGCCCACTCCAACTTTGTCAAAAATGTTGGTGAGGTGATGCTTCACCGTGTCTTCGCTCAGCGAAAACTTGCGGGCAATCTCTTTGTTGCTCAACCCGGCCACAATCGTCGTGAGGATGTCCATCTCGCGCTTGGTGAGCCCGAAATTCTTCGGCGGCCGGTCGCCTGACGCGTTCAGCCGCATGAACTCCACAATATCGCCCACGGCTTCGCGTCCCACCCAATATTCGCCAGCCATCACGGTGCGAATCGCCTTCATCAGCAACTGCGTGGCGGCTTCTTTCATCACCACGCCGCGCGCCCCCAGTTGCAGCGCCTGCACAATCTGAATGCGTTCGATCGCCGCCGTCAGCACGATGATCTTTGTGTTCTTCCCATCGCCCGCCGCCGACAGTTCGCGCATCGCCTCCATGCCCGGCATCCGTGGCATGTTCAAGTCCAGCAGCAGGACATCCGGCTCAAGCTGCTTGGTTTGCGCCACGGCTTCGTTCCCGTCCGCCGCCTCGCCTACCACTTCGAGCTCCGGCTCGGCCTCGAGCAGCCGGCGAAGTCCATCGCGAAAAATCGTGTGATCATCTGCAATCACAATGCGAACCGTAGCGACTTTGCTATCCATAGAATTCGTACCCTTTCTGCGGAACCGTTATCTCCAGCCTCGAACCGTGCCCCGGACTCGATTCGATCACCATATCACCGCCGATGGCCCGCACCCTCTCTTTAATCACTGCCGGACCACGATGCAGATCATCCAGTTCAGTCAGCGTCAGGCGTCCGCTGAACGGAAACCCGCACCCGTCGTCATCGATCACCAGCTTCCACAAGCCATTCTGCGACCCAAATCGTATGTACACCGATTTAGCGCCGCTATGCTTCCGGACGTTGACCAACCCTTCCTGTACCACCCTTGCCAGCTCACGGCACGCTGACGCCGGAAGTGTGACTTCCTCCAACTCCGAAACAAACTGCGCCTCGACTCCAGTGTCGCTGCGAAAACGTTCTACGAGTTGCGACGTAAAGTCAAGAAATTGATGCGGACTGATTTCCATCGGCCTCATACTGTGCATCAATTCCCGCATGTTCAGTACTTCGTCCCGCAACAGCGCCTGGATGCGCTCCAGCTCCGCCGTCTGCGGATGCCCATTCGCCGACCGTCGCAACACGTCCACCTGCATCTCGATGCTGATCAGCGATTGGATCGCGGTATCGTGCAGTTCGCGGGCGACGCGCGCGCGCTCCATGGTCCCTGCCCTCGTGCGCAGCCGCCGGAACAGGTAAATGGAATAGAACGCCGGAGCCAACTGGCGCAGCACGTTCTGCACAAACCGCAATTCGCGCTCCCGATTCCGTCCCAGACGTCCGTTCACTAGCACAAATCGGCCGTTCCATTCGCGTCCCACTTCCAACCGGACCACCAGCGCTGACCGGGCGTCGATGACCGGCAGCTCCAGCTGGCTGATCTCCGATGCGCTCAGCCGGCGCCCCTCATCGTCTACCGCATCGATGCTTACGTGCCGATCGTCCCGGCGCTGGACATACAACGTATGCGGAAACTCAAACATCAGCTCCGACCCCGGTTCACCGGCCCCGATTTCCTTCACCTGGCACGTAGCTTGAGCACCTAGAGAAACGTCCCAGTGGAACAGCCTGCTTGAACTGACTTGTGTCACTGCTCCGTAAATCCGCTCCGCACCGAACACTCGCGCGACCTCAATCGATATTTCCGTAACCACTTCGGTAAGCGGCCTCCCTACACGGGTGAACGACAGCAAGTGATTGGTAAAGGCGATCTCCGCCCGCAGCTCTTTTTCCCGCTCCGCCAGGTAGCCCAGCAGAAAGCCGGTCATCAGCAGGAAGCCGGACCGCAGTACTACCCGTGGAACGTTCACCGGCGTGTAAATCAAATGACTGAGGCCTGCGGGGCCGAGGATAACGATCGCCTCCTGCGCTGCCAGCACAACCGAACTGGCGATGGCCGTCAACATCGCCTCATACAGTCCAAACCGGAAGGCAGTCGTCAGCAACGCAAACAGAAAGAAAACAAACACCTGGCTATTCGGCGGATCGGCAAATAAGCACAACAGAACCGGCCACAAGACGTCGCTCATTTGCATGATCTTCACAAACGTCAACTGTGGCTCGGGATTGATGACCAGCCATATCCAGAAGCCCAGGCTCTGCACGCAATACACCAGCAGCAGAAAGATCAGCAATTGGTTATGTGGCTCAGGAACAACCGGATGCGCAAGATCGACCGCCAGCGCAGTTCCACCCATAAACACGCGCGCGATCGCCAGCACTTGCTCGAATCGAGGGTTTTCGTATTGCAGCCCAGTTGCTTTCAGCCGAGTCAGAAAACGTTGGGCAATCAATGACGGGCGCACGACATCATCCTTATGGGAAAAACCCTTACGCCGCAAGATTATGCACACTAAAGTCCCAAACCGCAATCCACCTCAGGTGGGAGCCACCTTACCACTTACTCCTAACCCCTTATAGTCCAGTGATGTAGCATGGCGCTAGCGAAGTAGTAGCATTTTCCTGAACCAAGGACACTCCGGTGACTCGACTCATACTTTTTCTGCTAACCCTGCTTTGTGCATCAACGGTCTCTTTCGCAGAACTACAACCGCCTTCCGATGGTGCCACCGCGCCGAGCACTCCGTCCGCCGCACCCGTCAACGGCTATCAACCTAAGTGGTGGAAGGAAGCCATCGTCTACCAGGTCTATCCGCGCTCGTTCAAAGACTCCAACGGCGATGGCATCGGCGACCTCAAGGGCATCACGTCAAAGCTCGATTACATCCAGGGACTCGGCGTAAACGTCATCTGGCTCAGCCCGCACTACGACTCGCCCAATGCCGACAACGGTTATGACATCCGCAACTATCGCAAGGTGATGGCCGAGTTCGGCACTATGGCCGACTTCGACGAACTGCTCGCCGGAGTCAAGCAGCGCCACATGAAGTTGATTCTCGACCTGGTGGTGAACCACACCAGCGACGAGCACGCCTGGTTCGTCGAGAGCCGCAAGTCCAAAGACAATCCCTATCGCGACTATTACATTTGGCGGCCGGCGAAAGATGGCAACGTTCCCAACAACTGGACGTCATTCTTCTCGGGCTCCGCATGGAAGCTTGATCCCACCACCGGCGAATATTATCTGCATCTGTTCGCCGAGAAACAGCCCGACCTCAACTGGGACAATCCCAAAGTCCGCAACGAAGTTTACGACCTGATGAAGTTCTGGCTCGACAAAGGTGTCGACGGCTTCCGCATGGACGTCATCCCCTTCATCTCCAAGCGCGAAGGCCTACCCGATCTGCCTCCTGAAGCCATGGCCAAGCCGCAATACTTCTACGCCATGGGCCCGCATCTTCACGAGTATCTACAGGAAATGAACAAAGAGGCATTGTCGAAGTACGACGTCATGACCGTCGGCGAAGCCTTCGGCGTCACGCTTGAGCAAACTCCTACGTTGGTCGACGAGCGTCGCAACGAGCTGAACATGATCTTCAACTTCGACGCCGTCCGTCTCAACCGCAACGGCGATGTGTGGCGTGATTGGACGCTCCCCGAGCTGAAAGCCATATACACGCAAGAGAACCAGGCGCTCGACGTGCACAGTTGGAACACCGTCTTTCTCTCCAACCACGACAATCCGCGCGTCGTCTCCGCCTTCGGCAACGATTCGCCGCAGTACCGCGTTGCCTCCGCCAAGGCGCTGGCGACCATGCTGCTCACGCTCAAAGGAACTCCGTTCATCTATCAGGGCGATGAACTCGGCATGACCAACTATCCCTTCACCAGCATCGACCAGTTCGACGACATCGCAGTGAAGAATGCATGGAAAACCATGGTCGTGACCAACCAAGTTCCGGCCGACGCGTTCCTGGCCGAGATGCGCAAGACCAGTCGCGATAATGCGCGCACTCCCATGCAATGGGACAAATCGCCCAACGCCGGATTCACCACCGCCGCCAAGCCGTGGCTCGCGGTGAATCCCAATTACCTCGCCATCAACGCCAAACAGGAACTCAGCGACCAAGGTTCCATCTATCACTACTTCCGCGACATGGCTGACGTGCGGCGCAGTTCGCTGGCCTTCGTCTATGGCGATTACAAAGACCTCGATCCTTCGAATCCCAAGATCTTCGCGTTCACGCGCGTGAATGGCGCAGAGAAGTATCTCGTGGTCTTGAACTTCTCGACCGATTCAGTCGCCTACAAACTTCCTCCGGGAATTCAGGTGAAACAACTGGTTATTTCCAACTTAGGCAAAGCCGATGACAAGGGCGATACCTTGAACCTGAAAGGCTGGGAAGCCCGCATTTACAGGTTCTGAGCGAATCGAGAAAAGTGTTGCGTCGGGGCACAACTTCACAGCTTGCGACAGACTGGTTTTTCGCAACCGATTCGTATCAGGGCACGACTTCAGTCGTGCCGAAAACATCGTTTATTTTTCTCATCTCTCGCGGGCTTTAGCCCGCGGGGATCTACTCTTTCCGTCTGGTGCCCCATTGAAGCGCAGCTTGAGTGGATCTTTTGATTTTTGACTCGTCATCTTCTGCGCTAACCGTCACTTGCACGTCCCTGCCAACTCCTTCACGGTCTTTACCTCCAGAGCTGGATTCTCTTCGACGCTCGACGCCGCGTCTTTCTGGGTCGTATCGAGCGATATGACGGTGGGGTTCCCCGTAATTTCCACTTCATGTCCAACATGACGGAGAAGGCCATTTGTACTGCCGGTCAGGCTATACGCTGTCCCATCCTCGGCGATGACGTTGTAATAAAAGCCCGACCGTTCCAGGCATCCGCTAATCACCGGCGGATAAGGAAACGGAACCGGAGGAACCACTCCATCTAGTCCTGGATGTCCCTGTTGCGCCTCCAGCCAAATCGCCGGCAAAGCCAAAATGAGAACTAACATCAGTATCTTGCTCACGGCCGCTTTTCTCCCACCTGAAATGATGCTAGCTCACTCGACGACGATGCGCAGCCGCAACCTTTTCCATTTGTCATCCTGAGCGAGCGTGACGAGTCGAAGGTGCACCTGCCGTTGCTCTTACTGGCGACTGACTACTGGCCACTGGCGACTGGCTACTTTCTTCTGCTATTGTTTCCGTTCATTCGGGCGTTAGTTGGCCATGGCACGCATCGAGAAAACCGTTTTCATCAGCTATCGCCGCACCAATTTACCGTGGGCACTGGCGGTCTACCAGAACCTTACCCAGCATGGCTTTGATGTCTTCCTGGATTACACCGGCATCGCCAGCGGGGACTTCGAAAGCGTCATTCTGGAAAATATCCATGCCCGGGCGCACTTCCTGGTCTTGCTCACTCCCTCCGCACTGGAGCGGTGCGGCGATCCCGGCGATTGGCTGCGCCGCGAAATCGAAGCTGCCCTCGATAGCAAGCGCAACATCGTACCACTGACACTGGAGGGCTTCGACTTAGGCACTCCAACAATCGCCAACCAACTGACAGGCGCGCTGGCTGCATTAAATCACTACAACGCTTTGAGCGTCCCTCCTGCGTACTTCTTTGAAGCTATGGTCCGTCTGCGTGACAAGTACCTGAATGTTCGGTTGGATGCCGTGCTGCACCCGGCACCACTGGCCGCGCGTGAGGCCGCCACCTACCAGAAGCACGCGGCTGCGGGAGCTCCACCAGTCGCCCAAGAGGAGCTGACCGCCCTGCAATGGTTCGAGCGCGGCTTCAACGCCACAGACCCTGATGAGCAGCTACGTTTCTATAGCGAGGCTATCCGTCTCCAGCCCGATTTCGCCTACGCGTTCAATAACCGAGGTGCTGCGCGCCTGGCCAAAGGCGACTCGGACGGTGCCCTCGAAGACTACGATGAGGCTATCCGCCTCAAGCCCGACTACGCCTACGCCTTCAATAACCGGGGCGCTGCACGCTTTAACGAAGGCGACTCGGACCTCGCCGTCGAAGACTTCGATGAGGCCATTCGCCTTAAGCCCGACTACGCCGAGGCCTTCAGCAACCGGGGTCTCGCGCGCTTCGACGAAGGCGACACGAGGGGCGCGTTCGCGGACCTCGATGAAGCCGTCCGCCTCGAGCCCAACAACCCCGGTTTCTTCTACAACCGGGGAAATTCTCGCGCTGACAGAGGCGACTTAGACGGCGCCCTCTCGGATTTTGATGACGCTGTCCGGCTCCAGCCGGACGACGCTTCTAACTTCAACAACCGGGGGACTGTGCGGCTAGACAATGGCGACCTGGACGGCGCGCTGGCAGACTTCAACGAGACCATCCGCCTCAATCCCGGCCATGCCAGAGCGCTGAGCAACCGCGATCTTGTCCTCAAGGCCATCGCCGACCGCTCAAAATCCTGATCCGATCACTGTGGGGCCGATATCTCCAAAGGGTCGTCTGCACCAGGCCCGGAGGGCCGTCATATCAAAGCCCAGCGTTTCAACGCTGGGGATGCCGCCCAGAATTCCTCGAGTCCCGGAGCCGGGTTTCCGGCAAAGGGACGACCCATGCCCGCAGGGGATTCGGTCCGAGCGCGCTATCACACACACACGTGACCCACGTCCTATCCACGCCCTCAGCCGCTCTCGTAACATCGCCTTCAAAGAGGACGAAGGGATTCCTGTCCCTCGCCGCTGAGACCGCATGCAGACACCAAAGCAACGGCCGCTCTTGCCATCCGTCCAATTTCTGGAATCTCTTCGACCACCTCTCACATCCCCTAAGTCCTTATTTCACAGGATTTTCCGCGTAACCCCTACGCGCTCACTAATTTACGCAACGCTCACCCAGCAAACCCTTTGTTATGACGATTTTGCGCAAAACAGGGGGGAGGGGGGTACAACAACATTCCAGCACCCAAGCCCGTCGCCCCTGCTACGATGGGCAGCCTGAAAGGAGCAACCATGCGCTGGTATCACTACATAGCGTACTTCTTCGGGGGAGCATTCCTCGCGAATACCTTGCCTCATCTGGGCAATGGCGTCTCGGGGAACGCCTTCCAGAGCCCATTCGCGTCGCCACCCGGAGTAGGCCTGTCCTCCTCGATGGTCAATGTTCTATGGGGTTTCTTCAACCTTGCCGTAGCCTATTTGCTCATCTGCCGGGTGGGCAATTTCAACTTGCGCAACACCCGGCAGGTGCTCGTGCTTGCGGCGGGCATGCTGATCATGTCGCTCATGCTGGCACACACCTTCGGACGGCTCCACGGAGGCCTGTGAGCCGAGCGCACCAACCTGAGGGCAAGTCCCTAGACCGACCGGCCTTTCACCAGGAACCGGTAGCCCATCGAGGCACCCAGAACAATCAGTCCCAGGCTCGACGGTTCGGGAGTGACCAGCGTGCCGGTATACGACGCGTTACTGATCGCCTCGGTCAACGGGCCGGTCTGGGTAATGTCTCCGGTGATCATCGCCGAACCGTGGTCTCCGAGAAATTTTCCGGTACCACCGGTGATGACGAAATCAATCGTGAACGTGGCCATTCCATGTCCGTTGCCCATCCCTGTGCCGGAGCCGGTACCGAACAGCGTTCCTCCGCCGAACGTTTCCAGCAGCATCCCATCGGTGAACGTAATGTTGGGTGGATTGCTGAAATCCACAGTGGACATCGACGTCACGTCGAAGTCGCCATATGTGTTGTCGGTTCCATCGCCACTGAAGTTCTGGATGAACACGCCGGGCATGGCGGTTGGGGTGAGGGTGGCGTTGCCATCAAACGTGCCCGAGATCGAACCGGCATATGCGGGCGCGATGAGAATGAGCGTGACGGCAAACAGCAGCAGAGTGTGCAGACGGTGTGCAGAGGGTTCCATCGGGATTCTCTCCTGAAAAAGATTAGGATTCCCGGGGTCGCCAGAGTTTGCCAATTCTACGCCAAATTCACTTCTTGTTGGTTAATTTGCCGCTTATTTTTCTACGCGCAGAAACGCTCCGCTCGTGGCATCAACGGCGACACGCAACTTGGCGTCGTCCGGATTGTCGCCGTAGAGCACGTGCCACACGAGTTGGTTCTTGGTCGCGTCCCACGACAAGATGAATGTCACAGGTTGCTTGGGATTTTTCGCGGTGAGTTTCTCCCCTCCATTCTTCTGTGCGATCTCGAAGGCTTTGTCGCTGTCCACTTTGAGGAACGCAATATCGAACGGCTGGGTCGAGCTGTTGGCGGGACTCCAACTGTCTTCGGCCGAGAAGCTGATGCCCTGTTCCGGCGCATCGGGTCCGACGAGTCCAGACCAGACGAACAGCTTCATCATGTGTCGCGACGGCGACGCAAACGACGCGCGCCATAATCCGGCCTTACCTTCGGAAGTAGGCGCGTCCGGCGTGAACTGCGATTGCAGGCGGAACGCTTTCACATCAGGAGCCCAGGCGCGTGCCGCGACGTACATGCGCTGAAAGGCAGTGCGACCCGTATCGAATTGCGCTTCTTTGACGGCCGGCTTGGTCGCGGGTTGAGAAGTTGTTGCCGGCGCAGTTTTGTTTTCGGAGGAGCACGAAATCAGCAGCAATAATAGAACGGAGAGACACAGAGTTTTAATCATCAGGCTTCGTTTCTGGCCAGGTAACTCGATCACTACGGGACGACGGGAATCGGTCTGCCTTGCTTGGCGCGTTCGTACACCTTCACATATTCGCGGGCGGCAGAATTCCAGGAATAGTCCTGAACCATTCCATTGTGCATGAGCTTCTGCCATTTCTTGGTGTCGCGAAAGGCCAGGACCGCTGCTTTCACAGTGTCGAGCAGCACCTCTCCGCTGTACTCCTTGAACTTGAACCCGGTTCCCTTGCCGGTCGCGGGATCGTATTGTTCGATGGTGTCGTCCAGTCCGCCGGTTGCTCGCACGATGGGAACGGTGCCGTATTTCAGGCTGTAGAGCTGGTTCAGTCCAGCGGGCTCATATTTTGAAGGCATGAGGAACATGTCAGCTCCGGCCTCGATCAGGTGCGCCAGCCGATTGTTGAATTCGATCTTCACCGCGAATTTCTGTGGATATTGTTTGTGCAGGCGGCGGAACATGTCTTCGTATTCACGGTCACCGGTGCCAAGAGCGACCACGATCATTTCTTCCCGTGCCATGCGGTCAGCTACATGCTGGATGAGGTCAAAGCCCTTTTGCCCGGCGAAACGAGAGACGATACCGATCACCGGCAACTGCGTATCGTGCGCCAAGCGCAAACTCTTTCATCAGGTCCTGTTTGCATTTTGCCTTGCCAGAGATGTCATCTGCCGAGTAATTCGCCGCGATCATGTTGTCGGTCGCAGGGTTCCACTCCGTGTAGTCAACTCCGTTGAGAATTCCAACGAGTATGGCTGCATGCGAACGGAGAATGCCTTCGAGGCCGAAGCCGTACTCGGCGGTCTGAATTTCGTGGGCGTATCTGCGACTCACAGTGGTCAGGAAATCGGCGGCATCGATGGCGCCCTTGAGGAAATTGACTTTGCCGTAGAACTCAAGCTTGGCCATGGTGAACAGGTCCCATGGCAACATCAGGAGCGGCAAAACTTCGGGCGGAAACAGCCCCTGATACCCGAGGTTGTGGATAGTGAAAACACAAGGCGTGTGCGCGTACGCAGGATCTTCGTGGTAAAGCGTCTTGAGAAGAATTGGGATGAGAGCGGTCTGCCAATCGTGACAATGAAAGAGGTCTGGTGCTCCTAAAATCTTGGCCGACTCCAGCACCGCGCGGCAGAACAGGGCGAAACGCTCAGCATTGTCGTGGTAGTCGCCGAGAGGAGTGCCGTAAAGGGCTTCGCGGTCAAAGAATGGCGGATAGTCGATGAAGTAAAATTGCACGCCGGAGCGGACGCCGCCGTCGAGGACCGAGCAAAATCGATAGCGGTCGTCGAAGGGGACAGTGATGCTGGAGATCACCTTTTTTGGGTTCTCCAGTTTGGTGGAGCGATAACGGGGAACATAGACGGTGACGCTGTGGCCGAGTTGCGCCAGCGCCTGAGGAAGCGACCCCACGACATCTGCCAGCCCGCCGGTTTTCGAAAAGGGAGTGCATTCCGATGCCGCAAAGGCGATTTGCATGAAACCTCCGGGCCTGGTGCCGCGCGTTCCTGCGTTTGTCCAAAGCGGCACGATGCAGGTCTCGCGGGTATGATGTTGGTTCGCGCAAGACACTTGAGTCTAATCGCGAAATCGAAAGAGGGTCAACGTGGGCAGGTCCGCGTCGAAGGAAATTGTGAATAACGGCAGCGCGAAGCGAAAGCCGAAGCTGGGACAAAACTTCTTGACCGACCACTCTGCCGCACGGCGGATTGTGGAGGCATTGGGCGACATCTCCGACCGAACGGTCGTGGAAATTGGTCCGGGGCGAGGAATGCTGACCGACCTGCTGGTGCGGAGAGCACGGAAAGTCATCGGCATCGAACTGGACCGCGTGCTGGCGGCGCAGATGCGGATGCGCTATGCCACGCTAAAAAATGTTGAGGTGCTTGAGTCGGACTTTGTCACCGTGGAGTGGACGTCGATGGTCGGGCGGCGTCCAGGTCCCTTGCATGATCTGCGGCCTACGCAACCCGAGACGGTTGACGTCGTCGGCAACCTGCCGTACTACGTGACTTCGGACATTGTGCTGCGCATCCTTGAAGAGCACGAGAACATTGGACGCGCGGTCATCATGGTGCAACGGGAAGTGGCCGACCGCATTTCGGCAGAGCCGGGCAGTCGCGACTATGGATTGTTATCGGCGACCACACAGTTGTTCGCACGGGTGGAAAAATTGTTCACGCTGCCTCCTGAGGCGTTCGATCCGCCGCCCCAGGTATATTCCAGCGTGCTGCGTCTCACCATGGCGCCGCGACTGGCGGAACTTCAAGTTGATGCCGCGCCGTTTGTGGACATGCTGAAACTTGCCTTCGGCCAGAAGCGCAAGACGCTGGCCAATAATCTGAAGGGCCACTTTGACGACAAGGCCATGCGCGCGGCACTGAAAGAGGCCGGCGTGCGTTCCGACGTGCGCGCTGAGGCCGTACCACTCGACAAGATGGCCGCCATCTACCGCGCGCTGAAAGCGGCGTAGAATTTAACTCGTGGGCGCCGTGGTCCGAACTGATTGAGCTTCGGCATGCCGAGGAGCGTGCGCCATGAGTACCGCTGTTCGTCAACCCGCCGTTGCAGGCCGTTTTTATCCCGGGAATGCCCAACTTCTGCGCGCCGAGGTGGAAACCTTCACCACAGCCCGCGCAGTAGCCGGGCAAGAGGCCGCCGAATCAAAGATCGCTGCGATTGGTTGCATCGTGCCCCATGCCGGATACATGTACTCGGGCGCAGTAGCGGGTGCTGTTTATCGGCGGCTGAAGCTGCCCAAACGGTGCGTTATTCTCTGTCCCAATCACACTGGCAAGGGCGAGCCACTTGCCATCATGAGCGAGGGCGCGTGGCACACGCCGTTGGGCGACGTGAATATTGATACGCAGCTCGCCGAATCTCTTAAAGGTGCATTCCCGTTGCTTAGTGAAGACCAGGAAGCGCATCGCTATGAGCATGCTCTGGAAGTGCAGCTTCCTTTTTTGCAGGTTTTGAAGCCGGCGATCCAGTTTGTGCCCATCACGGTCGGTACGAGCAATTTCGAGGTCTTGAGTGCGCTGGGAAAGGTCATCGGGACGGCGCTCGCCAATCTGTCGGAGCCGGCACTCGTTATCGCCTCCAGCGACATGAACCACTACGAAAGCGACGACGTGACGCGGGTCAAAGATCGCAGCGCAATTGAACAGATTCTGGTACTCGATCCGCGTGGCCTTTATGACACGGTGCGCGCGGAAGATATCAGCATGTGCGGTTATGGTCCGGCGACGATCATGCTCACCGCAGCGCGACAGTTGGGCGCCACCAAGGCGGAGTTGATTCGCTACGCGACCTCTGGGGACGTGTCAGGAGATCGCGACATGGTGGTGGGTTATGCGGGAATGGCGGTGTATTGAGCGCAACCTTGAGGCATTAGAAAAGGCGGCCAAGCGGCCGCCTTTTCTGCTTCCAGACGAAGGTTATTTCGGAGTTCCACTCGCGTGGCTCGCGTGTCCCGTACCGGTGGAGGATGACATGGCGGTGCCGCTGCTGCGTCCCAAGCTCGGACTGGCGGCAGCTCCAAAACCCTCGGACGTCCAACCTGCAAACGACGACTGCGGAACGACGAACACATGGCCACCTGAGGAGTTGTGAGCGGCAGCAGTGTTCTGTCCGCCGGAATAACTTCCTGCGCGCGGTGAAGCGAACGTGCTGCCAGTGCGGGTCGAATACACGCTTCGGCCATTGACTGACCTGGCATTGCGCGCCGCAACCGACGATCCTCCACCGCTGCTAGCGGAGCTACCGGTCAACGGCGCTCTCATTCCGGTCAGGCCGGAGTGGTCTTGAATCACGCTGCGAAAATCTGGAGGCACAGGACCGCCGGGTAGATACGCAGGGACGCGTCCAATCTGACCGACAAGAACGGCGGCACGATTGCCATTCGTCGGACTCGTCGGCGGAATTGGGGCGTGATAGCCCGCCGGCGCGTTCACAACCGGCGCTGTCGCCTGCCAGTTTGTGACAACTCCTCCGCCGTTGAACGAATTGCCCGGATACCAGAACCAGCCGACGACTGGCTGATAAGCCCACGAGCCGTAGTGATAGGGCAGCCATCCCCAGGGATAGGCCGAAGCCCACGCATAGCCAAATCCCGGAGTGTAGGCCCAGGCGCCCGTCATGTACGGGTCCCATCCCATCCAACTGGAAGCGCCGTACGGCTGCCAGGCAAGGCCGTAGCCGGGAACCGTCATGAATCCGCCGTAGTAGGCGAGATCCTGATAACCGTAGGAAGAGAGGCCCTTGCCACCGTACGGGTCATTGTTGTACGAATATGCGTTCTGATAGGCGGCGCGCTCGTTATTCCAAGCGTCGAGCGGAACCTTGTCCACACCTTTGGTCGCGAGATATCCCGCGGGGTTGGCGGAGTCGACGAGAAGAGTAATGCTTTTCTTGATAGCGACCGGCTGCGGGGCAGTTTCGAAATTCGCGCTGCCGTTCAGAACGGCAACCTGCACCTGGTTTCCGCTGGTCTGGAAGCGCACCTGCGAGTTGCGCTGCACCTCGAAAACTTGGTTCTCGGCAACAACGCGATAGATGTCGCCCTTCTCGGAACGGGCATCAACGTAAACGGTGCCGGTTACCAATTCGACTTCATTGACCTTGTAGCCCGCATCGTTCATCAGCAACTGGCGGAACCTGACTTCAGTTGCTTCGCCAATGCGCACCACGCTGTTATTTTCGAACTCAATTTCGGCCAGTCCGTCGTTGCCGGTCACGATTCGCGACCCTTCGACGATGGGCGAGTTCAGCAAGGCGCGTTCGAGACCCTGGCCTGTTGCGCGGTCCATGCGTACGTTGCCGCTCTCATAGCTCAAGCGAACGATCCTGACATGCGACGTTGCCTGCGCCGATACCGCCGCAAGCAGCACCACCGTCATCATGACCAGTGCGTATTCCGTACGCTTTGCCATATATTGCTCCTCGGCCCGGGGTCCGTGTGACTTGGTAATAGTGGGGAGGGACTTTTGTCGACACCTTACCCGCCCCTGTTCACCCTATTAAACACCCGTTGGACGGGAAGTTGTTGAAAATCGATGAACGAGCCGGAGGTTGTTCCCGATTTCGAGCCTTGACATGTCGGGCGCAGCCGAAGCCGGCGGTGGCTCCGGTCTTACGGCTGGTTCGACGTTTGAGCGTGAACGCCCGGGGGGCCGGCGGAGTTCAGCAGTTGTTTGGCGGTTACCCGATTGATGTGCATCATGTTGGGGTCGGAGGCGATTTTTTGCAGGATAGGCTCAATCGACTGCATCTCTTCGACATAATGGCTCGCCTGCATGTCTTGTATGGACCTCAGAGTAGCGTCGATCCCGAGCTTGTCGAAACGGTACTGGAAAGCCAGCTTGCGGCCGAAATCGATGGTAGTGGCGATGGCTTGGAAGATACGGGTTAATTCCTGCACATCGTTGTTCGGCGAGTAGTTATAGATTGCCGAGCTCTTGATGACCTGGTCTCCGCCGCCGGCTCGCCCTTGATATACCAGCGTCTTTTGGCCGGTCTGGGCGAGGTTCTTCTGCTTGGCCTCGAGGTTTCCCTGAAAATAGTCCGCCTTCTTGGCTAACTCGAAGATTTTCTGGCGGTTGGCCCCGGACATGGTGAAGTCCTCAGCAAATGCGTCGTTGTCGCCGCTCTGGATGGGGTTACCCACTCCGTCAAAGTGAGTATTGCCGGCGTCGTCCACTGAAATGGTGTAGCGCACCCATGGTTGCCCCTGGTCCCAATCGAACTTGAAAGCAATGTAGGCTCCGGTGGGCTGGGAAACGGCAACGGGTTGATGCACGGTTTGCGCTGCCGCACCCAGCGCCCAGAGAAGTACTGCGGCGACAACATATTTCAGGCCGATGTATCGCATTCTCGCGATTGATTTTAACTGAAGGCCGAGGCGGAGTGCTTTGCTGGTTCCCGCGAGCGATGCGAGGAATCATGTTTCGATCGGTCGGGACACGAGTTATGCTCGTTCGGGCCAGATTGGAAATGTCGAACTCGCTTCCCAAGGAGATGGCCGTGCGATCTGCGAAGCATTTTCTTCCCGCCCTTGACCCTGATGTTGTTTTGGAACGTTTCGTTCGCATCGGACCCGCAACGCTTCGACGGCAAGTGGGTGACAACCGTCTCCTGCGAGCCGGCGCGAGGCGCACTGGGCTTTTCTTATCAATTCACCAGTACGGTGACCGAGGGCGTGATTCACGGCCTGCACGGTAATGAGGGCCAAGCGGGTTCGCTGCAGATCGATGGAACGATTCCTCCCGACGGCAATGCTGCGCTGTACGCGAAAGGCCGCACCGGCTCCAAGGAATTTGTGCCCGGGCGCGACACGCCGCCAGGCACCGAGTATGGCTACAACATCAAAGCGCACTTCGACGATTCGACGGGAAGCGGAACACGGGTCGAAGGGCGTCCGTGCACGCTGAAGTTCGTTAAGCAGTGACTCACCTGGCTGTTGCGTGCTGGCGTTGCAGGGTGGCCGCGGTGTGCACGTGGCAGATGGCGATGGCCAGTGCGTCGGCGACATCGGGCGGCTCAGGAGGTTCGGGGAGTTCCAGCAGGCGGGCAACCATCAACTGCACCTGTGACTTTTCGGCGCGACCGTAGCCGACGACGGCCGACTTAATGGACAGCGGCGAATAGGCAACTACGGAAAGCCCGGCCTGCGCGGCCGTCAGCATGGCGACGCCGCGAATGTGTCCGAGCTTCAGGGCTGACTTGGCGTTGACCGCGTAGAAGACGTCTTCGATGGCAACAACTTCAGGTGTGTAGGCGGCGATGATTCCGGTCAGGGACTGACAGATCTTCATCAGCCGGAGTTCTAAAGCCTCGCGCGGTAGCAGCCGGACGGCGCCGCTGCAAAGGTGATGCAGCGCGCCCTCGACGTCCTGCTCGACTACTCCATAGCCGGTGTATTCGCCGCCGCAATCGATGCCCAGAACTCGCATGTATGGGCCGAGTGTAGCAGGCTCAGCTAGAGCGTGGGAGTGGCGAATCAGGCGTCTTGGATGACATCCGCGAAGCCAGCCGGCCGGTGAACATCAAGCCCAGCATGCGGAAGTCACTGATGAACGACCAGAAGGGATGGCCGAGGGTGGCGGGCTTGTTTTTCTCCAGCCCGAAGTGGCCGGTCCAGGCGAAACCATAGCCGATGGGGAAGAACAGCAACGCGTACCAAGGGTGTCCGAGGACAAACGCGCCTACTACGACTGCGATGCCGAGGGTGGTGCCGATGGCGTGCATCAAGCGATTGCGCGGATCACTGTGTTGCTGCAGATAAAAAGTGAAGAACTCGTCGTAGGAGCTGAATTTACGTTCGTCGGACATGGTCATTGTCCTCGATGTCGGGTTAGACCCTGATACCACGCGTCGAGAGTGTACTACGCCGGACACAAGTCGTGGCCATACGTTACTATCATTTACATCTATTGGTGGGAGGATGGTTGGAACGATGAGAGTTGGCATTTTAACCGGCGGCGGGGATTGTCCTGGACTGAACGCGGTGATTCGAGCAGTGGTGCGGAAGGGGATTCTGCACTATGACGACGAGTTTGTCGGATTTCTGGAAGGCTGGCGCGGCGTCCTGGAAAACAAGACGATGGTGCTGGATTACGAATCCATCTCCGGCATCCTGCCACGCGGCGGTACCATCCTGCGCACCTCGCGGACGAATCCGTCGAAGCGTGAAGGCGGGCTGGCGCGCTGCATGGATACCCTGAAGCACAATAGTCTCGACGCGCTCATCGCCATTGGCGGAGACGATACCAACAGCGTGGCGCAGCGGCTGTTCGAACAGGGCTTTAAGGTCGTCGGCGTTCCAAAAACCATTGATAACGACCTTAGCGGGACTGATTTCTGCTTCGGCTTTGACACAGCGGTCAACACTGCCATGGATGCCATCGATCGTCTGCATACCACGGCCGAAGCGCACCAGCGCGTGATGGTGGTCGAGGTCATGGGCCGCGACGCAGGGTGGATCGCTATGTACAGCGGCATCGCTGGCGGCGCGGACGTGATCCTGATTCCGGAAAAGCCGTTCGACATCGAGGAAGTGGCCGAGCGAATTCGTCTGCGGCACGCGCGCGGACGTTATTTCAGCATCATTGTGGTTGCCGAGGGCGCAAAGTTTGCCAGCGACATTGATCCTTCCCAAGGCGCTCCGGTAGTCACCGAGATGGGCAAGGATGAGTTTGGTCACGTTCGACTGGGCGGCGTTGGTCAGATTCTCGCCCGAGAAGTCGAGCGCCGCACCGGCCTCGAGACGCGCTACGTCGTGCTAGGGCACATTCAGCGCGGAGGCTCACCCAGCGCGTTCGATCGCGTGCTGGCCTCGCGCTACGGCATCGGCGCGATCGACATGGTGCATCGCGGCGAGTTTGGCTGCATGGTCGCGCTGCGCGGCAACGACATCGTTTCGGTGCCACTGACCGAGGCGATCAACAAGAATCGCTTGGTGGATCCGGCGTTGGTAGACGTGGCGCTGGGATTGAGTGAGCCACTCAAAGCGGACAAGAAGTAATCTGGGCTTCAAACCGCGGTGCAGGTCGCAAGCTTGCGCCGCGTTCGTGTGTCTGCCTTGCGTTGCTTGCGTAGTTGCCGTTTAATGAGCAAGTTTCTGTTTACTGTCACTGGAGACGCAGGATGCAATCGAGAAAGCTAGTTCTCGCCATAGTAGTCTTGCTGGGCAGTGCGGCGATCATGCGGGGACAGAGTCCCTTCGCTCCCAACGTGACGGGACCGCTCTCGCAGCGGGTCGTCGCTTACCGGATTGACGCCAAGTACGATCCCGGCGAAACATGCGGTCGATGCGACTGAGACGCTGACTTATCACAATCTGACCGGACAGCCGCTCGACCACTTTCCCTTTCATCTTTATCTGAACGCGTTTCAACCCAGTTCTACGTGGGTCCACGAAGCGCATCGCGACGGCAATTTCCGCACCAGCGATTTCGGCGAAGCCTGGGACCCCAAGCACAGCGGCTCAAACGAAGTCACCTCGCTGGAAGTTGTCGGCATAGGCGACGTGACAAAGCAAATCAAGTTCATTTCGCCGGATGATGGAAATCCCACCGATAAGACCGTGTTCGATATCGCGCTACCGCATCCGGTTGAGCCGGGGCAAGATGTCGTTTTCAAGATCAAATTTCGCGCTGTTTTCCCAGAAGTGGTCGCACGAACCGGCTACAAGCGGACATTTTTGCTTGCGGGACAGTGGTTCCCGAAAGTTGGCGTGTGGTGGAACGGCGCGTGGAATTGCCACCAGTTCCACGCCATGACCGAATTTTTTGCCGACTTCGGTACCTATGACGTAAGGATCACGCTGCCCAAGAACTACGTGATCGGCGCAACCGGCGTGCAGACCAGCGATACCGACAACGGCAATGGCACGCAGACGGTTGCGTTTCACGCCGAAGATGTCCACGACTTCGCGTGGACCGCCGATCCAAACTATAAGGTCGTGGAGAGCACATTTAACGGAAGTGAAGGTGCGGTGAAGATCCGGCTGCTGACCTACGAGAGCAACCAGAGTTCGTGGCAACGCTATATCGACGTGATGCAAGGCACGATGAAGCGCTTCGATGACTGGTACGGGCCGTATCCGTACGCCCAGATCACGG
The DNA here is from genome assembly GCA_963749635.1 of uncultured Acidobacteriaceae bacterium. Taxonomy (GTDB): domain Bacteria; phylum Acidobacteriota; class Terriglobia; order Terriglobales; family Acidobacteriaceae; genus DASRAA01. Next base: position 145,618 of record CAVVNW010000018.1, read on the forward strand.
TGGTCGATCCCCCACATGGTGCGATGGAGGCCGGAGGCATGGAATATCCGACCTTCATCACTGGCGACACGGCATGGTGGGCTCCGAAAGGGCAGAAGCTGTTCCCCGAGTTGGTGACTGAACACGAGTTCGGGCACCAATACTGGTATGCGATGGTCGCGACCAACGAATTCGAAAATGCATGGCTGGATGAAGGCATCAACAGCTACACCGAAGTGAAGGTCGTAGACAGCCTGTACGGCAAGAACACCAGCATACTGAACTGGATGGGCGCCCAGATGGGCGACACCGCCGAGCAGCGTTCGTTCTACATGGGGGTCGCCGAAACTGACCCGCTTTCGCGGCCCAGCTATCAGGACATGAGCATGAGCGCTTACGGCGGTGTCACCTACGGGAAAACCGCCACCATGCTGCTGACGCTGGAAAACATCGTCGGCGAACAGACCTTGCAGAAGGCGCTGCACGCCTACTTCATGAAGTATCGATTCACCCATCCGACGCAGGAAGATTTTCTGCGGACGGTGAACGAAGTCGCCGGGCAGGACCTCGGGTGGTACTGGCAACAGGCGGTATACGGGACCCAGGTGCTGGATTACAAAGTGCGGCGGGCCGACTCGACACGCGTGGATTGGGCGAACAAAGATGCTCCCGACGAGAAGAAGGGCGAGACGACCTACGAGACTGACATTCTGCTGCAGCGGCTCGGGGACTTCATCTTTCCGGTGGTGGCGCAAATCAAGTTCGACAATGGTGAGACCATTCGCGAGAAGTGGGACGGCCGCGACCGCTGGAAACGCTTCGTATACGTGAAGAAAGCGAAGGTGCTGTCGGTCGAAGTAGACCCTGACCACCAGATCACGATGGACCGCGACTACCTCAACAACAGCATCACAACTGAACCGCAGCGCGGAGCGATCCACAAGATTGCGAGTTACTGGATGTTCTGCACCCAGTTCTTCGCGCAAGCATTGAGCTGGCTGACATAACCCAGGAGACGACGATGGCAGACGAAAATAAAGGATTGGTAGCTGCCGGAGCCTCGCTGGTGTGGCGTCGTCAGCGGGTGCTGTGGTGGGTGTACGCGGTCAACGTGGCGCTCGGAATCCTGGGCGCCGCGGGAGCGCACACCGCGCTCAATAAGGCGTTGAAGTACAGCCTTGCGAGCGAGAGCCTGACCAAGGGCTTCGATCTCGGCATGTATTTCGAACTGACTGGCCAGCCCGCCGTGAACTTGATGCGGTCGGCGGGAAGTTCGATGCTTTTCGCAATGTTGTTTCCGCTGTTCATGGTTTTCGTCGTAGGCGGCATTCTGGCCGTTTATCGCGACGACCGGCGATTTGCCGCCGGAGAATTCTTCGCAGCGTCCGGCTCATTTTTCTGGCGGTTCGTGCGACTCGCACTATTTTCGCTCGCCCCGTTTGCGCTTCTTGGAATGGCGCTAAGCGGCGTACGCAGGCTCTCCGACTACATCGGCGATCGCGTGATCGCGGCACAAACAGGGTTCTACATCCTTCTGGCCGGGGCCGTTGTCGTTGTATTGCTCCTGCTGTTCGTTCGCCTGTGGTTCGACATCGCGCAAGTGCGCGCCGTGGTGCAAGACGAGCGCAGGATGTGGCCGAACATCTGGAAGGCGCTAGGCATCAGCTGGAGAAATCGCTTGACGCTGTTCCGTGTTTACCTCTGCATCAGCGGAGTGGCCTGGGCGGTTCTGGCAATTGGAATATTCATCTGGGCAAAACTTCCACCGACAGCAACTCCGGTGACCTTTGTGCTGCTGCAGTTGATCATTCTCACCCAGTTGGGTGTCCGGCTTTGGCAGCGCGCCAGTGCGGTCACTTGGTACCAGCGGCATGCCGTTGTGGTTCCTGCCGATACTGTCGAGTTCACGACGCCTGCTCCGGTGGAGGTGGTTGAGCCGCCAGCCGAAGTGCCCGCGACTCCCGAAGAGGGCCAATCGGAACCGGAAGAAGGACTCGCGACGTAAGTACCTGCCTCGGACGAGTCAACTGAGTTTGTGGTGTAGTCGGCTATAACACACAAAAGAAAATATGTGCTGTTGTTTAGAATCAACGACTTGGGGGAAAATTGTTTGCAAGTCGTTGATAAGTAATGTAGTTATACGTATCCATTAGTGCCCGTAGGACTTAGCTGCACAAAATAGCCACTTTCCCCATTTAAACCGTCATACTTGTCATACAAGTCATACCTGGTGGTTGTCCGCTGATGACGTCAGATTGTCAAAGAGCAAGCGCATGCGCCCGCCGTGGCGGGGTGCAGTGAGAACAAGGCACACTAATCCTCTTGCCTCACGAATTAAGTTTGGGGAAATCGATTGGTATGCGATAGGACGCAGGTCACGTATTCGGGTGACAAGGCGGAGAAGGGCGTCCGCTATGGCGGACGCCCCGCATGGTTCTCGGCCAGAGTCCCTCTTACGCTTCTTCTTCCTTCAGCTTGGCGATCACCACCGGGATCGGTAACCCGGAGGTCAGTCTCAATCCACTGACCCAAATGATTTCAGGTCCTCTGGTCCTTCTTGCACTGCTACCTTCTCCTTGCCCTGAACCATTACCCGAACACTTTCCACCACATCAGGATTGGCCAACGTGGTGATATCTCCGGTGTTCATGTTGTTGGAGAGGGCCGCGAGAATACGCCGCATGAGCTTACCGGACCGTGTTTTTGGCATATCCGAAACAATGAGAATCCTCCGCGGGCGTGCAATCTTGCCAATCATCGTCTCAATGACGTGATTGACCTTGGTCAGAATCTCCTGATGCTGAGTCGGCAGTACATCAGGCTGCAGAACAATATAGACCTCTGGTACGCGGCCTTTGATTTCGTCCACCACCGGCACCACTGCCGCTTCTGCCACCTCGGGAACGGTCAGGCAGGCCGACTCGATTTCCTTCGTACCGAGGCGGTGGCCGGCGACGTTGATGACGTCATCCACACGTCCCAGTATCCGGAAATAGCCGTCCACGGCCAGCACGGCTCCGTCGGCCGCAAAATACGGCCAATCGCGCCAGTCCTTGCTATTGGGATCTTTGCAGTACTTAGCGTAATACTGGTCGACGAAGCGCTGGCGATCGCCCCAGATGGTTTGCATGATCCCTGGCCAGGGATTCCGAATGCAAATGTTTCCCGCCTTCCCAGAACCGGCGGGCACAACCTCTCCCATCTCGTCGATGATTACGGGGAAGATGCCCGGCATACCGGGGCCCGCGCTTCCTGGCTTCATGGGATTCAGCGCCGGCTTGGTGGTGCAGAGGAACCCTCCGTTTTCGGTTTGCCACCAGGTGTCAACAATCACCGCCTCACCTTTGCCTACCGTTTCGTAATACCAGCGCCAAACCTCCGGCTCGATCGGTTCTCCCACAGTGGTCATGTGCTTGAAATGGTAGTTGTACTTGGTGGGTTCGTCGTGACCGGACTTGCGCAACATGCGGATGGCCGTGGGCGAGGTATGGAAGATGTTGACATCCAAGCGCTCGGCGATTCTCCATACCCTGCCGGCGTCGGGATAAGTCGGGACACCTTCGTAGATAACGCTAGTGGCGGCCAGGGCCAAAGGTCCATAGACAATGAACGAGTGCCCGGTAATCCAGCCGATGTCGGCCATGCACCAGTACACATCTTCGGGGTGGATGTCCTGGATGTATTTGGAGCACCCAGTCACATAAGCGAGGTAGCCGCCAGTGCGGTGTTGACAGCCTTTCGGTTTTCCGGTGCTACCGCTGGTGTACATAAGAAAGAGCGGCGCTTCGGCATCCATGGGAATGGGTGCCACGATTTCACCCGAGTAGCGCGGAAGGATCTCGTCAACCCAGAAATCGCGCCCTTCCACAAACGGGGAAACGGACGCATTCTGGCCTGGATGACGCCTCCAGAACAGGGCCTTTTCCACGACCGTACCCGCCTGCTTGGCGGATTCTATCGCTATGTCGGCGGCCGCTTTGTGGTCGAGCAGCTTACCGTTGCGATAGTAGCCATCCATGGTGATCAGAACCTTGCTGCCTGAATCGGCGGCGCGCAGGCCGCAAGCCTCGCCGCTGAAGCCTCCAAACACAACCGAGTGAATCACTCCCAGGCGGGCGCAGGCCAGCATGGCGATCGGCAACTCGGGAACCATCGGCATATGAATGGTGACGCGATCCCCGCTCTTTAGGCCACAGAAATCGCGCAGCAGCGCCGCGAATTCATTCACTCTCACATAGAGTTCACGGTAGGTAACGGATACAGTCGCTTCAGTTTCCGGCTCCGGGACAAAGATGAGCGCCGCTTTGTTCTTGTACTTGGCGAGGTGCCTGTCCACGCAGTTATAAGAGGCGTTGATCTTGCCGCCTACGAACCACTTCCAGAATGGCGGATCGCTGCTGTCAAGAGTGGTGTGCCAATACTGGTCCCAGTCCAACATGTCGGCATACTCGCGGAAGCATTCCGGGAAATTCTCCTCGCTGAAGCGTTCGGTGATGCTGGGATCGGTCAAATTTGCCTGACCGATAAATTTCGCGGAAGGATAATAGTATTCTTCCTCCCGCCAATGGACTGCGATCTGGGCCGCGCTGGTCTCGACCACCGCAGCCTGCTCAGGAAGAGTTCGAGGCATATCAGTTACTCCTTAGATTTCTGAATTTGAAGTGCAATCCCGGCGGTTCTTTGCCAGTACTTCCTGGGTTGACAAAGCGCGTACTGGCGCTTCGTTCAGGCCCATCTGATGGGACATTCGGTACCTTACTGCAACGTTTTGCTCGTCCCGTAAGTTACGGGCAGAGCCTTACATGACCCGGCCCGCAAGCTTTACGTCGCGGAATGTTAGCATTCGGGCTACTGTTCGAGTGTGGACAGGTCTCCTATCTCCGCTCCGGTTTCCTGCGCTTTTAAGAGACGCCGCATGATTTTTCCTGAACGTGTCTTGGGTAATGCCGCGACAAACTTAATAGCAGACGGCGTTGCGATCGGCCCCATCTCGCGGCGAACATGCTCGATCAACTGCGCGAGCAGGGCGTCTGATGCTGTATGCCCTGAGCGCAATTGGACGAATGCCACGATAGCTTCCCCTTTGAGCGCATCTGGAATTCCGATGGCCGCAGCTTCTGCAACTGCCGGATGAGAAACCAGGGCGCTTTCCACTTCCGCGGTTCCAATGCGGTGGCCGGCAACGTTCAGTACATCGTCAGCCCGTCCGATGACGGAAATGTAGCCGTCGGCGTCCTTTACCGCAAGATCTCCGGTGATGTAAGTGTTAGGGATCTCCAGCCAGTCTTTCTCCCAGCGTGCCGGGTTGCCCCACACGGTGCGCATCATCATGGGAGCCGGGCGCTTCAGCACCAGGCGGCCGTTGACGCCAGGAGCCACAGGGTTGCCGTCGATGTCGACCACGTCGGCGTCCCAGCCGGGTAACACCAACCCTGCCTTGCCAGCTCGCATGGGCATGGTCGGGGGAGTGCCTAACGCAGGACCACCCAACTCGGTTTGCCACCAGTTGTCCACAACATAGCCCCACTTGCCGTCGCCCGCAAGATAAGTCTGGGCCCAGCGCCACGCTTCGGGATTCAGCGGCTCGCCGGCGCAGGCGATTACGCGCAGACTGCTGATGTCGTGCGCCTGGGGATACTTTTCGCCGTAGCGCATGAACATGCGCAACGCTGTCGGCGCGGTGAACATCTTGCTGACGCCGTAATGCTCGACAATTTTCCACGCGATGGAGGGATCGGGGTAATCGATGGCTCCTTCGCGGAACAGCGTGGTGACGCCGGCACACAGTGGCCCGTACACGATATAGGAATGACCGACGATCCAGCCAATGTCGGAAGTGCACCAGAAAATGTCGCGCTGGCTGATATCGAAAAATGACGACAGATAATAGGTGATGCCTACCATGTATCCGCCGTGCACGTGTACTACGCCTTTCGGCTTGCCCGTAGTGCCGGAGGTATAAAGGATAAACAGAGGATCTTCGGCATCCATGTCTTCCGCCGGACAGTCGGCGGAACACTTCATCAGCTCGCGGAAATCAACCTCACGGTTACTGATGGGATTGAAGGCAGCCGGATCGCGTGTGAAGACCACGACCTTCTGCACGATCTCGACACCGTCCAACGCTTCGTCTACGATCGGCTTCAGCGGAACCGGCTTGCCGCGACGGAATCCCTGATCGCCCACGATGACGACCTTCGCCTGGGCATCTTCTACGCGGTCACGCAGTGAGGTGTGACCGAGGCCTGCATATACCACAGAGTGGATTGCCCCAATGCGGGCGCAGGCCAGCATGGAAATCGCACCTTCCAACGTCAGCGGCATATAAATAACGACGCGGTCACCCTTTTTGACGCCGAGCGACTTCAGGCCATTGGCAAAGCGGCAGACATCGCGGTGCAACTGACCGTAGGTGACGATCTTTTCGCTGCCGTCTTCGCCCAGCCAAATGAATGCTGCCTTATTGCGATTTTCGGAGTTCGCGTGCCGGTCCAGCGCATTGACAGTAATGTTGGTGCGTGCCCCGGTGAACCACTTGTGATTGATGCCGTCCCACTCGAAGACCTTGTTCCATGGCTTCGACCATACGAACTGTTTGGCTATGTCTTCCCAGAATTTGTCGGGATCGCTCTGGAAGCGTTTGAACTCAGCAGGCCAGTCCTGCAACAGGGCCTGCTGACGGACGATGGCTGGAGCCGGATACTCCTCGACCGTCGTCTTGGTCGTTTCCAGGGGCTCCGACAGCTTGGTTGCGGTGCCCATATAAGAACTCCTTACGATGAATGAATTAGTCCGTGCGTCCGTTTCTAAAATTTAAACCAACGGCGTGGATGCGCTCGCGCGCATCCCGCCTTTACGTCCATACAAAAGCTTCCTGCTCACAACGCGCCTATACGTGCTTCGGCCGCTTCGCCATCAACTCGGCAACCAGCGCTACCGCCGCCAGGATCGCTGCGGTATAAAACGCCATCTGGTAGTTCTTGTATTTGTCGAACAACACGCCGGCGATGCGGGGACCAATGATTCCCGCAACGCCCCACGCAGTAAACAACATGCCGTAGTTCATGCCGGCATTCTTCGCGCCGAAAAAGTCGGCCGTGGCAGCTGCGTTCACCGAAAGCTGGGTACCGTAGCACCAGTAAACGATGAAGACCATGACATAGAGCATGCCTACGGTGCCGCCCGTCGCGTACAGAATGGGCATCGACACCATGGAGATGGCAATCATCAGGCGAAGCACATTCAGCCTGCCCAAGGTGTCAGACATCCATCCAGATAGAATGCGGCCCGAAGCGTTGCCAACCGCACCCACCACCAATCCGATCAACGCCAGCGCCTCGCTGGGTATCTTCATGCTCTTGGCGAAGGGAACCAGTTGACTGATCACCATAAGGCCAGCCGAAGTGCCCAGTGCGTAAGCAACCCACATGAACCAGAAAGTGGGAGTCCGCAAAACTTCGCCGGGAGTGAATTCCTGGGTTGTGGCTCCGGTCTTCGCCGTCACTGGCGGCGGAGTCCAGCCTTGCGGACGATAGCCCACCGGAGGATTCTTCAGCAAAAACGCGCCAACAACGGTCATGACCAGGAAGATTGCGCCCAGGATCATGAACGTGGTGTGGACGCCATAGCCCGGGATGAGAACCTTGCCGGCAAGCGGCCCGAACAGCGCCGAGCCAGCGCCATACCCGCCCACCGCCAGACCCACGGCCAAGCCTCGCTTGTCGGGAAACCACTTCGCCATCACCGGTATCGGCGTAGCATACCCAAAACCGTTACCCAAGCCTGCGATCACTCCGAAGCAGACGTAGAGCCAGTTGAGGCTATTGGTATAGCTGCACAAGAAGAAACCCAGACTTACCAGGATCGCGCCGGTCAGCGACACCCAGAACGGACCAAACTTGTCCTGCAGTCGTCCGGCAACGATGAAGCTCAACGCGAACACCACCACCGCGATGGTGAACACGTTCGAGGTTTCGCTCCGCTTCCATCCAAACTCTTTTTCTAGAGGTGCGACAAAAACGCTCCAGGCGTAGAGCGTGCCTAGAGCTATGTTCATGAGTAGTCCGCCCACCACCCGCCACCAGCGGTTCAATCCAGTACTGCCGATCTCGACCGTGCCAGCGTTGCCTGCTGTTGTAGCGCTCATTTACTGTCCCCCTTTAAATGGCGTGAAGAAACATACCACCGTGCCCTACCGACAACAATCTGAAACTTGGGGCCGCTAAACAAATCCGCTTCGGCATCCTCGGGAGGTAGTCCTTCGGGCTGGCGGGCGGTATATCGGTCCTACACTCGACCTTCCGAACTGCAAAGTTTGTTACTACTACGATCTCTTGCTCGGGCGCTCGTTCGACCCTTAAAACCAGAGGCGGGAGACGCTTGGGGTAGAGGAGAGTGGTCGTTTCCGCAATCCGTCTGTTGCCTGATGCAAACCAGGACTAGAGTCCCGGACGCCCGATCTCGGCTGAATTGCCTCCACCGGGCCCAACGTATTGCGGCGATTAGACCTATTCGCCTCCCGCCTGTTATTGAGCCGTTGTGGGCGGGATTTTCTGTCATGCCATGGGCAGGGGTCTGTGACGCAGAATACGGACTCATGTGATATACATCACGAGAGCCCATAATTTAGTCCTGCGGCGACCGAGGGTTTCGACTGCCGGTTGGTCGAACAGTTCGCCTCAACGAAGGCCGGTAGTCGGCGGAGATTCTCCGCTCCAACTGCGCCTTCGGCGTTGTAGTTATAGGACTTTGTTACGGCGAGTGATACAGTGTGAAGTAACGGTTACGGAGGCACGTGTGGGGTCACCATACGGTTTTGAGTTGGTCGAAAATTGCGTCATTTGCAAGCTCCGTAGCGATAGCTTTTTCTGTTCCCTGCCCAAGGCCGCCCTCGAAGCGTTCGACCGGATAAAGTACACCGCCTCCTATCCCGCCGGCGCCGTATTGTTTGTGGAAGGCCAGTCGCCGCGCGGCATCTACATGTTGTGCAAAGGGCGGGTAAAACTTTCCACTACCTCGGCCGAAGGCAAGACCCTGATTCTGAAGATTGCGCAACCCGGTGAAGTTCTGGGCATGCATGCCACGGTATCCGGAACGCCTTACGAAATCACCGCCGAAACCGGACAGCCCTGCCAGCTCAACTTTATTAAGCGCGAAGATTTCCTGAAGTTCCTGCAAACCCACGGAGATGCCTGCCTGAAAGCAGCGCAGCACCTGAGCAAAGATTGCCAGAGTGCTTATCAGCAGATTCGCAGTTTGGGGCTTTCGCACTCTGCTCCCGAGCGTCTGGCTCGCCTGCTGCTGGAGTGGACCGCGACCAGCGTCGATAAGACCGAACCCAAGGTCAAGCTGGCGCTGACTCACGAAGAGATCGCGCAGATTATCGGCACCTCGCGCGAGACAGTCACGCGCGTATTGGCCGATTTTCGCAAGCGTCAGATTGCCATCCTGAAAGGCTCGACGCTGACCATTCGGAACAAAGCCATCCTGGAGAAGTTAGTCGGCGCGTAGCATCACGATTCGAACAACTCCGCCGTCAGCAGATCCGCGGTAGCTGCTCTCCGCTCAGCATGTCCACCACTCGCTCTGTTCCCAGCCGGCCTTTCATCGTTACCATGCCCGCAGGCTTGTCCATCACCTGGCCGATTCGCACGGCGCCGCTCGTCACTGCGTGCTGGCTGAGAATATCCAGTGCCCGCGCGGTTTCGTGTTCGGGAATGATCGCGATGAAACGTCCCTCGTTCGCGAGGTAGAGCGGATCGAGACCGAGGATTTCGCACGCTCCGCTCACGTCTTCACGGACGGGAATCTCGGTCTCCTCGATGCGGATGCGCACCTGCGCAGTGTCGGCGATCTCGATCAGACCGCTGCTGAGTCCGCCGCGCGTTAAGTCGCGCAAGCAATGAATCTCGATGCCAGCCTGGAGCAGCGCTTCGACTGGCTTCCATAGCGGTGCGCAGTCCGATTCAATCTCGGTTTCAAATGACAGCCCTTCGCGGGTCGCCATGATCGCGATGCCGTGCCGTCCGATATCACCGCTCAGCACGATGACGTCACCGGGGCGTACGCTTGACGGCGAAATATTGAGCGCATGCTCGACCACGCCGATTCCCGCAGTGTTGACGAAGATGCCGTCGCCCTTTCCTTTGTCCACGACCTTGGTATCGCCGGTGACCACTTGCACGCCTACGTCGGCTGCGCACATTCGCATCGATTCGACCACGCGCCGCAGCGACTCCATAGGAAAACCTTCTTCCAGAATGAACGCGGAACTCAAGTACAGCGGCCGCGCGCCGCACATGGCGAGATCGTTGACCGTGCCGTAGACGGCTAGCGTTCCAATATCGCCGCCAGGAAAGAACAGCGGCTTCACCACGTAGGAATCGGTGGTGAAGGCGAGTCGTGCTCCCGCGATGTTGAGCGTTGCCCCATCGTGGCGCTCGAGTAGTGCCTGGCTGGCGAAGTTCGGGAGCAGAAGGCCTTCCAACAATTCGTGCATGCGGCGTCCGCCACCACCGTGCGCCAGTTGCACATGCTCGTGATGGTTCAGCGGCGTAGGACACTGCAACTGGAAGCTCTTGGACTCACCCATGATTTTCGCTTCCTACGGCGACCGTGTCCTCAGCACGCAGGCGGCGGTAACGGTAGTACGCCGCACATGCTCCTTCGGACGAGACCATCGGCGCTCCCAGCGGATGGTCGGGCGTGCAACGCTTCCCGTACGCCGTGCACTCTTCCGGTTTCTTTGCGCCCTGCATCACCAACCCGCTGATGCACTCGGGATCTTCCTCGGCCGTGTATCCGGTTACACCGAACCGGGTTTCCGCATCGAGCTCCGCATACTCCGGCGCAAGTCCAAGTCCGCTGTGGCTGATTTCTCCAATGCCGCGCCACTTGCGATGCACCACACGAAACACCTGCGCGACCAGTTGCTGCGCCGCAACATTTCCTGCCCGGCGTACCGATCGCGCGTACTGGTTCTCCACTTCGTAGCGGCCCTCTTCCAGTTGCGCGACACACATATAAATGCCCTGCAACAGATCAAGCGGCTCAAAGCCAGTCACCACGATCGGGACCTTGTATTTCTTCGCGATGGGCTCGTACTCTTCGTAACCCATGACCGTGCACACGTGCCCGGCAGCAAGAAATCCTTGCACCTGATTGTCGCGCGAGACCGAGAATTGCTTCCATCGCAGGCGGCACCAGCACATGCGACACCAGGACGAAATAGTTCCGCAGTCCCATCTGCTTCGCCTGATACACCGACATCGCATTGGCCGGCGCAGTGGTCTCGAAACCTACGGCGAAGAATACAACCTGCTTTTCAGGATTCTGCGCCGCGATCTGCACCGCATCGGTGGGCGAGTACACAATGCGCACATCGCCGCCAGCTGCTTTTACGCTGAACAAATCGCCCGCCGACCCGGGCACGCGCAGCATGTCGCCAAATGAACAGAAAATCACGTTAGGTTGCGCGGCAATTTGTAACGCCTTGTCGATCAGCTCCAGCGGGGTCACGCACACCGGGCATCCCGGCCCGTGTACCAGCCTCACCTCTTTGGGAAGTAGCTCATCAATTCCATACTTAACTATGGTGTGGGTCTGGCCGCCGCAAATCTCCATCAGTGTCCACGGGCGCGTGACCGTGCGGGCGATGGCCTCGGCGTACCGTTGCGCCGCCACCGGGTCGCGATACTCTTCGACGTACTTCAAGCCTCGCCCGCCTTCGGATCGAGTTCTTCCAACTCGCCCATCTGTTTCAGGTATTCGAAAGTCTGTAACGCCTGCTCCTCATCCACTACGCTGATGGCGAAACCGACGTGCACAATCACGTATTCGCCCTCGCTCGCCTCCGGCACATAGGCGAGGCTGACTTCCTTGATGATTCCGCCAAAGCTGACCCGCGCCATGCGCGCGAAGTCTTCCCCGCTGACGCTTACGATCTTCCCTGGAATTGCAAGGCACATGCGAACTGCCCTTTCTTCCTTCTTCCCGCAGGTTATCCGCCTTAGTCACAGGAGTCTGTGACGCCTGACCATCCCAGCCGGTAATAGTGTCACTACCCTAGAGTTTCCCCGGCTGGTGTTCGAGTGGTAAACTCCTCCCTCTATGCGGTTGAAAGCAGGGCTTGGAGTGCTTTTGTGTTCGGCGGTGCTCTCGCCTTCGGCCTTTGGCCAGCTGCCGATTCCCTCTCCTAGTACGACGCCCGCTACGGCCCCTCCTCCACAACGGGTCGTAACATTTCACGCGACTACTGAAAACGTCAAAGCGGTGTTCGGGCCTGGGGAACCGGTTGCCGCTTTGCGACCGGGAGACACCCTCGACACCAACACGCTCGATTGTTTCGGTGGCGCCCTTAAGAAACCGGGCGACACCATGAGCATGGTCAAGATGGACAACCCGCTGACCGGGCCCTTCTACATCGAAGGGGCCCAGCCAGGCGACACGCTGGTGCTGAAGTTTCTTGATCTTTCGATCGATGGCGATCAGGGCATCGGCAATATCGCTCCCGGGTTCGGCGCCCTCAACAGCAGCACCTACACTCCGATGCTCAACCACGATCTGCCGGAGAGGATCTGGTTCTACCCCATCGACAAGGCGACCAACACCGCCACGTTCAAGGCCACCGATTCCGATTTCACCACTAAGATTCCGTTGCATCCGTTCCTGGGTTGCATCGGCGTCGCGCCCGCCGACGGGGAAGCGCGCAGCTCGCTCGTCCCAGCAGAGTTCGGCGGCAACATGGACTCACCCGAGGCGAGTGTTGGCAATACCCTCTACCTTCCCGTAAATGTGCGCGGTGCCCTGCTCTATCTGGGCGACGGGCACGCCGCCATGGGCGATGGCGAGGTGGCGGGCAGCGCCATTGAAGTGCCGATGCACGAGCACATACAGATCGACCTCATCAGAGGAAAGAAAATTTCGTGGCCGCGCTTCGAGAACGACGATTACCTGATGGTCGCCGGCATTTACCGTCCGTTGGAAGACGCCACTCGCATCGCTTATACCGAGCTGATCAAGTGGATCCACGACGACTACGGACTGTCGCAATTCGATCTTGTACGAGTTGATGTCGGTGGCGGGAGAGTTACGGGTCAACGAGATAGTCGATCCCAACTATGTGGTCATCGCCCGCATCAACAAGAAGTATCTGCCGCCGAAGTTGCCGCCTGGTCCGGCAGTGGTGCCGACTCCCGCAACCCCCAAGTAGCTTATTTGTCCTTTTTCTTGCCCGGCAGCGCTGCCGGATTCTCGTGCGTACGCTCGCGGAACCGCGCTTTCATGCCCGTCGCCAGCGATATGGCCTGCTCGCCAAACTTCTCCCGCATTCTGTCTGCGGCAGAAAGTGCCTGGTTCCATTTGTGGTGCGCCGTTTGTCCGTTCAGGCTGAGCTGCTCGGTTTCGTCGTCGAAGTGCGCGGCGTGGACACCCAGCAGACGCACAGCCCCCCGGTTCCAGTTGGCGCGAAACAACTCGCGAATGACCGCGAACACTTCCGAATCCACCGCCGTCGGTTCATCCACCGTTCGCGCGCGCGTGATGGTCGTGAAGTCCGTATAGCGCAGCTTCAGTTGCAGAGTTCGTGCGTGCAGATGCTGATCGCGTAACCGCCGGCACACCATCTCCGACAACCGCGCCAGCATTGCTTCCAGCGTCTCGGCGTCGGCCGTGTCGTTGTTGAACGTATGTTCGTGGCTGATCGAGCGCGGCCCCTCGTCTACGCCAATGTCCCCGTCAAACCATGCACCTGCATCCAGGCCGCGCGACTTTCCCGCCAACGCCAGTCCCAAGGCGCCGAAGTTTGCTTGTAGCCAGCGCTCGTCATATCCAGTCAAATCTCCCACCTTATGAATGCCGCGATCCTGCAGACGCTTCTCCATCACCTTGCCGACACCGGGAACCTTGCGCACATCGAGTGGCGCTAGAAACGCGACTTCGCCGCCGGCCAGCACGTGCAGCACGCCGTTGGGCTTTGCCTGATCGGAACAGATCTTCGCGATCAGGCGCGACGCACCGATGCCGATCGAGCAATTCAGGTTTGTGGTTGACTTCATCGCCTCGTGCAGCGCGTGAGCGGCACGCATGGGAGGCCCGTAAAGCCGGTCTGTACCCGTCATATCGACGTACGCCTCGTCGATGGAAACCATCTCCAGCTTGGGCGAGAATCGGTTTAGTACTTCGTAAACTTTGGCAGAATAGTCGCGATACCGATCGGGATGGCCGTCCACAAAAATCGCCTGCGGACAGAGTTTCGCCGCCGTGCGTAGGGGCATGGCGGAATGGACTCCAAACTTGCGCGCCGCATACGATGCCGCCGATACCACTCCGCGCTCATGGGCTTGGCCGCCGACCACCACCGGCTTCCCTTTCAACGAGGGATCGAACAGCTCTTCGACTGACACGAAGAACGCGTCCATATCCACGTGAAAAATGGTCCGTTGTGGGGAGGGCATGCTGACGGCAATTTTATTCCACTTCGTTACTGCGGCGCAGAACGGATGGGCGTCCGATTTTCCCCACCTCTGCCACCTCCTGACCGTTGCGAGGTAAAATCTCAGGACTAGCGGGTGGCAGCAGTCCTGCAACCGCGACGCTGTTTTGGCCATCTGCAACTATGAGCGGCCACGTGCCGTGTAGTGAGGTACCGTATGAGCCACACCACCTCGGCCCCCACACGCAGTATTGGCTTCTACCTGAATGGCGATTGGGCCACCCACGGACGCGAGTACGTGATTACTTCGATATTCGATCGTAGCGTGGTCGCTGTGGTTTACGAGGCCACGCGCGATGACGTCGAGACGGCCATTGAGGCGGCGGTCCAGGCTTTCACCGTAACCCGCAAGATGTCGTCGTACCAGCGGGCCAACATTCTGCGCCGCATCGCCGACGGCATCCGGCAACGTCGCGAAGAATTCGCCCGCACCATCTGCCAGGAGGCCGGCAAGCCCATCAAGACCGCCCGTCTCGAGGTCGATCGCGGAATCTACACCTTCGAGGTGGCCGCCGAAGAGGCCTCGCGCATTTACGGCGAGTACATCCCCCTCGACACTCTGGAAACCACCGCCGGACGCTGGGGCCTGCTGCGCCGCTTCCCACTGGGTCCGGTCTTCGCCATCACGCCCTTCAACTTTCCGCTGAACCTGGTGGCCCATAAAATTGCTCCGGCGATCGCCGCCGGCTGTCCGATCATTCTCAAACCAGCGCCACAAACTCCGGTCACCGCCCTGATGTTGACCGAGGTCATCCACGAAACCGGCCTGCCCGAAGGCGCTCTTGCGGTCATGCCGCTTTCCAACGACGATGCCGAGCTCCTGGTGACCGACGAGCGCATCAAGCTCCTCACCTTCACCGGAAGCGCCGCCGTGGGCTGGGCCTTGAAGAGTAAAGCCGGAAAGAAGCGAGTGACCCTCGAACTCGGCGGAAACGCCGGGGTCATTGTGCACAGCGACGCCGATCTTGCTTTCGCCGCGCAGCGCTGCGTTGCCGGAGGTTTCTCCTACGCAGGACAGACCTGCATCTCCGTGCAGCGCATCCTGGTGGAACATTCCGTCTTCGACAACTTCACCAAGTTGCTCCTCGATGACGTGCATAAGCTGAAGGTTGGCGATCCCTCACACGATGACACCGATGTTCCGCCGCTGATTCGCGAGCAAGACGCCATCCGCGTAACGGAATGGATCGACGAAGCAGTGCAGGAAGGCGCGAAGATTCTCACCGGAGGCAAGCGCAAAGGTTCAACCGTAGAGCCGACCGTGCTCACCAACACCACTCCGCAAATGCGGGTGAATTCCGCCGAGATTTTTGCTCCGGTGGTGACCGTGGAATCCTACGACGACTTCAACGACGCCCTGTTCCAGATCAACAACACCAGTTACGGGCTGCAAGCCGGGATTTTCACGCGCGACGCCCTGCTCATCAATACGGCCTTCGATACGCTTGAGGTGGGAAGCGTGATCGCCGGCGATGTTCCCAGCTTCCGCGTCGATCAGATGCCCTACGGCGGCGTCAAAGACTCCGGTCAGGGACGCGAAGGTCTGCGCTACTCCATCGAAGACATGACTGAACGCAGGCTGCTGGTGATGGCGCTCCGCTGAAGCTTCTGCCGCCAAAAGCAAACGGCGCGAAAGCTATGGGCCTCCGCGCCGGGCTTCGTTTTGAGGTCTGTTTAAGGCTGGCTCGTGGCCGGATCGGCTTCCGTAGCCTCACTGGCTTCCGAGGCGCTGGAAGCAGCGGCAGGAGGCTTTCCCGAATATTTTTCGAACACCACGACATGCAATACCGGTTGCCGCTCTTCGATGGGATCGACCATTCCCTTCTGCTGCAGAGGCTGCAGGTACCCCCTGATCCACTGGTACTGAGTGTTGGTCAGGCCACGGCGCGACAGATCAACGGCAACACCCGCAAGGTGAGTCGAAGCCGTATCGCCAAACGCGGGCGCGGCAAAACGATTGTGTCGCCGCAGATAAGCTTGCTGGTCGGCCGTCCGCACCAGTGAATTCACTTGCAGCGGAGCATGAAACTGGTCGTAGTACGCCTGGCTCAAATCTTGTAGAAAATCCCGGGTCCAGGGACGGCAATAGCGCCGGTTGTCCAACAGGTTGTCTGTAATCTTCAGCGCGTCGGTCTCGTTGACCGGAACCAGGTCCTCCGACATCTCTGACTTCACCAGGTCGTATTCGCTATTCATGCGCTGAATCTGGTCTTGGTCAAGCTTAACGTTCTGCTGCACTAGCAGCTCGTGCGAACCCTGGAACATCGGTGTCGGCGTCCATTTGGAACGATAGGAATGATGGCTGGAATAAGAACTAGATTTGGTGGATTTATGATGCGTGGTTTTCTGCTGGGTACTTTGAACCGCTGCGACCGCCGGAACACTGACCATGAGCGCCATCAGGCATAGCGAAAGCGTCCAAATCGACCCGGCACGAGGTTGCCCGGTTACGATCCGCTGGCCAGATAATTCACCCTGTGAAATAGCGTTTACGCTCATAGCTTTCGCAGAACTACAGACGGTGGAGCGTTTGTGACTCCTGCATTAAAACACATCGGCTGCGGACAATCCAAGCCCTATCGGAAGGTTTTTCTGCCCCTAAAGTGGCAGCCCCAGAATGGCCCCGCTACTACCATTCCGGGAAGCCCCAATATGAGCAGTTTAGCCCCGGTAAATCATCTCGGTCATCGTGCAATCGTCGCTCAGCGGCGTGCTTCCGCGGAACTTGGTCACGGCGCTTTCGATGCCATCCATCCCGCCATGGCAGCACCTTTCCAGACGGTCGTTGCCGAAGAATTCTCCACTGGCGTCCTCCGCCTCCGTCACCCCGTCTGTTACCACGATGATCCGGTCGCCCGGCTTCAGTTGATGTTTCATCGACGTGAAGTGTGCCACCGGAATCAGCCCCACAGGCAGGTTCCCGTCCTCCAGCTTGGTGACCGTGTCTCCCGAAACCACAATCGGCGGGACGTGCCCGCAATTGATGAGCTCCAACTCGCCTTCAGGACTGAGCCTCGCGATGACCAGTGTCGCGTATTTCTGGCCGCCGATTTTTTCGAAGAGGAACCGGTTCACCGTGCCGATCATCTCCGAAAGAGACGCATTTTCTGACAGATGGGAATACAACATCCCCTGCAGGATCGACGCGACCACCGCAGCGGAAACTCCTTTTCCCGATACGTCGGCGACGATCAGCGACAATCCTTTATCTGTGTGGACCAGATCGAAAAAATCGCCTCCAATGTCCTTACAGGGATAGCTCGAAGCATTGACCTTGGCATAGCCGACCTCGGGAACGGTCACGCTCATCAGCCGCTGCTGGATCTCGGCGGCGATATTCATCTCCTGCTGCACCCGGCGCGCGGCCTCTTCGGTTTCCACCAGCGCCGCGTTCTCCACCAACGCAGCCGCGCCATTGGCAATGGTGCGCAAAATGTCCTGGTTCACCGACGACAATTTGCCCGACAGAAAATGAGAGTCGAGATACAACACGCCCAGCAGTTCCGCCACGCCCGCTTTCGCTTCGTCAGCCGCCTTACCCTGGATGTTGGTCCGCCGCAGCGGAATACAAATCACGCTCTTCAGGTTTTGCGCCACCACGCTCTCGCGCCCCGAGAGCTTTTCGCTGTCCGAAGTGTCGGTTACCAGGAATTCCGACGCGCTCTTGGCCGCATCGCGCAGCACCGACTTGGAAATCGTGCTGTCGTCGTGAATCACTTCCCCGTTCTTGTCGCGTCCGGCCGCCATGCGCAGTTCGTTCGACTGATCGCGCAGGAACACGAATCCGCGCTCGGCCTTGGTCAGTCGCAACGACGCTTCCAGCAGCGTGTGCAGCACGTCTTCCAGAACATTGGTGCTGTTCAGCTTGCGCGCCGCCTCCAGAAACACGTTGAGCATTTCGAAGTCTGACCCGGCGCCCGTGCTCGGCTTCCATGACGAAAACTGGCTGATGAACTGCTGCGCGATGCTCGATACCGACCGGTCGGGATCAAACAGTACGAATGACGCTCCCTGCACGCCGAACTCGAGCCGGTCGTTGCGCAGCAACTTCCGTCGCTCCGTCATCCGTTCGCCATTCACGAACGTTCCCTGGCGGCTATTCAGGTCCTCAATGTAGATTCCGTCGTTCTCGCGCATGAATTGCGCGTGTTCGCGCGACACTCGTGGGTCAGTCAGCACCAGGTCGCGGTCGGTTCGCCGCCCGACCGTAAACGGAAAGTGGTCCAGCATGAGGTTGCGACGGTCCGTCCCTTCCACCAGCACCAGCACCAGCGGATCGCTGCCGGTGGAAAGGTCGAGCTTTCGCATCCACATCCCAGTTGCGCCCATGCTAGGGTTTCCTCCTGAACGTCACCGACAAGACTTTACGGGATTCGCTGCAAGGAATATATTCCAATCGCGATTCAGTCAACCAGTATAGATTCCTTTCTCCGGGCAAAATCAAGCTCCCACTGCACCTTTCGACGTTACCCTAGGCAATGCGCCGGACTCCCACGCCACTTGGCGTAAACTGGCTGTCGACATCGATGCAGTTTGCGCGCCGACTGGGCGCAGCCAAGACATCGCTCCCGAGGAGATGCCATGAAACCCGCTCCACGCCTGATCTTTGCCCTCTTCATCTCCCTGCTTCTGCTGCAAATCGCAGTAGCGCAGGTGCCGCAGATTTCACCTTTTTCGGCTGATATGCAAATCACTTCCACGAGCGATCGCGCTCCCCACGACGTCACCGGTCAGGTTTACGTTGGCAGCGGCCACATT
Organism: uncultured Acidobacteriaceae bacterium; assembly: GCA_963749635.1. Lineage (GTDB taxonomy): Bacteria > Acidobacteriota > Terriglobia > Terriglobales > Acidobacteriaceae > DASRAA01. The sequence continues at coordinate 164,846 of CAVVNW010000018.1, forward strand.
CGCATGAATATGGATAGTGCGGGCCACGCCACTGCCATGATCACCGACCTGGCCACCCAGACCACCGACATCCTTCTGGTCGAGCAAAAGATGTATATCGAACAGAAGGCTGGCAAAATGCCGGGGCGTAACGCGGGCAACGTGACCCAGGACTTAAAGAGCTACGATCCTCAAAATCCCTGCGCCAATCAGCCCGACCTCACATGCAAGAAGATCGGAGTCGAAGACGTCAGCGGCCGTACCTGCGACCACTGGCAGATCACCGACAAGCAGGCCCGCGTAACCGACCTTTGGATCGATCAGAAGCTGCACTTCCCCGTAAAGGTGGTTTCCAAAGACGCAACCATGCTTCTCACCAACATCAAGGAAGGTCAGCCGGATGCCAGCCTCTTTCAAGTGCCGGCCGGCTATCACAAGCTCGACATGGGTGGCATGGTGCCTCCCGGCGCCGGCGGCCCTCCTCATAATTAGCTTCCTTCCGCGGATTCGGCGGCGGTTTCGACCGTCGCCGACTGACACCCCGAAACCCGTCCCCATCTGAGAAAAATCGGTTCCCTAAAGGACTTAGCCTTTTTTTTGGCTTGCCATAGAATCGGTTTTGTTGTCCTATAAACAGTTATTTAACTCTCGGCGAATGTGGCCAGCTCAGGAGCCATCATGGATCGCAGAAAATTTCTCGGCGTTTCGGCGGGAGTTTTTGCCGCCTCGGTGCTCTCCAGAACCACTCTCGGCGCATTTCCTCTTTCCTTCGATCCGGCGGACAAATTTCAGCCCGACTATCTCCCCTTTGCCCCGGGTGTTCCGCCCGCGCCTTATCAGTTCCCGAAGAATTTCCTGTGGGGTTCGGCCACCGCGGCATATCAGGTAGAAGGCGCATGGAAGGCCGACGGCAAGGGTGAGTCCATCTGGGATCGTTATGCTCACACCGTTGGCAAGGTCAAGGGTGCTGCAACCGGAGACGTCGCCTGTGACTCCTATTACCGCTACAAGGAAGATGTAGCACTTGCGAAACAGCTAAACTTGAACAGCTATCGCTTCTCTATCAGCTGGCCCCGCATTCAGGCTAACGGCAGTGGTCCCGCAAATCCCAAAGGTCTCGACTACTACAAGCGCGTCCTCGATGAGCTCCATCAGGCCAACATTCGTCCGCTGGTCACCATCTATCACTGGGACATTCCCCAGGCGCTCGAGGACAAGGGTGGCTGGCCCAACCGCGATACCGCCGGATATTTCGCCGACTATGCCAGCCTCGTGGTGAAGAACCTCGGTGATCGCGTCAACACTTGGTGCATTTTCAACGAGCCCAACATTTTCACGTGGCTGGGCTACGGCACCGGCGTTCATGCTCCCGGCCGCAACGACTGGGATGCCTTCATGAAGGCCACCCACGTCGTAAACCTCGCCCAGGGCCACGCTTTTCGCGCCATCAAGGCCGCAGCGCCGAAAGCCGAAGCTTCGTCCTCTGTCACCATGGCCGATTGCATCCCACGATCCAACTCCGATGCTGACAAAGCAGCCACTGAGCGGTATGAGGCCTACCGCAACTACTGGTTCTTCGATCCGGCGCTGAAAGGCGAATATCCGAAGCCGCTGGCGTCGGACCAGTTGCTCGAGTCGATGGGCGTCCGCTCCGGCGACATGGAAATCATCAAGGTTCCGCTCGACTACATCGGCGTCAATTACTACCAGCGCTCAGTCTGTTTTGCGGCTGACGCCAACGGCCCTGCCAAGGTGGATACCCAGGAAGGCGACCAGGGCCCCAAGACCGAGATGGGATGGGAGGTCTGGCCCGACGGGTTTTACAACCTGCTCACCCAGGTCAACGCCCGCTACAAACCGAAGGCCATCGAGATCACAGAAAACGGTTGCTCGTATGGCGATGTGCCCGACGAGAAAGGCATTGTTCCCGACGATCGCCGCATCTCATTTTTCCGCGGCTATCTTGGCGCTTTGGCGAAAGCCCACAAAGAAGGCGTTCCCATTCGCGGCTACAACGCCTGGAGCCTGATGGACAACTACGAGTGGGCCGAGGGTTATTCGCAGCGCTTCGGATTCATCTTCGTCGACTTCCGCACTTTGAAACGCACCGTCAAGGAATCTGGCAAGTGGTACGCGCAACTCGCGTCCACCGGCAAGTTGAGTTGAGTCTCCTGATGTACTTGGCGCCATATTGCGCCTCCCGTTCACCGTGGGAGGCGCATTTTTTTGGGCTGGCACTACTTGTCGCGAAGCCGTCCGGAGGCATACTTGTGCAAGAGGCTAGTGATCAGGGTTTGATAAGGAAGGCCCTCCTCGAGAGCCTTCTTCTGAATCGCCTCCAGATCTTTGCTTGAGATGCGGATATTCACGCGACGGTCCTTGCGAAACGTTGCCTCGGCATAGCCAGCGTAGCGGCTGCGCTTCGCCCCCTTGGCCGGACGCCACTCTCCTCGTTCCACGGACTCGAGGATTCCGCGTTCCTCCTGGTCAAGTTTCATCGTCGTCGGCCTCCCTGCCTAGATACTGCATTGTTGCCTTTCGGCTAGGAATGATGGTTTTGAGGAACACCTCGCGGTCGTCCTCCAGGAACGGCACGAGATAGACGTAATCGTCGCGCTGGACGACAAAAATGCGCTGTCCGCCGTAGCGTCGCTGGTTGGGATGCTCTAGTACATCGAGCAGGTCGCCCTTGACCATGAGGAAAACGACTTCCTCAAACCCAATACCGCGTTCGGCTTTCAGTTTCTCGTTCTTCGTCTCATTCCAGGTAAAGTATTTCAATTCCGAAGTTTAGCACAACGTGTGCCTATTGTACGCGGTCGAAATGATCTGCCTGTCACAAGCACGAGCTAATTCCCCGCAAGCGCAGCCGCGAATGCATCGCCGTAGGGGATGTTGTGTCGCGATTTAAGACCGGCGGCCCGAACTGCGTCCTCGCGTGATGCTAATGATCGGAAATAGGAGCACTATTGAGCTTGTTCGGCACTGCATCCGTGTCGAGACTGACTTTCCTTTTCAATAACATAGCCCTGTGATCCAGCTCACCATTCGATGTGCGATATCTCCGCTGACCCGCCATTTCCTCCCATTTGCTCTATCTTCGTTGGCTGTTGCGTCCCCACCCATTAGTCTGTAACTGTCGTAAGGTGTGGAACTTGGCCTGTCTATGTGGGGTGGGCCGCCACCAACTTCTTCGTGAGGCGTAAATGCACAAACCTATTAAGTACGTCGAAAAAGCTGTCACCGTTGCCGCCAAGGGCGCATGGGCGGTCTTCGACCGAGTCAACAGCATCAATCAGAATCCCTCATTTACGCCTAAGTGGTCTGACAAGCCTCTGCTGAAGTCGTATCAGAAATCCAAGCCTCCGCTCGGCTGGCCCCGCACCACCGACTCACTCTGCCCCAAGTGCGTCCCGGAAATTCGCCAGCAGATCATCGACGGCAAGCTGCCCATCGAAGTCCTCATGAACGAGAAGGCCGGCGAAATCAAGGCCCAGATCATCGAGCGCGACGGCCATATCCTGATGGTGAAAGATTGTCCCGTCCACGGTCATTTCGAAGACGTAATGGCCATGGACACCGATTTCTTCAAGCACCTCGAAGAGGTTTTCCCCGGCCGCGACATTCGCGCCCACAATGACGAAAAACTACACCACCACGGCAGCAGCACCGTGCTGCACGGTCGCGGATCGGTGCTCACCATCGACCTCACCAACCGCTGCAACATGATGTGCGATCCCTGTTTCATGGACGCCAACCAGGTCGGCTTCGTTCACGAACTTACGTGGGACGAAATCAAGACCATGTTGGACAACGCCATCACCATCAAGCCGCGCCGCCAGATGTCGGTTCAGTTCTCCGGCGGCGAGCCTACGTTGTCGCCCTACTTCCTCGACGCGGTCGCTTACGCGCGCAAGGTTGGCTACAACAGCGTGCAGGCCGCGACCAACGGCATCGAGTTCGCCAAGAGTCCCGAGTTCGCCAAGCAGGCGTTTGAAGCCGGTCTGCGCTATGCATACTTGCAGTTCGACGGCATCGGCAACGCCGCCAACTCGCACCGTCTCGTCGGCAATCTGTTCGACGTAAAGTTGCAGGCCATCGAGAACCTGCACAACGCCGGTGTCGATATCGTCCCGGTGGTCACCATCGTCAATGACCTCAACAATGAGCAGGTTGGACGCATCATCCAGTTCGCGCTCGACAATCCAAAGCGCATTTCGTTCCTCTCGTTCCAGCCGGTTTCGTTCACCGGACGCGACGAGGCCATCACCGACGAGCGCCGTCACGCACAGCGCTACACGCTGTCTCATCTGGCGCACGACGTGAAGAACCAGACCGGATTGGGCGAGCCCACCCGCGACTGGTTCCCCATCTCGTTCATGAGCACCTTCTCCGATTGGGCCGACCTGGTTCACGGACCGGACAAAGATTGGGGCGCGCTGAGCTGCGGATGCCACCCGAATTGCGGCGTCGGCATGGCCCTCATGATCGACAAGGAAACCAAGGAAGCCGTTCCCGTCACCGCGTTCCTCAACGGCGACAACATTGCCAAAGACATCGCCAAAGTGAATGACGCTGCGCGCGGCAAATGGATGTCGATCGCGGGCATGACGCTTGCGCTCCTGAAGAACTACGACCCGTTCAAGTCGCCCAAGCACTTCCAGTTCACCGATCTGCTGAAGAAGTTCGACAAGACCTTCGCCGCGACCGGCAAGGACTACGGCAAGGTCAGCGGAGACCGCACCGAATCCGACATCGAGAAGCGCCGCCGCGATCGCTGGAACTTCCTCTTCGTCGCGGGCATGTGGTTCCAGGACCTGTTTAATTACGACTTCCGCCGCACCGAGCAGTGCATCATTCCCTACGCCACGCAGGAAGGCGAGATCAGCTTCTGCGCTTACAACACCGGCGTAGGCTGGCGCAACATCGTCGAGAAGATGCACATGACCGCCACCCTCACCAAGTGGTACGAGGAGCACGGCCGTCACGAAATCTTCGCCGGCAACAAGAAGGTGAGCCTCTCCACCACCGACCACACCCTCAAGCTGGTTCAGGAGCACGTTGACGCGGAAGCCAACCACACGCTCGACGATCTCGGCATTGCCAAGAACGCCCGTCAGGAGAAGTTCAAAGCGCGCGACGAGAAGATCAAGCAGGAAGCCGAAAACGCCAAAATGCTCGCGCTCTACAAGGAGCACGTGCTGGGCGAGACGCCGGCACAAGTCGAGGGCACGTTCGTTCCGCTCGGCAGCATCGGCGGCATCAAACCTGCACCTGCGAAGGAAGTGGCCGAGCCCGCCTTCGGCGACTGACAGCCCACAGAACAAACGATTTGGTGCCCCGTTCAAGCGAAGCTTGAGCGGGGTTTTTCATTTCGCCTAATGAAGACGTGGGTGCTCTATCCTTTCCCTTCTTTTCGGAAAGGGTGGGGACGCGCACTCGCATAAATTCGTCGTTTTGAGCGAGGACGCTTCACCATCCGACCAGAAGCACTCTGATTTGCCGAGGCCCATTTTCCCTACGGCTCGCACCTTAAGGCCCTAGCTTTTCGTCCTGACCTTTTCGCTCTTGACCAAAGTTCATCAACCCGTAAACCCATCTGTCGCCTTATTTTGCACCTTCTTGCTCACCAACTTACGAGCCGCAGCCGCTGGGCGTCTCCGTGAATCCTCTATTGCCCTCTTAGCGTCACAGTATTCGGGCGAGCCATTTCGAGCGCAACGCTTCGTACTTTTCGCGGCGCCTCATAGCTGGGGCGAAGAAAGGAAATGGCGATGACAACTACTCAAACGCGCCCTTGGTATCAACTCAACGAGTCCACCCCCGACCTTGCATGCGAGTATTGCCGAGCCACCGCCCACCACGAGTTCTGGTGTATCACCGAGAACCTCGAAGTCTTAAAGGCGTGGCAAGCCGTTCTCAATCCGGCCAAACTGAGTCTGCATGATCGGCTGATTCTGCACGCGCTAGGCGTTGCCTGGCTCGACACATCCCGGGTCGCACGACAGACTGCCACTCGCAGGACACGACCCGCCCTTCCGGTGATCGCCACTGGCGACTGATCGGCCTTGTGTATAGACCGGGGCCCCACTTTTTGATTAGACTCCGCCCCGTCCTTTCCCTTGGGGGAAGGGATGGGGCAAAGCTCTGGTCAGTCGGTCATTCAGTGCGAAGGCGACCTTACCGCCGGAGTCGAACGACCTATCTTTGAGACCGTGTGCGAGCCACTCTTCCGTTGGACTTTTCTCGCGACTTAGGCCGTGAGCGATTCTGCTTTCCCCATCCCCCAAGCTCCAGCGCAGCCGCTATGCATGCGGCGCGAAGCTGGTCGGCGCGAGCACGGTCTACCAGCGTTCTGGCCACCACCATTCCGCCGATGCTCAGCGCGGCGATCGCTTGCGCGGTACTGCGGCTCGCACCATTCTTATTCGTCATGCTTCGCTCCAGCACACTTACCATCGCTCGAAACACGGTCTCGAAAGCGCCCCGTGCCGCCACGCCGCTGCGTGCGACGTCCGTCGGCAACGCAACCATCGGACACGAATTCTCCACATCCTCAAAATGCTGCCGCGACAGGTAGGCCTTCACGATCTGCGCGCCCACATCCGTCGCGGAAAGGTCTACATGTACTCCCTCCCAGCAGTTTTCCCATTCCGGATCGGTAAAGAAACAATTCATGACTTCGGCATACAGATCGCTTTTGCTGTCGAAATACGAATAGAAGCCGCCGTGCGTCAGTCCAGCGCCCGCCATGATTTGCCCAATCGACACGCTTTCGAAGCCGTGCCGGTTAAAGAGCTTCCGCGCGCTGTCGATGATGCTCCTCTTTCTCTCGGTTCGATGAGCAGCCGTATATGGCATGGTGATTTCTCCGCAAACGTCCTCACTCTGGTCTAGCCAAAATATTATATTGATCATAGTTTGCTTTGATGTTTCCATTCTCTAGCCATGGAACATCCGCGACTCTCATCGTCGTATGGAGGCCAACTTGACTACTCCTGCTGATTTGCCGATGCCCGTCTCTCGCCTCACCCGTCGCCAATGGATAACCGGCGCCGCAGTCGCCATCGGCGGTCTTGCTCTCACTTCGCACGATTCCTGGGCTGCCGACAACAACGGACTCACTCACACCGCCGAAGCTATCCATCAGGAAACCGTCTTCAAAGCCACCCCGCAGCGTATCTACGACGCACTGCTCGACGCCAAGCAGTTTCAACAGGTCGAACTGCTGAGCGGGGCGATGAAAGGCACCGACCTCGATGCCAAGCCCGCGAAAATCAGTCGTGAACCAGGCGGCGCGTTCAGCATCTTCGGCGACTACATCATTGGCTGGCAACTCGAGCTTGTGCCCAATCAGCGCATCGTCCAGGCATGGCGCGAGACGAGCTGGGACCCGGGCATCTATTCCGTCGTGCGCTTCCAACTGGAACCGCACGGTTCTGGCACGAAGCTCATTTTTGACCACACCGGTTTTCCCGTCGGCAACGGCGAGCATCTCGCCATCGGCTGGAAGGCCCACTATTGGGAGCCGCTGCAGAAGTTTCTTGCCTGACTAAGGCGGAAGCTTCCGAAACCGGGTGCCCATCCTTTCCCTTCTGTTGGGAAACGGTGGAACGAAAAGCATCATGCAGTGCGCCACTCCCTCGCATCCTAGCCCACTCAAATACAATCAAACTTCCGACACCTCGACGGGAGCACCCCATGTCACAGAACCTCGACGAAACCATCTCGCTGCTCTCTCGCACTCCAGCCGCCCTCAACGCCCTTCTGCGCGACCAACCCGAAATCTGGACGCTCCGCAACGAAGGCGGAAACTCATGGAATGCCGTCGAAATCGTCGGCCATCTTATCAGCGGCGAGCGCACCGACTGGGTCCCTCGGGCCCGCATGATTATGCAATTCGGCGAAAGCAAGACCTTCGAACCGTTCGACATGAAGGGCCACGTCCGCGAGGTCGAGGGCAAATCCATCAACCAGCTGTTAGACGAGTTTGCCCTGCTCAGGACCGACAACCTGGTTGAGCTTCGCGCGTGGAAGCTGCAGCCCGCGGACCTCGAGCGCCGTGGAGTGCATCCTTCTCTTGGAACCGTCACCATGTCGCAACTGCTGGCCACTTGGCCAGCCCACGATATGACTCACCTGCACCAGCTCTCTCGCGTGCTCGCCCATCAATACCGCGAGGCCGTAGGTTCCTGGAGCGAATACATGGGCGTGCTACAGTGCGCCGGCCACAGCTCCGAATAGACTCATTGCGGCAGGGCGCCATTCTTGTGGTGCGGTGTCACGAAGTCGCCTTCTCGCAAGCACTTTGTTTCCAGGATTTTGCGCCAAATGTGTAGGAGAGGGTCAACCCTGATACACCTGCCAGTCTCCGGGCATCGTTTCGTCGGGGATCGCCCTATTCCCCGCATTTGGCACTGCATGGTATCGTCTATCGCTGCCGAGGTTCATCTCTCCGGGTGGAGGCCCACGCAATGCGAGTGAAATGTCTGACTCACAGGATATTTTTGGCTGGCTCACTGGTTTCCTTGATGCTGCTCGCAACCTACGGTTGGGCACAAGGAACCATCACTGCGCAAATGACCGGCGGAAACGGCAGCGGCAAATGCACCTTTGAGGTGCGCGTGGACGGCGTGGCCGACCTGCAGATTCGCGGCAACCAGGGCTACCTGCAGACTCGCAGCGGCATGCAGGCGCAATGGGTACGTCTGAAATGCAATCAGCCCCTGCCTCGCAACCCGAATAACTTCCGCTTTGCGGGCGTCGATGGGCGCGGCAAGCAGTACATGCTGAAAAATCCCGCGCAGAACAATGGAGTCGCGGTGATCCGCATTGAAGACACCAGGAGCGGCTACGAAGGCTATACCGGCGACATCTTCTGGAACGGTGGTAGCAATAATGGCGGCGGTGGTGGCGGCGGTTGGTGGAATGACAACTGGAACGGAGGCGGCGGCTGGAACGGCGGTGGTGGCGGCCCCATCCCCCCGCCTGGCAATGGGTGGAGCAACAATATTGTCCCCAACTGCCAGAACAACATCCGCAACAAAGTACGACAGCGGATCAACAATGCGCAGGTAAATTTCAACGGTCAACCCAGCCGCAATCAAGGGGGAGCGTTTGTGATGGTGGACGGCACGGCGAACGTTCGCGACAACCAGGGGAGGATGGGACAGATTTCCTATCACTGCTCCATGCATCCCAACGGCAATGTCGCGGATTCCAACTTTAACGTGACCCAGGCGCCGGGCACCCCGCAGCCACGGTAGAATGCCACGCAACGAATAGGGGACCGCTTCGCGCCGTCCCCTTACAGTTGCGAAAGCTATTAACTATTTAACCAAACATCAATACCGCTGAGCCACCTGCTGGTGCGGCACTCTCGGCTCTTTATATCCGTGCGGCTTCTGCCGCGGCGGAAGCTTCGGCGGCTTGTACGCGATCTCCTCGTAAGGAATGCGGCTGAGAATATCGGAGATGCAATTCAGTCGCGCCCGCTTCTTGTCGTCGGACGGAACGATATACCACGGCGCTTGTGGTATGTCGGTCGCCGCCAGCATCGCGTCGCGCGCCCGCGAAAAGTCATACCAGCGGCGATGCGACTCCAGGTCCATCGGGCTCAGCTTCCAGCGCTTCGACGTGTCGTTGATGCGCGCCAGAAACCGCTTGTGCTGTTCCTGCTCGCTCACTTCCATCCAGTACTTCAGCAGGATGATGCCGTCGCTGACGATGGACAGCTCGAACGAGGGACAATTCTTGAGGAACTTGGTGTAGTCCTCTTTGCTGCAGAAGCCCATCACGTGCTCCACGCCCGCGCGGTTGTACCAGCTGCGGTCGAAGATAACGATCTCGCCTCCCGCGGGAAGATGCTCAATGTAGCGTTGCAGGTAGATCTGCGACTTCTGGCGCTCGGTCGGCGCAGGCAATGCCACAACCCGAAACACGCGCGGACTGACGCGCTCAACAATGCGCTTGATCGTTCCGCCCTTGCCCGCCGCATCGCGTCCCTCAAAGAGGATGACGATTCTCGCACCAGTCGTTTTGACCCACTCCTGTAACTTCACCAGTTCGGTCTGCAGCCGGAACATCTCCTTCTCGTAGTCTTTGTTGCTCATCTTCTCTTTGCCGCTGTCCGCCTTGGCTTCAGCCACCGGCAAGTTCTTCTCAGGACTATGCGCGTGCTTCTTTTTTGATGCCTTGCCCATGAGGCCTCCCGACCTAGGAAGATAAGGCGCGATGAACCTGACGATTGTACGCCGCAGCGTAAGTCCGGCGAAGGAGCTGACTCACACTCCGTGTGTTCGAAGGGTTGAAATCGCTGCTCTGCTCACCCTGCGAACTCGCGCGTTCAATGCGGGATTTAGCGGTTCCCTGCACACCCGCTTCACAAATTGCCGTGCGCTGCGACACTGCTCCGAATCGTGCGACAAGCCACAATAATGCAGTGAGGCACGGCGAGTTGTGTCTGCGTGATTTTGCCTCCAGACACTTTCGCCCTCACAAAATCCCCGAGGTGAAGTGGACAGTGAGCACGCAAACAATTTCGCCCGAAGTTAACGCCCCAACTTTGGCTCCGCGCAAGCGGGCCAGTCTGCGCATTCTCCAGCCTGAAGTTACTTACACCGGAGCTCCGATCAAACCGCTGCATCGCGGACTTCCGAAAGCCACAGAATCCCTCTGCCCGGAATGTACGAAAGTGATTCCAGCGATGGTGATCGAGGATGACGGTAAAGTCATCATGCAGAAGTCGTGTCCTGAGCACGGCGAGTTTCGCGACATCGTGTTCAGCGACGTCGAACTGTACCTGAAGATGGAAGAGTGGAACTTTGGCGACAACCTCGGCTTGTCGAACCCGCAGGTCGAAGGCGCTAAAGCCTGCCCCGACGATTGCGGCCTATGCGGCATGCACACCTCGCACACGGCGCTGGCGAACGTTGATCTCACCAATCGCTGCAACCTGACCTGTCCGGTTTGCTTTGCAAACGCCAACGTCGCGGGCTATCTCTACGAGCCCAATATCGATCAGGTTCGCGTCATGCTGGAGACCCTACGTGGCGAACGGCCGGTCGATGGCCGTGTCGTCCAGTTCTCCGGCGGCGAGCCGACAATCCATCCGCAGTTCTTTGAGATTCTCTCCATGGCGCGCGACATGGGGTTTACGCATGTCCAGGCCGCGACCAACGGAATCGAGCTTGCCAACCTGGAGTTCGCACAAAAAGCGAAAGCCGCTGGACTCAACACGCTCTACCTGCAGTTCGACGGCGTCACCGACGACGTGTATCGCCGCACCCGTGGACAGGCACTGCTCGCGACCAAGATGAAAGTCATCGAGAACTGCCGCGCGACAGGTATGAAGATCGTGTTCGTCCCGACGATTGTTAAGGGCCTCAACGACCACGAAATCGGCGACATCGTTCGCGTCGCCATCGAGAACATCGACACTGTTTCCGGCATCAGCTTCCAGCCGGTCGCATTCACTGGACGCATCGCCAAGCACGAATTGCTGGCGAAGCGGTTCACGCTGGCGGACCTGGCGCGATGCGTCGGCGAGCAAACCGGCATCACCAAACTGCACGAAGACTGGTTCCCACTGGCTTGCGTCACCCCGTTCTCTAAGCTGACGGCTGCCATTCGTGGAACCGGCGTGCCGACGATCTCGTCGCATCCACACTGCTCTCTGGGCACTTACTTCTTCGTGGACCAGGACACTAAGCAGGCGCTTCCAATCACGCAGTTCGTCGACGTGCCCGGCATGTTGCAGGACATGGAAGAGCTGTCGCGCAAGACGACCAAGTTGCAATTCAAGCTGTATTCCGGCGTAAAGGTCTGGAACCTGCTACAGCGTCACTTCCGCGAGGACAAGGCGCCGCGAGGGCTTACGTTCAAGAAGTTTCTGCAGACCCTCCAAGGCTTGACGGACAAGAAGCTGGGCCGTGATGGCATGGACGGAACCTTTACCTATCGCACGCTGCTTGTCGCGGGCATGCACTTTCAGGACGCCTACAACTACGACATCGAGCGGGTGAAACGCTGCGTGATTCACTACGCCACGCCTGATGGGAAGCTGTATCCGTTCTGTACCTACAACTCAGGACCGTGTTATCGCGAGAAGATCGAGCGGCAGTTCTCGATTCCGTGGGACTCGAAAACGCAGCAGCCAATCGCAATTGAAGCGTGAGGCTTCACCACGGCGGCACCGAGGACTCGGAGAAAAACCATATTCTTACGCTCTAACTAGCCACTGACCACCAGCCACTAGCCACTGATTATCCTGGCGGCCACTTCATGTCGCGGCCGCCGATCAAGTGCAGGTGCAAGTGAAACACCGACTGCCCTGACTTAGGGCCGACGTTGTACACCGTGCGGTAGCCCTCTTCGATGCCGCGCTCGCGGCCGATTTTCGCGGCGATGAGCTGGCAGTAACCAAGGATTTCCGCGTCTTCCGGCGTAGCCTCTTTTAGCCCCACGATGTGCCGCTTGGGAACGATGAGCACATGTGTCGGCGCCTGCTTGTTGATGTCTTCGAAGACAAATACCTTGTCGTCTTCGTACACCTTGGTCGCCGAAATCTTGCCTGCAATAATTTTGCAGAAGAGGCAGTTTTCGCTCATAACCAAATGTTAACCGATGGCAGCCGTTTCGGCCGTGTTTTTCGCCAGAGTGGTAAGATTGTCTTACCATGGTTACCAAGATTTCCACCAAGGGACAGGTCGTACTTCCGGGTGCGATTCGCCGCCGGCTTGGACTGCAGGCAGGCGATCCTCTGGACGTAAAGATGGAGGGTGAGGGCATCGTATTGACGCCGCAAAAGAAGCGGTCCAAGAGGAAAGCAAGAATCGTCAAAGACCCGGTTACTGGGTTTCCAGTCTTAACACTGGGCCCCGGAGCTCCAATCTTGACCAGCAAGGAAGTCGAGGAAATGCTGGCTGAATTCCAATGAAATACCTGCTCGACGTAAACGCACTGCTGGCATTTGGCTTGAGGGAACACGAGTTTCACGACCGGGTGGCAAATTGGATCGTAAGCCTGGCATCCGGCAGAGAGCTTGAGATCGCGACCTGTTCGATTACCGAGCTCGGTTTCGTCCGAATTGTCGCCCAAACTCCACGTCACGAGTACACGATTGAATCGGGAAAAGGCCTACTGAGGCAGCTGAAGTCGAAACACTCCAAGACGCTTTCGTTTCTCGCGGACGCTCAAGACATCACCCATCTGCCATCCTGGGTCCAGCACCCCAAGCAGGTCACCGATGGTCACCTCGTCCGGCTCGCGAAGGCGAACGGGGCCGTGCTGGCGACGCTGGACCAACGAATACCGGGAGCTTTCTTAATTCCGGAGTAACATGCTCGCGGTCTAGCGCTCGTTTCGCCGTAATAGCAGATAGGCGCGGATCAACGGGTCGAGATCGCCGTCGAGCACGCGATCCACGTCGCCAATCTCTTCACGAGTGCGCAAATCCTTCACCATGCGGTAGGGCTGCAAGACGTACGAACGGATCTGTGAACCGAAGTCGATGTCGAGCTTGGAATCTTCGATGTGCTTGCTGGCGGCCTTCTTCTTTTCGAGCTCGAACTCGTAGAGGCGCGAGCGCAGAATGCTCATCGCCTTGTCTTTGTTCTTATGCTGCGAACGCTCATTCTGGCAGGCGGCCACAATGCCGGTGGGTAGGTGCGTGATGCGCACGGCTGAATCCGTGGTGTTGACGTGCTGTCCGCCTTTTCCGCCCGAACGATACGTGTCGATGCGGATGTCGTCCGGCTTGATGTCGATCTCGATGCTCTCGTCGATTTCCGGCGAAACGTAAACACTGGCAAACGACGTATGCCGGCGCTTGGCCTGATCGAAGGGCGAGATGCGCACCAGGCGATGCACGCCAATTTCGCTGGTCAGCAGCCCGAAGGCGTAATCGCCGTTCACGCCAAACGTAGCCGACTTGATACCGGCTTCTTCGCCGGGTTGATATTCGTACATCTGCGTTGAAAAGCCCTGGCGTTCGGCCCACCGCAGATACATGCGCATGAGCATCTCGGCCCAGTCTTGCGATTCGGTGCCGCCCGCGCCGGGATGGATAGTGACGATAGCGTTGCGGTCGTCATTGGGGCCGGAGAGCAAAGTCGCGATCTCGAGCTTGTCCACCAGGGCGCGCAGCGTGTCAATTTCACGGCGCAGATCGGCCGACACGTCTTCGCCTTCTTGCGCCAGTTCGAAATAAGCGGCGATATCGCCGGAACGACGGGCAAGTTCAGACTCGGTGGCAAGCGCCGTCTCCAAGCGCTTCTTCTCGCGCATCACCTGTTGAGATTTTTCGGGATTCGACCAGAGCGTTGGATCGGCAGCTTGCTTTTCGATTTCGCTCAGTTTTTCGCGCAGCTTGGGCGCGTCAAAGATACTCCTGAAGGTCGTGGACCTTGTCGCGGAGTGCGGAGAATTCCTGTTCGAGCTCTTCAACCATGAGGTGTGTAACCCTTCTAAACCGGCGCGGGCTGCAGCATTTCCGCAGGTTCGCGGAAGCGCAACACCACACCGGCCAAAGTGATTATCGCACAAATAAACGGGAACCAGTCGCCGTGGCGAGTGTAGAAGGTGGTGCTCTCGACCAACGAGTATGCGGCCTGCAGCGACGTGCGCTGATTGCGCGGCGCCCGAGACACAATGCGGCCATAGGGATCGATCACCGCGGTAATGCCCGTGTTGGTATCGCGCAACAGCCAGCGGTCGTTTTCAACCGAGCGCATGCGGGCCATGTTGAGGTGCTGTAGCGGCGCGGACGAGTCGCCGTACCATCCGTCGTTCGAGACGTTGACGAACACTTCAGCGCCATTGCGGGCGAACTGGCGAATCTCGTCGGGAAAGACGGACTCGTAACAGATAAAAGCTCCAAGCTTCACGTTGCCGGCATCGAGGGGCATGCGACTGTGCCCGCGCCCGAAGGTTCCGATTTCCCGGGTGAGCGGCTTGGCGAAGGCGATCAGATTCTCGAACGGGATGAACTCGCCGAACGGCACGAGATGGATTTTGTCGTAACGCGCGATCCACGCGCCGCTGGGGGCGATGAGCGAAGCCGAATTGAAGATGTCGGGTTCCTGGTTGCGATCTCCGGCGTGCTCGATACCCATCGATCCGGTAATGATGTACGAGTCGGTCTCGCGCGCCAATTCGCCAAGGGTCCCGCGCAAGTGGAGATCGGTGACGAAGAACGGCGCAGGCGATTCGGGCCAGATGATGAGGCCGGGTGACTGCGGCGTCGCATTCTGCGGTCGCAAGCTGAGGGCGCGCAGTTCGGACAAGGTCTGCTGAAGGTAGTCGAGCGTCCACGCGTCGGAGTCGAGTATCGGGATGTTCGACTGCACCAGCGTGACCCCATGATCGCCAGTCAGCTTGGGCGGGTTGACGAACTCTCCCGCCTGCAAAACTAGAGCGGCCGCCAGTGAGGCCGCGATCATCAAGTTGCGGCGCGCGCGCGGAACCAGAAACGCGGCCGCCACGGCAGTGTTCACCAGCGCGATTTCGAACGAGAGCCCGTAGACTCCCGTGAAAGTCGCAAGGCGAGTGAGCGGGATGTTGTCGATCTGCGTGGTGCCCAGCAGGTCCCACGGAAATCCGGTGATGTAGGTGCGCGCGAGCTCGACGGCGACCCAAGCAAACGGCGCGAACACCAGCGCGCGCAGGCTGTAGCCGTTGCGGCGGCGCGCGATCAGGGCAACGAGCAGTCCGAACAGCGCCGTGATACAGGCCGAGGTAGAGCGCGAACAAAATCAGAATGATGATGGAGGTCGCTACGCCTAGGCCTCCATACAAGTGCATCGTGTGGTACACCCAATAGCAACTGCCGAGGTACCAGATGACTCCGCTGGCATAGCCGAGCAGAAAGCCTTGCCATGCGGTGGCCGGCGCGAACCATTTGCCGTCTTCCACCATGGTGAGAAGGGCGTCCTGGTTGCGGCATTGCAGGACGGCGTAAATGAGCGGCGCGAGGGCGACCCAGCTTAGGAAATATAGCGACGGTTTAGGGAAGATCAGGACCTGCAAAACGCCTGATGCGCAGGCACAAATCCAGGCATTGCGGCGGATTCGGGTCACCTAGCGAGTGTAGCAAAGGGCGCGACGAGGTGACTGGTAACTGGTTATTGGCGGTTACATCAGCGACTCTTGCTACTCGGGATGGCCTTCAAGGCGCTCCAGCCGGCGCTCTTGGGACTCGATGTCGTCGGACACTCTCGCAACGGTTCCGGCCAATGTCGCAACTGTAGAAACCAGCCGATCCAGCCGCGCGTCGGTGGCCTGCATTTGTTGATTGGTGACTTCCTGGGCTTCTCGAAGTAGCCCGATGCGTGCCGCGTCCCCAGCGATGAGTGCCTCGTGTTTCGCCGCGTTCTCAGCGATCAGTGCCTCGTGCTTCAGCGTTTGATCGTAAAGACGACCCATCGCCGCCCAGAACTCCTCAAAGCTGCCAAATGTCGTGCTCATTGAAAGTAGTCTATAACGTTCAAGACCCTCGTGCTGCGCCCCGAGAAGGCGACACTCGCCTCCGGGACAATAATTAAGGTTAAGCCGCCCCAACCTCGACCTCGATGGTCCGGACTTTCGGAGCCCGCGTTGCTTGCGGCGGCTTGAAGTGCAGCTCCAGCGCCTCTTTCAGATTGGCCAGCGCTTCGTCTTCCGTTTCACCCTGGCTGGCGACGTCAACTTCGAGGCATTGCGAGACGTACCAGTCTCCTTCGCGCCAGACCGATGCCGCAAATGGACGGATCATGACTGTATTCTTGCACAGGACAGCGCACCCGACCAACTCAGGATTGCGGCGGTCACCAACAAGGCGTTGCGTCGGATTTGGGTCACGTAGCGAGTGTCGCGAAGGGGGAAGAACGTAACTGGTGATTGGTAACTGGCGGTGGACGCGGTTGCAGTTTACTTTCCGCTTCTAATGTCCAGTTACGAGTTACTAGTTACCGTCTTGCTACTTAATCGCCACCAGCTTGTTCACCAGCTCCGAATAATCTTTCTTCTCGATGCCGTGGACCTGCTTGTTGTACTCGTCCACTTTCGCCGAATAATTCATCGAGCAGAATTTCGGGCCGCACATCGAGCAGAACGCAGCCTCTTTGTAATAAGCGTCAGGCAGGGTCTCGTCGTGCATGCTGCGCGCGGTCTCGGGATCGAGCGACAACTCGAACTGCTTGTCCCAATCGAAAGTGTAGCGCGCGTAGCTGATAGCGTTGTCGCGATCCTGCGCGCCGGGACGATGACGCGCCACATCCGCCGCATGAGCCGCAATCTTGTAGGCGATGATTCCGTCTTTCACATCCTTGTCGTTGGGCAGGCCCAGGTGTTCTTTAGGCGTCACGTAGCACAGCATCGACGCGCCATGCCAACCGATCATCGCCGCGCCGATGGCAGAGGTTATGTGGTCGTAGCCGGGCGCGATGTCGATCACCAGCGGGCCGAGCGTGTAAAACGGCGCGCCGTGACAAAGCTCGACTTCCTTCTCCACCTGTTCCTTGATCTTGTCGAGTGGAACGTGGCCGGGTCCTTCGATCATGACTTGCACGTCGCGCTCCCAGGCTTTGGTAGTCAGCTCGCCCAATGTCTTGAGTTCGGCGAACTGCGCTGCGTCACTGGCGTCGGCAATGCAGCCGGGCCGCAGGCCGTCACCGAGAGAGTAGCTAACGTCGTGCTTGGCAAGGATCTTTGTGATCTCGTCGAAATGCTCGTACAGGAAGTTCTGTTTGTGGTGATGCGCCATCCACTGCGCCAGGATCGCGCCGCCGCGGCTCACAATGCCAGTGATGCGGCTGGTGATCAGCGGGAGAAACTCGACCAGCACGCCGGCGTGGATGGTCATGTAATCCACGCCCTGCTCGGCCTGCTCTTCGATGACTTCGAGCATGACGTTGATGTCGAGGTCTTCGATGCGCTTCACGCGCGAGACGGCTTCGTAAATCGGCACGGTGCCGATGGGCACGGGCGAGTGGCGCAGGATGGCTTCGCGAATTTCGTGAATGCCGCCGCCAGTGGACAGGTCCATCACCGTGTCGGCGCCGTAATGCACCGAGGTGTGCAGCTTCTTCAGTTCTTCGTCAACGTTGCTGGTGATCGCCGAGTTGCCGATGTTGGAGTTGATTTTGCACCGCGACTCGATGCCGATGGCCATCGGCTCCAACTCAGGATGGTTCACGTTGGCCGGGATAATCATGCGGCCGACCGCAACTTCGTCGCGGATAAGTTCGGGCGCAACTTTTTCGCGCTCAGCAACGAAGACCATCTCTTCCGTCAGCAGGCCCTTGCGCGCAAAGTGCATTTGCGACATGTTGGTGTCGCCGCTGCGTGCGGCCTCTTCGCGGCGCTTGGTAATCCATTCGGCGCGCGGTTTCAACACACTCGCACCATTGCCGTTGCTGCCATTGTTTGCGGTCATAGACTTGGGATTACCCCTCCGGACTTATTGACCATTATAGCGCCGAGAAATAAAGCGCATGTGACTTGTGTAGAAGTGGAGACATCCCGGCAGCGGACGAAAGCTGGTTGCTTTGAGCTCCTTTTGCGGGTATGCTGCGTGCCCAAACGCTGCTCATCCCGGTACGACATGAAAGGGAATACTCATGGCGGAGAACAAGACCAAGCCCACCGAAGTAAGTGTCGCGTCATTTGTCGAAGCGATCACGGACGAGACCAGACGTGCTGATGCTTCAGCGCTCATCAAGCTGATGCAGAGTGCATCGCGAGAGAAGCCAAAGATGTGGGGTCCGGCGATTGTTGGCTTCGGCAGCGTCCACTACAAGTACGACAGCGGGCGCGAGGGCGATATGCCGTTGATCGGTTTTTCGCCGCGCAAGGCGGCGAATGTGCTGTATGGACTCATCGGATTCAAGGGCGCCGACGCGCTGCTGGCGAAGCTCGGCAAACACACAACCGGTAAAGGCTGCCTCTACATCAAGAAGTTGGCTGACGTGGATCAAAAGGTGCTGGAGAGCATGTTCGAGAAGTCCGTGGCGGCGAAGCAAGAGCGTTAGTCGAGATAGTATTGCTGAGATGACGCTAATCAAATCTCAGCTCGTCCTGCGCGCCTTCTCCCAACTTGATACAGCAGGGCTCCTCCCGCAATAAGCAGCACGCTCAGTAAGACGACCTTGATCACGGCTAAGACCTTGTGCGGCTCATCGGCATCCGGAACGGCGGACCCAACAATGACTGCTGTCGTCGTCACGATGGCTATGACTGCAAGAGCGACGGCAACCGGTTTGCCGCCGGGGATAGTCACTATTCCTCGCTCCACCGGCTCGCGCTGTAATCGAATCAACGCCGCGAACATGAACAGGTACGGAATGAAGTTGGTGATAATGCTCATGGTCACGAGAAACTGATAAGCACCGCGAATGCTACTGCCCGCCTGCCCGAGCACCACGAATAGCGTGCAGCACAGCGCTTGCGTAACCAGTGCAACCACCGGTGTCCCCCACTTCGGATGGATGCGCCCAAACGCCGACGGCAGGTAGCGGTCAATGCCGACCACGAAGGGCAGACGAGCCAGCGAGGCCAGGTATGCACCCACCCCGCCAAGATTTGCCAGCACAATCAGGAATGCTACCGCCGGTCCGATGCCGTACCACCCCACGCGCGCGGCCGCGCTGCTGATGGCCTGCATGATTCCTTCCATGTTTCCAACCTGACCGGATGGCAAAGCCACCAGAATTGCGATGGTGCCAAGAATATAGGCCGTCGTAACGATCACGCCGGCCACGATCAGCGCGGGAGGAACAATGCGGCGAGCGTTCTTCATCTCGTCGCCCATGAACGATGCTGCTTCGGCGCCGCTGAAGGCGTAAAGCAGAGTGGCCCATACCCCCATCATTCCCAAGTTGAGCGAAGGCCCCAGCGCATGCGGGCTGAAGCTGGTAGCTGAGCCAAATCTTTCCCACGCCGCCAGACCCACAATGCACAACAGCACGGCAGGAAGCCACGATCCCCAGGCGCCCAGGTTGTTCAGCCACTTGCCGACATTCAGGCCGACGACGTTCAGCACCAGCGCCAGCGCAACTCCTGACAGCGAGAAGACGATGAAATACCACGGATTGCGCTGCAGGGAGTTGAAGCGACCGCCGCCAATGTAGAGCGCGTTGCTCGCCGCGAAGTAAAGTATCGCCGGGAAGTACGGGAGGTTGCTGGTCCAGTAAATCCACCCGGTGAGGAAGCCCGGAAAGTCGCCGAAAGCGTGCTTGGTCCACACATACATGCCGCCCTCCTGCGGATAGCGCGAGGAGAGTTCCATGATGCAAAGCGCCAGCGGAATGAAAATTGTAAACAGGCCGACAATCCAGATGACGATTGAACTTGGACCGACCGTGGCGGCGACGGGGATCCAGCGCAAGCTCAGGGTGGTGACCACGTAAAACATGACGAGGTCGCGAAAGCCAAGAACGCGCTTGGGATGAGAGGTGGGAGCGGAGGGTGCGGCCGAGAGCGCGGTCGAGGTGGTTGAGGTATCCATTCAGGGTCGATTAGCGACTATACCTCAGGGGGTACACCACATTGTCTGTTTCTGGAGCGTACGGGCGCACCGAAAGGCAATGCCCCTCCAACGCGCAAGCAAAGAAAAGTCTCTCAGTGACCGGTCAAACCGTCAGAAAGTAGCGATAAAACTGTTCGTCGCGCTTCCAGCCGAGCCGTTCGTAAAGGCGCTGCGCGGCGTGGTTATCAGTGGAGGTTTCCAGTGTCAGTCCGTCAGCTTGGGTCGACGCTGCAAATCGCCGGGCGCGCTCGGCCAACGCCAGGCCAACACCCTGCTTGCGAGCATCGGCCGTAACGTACAGGTCATTGAGGATCCACTGGCGGGTCAGATTGACGGAGGAAAACACCGGATAGAGATGCACGAATCCAACAGCGTTCTGGCCTTGAAAGGCCACGAACATGACAGACTCGCCTTTGCTGAGGCGCGCGAACAGGAACCGTCGAGCGGCTTCTTCGTTGGCTGGTTTGTTGTAAAACTGGCGATACGCGTCAAACAGGGGCGCCACGGCTCCAACGTCAGCGGGCGTAGCTTGCACAATCTCGACTTCCAGTCCCTCGGGGCTCATTCCGACAAGGAAACACGCCGGTGCCGCCGCGTCAACCTATTTTGTGGCAGCCACGCACAAAAGATGGGTACCGAGACCGGGTCGTAGGATGAAACCCGCGAACCACTATCGTCACAAAGCCAAATATGGTTTATGATTCGCGCAAGCACGAAAGTGTGCATGGGGCGGTTCCAACCTCGTTGCCTGCACGCGACCTGGGGACTCAGACAGAAAAGAAAATTGTTGCGATCTGGCAATATCCACCGGATCTCCGAGGTTTTTATGGCTGATTATTCGCCCAATGCCGGCACGTCGACCGTGCAGGCACCGGGCAACCGTTCTCTGCAAAAGCGCACACTCATTTTGAACGCCGCAATGCACCACTTCGCGGAACATGGCTACGAAGCCGCACGGGTGGGCGACATGGCCAATCACCTGGGTATCGCCAAGGGATCCGTCTTCCAACACTTCGGCAGCAAAGACGGACTGTTCTTCGAAGCTTACAAGTCGGCCATGCGGTCGTTGCCGCGATATCTCGACGTTCCGTCCGATGTGAGAAATGGCGGCTTCTTTGCCGTAGTGCGCTACCGGCTGTCGCTGCCCGTGCAATTCTGGGAGCAGTACCGTGTGCAATATCGCATCGTTCTGCTCGGCAATTATGGTTCAGAACTCAGCCTGAAAAAGCGGATTGCGCGCTTTGTGGCGACCGAGGACCCGCTGGGTGCAACCGCGTTCGTGAAGATGGGAATCGATCGCGGCGAACTGCGGGCCGATGTCGATCCGGTCCTGATCACGTCTATCCTGGAGTGCACGTTCGAACGCATGCAGGATTCGCTGCTGACCGGTGAGGGCGATCGCGAACTGTTTCATCGCACCGGCGATTTCAACGGCAACCGCGAACAGGTGATCGAACAGTTCATCAACATATTGCGCGGCGGCATTGGGAAGGCCTAAGCAGCTTAACCCGACAGCGAATCGCCTGTTATCATGGCCTCCCGCATATATCCAGAGGGGCCAATGGAACTGTCACTCCGCAAACTCCTGCATTCCTACAACGATCAGAGCCCACTGCAAGAGGCGTTCACCATACCCGCCACGTGGTATGTCGACGAGCGAATCGCGCGACTCGAGCGCCAGCACGTGTTCGGCGGGACGTGGCAGGTGGTGGCCCGCGTTGACCAATTACGGCGTCCCGGACAGTTTGTAACTACCCAGCTTGCAGGTGAGCCGCTACTAGTGGCGCGTTCGGCGGATCGGCAACTGCGCGCGTTCTTTAACGTGTGCCGGCATCATGCGGCCGCCGTGGTCACAGAAGCTTCCGGCGATGCGACAATTTTTCGCTGTCCCTATCACGGATGGAGCTACGGGCTCGATGGTGCGCTGAAGGGTGCTCCCGAGTTTGAAGGCGTTTGCGGGTTCGATCGCGCGAAGAACGGCTTGGTTTCTGTGCAGTGCGCAGTGTTCGAGCAGTTTGTGTTTGTGAATCTGGATCCGGAGGCTGCACCGCTAACGGATTTTCTGGGTGGATTGGTTGCGCGAGTGGCTCCACTGAATCTCGCGGGCCTGCATTTCTTCGAGCGACGGGCGTATTCGCTGGGGTGCAACTGGAAGGTGTTCGTCGATAACTATCTCGACGGCGGATACCATGTGCCGCACCTGCACAAAGGGCTCAATAGCGTACTCGAATACAAGCAATACACCATCGAAACGGAAGACCGGTACTGCCTGCAGTCGAGCCCAATGGTGACGTCGAACGAAGACGCGGCGACGTCAGCAACAAGACAGGGTGACCGGGCGTGGTACTTCTGGCAGTATCCCAACTTCATGATCAATCTGTACAAGGGGTACATGGATACGAATCTCGTGCTGCCGGATGGAGTGGATCGCTGCACCGTGATTTTCGATTTCTATTTCGACGATGTGAGCGAGGAAGCGGTCGAAAAGAACCGGCAGAGCATCGCCGTCGGCGAACGGGTGAACGACGAAGACGTTGGGATTTGCGAGAGCGTACAGCGCGGCCTACATTCGCGGGCGTACGGCGCGGGACGGCTTTCGGTGCGGCGTGAGGCCGGCGAGCACCTGTTTCATCGGCTGTTGGCCGCGGACCTTAAGCGCGGGAACGAGACTTCCGCAGGTCTTTAGCGATTTCGCGGGCAGCGTTGGCGCCCGAGCCGCCGCTCAGTCCGTTGCCGGGATGTGTTCCGGAGCCACATAAATACAGGCCTGCGATCGGTGTTCGATACTGCGCCCAATCCAGCAGAGGGCGCATGGTGAAAAGCTGGTCGAGCGCGAGTTCGCCATGGAAGATGTGTCCGCCGGTGAGGCCGTAGGTCTGCTCCAGGTCCTTAGGCGTGATAACTTCCCGGGCTTCGATCATGCTCGGCAGGTCAGGCGCATACTCCGCAAGCGTGTTAACGACTACGTCCCCTAGCGCGTCGCGCTGCGAATCCCAGGCGGCATCGCGCAGTTTGTAAGGCGCGTACTGCATGTAGATCGACATTACATGCTTTCCAGCAGGGGCGAGCGATGGATCTTGCAGCGTCGGAATGGTCGCTTCAAGGTACGGATGCTGCGAGAACTCGCCGTACTTCGAGGCATCGAAGGCGCGCTCGAGGTAGTCGATTTCGGGCGAGACTTGAATGCGACCGCCAAGCAGTGACGTCGTGTTTCCATCGACACCCTTGAACGACGGTAGGCCGTTCAGCGCCAAGTTCACCTTCGCGACAGTTCCGTTCATGCGGTAATGCTGCAGGCGCTGCAGGAAGCTGGGCGCGAGGTTCTGCGGATCCACGAGGCCAAGGAGTGTACGCTTCGGATCGGCATTCGAAATAACTGCGCGGGCTTCGATCGCGTCACCGTTACCAAGCACTACTCCCGCGGCTTTGCCATCTTTGACGATGACCTGCGTTACTTCGACCGAGGTGCGAATTTCCACGCCCGCCGCCTGCGCTGCGATCGCCATAGCCGTGGTGAGCGCGCCAGTTCCTCCCATAACGTACGTCGCGCCACCCGCGGGGTTGCCGTCTGAAGCGGCACGCAACAGAAATGTTGCTCCTGACCCGGCTGACCATGGGCCCAGGAACGTCCCGAAGATTCCCTGAGCGGCAATGGTCGCGCGCAGCAGTTCGTTGTCGAACCATTCGGCGACGAGATCGGCGACGGCCATCGGAGCCCAGCGGAACAACCGGTAAAAATCCTTCTCGTCCAGTCCACGAATCTTTCGGCCGGTCTTGAGCAGATCGAACACATTGCCCGATGCCGGCGCGTCGATGTCAGGCGGTGTCATCTGCATCAAGTGATCGATGACGACGGCGATGTTGGCAAGCGCCTTCTGAAACTCCGCGTACTTGGCGGCCTCCTTGGTCGAGTACTTTGCGATCTCCTGCTGGGTGCGTCCCGCGTCGGAATAGAGCGCGAGCGGATGGCCATCGGCCGCCAGCGACAACACGCGTACATCCGGTGTATACGTCTTAAGCCCGTGAGCGGCGAGGTTCATATCAGAAACAATTTCCGCGCGTACCGGTCCGGTGGCATGCGCCAACGTCGGACAGCGGAAGCCGGAGTGAAATTCATTGGTGATGGCGCACCCACCAACTTGTGGCCTGCGCTCGAGAACGAGTGGCTTGAGACCGGCCTTGGCAAGATAGAACGCGGCGATCAATCCGTTGTGGCCACCACCGATGATGACGACGTCACGAGTCTCCGCCATGGCCTAGTTGCTTCCCTTCCCCTGCTTGAGAATTTCCAGCGCCGCCAGGCGTCCGTTCGCGCCCATAATGCCTCCGCCCGGGTGCGTGGCCGAGCCGCACATCCATAGATTCTTGATCGGCGTTTTGTATTGCGCGTAACCCGGCACAGGACGCAGGAAGAACAACTGCTCGAGCGTGAGTTCTCCCTGGAAGATGTTGCCTTCGGTGAGGCCCCACTCCCGTTCGAGGTCGAGCGGCGTCACCACCTGCCGTCCGACGATGATGTCTTTGATATTGGGTGCGTACTCCGCGATGGTGTTGATGACGTTGTCGCCGAACTCTTCGCGCTTCTCGTCCCATGTGCCTTCTTTGAGTTTGTAGGGCGCATATTGCACGAAGCACGACATCACGTGCTTGCCCGGAGGCGCAACCGACGGATCGGTAAGGCTGGGGATGACCATATCAACGTAGGGACGGCGGGAATAGCGACCATACTTGGCGTCGTCGTAGGCGCGCTCCATGTAATCGACGCTGGGCGAAATCGAGATCGCGCCGCGAAGATGGTTTCCTTCGCCGGGCATGCAGGTGAAGTTGGGCAAGGCGTCGAGCGCCAGGTTCACCTTGCCGGAAGAACCTCGGAACTTGTATCGCTTTACTTGTTCGCGGAAATCGTCGGGCAGGTGCCGGGCGTCGATCATCTTCAGGAATGTCAGGTTGGGATCGACGCTGGAGGAAATCACCGGCGCGAAGAATTCGTCGCCGCCGGTTGTAGCTACGCCGACAGCTTTGCCATCTTTGACGAGGATTTGCGCGACTCCGACCTGCGTGCGGATTTCGACTCCAGCTTCGCGGGCTGCGTCGGCAATGGCGTTCGAAATAGCGCCAGTGCCGCCGCGCGCAAAGCCCCAGGCACGGAACGCGCCGTCAATCTCGCCCATGTAGTGGTGGAGCAAGACGTAAGCAGTGCCGGGCGAGCGCACTCCGAGAAACGTGCCGATGATTCCCGACGCCGACATCGTGGCCTTAAGCACGTCGGTCTCGAACCACTGATCGAGGAAATCGATGGCGCTCATGGTCATGAGCTGAACCTGGTTGTACTTGTCTTCACCGTCCAGGTCCTTGAACCGGCGACCGAGGAACAGCAACTTCATCAGGTCTTTGGGATTGAGCGTGGTCGGATCGGGTGGAACCATGCTGAGGATCGGCTTCACGAAGCGGCACATCTGCAACATGGCCTTGCCGAACTCGTCGTAAGCTTCGGCGTCGAGCTTAGAATGGCGGGCAATTTCGCGGCGCGTAACGCCGTGGTCGTTGACTCGCCACAGGTGATCGCCGTTGGGCATGGGCGTGAACGTGCCATCCAGGGGAAGAATTTCCAAACCGTGCCGCGGCAGATCGAGCTCGCGAATGATCTCAGGACGAAGCAGCGAGACCACGTACGAACAAACGGAGAATTTGAAGCCAGGAAAAATCTCCTCGGTGCAGGCTGCGCCGCCAACAATGTGACGCCGCTCCAGAACCAGGACTTTCTTGCCGGCCTTGGCCAGATAGGCCGCATTCACCAGGCCGTTGTGGCCGCCGCCGATGACGATGGCGTCGTACTGTCCAGATGACGTGGAAGCCATAGTTTCCTAAACGAAAAGTTTTTGCGATGAGGGCAGCGCCATTCTAAATGGCGCGCTACGAATTTGTCTGCATTGTGACGTCGCCGGCGCGAGGCTCGCATCGTCGTTGCGTCCTTGCCGCGTGTGTGCGCGCGCCGCTATAATCCGCGCTAATCAACCATAGTGAGGAACCACCGTGCCTATCGGTACCGCAGTCCACGAACGAACCTTGCCGCTCTGTACGAGCCTGAACTACCGCGAGTGGTCGGGTTTCTACGCGGTCAGCGTTTACGAGACTCACCACGAACACGAGTACAACGCGATCCGTAACGCGGCAGCGCTCATCGACGTCTCTCCACTGTTCAAGTATCTGATCACCGGCCACGGGGCGACCAAGTTCGTCAATCGGGTGCTGGCGCGCGATATCAATAAGGTCGCCGTCAACCAGGTGATTTATTGCTGCTGGTGCGATGAAGACGGCAAGGTCATCGACGACGGGACAATTACGCGACTGGAGGAAAATCGCTATCGCTGGACCGCTGCCGACCCCAACTTGCGGTGGTTTCGGCAGAACGCAATCGGCCTCGACGTTCAGATCGAGGACATCACCGAGCAACTGGCGGCGCTCGCACTGCAAGGACCGACCTCAGGCAAGCTACTGAAGAGCGTTGCCGAAGCCGATATCGAAAACCTCAAGTACTTCCGCAAGACCAGCGGCGAGATTGCCGGCGTGCCAGTCGATATCTCGCGCACGGGATATACCGGCGATCTGGGTTACGAGATTTGGATTCCGTGGCAAGACGCGGTGAAGGTCTGGGATGCGCTGATGTATGCCGGTCGCGGCTTCGACATTCATCCCACGGGCATGCTGGCGCTGGATGTGGCGCGCATCGAAGCAGGATTGATCCTTGCCGATGTCGATTACGTCAGCAGCAAAAAGGCACTGATTGCTGCGCAGAAATACACGCCCTATGAGATTGGGTTAGGTAAGCTGGTCCACCTGGAGAAGGACAATTTCATCGGGAAGCGGGCCCTGATAGCCGAGAACAAGCGTGGCCCTGAGCGCGTCCTCGTCGGGCTTGAGATTGACTGGAACGAAGTCGAGGCTTTATTTGACGACGTCGGATTACCGCCGCAAACGCCGGCGACCGCCTCGCGCGTGCACGTACCGGTCTATCGTGGGCGCGAGCAGGTGGGCAAAGCCACTTCTACCACGTGGTCTCCACTGTTGAAGCAACTGATTGCGCTGGCCAGCGTGGAACCACAACATGCCAAGCCGGGAACGAAACTGCAGATCGAGTTTACCGTCGAAGGATCGCGCCATCGGGCGTCAGCGTCGGTACGGCAGTTGCCGTTCTTCAACCCGTCGCGCAAAACCAAGACTCCGGTTTAATCGAAAGCTAATTTTCGCCCCAAAAAAGCAAAGCCGCCGCTCACTGCGGCGGTCGTTTCGGGCTGGAGAAGTGCCTATCGACGGTTGGCTACCGAGACGCTGACTTCGTCGCTGCGGTGATAGAGCAGGCGCTCGACCGTCTGGTCCATGGTGTCGAGAAGGCTGACGGCAGGAGCAGGATTGCGCGCGTCGTCGAGTGCACGGTCCCACTTGTGGGTAGCCTCGGCAGCCTGCTTCATGCCCACGCGAGCAGTTGCCGGAAGGATGGCGTAGGCCAGCCACATCAAGGTGGACATGATATAAGCGAGGCCGCTAATCCGGCTCAAATTTGTCTTAGAAATTACACCTTGGTGAGTAAGGGCGGTCATGACAAGCATATTTACTGCCGCAAAAAATCCGAACCCTACCGCGATTCCGAAAAGAACATTGCGTCTGGAAATGCCCAGATACTCACTGAATAGCAGCATGAAAAGAACTAGGCCGCACTGCATCATTCGCACGCTGCGGTCGACCACAAAGATTGCGTTGGTGACGTTATCGATCTGAGTTCCGCGCCATGACGTGATCGCCCACATGCCCGCAACCAACAGCACGACCAGCGCGCACCAGCGAAATAGAATGACACTCAGATCTCGCAGTGCTTCATACGGACGGAAGGCATCCTTGAAGATTTCCAACAGCACCGCGAATGACACCGCGATACTTAATGCCCGCATCGTCCAATAGACATAAAAATATCCGTTCTCCCAATTGCGCAGCGGGAACTCGATCAAGAAATCCAAGACTTGGAAGATGACGTAGTTGAAAAAGTAGGGATAATTTTTGTGCAGGCGTCGCCGATACATCGCCACCGCCAACACCGTCATCAGTGCTGGAGTGGTGAACCATAGGACGTAATCGATTGTATGTAATCGCATGGCGACCTGTTTATGGTAGCGCCCGCGACCATGCGATACAAGCGATATCTCCAACCGTCCGACACCGGTGGCTGATAGCCGACTTGTTTTGACCTAAAGGCAGTCGAACTAGCCCAATTGGGGAATTCGAGCGGCACTTTTAGGTTAGTCCGTCTTCAATCAAAGCCTAGGTAGTTCACCCAGCGTAAATCTCAAGGGAACGTTCCCCTTGGGGACTCACCGTCATGCGCAACTGATCATCCGGCTTGCAATTGGTTCCCGGGCGACACGTCTGGATCGGTCCGCTGCCATCGGCCGTCTGGCGCAGCTGGTCATCCGGATTGCAATTGGTTCCTGGACGACACGTCTGGATCGGTCCGCTGCCATCGGCCGTCTGCCGCAGCTGGTCATCCGGATTGCAATTAGTGCCCGGACGGCAGGTCTGGATTGGTCCGCTGCCATCGGCCATCTGGCGCAGCTGGTCATCCGGATTGCAATTAGTCCCTGGACGGCAGGTCTGGATCGGTCCGCTGCCATCGGCCGTCTGCCGCAGCTGGTCATCCGGATTGCAATGAGTCCCTGGACGGCAGGTCTGGATCGGTCCGCTGCCATCGGCCGTCTGGCGCAGCTGGTCATCCGGATTGCAATTGGTTCCTGGACGGCAGGTCTGGATCGGTCCGCTGCCATCGGCCGTCTGGCGCAGCTGGTCATCCGGATTGCAATGAGCCCCTGGACGGCAGGTCTGGATTGGTCCGCTGCCATCGGCCGTCTGGCGCAGCTGGTCATCCGGATTGCAATGAGTGCCCTGGACGGCAGGTCTGGATCGGTCCGCTGCCATCGGCCGTCTGGCGCAGCTGGTCATCCGGATTGCAATGAGCCCCTGGACGGCAGGTCTGGATTGGTCCGCTGCCATCGGCCGTCTGGCGCAGCTGGTCATCCGGATTGCAATGAGTCCCTGGACGGCAGGTCTGGATCGGTCCGCTGCCATCGGCCGTCTGCCGCAGCTGGTCATCCGGATTGCAATGAGCCCCTGGACGGCAGGTCTGGATTGGTCCGCTGCCATCGGCCGTCTGGCGCAGCTGGTCATCCGGATTGCAATTAGTGCCCGGACGGCAGGTCTGGATTGGTCCGCTGCCATCGGCCATCTGCCGCAGCTGGTCATCCGGATTGCAATTGGTTCCTGGACGGCAGGTCTGGATTGGTCCGCTGCCATCGGCCGTCTGGCGCAGCTGGTCATCCGGATTGCAATTGGTTCCTGGACGGCAGGTCTGGATTGGTCCGCTGCCATCGGCCATCTGGCGCAGCTGGTCATCCGGATTGCAATTAGTGCCCGGACGGCAGGTCTGGATCGGTCCGCTGCCATCGGCCAGCGTCGGTTGCTGAACGTCATGACGATTTACTGGAGATTTCGCAACATACGAAACCAACGCGAAGGTGGAAACGATCAAGATAGTTCCAAACAGATTTCTTTTCATGGCTTCTTCTCCAGGGTCTGGGTTGACCCGAAACATGGGGGATTACGGCTAGTGGTTAGAATGTCCGTCGTTCGCCGAGATTGACGGCGGGGCGACGGGTATCGGCGAGCCTCCCTCGCCGACGATCACCACCGCTCGAGCTGAGGCATTCGGATTCTCTCCACTTGCGGCAGAAATGACGCCAGCCAGCATCAGACTCGCTAAAGCAGCAATGATCGTTTTCTTCATGGGACTCAATTCTCCTGTTCGAAAAATTCTGATGACACTGAGCCAGGATTTCGCCGCACTGCTCGACAAAATTCCTGTCGATGGCACGGCCGGCTCCAAAATTCTGCAACTGAAAAGTGGCGGGAGGATTACTACCTGGTAAACAGCGCGGACTCACGTAGCCGTCCTCCAAATACGATCGCGCAGGACAAAAAATCAAAAGTAACACGCTGCAAGACGCGCGACTATGACGGCATGAGAAACTAATATTACTAGCAGCATTATAGATAGCCCGAACTGAGACCTCCACGCAATACCTTAAGGGATCATTAGCCCAGTAGTACATGTACTTTAGTGCATATCAACGGTTACTCTCTGAACGCTGCTTTTCGGGATTCAAATCCCCTCCAAGTCAGCTATTCTCGATCATACGAAGCGGTCAACATGGACGAACCGACCTCCAAATTAGTGACGACCACGGAAAACGTAGAGCAATCGACTGGCCAAATGGTTCGTTCGTCCGAGCCCTCGCAGATCTGTCCCAATTGCTCCGCATATTTGCAAAGCCACCATTGCAAGATGGTGTGTGACACCTGCGGTTTCTATCTCAGCTGTTCAGACTTTTACTAAAGTCCAGACGCTGGAACGATCTTCTGCCATCAATCCAAAATTCAGATACTGCGAAGCCTCGCATCCGCTCCGTGAGCATGGGCAGGAATTGCCGCTTTCGTGTAATTTGATTCCAGCGATTTTCGCCCTGATAGAGGAGGACTGAATGCAACGCAAAGCTAGCGCCCACTGGTCGGGTGGATTGAAAGACGGAAAGGGCACGGTGTCCACGGCAAGTGGGGTACTGAACAACAGCCAGTATTCCTTCAGCACGCGCTTCGAAAATGGCATCGGAACCAATCCTGAAGAGCTCATTGCCGCCGCACACGCAGGTTGTTTCACCATGGCGCTGTCGGCCCAACTCGGCAATGCCGGAATGACCGCTGAGAGCATCGACACCACAGCAACCATCACATTAGACAAGACGGATGCCGGATTCTCCATTACTTCATCTCATCTTGAAGTAACCGCCAAGGTTCCCGGCGCTGACCAGGCTAAGTTCGAAGCGGCTGCCAAGGCCGCCGAGACCGGTTGCCCGATTTCGCGCGTGTTGAATGCAAAAATCATCATGGACGCTAAATTGATTGCTTAGCGGAAGAACCCTCGGGCTGCTTGTTCTGCATCTCAGGCAGCCCGACGGTTCAGCCCGTAGCTGAGCAACGCTCAATACAGCCCATCAAAGACCTCTGCACATCCAACGAAAAAACTGATCGAACCCGGCAACGGACCGCGCTCGCGTCGGCGACACGATGTGTTCTGCGTCTGGACCTTGAGTCTGTGCCTCGCGGTGATAAGTGGAAATACCACTTCCGGCGCAGGTTCGCGAGAAGTTGTGCTTCCTGCCGAGGACGCGCACCGCGAAGAAAGCGGGTCTTCCGAATCTTACCTGCTGAGAGATCAGCCGTGAGAACGGAGAATCTCGCGGATTTCGCGGTTGATCCGCGCCGCTTCCTGCGCGGCCTGATCAATCAACTTCAGCCAGCGTTGGCTTTGGTCGTCGAGCTTGGATTGCGCCAGCAAGTACGACCCTTGCATCACATTTTCAATGGCATTACTTAAATCATGCGCGAGTGTGCGCAGGTGGGCTATGGTCTCGCCCGCCAATTCTCTGGATTCGTGTTCCATGGTTGTACGTCTGTTCCTGCTCCGCAGGCTGGCCACCGTTCCGGAAGGCCAACTCGCCCGGGAATCGCTCCGTGCGCGGAATTTCGAACTTGTGCCCACGAAACCTTAGCACAAATCAACCAACCGGAGTTCAGCCGCTCTGTCTTGCTGCGGCTGAGGCGCTGCACTCGGCGAAGAAACACATTCCGTGCAAGCCCCTGAGGACGAAGGCACCGCAATTAGTAGCTTTTGCTGCGCACCCAATATTGCTATGATTTCCACAACGCCACGCTCGTCCGAGCAATTCCATGGGAAAAGTGCGCCTGAAAACCAAGCTGGTGCTCGCTATCAGCGGAATGGTGTTCGTACTGGTCGCACTGTTCTGCTACATCTACATCTCGCATCGCGTGCGGCAAAGCACGCAGGCGGCTCACGATCGCGCGGAATTTGTCGCCAAGGAAATTGAAGAGAGCGCGCGCGCTGCGACCGAAGTCGATTCGCACCAGCTGGACATCGATCTGGGCGACCCGCAAAGCATCCAGGCGGTCATTGAAAGCCGATTGCAGAATGACAAGGGAATGAGCACCCTCCTGCAATCCATCATTGCTTATTCCCCTTCGCTTTACGACGCGGGCATCGCCGACGTGCACGGACGAGTCATCGTCCACAATGATCCTTCGACCGTCGGAAAGTCTATGGACCGACGTGATAATTTCAACGACGTTCTTACCGCCAACGTCTTCCGCCAGCTGCAAATTATCTACGGTCCGCCGAGAGTCTATGATTTCATTCTTCCGCTTCAGCGGGGTGAGGACCAACGCTTCGGCAATATCCGAGTGGGGATTTCTACGGTCTTAATGAAAGATGAGGTGACGCCGCAGTTGATGCGGGCACTGGTCTACTCGGCCATCGCAATCTTGATGTCTCTGGCCCTGGCTGCGGGAGTTTCTAATATCGCGCTTCGGCCGCTGGAAGCGATCGCACGACGGCTTGACCAGATGACCTCGGAAGTGCCGGATCCTCATCCTAATCCGCAGCCCGATCCCGGCAGGGTGGATGAGTTCGGCTTGGTGAACACCAAGATTGATCGCCTGGGCCGGCAAATTAAGGATGTCAAGGAAGTCTTCAGCACCCTGAAAGGCAACCTCGATCAGCTTATGGGAACGCTGCAGGACGGCTTGGTGCTGTTCACTAGCGACAACCACGTCGTGCTGGTGAGCGCCTCGGCCGAGCGGTTCATCGGCCGCTCGCGAGAGCAGATGCTTGGCCAGGGTGTGGAGCAGATCTTCACCGACGCTACGAAACTCGGACTCATCGTGCTCGACGCGTTTGCGCTGCACCAGGCGATCCCGCAGCGGGAAATAGAATTAGACAACGGACGCCGCATCCAGATCGCGCTCGACTTCATTGCCGAGCGCGGCGAACGTATCGGCGCGCTGTTGACCATGCGTGATGCGGAATCGGTGCGGCGCATTGAAAATGAAATCGAGTTGTCGCGCCGCCTGGCTGCCATTGGCCGCTTGACGTCGGGCGTCGCACACGAAGTGAAGAACCCTATTAACGCGATCGTGGTCCACCTCGAACTACTCCGCGAGAAGATGCGGGAAGTTGATCCCAATACCCGCCGCCACATGGACATCATCGGCAACGAGATTCATCGCCTGGACCGCGTAGTCCAGACGCTGGTCGACTTCAATCGTCCGGTGGAGTTGCGGTTGTCGGCCTTCGACCTGCGACGCCTGGTGGAGGACGTGGCCATGCTGGCGGCGCCCGAAGCTGCCCTGCAAGGTGTCGAGGTCAAAACCCAGATTGGGACCGAAGTCTTGCCGATCAAGGCCGATAACGATTTGGTCAAACAGGCCCTACTCAACGTCGTGCTCAATGGAGTGCAGTCCATGCAGCGTGGTGGCGTGTTGACGGTAGCAGCGCGACGAGAAGATGTGTCGGCTTCGGTTGAGGTCCGCGATCAGGGCGGCGGTATTCCTCCCGAAATCCAAGACAAAGTTTTCAATCTCTACTTCACAACCAAGAAGTCGGGGAGCGGCATCGGACTAGCCATGAGCTACCGCGTGCTGCAGATGCATAGCGGCTCGTTGGATTTCACCACCGAGATGGGCTTGGGCACTACGTTTCGCCTGCTTCTTCCATTAGCTGGCACGCATCCGCAAGAAAATAAGGAGGTTATGACAATAACCTAGCCGAGTAGTGCATTTCGTCCCAACTGAAAACACGAAACTCACCCACTTCTGTCGCAAGTGTTTATGATGGAAGAACTGGTGTGGCTCACTGGCCGTTCGGCGTTCGTCGAAGATCCGAGCAACATGAATTTTCAGCGCAAATTCGTCACCTCAGTGCTATTGCTGCTTCTGTTGCTCACGGAAGCGTGCAACAAGAAGAAGCCGGTGCTGCCTGTGCAAGCAGGAGTTCCGACAACGGTTGCAGAGGTACTGCCGGACGAAATTCCCGAGAACCCCGAGACCGAGATTGCGGAAGTCCCTCGGCCGACCCCCCAGCCACAGCAGCAAACGAAGAGTAAGCCTAAGAAACAGCCCCGCACGCAGGCGGCCAAGAAGACCACCCCGCCCACGAATACTGCAGCGGCGACCCCGCCGCCTCCGGCACAGTCATCCGCTGCGACCAACAATCAGCAGCAAGTGGCTGCTCTGCGGCCACCGCACAATGCCTCCCCCGAGAGCACGCCTGATTTAGCGATCGTTGCCGCGGTCCCCAGCCAACAAGCTTCGCAGCAGAAGGAAGACGCCGCTCACATGGTTGACGCCACGGAGAATGAGTTGAAGAACATCAACCGTTCTCTCAGCGAAGACGAAAAAGCCATGCGGACGCAGATCCAGTCGTACCTTCAGCAGGCACGCAAGGCTACTGTGGACGGCGACTACGAACGGGCCTACAACCTCGCGAAAAAAGCGCAACTGTTGGCCGATGCGCTGATCAAGAAGTAGCTCTTCTCGCAGCCACGCATCCTGTAACTCACACTCGGCTCATCGCTCGCTATTTCTTTGCCCCACCGGCGGCGCTGATTTTCGCCAGCAACTCTTTCGCCGGGCCCTGATATGGGCCATCGATGCCGGCAGCCTTCTGCAAAGTCGCGACCGCGTCGGCTTTGTGGTTCTGCTTCGCATAGGCATAGCCAAGGTAGAACAACGCCTGTTGCTGGTCCTGCGGATCGTCCTGCAGGAGCGCCACAGCCGTCTTCAGGTCAGTTACCGCGGGCACCAGTTTCTCCTGATTCAGTTCGGCATGCCCCAACGAAATGTGGGCCAGCCCGGCGTAGGATTTCTTTTCCTTCGTGTCAGGATTAGGACCAACCAGGGTCACTACCTTGTTGGCGTAGGTCTCCGCCTTGGCCGCATCCTTTGGATCGGCCGCGTAGGCATCGGCCAACATCAACAGCGTCGGAATACTGTCAGGATTGGCCGCCAGTGTCTTTTCTCCGTAGGCCTCGAGCCGCTGCGGCTGGTTCAACTGCCGTAGCGTGTAGAGCGCCAACTGACTCAGCTGACCCTCGAACTTGGACTTTGGAAATGCAGGCGTGAACTTCTCGATTTCTGCCATCCGCTTATTCAGGTCCTGTTCTGAGGCGATGGCATTGTAGGCGGACGATTCCAGGAAATCGTAACCGTTTTGCGCGGCACTTTGCTCGCCGGCGATCTTTGACGCCCAGTCGGCATCCGGCATATTCGCCGGTCTGGGTTGCTTGGCGATGGAGTTATATACGCCTGCCCCTTGCACCGCGTAGTCCACTACTTTGCTGTTATCTTTCATGGCCTGCACGATGCTGGTCTGCGACACAATGATGTCGAGGTTGTTCGGATATGCCTCCAGCGCCTTGCTGCCATATTCCATCGCCTTGGCCGTGTCTCCTGCGGCGAGATATTGCTGGGAAAGCTGCCACTCACCATACGCCGCAGCAGCTTTGTTGTCGGCATACTTGGTGAGGAAGTCCTGGTACATCGTGATCCGCTTCTGAGCGTCCGATTGGGCGGTGATGGCAGCCAGGTCTTTATCCTCAGGAGTGCCGGCGGGAATCACGATGGGAGTGTTCTGCGCTAGTGACGCAATGCACAGCCACGCGGATACGCAAATAACAGTAAGCAGGCGATGAGAAGAACGCATTTCACACCTCGATGAGACGCACAGGCAGCGCGGCACGACAGAGCGACGCGGCTGGCTACGATCTATATTCGGACGGAATGCTAACGCTTTTGCCGGCCAGACGCTATGAGTTCTCGCACATTGCGCCGTGAGGTGGCGAAAGACGTCACCGAAAAAGGTTTCCGCTCGGCTTTGTGCCCGGGCGGCGACAACGCCAACACCGGAGCCTCGGCGGGCCGCCCTATCACAGCCCAGCGCTTTCAGCACCTATTACGAAGATCGCTTCGGGTTCTGTGTGGTGGAACAAGCGCACGAAATCCGAGTGCCGGAGGCACGGCATAATCTAGCCCATCACGCAGGCCGCCGAGGCGGCCGGAGTGCTGGGTTCAAGTGGAAATTTGATCCCAGTCCCGGCAGGGACGACATATGGCCCACGTGGACTTCAGTCCGCGTGGCAAAAGCTCTTCCGCCTATTTCCGTCCTTCTCGCTTTTGCGCCACCACCAGACCGCGCGGAGTGGGCAACAGAACGACAGAAATGAGTCCGTCGCGTTCCATCTTAAGGGCCGCCTCCCGCACCTGCTTCAGGTGCGAACTGGCATCGTGCATCAGAATCACACCAAACGGCGAGATCTGAGGAAGGAAGCGCCGTACCTCTTCCTCGCGAATCGGCATGTCGCTGTCGCTGAAAAATAAGTCGATGGTGCCCTCGACCTTCATCTCCAGGCTGGATTCATTTCGCAAGTCAATGAGGTCGTTGACCTCCGACGCAGCGAATTTCTCTTTGGCCGTCTCGTACACCGTGCGATCGAATTCGCAGGTGACGATTCTCCCAAAGCCGTTCACACGCAATGCCTCAGCGATCCAGAGCGTGCTGACGCCCATGAACGTCCCGGTTTCGACCACCAGGCGCGGCTTGATCGTCGTGACCAGCGTGCGCAGGAATTCCAGCACTTCGACTTCCGCTGTCATGGAGTCGTACATGCTCCATTCTTCGGGATGCGGGCACTCCGGCGTGGCGCGGTGGTATTCGGGAACCAGCGTGCCTGCGCGCTGCTTGGCCTCGCGCATGATGCGGTGCTCCTGTTTTTCCTTCTTGAAGAGACGCATGAGGCCCAATACTTTCCCTTCCTGACCGCCACTCAGCGAAGATTTTGCACGTTCTGTTGCGATGTTCGCTCACTCAGTATAAGTGACGGTACTGCTTCACCCTTTGGACGGTACACTTGAACAATTCCCAAGCGGTCGGAAGAGCTGGTGTCTTGAAAGGGCACGGCTTCAGCCATGCCGTTAAGCCCTTTATTTTCGATTGGCCGCGCGGACTTTAGTCCGCGTGGCGCACTGGATTGCCAACTCATAGCCGGTCGCACCCTGTCGACCGGGTTACAGTGAATCATGCGCGAGGCGTTTCAGCACCGTGGGATGAGGTTGCTTTTTGTCGCCAATCTCATCTCGATGATTGGCAGCGGAATGAACGCCGCCGCGGTGATCTGGTTCATCCTGCAGTCCACGCACAATGAAGTGTCTTTGGGCCTGTTGGTTGCGCTGCAAACCCTGCCCTCGCTCGTGCTGCTTCCATTCACGGGAGTGCTCATCGACCGCGAAGACCGTCGTCACCTCATGATGTGGCTCGACGTGGCCCGCGGGCTAATCATCCTGCTGGTCGCTGTGATGGCGCTAACGCAACATGTCCGCGTGTGGCAGTTGTACGGCATGACCATCCTGATCTCGATCGGCTTCTGGATGTTCTGGCCGACGATTAATGCGCTGGTGCAGGAGCTGTCGCCCGAAGACAAACTGATCGATTCGAACTCCCTGATGCTGGCCGCGGTGCAAGGCGGCTGGGTGCTGGCAGGCGCCGTCGTCGGATTCGTCTACAACAAGATTGGGTTGGGCGGAATTCTGTTGCTCGATTGCGCGACGTACGCAGTTTCCATTGCCTGCGTGTACCACGTTCGCCAGGGACGCGTGACCGTGACGCACCTCGCCCCCCAGTCCGACCACGCACCGCCGGACACGGCCGTAGCGCGCTACATGCACGAATTGGGAGAAGGCTTCCGTTACGTCAGAACCGAACGCCGAGTGCTGCTGCTCGGCGTGGCCTGGGCGCTGTTCATCGCCGCCATGATGACGCAGGGTGTCATCTCCGCTCCGTTGAGCGAGCGCATTTTGCATCGCGGCGCGGTCGGTTACGGATGGCTCAATGCCGGCTGGGCCTTCGGCGCGTTCAGCAGCATGTTCTATGCGTCACGGCTCATCCGCCGCCATGGCGCACATCGCTCGGTCACTCTGACAATGTGCGTCATCGCCACTGCGCTACTAGTGCTGCCCGAGATTCCGTGGATTATCGTCACCGTGCCCATCTACTTCGCGATGGGCTCAGGACGCGGCGTGGGCGGCATTGCCATCTCCTCCGAGATGATGGAGATGGTGCCGAAATATTTCATGGGACGGGTCCAGAATACGTTTTTCTTTCTGGCCAGCGCCCTGCAGATTTTTACCGCGCTGATCGCGGGCGAGGCAGCCCACCGCGATGGTCTGCGATTTGGCTTTTACATCGTCGCGGCAATGTACTTTGGTGCCGCAGTTGCCGCGTGGTGGCCAGTGCCGGAGCCAGAAGCGGCGCTGGAGACGGACCGAGGGGCGGCAGATTGATTGAACAGGGCATGTATTTTTGGACCGCGAACTTAGCCGGATTTCCGCCGGTAACGCCACCAGAGGAAAATCACGATCGCGGCCGCCGCCAGGAACACAACAATGTTGGCCCGTCCCACGATTCGCAACAGCCGATGCCAATGCTGTCCAAACAGATAGCCCACGCTTGCGATGACGGAGACCCAGACGGCAGCGCCCAGAAAGTTGTAAAGCACGAAGCGGCGCCACTGCATGCGCAGCACGCCTGCCAGCGGACCCACGATAACCCGCATGCCAAAAACAAATCGCGCGAAAAACACCGTCGCCGGACCAAACCGCTCAAACAGCTTTTCTCCCCTCGCAATTTTCGCGTCTGAGACGCGGAAGAATTTCTGGTAGCGATGCAGCAACGGTCGTCCGCCGTGGAAGCCAATCCAATAACCCAGGTTGTCTCCTAGCGTGCAAGCCGCCGTTCCGACCAGAATGATCATTGCGAGATTGAGTTCGTGATGCTGATAGGCGAGAAAGCTGGCGAACAGCAGCATGGTCTCGCCCGGCAGCGGAATGCCGGCGTTTTCCAACAGCAACGTGAGCGCGAGCGTCCAGTATCCATGCGTTGTGAAGTGGTTGCGCAATACCTCGAAGAGGTCAGGCAGCATGATTAGGCGCGGCCGGGCTCCGAGTAGTTGTGGGCGGCGACCGCGTGTGTCTCATCTTGGAGAGGTGTCGGCGGCCTGTCATGCAGCAGGAAGTCGAGCACGACACGGTTGAACTCCTCAGGCACTTCTTCGTACGGCATGTGGCCGACGTTTTGCATCATCACTACCGCGCTGTTCTTCCAGCGGCGATGCAACTCCTCTGCCGAAGCCGGATCGACAGCGGCGTCGCGGTCGCCCCACAGCAACAGCGCAGGAAGCGATTCCACCTGCGGCAGCACCGAGTCAACACGCCGCAAGTCCGTCGTCCACGAACGAAGTATGTTCCACAAATGCTCAAAGCTACCCGCCGGTTCGAGTCCGGCCTGATACCCGGCGAAGCTGTCCGTTGGAATCTTGGCTGGATTAGCGTAAAGCCGCTTGAAGAAATCCTTGAGGATGAACGGAAATTGCGCGGCAAGGTGAACGACATAGAGACGTCCGACGCGGTTGCGGAGCAGGCGAACCCGCATCAGTCCTGCGCGAGACCATGAATTGATGGGCGCCGACAACACCAGCCGCCGCATGCGATGCAGCATGCCGCGCTCGGCAAGCAAACCTGCAAGCGCGATGGTCGCCCCGCCGCCGCGCGAGGTTCCGAGCACGTCGAACTGCTCGATGCCGAGGTAATCCACGAAGTTCAGCAGATTTTCGGCGTCGCTGGCCAGAGTGCCCGGCAGCTCTGCGCTGCGTTGCGAAAAGCCGCAACCCGGCAAATCAACCGCATATACCGAGTAATGCTGCGCGAGTCCCCGAATGACGAAGCGCCAGGAGAACGAATAGCCCATGAATCCGTGAACCACGAGCAGAGCCGGGCCCGCGCCGGCATGCAGGTAACGCCAGCGAATCCCGTTGATGACCGCGACGCAATCTTCCACTCCGTCGACGTTGGCCAGCGCTGGTACCGTCAGTGTCGCCTCAGCTTTTGTCGGCTCGTTCATTGGTTTTCGCCTACATTCTGCGCCTTTTCGAGAGCAGTGTCGAAGCTCGCGCGCGGATGGACAACGTTTATCAGCTTGACATTGATGTCGTAAGATCACACTCGAACAAATGGAGCGCTCATGCCCGATGCGGCACAGGTATTCATCGGAGTCGATATTGGCGGGACTAAAGTTGCAGCCGGACTGGTGAACATGCGGGGCGATATTCTGCACAAGACGCGCACGCCGATGAATGCGCGCGGCACGGCCGACGAAGCCCTCGCTTGCGTGCGCACGGCCATCGACGCGATTCGACAAGAACACCCTGACGTCAAGATCGGCGGCATCGGCCTGATCTCGCCGGGGCCAGTCGATCCCCAGACCGGCATGGTGCTCAATCCGTCGAACCTACCCTGCTGGCACAACTATCCGCTGGCCGACAAGATTCGCGACACCTACGATCTACCGACACACGTCCACAACGACGCCAATGCCGCCGGCCTTGCCGAAGCCTTGTGGGGCGCTGGCGCTGGCTTCAAGTGCATGTTTTACGTGACGCTCGGTACCGGCGTCGGCACCGCCATCACCTATAACGCGCAGCTTTACCTCGGACGCACCGGCGCGGCCGGCGAAGGCGGGCATATGAGCATCGACTACCGCGGCGTCCGCTGCCGCTGTGGCAAGTCGGGATGCATCGAAACCTTCGCCGCCGGATGGGCGATCGCTGCCCGCGCACAGGAGAAACTGGCACGCGAGGCCACGCGCGGGAAACGCATCGTCGAATTGGCTGGCGGCAAGGTCGAGAAGGTTACAAGCGAAACCCTCGCCCAAGCGTGGGAGGAAGGCGATCCGCTCGCCACTGAGATGCTGCGCGAAACTGCCGACATTCTCGCCGTCTGGTTCGGCAATGTAG
Organism: uncultured Acidobacteriaceae bacterium; assembly: GCA_963749635.1. Taxonomy (GTDB): domain Bacteria; phylum Acidobacteriota; class Terriglobia; order Terriglobales; family Acidobacteriaceae; genus DASRAA01. Next base: position 206,123 of record CAVVNW010000018.1, read on the forward strand.
TCGATCTGCTGGAGCCCGACATTATCGTGGTCGGCGGCGGTCTGAGTTCGCTCATGGCGCGCTGGTTCGACCGCATCGCGTCGCAATTGCCTTTCTGGTCGGTGAACGCACGCTGCAGCGAGATTCCGTTTGCCGAAGCCAAGTATCGGGCGGACTCAGGAATTGCGGGCGCAGCGGCGCTGTGTGTCTCGCGAGCCTTGCTGTAGTAAACAGGATTTGAAGGGGCACGGCTTCAGCCGCGCCGAAATGTGTTCCTTTTGATTTTTGGGTTCGCGGACTTCAGTCCGCGCAAGATTGGCGACCTATGACCACACTGATTGCTCTTCTCCGCGGCGTAAACGTCGGCGGCCACAACATGATCAAGATGGACGCTCTGCGAGCGCTCTGTGAATCGCTTAATCATCGTGATGTGCAGACGTACCTTCAGAGCGGCAACATCGTCTTCCGAACCAAAGAGCGTGATGTCGCGAAGATTGCGGCGAACATTGAAAGCGCGATCGAGAAGAAGCACGGCTTTCGTCCTGATGTAATCCTTCGCACTACGGCGGAAATGCGCGAGCTAGTGGCAAAGAACCCCTTTGCCAAGCGAAAGGACATCGAGCCCGGCAAACTCATTGTGACGTTTCTAGCGGACCAACCGCCGGCCGCGACAAAGGCAGCGGTTCTCGCCCTCAAGCCCGTTCCGGAAGAAATTCGCGTGAATGGACGCGAACTCTACATCTATTTTCCCGATGGCTCGGGCCGCTCGAAGCTCGTTCCCGTGTTGGCGAAGGTGATGAAGAACAAAGGGACGGGGAGAAACTGGACGAGCGTGTCCACACTGCTGGAGATGGCTGAAAAGCTGGAAAAGGGCGGCTGACGCAGTGTTACTTCTCCACTTCCGACAGCTTCGTGTCTTCGGGGACGTCGGTCATGCTTTCGAAGTCGAGCTTGTAGCCGTCCGGATCGCTGATCACTGTCACCCACATCGAATTGCCGACCTCAGGCTCGCTCGGACCGAGCCCGCGAGAACGAAACTCGCGATAGAGCGCAACTGCGTCTTCACACTGGAAACACAGCGAGACGCCCTGTCCCAGGACGCCTTCGGGGCGGCGACCGCCATGACCTTCCTTCACATACTCCTGAAGCATGATCGATGCGCCGCCGCGGGTGAGCCAGCACCATCGGATGCGGCCTTCCGGCTCCCACTTGTTCTTGAGGGCGAAGCCGAGGCCGTCAACGTAGAAGCGGAGAGATCGCTCGATGTCGGAGACCCCGAGGAAAGGGACGGCTTGCTTCAGGTTCGCGCTGGGCGAGGGGCTCGCACTCATGTTGTAACCTCCTTACAAAACAAAAAGCCCTTCGGAAACCCGCGTCGGAATCAGTGACCCGATGTCGTAGGACTCTCCACCCAATCCGGCACAGTTCCGGGCGCGTCCTCGGCTTCATCCGCGAAATTCCGCACCACGCCGCGATAGAGCATCCCAGCGCACATCGCGGAGAAGAACAGCAGGATCGCGCCCAGGCCCGATTGGTGTAACAAAATCTTGCCGGTACCGAACAGACAGAGATAAACCATTGCACAGCCCAACGCCCAGGCCCACAAGTTTCGGCCCAGATCGCGGTTTTGCGGGACGGATGGCTCCAAATCAGCAATGTGCTGCCAGCCCCGCACGTCGGGACGCACGTTGCGGTAGAAGCGCGTCAATACCTCTTGCGGCTCGGGATTTGTCAGCAGCGTAACCGTGACCCACACAATCGTCGTCACCAGTGTCGTCACGATCGCGCCTTTGGCAAACACCATCGAATTATTGCCGGTAAACGGATGCCACTGGCTCAGCACCAGGCTGATCGCCAGCGAACATGCCATTGCCGAGATCTCGCTCCACGCGTTGATGCGCCACCAATACCAGCGCAGGATGTACACCGCGCCCGTTCCCGCTCCCACTTGCAGCACAATCTCCCAACCCGAGGCGATGGAGCCGAGTTGCACTGAGATGTACGCCGCCGCGATCACCAGCAGCACGGTACTGAGCCGCGAGATCATCACATAGTGGCTCTCGCTTGCGCTCTTGTTTACGAAGCGACGGTAGAAGTCAGACACCAGGTACGACGCTCCCCAATTCAACTGCGTCGCGATGGTAGACATGAAGGCCGCTAGAAATCCCGCGATGGCGATGCCGCGATACTGGTGCGGCAGGTAATTGTTGAGCACCAGCATGTATCCGGTCTCCGGATGTGCGAGGCCGGGATAAAGCACAATCACCGCGATACCAGTGAGTATCCACGGCCAGGGCCGGATGGCATAGTGCGCGATGTTGAACCACAGCACCGACAGCAAGCCCTGCTTCTCGTCCCGTGCGCTGAAGATGCGCTGCGCGATGTAACCTCCGCCGCCCGGCTCGGCTCCCGGATACCAGAACGCCCACCACTGCAGGCCGATAAAGACGAAGAAGTTGGCCAGCGGGACCATCCACATCGGCTCAGAAGTCACGCCACGCGAAAAGTTTGGCAGAAAACTCAGTGGACTTTCGGCGTTGCTGCCGGCGTGCGCTTGCATCTGCTGCAGACTGGCAATGACCGCACTCATGCCTCCGCAGGCCGCGATCGCGTAATAAGCCACCGCGATCACGATGCTCATCTTCAGCACGAACTGGAAGAGGTCGGTCCACAGCACACCCCACAGGCCTCCGAGCGCGACGTAGAGGCCGGTGAACGGGATAAGAAATAGCACGCAGATGGCGAGCGCCGCGCCGTCATTGCCGCTCCACACCGAACCGAAGCGCGACATGAAGCCGCTGATGTTGTTTAGCATCGGCGTATTCGCCAGCGTGGTGCTGACGATGGAGGTCATCGCCTTGGTGACCCATCCGAGGATGACGCAATTCATCAGCAGTCCGAGATAGATCGCGCGAAAGCCGCGCAGAAACGCCGCTGGCTTGCCCGAGTAGCGAATCTCGGCGAACTGTACATCGGTGAGCAGGCCCGACCGGCGCCACAGCCGGGCAAAGAGGAAGACCGTCATCATCCCCGAGAACAGGAAGCCCCACCACAGCCAGTTGCCCGAAATTCCCTGCGAGTAGACCAGGCCAGTGACGACCAGCGGCGTGTCGGCAGCGAAGGTCGTCGCGACCATCGAAGTGCCGGCCAGCCACCAGTTCACGTTTCGCCCGGAGACAAAATAGTCGTCAACGCTCTTACCCGAGCGGCCACGAAACCAAAGTCCGAGGATGAGCGTGATGGAGAGATAGCCGACAATGGCCGACCAGTCGAGGAAGGTGAATGACATAAGTGGACAATTATCGTTGAGGCGTCAGGAAAAGCAACCGCGGATTACGCAGATCTCGCGGATCAGATCTTGGTATTGGTTTATCCGCGCAATCCGCGGAGATCCGCGGTTAAAGGGTTTTACGGTTTCCCAAACTGTACCCTCACCGTCTTGATCTCATACGCATTCGTCGGCACGGTGACGACTTTGCCGCTAGCATCCAGACTGAGCGCACTCGGCGCCACTTCCATCAAGTTGGTCTGCCACGCGGCCGACGCGGCTTGTGGCAGCGTCAAATGCACGTCGCCCTTCTTTCCCGCCCACTCGTAGAAGCGAACGATGAGCGAGCTATCGTCCGCGTCCTTCTTAATGGCCGTGATCACGACGTTGTCTTCCTGCGTCGCAAAGAATGACTGCGACGGCGGCAATGTACCCTGGTGGCGCGTGGTGCTTGTGGCCATCAAGGGATAGTTGACTTCATAGCCCTGCCGCACGGTCAGAGCTTCCTTCCAAGTGCCAGCGTGCGGATAGAGTGAATACGTAAACTCATGATGTCCCTGATCGGCGTTGGGGTCAGGATACTCCGGCCCACGCAGCAGCGACAGCCGAAGCACATTGTCCTTCGCGTCGTAACCGTATTTCGAATCGTTCAACAGGCTGAACCCGTGGGTCGCGTCCGACAGATCGGCCCAGCGCAGTGCCGGAACCTCGAACTGTGCCTTTTCCGCGGGAGTATTGCGGGTTGTCGGCCGCTCGACCGTGCCATAGGGAATTTCGAACGTCGCCTTGTCATTGCGCGCGCTCAGCGGGAATGCGACTTTCAGCAGGATGTGCCTTTCGTGCCAATCAACCTGCATGTTCACGTCAACGCGCGGCATACCGGCGTATAGCGTGATGTCCTGCACAAAGCCGGAACTCTGCCACTTATGCGTGACTCGAATCACGGCGCGCAGCGGGCTACTCTCGATCAGTTTCACCTCGTCGGCTTGCAGCAGATCGGTATGGTGCTCTATGAAGTTTGCGTCCACATTCCACGCGTCCCATTGCTTAGGCTTGTCCACGAAGGCCTGCAGCAGGTTGCCGCAGGGCTTGCCGTCCGGCAGGGTCGGCGGCGCTCCAACACCGGGCACGGCAGGAGCAAGCGCTTCGATATTTGTGCGCTTGTCAATAAGGCTGGTGATGCAGCCGGTCTTAGGATCAACCTGTACGCGCAGGAATTCGTTCTCCAGAGACGTTTCCGTTGCGCTCAACTTGGGTTCGAGCTTTTTCGCGCCGGGAATGTCCACCAGCTTGGCGCTCGTCCCAACCAGCAGAAAAAGCTTGTACCCGTTGGCCGGAACATCTTCAGCGATCATCTGCAAGTGCGCTCGGCCGGTCTGCTTGTCCTGGCTGACCATGTGAACGATGATCTGCTTGCCGTCAGGCGCTACCGCGCTCACGCTTGGCACGGGCGCCGGAAATTGCACGTCGAAATCGACCGCGCCGGTGCGCGTCCACGACAACGGATTGAAGACCAGCACGCCGACACCGCTGGCGATCGCCTGTACTTTAACCTCTCCGAACTGCCGAGGGTTGGCATTTGTGATTTGCGCAGGCGACGGCGGGAAATTCACCCGCGCTGCGAGTTCATTTAGCTCAGCCTGCATCGTGTCCTTGCTGAATCGCTGCACCTCGGCGTACTTGCGCGCTGCATCCACGTAGTTGATCCCGATCCCCGATCCCGGCAGCACGTCGTGGAACTGGTTGAACAGAACTTTCTTCCACGACGCGTCGAAATCCGCCTGCGGATACCCTTCCCCAAACAGCGTACCGATCGAGGCGAGCTTCTCGGCAGTGAGCAGGGCGACTTCGCTCTTGCGGTTGCCGCGCTTGGTCTCCGACTGCGTGGTCTGCACGCCGCGGTGATACTGGAAATACAACTCGCCATTCCATACCGGCAAGTTCAGCTCGTTCTCATTCTTGCTGAGATTGTTGAGGAAGCTCGCTGCTGTTGAGAGCTCCAGATTGGGAAAAACTACATCAGGCTTCTGCCAACGCTGCGCGGTGTCGAGATCGACGCGCGTGGGGCCTCCTCCGTGATCTCCAACACCATAGAGGTACATCATCTGCAGCCCGCCGTCGGGCGCCGAGTCAGTGCCGCCATTGTATTTCCACATCAGTGGGCCGTAAGCTGCCGAATCCTCGGCAATTCGCACGGGATCGATGGGCAACGCGTAGTTGCTGGGGAAATAGGTCATCATCCGCGTGCCGTCGGGCGCCTGCCACCAAAACAGCCGGTAGGGAAACTTGGTGAACTCCGACGCCCACAACAGTTTCTGGGTTACGAAATAATCGATTCCCGAACGTTTATAGATTTGCGGCAACTGCGCGTTATAACCGAACGAGTCAGGATTCCAGCCGATATTCACATCCACGCCGAACTTCTGCTTGAAATACCGCTTGCCATAGAGGATCTGCCGCACCAGCGATTCGCCATCAGGCATGTTCAAGTCAGGCTCAACCCACATGCCACCGACGATCTCCCAGCGGCCCTCTTTCACGCGCTGCTCAATCTCGCTGAAGATCGCCGGGTACTTCTCTTCCATCCAAACGTACGCCTGTGCGGCCGAGGCGGTAAATTTGAAGTCGGGATACTCGCGCATCAATTGCAGCGCCGTGCCGAACGTATTGCGCACCACTTCGACGGTTTCGGTCTCCGGCCACAGCCATGCCATATCGATGTGGCTGTTGCCTATGGCCTTGACCGTGAACTGCTTCATGTAAGGACGCAGCACATCGAGCTTGCCCTGTGCGGTCTTGAGCGACGCGTCGAACGCCGCCTGATCGCCCTTGTCGAGCGCGCCCAGATCGATGGCCTTCACTACCGCGTCAAGTTGCTGCTGGCGTTCGGCCTTACCATCTGGATAGGCAGAAATAAGCAGCTCCGCCGCCATGATCTCCTGCCGCAGAATGGTCGGATCGGGACGTGACTCGCCCGGTTCGAACATCAACGATGCAGCCGAAAGATACGTTTGCGGCGGTCCTCCGCAGCATCCCACCGTGCCCGACGCAACGATGCGCACGGCGATCAACAGTTTCTGACCCGGCTGGGCGTCCTGCGTCAGCGTAATCGGCACCTGTGAGTCGCTGTCGCCACGCGCCACCATGTTGCCGTTCACAAATACTGAAATCAGGATGCCCGTGTTGCCATCAACACTGAGATTGAGCGCCACTCGCGAACCGGCCACCGAATAACCGTTGAGCGCCGACGGAATCTCCACACTCTCGTAGGTCCAGGACGGAAGCTCAAGGTTCTGCTTGAGCGCGAGCGGCTTCGCTTCCGCTAAGGCTGCACCAGGAATCTCTCCGTGCGGCAAGTCTGTGCCGATAAACTTCCAGCTATCCAGCGGGATCGTCGTGATCGCCTGCAGCCGGTCCAGCGCCGGCTTGTAAGGATCGGCGGGAGGCTGTGGCTGGGCTACTGCAAACCGGGTCAAAATAGAAAAAAACAGAACACCAAAGACCGTAAAACGCTTCATGTTGGCAATTCCCTAACGTGCGTGTGTAACCGTCCCGCAGGGACGGCATATCTCAGCCCAGCGCTTCAGCGCTGGGTAGCTGCGTACCAAATCGCTCAGTCCCGGAGGGACGGCAGATGAACTTGCCGGGCTTCAGCCCGTGATCGTAGTCCCCGAACAATTAGTACTCAATTCCCAACTTGTGCTGCATTTCTTCCAGCGTGACACCTTTGGTTTCAGGAAAGGTGAACATCACCACGAAGAACATCAGTGCCATCATCGCGGCAAAGAATACGAACGGGAAGGCGCCGCCGAAGTGTTGCACGAACACCGGGAAAATAAATGCGATCAACGCATTCATGATCCAGTGTGTCGAACTGCCCAGCGCCTGTCCTTTGGAACGCACGCGATTGGGAAACACTTCGCTGATATACACCCAAATGACAGCACCCTGCGAGATCGCAAAGAATCCGATGTAAGCCACCAGCAGCCACACCAGCAGGTTCTGATGGCGGTTCGTGTAGAACACAGCCGCCACACCAGCGAGGCAAAACGTCATGCCAACGCCGCCAATCATCAGCAAGGTTTTGCGGCCAAGCTTGTCGATGAGCGCCATTCCCAACAGCGTGGCGACCAGGTTCATCGCTCCTACAGCCACTGCCTGCAAATCGCCTGATACTTTGCTGAAGCCGGCCATGGCGAAGATGTAATTCAGGTAGTACAGAATGGCGTTGATGCCGGCCAGTTGATTGAACGCTGCTACGGTGAATGCCAAATAGATGGGCAGGCGATACTTCCGCTGGAACAGCGGCTCGGAATGCACCTGGCCGTCGACATGAATCGACGCGATGATGTCGTCCAGTTCGCTGGCGCCGTCGGGCGAACCCAGCGAGTCGAGTACCTGGCGCGCTTCGGGGATGCGGTTCTTGGTCACCAGCCAGCGCGCCGATCGCGGAATCCCAAACAACATGACGAGGAACAGCACCGCCGGAAGGGCTGCAACGCCCAGCATCCAGCGCCATTCGTTCACACCGAGGTCGAAGCGCCCGATGATGAAGTTCGACAAGTACGCCACCAGGATGCCGATGACGATATTGATCTGGAACGAGCCGACCAGCAATCCACGCCATTTCGCTGGAGCGATTTCCGCGATGTATACCGGCCCCAGTACCGATGATCCGCCGATCCCCAGCCCACCTATGAAACGGAAGACAAGCAGCGAAGGCCAGTTCCACGCGAAGGCACAGCCCAAGGCCGAGATTACGTAGAACACAGCCAGGATTCGCAGGCTCTCGCGTCCACCCAATCGATCGCCCAGAATGCCCGAAAACATGGCGCCGATGATCGTGCCGACCAGCGCGATCGACACGGTGAAGCCGAGTTCACCCGGAGAAAGATTGAAGACCTGCGTCAACTGGCGGGTGGTACCAGCGATGACCGCCGTATCAAAACCAAACAGTAGCCCGCCCAGGGCCCCCACGATAATGCTTTTCACCAGGTAAAAGTTCAGTTTCCCTGCCACTCGCTACACCTCCCCATGATTCCTGCTTCAACCAATAACAAGAGCTCTACTCGCTCCACACCGCCAGTTCGTTGCCATTCGGATCGGCGAAATGAAAACGTCTTCCGCCCGGAAACTCGAATGGTTCGATCGTGATCTTGCCGCCGCCCTCGACCACCTTGCGTTGCGTCGCTGCCAGGTCCTGCGCATATAGCACGACCAGCGCGCCGCCCTTGACCGGCCTAGCGCTCATCGTGAACCCTCCTGCCAGACGTCCATCGTGAAAGCTCGTGTAGTTCGGGCCGTAGTCAGTGAAGTTCCAGCCAAACACCGCGCCATAGAAGCGCTTGGTGGCCTCGATGTCGGTGGAGGGAAATTCAACATAGTCCATCTGAAAATTGTGCTCTTCCTGGCTCATCGCTTTCCTCGTGCTGGGTATCAGCGGGCAAGATTAGCACACCAGCTTAGAACTGCTTAGCAATTACTGCGCTCATTGGGTCGCAGGTAGAGCCGAGCTTCAGCTCGGCGTCCAGACGTTTCTATCGACTCTCGAGCCGGCTTTAGCCGGCGACACAAAGCTAATCTTGGAGTACGCCACGCAATCAGATCTGGCCGTTATAATTCGCGCGTGGAGAAAACGGTCCATTCAGCAGTCGCCGCGACTCGCTCCCCGGTGTTGCATCGCTCTCTGAATAAGTCCTATCCAGTCGCCGTGCGCGGCGAAGGCGTCTGGCTCTTCGATTCCGACGGCAATAAAATCCTCGATTTCGCTTCCAGCGCGGTCGTCAACTTCATCGGACACGGTGACAGCACAGTCGCGCACGCCATGGCCGAACAGGCTTCGCAATTAGAGTTTGCTCATTCCAGCAACTTCACAACCGATATCGCCGAACAGTTTGCACGAGAATTACTCGACTTCGCCGGTCCTGCATTTCACGACGGAGCGGTGTTCTTCACCAGTGGAGGTTCCGAGTCGGTCGAAAGCGCGCTCAAGCTGGCGCGCCAGTATCAGGTCGAGAGCGGCCAACCCGAGCGCTACCAAATCGTAAGCCGTCGTCAGAGCTATCACGGAGCGACACTGGGTGCGATGGCGGTCAGCGGAAATCAGGCCCGCCGTTCGATTTACTTGCCCATGCTGCGTGAATTTCCTAAGGCGAACATCCCGTATTGCTATCGGTGTCCGTACGATTGCGGCAATGGCTGCGCGGACTGCGGTTCAAAGTACGCCGCCGAGGTCGAGCAGGCCATCGCCGAAACGAAAGGCACCGCTGCGGCCTTCATTATGGAGCCAGTCAGTGGTGCCACTCTGGGTGCAGCCGCGCCTTCTCCTTGCTACGTGCAGCGCGTCGCAGAAATCTGCCGCGAACAACAAGTTTTGCTCATCGCCGACGAGGTCATGACCGGATTCGGTCGAACTGGACGCCGTTTCGCCATGGACCGTTGGAATGTTGCGCCTGACATCATCGCCGCGGGCAAAGGAATCTCCAGCGGCTATGCTCCCCTCGGCGCCGTGATCGCCCAACGTCACGTCGTCGACGCTATTGCCAATGGCACGGGCATGCTGCTGCACGGCTTCACTTACAACGGACATCCAGTGTCGCTCGCGGCCGGTCGTGCTGTCCTAAAGCGAATCACCGAAAACAAGTTAGTGGAGGCCGCCGACTCGGATCGCCCCGGCAGCGTTGCCTCCATTCTGAAAGAGGAGTTGCAGAAGTTATGGAAGGTTGACAGCGTAGGCGACGTCCGCGGACTCGGTCTTCTGTGGGCTATCGAATTCGTCGCCGACAAAGCCAGCAAACGGCCATATCCCGCCGAAAAGAAGTTTGCCGCACGCGTGTACGACTCCGCTCTCAAGCGCGGCGTGCTGCTGTATCCCATGCAAGGCTGCGCCGATGGCCGACGCGGCGACCACGTCATGATCGCGCCGCCCGCGGTCATCACCGCCGACGAGATTCGCTGGGCAGTAGAGCAGGTCGGCGAAGCGATTCGCGAAGTTGCTTACCGCTGATCACAACCTTCCATAAAACACAAGGCGCGGATGACTCCGCGCCCTCTCTTGCTTTGAGACCCGCCAAGGTTGCTACTGCGTTACCGTCTTACACGCATCCCCGACCTTGAAGCCCGAGCCCGACACCGCCGTGCCCACTGCCGAAACATCGTCCACGTCGGTAAGCTTGATGACCCCGACCGGCGAAGCCATGCGGCGGATAACCGCTCCCGTCGTCGGGTCCTTGATCTCTTTGGTCACGCGCTCAACCGTGAGCTGGTCGCCAACCTTCAGCCCAGCCTTTGCGCCAACATTCAGCACGATCTGTCCGCCATCCACCGCGGCTACCAGTCCTTCCACCTTCACCGTGCGCATTTCAAGCTTCGAATTGTCGGCAATCAACTCGCCGCTCATCTGCTTGACCGCTGCGTTAACCGCCTCGCCCAGGATGGTCTGTTGGAAGTCGCTGCTGCCAAAGTCCACGGCCCCGCCGCCCCACCCATGCCAACCGCCGCCGCCGCCCACCAAGGAAGTGCTCTCGCGGCTCGACTCGCCTTTCCCCTCCGCCACTCCCATAATCTCAGCCGTATCGATGTTCACAATGCGAGCGTCCACGGCAACAACGGCCTTCGATTTCTTGTGACCTACTCCGCCGATCCCATAGGCGCCCCACGGGCCGCCGCCGCCACCGACCTTGGTGTCCTTGTTATCGTTTCCGAACTGCGTCACGCTACCCACGATGATGGCATCCACACCGAGAAGCTTGCCCAGCTTGGCTGCTGACGCCGGATTCGCGCGGTCGCTGTTGGAAAAATTCTGCTCCGCAAGAATCTTGTCCATCGCTTTGCGTTCGATGACCGAATAGGTTCCGTCCTGCACCAGATACTTCACCGTCAGGTCCGAGATTCCCTTGCCTACATCAACGTTGGTTCCGAAGGCTGCCGCCGAGGCAGACTGCACCGTAGCGTAGTCGAAGTCGAAGACCGCAACTCGTTTCTTCCGACCCTGAGCCGGTGCCGCAGCACCAGTCGCACTGGCTACTGGAGCTGCCGCCGGAGCCGGAGCCTGTGCATCCGCAAATGACGCAAATATCATTCCAACAGACAGAATGCCTAAAATGGTTTTGAATTTCACGCCGCTTTCCCCCCTTAAACGTAGGACTGACCAGGCGGTCCCCATTGAATCGGCGAAGTGTATATGTGCTCTTTAATTTTGGCTTTGCCGAAGCAGCAAATTGTACAACGAAAGTGCCACAACCGGACGGGTTGATTTCGAAACGGTCGACGCTTTCAGCTGCCCAAATCGGTGCAAACTGCAAAACAAAAGGCGCAGCCTGAGCCGCGCCTCATCAAATCGCTTCAATTCCGATCTACTGCTGAGCCGAGCCTCCCGGCAACGTTCCCTGCTGTGAACCCAGCTCGTGTGGAGACGACATGACTGCCGTGTCAGGATTCAGCAGGCCCTTCTTGTCGGGTCCTAGGCCGAGCTTGATCAGCGCCCTCGAATCCGGAACCGACTTGGTTTGCCAGCCGTTTTCCTCCTGATACCGAGTCAACGCATCCTTGGTTGCCTGGTCCCACGATCCTGTCGGTTCGCCCGTCATGTAATGATCGCGAATCAGCGCCTCTTGAATCTGGCGGGTCCGCTCCTGGTCGATACCATGCTGGCCGTGCGACGTCGCCTTGGCCGAAACCGATTTCTTCTTCTTGGATTTGCTGCTGGCGGACTTGCCCGATTTCGACGGCGTTACTGACTTATGAGAAGTGGAAGATGGCTTGGTTGAGTTGGTCTTTGTGGTCGTTGCCATTGCGGCTCCTGCCAAGAGCAGCGTTGTCAGCGTGATTGCGAGCGATTGGAGAATTCCTAGATTGAAGCGCAAACGGTGAACCTCGGGGGAAATCTATGAATTCCAGTACAACGCAGCCATTGTAATCATGCGTTAACCGAAAAGGGAACAAGAAAAATGCTGGCCGTTCTCCAAACTGTAACAGTAGGCCACCCGCGTTCGGAATCGGGAAATTGCCCGGCGAGACGTCCCCGCCGGGCCCACTCCGATACCGAGGCTATGGCAGCGTCCCACCCATGAAGACCGTCCCACCGTTTGGACCCAAGCCGCGCGGCCGGACCAACAGCACGACGTCCTGCCCCGACTTCAGCTGCGACTGCAGCTTGCTGAAGTCAGCCTCGCTGTTGATGGGCTGCTTATTGATCTCCAGCACGACGTCGCCGCGGCTGACGCCAATGTTGTCGCCAAACCCGTCCGGCTTCACATCCTGCACCATGACGCCTTTGGTATTCGGCAGTTTCATGCGATCAGCCATGTCAGGCGTTATGTCGCGGACGGTGACACCCAGCTTGCTCTCCTGAGGCTGCGCTTCCTCCGAGCCTTCCTCGTCGTCGCCCAGCCGCGTAGCAAACAGCTTCGAGCGGTCGGCGATCGTGACTTCAGCCGTGCTCGGCTTACCGTTGCGCACGTATCCGAGTTTGGCCACGGTCCCCGGCTTGAGCGCAGAAATCTCTGCCACCAGTTCATCGCCGGTTGCGACCGACTTACCGTTGACCGAAACAATCGTGTCGCCAGTCAGCAATCCTGCCTTGGCTGACGGGCCGTTCGGAGTCACATTCGCGATAGTCACACCGCTCGACACGCCATAGACGCGCTGCACCGCCGGATTGGGAACCGCATTGAACTCCACGCCAATCGAGCCCCGTGAAACCTTGTGGTCAGGGGCGATCAACTGGTTGTACACCTGCACCACAGTGTTCGAGGGCATCGCAAATCCAACGCCCTGGTATCCGCCGCCGCTGGTGTAAATCGCCGTATTGATGCCGATCACTTCCCCGTTCATATTGACCAGCGGGCCACCGGAATTGCCCGGGTTAATGGCCGCATCCGTCTGGATGAATGACTGGAACTGCCTCTGCGGAACGATGTTGCGCCCGCGTGCCGACACGATGCCTGCGGTCACGGTTTCTTCCAGCCCGAACGGGCTACCGATAGCCAGTACCCAGTCGCCTACTGCCATTCCGTCGGAATTGCCCATCTTCGCTGCCGGCAGGGTCTTCTTGGCGTCGATCTTGATGACCGCCAGGTCAGTTTCCTTATCGCTGCCAATCACAGTTGCGTCGTAGGTCACGGTCGCCGGATCGTTCATCAGCTTCACGCGGATGCGATCAGCTTTCTCCACCACGTGTGCGTTGGTAATGATGTAGCCCTTGCCGTCAACGATGATTCCCGAGCCCAGCGAACGTTCCCGAAGGTCTTGTCCGTCACCACTCTGACCTCCCTGCCCACCCTGACCTCCCTGCCCGCCAAAGAAGCGGTCGAGGAAGTCCTGCATGGAGTTGTCGTCGCTGCCATCGTCATCCGGACTGCCCGGCGTGGCTTTACCACCTTTGCGATGGGGGTTCTTGATGGTGGATTCGGTGCTTATGTTGACCACCGAGGGCTCCAGTTGGCGTGCGATCTGCGAGAACTGGCTCGATAGTTGCTGCGGCGAAGGGACTTGCAGTGGCGTCGCGTCCGAAGAAGAAGCGGCCTTTTCCTTGCCTTTCACCCCCGATGACACCACCGTACCAATCAATATGCCCAGCGAGAGTGTCGCCAGAATTACGAGAGTCGAGGCGAAGCGGTTCGCCTTAGCCCTCTCCCAGAAGCCCCTAGATTGCCGATCCATTGCGTATCCTCCAGCGTAATAGCCCAAACGTAAATTATACGTGCCTGTGCGCCGCTATTGAATTGTGAGGGGAGATCACGGAAAGTTCACTGCCTACTTAGACGCACTCTGCGGAAAATTGTTGCGCACCGAGACTTCGACATAAACCGCCTTGCCGCCCACTATTGTGGCCAGTACTTGGGTTTTCAGAATTTCAGCCGGCGCGACTTTAGTCAGGTCGCGATCCAGCACCACGAAGTCCGCCAGCATGCCCGGAGCAAGCGTTCCCTTCTGCTTCTCGGCAAATTGTGCATAAGCTGATCCCGTCGTATACGCGGCCAAGGCCTGTTCGATATTCAGTTTCTGTTCGGGGTAATACTCTTTCGTTCCCGCCTCATTCTTGCGCGTCACCGCCGCATAAACACCGCGAAACGGGTTGATCGGTTCCACTGGATAATCAGTTCCAAACGCCAACGGAATGCCGCCATCGACAAACTGCTTCCACGGATACGAAGTCTTAGCGCGCTCAGGTCCAATGCGTGCAACCGCCCAATTCATATCGGTCAGCAGATGGCTTGGTTGCACCGATGCGATGACGCCCAGCTTCTTATATTGCGCGAACTGGTCGGGCGCGATCACCTGGTCGTGCTCGATGCGGAAGCGAAAGTCCCGCGGTGTCGTCGCCCGCGGGTCAGCGTGAGCTTGCGGACTCGCTTCCGCCGCGGCGAAGGCATCCAGCGCCATCTGCGCCGCACGGTCCCCGATGGCGTGAAAGCCCATCTGGAATCCCGCATCCGCCCGCGCCACGGCCATCTTGTTCAACTGGTCCTGCTGAAACTGCGGCAGGCCCGAATTCCCAGGGTCGTCCGAATACGGAGCCAGCAGCGCCGCCGTGCGCGACCCCAGCGACCCATCCATGAAGCCTTTGAGCATCGCTGTGTGCAGCATCGGATCGTCCAGGGAATGATGCGCCCGGTGCTGCACCAACTCGTCTACTGAATCCTTGAAGTTGAGCCATTCGCTGATGCGCAGCGTCAGTTTGCCTTCGCGCTCCAGTTCTTCGTAAACCAGGAACTCCTGCCATTCCGAGTTGTCCTGCGCCGAGGTCACTCCCCAGCGGGCGGCGTCGGCCAGGGCCAGTTCTGCGGCCATCCTGCGCTGCGCCTGCGTCGGCGGAGGCACCTTGGCGAACACCAACTGCTGCGCTGACTCGCGCACAATCCCCGTCGGCTCTCCCTTGGCGTCGAGGTCGATCTTGCCGCCTTGTGGAGCCTGGGTCTTATCGGTGATTCCCGCCAACTCCAAAGCAGCGCTGTTGACGATGGCGATATGGCCGTCCACCCGCACGAATATTGCCGGATGCCCGTTCGTCACCGCATCAATGTCTTGCCGCGTTGGCAGCGTCTGCTCCGGCCACAGGGTATGGTCCCAACCTTGGCCCAGGATCCACGCCTCGGCTGCGGCCTTGTTCGCTCCTAAGCCAATGCGGTGCTGCATCTCCTGCAGCGATCGCGCCCCCACCAGGTCGACGTTCATTTTCTGGAAGCCGCCCGAAGCCAGGTGGCAGTGCGCATCGTTGAAACCGGGCATCACGAAGTGTCCGCCCAGATCGACGACTTGCGTCTGCGTCCCCTTAAGCTTGCTGATTTCGTCGGTACTGCCGACGGCCACGATCAGGCCTCCACGTACCGCCATCGCCTGCACTCGCGCCGGCTTCGCTTGGGTGTAAATGTCGCCGTTTATAAAAATCACATCGGGTGATGAGCCGGCGTCGTCCGCCAGAACATTAGCGGTAACGAGGAAGGTTGCGAACAAACAAAGGGCGAACAGCAACAAAACTAGTCTCATAAACCTGCTTTGAAAGGGAACGGCTATGGCTTGGTCCGTGCCGATAAGAGCCTTATGTTTTGAAGGAGCGCAGGTTCAGCTGCGCCGTATGGGTCCTTTATTCTTGTCATCCCGAGCGGACTTTAGTCCGCGAGGGATCTGCTTTTCCGACTTTTTCCGTCAAGACCGTGGTTGTTCTTAATTCTCCTCCGTGTCTCTGTGCCTCTGTGGTGAATTCTTTCATTCTTCGGCAACTCCACACATAGCCAATGTCAGCAGCAGGATGCGCTTCAGGCCCAAGTCGCGGCCCGCAGAATCGTACCACTCGTTGACGGTGTGTGCGCCTCCGCCGCTGCCCCCGGCTCCAATCGCAATAGCCTCGCGTCCCAGAGCCAATGGAATGTTGGCATCAGTCGACGCCCGCTGCACGCGGGCACTGTTCTGCAATTGCCCATCGACCGCCCGAATCATCTTCATCAGCCGCGAATCGGACGGCAAATCGGCGGCAGGACGGTCACCGATCACGCGCACTTCAGCCGTTAGTGCTTCCTGCTTCTTCCGGCCCGCCGCGTGCGCTGCCCCTTCTTTCACCGCATCACGAAGCGCCTTCTCCAGTCGGTCCAACTGCTCGACCGATGCCGAGCGCGTGTCCACCCTCATCGTTGCCGACTGCGGAATCGAATTCACCGAAGTCCCGCCCTCCACGACGCCGACATTAAACGTGGTTTTAGGCGTCGCCGGCACTGTCGTCTGGCTGAAACGCTCGATGATGCGCGCCAACGCCACGATCGGATTGGCCACTCCGAAGTCGCTCCACGAGTGCCCTCCCGGGCCGCGCACAGTAATTTCGTAGCGGCGGCTGCCCAGTCCTTCCGCGATGATCGTGTCCGTGCCCGCGCCGTCCAGCACCACCAGAGCGCCAATCGAGTCCAGCCATCGCGGCTGTTCAAAGATGTGCCGCATCCCGCGCAGGTTACCTTCGCCCTCTTCACCGACGTTCCCGATGAACAGAATCGGCGCCGAGTGGGCGATGTTCATGGCCGTCAACACGCTCGCCATCGCCAGCAGTGCGGTGACGCCGGAGCCGTTATCCGAAATGCCGGGTCCGCACAGCTTGTTTTCCTGACGGCTGACCGTGATGGGAGTGCCCGCCGGAAACACGGTGTCGATGTGTGCGCTGAGCGCGAGGAACGGCGCCTTCGTATCCGCGCCTGGATGGATTCCAAAAACATTCCCCAGTTCGTCCAGATGGACTTCGGTCAACCCCAATCCCGCGAAGCGCTCTCGTAACCACTCGGCGCGCGCCGCTTCGCCCCACGGAGGAGCCGCGATCGCTGTCACCTCAAGCTGAATGTCTTCGAGTTCCCGGGCATGTGCGCGGAACCAGGCGAACGCCTCGTGCACCGGGCGCAGCTCTGCTAACTGCGCGACCACCTGTTGCGCGGTGCGCGATGCTTGCCTTTCGCTGGCTTGTGGTGGAATCGTCTCTCCCGATGACGCCTGCTGCTGAGCTCCAAACGCCATGACCGATGGTAATACGTTTGCCGACATCGCAAACGGGGAACTATAGCGATTCCGCCGCTCTTGTCTCCATCAGTCGAAAGAAAGCTTGGTTGCGCCGTTTGTTCCCACGGGAACAGAGCGAGTCCCGCTTGCGGGACGGGGACAAGATAGCCCAGGACGGAGGGGGGCCCCCGATTCGTCCGCCGCTGCGGACGAATTGGGGAGCGGAGTCCTGGGTGCGTCTTTGTTAGGAATCTGGAGTCGGTTTTAACCGACGGCATGCTTTCGCGAGGGTGTAAGCCCGAGCGCTGTGCGGCGCCTTTTCAGCCCAGCGTTTGCCCGCTCCAATGCCGCGACGGAGCGAACTTCACCGCATCGTGCCGCCACGATTCCGACCATAGTGAATCCCAAACTATGGAACCAACCGCGACATCCGTATCACAACGGAACGTGACCTGCGTCCTTTCGCGCCCGGGTCATTCTCTTGTAATGATCGTACCGTGAGGCAAGGGAGTAGTGTCTCTCCGGCCCAGCCGCGCTCAGGTGCGGTCTTTCACGGCTCTTCGAAAACTCTGATTTTATCCGAATCAAACGCGAAATCCAGGATCGGCCAGTCTCTAAGCTTATGTAGATAAGCGAGTTATTGGTTAAAGGCGCCATTTGTCATACTTGTATGATTTGTATGACTAAAATCTGTCATACTTGTCATACAAGTCATACCCGCCAAGGCTGCCTTTGGCGAAGAATTGGCGAAAATCGTCGTACCTAACTGCCTTTGATAAGACATGGATAGCTATAACATGCTTATTTTTCAATTAGTTGCGAACAATTTCCGGCTAACCCATTGATTCTAAACAACACGTGATCAGCTTTTCGCAATTTGGCGGAATTCGACGCTAGGATGCAATCGATATCTCGACGCCCATAGCCCGGCAGCACTCCAGAATCTCGGCGTCCGTCAGACTGGCCGCCGAATTCTTGGCACGCTCAAAGATGCGCTCCACCAGCCCCGGTGTTTCAGGGATCCCGTGTCTCTCCAGCCAGAAGTGGACGTTCGATTTGCCGCTCATAGGGCCGATTTCGATGATCTGTTTCAGCCCGAAGTAGTGGGAAGGCACGCCGGAATAAATGCTGTTGGCCAGCATTTCGTCGTTCTTGCGGTAAGCCTTGATGACTGCCGCAGCGTGAACCCCCGTAGCCGTGCGGAACGCGTCGCCCCCCACAACTGGGTAATTACTCGGAATGGGAATCCCGGTCGCCTTGGCCACCGCTTCGCAATAGTGCTTGAGCTTGCTGAGGTCCTGGCTCACCCAGGGCTCAATGCCCATAAGCTTCAGATTGACCATCATCTGGTCCATCTGGGTATTGCCCACGCGTTCGCCGATGCCGCACGCCGTGGCATGCACTACCTCGGCTCCCGCCACCAACGCAGCCATCGAGTTAGCGACGGCAAGTCCGCGATCGCAGTGCCCGTGCCACTCTACGCGGACGTTTTGGCCCGACGGCTTGACCACTTCGTTGATCACGAAGTGCATCAGCGCCACCGTACCCATCGGAGTCGCGTGCCCAGCGGTGTCGCACACCACGATGGCATGCGCCCCGCAGTTGATGGCGTTAGTGTAGAGCCTCTGAATCGTCTCCGGGTCACAGCGGGTCGTGTCCTCGGTGACGTACATGACTTCGAGGCCCAGCGACACTGCGAATTTCACGGCTTTTTCCGTGGTGCGGAGCAGAAAGTCGTCAGTCCAGTCTTCGGTGTAGCGGCGAATCGGGCTCGACCCAATAAACGTTGCCGCTTCGATCGGTACTCCGGTGCGTTGCACGATTTCCGCGATCGGCCGGATGTCGTTCTCGTGAGTGCGCGCAGCGCAATTCGGCTTGATCTTGAGGCCGGCTCGCCCGATCTCGCGTGCCAGTGCTTCGCAATGTGCCACAGCCCGCGGACCAGCTCCTGGCAAGCCGATGTCGAGCATGTTGATGCCGAGCGCCTCCATCAGGTGGAGGATCTCAATCTTCTCTTCGATGGTTGGATCGTGGACCGAAGGCGACTGCAACCCGTCGCGCAAAGACTCGTCGTTGAGCAATACCCGGCCCGAGGGCTTCATGGAAGCCGCATAGACTTTGTTCCAGTCGTAGATGAGTTCAGAAACTTCTGCCGACACGGTCCTCTTCCGTTGTGCGAGGCACTGGCGCCCCCACGGCACCAGACTAGTTCTTCATCCCCACTGATGAAGCAAAACTGCTCTGCGATACAAACCCTCGTGAGCCGAGGTTTACTCTTTGCTGTCCGCCGCGGCTGGCGAACCTGGAGCGGGTGGCGCCTTCGGTACCACCGTCATGCCGAAGACTGATAGCTTGCCAACTCCCGCAACGTTCTTTCCACGCGGCTCTTCGGTGCTGGGCAGATAGAGCGTCTTGCAGTGTTCACAGCGATACACTTCGCCGTTGTCACCATAGGCCTGGCGAACATCGCCGCAGCCCTTCTCGATCACGTCCGCCAAGTAGAACCAGCGCTTCAGATGTCCATTGCAGAGCTTTCCTTTCTCATCCTTCTCGCTACAGGCGCGCTGAAGGGGCGTCTTGTACTTCACTTTATGTTTGGGCAGCTGGGCGGGAGTTTCGACTATTTGATCGGCCATGATTGCGACGGAATCCTCAGGTAGCAACTGCACATTGTATCGCAGCTGCACCTGGCATCCAGTGCACTCTGCGACTGCGGTTCAGATCCGATTTCGCCGCCGCAACGCACCGATTGCCCCGATCGCTCCTTTGAACCGCGCACCTAGGCCCCTGCCGAAGAGCATATCGACGAACCCCGACATCTGCCGCTGGAAGCTTGCACTGTAGCCGTACCACCACACCTTCTTCATGCGCGGCAGTAAATCCACGTCTACATACTTCACCAGGACCATCTCAGCCAGGCCAAGTTCGCCGTGAGCGCGTCCTATTCCGCTCTGTTCGAAGCCTCCATGTGGGGCCTCGGCGATCCCGAATGCCGAAATTGCGTCATTCACCATGACTGTTCCAGCCCTGATACGGGACGCCAGCGCCTCTCCACGCTTCGTATTGGTAGTCCAGACGCTGGCGGCCAGGCCGAATTGGCTGTCATTGGCGAGCCTTATAGCGTCGTCATCGGTATCGAAGGGAGCCACAGGAAGTGCGGGCCCGAAGGTCTCCTCTTGCATGATGCGCATGTCTTGGGTCACATCGGCCAGCAACGTTGGAGCGTAGAAGTTGGCGCCAAGGTTGGGAAGCCTCCGCCCGCCGGTCAGCAATCGCGCGCCTTGAGCCACCGCGTCATTCACGTGGTCTTCGACGGTCCGCAATTGGCGCTCCTGAATCAGCGGACCCATTTCGACGTCCGAGCCCAGTCCTTCGCCAACGCGCAGCCTCTCGATCTTCTGGCGGCAGAGTTCCAGGAATTTCTCGTACACGCCTCGCTGCACATAGCAGCGCTCGATCGACAGGCAGGTCTGGCCACAATTCATCATCGCTCCCCAAACTGCGCCACTAGAAGCAACATCGAGGTCGGCGTCCTCCAGCACGATCATGGGGTCCTTGCTACCTAGCTCAAGCACCATCGGCAAAAGCCTCTTGGCAGCCGCCTCGGCGATGCGTTTTCCGGTGGCCACACTTCCGGTGAAAATCACCTTGTCGATATCGGACTCGAGCAACGCCCCGCCTACCGCACCTGCGCCAACCAGAACCTGCATCAGATTCGGATCGAGTCCGGCAGACAACAGCAGCTTTTGCAGCTCCAACGCTACCAGGGGCGTGAACTCCGAAGGTTTGAGAACCACGGCATTCCCCATCGCCAATGCCCCGATGGTCTCGATCGCCGGAGTCGAGAACGGGTAGTTCCACGGCGCAATGATGCCGATAACCCCGTAAGGTTCGCGCACCAATTTGCCACGTTTCGTCTTCATCGCCAGGTTGTCGTGCGGAAGCGGCTGGTCGCGCAGGAACTTATGCGCCGTACGGATGCAGAACTCCGTCGAATCCAGCACAACAAGGATCTCGGTATTGAGCGCCTCGACCGTTGGTTTGCCCGCTTCCCGGGAGATAAGTTTTGCCAATTCCTCGCGCCGTTCGCTCAGTTCGCGTTGAAACCGCTTCAGAACCGCGACTCTCTCTTTCACCGGCAGCGCCTGCCACGCTGGTTGGGCCAGCTTCGCGCGGCGCACTGCCTCGTGCACCTCCTCCGGAGTGGTGCACTCTAGCTCAGCCAGCGTTTCGCCGGTCGCAGGATTGGTGCTGACGATGGTTTCGCGGGTTGCAACTTGCGCGATCGTGCTCATTGCGGTCCGTACTCCACGTTGACCAGGTAAAGGCCGCAGGCAGGTGCGGTTGGTCCGGCAGCGCTACGGTTCTTAGCGGCGAGAATTGCCGGCATATCTTTCGCCAGCAGCGATCCCTTACCCACTTGAAGAAACGTCCCCACCAGATTGCGCACCATATGGTGCAGGAACCCGTTGCCTCGAATGGTGAAGCTGAACTCTTCCGGCGTGCGCACCCACAGCGATGAGTAAATCGTCCGCACGTTGCCTTGCTTCTGGGTTAAGGTGTCCCAAGAATTTTCGTCGTCGGGATCGATGCCCTTCTCCCCAATGTCACCCAGCACGTCATCTGCTTCGCGTTCCGCAACCGCGTTAGACCGGACTTCTGGGCGTCTCCGAACGCCTTTGGCCTCAGCGATCCGCGCCGTGCGCTCCGGGTCTGAAGCCGCAAACGACGTGAAGTCGAACTCGCCGACGACATATTCCGAGGCCCGGATCATAGCGTCTTCGTCCATAGGATACGGATCGTGATACACGTATCGCGCCAGAAACGGCGGGCATATCGGATCGCGGTAAATGCGATAGCGATAAGTCTTTGCGGTAGCCGAGTGGCGCGCGTGAAAGTTGTCGTCGACTATTTCTACACCGCTCACCCGGATGGACAGCGGAAGAATATCGTTCAACGCGATCAACAAGTTCCGTTCTGGAACGGGGGAATTGAGCCGGACCGAAACCACCTGGGCCAGCGCGTGAACACCGGCATCCGTTCGGCCCGAGCCTTGCGGTAAGACATTTTCGCCGGTGATGCGTCCAAGACAGTCAGCCAGCAGACCTTGTACGGTCGGGAAACCAGGCTGAATTTGCCACCCGTGGAACTCTGAGCCGTCGTAGGCCAGGGTAATTTTCAGATTGCGACTCACGCTCACGTCCTGGGTACGAAAATAGCGGAGCGCCGCAAAATGTTAAGAGGTGTAAAGCTAGCGCTGCCGCCCGCCTTTCGCGGTGGCGTGTCAGCTATACTAAGCCATTACTGCGACTTACGAGTCTCAAATCGCTTTTGCCCCAGTCTTGCGACAGGTTGGTTGTGAACCTTCCCGGGCTCTCATCCGTATTAGAGACAGGCGACAGGAATCTCACGAAGGAAACTGAGTTCACATGCACTTTTCTGGAGAAGAGGGAATGCCAGTTTTTCGTTTTGTGAATGGAGCGGTCCGCCAAATCCTTGCTCTCGGACTGGTTGGAATTCTTGCGACGGCGAGCTTTGCGCAGGAACCAGCGCCTCCGGCCACGCAACCCGCAGCGCAACAAACTGCCAAAACAGCGGCGCCAGCCCCAGATCAAGTTACGCTGGCCACGGTACCTTTACCCCAGGCACCGAAACCGCAGGGCAACGCCTATCTGAACTATTCTGACCAAAACTATGCCAAGAGCCAGAAACAATGGCCCAAATTCTGGTCGGTATGGGGCGTTCGCGACGTTGCGCTGCCGAACTTTACCAACTCGCCGCTCATCGACCGGGTCATTCAAAACGGCAAGATGTACCTCTCCATGGACGACGCGGTCTCGCTCGCACTGGAAAACAACCTCGATATCGCGATTCAGCGCTACAACCTCATCACTGCCGACACCGATATTTTGCGTACTGCGTCAGGCTCGGCTGCGCTCGGTGTGAACACCGGCCTGGTTCAAGGAACTCCGGGTGGCACCCCCGGATCGACTAGCTCGGGAGGAACCGGCACCAGCGCTACTGGTTCCACGGGCGGCGGAGCGGGCGGCACCACCATTGGTGTGGGCGGAGCGGCTGCGGGTGCCGCGGGTATTGTTGCCTCCACGCAAGGTGAAGGCGCGCCCATTGACAACTTCGATCCGGTCTTGACCGGCACCGGAGAAGAACAGCACAACATCTCGCCGACCACCAACATCTTCGCTGGTGCGACGGCGCTGAATCAGGCCGTCACGACCGCCAACCTCCTCTACACCCAGGGATTCCCCACCGGCACGCTAATGACGGTCGGCTTCAACAACAACCGCACCAGCTCGAATTCGACTTTCAACACGGTGAATCCCAGTCTGAGCAACAGTTTCACCCTCCAGGTGCGTCAGCACCTGTTACAGGGATTCGGCTACAACTCGAACCTAAGGTGGATTCGCATCGCTCGCAACGATAAGGCCATTATGGATTCCGCCTTCCAGAACCAGATCATGCAGACAGTCTCGCAGATCGAAAATATCTACTGGGACCTGGTCAACGCGTACGAGAACGTAAAGGTCCAGCAGCGGGCCTTAGACCTCGCCGACAAGACCCTCTCCGACACTCAGAAGCAGGTGGACATCGGCACGCTAGCCCCCATCACGGTCGTGCAGTCCAAGAGCTCGGTGGCCACCGCACAGCAAAACTTGATTGCCGCGCAAACCAATCTTCAGTTGCAGCAGTTGTTGATGAAGAACGCTATCACGCGCAATAACACCGACCCAATCCTGGCTACTGCGCCGGTCATTCCCACCGACACCCTGCAGATTAGCGAGCCGTTCCAAACTCCGTCGGTGGACCAACTGATAAACACAGCGCTCACGAACAGGCCCGAAATTGTTCAGTCACGTCTGAACCTGACCAACCGCGAAGTTGGATTGAAGGCAATCAAGAACCTGCAATTGCCGACTGTCGATCTGTTTGCCTTTTATGGCGGACAAGGCCTCGGCGGCCCCCAGAATCCGTATATCACCTGCGGCAATCCGGCCGCGCCACCCAGTCAATGCCTTCCGGCGGGAATGTTCCCCGACACCGGCTACTGGCATGCCGTTGGCAACATGTTCAACAGCTCGGCACCCGACAAGGGAGTCGGCGTCAACGTCAACATCCCGTTGCGCAACCGTCAGAACCAGGCGGACCAGGTGCGTTCGGTAATTGAATACCGGCAAGCACAAATGGCGGCCCTGCAGGCGGCCAACACCATCACCTTGCAGGTACGTAACGCCGAGTTTGCTCTGACGCAGAATTACGCTGCCTTGCAGGCGGCGGTTGCAGCCCGCGATTATGCCTCCCAAAACCTTGACGCCGAACAGAAAAAGTACTCGCTGGGTGCTTCGACCTCGACCCTTGTGCTGCAGGCGTCGAGCGCTCTGACGCAGGCTCAATCCAACGTCCTCGCAGCCGCTACCAACTATGAAAAATCGAAGGTGCAGCTCGACCTGTACACCGCTGCCACAATCAGCGAGTTAGGCATCAACCTGCAAGACGCGGAGTCCGGCAAGGTGAAGAGTATGCCCAAGGTGCCAGGTGTCGTTCCGGTCAATCCGCAGAATCCCGGCCCGCTGGAGCCGCAGCACGTACCGGCCACTCCTCCAGCGCAAACTCCACCCCCGCAACAGCAGTAACAAGAAGTATTGGACTCAGGCATGCCGTCCTTCGGGACGGCATGCTTTTTTGTTTCTGCCAGACGCTTCGCGCGTTTAGCATGGACTGCTTGAGTCTCTCCGTCGTCATCATCACGTTCAACGAAGAAGCCAACCTGGCGCGCACGCTGGCTAGTGTCGCCTGGGCCGATGAGATCATCATCGTCGATTCTGGATCAACCGACCGCACCCGCGAGGTCGCCGAGTCATTTCATGCGCAGCTTTGCGTGGAAAGTTGGAAGGGCTTCTCTGCCCAGAAGAATTCAGCTCTCGCCAAAGCTTATGGCGACTGGATCCTATCCCTCGATGCCGATGAGGAAGTCGAGCCGGCTCTGGCTGACGAGATCCGCACAGTGCTGAACGCGAATCCATCGGTTGCCGGCTTCTGGATCCCCCGCAAGAACTTCTTCCTGGGACGATGGATCAGGCATGGCGGATACTATCCTGACCGCAAGCTGAGGCTGTTCCGGCGCGGAACGGCTGCCTTCGAGGATCGCCTGGTGCACGAGGACGTCCGTCTCGACGGCGCATCGGCTTCGCTTAAGAACAATCTTCTTCATCACGCCTACCCCACGCTCGAGGACTACCTGGAGCACATGAACCGTTACTCGTCATTGGGTGCCGAGATGGCGGTGGCGAATCATCCGCGCGGCTTCAGTTTCGTCGATATTGCGATACGGCCCAAGCTCACTTTCTTTTACAACTATTTCTTGCGACTCGGCTTCCTCGACGGACGGGAGGGCTTGCTCCTGCACCTTTATCACGCTGGATATGTGAGCTGGAAGTATGCCAAGGCGTGGGAGTTGGGTCGCAAAAAGAAGTAGTTCAAAGCATCCGCCCTTGCCGACTACGCGACCGAAAGATTGCTACTTGCGGGCGAAAGTCGTGATCGGCGCGCGTTGTGCAGTCTTGGTTTCTGATTCGTCGCACAGCCGCAGGTCTTCGAAGTGCACATCGTACGACAACCCACAGGTGCCGCACACCACGCGGTACAACATCTTCTCGTTGTCTCCGAAAGGACGATGTGCCGACCCAAGATTGACCAGAATTTCGTTACGGCATTGCTGGCAATCGCAACAATATAGGCTGATGCTCATGAGGTGATGATGGTACTCCCTTGGTCAAGCTGTCGGTGACGGGCGTCACGGCTGGGGATGAGATCGACGCTCCCTTGCTCCGCACGCGGGCATCTACTAAACTGCACCGTCTGCCTTTCGTGGATCAGGAGTGGGGTAGTTCATGTCCGATAGCACCAAGCCCAGTGGGAAGAACCTTGCCGAATCGCCCGTCACCGACCTGTTTGAAAGCGGTCGTCATCCCTCCGAATCCGAACAGCAGTGGGCTGAAAAGACGCTCGCGCCGTCGCTAGAGAAGTCTCCTGAGAAGCCCATAGGCGCTCCCACTGGAATCAACCTCGACGAGCACGGCGACGCGCGCTTCACCACCATCTCGGGAATGCCGATTCGCCGCCTTTACACGCAAGCCGACCTCCCCGCTGACTGGAACTACGACGAATACCTGAACTTCCCCGGCCAGCCGCCCTATACCCGCGGCATTCATGCCAGCGGCTATCGCGGCAAGATGTGGACCATGCGCCAGTTCTCGGGATTCGCCTCTCCCGAGGAAACCAACGAGCGCTACAAGTACCTGTTGGCCCACGGCGGCCAGGGGCTCTCCGTCGCCTTCGATCTGCCCACGCTCATGGGCTACGACAGCGACCACATGATGAGCGAAGGCGAAGTCGGCAAGTGCGGCGTGGCCATCGATTCGCTCGAAGACATGGAGATCCTCTTCGACGGCATCGACCTGGAAAAGACGACGGTCTCGATGACCATCAACTCGCCCGCGTCGGTGCTCTGGGCCATGTACCTGGCAGTCGCGGAAAAGCAGGGAGCCGCCTGGAACAAAATCTCCGGCACCATCCAGAACGACATCCTCAAGGAATACATCGCGCAGAAGGAATACATCTATCCGCCGGCGCCCTCGATGCGGCTGGTGATCGACACCTTCGAGTTCGGCACGAAGCTTACCCCGCGCTTCAACACCGTCTCCATCAGCGGATATCACATTCGCGAAGCCGGTTCGACCGCACTGCAGGAGCTCGCCTTCACCATTTATGACGGCGTCGAGTACGTCGAGTGGGCCCGTCGGCGGGGCCTCGACGTCGATGAGTTCGGTCCGCGCCTCAGCTTCTTCTTCAACGCCCACAACGATTTCTTCGAGGAGATCGGCAAGTACCGCGCCGCCCGCAAAATCTGGTATCGGCTGATGAAGGACCGCTTCGGCGCGAAGAACGAGCGCACCCGCCTCCTGCGCTTCCACACGCAAACTGCGGGGGTCTCGCTCACCGCGCAGCAGCCGATGAACAACATCGCGCGCGTGGCGATCCAAGCGCTGGCCGCAGTGCTCGGCGGAACGCAATCACTGCACACCGATAGTTACGATGAGGCCCTCGCACTACCGACCGAAGAAGCCGTTCGTATTGCCCTTCGCACGCAGCAGATCATTGCTTACGAATCAGGCGTCGCACAGACGGTCGATCCGCTGGGCGGGTCGTACTTCGTGGAGCGCATGACCCTCGACATGGAGAAGGGCGCGTTCGACTACTTCGACAAGCTCGACGCCATGGGGGGCATGGTCGCGGCCATCGAGAAAGGCTATCCGCAGAAGGAAATCGCCGAAGCCAGCTACCAGTTCCAGCGAGCCACTGAAGCCAAAGAGAAGATCACCGTCGGCGCCAACGACTTTGTGGTGGAAGAGCCGTCGCCGAACATTCTCTATATCGGCGAAGAAGTCGCCCAGGCGCAGACTAAGAAACTCAAGTCGTTACGCGCGCGCCGCTCGAACGACGAAGTCCGCCGTGCGCTGGAAGCGCTAAAGAAGGCAGCAGCACAAGAACCCCAGGCTCCGATCGACGGCACGATCTCGCCCGTGAACACCATGCCGTTCATCGTCGATGCGGTGAAAGCCTACGCGACGGTGGGCGAAATCTGCGATGCCCTGCGCGAGGTCTACGGCACCTACGAAGAGAGCGCTTTCGCGTAAAGCAAAACTAGAACAACTGCAGTCGGCCGCTTGCGGGTTCCCGCAACACCCTATCCTCTATCTCAGCCGGGATTTGATAACGCATTATTTTATTGCGTTATAGTGTTTTAATCGGCCACAACACTTGTGATTATCCAATTTATAATCAGTCTGTTAGCCTTGATTAATCTCAATCGTGTTATGGCGAGATAGTCATATACAACACTAAACTGTTCAGCTTTCGGCAATTCTTGGCCTTGCGTATCAGAGTTTTCAAAGAGCCGATCGGGGCCAGCGGCCTAGGCGCGGTCGGGTAGAAACACTTCTCCCTCAGCCTTACCCCATCTTAATTACCGGACAGAAGGAACGTCGCGAAAGGACGGCGGACACATGGCGTTGTGATAAGGGCACACCCGGTATCGATTGCCAGAATCAGAGCTTTTGCGTTGGTCGACGAGGTCCACGGAACCTACAAAGAGAGCACATTGGCGCAAATCGCTGAGTCAACCAGTGGATAGTCCTACAGCCTTAGCCAATCGTTCCTGCCGCTGATCAAAGGTCCAAAATTTCGTCGCGCCGAGTTCGAGGGCACAAGCCACGTGCAGCGTGTCGAGAGTTCGACAACCGAGGCGTGCCACATGCTGCCGCGCCAGCTCAACCGCCAAATCCCAAGCCGCTTCAGGCACCGGCGCTTCTAACCACAAGCCCGCGCTTTTATCATTCTCAAAAGTGTTGTAAGCCCTGTGAGCTTCGGCAGCAGGAACCCGGCGCTGAAAAACCTGTTGCGCTACAACATGGGCGACCTCCGCGCGATGCAAAGGCGTAAGCCAAACCATTGGCCGTTCTGCCATACGGTGATGGGCCTTTGCGGAGTGAACGTCCGGTAGATACAAGCAAACCATGAAGCTGGTGTCGACATAGGCGGTCAATATCGACCCCGCTCCTTGATCACCGTCTCCACTGCGGGCAAGACTTTATCCCCGAATATCGCTTTTGTCCTGGCCGCAAAGTCGGGCCATTCCTTGGGTGGTTCTTTGGACCGCGCCGGCATAATGCGGCCGATAACCTTGTCTCTGTCGCGCAACTCCACCGTCTTCCCGGCCTTCAGCCACGCCTTCAGACGGCGCGTGTCCCTAAGCTCCCGCATGTTTACGGATGGCATAAACCGCAATGTGACACATAATGTGTCACATTGTCAAACGACGTTTGTGGCGTGGCGTGTGGGGAACCTGGGAGGAGCGCACCTTCGCTTGAGTCTTCCGCTACGCCGCCGGTCGCGATGTCTGCGCCTGATTTTTTGCCTCGTCGGGTTCGGACCACGGCACTGCCAGTCCCGTCCCAGCGCGCTCCACGGCACGCAACAGCTCGAGCAGTAAATCCTGCTGGATTCCGAGAAACTCGTCAAAGTCGGGCGTCTTAACGTAGGCAAATACTTCAATATCGAACGAGTAATTCCCGATCCCGACAAAGCGGACAGGGATGTCACCGGTCTCGACTTTTGGGTTCTGCTTCAGGGTTTCCTGGATGGAGGAGAGCACTTGCCGGATCTGCTGTGAAGTCGTATCGCGGCGAAGGCTCAGCGTCTGGTGAAACCATATCTTGTCGCGCGAACTGAAGTTCTCCAGTTCCATGGCTGAAAACTGGCCATTGGGTACGCTGACCACGGTCCGGTCGAGGGTGCGAATCCGTGTGGAGCGCAGCCCTATGTCAATTACCGTTCCAACCCGGTTGCCGAACCGGCAGAAATCCCCCACCAGCACGGGCCGGTCGCCAATCACGGAGATTCCACCGAAAAGGTTCTCAATGGTTTTCTGCGCTGCCAGCGCGACCGCAATTCCGCCGACGCCGAGGCCGGCCAGAATTGTTGTGGTGTTGTAGCCCCAGACGCTCAGGACTGCGAGAAATGCGATGAGATAGAGAAATAGCTTCAACATCTGCCGGCCTAGCGGCAGCACGGAATAGGTCATTGCCTTCATGCGAGGATCGAGCCGGGAACGCCAGCGTTCGCCAACCAGGTCGATCACGACCGCGCCAGCCCAAGCCAAGGCAAGAAAGAAGGCCATCGCCAGCGCCCTGCCGAGGTACAAGCGCACAATCGCAGACGGCGGCGCGAATTCCATTACCGTGCGAAACAGCGTGATCGCCAGGCACAGGCGTACTGGCGCGCGAAAATGCTCAGCCGATGCTGCATGAGTGAGCCGGCGAGCAACAGAAACTAAAGCTCGCGCTATGAGTCCGGCAGCAAACCAGGCCAACGCGCCACTCACCAGCAACACGATCCAACGCCACAACTGGGTGTCGAAGAGTTCGTGCGTCACCAGCACTTGCGGCAATTTTTTTTCGAAAGGCGTTTCGGCCAAGAGTTGATGGGCCACGGGAATCAGCGGAATGCTATCTGCAGCCACCAGCCACACTTTGAGTCCAGCCTTCAACTGCACGTGCTCAAGTTCCAGTTGCAAAGGCCGGCCATTTTGTTGAAAGGTAACCAGCCGTTCCCTTCCCGGGGCGAGACCGTCGTCCAAGTCTCCCAGCGGGCTGCGGCTCAGCGTCGCGATATCGAAGGGAGTGTCGTCCAGCAAGTCTTCCAGCTGCCGCGCCAGCTCCGGGCCGTTCTTTTCGCGGTCCGTAGGAGACATTTGCCGCAAATCGAGGTAGTGCCAGGCCTTGGCATATTGGCGGGAGTGGCAAGCCTCAAGGAAATTGAAGATCGAGTCCTGCGGGGTGGTCCGGCCTAAAGGATCATTGAGGGTTGGGGCTGGGGCTGGGGCAGGGGTTGGCGTTGGGGCGCTTGTCTGCGCAAAGAGAGACGCCGCCGCGAACAGCATCAGACAAACAGCCAGCAGCGATCGCTTCAGACGAGTAAGCGCGATGAGGTTCCGACAAGGAGTGAAAGGTCGGTACACCAAGCACAATCCTGCGGTCCGAGCGTTCACACCACACGACGGCGACAGTACTGTTGCTACTAAATCAGCTCTCAGACCCAGGACTCGGCCTCCAATCTCCCAAGATGATAGAAGCAAGCGCGCTGCCATTGGGTTGCCAAGTGGTGGCGCTGCACTTACGGACCGTTCAATGACGTGTAGCGTGTAAATTCTTCGTGACCGAAGGAGGTCTTTCACTCCCGCAAAAATTCCCTCACGTAAACTATTGAGAATGGGTCACAAGTTATTGGTCGCGGCCACGCACGCCATGGTGTGTCTTGCAGCGGCGGCGTGCTTCTTCGCGCCGACAATCCTGGCGCAGGAGCGTCCGCTGTCGGTGTCTCCTTGCGACCTCGTAAAAACCCCCGGCATGTACGACGAAAGCCTGGTCAGCGTGCTCGGACTGGTGCTGTATGGTCAGCAGGTATTCAACACCCATGCCTACGACTGCCCTGACGATCGCGGTGGACTGCGCCTCGAATTCGGCGGGAACCCTTCCGACTATGCCGACCGGTTTAAGCTTTCACGTGAGCGCCTGGAAGCCAGCGCGGTTCCGCTGAAGAAAGACGCGGACTATGACACTATGCAGCGCCTCCTGAAGTTGGCCACCGCTTCCGGACAAACCAAGATGCTGCGCGCCACGCTTATTGGCAGGTTTTATGCCGGACCTGCCGTCGGCAACAAGGCAGGCGAAGTCAAGTACGCCAATGCGCGGCTGGTCATCTCAGATGTTGAGCTGGTTTCCAATAGCCTGGAAGATCCGGTAGATTTCACGTCCGTCGCGCACCCTCTCGCCAAACCTGCCAAAGGCTGTACGGTTACGGAAATTGAAGTTCCCACTCGCGAGGACGAAGACAAACTGCAGCGCCTTAGCCGCGAGCCTGTAGAGAACCTCGGCTATCTGCGCGATCCAAAACAGGTGGCGGCACGGGCTATT
Organism: uncultured Acidobacteriaceae bacterium; assembly: GCA_963749635.1. Taxonomy (GTDB): domain Bacteria; phylum Acidobacteriota; class Terriglobia; order Terriglobales; family Acidobacteriaceae; genus DASRAA01. Next base: position 237,893 of record CAVVNW010000018.1, read on the forward strand.
GCCGAGCACGAGAAAATTTCCGCTGATGAAATCGAAGGCAAGCTACACGCATCCGGCGAGGCCGTCGCGCTGAACACCTACACATGGACTGCCGCCGACGGGCTGCGAACCTACGCCATCACCGTCAACCGGCCCTACTGGTTGCTGCCCAGCACCTTGTCGGGAGATATGGTGATCTGGGTCCCCAAACGCATCGCGAAGACAGTGTGTGTCGCCAAACCAGCGAGCTAGTTCCGAAACTCTTGTCCAAGGTTTATGATTCTTAGTTCAGCACATTCTTAAGCGCTGACGGCTGAGGCTATCCAAAATGCCCACTGACCGCAAGATTCGCGTGCTCGTTGCCAAACCCGGCCTCGACGGCCATGATCGCGGCGCCAAAGTCATCGCCCGCGCCCTGCGTGACGCCGGGATGGAAGTTATCTACACCGGACTGCGCCAGACGCCAGAGATGGTCGTCACCGCGTCACTGCAGGAAGATGTCGACGTCATCGGACTTAGCATCCTTTCCGGAGCGCACAACGCGATCGTGCCGCGGGTGCTCGACCTGCTGAAACAAAACCACATGGACGATGTGCTTCTAGTGGTAGGCGGCATCATTCCTGACCAGGATGTTGAAGGACTCAAACGGGCGGGTGTCGCCGCTGTGTTTCAGCCGGGCACGCCGATGGATGCCATCATCGAGTTCATCCGCAGCAGCGTAAAGCCGCGCGGCGTACCGGCGGGTTAACTCTTCACCACAGAGACACTGAGGCACCGAGAAAGCAAGGCTTTGTAACTCTGCTCCCTTGCCGAAGCAATCCGTCCAATCCGAAGAAATTTTGTACGCCGTCGAGACGCACGACAATGCTGCGATTTTGCGGCTGGTTTCTGACGACGGCACCAACCGCTTGACTCGGGCGCGGGTCGTCGCGCTGACATCGGCGATCGAAGATCTTGCGCGAAAGCCGCCGTCCCGATTGGTGATTGCCGGAAACGCCCGCTTTTTTTCTGCCGGAGCAGACCTGAACGAAATCGCCGAGTTGCACGGTGCCGAGGCTTTCCGTTTCGCGCAAATGGGACAGCGCCTGATGAACGCCGTCGCGAACTTCCCTGCTCCGACGGTAGCCGCAGTGCATGGCTACTGCATGGGTGGCGGACTCGACTTGGCGCTCGCCTGCCAGCGGCGCATCGCCGGACCCCACGCCATTTTCGGCCATCGTGGCGCGGCACTCGGCCTGATCACCGGCTGGGGAGGCACCCAGCGCTTGCCTCGACTGGTCGGGAAGCCGCGCGCATTGCAGATGTTTCTTGCCGCAGAAAAACTGCATGCCAACGACGCCCTGCGCTACGGGTTGGTGGATGCGGTCGCGGACGATCCGCTGACGGCATCGCTAGCAACGAACTTGCAACCGTCCCGATAAGCCAACGCGGTCGGCCGTACGCTATGCTAGGTCGATGCCGGTTACCTTACCTGCGCGGGACGAGAAGCTTGTACAGATCGTCGATGCTGCCCTGCGCGATGCGGAATGGCGCAGCGGTGATCGGCTGATCTGCAAGCCGGGGTGCACTCCCTGTTGCATCGGCGTATTCGCCATCGACCAGAGCGATGTGCTGCGGCTCCAGGACGGCCTCGCGAAGTTGGACGACACTGATCCTGATCGCGCAGAGCGGGTGCGACGACGGGCACGGGAATCGTGGGAACGCATCGCAACTGGCTTCCCCGGTGACCGGCAAACGGGAGTGCTGGGCGACGACCACGATGCCGCGGAACAGTTCGAAGAGTTCGCCAACTTCGAGCCGTGTCCAGCGCTCGACCCGGACCGGGGCACCTGCGACCTTTACGCTTCGCGACCCATTACTTGCCGCGTCTTTGGGCCGCCGATACGCACGGAGGGCGGCCTGGGCGTCTGCGAACTGTGCTATCACGGCGCCACTCCTGATGAGATTGCCGGATGCGAAATCAAACTCGACGAAGCCTACGCCCTTCAGGCCGAATTAGACGCGGAGTTGCAGACCGCGGGCAAAACCGGCAAAACGATTGTGGCGTCCGCCCTGCTCGATCCATCCGGAATTGGCGCTTAGAAAAGAGCCCTGAACTTCTCTGTGCCTCTGCGTCTCTGTGGTGAAATCATCTTTTCACGCGTTGCGCTTAACTGCGTCGCTGCTTTATCGTTATCGGTCTACCCAGAGGTCTGCGTCCATCCAACATGACTGAACCCAATCACTCCGGATCGTCCGTCCAATTTGAGAGCAAGGTGAAAGCCGCGACGCCACGCTTCGAGCGCAATCAGCGTGCTGTCGCCGAGTTGGTCGCGCGCATGCGCATGGACCAGGAGCAGTTCGAGCAGGGCGGCGGCACGAAGGCCATCGAGTCCCAGCACAAGAAGGGGCGTCTCACGGCCCGCGAACGCATCGAACTACTGATCGATCCGGGCAGCGAGTTCTTTGAACTGGGCGGCTACGCTGCGTGGGGGATGTACGAAGAATGGGGCGGCGCACCATCCGCTGGCGTCGTAACTGGTTTGGCGCGAGTGCAGGGGCGGCTGGTCATGCTCATCGTGAACGACGCTACGGTGAAGGCCGGTGCGTTCTTCCCGATGACGGCCAAGAAGGTCATCCGCGCGCAAAACATCGCCATCGAGAATCGCATCCCCACGATTTACCTCGTCGATTCAGCTGGAGTGTTCCTGCCGCTGCAGGAAGATGTCTTTCCCGACACTGACGATTTCGGTCGCGTCTTCCGCAACAATGCCGTGATGTCGGCCATGGGGATCCCGCAGATCACCGCCATCATGGGCATGTGCGTCGCCGGAGGCGCATATTTGCCGGTGATGTGCGACCACATCCTGATGACCGAAGGCAGCGGGCTCTTTCTGGCCGGGCCGGCGCTGGTGCAGGCGGCGATTGGCGCCAAGTATTCCGCCGAAGAGTTGGGCGGCGCGAAAATGCATTCCCAGATCAGCGGGACTGTCGATTTCCGCGAGCCTGATGACGAGCACTGCATTGCGCGGATTCGCTCGCTGGTCGACAAGATGGGCAACCGTCAACTTGGCGTCTTCGACCGCAAACCGTCGCGCGAGCCACTCTATCCAGCCGAAGAAGTCTACGGCATTTTCGACGATGACCCAGCGAAGCAGTACGACATGAAGGAAATCATCGCGCGCATCGTCGATGGCAGCGAGTTCGATGAGTACAAGTCCGAGTACGGCGAGACGTTGCTGTGCGGTTACGCGCGCATCGGCGGTTACGCCGTCGGCATTGTCGCCAACCAGAAGACCCACGTACAGCAGGTCGACCACTCCGGTAACAAGCGCATGGAGTTCGGCGGCGTCATCTATACCGAGTCAGCGGAGAAAGCCGCGCGCTTCATCATGGACTGCAACCAGAACCTGGTGCCGCTGGTCTTTCTGCACGATGTGAACGGGTTCATGGTCGGACGCGACGCCGAGTGGAGCGGCATCATTCGTGCAGGCGCAAAGATGGTCAATGCCGTATCGAATTCCGTCGTGCCGAAAATCTCGGTGATCCTTGGCGGCTCGTTCGGCGCGGGACACTACGCCATGTGCGGCAAGGCCTTCGATCCGCGCTTCGTCTTCGCGTGGCCGACCGCAAAATACGCGGTCATGAGCGGCGCGTCCGCGGCAAGCACGCTGGTGGAGATCAAGATCAAGCAACTCGAACGCGGCGGCAAAATACTGAGCGAAGAAGACAAGAAGAAACTTTACGACGAAGTGAAGGCGACCTACGACGAACAGATGGACCCGCGCTATGGCGCTGCGCGCTTGTGGATCGATAAGATCATCGATCCCATGGAAACACGCGAAGCACTGATCACGGCGTTGGACGCGGCAGCGCTGAATCCCGAAGTGCCGAAGTTTAACGTCGGGGTTTTGCAGACGTGAAGATAAGCTCATAGCCTTTAGCCATTAGCAATAAGCTTCACGTAGGTAGCTGGTCGCAAGGTGAGGTAAGAGGTTGTGGCTAAGAGCTAATTGCTAACAGCTAATGACTGACACCATCAAACTCATCGAATGTCCGCGCGACGCCTGGCAAGGACTGCCCGGGCAGATTCCCACCGCGACCAAGGTCGAGTATCTCAAGGCCCTCATCGCCGCAGGATTCAAGCACATCGACGCGGTGTCGTTCGTCTCGCCGAAAGCGGTTCCGCAGATGGCCGACTCCGAAACCGTGCTCACCGAGCTCGATCCGCCCGACGATGTCGAGATCATCGGCATCGTAGTCAACGAGCGCGGCGTGGAGCGCGCAATTGCCACCGAGGCGGTGCGGACCGTCGGCTTTCCCTATTCACTGTCGCCGACCTTCCTGAAGAACAACCAGAGCCAGACGCCGGAAGAGAACCTCGAGATCCTGGAGAAGGTGAAGCAAAAAGCTGACGAAGGCGGCCTCGATACCATTGCCTACATCTCCATGGCCTTCGGCAACCCATATGGCGACTTGTGGAATGACGAAGAGCTTCTGGAAGGAGTCGGCTTGCTCGCCGATATGGATTTGCAGGCCATTTCGCTCGCCGACACCGTAGGCCTGGCGACTCCTCAGCAAATTGCTGACCAGTTTGGCGCTGTAATCGAGATCTTCGGCCATCTTGAGATTGGCGTTCACCTGCACAGCCGTCTCGACCAAGCCATCGAAAAGATCCTGGCGGCCTACGATGCCGGATGCCGCCGCTTCGACTCCGCCATCGGCGGCCTCGGCGGCTGTCCGTTTGCGCAAGACGTTTTAGTGGGCAACATCCCGACAGAAAAAGTGCTGGAGGCGTTGCAGCAGCGCGACGCGTCGCTGCCGATCAAGAAACCTTTAACTGAACTTGCCCGCCTGTCGGCCGAGATTGCGGAGCGCTTCGGCGGACCTAAGATGTAATTCCGCTCGATCGGACAGCGCCGCCCTGTCCCAAAACGGGTCGCACCCTCGCGCGGGAAGCTCTACCAACAAAAGAACTCGGCTAAGACACTGATTCGGTGTGATAATTCCAACCGAAGCAACTATTTGCGTAAAGTATTTCGGCACAGCGGGCGCGACTCGGTGCGCGGTCCCGTTGGTATTGACCAATGTCTCAACACCATCACCAGTACGCGACGCTGACCCTCGCCTATGACGGCCCGGTCGTCACGCTTACGCTGAACCGGCCGGAAAAGCGCAACGCCATCAGCTACGAACTGATCGAAGAACTGCATCTCGCGCTGCACGACGTGGAGAAATCGCCCGCGCACATCATGATCCTCACCGGCGCCGGCGCGGCCTTCTGTTCGGGGATGGACCTCGACAATCTGCGTGCCATCACCAGCCACACTGAGGAAGAGAACCTTGCCGACTCAGGCCGCATGGCCCACATGTTCCGCGCGCTCTATGATTTCCCCAAGGTAACGATTGCCGCCGTGAACGGGGCTGCGCTCGCCGGTGGATGCGGCCTTGCGACGCTGTGTGACTTCACCCTGGCGTCGTCCGACGCAAAGTTCGGCTACACCGAAGTCCGCATCGGATTTGTGCCCGCCATCGTCTCTACCTTTTTGCTGCGGCAAGTCGGCGAGAAGCAGGCTCGTGACCTGCTGCTGACCGGACGCATCGTTGACGCCGCAGAAGCTCATCGACTAGGACTGGTGAATGAGGTGGTCTCGCCGCAGAACCTGCTGGCGCGGGCGCGTGAACTGGCGGATACTCTGGTCGCCAACAGCCCGGCTTCGTTGCTGGCCACCAAGCGTTTGCTGCGCACGTTTTCGCATGTGGAACTCGACCACCGGATCGCCGCCGCCGTAGACGAAAATGCACGAATTCGCACCACTCACGACTTTCGCGAAGGCGTGAATTCATTCTTGGAGAAGCGTAAACCCAGTTGGACAGGGAGGTAGACTGTGACACTTCGTCTTCCATTGTGTGTCGCCACGTTGCTGTTCCCGGCCCTGATATTTGCCCAGGCCGCGGCTCCGGCCCCCAAGCAGGAGAACCCCGCTCCAGCGGTTTCCACTGGTAGCTATCCGGTGATGAGCACGGCGGCGAAGAACCGTGCGCGGCAGCTGTTCGAATACTTCGAGAGTGGGCAGTCGTCCCCGTTGTACGCAGCGTTCGCACCCAAGATGAAGAAGAATGGGAGCAGCGCACAGTTCACCGAAATGGACAAGAAACTCGCCACCCAATGGGGCCGCGAACAAAAAATGTTGGGCGAGAACTTCGCTCCCGATATGCTGGTGGCCAATACCGTTTATTCGAGGTATTCGCAGTTCAGCAAGATCAAAGACCCCATCTTTACCGCTATCATCATCAACCAGGCCGGCGAGGTTGAGCTGTTTCAGTTTCGACCCTCTCCGCCTCCGTCGGGAAGTCGTTACTCTGATTACAAGGACACGGCCAAGCTTCGCCTGCCGTTTGAGGGTGATTGGTTTGTCTTCGAAGGTGGCCGCGACATTTACCAGAATGCGGGCGCCTATCGCGATGTGGAGCGCTACGCCGTGGTCTTCACGGTCTTGAAGGATGGCCGGACGTTTTCTGGCGACGGCACCAAGAACCAACAGTTCTATTGCTGGGGACAACCCGTCTTGGCGCCCGCCGACGGCACGGTCGTGCTCGTCAATAATTCGTTTGTCGATAACACTCCGGGCCATTCGGAAGAGATTATGCCGACCGGGAATCGCGTGCTGATCAGCCACGGTCATGATGAGTACTCGCTGCTGATGCACCTGAAACAGGACAGCATCAAGGTGAAGAACGGCCAGAAGGTCAAGCAGGGCGAACCGGTCGGGGAGTGCGGCAATAGCGGGAGTTCTCCCGCGCCGCATCTCGAGTATCGCTTGCAGGATTCGCGCGGCCGGCCGCTGCCGCAGACCATGCCCGCACAATTCTTCGATTATGTCGCCGACGGCACTCCAGTGGCTGTTGGAGAGCCGGTGCGTGGACAATTCGTCCACAATGCTTCTGCACCCGCGGTCGCGCCGACGCCGACAAGCGAAAAGAAATAGGACGCCAGCCGAAAAGCGAATAGGGATTGTCTGCCGACAGCCGAATCTTCCGGCTGCATGTTAAGTTGGAACACAGCATCCATGCAGCCCGACAACAGAACAGTCTTCGAAGCGCAACTTCGCGTGCGCTACGCCGAAACCGACCAGATGGGCGTGGTGTACCACTCCAACTACATCGTTTGGTTTGAAGTGGGGCGGGTCGAGATGCTGCGCCAGTTGGGCTTCACCTATCGCGACATGGAGAAACAGGACGACACGCACATCGCTGTCGCGGATGTGCATTGCCGCTTCAAGTCTCCTGCGCGATACGATGACCTGATCACGATTCGCACGCGGCTGATCAATGTGCGCGAGTCGCTGCTGCACTTCGGCTACGAGATTTTCCGCGCCGAGGACGACAAGGTCCTGGCTGAGGGCGAGAGCGTTCACATTGTGGTGAACTCAGAGTTCAAACGCATTCACCTGCCGAAGAAATACCTGGCGCCGTTCTTGAAGGCCGCAGGAAAAAGCTGAACAATAGCCGATTGGGTTGCAAACTGCTGGCGTGCTGACGAGAATGAGCGTCCCGCGGCGAATCGAGACGGAATGAAGTTACTGCATATCAACGGAAACCATCTGACGCTCGACGATGTCCGCGCTGTGGTGTTCGAGCGCTGCCCCGTCATGCTGGAACCCGAGGCGCGGCTGGCGGTCGATCGCGCCCGCTCGGTCGTCGACTCCCTGGTGGCCAACAACCGCCTCGGCTATGCGGTAACCACGGGCGTCGGGCAGCTCAGCGATGTGCGCATTCCTCCCGACGACATCCGCACGCTTCAAGTGAACCTGATGCGTTCCCATGCAGTCGGCGTAGGTGAGCCGCTCAGTGAATCCGTCAGCCGCGCCATGATGCTGCTGCGCGCCAATTCGCTGAGCAAGGGCTGTTCAGGCGTGCGTGCGGTGGTCATCGACACCTTGTGCGAGATGTTGAACCGCGGCGTACATCCTGTAATTCCGTCGCAGGGCAGTGTTGGGGCCAGTGGCGACCTCGCGCCGCTCTCGCATCTTGGACTGGTGCTGATCGCCGAGGGCGAGGCGTATTTCGAAGGCAAACGAATGCCTGCCGCTGAAGCGTTAAAGCGTGCCGGCATCAAGCCGTTGGTGCTGGAGGCGAAGGAAACCATCTCGCTGATTAACGGCACGCAGGCGATGCTCGCGATCGGCTTGCTCACGATTTTGCAAACCGAAATTCTGGTCGACACGGCGGATGTGCTGGGAGCCCTGGTGGTGGACGCTCTGAAAGGTACCGACGTGGCCTTCGACGAGCGCATTCATCAGGCCCGTCCGCATCCCGGGCAGCTGCACGTAGCGCGCAACCTGCGCCGCATGTTGGAAGGCAGCGAGATTCGCGAATCGCATCGTGATTGCGGCAAGGTGCAGGATGCTTACTCGTTGCGCTGCATCCCGCAGGTGCACGGCGCTGTGCGCGATACGCTCGCGCACTGCCGCGCAGTCTTCGAAATCGAGATGAACTCAGCCGTCGACAATCCGCTGGTCTTTCCCGCGGCGAAGAAAGTGGGTAGCCCGAAGCCACCGATGGGAGCACCGGTGGAAGGCGACATCATCTCCGGAGGCAACTTTCACGGCGAACCGCTGGCGTTCGCGCTCGACTTTCTCGCGATCGGTCTGAGCGCGTTGGCCGGCATCTCGGAACGCCGTCTGGAGCGGCTGGTGAATCCCGCATTGAACGAGGACCTGCCTCCATTCCTGGCCGCCGGGGCCGGCCTGAACTCCGGCTTCATGATGCCGCAAGTGACCGCGGCCGCGCTGGTCAGCGAGAACAAAGTGTGGTCGCACCCGGCGTCGGTGGATTCCATCACCACCTCGGGCAACAAAGAAGACTTTGTCTCGATGGGAATGACCGCAGCTAACAAGCTGTTGCGGGTAGTCGAGAACACACGTAACGTGCTGGCGATCGAAGCCCTGGCAGTGGCCCAGGCGCTTGATTTTCGTGCTCCGCTGAAGACCGGGAAGCGCGGTCAGGCGGCACACGCCGCCATCCGGGCGGTGTCGCCCACCATCCTCCAAGACCGCATCCTTACCGACGACTTTCGGCGCGTAGCGGAACTGATCGCCAGCGGAAAACTGGCGGGCGTGCTCCGCTAGGACTATACAAATCGATTTGTACGCACGACAGCCCGAAGGGCGTAACAACCATAGCCCGGCACGTCAGTGCCGGGAACCCGGTTCCACCAGGAGCACGAGTCCCGTCACGGACGGCACCTAATCGAACACTTCATTCTTGTCATAAGAAGCACCCGATCGGTCGAGGAACGAAAGAAACTCTTCTTCATAACTCTGCTTTCGATGGTGTGCCTCCTGATTCTGAATGTAATGCCGGACGGCGTCGATGTTCGACGCGCTGACGGAAAATGCTCCGTACCCTTCCTGCCATCCCTGCCACTTGCCGTTTTCGCGAAGCCATCGCGACGAGTTGGCCTTCAACTTTTGCACTGCCTGGGCGGCGGAAATGATCGGCGGCACTCCAGCCAAAATGTGAATGTGATTTCTTGTGCCGCCGATGGCGAGGGATCGGTAATTGAGGTTTTTAGCGACACCCGCCACGTAAGCCCACAATTTCTGGGGCTCGGGAATTGTGGACAAGCGTCCTTTCGTGGAGAAGACCAGGTGATAGGAAATAGAGATATAGGTGTGGGCCATTGTGCCGTCCCGCTGCGCGGGACTCGGAATTATTCTCTCACCTCACCCGGCGCTCACGCGCCGGGCTATGATTGTGCCGCCCTGCGGGCTCCGAATACCAAGCGCCCAACTGATCGACTTCCTTGGGATCACGCGCCTCGCAAAAGCGCTGCGCCTCTAACGGGACAACGTTGTCCCGTTTCTTATTGCACTGCCGGCGCGCCCACTGCCGCCACGCGGACCACGGTGCACTTCACGCTCTTGTTGCTCTGCGTGTTCTTCACCTCACCCTTGTTGCCGTTGATCTTGTAGTTGATCGCGCTGCCGACGACCCAGTCGGTCGCGTTGACCTTGTCGTTTTCATTGGTGCGGCAGGTGTAGTCGTTCCTGGTCGTGGAAAAGCTCAAGTCATACTGCTGTTTCTTGTGCTTCTTATCGGTCGTTCCGGCCGGCTGGACATTGGTCAGCGTTGTGCTTCCTGATTCCTTGTTGGCTGCCATCGCGATCCCGGTCAGGAACAGAAAGATGACGGTCAGAGCGATTGTCTTCCGCATGTTACGCACCTCAGGCGAATAGTCTCAGGTTCGAATATACCAATGAAATCTCGCCCGCCGAAACCCCGCACGGCATCCCTTGGTTGCCTCGTGGTGTTCTACAATAGAGCGTCGCTCTGGCGTAGCATTGGTTGAATTTGCGGGCTTGAGGATTCCTGTGCGTCCGAGGGACTGACTCCCCCGCTCCAGTGATTCAAAAGCACGAGATTTTTTCCGGAATGCAGCGCCACAGGTAACAAAATGCCTGATTTCGCCGTCTTACAATGGGCGGCTTCTCCGCGTACCGATTAACGTGGCAATCAAAGTCAAAATGGCACCAAGCCGGCCTTCCAGCGCCCCCCAGGGACGCCCGCGCCCGAGCACCCGCAAGCCCTCGCCGGGCCACCACTTCACCCTTGGCGACCCGCTGGTGAAGTTCCTGGTAGCGGGATTCCTGGTGGCAGGCATCCTATTCATGGCGGTGTTCGCCTTCTTTTACGTCAAGTACGAAGGCATCGTCGATCGCCGCATGTCGGGACCGATCTTCACCAACTCGGCGAAGATCTATGCTCGCCCTGAATACGTCCGAGTCGGCGACAAGTTCACCGCCCAGGAAGTGGCTGCTTACCTCCGCCGTGCCGGTTATAGCGAGCAAGGCAAAGAAGGCGATTCGCCGATCGGACGCTTTCATGTCTCCGGCAGCAATATCGAAATCATGCCGGGCGAGGAATCGTTCCACGCCGCGGAGAGCGCCAACATCGGCTTTGACGCCGGCAAAGTCAGCTCAATCGTTTTGGCGGGCCGCGGTTCCGAGCCTCTGAGCGCCTATGAGCTCGAGCCGCAGATGATTACCTCGCTTTTCGGCGGTGTCGACCGCTCCAAGCGCCAGATTGTCACCTTCGACGAAATTCCGCCGGACATGGTCAATGCAGTCGTTGCCATCGAGGACCGCCGCTTCTTCCAGCACAGCGGAGTCAACTACTACCGCCTGATGGAGGCCGCGGCCAGCGACATCTTCCACCGTCACCGTGGCCAGGGCGGTTCGACGCTCACCATGCAACTCTCGCGCGGTTTCTTCCTGTCGCCCGAAAAGACCATTCAACGCAAGTTGACCGAGATGCTGATTGCCATGGAGCTGGAGCAGAAGTTCTCTAAGCAACGCATCTTCGAGATGTACGCCAACCAGGTCCCCATGGGCCAGCGCGGTTCCTTCGGCATCAACGGCTTCGGCGAAGCTTCGCGCGCCTACTTCGACAAGGACATGAAGAGCCTGACGCTGCCCGAGTGTGCCTTGCTCGCCGGCATCATTCAGCGTCCGAGTTATCTCTCCCCCTACCGTCATCCCGAGCGCGCCCTCGAGCGTCGCAATCTCGTCCTTGACTCAATGGTCGAGACGGGGGCCATCACCCAGGAACGGGCCGACCGCGCCAAGGCGACTCCGTTGAAGTTGGCTGCTCCCAACGTCGAAGCCAGCGACGCACCTTACTTCGTTGACCTCGTGAAAGACCAGCTCTCCAGCCAATACAACGAGAACGAGCTCAACGAGCAGGCTATGCGGATTTACACCACCCTCGACCCCGACCTGCAGCAGGCCGCCGCCGACGCAGTCGAGGTGGGAATGAAGCTGGTGGACGAGCAGGTCTTGAAGATGCGCACCCACAAGACCAAGGTCGGCTACAGGAGCGGAGGCCAAGACCGAAGCCAGCGTTGACTCCGGCCCGATGCCGCAAGTTGCCGTGGTCGTGCTCGACCCCCACACTGGCGAAGTGCTGGCGTTAGTCGGCGGCCGCAACTACGGAACGAGTCAGCTCGATCACGCTGTCGCCAAGCGGCCCACAGGCTCGATCTTCAAGCCATTCGTGTACGCGGCAGCCGTCAACACTGCGCTAACCGGGCAAATGATCTCCGTGGGTGCCGCGTCCGTCGAGACAGCCGGCAGCAGCCCGCCGACCATCGACACCAGCGGTGCTCCCGCGATCTTCACTCCCATCACGCTGGTCGATGACGCCCAAGTGAGCATCGCCTACAAGGACGAGGTGTACGAGCCACGCAACTACCACGAAGCGTTCCACGGAGAAGTCACGGCCCGCTATGCCCTTGCCATGTCTCTCAACAACGCCACTGTAAGAGTCGCCCAGGGCGTGGGCTTCGGCACAGTTGCTTCGCTGGCCAAGGCGGCCGGCATCACCAGCGTGAAAGCGACGCCCGCCATCGCGCTCGGAGCCTATGATGCCAGCCCCCTCGAAATGTCAGGCGCCTACACCGTGTTCAGCAACGGAGGCTCGCGCGTTTCTCCGCTGATGGTCAAGTCCGTGCGCGACGCCCGGGGCGGCGTGCTCAGCGACTACCACAACGATCCCAAGGGCGTCCTCGACGCGCGCGTGGCCTATGTGATGACCACCATGATGCAGGGCGTGATCGACGGGGGGACGGGCTATCCCGTACGTACCCGCGGCTTCACGGCTCCCGCCGCCGGCAAGACCGGCACCTCGCACGACGCATGGTTCGCCGGATATAGCAGCAACCTGCTCTGTGTCGTCTGGATCGGCAACGACGATTACACCGACATCAAGCTCGCCGGTGGCACCACCGCCGCTCCCATCTGGGCCGAGTTTATGAAGCGCGCGCAGAAGATTCCCCGCTACTCCGACATGAAAGGGTTTTCCGCACCTTCGGGCGTGGTCGAGGTCAAGCTCGATAAGGTTACCAACCGCCTGGCTACCGAGGCATGTCCTCAGGACTATTACGTGGCCTTTGTCGCCGGGACGGAACCCAAACAGACTTGCGAACAGGCGTTTACCGACCATCGTAACTTCTTCTCCAAGATCCTTGGACTGGGTACTCCGCAGGTCGATGCTCCTCCGCCAACCACCAACGGGCCAGTGCAAACCCAGCCTGGAAGTCCCAGCTTCTTCTCCGAGCCACTTCGGAGCCAGCCGGCACCGCACCCGCAACCGAGCAGAAAAAGAAAAAGGGCTTCCTCAGCCGGGTCTTCGGAGGCAAGGGCAGCGACCAGAAAGACGCACCTGCGAATTCTCCTCCCGAGAAACGCAACATTCCTCCTCAAAATTAGGTCTAATATGGTGGGGATTTGGGAGTCGGGGGTGGAGGTATGTCTCCTCGCCATTTATTCGGCGCGTTTCAAAAAAACCTCGGGGCACTCACCGTCGTAGTCATTCTTGTGACCGGCTCCTCGGCCGCGAATGACCAGCAGCAGCAACCGCCGCCCACGCCGGCCCCGCTCATTTCTCTCACCGACAGCACGCCTCAGGACTTGGAGCGCCAGGGTGACCAGCTGCGCGCCCAGAAGCGCTACCTCGACGCCATCGACTACTACAACGCCGCCATCGACAAGCAACCGACCGCGCTGCTGTGGAACAAGAAAGGCATAGCGTTGCTCTTCCTGCAGCACACCAAGGACGCGGAAAAGTGCTTCAGGCAAGCCCTGAAGGTTGATAAAAACTCCGCCGAGGCCATGAACAATCTCGGCTTCATCATGCAGATGCAGAAACGATACGGCCGCGCCATCAAGTATTACGAAAAGGCGCTCGGCATCCGCCCCAACTCAGCTACCTTCCACTACAACCTGGGAGCGGCCTATTTCAGCGAGCACAAGTTCGACAAGGCTGCCGAGGAATACCGCGTCGCGTTCCAGATTGATCCTGACATTTTCCAGCGCGTCTCCAAGACCGGAGTCATGGCACAGTCGTCTTCTCCCGAAGACCGCGCAGCGTTTTCGTTCATGGTGGCTAAGATGTACGCCCAGGCCGGCGACTTAGACCGATCCCTCGAATACCTGCGCAAAGCGATGGAAGAGGGCTATAAGAACATCGACAAGGTCTATACCGACTCCGAATTCGCCAGCCTGCGGACGGATAAGCGCTTCACCGAGCTGATGACCCAAAAGCCGCAGGCCATTCAGTAACCTGCGTTGCGTCAGGGCACGACCTCAGTCGTGCCGATAAGCATCCTGGGAACACTCTAGCTTTCGCCGCGCTTGCGCAGGAAGGCTGGAATCTCCAGGTCGTCGGCGTCGTAGCTGATGTTCACGCTGCTGCTGACGGTATCGATCACGGCCGGTTCATCGGGAAGAACGTCAGCGCCCTTGATCAGCGACGCGTAAGTCGATTCGGCTTCACGCGAATAGGCCGAAGCGTCAGCGCGTGGGTCTTCGACTGGTTCGGCATGACGGACGACTTCTGAGCCAAGCTCAAGGTCGTCGATACTGTCGGGAATATAAGGCGCGTTGCGCGGACGCTCGTTGATGCGCGGCTCGGCTGTCGCCGGCTTCGAGCGACGGCATCGCATCCGGTTCGCGCACCGACGGAACCTGGTAAGTTGCCGTGGAGGCGCGGGCGCTGAGCACTGCGCTGGCTGCGGTGTTGGCGTGTTCGCGGATGCGCGGGGTTTCGCGGAAGCCGGTCGCGATCACGGTAATCTTCACTTCGTCGTTCATCTTCTCGTCGAGCACAGCGCCGAAGATGATGTTGGCGTCTTCGTGCGCGGCGCTCTGGATGATGGTCGAGGCTTCGTTCACCTCGGCCAGACGCAACGAGCTGGAACCGGTGACGTTGATGAGGATGCCCCGGGCGCCGTCAATGGCTCCGGCTTCGAGCAACGGCGACGCGATGGCTGCCTGCGCGGCCGCAGTAGCGCGGTTCTCGCCGCGAGCAGTGGCGGTGCCCATCACCGCGTAACCCATGCCCGCCATGATGGTCTTCACGTCGGCGAAGTCGCGGTTGATGATGCCGGGAATGGTGATGATGTCGGAGATGCCCTGCACGGCCTGGCGCAGAATGTCGTCGGCCACGCGGAAGGACTCGAAGAAGCCGGCGTCTTTGGCGACGGCGAGCAGCTTTTCGTTGGGGATGACGATGGTAGTGTCGACGGAGTCGATGAGTTCCTGGAGGCCGCGCTCGGCCTGATTCTGGCGGCGCTTGCCTTCGAAGGCGAACGGCTTGGTCACGACCGCGACGGTGAGCGCTCCCATTTCGCTGGCGAGGGAGGCGATGATGGGCGCAGCGCCGGTTCCGGTGCCTCCGCCGAGACCGGTGGTGACGAACACCATGTCGGCGCCTTCGAGGGCTTCGATGATTTTGTCGGCGTCTTCGAGCGCGGCTTTGCGACCGACATCGGGATTGGCGCCGGCACCGAGGCCGTTGGTCAGCTTGACACCGAGCTGGATCTTCACCGGCGCGTGGGAGAGTTTGAGCGCCTGGAGATCGGTGTTCGCGACCACGAATTCGACGCCCTCGAGAGCCGACTCGATCATGCGGTTGACAGCGTTGCCGCCGCCGCCACCGACGCCAATGACCTTGATCTTGGCGCTGTTCAGCGTCTCTTCGTTGAAGTGAATGCGGATGTCGCTGCTGGGCTGAGCTTTTTCGCCGAAATCTTCGATCATGGTTACCTCGGTCGCGGGCTAAAGCCCGCGGGGAAAAATAAATAGTCCGGCTAGACGCTGGCCTAAAGGCCAGCTCTACCCACTAAACGTTCTGCCTCGCGAACAGGGCTTTGAGCCGGGCTCCAAATCCGCGATCACTGATGCCGCGCGCCTGGCGCGAGCGGTGTCCGTAGAGCACCATACCGATCGCGGTGGAGAATTCCGGCTCCAATAAATTCGACGGCAGCTTGGCGATCGGCACGGGATAGCCGAGGCGCGTTGGCCGGCGCAGGATGTCCTCCGCCGAATCAACCAAGGCGTTCAAGCGCGCTCCGCCGCCGGTGAACACTACGCCCGCGCCGAGCAATTCATAGACGCCTGCCTGGCGAAGGTGGTCGCGCAGCAGCTCCATCAATTCGCGCGCACGGGGCTCGAGAATCTCGCCGAGCATGCGTTGCTGCATGAGGCGCGAAGGACGGTCGCCGACGGATGGCACTTCGATTTCGTTGCCTTCGGGAATACGCGTGACGATTGCGCAGCCGAACATCTTCTTAATGTTTTCGGCGTCGGGAATGGGAGTGCGAAAGCCGACCGCGACATCGTTGGTGAAATGGTCGCCGCCGAGGGGCACCGCTCCGGTGTGGATCACGACTCCTTCATAGAAGACGATAAGGTCGGTAGATCCGGCGCCAATGTCGGCGAGGCAGATGCCTAACTCGCGCTCGTCGGTCTGGAGCACCGAGTCGGCGCAGGCGAGCGCTTCGAAAACAGTGTCGTCCACGTGAATGCCGGCGCGGTTGGCCGCAGTCACAACGTTTTGCGCAGCGGTGCCGCTGGCCGTTACCACGTGCACGCGGACCTCAACCTTTTTGCCCATGAGTCCGGCAGGGTCGTGGACGCCGGGCTGGCCGTCGAGAATGAATTCCTGGGGAAGCAGATGCAGCGGCTCACGATCTTCGGGCAGCGGGATGCTGCGTGCCTTTTCGACCGCTGCGCGAACGTCGTCGCGGCTGATCTCGCGGGAGCGCGAGCCGAGCGAAATGCCGCCGTGACTGTTAACTCCGCGAATATGGGAACCAGCGACGCCGACAATGGCATGCTCAACCGGAGCCTGCGCGACGTTCTCGGCTTCCTCGACCGCTTTCTTGATGGAGCCGACTGCCTTGTCGAGATCGGCGATCACGCCTTTGCGCATGCCGCGCGAGTCAGCGATGCCGTGGCCGCGATAACGAAGAGCGTATTCATTGACTTCGGCAACGAGGACGCAAGTCTTGGCGCTTCCGATATCAATCACTGTTAACAAGTTTTCAGTCTGACTGCCCATTTTGTCCTAGTGCTTCTTTAACTTTTTCGCGGTTGAGGTCTTCTTCTCAGGTGCTTCAGGATCAGCGGGCGTCGTACCACCAACGGTTGCCACGGGGGGCAGAGGCCCTCCCTTGGCGTGCGCAGCCGAGGAGTCAGGGTTGACGATCGCCTGACCCTCGAAGCGCAAGTCGAGGGAATCGAGCGGACTGTACTGCGACCGCCACTCCTGCACGTGCGCCATGTACAACTGAAACGGCGCGAGAAAATTGGGCGAGCGCAAGTGGACGAGCACGGCGCCCTTCGGATCCGATACGGTGACCTTCACGTCATCCGGATCGGAGACATCTACCTCGCTCAGGTCACGCGAATAGTGCGCACCGGTAGAGTCGAGCTGCTTCACCAGCTCGCTGTAGATTTTCATGCGTGGGGCACGGGTAGAGAGCGGCTCGCTGTCGTTCATGCCGAGGATGACAGGGAACGAAAAGGCGCTCTGCGCGCCCGGAAGGCATGTCCATGATGACGCCGTGAGCATCGATGAGGGCGACGTGTCCGTTGATTTCGACGAATGCCACGGGCGTCCGCTCACGGAGTTCGATGCGGAGGCGGTTGGGCAGAACCGCATCACGGAAGCGGACTCGACCCAGGAAATATCTTCGAGCTGCTTCTTCTGTTCTGCGAGGGAAACGAAGAAGATATTGCGATCGATGTCGCCGCCCAAGGTCTCGAGGATCTGTGCGCGGCTGACGTTACGGTTGCCGAGAATATCGATGTTGTCACTGGAGTCGAGGCGGAAACGCCAGGACTGAGTGCCGTAACGATAGAGAGTGACGGCAACCAATCCGATTGCGCCAACCACCAGCAGCACAACCATGAGCAGCTTGACGCGATCGGCGGCCTTGCGCGGCAGGGCTCCGCGGCGAACGGGAACGCGTTTCTGTCCGCGCAGAAAGGGAGACTCGCCTTCCTCATCAAGATCGAGCACGCGGGCGTCGAGCGGCGACTCATCGTACGAACGCGACGAGGCGCGCGGTTCAGTAACCGCGTCGAAGTCCTCCTCCGGCAATGTGGAAGCGGATTTCCGCGCCATGAAGACCGAGAAACTGCCGAAAACATCGGCTATTCGCCTCACTATATCCGGTTTCGTCGGCTGCGCGGAGAGGCATTTTGCAGGTTTTCTGTGGATGTACTGCATTTGAAAACATCTGGCTGCGCATGACACAGCGAGAGAGGCGGGATTAACGTGGGAAGCGCGATTGATTCCAACGCTCGCAGGACTGATCTCGCCAGTGCCGATGAACCACGAAAGTAAATACACAAGCGACAGACTGGCCCGCCGTCGTACACAATACGAAGTCATGCGAACGGGAGAGTTGGCTCGCCGCGCAGGAGTGAATATCGAGACATTGCGCTTTTACGAGCGCCAGAAACTGCTTCGTGAACCCTCGCGAACGGCAGGTGGATATCGCGACTACACGCGAACACGACCTGGAGACGGTTTGCTTCATCCGGCAGTGTCAACATCTCGGTTTCACACTGAAGGAAATTGGACAACTGGAACAGTTGCATCGGGCGTTTCCCGGGGTCTGCTGTCACCGGAAAACCGAAGATGGCCGAGGTGGCGAAGTTTCTGCGCATGTCGAAGAGCGCCTGAGCACCATCGACCAGAAAATCAAGGCGTTGCAGAACGATGCGCGCCGAGCTGTCGCGGCTGGCCAGGGAATTGGGGAAAACAAAAGGGCTGGTATGCCCGGCTCCGCGCAAATGAGCCTGACTCTCCAGCAGTTCGTCCCAAGCGCAGCATAAGGACTTGACTCCGTACCTTAGTACAGGGTTGACAATACCTCCGTTGTGGCCCGTGAGTCCGCCAATGGAGGTGAAAATGCCCAATTCCGATTTCCGAAAAATTGGCCGCTGGATGCTGGTGTTCACGGTGCTCGCGGCGCTCAGCCTGGCAGCGGTCCTGACCGTTGGCCGCCGGTCCATGCGCATGTCGTCGGCGATGGCGGCGAGTGCAAACCCGACCGCGTTCGCAGAGCTGGCGCCTGGAAGCACAACCCAGGCGGTGGTTGAGATTACGCCGTTGATGCGAATGGCAACGCCGAAGGAAAGTTGCTCGATCGCGAGAGCGAGGATCTGTACCGGCGAACCAGCGACAGTGGTGGGGATCAAGTTTAGCGATGCGACTCCGGTGGTGATGGGCAAGCTGGGCGACCTGCACGCGGGCGCTGTGGTGCACGTTAAGGGCACGGTCGGCGACGACCACAGAATCGCGGCGGAACAAATCGTGATCCTGACTGGCTACGTGCAAGTGCAGTAATCGACGGCCATGAGAGCTTTCTCGTTTGCCGGAATCAGCGGCTGGGCTGCGACGATTTTGATCGGGGTGGTGGCGTTGCTTCCTTATCTGCTTCGTCGATCGTCGCTCAGTGTGCGGCTCGGGTTCGCGCCGTCGTCACAGACAGCCTTATTTGCGGCGCATGTGGCCGCACTACTGGCTGGCGTACGGGCTGCCGCCCTATCATTTGTTCACGCATGGATGCTGATGAGCGGAAGAGTTATGGCCCGAACCAACAGCCTCGGACTTTACTTGGCGACGCTGGCGTTGATGCTGCTGTTCCTGCAAATTGCCATGGGACTGGCGTTGCAACAACGTAGCCTGCCGGAGAGAAGATCGGTGAGGAGTTGGCACTTCTGGACGATGGCAGGCGTGGTGGTGCTGGTGGGCGGCCATATCTGGATGAATGGGTGAGGCGCGCCTCGCGGACTGAAGCCCGCGAGGAACGACAAGAATCAAAGAGCTTATGCGGCACGGCTGAAGCCGTGCCCTTTCAAACCACCCGCGGGGCCAAGGCTTCCAACTGCTCCAGGACCAGCGGCGCAAGTTGCACAACGTTACCGGCGCCGAGAGTGAGCACGAGGTCGCCGGACTGTGCGGACTTCCCTGCCCGCTCGGCTGCTTCGGCGAATGAACTGGCATACATAGCGTGCGGTGCTCCGGTCTTGTTGATTTGTACTGCCAGTCGCTCGCCAGTAACACCCGGGATCGGGGTCTCGCTCGCGGCGTAGATATCGAGCACCGTCGACGGTATCGGCATCGCGAAAGCCGTGGCGAACTCGTCGAGCAGCAATTGCGTTCGGGTGTAGCGATGCGGCTGAAAGATGACATGAATGCGACGGAATCCACATTGGCGCGCGGCGGCCAAGCGTGGCGCGAATCTCGGTGGGATGGTGGCCATAGTCGTCGATGACGGTCACGCCGTTGGCGCGGCCCTTGAGTTGGAAGCGACGGTCAACCCCGTTGTAGGCGGCCAGACTGGCGCGAATCTTGTCGATCGGAATGTCGAGCCCGACACCAACTGCAATGGCGGCAGTGGCATTGCGCACGTTGTGAACGCCGGGGACGTGCAGTTGAAACTCGCCGAGATCGCGGTCGTGGTACTGCACCCGGAATGCACTCGATGCGAAGTGGCTTTCGCCAGAGATAGCGGACCGCATGTCGGTGATGAGGAAGTCAGAGCCTTCGCGCGTGCCGTAAGTGACGATACGGCGTCGCACGGCGGGCAGCACGCTCCGCAGGTCGTCGTTGTCGTTGCAAGCGACCACCATTCCGTAGAACGGAACGCGGTCGAGGAAGTCGATGAAGGTGCGCTCGACGTCGGCCATGTCGCGGTAACAGTCCATGTGCTCGCGATCGATGTTAGTGACCACGGCGAGAATCGGAGACAGCTTCAGAAACGAGCGGTCGCTCTCGTCGGCTTCGGCAACGAAGTATTCGGACTTGCCAACGCGCGCGTTCGAGCCCATGGCATCGACGCGGCCTCCGATGACGACGGTGGGGTCGAGGCCTCCGGCAGCCAGCACCACGGCCACCATGGAGGTTGTGGTGGTCTTGCCGTGCATGCCGGCGATGGCAATACCGTACTTCAGGCGCATCAACTCGGCGAGCATCTCGGCGCGCGGAATCACGGGTATGTGACTGGCGTGGGCTGCCGCGACTTCCGGGTTGTCACGCGCGATGGCGGAACTGGTGACGACGACTTCTGCGCCAGCGAGGTTCTCGGCGCGATGGCCCTCGAAGGTGAGGGCGCCCATGGCAGCCAGGCGACGGGTGATCGCAGACGCTTTCAGGTCGGAGCCGGATACCTTGTAGCCGAGATTGAGCAGCACCTCGGCAATGCCACTCATGCCGATGCCGCCGATACCCACGAAATGAATACGCTGAATTTTGGCAAACATGGAGTGTGCAGTGGCAGGTGCCAGTGGCTAGCGAATGATTAGGCTACATCTTGCGCGCCCGGGATGCCAGCGATGCGGGCTGCCAGCGCGGCGATTTCAGAAGCGGCGTCGGGATGGGCCAGCTTGCGCGCCGCAGGCTCCCATCTGCGCAAGGCGGGCGCGATTGGAAAGCAGCGACGCTACTTCGTGAGCAAGTCGATCACCGGTCAACTCGGTTTGCGGCAGCAGCATGGCGGCGCCGGCTTCGGCCAAGGTTTCTGCGTTGTGGCGCTGGTGGTCGTCGGCCGCTGTCGGCAACGGAACAAAAATGGCAGGCTTGCCGGCGGCGGTGATTTCGGCGACAGTGCTCGCTCCGGAGCGGCAGAGAAGCAGGTCGGCCCGAGCAAAGGCACTGGGCATGTCATCGATAAAGGGCGAAACTTCAGCCGAGAGTCCGGAACTGGCGAATGCGGAGCGAAGCTCTTCGTAGTCTTTTTCGCCGGTCTGGTGAATGACGTGAATCGCAGGCATCACCTGCGCGAGCATGGGCACGGCTTGCATGACGGCCACATTGATAGCGTGAGCGCCCTGACTGCCACCGAAGACGAGCAAGGTTGGCGGAGCGCCCGGTGAACGTGTGGGTAGATTGAAAAACTCGCTTCGCACTGGGACGCCGGTGACAACGGCATTGCTGAAGTAGCGTTGGGTCGCAGCGAAGTGTACCGCTGCCGCGCTCACCATCGGCGCGACCAGGCGATTGGCGATTCCGGGGATGACGTTGGGCTCGAAGGCGAGCATGGGCAAGTTCATCAAGCCGCCTGCCAGCATAGCCGGACCGGATGCGTAGCCGCCGACGCCGATCATTACGTCGGGACGAAACTCCGAGATCATGCGGGCCGACTGGATGACAGCGCGCGGCAGGTCGAATAGCGTCTTGACGCGCGTGGCTAGATCAACGCGGTTGAGCGCGCCGACGGCGATGAGTTCGAGCTGAAATCCTGCGGTTGGCACGAGGCGCGTCTCGATGCCGCGCGCGGTGCCGATGAAGAGAACCTCAGCGTGATAGCGGGACTGGAGTTCCTGCGCGATGGCGAGGGCGGGAATGACGTGTCCGCCGGTGCCTCCGCCAGCGATGATTACGCGCATGGGCTAGTCGGTCTGCTGGGTAATGTTCAGCAGGATTCCCACGCTGGCGAGAGTGATGAAGAGTGACGAGCCGCCATAGGAGATGAAAGGCAGCGGAATTCCCTTGGTTGGCATCATGCCCAGCACGACGCTGATGTTGATGAGCGCCTGCACCACAACCATGGCGGTAATGCCGATTGCGAGGAACCGGGCAAAGGGATCCTCGGTGCGCATGGCAACGCGAACACCACGGTAGAGAAAGATGGCGAAGAGGATCACCACCAGCGATGCGCCCCATAGGCCGAGTTCTTCGGCGATGTTGGCATAGATGAAATCAGTATGCGGCTCGGGCAGGTAGAAGAGCTTTTGCTTGCCTTCCATCAGGCCGACGCCCATCAGGCCGCCGGTGCTGACCGCGATCATCGACTGAATAATGTGGAAGCCATGACCTTGCGCGTCGCTCCAGGGATCGAGGAAGGCGATGATGCGATGCCAGCGCCACGGTACGCGCACGATCAGGAAATACAGGGGCAACAGCGATGCCAGAAAGCTATATGCGAGGTAGCGCATCTTCATTCCCGCGACGTAAAGCACGGAGGCGGTGATGGCCATGCAGGCGACGGCAGTGCCGAGGTCGGGTTCTTTGACGATCAACAGGGCCAGCAACACACTCGGCGCCGCGGCGGGCAGCAAGACATGCTTCCAGTCGAAAATCTGCTGCCAGCGCGACTCCAGAAAATACGCGAGGTAGAGAATGATCGCCGGCTTGGCTAGTTCCGAAGGTTGGAACGACAGCGGACCAGCTTTGATCCAGCGATGCGTATTGTGAGAGTCGTGAAACGCGAAGACCGCAATTAAGAGCAGCGAGGTAAGGCCCAAAAACGTAAAGACGACAGTCGAGCGCCGATACTGCTTGTAATCGATGTGCATGACCACGAGCATGGCGGCGAGTCCGGCAGTAGCCCAGGCAAGTTGGCGCAGCAGGAATCCGTAGGACGAGCCGAAGCGCTCTTTCGCCATGACAGCCGACGCGCTGAAGACCATGATGAGTCCGATGAAGACCAGCAACAGCACCACGGTGAAAAGCCACTTGTCGACGCTGACGCGCTTGGCCATTAGTCGCTGCCTCCGGCGCGGCGGTCGCCTGCGTGCTGCAATTCGCGTGACTCGATCTGCTTGACCAGGTCCTTGAAGACACGGCCGCGATGCTCGTAGCTAACGAACTGATCGAAGCTGGCACAAGCGGGAGCGAGCAGTACGACGTCTCCCGGCGTAGCCGATTCGGCGGCGCGGCGAACAGCATTGTCGAGGGTTCCGACGCTGACGACTTGAGTGCCTTTAATCTGCGATTCGATCTTGGGAGCGGCAGCGCCGATGGTGTACACGCGCTTGACGCGCTGCGCCAACAGTTGATTCAGCACGCTATAGTCGCTGCCCTTGTCTTTGCCGCCGAGAATGAGGTGAACCCCGGCGGGGAATGACTCCAGCGCCTTGATGGTGGCGTCGACGTTGGTTGCCTTGGAGTCGTTGTAATACTCGACGCCGCGAATGGTGGCGACATACTCCAGTCGGTGCTCGACGGCCTTGAAATTTGCTACAGCGCGGCGGATGTCGGCTGGACCGACGCCAGCGAGTATGCCGACAGAAACTCCCGCCAAAACATTCTCGATGTTGTGAGCGCCTTTAAGTGCGATCTCCGAGACGGGCATAATGACCTGCTCGTTGTCGGTGTCACGCCAGATGATGTTTTCGTTGCGAACGAACGCGCCGTGCTCGACAGATTTTTGTCGGCTGAACCAATAAGTTGCGGCTTTCGTCTTGGGAGCCATCGCGACGCAGATGGCGTCGTCCGCATTTAATACCGCGAAATCGCTGCCGGTCTGGTTCTCGAAGATGCGCGCCTTGGCGGCGACGTAGTTTTCGAACGTGTGATGACGGTCGAGGTGGTCGGGCGTGACATTGAGGACAACCGCGATCTTTGGACGAAACGTCTCAATAGTCTCCAACTGAAAGCTGCTGACTTCAAGAACAATCCAAGTGGCGTCTGTGGCGGCTTCGACGAAACTGATGGCTGGCGTGCCGATGTTTCCGCCGACCAGAGTATGCTTGCCGCCGGCGGCGACAATCTCGCCCGCAAGAGATGTCGTGGTGGTCTTGCCATTGGAACCGGTGATGGCGACAATCTGACCCTTGAGGTAGCGCGCCGCGAGTTCGACTTCTCCGATAACGGGGATTCCGGCCTGACGGGCTTGCATTAGCTGCGGCACGTCGGAAGGAACGCCGGGGCTGATGACGATGAGCTCCTGCTCTTTGAAGGTGCGCTCGCCGTGATAGCCGGCCTCGACGCCGATGCCGCGGTCGAGCAGCTGGGGAATTTCGTGATGCAGGTCCTCTTCGGATCTGGTGTCGGAGACAGCAACCCTTGCGCCGCGGTCAGCCAAGAACAGGGCACTGGCAATGCCGGACTTGCCCAGTCCGACCACCAGCACGCGTTTGCCTTTGACATCCATGGAGGGAATCGTCCGAATGGTCATTGTGCCACGTTTACAGCGACGTTACCGCAGTTTCAATGTGGTGAGAGCAAAGAGTGCAAACACCAGGGAGGCGATCCAGAAGCGCACGATGACTTTGGACTCGCTCCAGCCCATCAGTTCGAAGTGGTGATGGATAGGCGCCATCTTGAAAATGCGCTTCTTGCGTAGTTTGTAGGAGCCGACCTGCAAGATGACCGACAGCGCTTCGATCACGAAAACGCCCCCGATAAAGGGGAGCAGCAGTTCCTGCTTGATGAGCACCGCGACGGTGCCGATGGCCCCTCCGAGCGCCAAGGAGCCCACATCGCCCATAAAGATCTCGGCGGGATGGGCGTTGTACCAGAGAAAGCCAATGGCCGAGCCCACCATAGAGCCGCAAAAAATGGTCAGTTCCGAGACCTGCGGGATCTTGGATATCTCGAGGTAGTCGGCGAACAAGGCGTGCCCACTGACGTAGGTCAGAATGGTGAGCGCGCCGGCGGCAATCACGGTGCAGCCGATGGCCAGGCCGTCTAGGCCGTCCGTGAGGTTGACCGCGTTACTCGAGCCTACGATCACGATCATGACAAAGATGAGGAATGGCAGGAAGGCCAACGGCCATAGTTCGGTATGCAACAGGCGGCCAATGACGAGATCGGGGCGGAAGTGCTTGAAGAACGGCACGATCAGGCGCGTGGAATACAAACCATAGTGCTGTAGAGCGATGAGCGTGAGACCGATCGCCAGCGCCGTCAGGAATTGGTAGAAGAGCTTGGCGCGACCGGTCAGACCAAGATTGCGGCGGTGGACGACTTTCAGGTAATCGTCGGCGAAGCCGATCGCGCCGTAAGCGAGCGTGGCAACGACGGCAATCCAGACGTAGCGGTTGCTCAGGTCGGCCCAGAGTAAGCGTCGGGACGACCATGGCGACGACGATGAGCACGCCGCCCATAGTGGGCGTTCCGGCTTTGCGTTGATGAGCTTGTGGGCCGTCTTCGCGGATGTACTGGCCGATCTGGAACTCGCGCAGGCGGCGCACTACGGCCGGGCCGATTACCAGCCCAATAAAGAGTGCGGTCAGGCTGGCGAAGGCCGTGCGAAACGTAAGGTAGCGGAAAATTCGGAAGGGGCCGATATGAAGAACAACAAACCCCTTCTGATAAAGCAGCCAATAGAGCAAATTCTTCCCCGTTATTCAGAATATCGTGTGGCCGGAATTCTCAAGGAGTGCTGCCTGCGGTCGTGCCCATCCAAACGTCCAGTGCGCGCTCCAACCGTACGCCGCGCGAGGCCTTCAGGAGTACCAGATCGCCAGCCTTTACATTGTGCTTGAGCCACTCCCCAGCTTCTTCGGGCGAGTCGACGAACTCGGCAGAGACGTTCGCGGTGGCCGCACCGTCCACAATGAACTTCGCCAAACCGCGCACACCGAGGACGAAGTCTATTCCGCTACTGCCCATGCGCTCGCCACAGTCGCGGTGCATGCTCTCGCCACTCGGCCCCAGTTCCAGCATCTCGCCAGCCACGACGATACGACGCTGCGCTGGCATTCCTGCCAGCGACTGCACCATGCTGTTGAGAGCCGTTGGGTTGGAATTGTAGCAATCGTTAATGATCGTGGCTCCGGCATACTCAATCACTTGACCACGTTTGTCTCCGGCGGCGAGCGACGCCAGAGATTCGGCGGCTTCGCGCAGCGTAATGCCGTATTGCAATCCGACGGCTACGCCAGCGAGCGCGTTGTAGATGCTGTGTTCGCCCAGCAGAGGAAGCGTCGCGCGCAGGCTCTCGCCGTTACTGACGAGGTCGAACGCTGACCCTATTGGCTGCAGTGGCTCTATGTTTCTTGCGCGGACGTCGGCCGGCTTGTGGAGTCCGAAGGTCACGACCTTGCCATGGAAATCGCGACCAAACTGGGAGACGTAGGCATCGTCGGCATTCAGCACGGCGATTCCTCCGGCGGGGAGTGACTCAACCAGCTCATACTTGGCGCGGGCGATGTCGGCAAGTGAAGCGAAGAATTCCAAATGAACGGGCGCGACCAGCGTCACGACGCCGCAATCGGGTTTCGCCAGCTTCGCCAGAGCGGTGATTTCACCCGCGTGCGACATGCCCATCTCGATGACGGCGATCTCGTGCTCGGGCTCGAGCTTCAGCAGTTGGAGTGGAAGGCCAAAATGATTGTTGAGATTGCCCTGGGACTTAAGCACGCAGTATTTCGTAGCCAGTACGTGGGCGATGATTTCCTTGGTCGTGGTCTTGCCGGCGGAGCCGGTCACGCCGATGAGAGGCTTGCCCCATAACCGGCGCACGGCGGCGGCCAACTGCTGCAATGCCGCTAGTGTGTCGTCAACAGCAATGAGCTTCGACTTTTCTGCGAAGCGCGACAGTCGGTCGCGACGGACTACCGTGGCGACTGCTCCATTCGCGAGCGCAGCATCCACGAACTCGTGGCCGTCGAGACGTTCACCGGACACGGCAAAAAACAGATCGCCTGGCTGAAGGGTTCGGGAATCGATGGAATAACCAGTCGCTACGGCCGCAGGATCGAACTCGCCACTCGCCAGCATGAACTCGGCGGCGCGCGACAGGGTGAGCTTCATGATTGGACCGGATGCGCGACGGCGTATCCGGCTTGTTGCAGCGCTTTGCGGGCCACTTCCATATCGTCGAAGGAAACCGTTCCGTTGCGAGTCTCCTGGTACTTCTCGTGGCCTTTGCCAGCAATCAGGACGATGTCTCCCGCCTCCGCTTCATGAAGCGCCAACTCGATGGCCTTGCGGCGGTCGGGCTCCAACGTATAGCGAACACCCGTGCGCTGAAGACCGGGCAGGGCGTCGTTGATGATGGCGAGCGGGTCTTCACTGCGTGGGTTGTCGCTGGTCAGCACCACGAAATCGCTTCCATTACCGGCGGCTTCGCCCATCATCGGCCGCTTGGCGCGATCGCGATCTCCGCCGCATCCGAAAACGG
This sequence comes from uncultured Acidobacteriaceae bacterium, assembly GCA_963749635.1. Taxonomy (GTDB): domain Bacteria; phylum Acidobacteriota; class Terriglobia; order Terriglobales; family Acidobacteriaceae; genus DASRAA01. The sequence goes on from CAVVNW010000018.1 coordinate 265,563, forward strand.
TGATTACCCGTCCTGGCCCGCCGCGCTGGTGGACAAAATCGCGCGCCACGGCGGTGAGGTTGCGAAGGGCGTCGTCGGTGTGGGCGTAGTCGACGATCACCGTGAAGGGCTGGCCGAGGTCAAGCCGCTGGAAGCGGCCGGCAACATGCGCGATCTGGTCAGCCGCTTCGGAAATCGCGTTCGGTTCCACGTCGCGGGCATACGCTGCCGCAGCCGCGGCCACCAGGTTGTAGACGTTGACACGCCCTAGGAGCGGGCTCCAGATGGGAATTTCACCCAGCGGTGAAACTAATTTAAAGCCGCACCCATTTGCACTGATCTTCAAGTCAGCAGCGTGAAAGTCGCCACTGTCGATTCCGTAGGTGATCACCTCGTGGCGCTTCTTACAGAGCTCGACCAGGCGCTTGCCGTACTCGTCCTCAATGTTGATGACGACCGAGCGCGGTGGCTCGACACCCAATCCCTTGAAGAGGATGGTCTTCGACAGGAAATAGTTCTCCATGGTCCCGTGGAAGTCGAGATGGTCACGGGTCAGATTCGTGAACAAAGCAACTTCAACCGGGATTCCAAAGGCGCGCTGCTGCTCCAGGGCGTGCGAGGACACTTCCATGACGCCTTCGGTGCAACCGGCCTGGACCGCGTTCGCGAAAAGCTGATTCAGTTCCAGTGCTTCGGGCGTGGTGTGAGGCGCGGGGTAAGTCTCGTCGCCGATGCGGTATTCGACGGTGCCGACGAGGGCGATCTTGCGGCCGGCGGCGCGCAGCATCCGGCTCAAGATGAATGAGGTCGTGGTCTTGCCGTTGGTCCCGGTGATTCCGGTGATGTGAAGTTTCTCGGCCGGATGACGGTAGAAGTTGGCGCTCAATCGGGCCAGCGCGCGTCGTCCGTGCGGCACGACTGCCCAAGCCACGTTATCGCTTGGTGCAACGGAGTCGCTCACCACCGCTACGGCACCGTTGGCGATGGCTTGATCGATGTAGCGGTTCCCGTCGGTGTGCTCGCCGCGCATGGCGACGAAACACCATCCGGGCTTCACCCGCCGGCTGTCATAATCCAGCCCGGCAATAGGCGGATCGCCCCGTTCGTCCAGATATTCCGCGCCATCAAGCAACTTGAGGAAGTTCATTCTACCGGCATTATAGCCGCGCTCCTGAGGGCGGAAGCGGCCGTTTCCTGCATCGAGAGTTAGCGTTCCGAAATGGCACAGGCGCGTCAACTAATGGCTGAACTGCACCGTAACTTTCTGTCCCGAGAGTAAATGTGCACCTGGCAGGGGAGATTGCTGGCGCGCGATTCCGCTCCCCAAAACGTTGATCTCCAGACCACTCTGTTGCGCCACTTCCACCGCCGCACGCAGCGACTTACCCATAAACGATGGCACCACAACTCCTCCGTCGACGTTGAGCACGACGGTACCTTTACCTGCCGAGACTTCGGTGGGAGTCGGGCCAGTCGTCGGCAAGGTTGCAGGGGCATCGCCAGGCGGAGGTGACGGCGCTGGCGTGACGATTCCGGCAGACGCATCCACTACTTTTGCGACATTGGTTGGCGGAGTCGCCGGTCTAACAGGATGCTGGCCAGTTTTCGTGGGCTGCTGTACGGTTGCGTCGTCGTTGTCTTGCAGGAGCGGCGCACCCAGATGGTCGGAGTCAGTCTCCACGGCGTCGTCATTCTTTGCAGAAGCCAACAAACTCAAGCGCTGTGCCTGATTTTTCGGCTCGATGTCGTGCGGCACGTGCATGTATTCCAGCGTTTGTTGCGCGATGCGCTTGAAGACGGGAGCTGAAACCTGTCCGCCCTGATGCAATCCTTGGGCGGAATCCAGAATGACGGCAATCGTGATCGCCGGGTTGTTTACCGGCGCGAAGCCGACGAATGACGCGACATACTTCGTCTTGGAGTACGCTCCTGTCGCCGGATCGACCTTCTGCGCCGTGCCCGTTTTTCCCGCTACGGTGTAGCCGTCGAGAATGGCGCGGCGCGCCGTGCCGTCGAGCACAACACTCTCCATCATCTTCTTCATTTGCGCCGCAGTCATGGTGGAGATCACCCGATGTTGCTGCGGGAGATGAAACACCACCGGCTTCGGTCCGGCGTTGGGCGGCAACTCACCGGCCACAATGCGCGGCGGCGTGTAGACTCCGTCGTTGGCGATGGTCGAGACCATGGACACGACTTGCACCGCGGTGACGCCGATTTCCTGGCCCATCGACATGGCGCCAATCGAAACCTTGGACCAGCGATTGATGGGCTTTTTCAAACCCCGGCTCTCGCCTGGGAGTTCGATGCCGGTTTGCGCTCCGAAGCCGTAGGAGCGGATGTACTCATCAAAGCGAACGTCGCCCAGCTTCATGCCCGTTTTGACGGCGGCAACATCGCTGGAGTGCGCGTACGCATCGGCAATCGTCATCACACCCATCTTGTGGGCATCGTGTATGGTCATGCCGAAAATGGTGATGGCGCCACCCTGGCAATCGACCATGTCAGTGGGCTTGACTACGCCCTGTTCGATTGCCGCCGAGTAGGTGACAGTCTTGAACACCGAGCCGGGCTCGTAAACGTCGCTGACGGCGCGGTTCTTCAGCGCCTCTTTGGGCACGCTGTTGAATACGTTGGGATTGAAGGTCGGTCGGTTGGCCAATGCCAGGATCTCACCCGTGCGCGGATTTTGGACGACAACCGTTCCGGCCACTGCCTTGGTGTCTTGCATCGCCTGCTCTAGCTCTTTTTCCGCGATGTACTGGATGGTTCCATCGATGGTGAGCACCAGGTTCTGTCCGGGGTCAGGTTGCCGTTCCACTCGCCCGTACCACTTGCGGCGGGCGTCGATAAAGATCATCTCGCGGCCGGGAATTCCGTGCAGATCGTCGTCGTAGACCAACTCAATTCCACCGAGCCCCTCGTCGTCCGTTCCCACGTAACCGACGACCTGGGCGGCCAGGTCGCGCTTGGGATAAAAACGCTTGGGTTCCTTGCGAAAGTAGATTCCACGCAGGTTCAACTCGCGCACGCGGTCGCTGGTCTCGGCGTCAATCTTGCGCTTTACCCACGCAAAGTTCCTCTGCGCCCGCAGATGAGCCAGCAATTCCTGGGGGTCGAGGTTGAGCACCTTGCCGAGGATCTGTGAGGTGGTTTCCTGGTCGGGAATTTCGCTGGGAACGGCAAATACCGAATCGACATCGATGGACATAGCCAATTCGGCGCCGTTGCGGTCGTAGATGGTGCCCCGCCGCGGTTCAACGTCAATGAAGCGTCCATGTTCCTTCGCCGCGAGATTCAGGAAGAACTGATACTTGATGACCTGCAGATCAACCAGGCGCCCCAGCACGGCAGCTACCCACAAGAACAGCACCGCCGCGAGGATGTACAGCCTCTTGGCCGGCGTCTTAGCAGGTGCGCTTGCCCGCATTCCCAATCACCCCACGCCTGCTCCCGGCATGAGGCCAGGACGGCTGTCTTACTCTGTGGTACTTGCCTACACTGTGATACTGACACGCAGAAGGCGGTCCGACATTGGCGGACCGCCGCGGTAAACTTCCGTCCTGAATTCCGGCCGGAGCTTTGCAGTCCCGGCGTTTACTGCTGGATCGACACCACCATAATCCCGGTCGGGTTCGCCTTTGCCATTACCGGCACGGCACTGTCTCCACCGGCATTCTCTATGACTTGTATCTGTCCTGCCGCGGGCGGAATCATGCCCAACTTGCGCGCCTCGGCTTCTATGCGCGCCAGGTCCTTGAGCGACGATTCCTCCAGCTTCAACTCGCGATTGCTCTCGACGATGGCACTCTGCTCAGCCTTGGCTTGCTCGATGCGGTATCCGTATTCAATGGCGCTGAGGTGCTGCAGCAGGTAAACCATCACTAGCAGGAACAGAACGCCAAGCGTTAAGCCAAACGAAATCATTTCGCGGCGACGCTTGGGATCGACGATGTGCACCACGCGCGAGTTGTCGATGCGTTTAGAGAAGTAGATCTCCGGCGTTCCCATGAACATGCCACGGGTCTCCGACACCGGCTCGTTCCAGTTGCCTGTGTCCTGCATTGTGGGATAAAGAACTCCGGCTGCCATTTTTCTCTCCTCCGGACAGCCCTTCCCGCGGGCTTTTGTCCGGCCTCAACCGCTCGCCACCTGTGACCGATTCCCTGAACCGCTACTTATTCACATTTCCCACAGTGTTTTCCGCAGATACCGTGGATAACCCTTTGGAAAATGCTGAAAACTTGCGCAACTAATAAATCAACTCTTCGCTGCAAAACTAAATTCGTTCCGCTGCCCGCAGCTTCGCGCTGCGTGACCGCGGATTGCGATCGATCTCTTCCTCTTCGGCGGTCACCGGCTTCTTGGTCAGTACGCCGGTAAACTCCGTCGTGCGCTCCCTCGCGCAGCGCATCTTTCACGATGCGGTCCTCTAACGAGTGGAACGAAATGACCACTAGCCTGCCGCCTTTCCTCAGGACCTGCGATGCCGCGTCTTTGCCCAGCAGGCTGCGAAGGTCGTCGAGTTCACGGTTCACCAGAATTCGGAGAGCCTGAAAGGTTTTCGTCGCCGGATGAATGCGCCGCTCAGCCTGGTTCATTGGCCGGGCCGCAGCCGATACGACCTCCGCAAGATGTGCGGTGGAACGAATCGGCCGCGCCCGAACAATGGCTCTGGCGATTCTCCGCGACCTCCTTTCCTCACCGAATTCGTAAATCGCATCGGCAAGCTCGCGCTCATCGAAGCGATTTACCACTTGTTCGGCGGTCTGCCCCGACTGCGTATTCATCCGCATGTCAAGGGGCCCATCCGCCTGAAAACTAAATCCGCGCTCGGCGTTCTCCAGTTGCATGGAACTGACGCCAAGGTCGGCCAACAATCCATCCACGTTGGCGGGCGCCACGTATTGCGCTACGTCGGCAAAACTCGCGTGCACGAGCTCGATCTTTGGCCAATCGCCAGCTAACTCCGGAGGAGGACTGGCCAATTTCTCGCCTGCACGCTCCAGCGCTGCCGGGTCCTTATCGAAGGCAATCAAACGACCCGCTGCGCCGAGGCGTCTTGCGATTTCCCAGCTGTGTCCAGCTAAGCCGACGGTCGAATCGATAAAGGTCCCGCCGCGCCGCACGGCCAGGAATTCGATCGCTTGCTGTAAAAGAACCGATACATGGCCAAAGTGCCTTTTTCCCGCTTCGCCATGTTCGCGCCCGGGGGCGCTTTCCGTCGTTGGAATCTCTTTGTCCATTCACTCCCGTTCCGAGACGCTGAATGGATGGTTCTGCCTCACTAAATGCCCAAATCGCCCAGGGTTTTCGCGTCCTCATCGGTGAACGGCTCGAGCACTTCTTCGCGGAGTGCTTCGGCATTCTGTACTTCGAGGTACGTCAACCGTCCTGCTACCGAGACCTCGCCTTTCAGTCCGGCCGACTCCCGCAAGATCGAAGGCAGCAACAGACGCCCCTGGCCGTCGAAGTCCACTTCCTGCCCGTAATAACTGGTCCGCTTCAGCAGCTTTTGTTTGGAAGCGTTGAAGGTGGGCAGGCCGACCAGTTTGCGCTCGATCGTCTCCCACTCCTGGATGGGATATACAAAGGCACTCTTGCCATCCCAACTTGTGATATAGAATTTGCTGCCATACTTCTCGTCGGCCAGGCGCTTGTATTCCGCGGGCATCTTGAGACGCCCTTTGTCGTCGAGCCGGGTTAAGTGCGAGCCACGAAACATAAATGCCGGCGCCGATACGCCGGGACCTTACTTCGAGTCCAGGAAAGGAGGACAACCTGAAAAACCATCCCAAACGGGAGCCTTTCTTCGCTTTCTGCGCGCATTTGGCTGACGGAACCAATTCGCTCTAGAAGCTCCCACAGGAGGTCCCTTATTGACCACCCTAGACCATTTTTTACCACTCTTGGAATCGGAGTTTATACCCTTTCCATGCCGTGTCAAGCAGAAAACTCGAATTTTTGCCGAGAATTTTTCTCCCCTTCCTCCACAACTACAGGTTGCGCTTGCGTCGATGTTCTCCTACAACCCGTAGGGCTAACGCGGGCGGTTCTCTGCCGATCAAGAGAGGACGAGGGCAGAAGAAACCTTACATTCCCGTGCGAAAGCGGGTGGTTGTGAAGGAAGCTCTTCGACGGAAGCGATCTGGATGGTCCAGTTTGGACCCTTTTGTCGGTCCGCAGCGTGCAGATGAACAGTTGGAATCCCCGAGCCTGAGCTATATATTCGTTGCGGCATGAGCCAGCGCCTGCAAGCCGAGCATTGGATTCCCGTTCCTCTGCCCAAAGTGTTCGCCTTCTTCGCCGATCCGCATAACTTGCCGCGCATCATGCCGCCATCACAGGGGGCAAAGATCATCAAGCTCAACATCGTGCCGCCCCGCCTGCCCGATGGCGTGCCTAACCGCGGACTGGAACGCATGGCAGGCGCAGGCACGGAAATTACATTCAAGTTCCGGGCCATTCCCTACATTCCTGTGCACGAGCGTTGGACGGCCTTGATCACCGAGTTCGTGTTCCACGAATATTTTTCTGACATTCAGAAGCAGGGCCCGTTCAAGTCATGGCATCACTCGCACACCTTCGAGTCGAAGATCGTGGATGGTGTCGAGGGCACAACGGTCGGAGACGACGTGGAATATGAGGTTGGGTTCGGTGCGGTGGGAACGCTGCTGGAATCGATGATCTTTCAGCGCATGATGCGGGCCATCTTCGAGCATCGCAGAAAATCGCTCGAGAAGGCGTTTGCCGCTGACATTGAAGAGTCGCACCTGGCTAAGACCTAGTTGGATCTCCTCGACCGATGCTGCTGTGCCTTGCCGGGTATCATCCTCTATTCTTAATCAATGGACCTCTTCGCCCTTACCCGACAACTTATCGATATCGAATCCATCACTGGCAACGAAGCCGCGGTTGGCGAGGCAATCGCTTGCGAACTGACTGAACTGGGCTATGTAGTCGAGCGCATGCCGGTCGAAGGCGACAGGTTCAACGTTTGGGCAACGCACAACGGCGCTCCCCGGCCGGAATTGGTCTTCTCGACTCACATGGACACGGTGCCTCCATTCATTCCGTCGTCGGAAACGCCTGATCGCATCTATGGACGTGGTTCTTGCGACGCCAAGGGCATAATCGTGGCGCAGATTGCTGCCGCTGAGAAACTCAAGGCTGAGGGAATACGCGCGGGTCTGCTTTTTCTGGTGGGCGAAGAACGCGACAGCCAGGGCGCGCAAACCGCAAACCTGGATCCGCGCGGCACGAGATTCCTCATTAACGGGGAGCCCACCGAGAATCGGATCGCACTCGCGTCCAAGGGAACGCTGCGCGTAGAGGTTGTCGCCAGTGGTCGCATGGCGCACTCCGCCTATCCCGAGTTGGGGGAATCGGCAATTGAGAAACTGCTGGACGTCCTAGAAAAAATCCGGAACATCGAACTCCCGACGCACCCAGCGGCGGGGCCATCGACGATGAACATTGGGCTGATCGAAGGTGGACGCGCGCCGAACGTCATTCCTGATCGAGCCGTCGCAAATCTGCTAATTCGTCTCGTCGGGCCGACGGATGACTTGCGGCGACAAATCAGTGCCGCTGTTGCCGGAAAAGCCGACGCCAACTTCATCCTCGAAATACCATTTATGGAACTCGGCATCATACCGGGGATTGAGACCATGATCGCCAAATTCACCACCGACATACCGGCGCTTACCAGTTGGGGGACACCGCTGCTCATCGGACCCGGATCGATACACGTCGCCCACACCGACGGTGAGTACATCGAGAAGCGGCAGCTACTCGACGCCGTCGATTTGTATGTCCAAATCGGGCGCCACTTAATTCGGGACGGATCGACAATCTGAATTTCCTATAAGATTTGTCTCGCACTTGTCCGGGGTACAGCATTCTGCTATCCCAAGCTGTGGCTTCCGAAATGAGCGCTCGTCCTATGGCTACTTCACAAAGCTCTCTCTCTCCTCAGCCAGCAACTGCCGCCATATCACTCATGTCGCGTGTTAGGGGTGGACATCCACTGCCACTGGGCACAACGGTGCATCGGGCGGGAATTAATTTCTCGATCTTTTCCAAGCACGCCACTGCCTGCTGTTTATTAGTGTCTGAGGCGGGCGAGGCGGACAACTTGGTGGAGCTGCAGCTCGATCCTGAGTCCAACCGCACCGGTCAGGTTTGGCACATCTTTATCGAGGGCCTGGACATCGGCGCGCACTATGCCTTCCGCTTCGACATGCAGCCGAATCCTGATCCTGTTATTTACCGCTTCGATCGTGCGAAACAGTTGCTCGATCCCTATGCTCGCGTGCTGTCAGGCGGCGCGAAGTGGGGGACCTATAAGGCAAAGACCCAGCCATTGCGCCATGGCGTAGTCACCGAGAACTACTTCGAATGGGGACACGACCAGCCGCTCAACATCCCGCTGGTAGACAGCATCATTTACGAAGCGCATGTCCGCGGGTTCACTCGCCACCCCTCGTCTGGAGTTGCGTATCCCGGCACGTTTGCCGGGTTGATCGAAAAGATCCCGTACTTTAAGAGCCTGGGTGTTACCGCCGTCGAGTTGCTGCCGGTGAACGAGTTCGAGGAAGGTGACACGAACCGGGTTAATCCGTTTACCGGCGAGCCCCTGTTGAATTTTTGGGGATACCAGCCGATTGCATTCTACGCGCCGAATACAGCGTATTCATCGCAGCGGGCCGACGGCGAACAGGTGCGCGAGTTCAAGCTACTGGTTAAGTCGATGCACGAAGCAGGAATCGAAGTCATTCTCGACGTGGTTTTCAACCACACGGCGGAAGGCGACGAGACTGGGCCGACCTGGTCGTTCCGCGGCATCGACAACGCAACCTACTACATGCTCGATCCTGAAACAGGCAAGTACCTGAACTATTCGGGATGCGGTAACACCGTAAACTGCAACAACCCAGTGGTGCGAGATTTTATCGTCGACTGCCTGCGCTACTGGGTCACCGAAATGCACGTGGACGGTTTCCGCTTCGACCTGGCATCGGTCCTGGGACGCGGCCAGGATGGCAGCGTACTGAAGAACCCTCCGCTGCTGGAGAGCCTGGCCTACGACCCGGTTCTGGCGAATAGCAAACTGATTGCCGAAGCTTGGGACGCCGCTGGTCTCTACCAGGTAGGCACGCTACCGTCGTGGGGGCGCTGGGCGGAATGGAACGGCATATTCCGCGACGATGTGCGGAAGTTCGTGAAAGGCGACGCGGGTATGACTTCGGCGCTCGCCACTCGCTTGCTCGGCAGCCCAGACCTCTATGAGACCAGCGCGCGTGAACCGTATCACAGCATCAACTTCGTGACCTGTCACGACGGCTTCACGCTCAATGACCTGGTTTCCTACGACGAGAAGCACAACCTCGCCAATGGTGAAAACAATCAGGACGGCAACAACGCTAACTACAGCTGGAATTGCGGCGTCGAAGGATCTACATCGGATCCTGCCATCAATACGCTGCGCGCGCGCCAGCGCAAGAATTTTGCTGCCATTCTTCTTTTCTCCCACGGCGTACCCATGATCCTCGCCGGGGATGAAGTCGGAAGGACGCAACAGGGCAACAACAATGCGTATTGCCAGGACAATGACGTGAGCTGGATCAACTGGGACTTCGCGAAAGAGAATGCCGACCTCTTGCGCTTCTTCCAGCTCATGATCGCTTTCCGCAAGCGCTGTCCAATGCTGCGCCGCGATACGTTTGCGCTCGACAGCGATACCGGATTCCACGTCACCTGGCACGGAACCAAGCGCATGTCAGCCGATTGGGGCCCGGATTCGCGTTCCGTCGCGATGCAATGGACGCAGACACACCCCGACGGCTCGCGCGACGACTTGCACTTCATCGCCCACGCGCGTTGGGAGGACGCGACGTTTGAATTGCCTGATATTGGCACCCGCAAATGGTTTCGCTTGGTTGACACCGCGTTGCCGTCGCCGCAGGACATCGCCGCCGAGGGCCAGGAATTTCCTCTCCTGTCGCAGAACAGCTATCCGGTCAAGGCGCGAAGCGTGGCAATTTTCTTGGCTAAATGAGGAACTAGGTCTTCTTGCCGAGGAGTTCGAACTTCCTGGTCTTCGGATTCGCTTCTCGGATCGAACCGTCACCGATGTCATACACCCAGCCGCGAATCTCGATCTCTCCACTGCGCAACCGTGAGCTGACGCTGGGATGCGTCTTCAAATGCTCAATCTGTCCGAGCACATTCAACTCGGTCATATGACGAAGTTGGTCGTCTTCTGAAGCCGTACCGAATTTGTGTAGCATCTCGTCACGAGCGTTAAAACCATGGCTCATCCAACTTTGCACACCCGGCATGTCGACGACCTGCTCGGGATGAAGTAAGGCTTTCATCACGCCACAGTCCGTGTGTCCACATATGACGATCAGCGGCACCTTGAGCGCCAGCATGGCGTATTCGACGCCAGCGGTCACGCCCCCCACAAATTCCACGTACGGAGGCACCATATTGCCGGGGTTACGTTCGATGAAAATTTCTCCGGGATCGGTTTGGGTCACCAGGTTCGGATTGACGCGCGAATCGGCACACGTTATGAACAGCGCCAGCGGTTCCTGTCCAAGCCGCAACCTCTCAAACAGCTCCCGCTGCGCGGGAAAAATCTCGGTTTGAAATTTCGCCACGCCCAGAGCGATCCGGGCCAGCGCATCCTGCTTCTGCATCTGCAGACTCCAGAAAAACTAGAAACTCGAAGAGCTATTTCACATCTATCGTTGGCGTTGGTCTCATCCGGTATTCAGAGTACCAAACCAAGCGAAGCATCGACTTCGCGACCCGACGTTATTCGCGAAAACCTGCGACGATGGCGCGCACCGCCCTCCCGGCCTTCGCTCTTTAGCCTGTTAGACTGAACCCTTATGACGCAAGACAATAACGCGTTGTCTCGTGCATCGTCGGCGTATTTACGCTCGGCGATGCACCAACCGATCCGATGGCACGAGTGGGGCGACGATGCCTTCGCTGCCGCTCAACGCGACAACAAGCCTATTCTCCTCGACATTGGTGCGGTGTGGTGCCACTGGTGTCACGTCATGGATCGCGAGTCTTACGAGAGCAGCGAGACTGCCGAAATTATCAATCGCGAGTTCATCGCCGTAAAAGTCGATCGCGACGAACGCCCCGATGTCGATAGCCGTTACCAGCTTGCCGTGTCTGCGATTTCCGGCACCGGCGGATGGCCTCTGACCGTATTTCTGACGCCCGAGGGCAAGCCGTTTTATGGTGGAACTTACTTCCCACCGGACGACCGTTACGGAAGGCCGAGCTTCAAGAAGATACTGCTGGCGATTGCCGACGCCTACCGCGAACGACGCGATGAAGTCGTGAAGTCGGCCGACGAGACCATGCATATGCTGGCCAATGCCGAGGGGTTCGCCGGACATCGCGCGGACTTTTCGCCGCGCATCGTGGGCGTGATGGTGCAGTCGGCCGTCTCCATTTTTGACGAGAAGAACGGCGGCTTCGGCAGCGCGCCCAAGTTTCCGCACGCCTCCGCCATTGACCTGCTCCTGGATTGGTACGCCCGCACCAAAGAAGAGCGCGTGGGTAACGTAATCACCACCACGCTGACCAAAATGTCGAAGGGTGGCGTGTACGACCAGCTCGCCGGAGGATTCCATCGCTATTCCGTCGATGACCATTGGATCGTGCCGCACTTCGAAAAGATGGCGTACGACAACTCGGAGTTGCTCAAGAATTACGTCCACGGATATCAGGTATTTGGCTACGAATACTACCTGCACGTCGCCGGCGACATCGTCCGCTGGATGGACGAGTGGCTTAGTGATCGCGAGCACGGCGGTTTCTACGGTTCGCAGGATGCCGACATCAACCTCGACGATGATGGCGATTACTTCACCTGGACGGTCGACGAAGCCAAGGCGGTCCTCAGTCCCGACGAGTTCACCGCGATCGCGTTGCATTACGACATTAACGAAGTCGGCGAGATGCACCACAACCCTGCCAAGAATGTCCTCTGGGTCAGCATGCTCTCCGATGAAATCGCAGGCAAGATGGGCCGTGACATCACCGAAGCTCTCGATCTGCTGGCCATCGCCCGGGCCAAACTCAACGCCGCACGATTGAAGCGCCCGACCCCGTACATCGACAAAACGATCTACACCAATTGGAATGCCATGTGCATTTCGGCCTACCTGCACTACGCACGCGTGACCCATCGTCCGGACGCGCGCCATTTTGCCCTGCGTTCGCTCGATCGCATCCTGGCTGAAGCCTGGAGTCCCGAGCGTGGCCTTTCGCACGTCATCGCGTACAGCGATCCAACCGTGCAGAAGCGCTTTGTGCGCGGACTGCTCGATGACTACGCCTACACTGCCATCGCGTGTCTTGATGCGTATGAAATCAGCGGCGACTTCAGCTATTTCCGCTTTGCCCGCGAGATCGCCGACGAGATGATTCGCCGTTTCGCTGATGCGACTTCCGGCGGATTTTTCGACACGGAAGCGTCTCTCGAAGAGAAGTTGAAGCTGGGCGCTCTCTCGGCACGACGCAAGCCGTTTCAGGATGCGCCCATTCCAGCGGGTAATCCATCCGCTGCCATCGCGCTCTTGCGTTTGCACGCTTACACCAACGAAGCTGCGTATCGCGACAAGGCCGAGGACACTCTGGAAGTGTTTGCCGGCGCAGCTGAGCAGTTCGGCATCTACGCTGGAACGTACGGTATCGCTGCAACGTGGCTGGCGCGCCCACACACGCAGATTGTGGTCGTGGGCGAGGATGAGAGCGCCGAAGCGCTGCTGCATGCGGCGTCGGCGCAGTTCGCGGTGAATCGATCGGTCGTGCATCTGACTGGCAGTGAGGCAGTTGCGCAAAATCTGCCTCCGGTCCTGGCCGAAACGATTCCGCATGTACCCGCATTGAAAGAGAACAGGTCGTTCGCAGTGGTCTGCACTAACTTCACCTGCCTGCCGCCTATCGAGGACCCCGAAAAACTCTCAGCACTGTTGCGCGAAGCGTTCGCCGCGCAGTAAAGCCTTTACCCGAGACTGCCGATAGAGGAAGCAGTGGCAACCGTCATCTCGGCCAGGGGAACGGCGCCACATGGAAGAGCGGGAGCGGAGGGGTGAACTTGCCCTGCCGTTCCAGTTCTGACCGACCCAAGTGGCGCTCAGTACGCCTCGTCCAGTAGTTCGACCACGTGCGCCACGCGAGCATTGATTTTCTTGCGCTCAACCCCCGCGCGGAATTGCAACATGCAGCCTACGTTCGCCGTCGCGATGATTTGGGGATCAACGCTGGCGATAAAGCCCATCTTTTCGTCGAGCACTTTCATTGAGATTTCGTTCTGCACGATGTTGTAGACACCAGCACTGCCGCAACACGAGTCAGGTCGAGGTGATTCGACCACTTCTGCACCGATTTGTCCCAGTAGTTGACGCGGCGCGCTACGCACGCCCTGGGCATGCGCGAGATGGCATGAATCTTGATAGGTAACACGCGCGCGCAGCTTCCGTTTCGGTTCACGCAAGCCCAGTTCCGCGAGGTACTCGTTGATGTCTCGCGCCTTGGCCGTGAATTCCTCCGCCCGTTTGGCGTAGGTCACATCGTCCTGCAGCAACGCAGCGTACTCCTTCAGGGTCGATCCACATCCTGCCGCGTTAGTGACGATTGCATCGAACTCCGGACTAAGCATGGCGTCAATGTTGCGCCGCGCCTGCTCGCGAGCCAGATCGAGAAGGCCAGCGTGCAGCTGCAATGCCCCGCAACACGACTGTTTATCCGGGATATGTACCTCGATGCCGTTCTTTGTCAGCACGCGAATCGTGGCGCGATTCAGCTCAGAAAACGCCACGCTGGCCACGCATCCGATCAGCAACGCAACCCGGCCACGTTGTTCACCTTCGGCGGGAAATATTTGCCCCAAATCGGCAAACGAAAACTTGCTATCGATGCGAGGTGATAGCGCATCCAGCTCCGCGATCCCCAAAAGCTTCAGAATGCCTGTTGTACGCGCCAGCGATTGCAGCCCCGACCGCTGATAGAAGCGCACAAACCGCGCGTGCCGCGCGAGCCGGCCAAATGATGGCAAAATGTCGGCGTAAAAATGTTTGCGCAGCCGCGTCGCCAGCCACGGACGCTGGTAATTCTCGGCGATTTGCGCGCGCGCCTGCTCCAGCAGGCTTCCGTAAGCCACTCCCGACGGGCACGCCGTCTGGCAATTCAGGCAACCGAGGCAGCGATCAATGTGGGTGACGAACGAGTCGCTCAGTGCCAATCGACCCTGGTCGACCTGCACGATCTGGTAGATGCGGCCGCGTGGCGAATCCATTTCCGTCCCCAGCACTCGATACGTCGGACATTGATCGAGGCACAGACCACAGTGCACGCAACGCGAGTACAAATCCCACGACGGCTTCTCATGTGGAGAGAAATTGGAATGGTGCGTCTCGACTGCGGCGGGTGCGGTGCTCAAAAGATTTCCCTCCCGCGTAAGACGTTCTTGGGATCGAGCGCTTGCTTTACTGCGCGCATGCTGGCCAGGTTCTCTGGAGGAATCGGCCACGGATTCGCCGCCCCCGCAGCTTTGACAGTGACCTTGCCTCTCAGGTTCTTGGTGAGCACTTCGGCTATTGCGCGCCCCGCATCGATTCCGCCACACGACTTGACGACCAGGTGACCAATTCCAACGCGGCCGATGATGCCGACGTCGGGCCCTCCCAGCGCACTCGTTTCCAGCAAGCTGTCGACAACTGCCTGAACATCGCGCGGCCACACTGTGAGTTCCACGATTTGCGCTTGATCGCCCTGCCCGGTCTGCGACGCAGGAAAATCCTCGATCGCTTTCCACATCTTGAGCTCGCCGTCGCCATAAAGCTCATGTGTAACCGCGGAACCCAGTTCTTTACAATACCGCGCCAGGATGGCATCGCTCCCTGCCGCACGCACACAGATTACCCACGCATCGGATGTCACATCCGGCCGCATCAGTTTGCGAGCTCCGGGTGACACCAGTTCCAGGCACATGGGCGACAAGGGCGAGCGCATTATCCGATCGCGAAATTCTAGCGCCTCTCGAGCAGTCGCAAACTCGGCAAGATACGTCCGCGTCTGCCTCGGTGCAGGAAATAGCTTGAAACTGGCAGAGGTGATAATTGCCAGCGTTCCGTAGCTGCCGATGAGCAGCTTCATCAGGTCGTAGCCGGCAACGTTCTTGACGACGCGTCCACCACCTTTCGCGCGACGGCCATCGCCAGTCACAAAACGTACGCCAATGCAGTAGTCACGCGGTGCACCATAACCATGCCGCAGCGGTCCGTGACTGCCTGTCGCGAGGATCCCACCCACGGTTGCGCGCTCTGGCGACGGAGGATCGCAGCCGAATAGCAGTCTATCGGCCCCGACCATCGCACTGAGTCGCGCAATTGTCATACCTGCCCCAACGCCGACCGTCAGGTCGGCGTGGTCGTAGTGCTCGACTTGGGTAAGACGATCTGTATGCAAAACGATATCTACACGCAGGACGCTCGGATCCAACTCTGTGAATCCTCCGGATGGAGCTACGCTCAACTCGTGCTCATTCGCGATCGTCAGGACGCCGCCGACTTCTTCTGCTGACGCCGGGCTGACATCGAATCCGGCGACGTTGTTCGGCCTTGCATTTTCTGCGACGAATCGCTCTCCGCAGATCGCGCGCAACTCCCGCGCCACACCGACGGCCACGCCAGTGGCGCTCACATTCCCTCCGCTTGCAGTACCGGATTCGACGACGGCCCGCTGGTCTCGCGGCACATGCGCGTAGTGGGAAACAGCTTGCCGGGGTTGAGCACACCCGCCGCGTTGAACGCGTTGCGCAGGCTGAGCATCACGTCGAGGTCATCGTTGCTGAACAGCAGCGGCATGAGGTCGCGCTTCTCCAGTCCCACGCCGTGTTCCCCGGTAATCGAGCCGCCCATGGCGACACAGCATTCCAGAATTTCGGCTCCCGCCGCCTGCACCAGGTCCAACTGAGCCGGATCGCGTGGATCGAACAGAATCAGCGGGTGCAAATTTCCGTCACCGGCATGGAAGATATTTCCAATACGCAGGCCGTATTTCTCCGCCACGCCCTGGATAAACTGCAATACCGCGGGAATCTTGGTGCGCGGGACCACGCCGTCTTGCGAGTAGTACGAAGGTGCGAGCCTTCCCAGAGCGGCGAAGGCGTTCTTGCGGCCTTTCCACAACAGTGCGCGCTCGTTCTCATCCTTCGCGCGCCGCACTTCCCGTGCCTTCTGCAGCAAGCACACTTCCCTCACCGCCTCAGCCTGTTCTTCCACTTGCTCGGCCAGCCCCTCGAGTTCGATTAGTAGCACCGCGCCAGCGTCTAGCGGGTAGCCGGCGTGACAGGCCGCCTCCACTGCCCGCAGGGTCCAGCCATCGAGCATCTCCAGCGCCGCGGGAGTAATTCCTGCCGCCGTTATCGCTGACACCGTTTTCGCCCCGTCGTCGATGGTCTCGAATATCCCAAGCAAAGTAGCGATACGCTCGGGCCGTCGCAGCAGCCTTACCGTAATCTCGGTGAC
The DNA here is from genome assembly GCA_963749635.1 of uncultured Acidobacteriaceae bacterium. GTDB lineage: Bacteria > Acidobacteriota > Terriglobia > Terriglobales > Acidobacteriaceae > DASRAA01. The sequence goes on from CAVVNW010000018.1 coordinate 282,107, forward strand.
GACGCCAAGGGTTCCTTCTGAGCCCACAAAAAATCCTGTCAGGTCGTAGCCGCTGCTCTCCGCGGCTTTCCCGCCGAAATGCACCACGTCTCCGCTTGGCAGCACAACCGTCAGACCGGTCACGTGGTTCACGGTCACTCCGTACATCAGCGTGTGCGGACCGCCCGAGTTCTCCGCCACGTTGCCGCCAATCGTGCACGCCTTTTGGCTGGACGGGTCGGGCGCAAAATACAGTCCCAGATGTGCGACATGCTCCGATAATTGCAGGTTCACTACGCCTGGCTGCACGATCGCCCGCATGTTCTCGGCGTCGACGTCGAGGACGCGGTTCATGCGTGCAAAAGCCAGCACCACACCACCCTCGGGTGCGATAGCTCCGCCGCTCAAGCCGGTTCCAGCTCCGCGCGCAACTACCGGAAATCCAGCTGAGGTGGCCAGCCGCATGATCTCTGCTACTTGCTCTGTGCTTTGGGGAAAGACGACCGCAACGGGGGTGCACTTGCGCACTCCTGCGTCGTATTCATACAGCATCAGGTCTTCGGGGCGGTCGAGAACTGCCTCTCGCCCCGCGATCTTCCGGAGCTGATCAACCACCGCCGGCAGGTGCATAGGACGCCACTGAGTTTAGCACCGCGAGCTCCACTGCGCGTTGACCTGTGGCGCGTTTAGCTGACTGAGGTCTGGATATACGCGCGCATCATATCGGCTTCGCCAACTTTTTCTTCCAGCGTGTGCCGCATCAGGTCTCGTAGAGAAAGGAATCCCACCAGAATGCTTCCTTCGCACACCGGCAGATGCCGGATGCTATGGGCCTGCATCATGACCATCGCTTCTTCGCTGCTGGAATCGGGCGAAACCGTCCTCAACGCGGTGCTCATGACCTCGGCAACAGGCGTGGTCTGGGGATCGAGCTGCCGCACCACCACTTTGCTCATGATGTCGCGCTCGGAAAATATTCCCACCAGGGTGGTGCCATCCAGCACCGGGACCGCGCCCACGTGGCAGTCCACCATATATTTGGCGGCTTCAAACACCGTCTGGTGCGGCTGAATGTAGTGGATGGTTCGATGGATCAGCAAGTCACGAATCGTTGCCATAGTGCCTCCGCCGAAGTGGGGCCCCCGTATGGGCGGGAGTATATTCCCAGCTTCGGCTTGAGGAAAGCAGAAAATCTTGCCTTTTTATAGGGGAATACCTGATTTCGCCAAGGTCACGCTACGGCGGAAATTGGGGTCGCTGCTGTCGTACCTCTTGCGTTTTTTGGGCAGCGAAAGGTCGAGCCCGCATGTTAGCAGAACCCGTTCCAACTCTCGGCAAGACATCGCCGCCGCAGGGCTGATATCCTCACAAATTGACCCCAACCGATCAGCACCTGTGAGAGGACGAACCACGAATGGCGATCAGCATGGAAGGACGCACGGTAGTAGTGTTTGGCGTGGCGAACAAACGCAGCATTGCATGGGCCATCGCGCAGCACATGCAAAAGGCAGGCGCAACGCTGGCCATTACCTACCAAAACGAGCGCCTCAAGCAGGAAGCCGACGAAATGATCTCTGCCCTGCCCAACGCCACCGGCTTTCAGTGCGACGTCTCCAGCGACGACGAGATCGCGAAGCTGTTTGAAGAACTGAAGGCGAAATACGGCAAGCTCGACGCCGTTGTCCACAGTATCGCCTTCGCGCCCGCCGAGACCATGCAGAACGACTTCGTCCAGACCAGCCGTGACGCCTTCCGCATCGCTCTCGATACCAGCGCCTATTCGCTCGTTGCCGTGTCGCGAGCAGCCGCTCCGCTCATGACCGACGGCGGCGCCATATTGACGATGACATATTACGGCGCTGAGAAGGTCGTTCCCCGCTACAACGTGATGGGAGTGGCCAAGGCCGCACTGGAAGCTTGTGTCCGCTACCTCGCCGCCGATCTGGGCAAACACAAGATCCGCGTCAACGCCATCTCTGCCGGACCGATTAAGACACTGGCTGCACGGGGCATCGGCAGCCTGGGCGAAATGATGAAGGCCCAAGCGGAAAAGGCTCCCCTGGGCCGCAATATCGATGTGAACGAGGTCGCTGCAACGGCGCTCTTTCTGGCCAGCGATGGCGCCACCGGCATCACCGGCGAGACGATCTACGTCGATTGCGGATACAACATTATGGGGTTCTGAGGATTGCTGACCTCACAAAGGAGTTTAGTATCAGTAAAGGGTTCAGCCTGTCTTCCGATTCAGCATCCGGTTCACCCGCTCCGGGTCACGGGCGATCAGCGTTAGGTACGCCCGGGTGGGCTGGTCGGGCTCGGCACGCCCCTGTTCCCAATCGCGCAGAGTGCCGAGGGGAATGTGATACCGCGTCGCAAATTCTTCTTGCGTCAATTCCAGCGCTCGGCGGATGACCTTTACCCGAGCAACACGTTTCATCCGCTTCAGATCGGTTTGGGTAAGCGGCTGCGCATCAGGGTCAGACCTAGCAGCCCTCTCAACCTCCTCGGCACTCATCGGGCGAAGCCTCTTATCCGTTCTCGTGCAGGTAGTCATCTTGCTCATTTTGGGTAGCTCTCCGGGCGGAGATCAGGCGAATGCGGTCCTCTCGTTCTGTGTAAGCGACTGAAAGCAATATCTTGTTTTCCGCCACCCCGATGATCACGAATCGCTCTTCGGCGTAGTCTCCTCGTTCGTCTACGCGATCAATGGCGAAAGAATCTCTGAAAACCGTCGTCGCCAGTTCGAAGCTGACGCCGTGCTTCTTCCTGTTGGCCTCGGCCTTCGCCGCATCCCATTCAAATCTAAGCTTCATCATACTACGGGATTCCCGTACCTAGTCAAGCGCTCAGACTCAGTGTGATCTTCCGCTCGGTTTCTCCCCGCTGTTCAATCGTGAAGCATCGCATCGCACTCCCTCATCAGCCGCGGAAACTTCTCTCCCCACTCCAGCAACACTAGATTGCCTTCTTCGGCGAAGAGCTCATCCAGGCCAAGCGTCGCCAGTTCTCGCTCCGTCTCAATGCGGTAAAGATCGACGTGGTACAGGTTCACTTCAGGTCCGTGGAATTCGTGGATCAGAGTGAATGTCGGGCTGGTCACATCTTCCTGCGATGCCGCCTGTAGTCCTTCCGCGACGCCCTTCACCAGCGTGGTCTTCCCCGCTCCCAGATCGCCTTGCAAGATGACAACGCGCGCGTTTTTCAGCGTTGCCGCCAGTTCGCGCCCCAGTGCGATGGTCTCGTCAGCCGAGTGCGTGATGTATTCCTTGGCGCTCATCCGCTGATGCGCACTACGCTCCCGCCCGCCCATCGCGTTGCCCTACGAAACGCCTCCGGCAGTCCGGTGAGTAAATCGGTCGCGACTAGCGAATGTTCCCCCATCGACTCAGCGGCAACGTTTCCTGCAAGTCCATGCAGATACGCGGCCGCAACCGCCGCCCGGGCCGCATCGGTTGGCATTTGCGCCAGGATTCCCGCCGTCATTCCCGTCAGAATGTCTCCCGTACCGCCAGTCGCCATACCCGGATTGCCGGTGGGATTCACCCACGCCGTTCCATCCGGCAGCGCGATGATCGTTAGGTTGCCTTTGAGCACCAGCACCAAGCGATGTTCGCGCGCGAAGGTGCGCGCCACGTTAAGCCGGTCGGCCTGTACAGCCTTTGTCGAGATTCCCGCCAGCCGCGACATTTCCCCGGGATGCGGTGTCAGCACCAGCGCGCGCTTGCTGCCATCGAGCAACTCGGTCTTGCCATCGAAAGCATTCAGTCCATCGGCATCGATCACTAGCGGGCACTTCAGCGTGCGCACCGCTTCCCGCACAAACTCCACCGTCTCGGGATGCCGCCCAATCCCTGGCCCAATCGCCACCACGGTCATCGTCGAGGCCAACTGCTGCAGCTTGCCGTTTTTCACCGACGCGACGCCGATGCCGCCGGTGTCGGTTTCTGGCAGCGGTTCCGTCATCAACTCCGCTGCGAAGCCCGCAACGTTGGGCAGCGCGCTCTTCGTCGTCGCCACGGTCACCAGTCCTGCGCCCGCTCGCAACGCGGCCATACCCGCCATCGCCGCCGCGCCCGATTTCCCCAGCGAGCCGCCCACGATCAGGACGTGACCATACATGCCCTTATTGCTGTCCATGGGACGCGGGGCCAACAGCGCGGCAAGGTCGCTTGGCGTAGTTACTTCCAGCTTCAGCTTCGACTCAATCGCCGCCGCGGGCGATCCAATCGGCGCCACACTCACCGGACCGCGCGTCAATTCGCCAAACACGTGCGCCGGTCGCGGCGCGGTGAACGTGACAATCGCGTCTGCCCGCGCAATGCCCGCGCCCGCCTGGGGCGTCATCGCATCCGAGTCCGCGCCCGAAGGAATATCGACGGCTACCACCGGCATGCTGCCGCCGTTGATCGCTGCAATCGCAGCTGCGTACAGCCCCTTTACCGGAGGCTTGAATCCGGTACCCAGAATCGCATCGACCAGCAAATCGCAATTTCCCAGGCTGCGCGACACTTCCGCCTGCAACTCCGCCGGCGACTGCACCACAATGGGACGCACCGGCAGCCGCTCGAACATCGCCGCCGCATCGCCCTTCAGCTCCGACGGTGAGGCCAACAGCAGTACCTCGACCACCCGGCCCGCGCGATGCAGTTGGCGCGCTACTACGAAGCCGTCGCCGCCGTTATTTCCCTTGCCGCACACCACGGCAATGCGCTCGGCATGTCTGTAGTTTTCGAGGATGAATTGGGCCACCGCGCTGCCGGCATTTTCCATCAGGGTGAGTGAAGGCACGCCGAATTTTTCAGTGCTGGCGCGATCGATCTCACGCATTTCCGCGGCAGTGACGATCTTCATGCGTGCTCCGACGCCGAGTCTTCCAGTTTCCGAAGCCCCTCAGGATCGCCCATAGCAATCAGGTGGTCGCCCACGTGAATGACTTCATCAGGCGGAGGATTGAAGCGCATCGCCGTGTGCTCGCCCTTGATGGCTAGCACAATTACTCCCAACTCCTGCCGGATGCGCGAGCTCTCCAGAGTCTGTCCGGCAAAGCGCGCGCCTTTCTCCACTTTCACTTCCTCGATCTCCAGCGGCCGCTTCTGGTTCATCGCGGTGTCAAAGAAATCGACCACGTTGGGACGCATAAACGTTTGCGCAATTCGATAACCTGCAAACCGATACGGCGAAACTACCGAGTCCGCGCCCGCGGTAAGCAGGTGCTTCTCCGCATCTTCTTCCGCAGCCCGCGCGATGATCTTGATCTTGGGATTCAAGCTGCGCGCCGTCAGGATGATGTAGATGTTAATAGCGTCCGTGGTCGTGGCCGCCACCAGCCCCTGCGCATGCTCAATGCGCAACTCCTGAAGCACATGCGCCAGCGTGGCATCGCCCAACAGCGTCAGCCAGCCTTCCGAAGAATACTTTTTTAGTTTTTCCTCGTTGGTATCCACCACCACGAAGGGCAGCGGACGCCGCGCCAATTCGCGCGCCGCGCTGCGTCCCACACGTCCCGCTCCGCAGATGATAAAGTGCCCCGTCAACCGGCTAATTTCGCGGTCCATGCGTCTCCTGCCGAATACCGATTGAAGCTCGAATTCTAGCAAAGTACGTGAGGCGCCCCCGACCAGCAGCAGCACCAGCCCCACTCCCGTGATAATGACGAAACTATTGAACAGCCGCCCCGCGTGCGACAGAGGATGAATCTCTCCGTACCCGATGCTGGTAATGGTCGTCAGCACCATGTAGAAGCCATCGAAGTACGTCCAGCCCTCAATGAGGTGGAATCCCGCAATTCCCACGATGACCAGCAGCACCAACAGGATGGCCAGCACCTTGAGATTGAACGGGATCTTCACGTCAGCCATTCTGCGCGATGGCCACACCTCCGCGCAATGATGCATCTCACGTCGGCGAAACAAAACGCCCTCCACGATGGAGGGCGTCGATGCGCGTCCGGCTTCATGAGCCCAACTCGCTGCTTACTTCTTCACTTCATCACCGACCAGGCGTTGCACATGACTATGGTAGCGTCCGTAACCAAAGTAGATGGCCATCCCAATCGCCAACCAGACGAACAAACGGATCCACGTGGCCAATGGCAAAGAAGCCATTAAAGCGAACGAAATGATGATGCCGAGGATCGGTACCACCGGAACCCACGGAGTTCTGAACGGACGATGCAGGTCCGGACGCCGTTTGCGCAGGATCAGGACACCGGCGCACACGATGACGAAAGCCAGCAACGTACCAATGCTCACCAGTTCACCGAGAATTCCAATCGGCACGACCGACGCAAAGACGGCTACAAACAGTCCCACCGTGATCGATGAAATATAGGGCGTACGGAATTTGGGATGTACCTTGCCCGCCCACTCCGGCAGCAGCCCGTCGCGCGACATCGAATAAAACACACGCGACTGTCCCAGCAGCATCACCAGCATTACGCTGCCCAGCCCGGCAATGGCGCCAAGCTTCACCAGTACCGAGCCCCAGCGGACGCCGGTTGCATCGATGCCAACCGCCACCGGTGCGGCCACGTTCAATGCCGAATACGGAACGATGCCCGTCAACAATCCCGATACCAGGATGTACAGGATGGTGCAGACCACTAGCGATCCGAGAATGCCAATCGGCATGTCTCGCTGGGGATTCTTCGCTTCCTGCGCCGCGGTTGAGACTGCGTCAAATCCTATATAGGCAAAGAAAATCACGCCCGCAGCGCGGGCAATACCCGACCAGCCATAATCGCCGAACGACCCTCCATTCGGCGGGATAAACGGATGCCAGTTCGCCGCCGCCACCGCCGGATGCTTAAGCACAAACGCGCCCGCTATTGCGATGAAGATCAGCACAATCGTCACCTTTATCATCACGATCGCGGAATTGAAATTCGCCGACTCCTGGATCCCGACCACCAGGATGAACGTAATCACGCAAATAATCAGGAACGCCACGATATTGAAGACGCCCTGTATCTGAGGCAGCGTCGAGGCATCCACGCCCTTCTGGCTGAGCATCGGAGCCGCAGTGGTCAACAGTTCCCAGCGCCCCCCGTACTGCACCAGCATGTTCGGTACCCACTGGTTCCCTACGTGGGTGTAGGGCGTCGCCGTGAACTGCGGCGGAATGGTAATCCCCCAGTCCTGCAGAAAGCTCACGAAGTATCCCGCCCAGCCGGAGGCGACGGTGGCCGCGCCAAACGCATATTCCAGGATGAGGTCCCAGCCGATGATCCAGGCAAAAATTTCGCCCAGCGTTGCGTATCCGTAGGTATAAGCCGAGCCCGCAATTGGGATCAGCGACGCAAACTCGGAGTAGCACAGTCCGGCGAATACGCAGCCTAAGCCCGCAAGTATGAAGGAGAGCACGATGGCCGGGCCGGCATACATCGCCGCCGCCGAACCGGTGAGCACGAAGATTCCGGCTCCGATGATCGCCCCGATGCCAAGTGTAATTAGGTTGACCGGCCCCAGGGCCCGTTTCAGACTATGTTCGTCCTCATGGGTCGCCTCTTTCAGCAATAGGTCGAGAGGCTTGCACTTCAGAAGATTCGCCATTCGGCTTTGTGTCTCCTTCGAGATCAGGCCGGCAATCGCTCGGCCCGGTTGCGCTTCGACCACACGAAATACACCGGAATTCCCAGTAGCACGATGATTAACCCGGGCCACGTGTATTGAGGCTTATAGCGTAACAAGACTATATCAATGAATACCGCCATCAGAATATAGATCGCCGGCAGTACCGGATATCCAATCGCACGGTACGGACGCGGCGCATCGGGCTGCTTCACGCGCAGCACGAACAGCCCTGCAATCGTCAGGATGTAGAACACCAGCACCGCGAAAATGATGTAATCCAGCAATTGACCGTAGCTGCCCGACAGGCACAGTACGCAGGTCCAGACGCATTGCATCATCAGGGAATGAGCGGGCGTGCGGTACTTGGGATGCAACTTCGCCGCGTTCTTGAAGAACAGCCCGTCCTTCGCCATGGCGTAATACACACGCGCGCCCGACAGTATCAGGCCATTGTTGCATCCGAACGCAGAGACGAGGATGAGCATCGCCATGATCTGCGCGCCGCCCGAGCCGAAGATCTGTTGCATCACTGCGGTGGCGACGCGGTCCTCCGACGCGTGCTGAATGCCGCGCGCCAGAATGGTCGTTCCCTGCGGATCGCCCACCATCGGCAGCACGCTCAGATAAACGAAGTTCGCCATCACGTAAATGAGGATGACGACCCCCGTGCCAATCGCCAGTGCCAGCGGCAGGTTGCGCTGCGGATTTCGTACCTCGCCGGCCGTGAATGTCACGTTGTTCCATGCGTCGGACGAAAAGAGCGATCCCACCTGAGCAACCGCGACAATGGTGACCATGCCCACGAGCGCAATCGGCCCTCCGACGCCCACTTGCACCGGATGCAGAGCCCCGAAGCCCGCGTTGTGCCAGAAGTTCGCGCCGAAGTTGGCCGCAATGGCTTCTGCGTTGCGTCCGATGAACACACCTAGCAGAACCAGTCCAAGCAGCGCTGCGGTTTTGGCGAAGGTAAACACGTTCTGTACCGCCGCGCCTAGCCGCACGCCAAAAATGTTCAGCACCGAGAGAAAGATCACTACCAGCACGGCCATCAGGTTCTGCGTGTTCAACCCGACGTCCATGTTCCCCAGCACCATTGGACCGACGGGAATCGGCGGCACGTGCCACAAATGCACAATCCAGTTCGTCGCGGATATCGATGGGAAGAACACGCCCAGGAATTTTCCGAAGGCCACACCCACCGCGGCAATTGTTCCGGTCTGGATCACAAGGTAAAGCGTCCAGCCGTAGAGAAATCCCCACAGCGGTCCCAGCGATTCGCGCAGGTACACGTATTGTCCGCCAGCGTGCGGCATCATCGCCGCCAATTCGCCGTAGGCCAATGCACCTGTGATGGTCAGGAAGCCCGTCACCAGCCACGCTGCAATCAACAGCGCCGGCGAGTTGACTTCGCGCGCAATCTCGGCCGAGACAATGAAGATGCCCGAGCCGATCATTGAGCCCATCACCAGCGTGGTTGCGCTGGTCAGGCCGAGTCCTTTTACAAATTCGTTTTCGCCGCTGGCGAGGGAAACTGTCTTCGTTTCGGTGCTCAATGGCCCTCTTTGACCTGATTTTGAAAGGGCACGGCTTCAGCCGTGCCGTAATCGCGCGCCGTTTTGATTTCGCGAGCGGACTATAGTCCGCGAGCGTCAGCAATGTGGATAGCGCCTTCGCACGAATCTACACCAAAAGCCGCAGGAATTCTTCTGCCACGCGGTGCGGAGAACTCAGCAGGTCCGAGATGACTGCTACCGAGTCAGCGCCTGCCTCGATCACCGCCTTAGCGTTATGGCGCGTGATTCCCCCAATCGCCACCAGCGGCTTCTTGGTCGCCGCCCGCGCCGCTCGCACCCCTTCGAGTCCTACAAGCGCGTCGGGATTCTTCTTGCCAGTCGTCGGGAACACCGGCCCGATCGCAATGTAGTCCGCGGGACCTGCGTCGGCATCTTTCACCTGCTGTGGATTGTGCGTCGAGACGCCGACAATTCGTTCGCCCACTACCAGTCGCGCTCCCTCAGCCGGCAGGTCATCCTGTCCGAGGTGAACGCCGTCAAAACCCATGGCCACGCAGATATCGGCACGGTCGTTCATGATGAGCGTTACCTTACCCTGGAGCACGCGCTTGATCTCGCGGGCGTGGCTCATCATGGCGCGCGTGTCTCCCTCTTTGTTCCGGTATTGCAGCAGGGTCACGCCGCCTTCCACCAGGTCGCGAGCAAACTCGACAATCGAGTTCGTCGTCCGTAACTGCGGCGCAAAACAGGTCACATCCAGAATGGCGTACAGCCTTGGTAATTGCAGGGGCTTCTGCATGGATGCCTACTTTTTCACGGCTTCTTTATTGTTGCTTTGCGCCAGGAAGCGCTCCATGAATTTCGTATCAATGTTGCCGGCGCGGAAGTCTTCGTCCGCCATAATCCGCTTTTGCAACGGAATGCTGGTGAAGATTCCTTCCACCACGAACATATCGAGAGCGCGCGACATGCGCGAAATCGCCTCGTCGCGGTCGCGCCCGCGCGCGCACAACTTGGCAATCAACGAATCGTAATACGGCGGAATCACTCCCTCAGCATACGCTGCGGTGTCCACCCGTATGCCGGTGCCTCCCGGCAAGTTCAGCGCTGTGATCTTCCCTGCCGACGGTGTAAACCGCTCCGGATGTTCGGCATTGATGCGGCACTCAATCGCATGCCCACGGAACACCACCGGATGGTTGATGACCTCGCTCATTTTTGCGCCCGCCGCAATCATGATCTGCGACTTCACCAGGTCCACGTCCGTCGTCATCTCCGTCACCGGGTGCTCCACCTGTATGCGTGTATTCATCTCGATGAAATGCAGGCTGCGATCTTCGTCCATCAGGAACTCGATGGTCCCCGCATTCATGTACCCAATATCCGCCAGCGACTTCACCAGGATGCCGCCAATGCGATCGCGCAACTCCTGCGTCACCACCACCGACGGCGCCTCTTCCACCAGCTTCTGGTGCCTTCGTTGGATGCTGCACTCGCGCTCACCCAAGCTGATGACGTTCCCGTGCTCGTCGGCCAGAATCTGGAACTCGATGTGACGCGGCCGCTCGATGTACTTCTCCATGTAGAGGTCGCCATTGCCAAATGCCGCCGCCGCCTCCGACTGCGCCGCATGAAACTGGTTGGGCAGTTCGTCAGCGCTGCGGATTATCCGCATCCCGCGTCCGCCTCCGCCCGCAGACGCCTTCACAATCACCGGGAACCCGATGCTCCGTGCCCATTCCTGCGCTTCGTCCGCCGACGCGATAATGCCATCCGATCCCGGCAGAATCGGCACACCCACCTTCTTCATGGTGGCGCGCGCTTTTTCTTTCTCGCCCATCAGCCGTGTCACTTCCGGTGGAGGCCCGATGAACTTAATGCCGCACGCCTGGCACACTTCGGCGAAGTTGGCGTTCTCGCTCAGCAGCCCGTACCCAGGATGAATCGCATCCACATTCGCGATCTCCGCCGCGCTGATCACTGCCGGAATGTTCAGGTAGCTCTCGCTCAGCCGTGGAGGACCGATGCAAATCGCCTCGTCGGCAAAACGCACGTGCAGCGAGTTCCGGTCGGCTTCGCTATAAATGGCTACCGCTTTGATGCCCAGTTCTTTGCAGGCGCAAATCACGCGCAGGGCAATCTCACCGCGGTTCGCTATCAGTATCTTTTTGAACATGAATGGATCGTGTCGACCTGTTGGACTGGTTGATGAGGTTGCGGCTAGCTCTTCCGTATCCCGAACAGCGGCATTCCATATTCCACTGGGCTGCCGTTGTTGACGAAGCGTTTCACGATCACGCCTGTCGCGTCGGCCTCAATTTCGTTCATCAGCTTCATCGCCTCGATGATGCACAGCACCTGTCCCTCTTTCACTGCGTCTCCCGGCGCTACAAACGCCGGAGCCCCCGGGGATGCCGCTTCGTAAAAAGTCCCCACGATCGGCGACTTCACGATATGCAGGTTAGCTTCGTCGTCCGCTGGTGCTGGCTTAGCCGTTTCGGTCACGGGCGTCGTCGGCTGAGCAGCCACCGGAGTCACCGGAAGCGCCGCCATCGCCGGAGCCGACACCGCAACCACCTGCGGCGCCCGATCGGCTCCCCCGCGCTTGATATGCAGTTTTACATCGCCACGTTCCATCTCAAACTCGGCGATGTCCTTTTCAACCAGCAGCTCTATGAGTTCTTTGATTTCTTTCTGATTCATCGGAATCCGTTCCGAGGGATGACACCACTACTTACTCTCCCTCCGTGCCGCCTAGGATGATGCCACTTCAACCAGTTCCTTCGTCACCGGGGTCAACACCTCGCACCCGTTTTCGGTAACAACCACCATATCTTCTATGCGAATACCACCCTTGCCCGGCACATAAATTCCCGGCTCAATGGTGATCACCATTCCGGGCGCCAGCCGCTCTGTCTGCTTCTTACCCAACCGCGGAGGCTCGTGAATCTCCAGCCCTACGCCATGGCCCGTAGAATGAGTGAAATAACGATCCAGCTTGGCCTTACGCAACACAGAACGTGCCGCATCGTCCACTTGTCCCGCCGCAACCCCCGGTCGAACGGCCGCAATTCCCACTAACTGCGCTTCCAGCACCGCGTTGTACCACTCGCGCTCCACTCGGCCCACTGAGCCGACATGGACAGTGCGGGTCATGTCCGAGCAATAGCCTCGCAGTATAACACCCGAATCTACCACCACGAATCCGCGCCTGGGGATCGGCTGGCCGGTCGCCCGCCCGTGCGGCAATGCTCCCCGTTTCCCTGCCGCTACGATGGTCTCGAACGACATTCCATCGGCCCCAGCACGCCGTGCAGCGAACTCCAGCTTGCCTGCAACTTCGACCTCGCTCGCGCCCGGGTGAATCGACTTGGCAGCCTGCTGATAGACTTTCGCGCCCAGCTTCACCGCCTCGCGAATCAGCTTCAGTTCGTCTGCGTCTTTGATCATGCGCTGTCGCATGATCAGCCCCGACGTTGCCTTCCACTCGATGCGCCGATGCACCAGTTCTTTCATCTGCGCAGCCGTCGACACCGTAGTCAAGTCAGACTCGAAGCCAATCGCCGCCGAACTCAGCTTGCCGATGATCTTCGCCGCATCATTCAGCAGCGGCCCCCGCGCGATCACCACTCGCGCTCCCTTCACCTCTTCGTGCGCCTGCTGCGTGTAACGCCCGTCGGTGAAAAATACCCGCCGCCCGCCGAGAAACAACAACAGCCCGTTACTGCCGGTGTAGCCGCAAAGGTAGCGCAGGTTCGCTGGATGGGTAATGACAAACCCATCCAACTCTTCCTCGATTAGTGTTTGTAGGAATTTCTTCTGCCGGCCCGCATAATCCATCCTCAGCATTGTACGCACCGGATGAACGGTCGACGAGACGATCCGCTCGTTAATCTGGCGGCTGAATCACCAGCGACTGCGTGGTCTGCTTCCTCGCGCGATAGATAGTGTTGGTGCTCGCTACTTCGGCCACTGCGTCCGCATGAACGATGTAGCTCCCCGGCCCCGGGCTTGACCCAAATGGGATCACTTGTTCCCCGCCCGATCCTAGCGTGAACTCCTGGTAGCCCAGTGTCGTCGCCCGCCCGATCTGGTTCACCGCCATCACGATCACCGTTAGCGTGAAGTCCTGCTTAGTCAGATTGCTGACGATCACCGAACCATCGATCGTTTGCCCGTGCACTGCTGGGGGTTTTTTCCAGTCGATCGTCAGCGCTGCTGTTACCACCAGCGTGTACTCACGTTGGATTTGCATCGCGGGAACGCCCGAATCGGTCACCAATACTTCGAAGTGATACGTGCCAGCCGTCGTTGGCGTGCCCACAATCACGCCTTTCTTCGCGTCCAGCTTCAGCCCGGGCGGAAGTGCGCCGTTGGCCACTTGCCACGCATACGGCATCCCGCCGCCAGTAACTCCGACTCCGGCCTGGTAGCTCGTTCCCACAGTCGCCGTTGGCAACGACGCTGTCGTGATCGTCAGCGGTGCCTGCGCCCGCAAACTTCCGCTGGCACCAACCATAAGGACGAGCAGAGCTACGACCGCGGCATTTCGACACGCACTCATGGTGCCGACATTATAGGTGGGAAAGCCGGGTGCCCCATCCTTTCCCTTCTTTTGGGAAAGGGTGGGATCCCAAAACCTAACGCGCCGCCTGCGCTTGCGGCAGCTTCTTGATCGCCGCCTCCAAATCCGCAGGGTGGAACCCAAACGGCCCCGGCTTGCTCTTGAACAACACCGTGCCATCGCTGCCGATCAGGTACAGCCTGTCCGGCCATCCGGTGTAAGCTTTCTCCGTGGTGTTATCGAACCCATCGATGACCGCGGGAAACTTGATTCCCAGTTTGCGGACGCATGCACCAGCCACGAACGCCCGCTCTTCGTCGTTCTTGGGACTGGCGAACAGCACGTTGTCTTTGATATTGCTCTTCATCTGCCAGATGTCGGTTGGGTGTGCTTCCTGAATGTACACCGCGTAAAACGCCATCTGGTTGCCGTACTGCTCATACAGCTTGTTGAGGGCGGGAACCTCCCGCCGAAACGGCGGTCAGGTATAGCTCCCGAAGACCAGCACTACGGGCTTCCCGCGCAGCGCCGCCAGGTCTACTTCCGATTGATGGTCCAGCGTCGGCAGGCGAAAGTTGGGCGCGGGGTCTCCTGGCTGCACGACGCCGGCTCGGGCGTGGCTCCACATCGTCTCGAATGGGAACAAGAAGAAGGCCGGCATCGGCATATGCGACATCACCCGGCCAAATTTCTCCGGTGGCTGCCGCATCGCCCAGCCGATAAAGGTTAGGAAGCTGCCCCACAGCAACAGCAGGACAACCGCAATTATGGACAGGGTTTGTTTCCTCGGTTTTCGCATCAGGAGTTCCGAAAGTTTATTGCGAATGGCGCCGTCGGGTGAATAGTAGTTTTCGATTAGTCGGCCCCGTTCCGCCGACTTTCCGAATTTCGCTCCTTTCACTGGCAAGTCGCCCGCATTTGACGCACCCAGTTTCGCGCCCGCTTGTCACAGCCCCTCGTGTCATCCCGCACTGACAACCCCCGGCCAAAAGTACGACGCTGGCATGCTACTAGCTCGGCGTTTGCCCTCTGGTGGTTGCACTCATTCCAATGGAGGCTTTCATGCTTCACCTTGATACCGGTAACACCGGCTTCATGATCTTGTGTACCAGCCTTGTCATGCTGATGACTCCCGGACTCGCCTTCTTCTACGGCGGGCTGGTCGGCCGCAAGAACGTCCTCGCCATCATGATCCAGAGCTTCGTCTCGATGGGATGGACCACCGTTATTTGGTACTTGTACGGCTACTCGCTCTGCTTCAGTGGTGATTGGCACGGCATCATCGGCAACCTCGACAAATTCTGTCTGCACGGCGTCAACCTCTCGACTCCGTCTGGTCCCAATGACACCATTCCTGCGATGGTCTTCATCGCCTACCAGATGATGTTCGCCATCATCACTCCGGCGCTCATCTCCGGCGCATTCACCAACCGCGTCACCTTCAAGGCCTACTGTCTGTTCCTCACTGGCTGGTTGACCTTCGTCTATTTCCCCTTCGTGCATATGATTTGGGGCGGAGGAATCCTGCAGCGCTGGGGCGTTGAAGACTTCGCCGGCGGCATCGTTGTCCATAACATCGCCGGACTGGCCGCTCTCGCTTCGGTGCTCTACGTCGGCAAGCGCCGCGTGCTCGATCGCGGCCCGCACAGCATTCCACTAGTCGCCTTGGGCACAGGCCTTCTGTGGTTCGGCTGGTACGGATTCAACGCGGGCAGTGAAATGCGCGTGGACTCGGTCACTGGAACGGCCTTCCTGAACACCGACATTGCCGCGTCGTTCGCCGCCGTATCATGGCTCGCGGTCGCATGGTTCCGTGAGCGCAAGCCCAAGTTCCTCGGCCTGCTCACTGGCGCGGTTGCCGGACTGGCGACGATTACTCCCGCTGCAGGCTACGTCTCGCCGACCACGGCCGTAATCATCGGTGTGGTCTCAGGTGTGGTGTGCTACTTCGCGGTTGAGATGAAGAACAAGCTGCACTGGGATGACGCGCTCGACGTTTGGGGCGTTCACGGAGTCGGCGGTTTCCTCGGCATCCTGATGCTCGGGTTGTTCGCCAACAGTGCCTTCAATCCTGCTGGAACCAATGGACTGTTCTATGGCAATCCGGGCTTCTTCTTCAAGCAACTGGTTGCGGTGCTGTTCTCTTCAGTTTGGGCGTTCGGATTCACCTATGCGATGTTGCGAGTGATCGATGTGTTCACTCCGGTGAAGGTCGAAATGATGAGCGAAGAAATCGGACTGGACGAGTCAATTCACGGCGAGCATGCCTACGAGGCCCTCGAAGTAGAAGAACTCTTTAACGGAGACCACGGTCACGTGGAAATCCGCGTGGACGAAAAGGAAGTAGAAGAAGAACTCATCGGCTCACGCTACTGAAAACGCGACCTGCTGGATTCCCGCTCATTGAGCGGGAATCCAGCGGCACTCGCCAGCCGGTTTCACGCCGCCGACTCTTCTGATTTCGTCATCACGACCTTTCCGTTTTCAATCGTGTGTCCTTCGTCGTGCAAGCGCCGGACCTGCGCTTCGACGCCGCCGGGAAACTTCGCGTTGAGCCGGCCGTCGTCACGGACGATGCGCCAGTACGGTGTGACGTCATGCTTCCCGCCCAGCCTGTCCTCTTCTGCAGCTTCAGCCACGATGCGCAACAAGATCCCTGTCACCAGGGGACAGGTCACGTCGACGTTGTGCCAGCGCGCCAGTCGCTTGCGGATCTGCGCCAGAGTGCTGACCTGGCCGCGCGGAATTTTCCGAATCATGGCGTCCAGTTCGAGGGCGTTTGGAATCAGCATGATGCCGTGGCCGAATCGCTTGGCCATACCGTCTGGTACTCGGACCAGCTTGGGCGGCGTCGGCTTATGCAATTTCGCGCGCCATGAAGTTTTCGTCTTCCACTGAACCTTGGGACCGGACATACAAGCCTCTCCTCTGGTGCCATCCCTTTGCGGCCTCAGAATAGGCTTGCATCTGCAGTGCGTTCAAGCATTTGGGACGTTGAATCGTGCTCCTTTCCCAATATGGAAAATCCTCCACGAACGCCTCTATTCCGGCGGAAAGACGAACTGAAACTTCTCCTCGCCCACCGGGACGGTCACGGTGACCAGATAGCTTTTCTTTCCAGTGTGCGAAATCGGTGCGCGATCGGTGAGCTTCGGCATCGCAAAGTACAAGACGCCCTCCACATCGCCTTCCGGAGGAATAGTGTTGGCCAGGAACTCGCTCTGCTCCACCTGCTCGGGACGGGCGCTACGTTGTTGCAGCTGTGGCCCGCTGCCATCGCCGATTTCGCGGTTGCGCAACTCGCAACCCAAGTCGCACGCCTCGGAACTGTGTGCCACCGCCTTCGGCGTCCCGCGCACGGTCAGCGTCGGATACGAGGTATCCGAGTAGCCCATCGCCATTCCGTTGCCGCCCGCGTCTTTGCTCAGTTCGCGCAGCAGGTCAGCCATGGTGGGAACGCCAGGGTCGTTGCCGGGCATCGGCGGGGCGGGAGCGCCTCCGACCGCAGCTCCTGCTACGCGCATCCAAGTTGGCTGCTTCCGCATGTGATCGGCAATCTCCGCTGCCGAAAATAGCTCCAGTTGCCTGATTCCCACTGAGTCTTCGACCGTCACCGACTCGGGCAACATGTTGACCGACTCCTTTCCGCGATTGAATACGTGCAGCTTCACTCCGAAATACTTGCCGTTGAGCGTGGGAATAGCTGCCGCCACGACGGTGAAGTTCCTGCCCTGAATGTATTGGTGCCCGATGCCATTCAGGTAGAAAGCGCCTCGCTCGCGAGCGGCGCGACTGAAGTCGGGACCTTGGGCGGGCTTGGCCTCTTTGTCTTGATTTTGGGCGATGGCACAGGAGCACAGCAGCAGGGCGATCAGCAGTCGGCGCATAGAACCTCCAGGGAGTGCGCTTGACGCACTGCTGCATGCATCGGCAGTGAGAGGGAAAGCTCCAGCAGGAGGCGGTGGAAGAGTTTCCCGGATTGGGAATCGTGCGGGAGGTGGGTACCCCCCTCCCCCTCCCCCCTCGAATCCTTGTTTTCATGGAGATACAAACATTTTGTGCGCAAGCCACTGAATGCGTTGGGGTTACCGGCAAAATCGTCTTAATAAAGGAGTTAAGCGGGATTTTTCTAGAATGGAGAAAGGCTATTGAGGGAAGATAGGCAAGAAATCGAAGACTTGCATAACCCATCACAGGTCGAATCACCTTCACTTCGACGACGAGGTGAAGACCCCGGCTGCGTCTCTCTGGGCACAGCTCTCCCTCATCGTTCTGTATCAGAGAGTGCAGGTTCGGGAGCGGGATGCGCTAGGACGCAGGTCACAGTTAAGTGTGATAACGGCAAAGCCCCACATTTGCCAAAAGAAGGCAAATATGGGCCACCCGCCTGCAACGAGGTATGCGGGTCTGTGGCAGGTCACCCGGTACAATGCCTGTATGCCCAAGCCGAGGATGCTCCTGGGTCGGGTGCTCCGTTCAAGCGCAAGCTTCGAGCTGTCTTTTTTTCAGTCGTACACGAAAATCCCGACTCACGGCCAGAACGAAGGCTCTGCCGAACCGCAAGCAAAAGCAGGTCCTTCGACTCCGCTCCCTTCGGTGGCTTCGCTCAGGATGACAACTGGAAGAAACAGCAGATCCCCCGCTGCGCGAGGGATGACAAACCATGAGGAGTTTCGCTTCCCACCCTTTCGCCAAAGGAAGGCGAAAGGATGGGGCACCCGCGACGGTCCGGTTGTACAAACGAAAATCCCCACTCAAGGCCAAAAGAGGGCCTTGAATGGGGCACCCGGTGATGCGTGGACGGGTCGGGTGTGAGTTGCTAGTCCAGTGGAAGTCAACAGACCCACCCCGCCAAAGGAAGGCGGGATGGGCCACCCACGGGGCGGGCCAGCCGTCGGGCCACTCGTTCCAAACCTCTTTTTACTTAAGCGTGCCGGTTAAGGCGCCGACCATGGCGGAGATAAAGATCAAGCCGATCAGAGAGAGGAACTTGGAGTAGAAGTAGAGCAAGCGGTATTCCTCTTTGGGGCGCCAGTTCTTGGCCACGCCGAGGCTGAGGATCGGAACAAAAATGTCGAGACTATACCAAACGGGAGAGAAGACGCGGGCGGGAGTCTCATTGTCCAGGCGTTGCATTCGTTCGCTGTCGCGAAAGATGAAGCCACCCAGCAGAACTAAAATCACACACCAGATCAGGGGATAGACCCAGGCGCGGCCATATCCGAAGAACCACTTGTGTCCGAAGCCAATGATGTAATTGAATCCCGCGACGATCTTGTCCCAGGCAGTACTGGCGTCCAGAAACTCGGTATAGCGGCGCCGGTCACGCATGGCAAAGTACACGCCGTCAGCCTTGTCCGATTGTCCCCGCGATTTCAGCGACGACTCGTAAGAGGTGTAAGCAGGCTCGTAATATTCAGCCCTCTCCAGGAAAGCCAGTCCGTAATCGGTGCGGTCGGCCCGCACGCGTCTGGCCTCAGTCGCGAGATTTTGCTGCGCTCGCCGGCACGCCACGAACGATGCTGAGGCTTCCCAGGGTTGCGCTGTCGATGTCCAGCTTCTGCGGCAACTCCACTGGCCCGGCGAAGTCCCACTCGAAGCCGCCGAGGTTGGCCGAGGTCAAGTCAAGCTGCTTGATCATGGTCACCGGCAGGAACATCACTCGCTTGGCGACGGTCAGGTTGGCGGCTTCGACCTGCTGCAGGTCGAGGTTTTGCAGGACAAGCGTGTCTTTCAGGCTGGCGTTGTTCAGGACCAGATGGGTTACCTTTACGCCTGAACCCTGGGTCGCCGATAGGCTGAACCGGCCAGCCGCGAGGTGCGCAAAGTCAACAGTCGGAACGGATTTTTTCCCCAGGCTGAGGATGACGTTGGCGGCTGTCAGGCTCTCAACGTCGAAGGCGGGCGCCACCGAGCTGCTGATGTGGAAGTCCCCATCGACCTGTGATTGATAGATCTGGATCTTCTGGGTGGCCTCCACGTTTTCCAACCGGAGATCGCCCTGCACGTGGACGCTTTCGAAGTCCAGGCCCTTATCGAACTTCACTCGCAGCAGGATTACGCTTTGGGCGAATTCGACCTTCCGGACGAACACTTCGTCGGTAAACTCGCAGTCGCGAAACTCGACTTTGAAGGCGACCGGTATGATCGCCCGCTGGTCAGCATCGATCCGCAGAGGGCCGCTGATGATTTTGTTGGCGACGACGAGCGAGTTGTCTTTGACCCCGGACAACTGGGTGGTCAGGTCGGCAGAGCTCATGGTCTCCGGAGGAGTCACGGTGGCCCCCACGATCGGAGCCGTCCCGGTCTGTGCCGCAGCGAACGAGAACACGAACAGGACCACGACGAGAAGCGATAGAAATCTGTGAAGGATTTCCATTTGCGCATCCTACGCGCCCAGGCCTGAGCGCACAATCGCATCGGCAGAAGGGCACGGAGGAAAAAGCGGAGAAGCAGCCGCGGATTTACACGAATTACACGGATAAGACAGAGGCAAAATTCAATTTTGTGTGCACTTATTGGCACCCACCTGGTGGGCCCTGATGCGGCGTCCGTTTTGCAGGGTTACGTCGAGATCTTTGCCGCTCTCCTGCAGCTCCACGGGCTTGCCTTTGCTGGCGATGAGGTCGTCCACTTCATTAATCACGGTGGTGGTGACTTCTCCGCAGTAGGTCTGGCTGGAGCACTTGACGGCGAAATCGACGGTGAATTGGCGCACTACATACCAGCGTCCGGTCTGCACGACCCGCTTGTCGGAATGAGTCTCGACGATGGTTCCGGTCTTGGCCGAAGATGCCGCGGCAGGTTGCTGGGCCGCAGCACTTAGGCAGAACAGAGTTGTTGCTGCCAGTATTGCGACAACCCGGAAGCACTGGCGCGAATAGCCGCCGATGCCAGCTTCGCTCATTTCGGTTCCTGCCCTGGTGGACAGGATCATTATCGCGCACAGCGTGGTTGGCGAGTGTTAATTTCGGCGGGGAAAGGAGGGGAAGCAGCAGATCGGACGAAAGCGAGAGTCAAAAACAGAGCGGCCGCGGATTTGCACGGATTATCACGGATCAGAATTGGCAAAAGACGACAGCCCAATTCACCACAGAGGCACAGAGACACCGAGAAAACTTAGGCAAAAGGCAAGAACTGTGGATCGGGGCGCATACGGCTTCCGTGGCGCGCGAAGTCGAGCCAAGACATAAGGACCTGCGAGAGCTGGATTTTCCACGGCAGGTTTAGCTGAGCACGGCGCGGGCGGGCTTGTTGAGTTTGCGTGGGCGAGTTACTTCGCTGCTAAGGCTCTGGCTTTCCATCCAGGTGTCGAGGATGCTTTTCTTAAACTTCCAGCGATTGCCCAGCTTGAAGGCGGGAATTCTCTCTTCCGAAACGTATTTGTAGAGGGTATCGGGCGAGACTCCCAAGTATTGCGAAGCCTGCCGGATGTTCATCACTTCGCGTGCATCAGCCATGCGTAACCCTCCCCAGTGCCCTTTACTGCTGGTCGTTCTAACGCAGCCCAGTCGCAGCCGCCAGCGTAGAGTTTCTTTCGCCCGGGCTTCGCCGTAATTTGCCTGCCACGGGGCGCGTTTCTGCGGATGTCAGGCCCATCTATCCGGTATATTCACCGGATTTTCTACCTGCTCCGATGTGTCCAGTCGCCCCCCATTGTAGGGCGCGCTCCCCTCCTCGGCCAGAGTCTCGGTGTTGTCGCAAACGATACCTACTCATTCGGGCCATATCCGGCGCCAACCGGCGGTCGAAGCGAATTCATCGTTGTTCCCGCATGAGTTAGGATGGACATCGGCCTGAGGAGGCAGCTTGGTCTGCAGCAATTGCGGTTACGACAATCCGCGGGAGCACCGTTATTGCGGGATGTGTGGCACCCCGTTCCCGCACCGCGATCTGACCGTCCCGGACGCCCAGAGCACGTTGACGTTTAGCAGTGCTCCGCTGGAAGTTGTCCCCTCGACCTTGTCTGTGCCCACGGCGGAAGCGCAGGCGCCTGAGGCTGAAGCCACCGTCATAGCGGCTGAAACCAAGTCCGCGGACTATATCGAGTCATACACTGCGCCACCGGTACCTCAGAGTTTGGAGCCTTCAGTTCGGCCGGATGAGCCGCCGGTAGTTGAACCTGTGGTTGAAGAAACGGCGCCGATTGAAACTGTTGAGCCGGAGTTACCGCCGCCCGAGGAACCGCCGCCGGCAGCTCCGCCAGTCGAGGAACCGCCGCCGGCGGCTCCGGTCACGACGGAAGATGAGCCTCCGGCTGAGCCCGTCGAGCCACCCGCGCTGGAAGTGGAAGCGCCTGCGCCTCCC
Source organism: uncultured Acidobacteriaceae bacterium (assembly GCA_963749635.1). Lineage (GTDB taxonomy): Bacteria > Acidobacteriota > Terriglobia > Terriglobales > Acidobacteriaceae > DASRAA01. The sequence goes on from CAVVNW010000018.1 coordinate 304,042, forward strand.
CGGCCATTTATCCCGCCAGCAAGCGAGGCCCCGCCACCACCTTCTCACGAAGAGGAGCCACCTCCGGCTGAGACGCGCAGACCTACGCCATTTATCGTGCCCAGGACTGGACTACCGCGCCGTGAAGTTCCAGCCGCCCGCAGCGACGCAGGCCCGAGCGTTGCCCGTGTCGTGAAACCGCCGATTCCGGAGCCGTTTACGCCTCCGCCAGCCTCGGCGGGGATGCCAACTTTTAGAGAGGTGACGGAAGCGTCGGGCGCGCCAGACATCAGTCCATTCGAGGCACCGATCGAGAAGCATCCGGATGAAGACCGCGAGTTAAAGGAGTTCGTCGCCAACTTCCAATACACGCCGCCGCGCGAGTCGGCTGACGAGCTCACCATGCGGAGCGAAGTCCCGCAGATCGACAGGGAGGCTCCCGCGGAGTTTCACCATGCTTCGTTCGATGGTGATGTGCCGCCTCCGCCGGAAGCGAGAGCCCACCCCACTGGCGAGGAGTACTATCCGGCGGGGTCAGGCGCCGCGAATCGGTCACGCTTCCTCGATATCAGCGAGGCTCCGCCGCCAGCGGCGGCCTCGCAACCTGAGGCGCATAAGGGAACTTCATTTCTCGGGCTGGACGAGCCGGCGAGCACTATACCGCTGCTAGACGAGGCGGCGAGGCCGACACGCCGTTACTGGGGAGTGTGGTCGGTACTGTTGACGCTACTGTTGATTTTCGGGGGACTCGGTTATCTCGAAGGGCGAGCACAGATTACCCATGCCTTTGCGGGACCGATCGAAATCGTGCGTGAGGGATACGAGAAGCTGCGCCAGCGGATTGTGGAGCTGACCGCACCGGCGCCGGTTGCGCCTCAGGTTCCTACTGCTCAGGAAGAGAAGCCGACTGAGCCGACTCAACAACCTGCGGCCACGAAAGAATCGCCTGCGGCAAGCTCGCAGCCCGCGAGTTCAGCGCAAGCGACTCCGCCGCCCGCGTCTGACACGACAGCAACGCCGGCGCAGTCTCAAGGTGGGCCTCCGGGGGCATCGCAGACGAGCGCGCAGTCGCAACCGGGCCAAAGTCCGACTGCCGCGCCACCGGCGGTCGATACCAAGGCACCGGCAGACGCTAACACGGAAACCGCGAACGCCGAGCCGGCCAAACCGATCGAGGCACCGGTGCCCAAGGCGTCGTCGAAGCCACAGCCCGGTCAGCAGGAATTGGCCAAGGCGGTGGACGCCAGCGATCCCGCTGCGGCTGCGGCATGGCTATGGAAGGCCACGTCGCGGGGCAACCCGGTGGCTCCGGTGCGGTTGGCCGATATGTACATCAAGGGCCAGGGAGTGCCTCGGAGTTGCGAGCAGGCGCTGGTACTGTTGCGCTCTGCCGCGACGAAGGAAAATGCGCCGGCACGCAACCGGCTCGCAGCTCTGTACGCCAATGGAACCTGCGTCGCGCGCGACCGGGTGAGGGCTTACCAGTTGATGTCATCCGCGCTGGCGGCCGATCCCACCAGCGAGTGGGCACAACAGAACCGCCAAACGCTGTGGAACCAGATGACTCCCGAAGAGCGCGCCGAGGCCCAGAAATACCGCTGACCGCGTGCCGTTCGCGGCAGACGCTATAATGTCAGCATCCGGACGCCGGACGTCATTGCGGCGCCCTTTTGCATCCCGCTTTATACACCCGGCATCACAGACATTCGGAGGAACGAACGAGAATGGCATACGAAGTCCCACCGCTGCCCTACGACTACTCTGCCCTGGAACCTTTCATCGACACCCAGACGATGCATTTGCACCACGACAAGCACCACCAGGCTTATGTAACCAACCTGAACGCCGCCATCGAGAAGGCGCCGGAACTGAAGGACCTGACGGTCGAAGAGCTCATCAAGGGTCTGGAAAACGTGCCCGAAGCCGTGCGCACGGCCGTTCGCAACAACGGCGGAGGCCACGTGAACCACTCCATGTTCTGGACCATCATGGGACCGAACTCTGGCGGCGAGCCGAGCGGCGCCATTGCCGACGCTATCAAGAGCACGTTCGGCGATTTTGCCAGTTTCAAGGAAAAATTCAACGACGCCGGAGTGAAGCAGTTCGGCAGCGGATGGGCGTGGCTGGTGCGTGATACCGGCGGCAAGCTCAGCATCATGAGCACGCCTAACCAGGACAGCCCGTTGTCGCAAGGCTTTTATCCCGTGATGGGCAACGACGTCTGGGAGCACGCTTACTACCTGAAGTATCAGAACCGCCGCGCGGACTACCTGAAAGAGTGGTGGAACGTGGTGAATTGGCCGGAAGTGAATAAGCGGTTTCAGTCGGGCAAGTAACGGAAATCTGGATCAAGCGGACTTAGAAGAGGGTGCGTTCGCGCACCCTTTCCCTATTTAACGGCGTCGTGGATCGTGTGTAACGTGCGTACTGTTTACAATGACAGGAACGCCACTTGCACTGGGAGACACTCTCATCCGCACTTATGACCTGGGGATCATTGGACTGGGCCATGTCGGCTCGGCTCTTGTCGGACTCCTGCAGCGCAAACAGCAGGAACTGGCTGAGCGCTACGGTATCTGCTGGCGCATCACTGGTGTAGCGACGCGCCACGCCGGCTGGCTGGTAGCTCACGAAGGCTTCGCTCCGGAGAAGTTGCTGGCAGGCGATTTCTCGGGGGCCCGCTCGGTCGGACATATCGCCAGTTGGCTTCACGCGGTTAAGCCCGACGTGCTGTTCGAAGCCAGTTCGCTCAATGCCGAGACGGGCGAGCCCGCGGTCACCTTTATCCGCTCCGCGCTGGAATCGGGCGCGCATGCCATCAGTGCCAACAAAGGGCCAGTGGTCCATGCTTACCGGGAGCTGACGCGGCTGGCGGAATCGAAGTGCCGCCGATTTTATTTCGAGTCGGCCATGATGGATGGCGCGCCGGTGTTCTCGCTTTTCCGTGAGGCGTTGCCGGCCATTGAGATTCGAGGGTTTCGTGGCGTGATCAATTCGACCACCACGGTCATTCTGGAAGGCATGCAAGATGGGAAGAGTTTTGACGAAGCGGTTGCCGAAGCTCAGAGGCTTGGAGTGGCGGAAACCGACCCCTCGGCCGACATTGACGGCATCGACGCCGCAGTAAAGATTGTGGAAGTTGCCAAAGTGCTGATGGGGACAGACCTCACACTGGCCGATGTTGCGCGGACAGGAATTCGCGGCATTACCCCCAAACAGTTGCAAGAAGCGCACGAAACAGGCGAAGCTTGGAGGTTGGTGAGCCGCGCCCGGCGCCAACCCGACGGCAGCATCAAGGCGTCTGTAGCGCCTGAACGGCTCAAACTCGACGATCCGCTGGCGCAGGTGCATGGCACATCACTGCTGATCGCGTTCGAAACCGATATCTTTAAGGAGTTGATTATCAGCGAGCGCGATCCTGGGCCGGAAGCGACGGCTTACGGGATGCTCTCGGATTTCATTAACGCAGTGAGGAGTTCCTAGCATGTCAGCCAGTGCAAGAGTCGCCCCCCAAGTACGCAAGCTCGACCTTGATTGGGTACGCCAACAGTTTCCGGCCCTACGTCAGACGGTCAACGGCCAACCGGCAGTTTTCTTCGATGCGCCGGGCGGAACGCAAGTGCCACAGACGGTCATCGACGCCATCTCCGAATATCTGTCGAAGTGGAATGCCAACCTCGGTGGCGCGTTTCTCACCAGCCAGCGCAGTGAATTGATTGTCGAGCAGGCGCACCAGGCCATGGCCGACTTCTTCAACTGCGCGCCGGATGAAGTCGTGTTTGGCGCCAACATGACTACGCTGACGTTCGCCCTCAGCCGTGCGATTGGCCGTGAACTAAAGAGCGGCGACGAGCTGATGGTCACGTGCCTCGACCACGACGCCAACGTCTCGCCGTGGGTTTGCCTGGAAGAGCGCGGAGCCAAGGTCCGGACCGCCGACATCAAGCCCAGCGACTGCACGCTCGACATGTTCGATCTACAGGCCAAGATTCGCCGCAGCACACGCCTGGTAGCTGTAGGCTGGGCCGCGAATGCGGTTGGAACCATTAACGACGTACGGGAAGCGATTCGCCTGGCGCGGGCCGTTGGGGCGATGACCTTTATTGATGGGGTGCACTACGCGCCGCACGGACTAATCGACGTGAAGGCGCTCGATACCGACTTCCTCGCTTGCTCAAGCTACAAGTTTTTCGGTCCGCACCAGGGCGTGCTGTATGGCAAGCGCGAGCAACTGTTGCGCCTGCGACCTTACAAGCTGCGGGTGTGCAGCGAGAAATTGCCCGACCGCTGGGAGACCGGCACGCAAAACCATGAATGCATGGCCGGAGTCACGGCTGCTATCGACTACATCGCCGAGGTTGGCCGCCATCACAGCAGCGAAACTCACACCCGACGTGAAGCCATTGTCGCGGCGTATGAAGTGTTCCAGCAGCACGAGCGCGAACTGGCGTCGCAACTGATCAGCGGGTTACTCGCTCTCCCGGGGCTCACGTTCTACGGAATCAGCGATCCGGCGAAGTTCGATCAACGCACGCCGACCGTCGCCATTCGCATGGAAGGCTACACTCCGCGCGAACTGGCCGAGCGCCTGGGCGAGCGCGGCATCTTTACCTGGGACGGCAACTACTACGCTATCAACCTGGCCGAGCGTCTTGGGGTGCAGCAGAGCGGAGGCATGCTGCGCATCGGCCTGGCGCACTACAACACGGCGGAAGAAGTCGATCGTCTGTTGACGGAGTTGCGGGCGCTGGCGAAGTAGTCAAGAGCGGTTGGCCGCGGATTTGCACGGATTATCACGGATTAATCGAGAGGGTTTTTGCTTCTTTCTGATCCGTGAAGACCGGTGAAAATCCGCGGCTCAATTGTTCTCGGGGCTCTCAGTGCCTCGGTGGTGAATGCTCTTTGTCTGCGTTATAATCCGCGCGTCGAGCGGAGGACGGAGAACACATGCGCGGCGCACATCGCTGGTTCGCAGTGCTGGCGGTGGTTGCAGTTGTCGCAGTGCTGGGCGCCTTCACCGTGCACCGGGCTTTCACGCCAGCTGCGCTGATTCTTGAAGCGACCCCGGCCGCGGTTCCCGCTGACGGCTTCACCTCTACCGAAATCAAACTTCATTCTGACACTGGACGCGATCTGCAGGGGTTGCAGGTCAATATCGACGACCCCCATCGCGCCATCGTGGATTCTGTGGTCGTGCATGGAGATTCTGCCGTCATCTCGGTTCGCGCCGGAGTTCTACCGGGAGAGGCCGAACTTCATTTCGCCGTCGCCGGTGTCGAGCCGGAAAAGGTCACGTTGCATACCACGCTAGATGTGTCTGACACTGTGGGAGACGGCACACCGGATTTCCTTCGGCTGCATGATGCCGGCGACCGGGCTGCCTTTCGACGGTGGTTCACGCTACTGGCCGAATCTCAGTACTATCGACGCCAATCTCTGGGCGAGATCGACGACTGCGCTGCGCTTCTTCGGTACGCTTACCGCGAAGCGCTGCGCCAGCACGATTCAGCCTGGGCGAAGTCCGTCTGGTTGGCCACCGCGCCCTCGGCAGGCGACATTCGCCAATATCAGTATCCCTATACTCCGCTGGGAGCGGAGTTGTTCCGCGTCAGAGACGGCAACTTTACGGCCGCTGACCTGGGCGACGGCGCATTCGCTCAATTTGCCGACGCTAAGACTCTGTGGCGGCACAACTCCTACTTTGTGGGACGTGACATTTCCCGGGCGCGTCCCGGCGATCTGCTGTTTTTCCGCCAGGATGGTCAGGACCTGAGTTTTCACGCCATGATCTTTCTTGGTCCCAGCCAAATCGAGGCCAGCGGTGAGCCTCTGGTGATTTATCACACCGGGCCCATTGGCAAGTCAGCCGGCGAGATTCGCCGTCCTACTCTCGCGGAGCTCGTAGATTTTCCCGACCCGCGCTGGCGACCGGTTCCGTCTAATCCCAGCTTCCTCGGCGTGTATCGCTGGAACATCCTGCGAGGGACCGAGTGATGCGAGTGCTTCGCATTGCTGTGGCTGTCGTTCTGCTGCTGTCGCTGGTGTCGCCAGTGGCTGCACAAGACGAAGGCGCGCCCTCGTTTTTCTCCATCACCAGCGACCGCACGTACCAGCCGGGCGAGAAAATTGAGATCGGCGTCTATAGCAGCCACGTAGCGGTGCTCGATTTTCGCGTGTACCGCGTCAAAGACGCTGCGAAGTTCTTCTCCCAGCTGCAGGACATGCATAGCTTTGGCGGACAAGCGCCACGTCTGCCCAAGCAGGAGAAAACCTGGCTCGAGCGGTTTCACGGGTGGAAACATCGCATCTGGGCGTGGTTCCGCGATTTCATTCGTGCGCAGTTTTCGTCCGACTCGCGGCATCGCATTCGCCTGTGGCGCATGGGCGAAACTGCTCCTCAGCAAAAAGGGCCGCAGGTCAACGAATACGCTCAGGTTCCAGTACTGAACCAGCAGCAACTGGTATCTGAATGGAAATGGAACGTTCCACCGGGCGAGCGCTGGCAGAGCCAACGGGTGACGATCCCCGTCACCGACAAGGGTGTCTATCTCGTCGAAGCCACGAACGGAACGTTGCGCGCCTACACCATCGTCGTGGTCACCGACATCGCGATTATCACCAAGGCCGCTCCGGGAAGACTGCTGTGCTATGTCGTCGATCGCACTACGGGCAATCCCATTGTTGGTGCCGGCACGCGGGTCTGGATCGATCAGCAAGACATCGCGAACAAGCCGACCGACCAGCAGGGAATTCTGGATCTACCTATCACCCAAGCCAAGCCTGAGAATGTCGCGGTTCTGGCGACGTATCAAGACCAGGTCGCGGTTAATGCGCCCGGTGCATGGAACATGGGGTCGGAATCGCGCAATCTGCGTGGCTATACGTATACGGACAGGCCGGTGTACCGTCCCGGCGATACGGTGCACTTCAAGACCATCGTCCGCACTGAGACACCGACCGGCTACTCAATTCCTCAAGACCGCGAACTTCGGCTCGAACTGCGCGATCCGCGCACCTATCAGCCCATCTGGCAGGAGACGGTGAAACTTTCCGACATGGGAACGGCGCACTGGGACTATGCCGTCCCGGCGGACGCCAACCTGGGCTTTTACTATCTGAACATTCAGTCTGGCGAGCGCTACATTGAAGGCGTGCGGTTCTCGGTGCAGGACTACAAGAAGCCCGAGTACGCGGTGAAAATCACGGCGCAGACGCTACGCGTGCTGCAAGGCCAGCCTATCAAAGCGACTATCGATGCGCGTTATTACTTTGGCGAGCCGGTCGCGAACGCCAAGGTCAAGTGGGTGGTGCACACTTCGACCTATTGGCCGATGGGAGAGTACGAGTCGGATTCGGATACCGGCGACGAAGGCTACGATGGCGGCGGCGAAGAACCGGGTGACGCCGACACTTACGGTGGCGAGCAGGAAACCGAACAGAGCGGCACGCTCGATGCGGATGGCAAGCTGCAAATCACCATTCCGACTAAGGTCAGCGCGAAGAAAGCAAGACCTGACCTATCGCATCGAAGCGCGCGTCACCGACGAAGGTAATCGCGAGATTTCCGGCCACGGATTCGCGCTGGCCACCTACGGCAGCTTCTATGTCACGGCCCAGCCGAACTCATACGTGTATTCCAAGGGCAGCGCGGCCATCATCAGCGTCACTGCACAGGACTACGACAAGAAAGCCCATCGCCACAGCGTTTCGCGCGGAGCTAAGTCGCTGGAATTGGCAGAAGAGGTCGGGCGAAGTTCTCTCCACGGCGCAAGGCCAAACTGGCGCGGATGGAAAGGGTCAAGTGCAGTTCACCATTCCTGATGCTGGTGAATTTCGCGTGCACGTCGTCGCGATTACGTCCGAAAGTCGCGAAGTCGAAAACACTGCCTACTTGTGGGCTCCGGGCGAAAGCCCGCTGTGGGCGGGCACGCAACAGGAGCGAATCCAGATCGTTGCTGACAAGAAGTCGTACGCTCCCGGCGACACGGCGCACGTTCTCATCGTCACCGGTAACCAACCTACTTCGGTGCTGGTCACAGCCGAGGGCAACGGCCTGTATTCGGCACAGGTCATCAAGAGCAGAGGAGGCAGCGTTACGGTTGACGTCCCCATCCAGCCGGAGTTCGCTCCCAACTTCTATGTCGCGGCAGCATTCATTCGTGACAACAAGTTCTATTCCGGCAACAAGAGTCTCAAGGTTCCTCCCACGCAGCATCTGTTGAAAGTGGACCTGCAACCCTCGAAGCCGCAGTATCAGCCCGGACAGCCCGGCGCTTACACCATCAAGGCCACCGATTCCTCGGGCAAGCCCGTCGCTGCCGAGTTCAGTCTGGGAGTGGTGGACGAAGCCATCTACGCGATCCAGCCGGAGACCGTCAGCAATATCGTGTCGGCGTTCTATGGGACGATCTACTCCAAGGTCGCCACCGACAGCTCGCTGACGTACTACTTCAGCGGACAGGCGGGCAAGCGCGCCATGCCATTGGCTGAAGGTCACGGCGGCGGTGTGGGACGAAGCTCGTCGGCGCTCGCCCAACTGAAGCCCGAACGGCTGGTGCAACCGAAAATTCGCAAGGCTTTCCCCGACACCGCCTATTGGGTGGCCGACGTGCGCACCGACAACAGCGGCCAGGCGACCGTGAAGTTCGATTATCCCGATGCGATAACCTCGTGGCGCGCCACAACGCGCGGCGTGACGCAAGACACCAAGGTCGGCAGCGCCGTCGAGAGCACGATCGTGCGTAAGAACCTGATGGTGCGGCTGGTGGTGCCGCGTTTCTTCCGCCGCGGCGATCAGATTACCCTCTCGACGATCGTGCAGAACTATCTCCCCACGGAAAAGACTGCGCACGTGTCGATGGAGTTCACTGGTCTGCAGGTCATCGACGGTACAACGCGTGACGTGCCGGTTCCTACCCACGGAACCGTGAAGGTCGATTACCGTGTGCGAGTGCTCGATGTTGACTCGGCCAAGGTTCTTGGCAAGGCGCTCACCGATGTCGAGAGCGACGCCATGGAACTGACGCTGCCGGTCGTTCCGTTCGGCGTGCAGCTCGCGGTCGCGAAGTCGGGATCCCTAACCGGAAACGCTGACGTCACCGAGCAGATTGTGTTCCCCGCAGGGATTGAACCCAACACTCGGAAGCTCACCATCGAAGTCACGCCGTCGATCGCGGGAACAATTTTCGGGGCACTTGACTTCCTGACTTCCTATCCGTACGGATGCACGGAACAGACGATGTCGAGCTTCCTGCCTGATGTGCTGGTGGCTGACGCAATGAAGAAACTGGGCGTGGGAACGAACATTGACCCGCAGACGCTCAACAAGCAGGTACGCGCCGGGCTTGACCGCCTGTATGAGTACCAGCATCCCGATGGCGGTTGGGGATGGTGGCAGACTGATGACTCTCAACCTTTCATGACCGCTTACGTGCTCGCCGGACTGGTGCAGGCCAAGTCCGCTGGCTACGACGTGGAGCAGGATCGTATCGATCGAGCGCGCAAATGGCTGCTGCCGCAATTCACTCGCTCGACAGCAGCGAAAACGGACCTGCGCGCCTATATGGCTTACGCGCTGGTGCTCAGTGGCGGCGAGTCTAACGCGACGATCCTTGACTCCGTCTGGAGCCAGCGCTCCACGCTCACTTCTTACGGCAAGGCGTTGCTGGGTCTGGCCATGGCGCAGACCAGTGACGCACGCGCTAACGATCTGGCGAAGCAACTTACCTCCGATGCGAAACAAGATGACTCGCAGGCCTGGTGGGCCACGGACACTAACAACCTGATGGATTACTACGGCGACACGACGCCGCAGGCGACAGCTTACGTGCTGAAGTTCCTGGATCGCGTCGATCCGCAAAGCCCGCTACTGGCAAAGGCCGCGCTGTACCTGGTCAGCCATCGCGGCGAAGGCTATTACTGGGATTCGACGCAGCAGACGGCGATGGTCATCTACGGACTTACCGACTATCTGCAACGCACGCAGGAGCTCAAACCGAATTTCAGTGTCGACGTGCAGGTGAACGGCAAGAGCGTTACGACCAAGAAGTTCACTGCCGCTGATGCGATCGCTATCGCCGGCGACAATCACGCTCGCAGAAGCGCAACTCGCGCCGGGAACTAATCAAGTGCGCCAGGTGAAATCGGGAGCAGGCAGGCTGTACTGGTCGGCTCGCGGCGAGTACTACTCGAGCCAGCCTAACGCCGTGAATACTGGGACGTTCCAACTCAGCACTGTGCGCGAGTACTACAAGCTCACGCCGCAACAGAATGGCGACAAGGTGGTATATCACCTCGACAAACTCTCCGGCCCGGTGCAGGTTGGGGACACGCTTGCCGTGCGCATCACGGTCGGCGGAAGCGATTGGCGGTACCTGATGATCGAAGACCCGATTCCCTCAGGCACCGAGTCGATCGCGCGCGACGATCTTTATCAGCTCGACGAACAGCCGCCGTGGTGGAGCACGCGTTGGCGCAGATCATCGCGAATTGCGCGACGATCGCGCTACATTCTTCAACTACTGGTTCCCGCGCGGGCAGTTCGAATATACCTACCTGCTCAAGGTGGTGAATCCGGGCATCTTCCGCGTCAGTCCCACGCGCGTCGAGCCCATGTATCAACCGCAATATTTGTCCACTAGCGACGCAGCCACGGTGACGGTGAAATGAAGATGAACGAGACGACAAACCGCGCCGGAATTATGAAGCTCTGGGTGCTGAACTTCGTGGCTAACGCCGCCGTGCTTGCCATCTGGTATTTCTGGCTGCTAATTCCCGACGCGCATGGATGGCAGGTTACTGCTTCGGTCCTTCTCGCAGTGGTCGTCGTTGTGCTTGTTGTCTGGCTGCGAGCGGGAACGCTTGCGTGGTTCCGCGTTGCAGAGTTTCGCAGAGACCGAAACATCTGGCGCGCGTATCGTCACTCGCTACGCCACATCCCTGGGTTGGGAATTTGGGTACTGGTGTTCGTAGTCTTCGCCTGGCTCTTGTGGGGACTTCACGGGTACGTTCCGCAGTTCGCTGTGTGGCTTCGCCAGAAGCTGGGCGCTGGACCGACGCCGCGAAGTCTCATGAACGACTTGAACTGGCTGCTGCTTCTGATCGTCGGCCTTATGATGCCGGCTCTCTGGCTGCCGATCGCCACCACCGTCTCGGCCGTCGGCTTCCAGCCTGAGCACATCATCCGCTCGCGCCGAGTGTGGAAGCGGCCACTCTATTGGCTGTGGTTCTGTCTGCTGCTGGGCTTCGGCATTTATGTTCCCTACAAATTGGTCTGGTGGATCCCCGACTTGCAAACTATCCGCCAGCAGTTCTGGAGCATGGGACTGCGCTTCCTGCTGGCTTACGCGATCGGAATCACCGCATTCATCGCGTTGGCCTGGATGACTGGCATCTATACTGACCGCGAAGACCCTATCTCGTCGTGACCTGTCAGAACTGAGCACTTAGGGTCAACTAGTCACTGGTGACTCTCACCATTTACTATTCCACTCGCCATGAAACGATTGCTCCCGCTTCTCGTATACATTTCCCTAGCAGTTTTCGCCCAGCAACCGCCGGCCATCATCTCACCCGACGTCCAACCCGACGGCAAGGTCACGTTCCGGCTGTTCGATCCCGGCGCGAAAGAGGTCAAGCTGCAATTCGAGGGTGAGCCGCAACCCGCGCCGATGACGCGTGACGACTCGGGCCTGTGGAGCCTTACCCTCGGCCCACTCGACCCCGACATCTATGGATACATGTTCATCGCCGACGGGGTTAAGTTTATCGATCCCAATAATCCCACCATCAAGCCCAATCTCATCGAGCCGCAAAGCATGGTCCACGTCTCCGGCGCCACTCCTCAATTGTGGGAGGTTGCCGATGTGCCGCACGGCGTCGTCCATCATCATTTTTTCAAGTCCAAGGTTGTCGGCGACCAGCGCGATTTCTACGTCTACACACCGCCGGGGTTAGATCCCAAGAGCAAGAAGAAGTATCCCGTCTTCTACCTGCTGCACGGCTTTAGCGATTCCGCCGATGGCTGGACTGCGGTTGGCATGGCGAATATTATCCTCGACAACCTCATCGCCCAAAGCAAGATCAAGCCGATGATCGTTGTCATGCCGCTGGGCTATGGCACGCCGGAGATGATCAAGCTGAAGCAGGCCTCCTGGGACCATCCAGACGTCAAACAACTCAACTTCGATAACTTCCGCAAGTCGCTGCTCACCGAAGTCATCCCTCAGATCGAAAGCGCATACCCCGTTTCCACTAAGCGCGAAGACCGCGCTATCGCCGGCCTCTCGATGGGAGGCTCGGAAAGCCTTCTGACCGGACTCAACAATATCGACAAATTCGCCTACGTAGGATCGTTCAGCGCCGGCGGACTGCCTGACGACTACGCTGCTCAATTTCCATCGCTCGACTCCAAGCAGGCCGCGCAACTGCGCGTGCTGTGGATTGCCTGCGGCACGAGCGACCACCTCATTGACGACAATCGAAAATTCAAGACCTGGCTGAAGTCGAAGGACATCGCCTTCACCGACATCGAAACTCCCGGCGCGCACACCTGGATGGTCTGGCGCCGCAACCTGATCGCCTTCACTCCGCTGCTGTTTAACGGCAAGTAATAAGGGTCATTTTATCGACTCGTCCAGGCATGGATTGCTTTAACGTTGTAGAATTGCTGTATGTCCTCTGCCCGTTCCCCGCAACGCCTGGCGCTTGCCACCTATGTTCGCCTTATGCGCGCCGCCAACGCCGCCCGTAATCATGCCGGCCGGCATCTCGGTGGCACGAGCCTTACCCTGACCCAGTTCGCCGTCCTTGAGGCGCTGTATCATCTCGGGCCGATGTCGCTCTCCGATCTCGCCCAGAGAATCCTCACCACTGGCGGGAACCTCACCATGGTCGTGGGTAACTTGGAAAAACAAGGCCTTGCTCACCGCCAGCAATCGCCGGAAGACCGCCGCGTACTCATCGTCGTTCTCAGCGCCAAGGGGAAAACACTGATCCGCAAGCTCTTTCCCGAACACGCCGCTGGCATCACCGAATTCATGGCCGTCCTCTCTCCGTCCGAACAAGAAGTACTGGGCGGCCTGTGTCGCAAGGTCGGTAAACAGGATTCCCCTGAGCTGTAGGCCGTCTTTCCCGTCCGGAAGCACTTACCACGCGATCTACGCCGTCCCTGAAACTTTCTTTAACGTTAAAGCATCTTATGGGGTGTATTCAGGAGGATAGCATGATCACCCTTCGCCCCTCGGCCGAACGTGGCCACGGCAACTATGGCTGGCTCGACACCCATTACACTTTTTCCTTCGCTAACTACTTCGATCGCAAGCACATGGGCTTCCGCGATCTGCGCGTTATCAACGAAGACTGGATCAGCGCGAATCAGGGATTCGGCTCCCATCCCCATCGGGATATGGAGATCATTACCTACATCGTTGACGGTGAACTGAGCCACCGCGACAGCACCGGCCGCGAGGCTTCCATCAAGCAGGACGACGTGCAGCGCATGTCGGCCGGTACCGGGGTGGTGCACAGTGAGTACAACAACTCCGATGCGCCCGTGCATTTGCTGCAGATCTGGATCATGCCCGAAGCAGACGATCTGCCGCCGAGTTATGAGGATCGCACCTTTCCGCGGGCGGAGAAGCAGAACCACTTGCGGCTCATTGCATCCCACGATGGACGTGAAGGTTCTACCCGGATCAACCAGGACGCCAGCGTGTACGCCTCGCTACTCGATAGCGGCAAGACACTCGATCTCAACTTGGAGGCCGGACGCCACGCCTGGGTGCAGTTGGTGAGCGGAGAGCTCAATGTGAACGGGACCCGCATGAAAAGCGGCGATGGAGCAGCTATCAGCGATGAAGGTAAGCTCACTGTCACCAGCGTTGGCGGCAATGGCGCTGCCGAGTTTCTGCTGTTCGACCTGGCATAACTCGCCGGGATATCGGAATCGCGGGAGGCGAAGCTGCCTCCCGCTCGCCGACTATTTGCTCTTGGTGATGGTGAACGACTTGGCAAACTCGTCGAACACGGGTGCAAACTTTTCCGCATCGGCGGCATCAACCGTCCCGCTCAGCAGAATCTGGGTATCGCCTTTGCCGTGGAACAGATAATTGTCGGCTACGAATTGTTGGCCGCTGGAAGTCTTGATGTTCCACACCAGCTTGTATCCCTTCTCGCCGCTGGTGGTCACGAAGTCGCCCTTGGAGGCAAGCACCCGTTCGGGGCTGGCGGTCTTGATGGTGCGCCGGATCCAATCATCGTAGGAAAAATCGGCGCGGGCCAGTACCGCATGAAAACTGGCGGTGGGAGTTGCCGAGTTGACTAGCCAATCCAGTTCGATAGCTGAGCCGCCCTTGCGTGGTCCTTTGGTCCAGCCGTCGGCATAGTTGAACGAAAACACGCCGGGAACGTCGTATCGTTTTTCCTGGGCAAGTCCGATGGAGGCAAACAGCGCCAGCATCGCAGCAACTGCGAATAATTTTTTCACGCGGGTTCTCCTTAGCATCGATGCTGCCGAGACCCGTCCGTGATTGCTGTGGCGTGGTCGGGAAGATAGCGACGCTCGTTGGTGTAAAGCCGTGATTAAGAGAGCAGAGATAGGCGGCAAACCATCCTTGATTGTACATGCCCCCGGGCGTGCATCGCTGCGCTGCAATTGTGGGACCGTCATTTACCATCGCATCGTGAGTCCATCGCCGAAGAATGCAGAAACCAAGGCCGCCGGCGGGCGTGCCTGGATTCGCGACACCGTTCGCGCCCGCGGCCGATGGGGCGCGCTGCGCTACTACATTGTGGGAGGCATCGAGTTGCTCCACGACCTTGCTCCCTCCCGGCGCCGGTCACGCTACGGCGACATCGACTACGATTTCGACCACGGCGTCGATACCACGTGGGCCACGATCCCGCTCCGCACGCGGCTTCGCGAGTGGCTTTCCGGTGGACAGTATCAACCGTCTGAACCTGCGCTGTTTCATCAGATATTGCGTTCCCTTCCGGTCGCGCCCGAAGGCTTTACCTTTATCGACCTCGGCTCGGGCAAGGGACGCACATTGCTGATGGCCTCCGACTATGCGTTTCGCCGCATCATTGGCGTCGAACTGCTGGACGAGCTCGACGTGATTGCGCGGCAGAACATCACTCGCTACCACGGCGAGCAACAGAAGTGCTTCGTGATCGAATCCCGCTCGGGGGATGCGCGCGAATTTGTCTTTCCCCACGAGCCGACTGTGCTCTACCTGTTTAACCCGTTCCCCGAATACGTCATGGACGTCGTGCTGGCCAACTTGCGCAACTCGCTCGCTGAATGTCCGCGCCCGGTCTTCGTCATCTATCACAACCTCGTGCACGAGCGCGTGTTGAGTGCTTCTTCCTGGTTGCATCCCGTCTATCGCACGTCACAGTTCGTCATCTACCGTGCGGTGCTGCCGTAGATGCGCGAACCATCTCCGCTACTAAGCATGCGCGGCGCGTTCCCCTATCATCGAGTTGAATGAACGCTTCCAGCACTTCAGCCATCAAGACCTGCCTGTGCGCGCTATTGCTCTTCTGCGCGGGTGCATTGGTTCCCGCGGCGCATGCGCAGAAGAACGAGTTCGCTTTCCTGGCCTCGAGTTTCCAGACGTCAGCCAGCTTTAACGTTCACGGCGGAGAAGGACTGCAACTCAACTACGCTCACCGGCTGGTGGACATCAAGCTGGCGGCCCTTTATCTCGAAATTCCTTTCGAGGCAGGATGGGGCGGCAGCCGCTCGATCACCCAGGGCAATCTGTTGCATGAGAACTACAACACGACGTACCTCACCCCGGGATTGAAGCTGAAGATCCTGCCCACGTCGTTCATCTCGCCCTATCTCGCAGGCGGTCTCGGCTGGGGCGGGTTTCGCTCGACCAATACCAGTGCGACCTCCAATAAGTTTGCCGGCGATATTGGCGGAGGGGTGGACTTCACGATTCTGCCCATCCTGAGCCTGCGGGCCGAAGTGCGCGACTATTACACGAGCGCTCCCACGTTCGATGTGCAATCGGTCTTCCACGGCAGCGTCAACAACGTGGTGATCAGCGGCGGAGCCGTGTTTCGCTTCTAGCGCGACAATTTGCAACTTCGTGCGTTGCGCTCGTTTAGAATCAGCGGGTTAGGGGAAAATTGTTGATAACTCATTGATAATACTGGTAGTTATATCTATCCATTTGAGCCCGTTGGACTTAGCTGCCATATTCTTATCATTTTGCACCAGCATTGAGTATGACAAGTATGACTTGTATTACATCTAGTTGTCATACAAGTATGACTTGTCTGTACCCTCCTGCCCGACTGTCAAAGAGCAAACCATTGCCCGCCATAGCGGGTGTCGAGGGCAAGAGACACCAATCCCTTCGCCTCACGAAGTATGTTTTAGCAAATTGGGGTCCGGGGTGGATAGGACGCAGGACACAGAGTTGTGTGATAAGGATTCACTCCCAAGTTAGCGCCAAAACCAAGCGTGAAGTTGGGCCACGCTGCGTCGACTACGTGTGAGATGGGGATTTCTCGGCAATGCGGCGACGCGCCGAGGCAGAACGAAGGATTCCAGGGCTAATTAACTTGCGCTATAGACGATATGCACCCGTGGTCCATGAGTGTGAGGGTCCAGGACGGTGTTTGAATGGCCTGTTTGCTGACGCTTGGGTCTAGCCGCACCGTGGCGCTCCCCCAGCTTGGAGACTCAATCCGATACTCGTCGGGCGGTATCGAACCCGTAATGAATCCGCCATCCTTATCGGTTGCGCCAACCCAAGCTACTTTACGCAATGACGAATACAACGTCACTTTGGCGAACTTCACAGGTTTGCCTCCGCGATGCACTACGTAGCCAGTGATTGAGTTGCCGCCGACCGTTACTTGTCGCTGACTCGGATCAGGGCAATGGGAGGCTGCGGAACACAGAGACGTAAGGATGAGGCTAAGCGCAGACCAGCGCATTTCGTAACTTTAACACCAAGTACACGGGCCACAAAGCATGTCTGCCAGGCAGCATGGATTACGTGTGGGATGGCGTCGGAGTGGCAGCTGCATACCCCGAAGTTGTGCCGTGATACGAAGCGGTCAGAGCAAAACACGCCGCTCCGCGGCCGGGGCTGCTTTCTGGCCGGTTTGCGCGGGCTGACGCCCACGCCTAACAGCACAGCGCGGCTTCGCCGCTTGACGACAAAATTAAGACATCTGCGATCGGACGTTAGGGTCACATATGCCGTCGCTGCTGGGATTCGGTTTTTCTTTTGGCCCCCCACCGTTGAAACGGTGGGCCATGATATCTCAGTCCTCCGGGCCTGCGGTGCGCGATATTCTTCAATCCCACCTGTCCCTCTACCTAGCATTCCGCCTGCGGGCGCGTGCTGGGCTAGACTGTGGCGTCCCGCCCGCCGCGGCGGACGGGACTCGGTTCACTTTGCGCGCGGACCCGGCTCTGACGAGCCGGGCTACGATTGTTGCGCCCTGCGGGCTAGAGTGTGGTGAGTTGTGAGTGAGTTACTCAGCCGAAGGGTTGGCAAAAACCCACATATCCCAGAAGAAGGGATATGTGGGCCACCCGGCCGACCTCCCACCCTTTCCCAAAAGAAGGGAAAGGATGGGGCACCCGCAGCTACTTCCGAGTCATCCGCAGCTCGATCATCATCCGTTCCTGCCCTTTGTCATCGATCAGGAAATGGCGATGGACGAGAACGCGGCCGTCGTCCTCAAGGTGGGCTCGCGCGACGGTCTTGCGTCCGGGACGGTCGGGATCGAGGGGCGTAGCCCACAGGACGATATTTTTGCCGTCGAATGTGCCGTCGCTCTGGCGAATCGACATGGTGGTCTGCCGCGAGTCGTACCACACGGTGGTGAACCGATTCGTTTGGGGATCGAAGCCGGAGATTCCGGTGCCGGTGCTGTTGGTTCCGTCAGAATTGAAGAAGGTAAAGTCGGACTGCAGAAACTTGCCATCCTGGACCATGTACTGCTTACACGTGCCTTTGGTCACGACCGGCTTTCCGTTCATCGGGAAGAAGGTCTTGACGACGTCCCAGTCGCCTGCAAATTGCGCAAGCAACTTTTGACCGGCGCCGGGAGCGTTCGCCGGCTCATATTGATTGTGAGTTTGCTGCGCGACTGCGGCAGTGGCAATCAGCAGAGCCGCAATAATCCATTTCGTCTTCGTCTTCGTCTTCGTCTTCCTCATGGCACGCGATGATATGCGAAAACCGCAAGCGTTGCACGGCGCTTGGGTTAGCGAGCCGATTCTCGCCATAGCTGAGGTCGAAAAACCTCACCCGGGCAGGGTGGTTCTGATTGGTCAGCGTCGTCGCTTAAGAGGCTGCTGAAAAAGTCGGGAAAGCAGATTCCTCGCGGACTAAAGTCCACTCGGAATGACAAAAATTAATGACTCGTACGGCACAGCTAAGGCTGTGCCCTTTCAAAACATCGTCGAATGCGAGTTTTTCAGCAAGCTATTAAACGTGAAAGTAATTTAGAAGGTTATCTTGGCGGCAAATTGGATGCCACGTGGCCCGCCTCCACCAAGAAACGGATTTCCGATGCCTACATCGCCGGTAGCGGTCAACGCGTAGTAGCCGACACCGGCCCCCGTGCTGCTGATACCGTTGACGCCCGGATCGGCGATAAAGTTCGGAAGCTCCGGGTTCGCGAAGTTGGGATGGTTGAACAGGTTGAAGAACTCCGCGCGCAGTTGCAGGGTCACACGCTCCGTCAGTTGGGTGTCCTTGAACAGCGAGAAGTTGAACTCCTTGAACGACGGGCCTCTCAGCGAATTGCGGCGAAGGTCGCCAAAATGCCGCGTACCGGTGAGGCAATTACTCGCATCCGAGCTGCCATCGTTGGTCGTGTTACCGAAGGTGCAAGGCACCACAAACGAACTCAAGTTGATGTAGTTGGCTGGCGAGTTTCCGTAGACCACCGGACCCACGACGTCGGGCCGGTCGAAGCCTTCTCCCGCACCGGAGTAGTCGCCCTCGAAGTTGTAATTGAAGCTGAACGGCTGTCCATCCTGTAGGTTCAGGATGCCATCCATACCCCATCCGTTCTTTAATTTCCGGTATTCACCCGCGAACTTGGGCAACTGGTAGCTGAAGTTCAGGCTGAAGCGGTTGCGTATGTCGAAGTTGGAATTACCGCGCTCTAACTGCGGCGCGAGACTGTTGTTGGGCTGCGCGGCGTTGGGAATGAAGTCTTCCAAATCGCTGGCATTGTCGATGGAATGCGACCATGCGTAATTCGCCTGCAATGAAAGCCCATGCCAGCTGTTAATTTTCAGACTGGTCTGCAGCGCGTTGTAGATGGAGTTGGCAGTCGATTCCTCCTGATTCACATAGAAGAAGTTGGGGTAAGCGGTACGCGGTACGCCGTAGTCATACACCGGGCAGTTGGGATAGACATACGGGCCGCCGCACTGAGAGACGTCGTACGACGTAATGGCGCCCTGGTTGGGCTGGTTGATGTCGCGGAAGCGGAACAGCTTCGTTCCTTTGGAGCCGACATAGCCGACTTGCAGCATGATCTTGTTGGTAAGCTGCTGCTCGATGTTGAGGTTCCAGTTCTGTACGTAGGGCGTCGCGATGTTCGGAGCAACGCCGAAAAAGTCGCCCAGCGGCGAGGAGGCTCCGTACACCGGCAGGTTGGAGGTGATGGGACCACTGTTGGCGCTGGCGAAACCGATCGGAGCCACGCCTACGCCCGTGTAGGCAGGGCCGGGACAGAAGACGCAGTTGTAGGGAATGTGGCCGAGAAAGATGTCCTGCGAGAAGGCATCGTAGAAAATGCCGTAGCCGGCGCGAATGACGGTTGAGCCATCGCCGCGCAGGTCATAGGCCAGCGCGAAACGCGGGCCGAAATTGTTGTAGTCCTTGTTGTACAGGCCCGACGGCCCTCCGGACGCGCCCACCTGATTCAGCGTGCCTCCGCTGGCCGGCGTCAGTTGGTAGAACAGATTGTTCTTTTCGCTGGGGACGCCAAAATAATCCCAGCGCAGTCCGTAGTTCACGGTGAGGCGCTTGGTCATGCGGAAACTGTCTTGGAAATAAAGGCCCTGGCTGTTCTGCGCCTCGTGGCGTTGGCTGTCGCCGGATGCCTGGCTGCCGCTGGATGGCAATCCTTCCAGAAACGAAGTGAAGTCGTCAAAGCTCAACTTACCGCGAAAGTTATTGTTCTGAACGATGTTGATGGTGGTGCGACGGAACTCATATCCAAACTTGAAGTCGTGGCGTCCGATCTGCCACGAGTAGTTGTCGATGAAGTGCCAGTTGGAATCGATGCGGTTGCGCGGTACGGAGGAGGTCGCGCCGATCACCGAAAACGATCCAACCGATATTTTCGGCAATCCTCCGTCATAAGAATTCGTCCCAGTGTCCAACCCGATCGATGCCGGGTTGAAGCTCTGGTCCTCGGGGAAGAAGCCTTCTACAAAGCGGTTCCAGCCGAGACGGGCTTCATTCACTTGCGCCGAATTCACGACCTTCACGTACGACAGCGACACCAGTTGTACCGTGGTGGGGGTGACGGTGTTGAAGCCGGGCAGCAACCCGCCGGCCAACTGCGCAAAGGGGAAGCTCTGGTTGCTGGTGCCGTAGTAATAGCGGCCGGTAAAGTTATTGTTGGTATTGGGATTGTAGTCGCCCTTCACGATGAAGCTATCCACGTTGTTGTCGAAGCGGGTCGAGGTCGCCAGATTGTCGGCGGCCGCGCCGGGGGCGGGCGGATTGCACGTGCCATCGAGGTTGGCCGATGCGCCTGGGATGTTCGGAGTCGGCCAGGGATTGCGCGCCAGCAGGTTCAGCATTGGCTGACTCAATGCGACCCCGTTCATCGCCGCTTGCGCTTCGGCTGCCGCAATTACGTTGGCGTCGGGCACGCAACTCAGTCCGGCTTGCGCACCGCTTTCGCGCTGACCTTCGTAGTCCACGAAGAAAAATGCTTTGTCCTTGACGATGGGCCCGCCCAGCGAACCACCGAACTGGTTATTGGTGAACGGGTTCTTGGGCTGGCTGTCAATGTTGAAATAATTGCGAGCACCCAGCGCGCCGCTGCGGTAATACTCGAGCGCCGAACCGTGAAACTGGTTGGTGCCGCTCTTGGTCACGATGTTGACCACCGCGCCGCTGTTGCGCCCGTATTCCGCTTCGTAGTTCGACAGCACGCGCAGCTCACCCACAGCATCAATCGGCAGAATCGTTGCCGGGTCGCCGAACACGCCCGCCTCGTTGATCGCTGGATCGTTGCGGTAGCCGTCGTTCATGTCGGTGCCGTCGAGCAGGTAATTGTTCGAACGGCCGCGCGATCCGTTCATCGAGAAGGTGCCGAACGATCCCGGAGAGTCGCTGATCTGGTCCGGAGAACCTGCAACTCCGGGGTTCAGGTAGATGAGCTTCGTATAGTCGCGTCCGTTGACGGGAATGTTGGCGATGGTCTGCGCGGTGAGGGTGCCGCCAAGTTCGTCGCTGGTGGTGTCAACCTGCGCGAGGATCTCACCTGAGACTTCGACAGTGTTCGACACCTGCCCGGGCTTCAGCGTGACGTCCACGCGACGTTCGGTAGCCACGTCCACTTCCACGTTGCTGGTCGCGGAAGTCTCGAATCCAGGTTGGGTAACGGTGACGAAATACTTGCCGAGTGGGAGTTCGGAAAGGGTGTAGTTGCCCTGGGCGGTGGTCTGGGTTGTGCGTTCCAGTCCGGTCGCCACGTTGCGCACCTTGACCGTCGCGCCCGGAACGACAGCGCCCGTCGAATCAGTCACGATCCCTACGATGCTTCCGCGGAAGGTTTGCGCGGGAGCATACATCGCGGCCAATAGAAACACGACGACCACGAGCCCAAGTCTCTTGCGGTTCATTCGTCCCCCCGGACAGCTCAAGAATTTAGGAATTATAAACCGAGGGTCATTGACAGAGAATCCGGGCGAATCGCGCGAGTGAGGTCAGTCCTTCAGCTTGTCGTATTCGGCTTTGGCCTGCTGCAAGAGTGGCAGGTCAGCGTCGGCCTGTTTCCACTGCGAAAGAAGGTCCTGGTAGGCCCGCCGGGCCGCCGGCTTATCGCCGCTGGCCGCGAGCGACCGGGCCAGTTGCAACTGCGCCAATGCCTGGATGGGTGCATTCAGCGCGAGGCCTCGATGTCCCAGAAGCTTCTGGAACTGCGCTGCCGCGTCGGCTGGCTGTCCGGCCTTCATGTAGGCCATGCCGCGTAAGTAAATCGGCACCATGATGCTGACGTTTTCAATGCCGAGTTCGTAAGGAGTGGCAGTATCGAGGAGTGTGATTGCCTGTCTGGCATCGCCCTTGCGCAGCGCAAGCGTCGCGCGAATCGATGGCAGCCAATAACTCTGGATGATGGTATCGAGGGGCGACTCGGCATTCAGCTGGTCGGCGATCTTTTGCGCTTGCGCCGCCTCGCCGGTTTCCGCCAGGGTAAGAGCTGCCGCGATGCGCACGTCGCGACCGGGTGACACCGCGAGGGCTTCATTCGCCAACTGGCGTGCCTCACCGGCGTTGCCGAACAAAGCCTCCCGATAAGCGCCGCTGGCCAGCCACAGAGCGCCGGTTTCGTTGGCACCGTTCCGCTTGGCGACGGATACCACTTGCTGCGTGGTTTCACGCGCCTGTTTCATCTTGCCGAAATAGGCATCGGTGTCGGCTTGCAGGGCCAGCAACGTTGCCGCGGCCCCGGGAACCTCGCTTGCGGACTGCACTTGCTTGCGCATCTCAGCATCGTCGTTCTGCAGAAATGCGATGTCATAGCGCATCTCGCGCAGGTATTCGTTATCGAAGTTGTGCTGCATGGCCTGGTCGTACACGGCCTTGGCTTCGTCCACTCGGTCGAGCGCCAGGTAGGCGTCGATGAGGTTGGCATGGCCGGCGACCGACAAGGGTGAAACCGTGATAGCGGCGCGAGACTCTTCGGCGGCTTTGTCAAACTGGCCCATCATCAGGTAATTCAGCGACAGATTGACATGGGGAGCGGAGTCGGCCGGGTATTCCTGCGCCCACTGCCGGTACACCTGATTGGCCTTGTCCAACTCGCCAGTCGCGAAGCTGTAATAGGCGGCCTCGATGTAGAAACGCTCACGCTCGCTGACCCGGTCGCGCAGCTCAAAGGCCTTACGGAAGTTCTCGCTCGCCGCAGTGCTCTCGCGAAGGTTGTATTTCGCCATGCCCAACGCGGCGTAGGCGCGGGCAAAATTTGGATCCAGGGCGATCGCCTGCTGATGGTACGGTACCGACTCGGCATCGCCCTTGGTCGCCTGCATGGAGCGGCCGACCGAATACGCCTTCAGCGCTTCCAGCGACGATGTCGTCACTTCGTCGAGCGGCTTGTTGAAGCGCTTCACTGAGATCAATGACTCGCCCAGCTTTTCGCGCAACTCGTCGCCGGCCTCGCCCAGTCGCTTGAGCACATTGTCGCGGTTCGCGGCCTCCGCCTCCGCGCTGGCCAGGTTGTCGCCCGTCTGGCAGTTCAGCGCCTTCAACCCGATCAGGTAGTGCGTCCCTACCGCACTGATTGAGCCTTCCAGCAAGGCCTTACTGTTGCTGCGCAAGCATACTTCGCGCGCCACGTCGTGGGTCAGGCGCTCGTCCGCCGGGCGGTTCATCATTTTCAGCGTCGCGCTGACCTTGCCGTCCGACAGCACATTCAGAAACGGCGACTGTTCCAATTGAATCGCCAACGCCTGCTTGAGGGTTCCGTCGAAGACCGGATCGCCGGTGGTATTGACGAAATCAGCCAGTACGATCGTGTCCTTCTCGCCCAGCTTGGCGGTCTGGTGCGATTGGCGATAAAGCCACGTTCCGACTGCTCCCGCCACCAGCAATACCGCAGCGCCAATGCCTGCCAGGAGCTTCCGGTTCCAGCGCGGCGGCAGCGGCTCTTGCTCAACCGGCTCCGGATACACGGAGATCGGCTTCGACCGTTCGACCGACTTCCGCGAGGGCGGCTTGCTCAGCACCCGGGATGACCTCGTTGTTCTCGCGGCCGCCGGTTCGACAATTTCCGGGCCCATAAAATTCTGCGTATCGGTGGTATCGCGCTTAATGCGCTTCAGGTCGGCACAAATCTCCGACGCATGCTGATAGCGCAGCTCGCGGTCCTTCTCCAGGCACTTGGCGATGACGTCTTCGAGTTTTTGCGGAACGTCGGGATTCAGCCGCACCGGCGCGATCGGTTCGGAGTGGAACAGCGCGTCGAACATGTTGGCCGAGGTTCCACCGCGGAAGGGCAGCAGTCCCGTCACCATCTCGTAAAGTGCAATGCCGAACGAAAACAGGTCGGTGCGTGCGTCCAAGTCCCAGCCCCGCGCCTGCTCAGGGGACATATACGCCATCGTCCCCATCAGCTTTCCAGGATTGGTGAGCCGCGCTCCCTCCGGCTCCGTGTTGAGCGTGCTATTTTCCGCGTCGATCAATGGCGAAGGCAACACTTTTGCCAGTCCGAAATCCAGAACCTTGGCGTGCCCGCGGCTGGTGACAAAAATGTTCGCGGGCTTAATGTCACGATGGACGATTCCCTGCTTGTGGGCGGCATCGAGAGCTTCGGAAACGTCGAGCGCAATCCGCAGCGCCCGGTCCAGGTTCATCGGATGGCCGTCGAGTATCTGGAAGAGCGAGTGCCCATCCATGTACTCCATCACGATGTACGGACGGCCGCCGTCCTGGCCGATCTCGTACACGGTGCAGATGTTAGGGTGGTTCAGCCCCGAAGCCGAGCGCGCCTCCCGGCGGAAGCGTTCCAGCGCCGTGGGGTCTTCCAGCATCTCGTCGGGCAGAAATTTCAAGGCCACGAAACGGCCAAGATCGAGGTCCTCGGCCTTGTAGACGAGTCCCATGCCCCCACCGCCGAGCAGTTCAACGATGCGGTAATGGGAGATGACCGTGTCGATCATTGGTGGGAAATAAAGACAAAAGCCCTTATGCCTGCATGTTAGGGAGTGCAGGAAATCAAGTCAAATTATATGAATGCGGAGACACTTAGGTCGTAACTTTTGCGGCCACCTTGGTCGGGGGGAACACACCCGCGGAAGCAAGGCCCCCGAAATGCCGGGTCCTCGGACTGGATTCGTACTGGGGTAGGCGCCTTAGTCCGCCAGTGCGGGTGCCGGCTCCGGAGCCGGTCGCGTGTCTCGCTTGGGACGCAATTTACGCCGCGCCGGTTCCTCGATGAAGCGGTACACCAGCGACGCGATGGCTAGCATCATCACCGTCCATATCGCGATCCCGAGGAATCCATTGTTGCGCACTGCCTGGGTTTTGAAGTCGTGGAAGAACGGCCACACAAACATCGTATGCAACAGGTAGAAGCTGTAGCTGGCGTTGCCGAACAATACGAGCAGACGGTTGTTGAGCCACGACGCCCAACTCGGTTGCAGCGCAATGCCGTACACCAGGGCCGCAAATGCCGGACCGGACATCGCAGTGTGGACGACCAGATAGGGCACAAATCGCGCGGCTAGCGCGGTGGCCGCCACGCCCAGGATTCCGATCACTACCCACGGCGATGCGTGCTTCGGATTGCGTTCATTGCGCAGAAACAGGAAGCCGCACGCCATGCCCATCAGAAATTCAGGAAGCGCACCAGCGGAAAGAATTTCACGAACTGCACGCCTGCGCTCCAGTCGGAGCTGCTAACGTAGGGCGCACCCGCCGGCCGCATGGCCAGGAACCCTGCGGACACCGCCATTCCGGCGATCCAGCACGCCGGAATCAATGCCCACAAAACCGTGCGTGAAAGCTTGCCGAACCGCGTCAGGGCAAATGGAAACACCGCGTAGAAGAACGCTTCCACCGAAAGGCTCCAAGCTACCGAGTTCCACGCCAATGCGGCCGCCGGAAGCCACGACTGGAGCAATAACAGCACCAGCACTGAGGCCAGCGCAAAGTGCTGTTCGCTAAATGCGAAGAATGGCACATGCATCTTTAACGCGCCGAAATAGAAAAACGGAAACGACAGCACCAGTGAAAACAGGTACGCGGGATAAATACGTGCGAAGCGCGTCTGCCAGAACTCTCCCAACACGATGTTGCGGCCTGCGTAGGTGTACACCAGGATGAACCCGGACAGGACGAAGAAGAAACTCACGCCCACGTAGCCAATCGCCGCGAACGACTTGAGCCAGCTGGGGCCGGTTATGGCGCCCATTTCGTTCATGTGGAACAGCGCCACGTGGAACGCCGCGAAGAAGCGCAGCGAAGTGATCGCAGGCAGGCGGGGACGGGCAGCTTCGAGGCTCATGAGATTGATACGAATCAGCTACAAAATCGGTTCCCTAAGTCCGACAGTCTAGCAGTAATTGATGATAGGAGTCTGAATGACCGCAGGTTCGAGGCGTCAGTTTTGCGTGGGATCCGCGACCTCCTCGGCGACCACGGCGAACCGTGTCAGGTTGGCCGCGCCGAACGAGGTCGTGATGGCAACATCGGAGGCGTCGCGACCGGTCGCGATCAGCACCCGTCCGATACGCGGAGTGTTATTGCGCGCGTCGAAAATCCACCACTGATTGTCGAGGTACACCTCGAACCATGCACTGAAATCCATCGGCGGCGTAAGTGGGACTCCGATGTCACCCAGATATCCGGTGGCGTAACGCGCGGGGATGTTCAGTGCGCGGCAGAAGGCGATGGCCAGATGTTGATAATCGCGGCATACCCCGACCCGGTCAGTGAAAACATCGAGCGCCGTCCGAAAGGGACGCGCGTGCTGGTAGCCGAACGTCACCCTGGAATTCACCCAATCGCACACCGCCTGCACCCGTCCCCATCCGGGAGGAGTCGCGCCGAACAGTTCGGTGGCGATGTTCGAAAGCCGGTCCACCTCGCAGTAGCGGCTGTTCAGAAGATAGAGCAGCGTTTCGTCGGGCAACTCTCCCACCGGGTGCTCGCGCGCGTTGGGCGAGACCGGGTCGGGAATTCCAGAGTCTTCGATCAGCGTGGTATTGTGCAGCCGGAGATTGCCCTGCTGCGCGACGAATCGAGTGCAGCGGTTGCCGAAGTGATCCAGGTAGATGGTGACCGGGACCGCGGGATCTGCCTGGACTTCATCCGGCGCACGCAAATCGGCTGCCCGCGACGAATGTACGCTCAACATTGCAACCATCGCCACTGGCGCGGGTATGTAGAACTCAATGTCGTAGCCGAGGCGGATGAACATGCCGCAGTATAGCCTGTTCCGCGGCGCCCGCGGTCATCGGCCCGCTCGGCGCGAATGGCCGCTAATTCGCCGCGCTCCTTTTCACCTGCTCAAACGGCACGTTCATGATCGGGTACAGTCGCCAGTCTTTGTAATCGAAATGCCACCACTCTTCGGGATTCACCACGAACCCCTGGGCCTCCATCGCGTTTCGCAGCAGCGCGCGGTTTACGTTTTGCTGCGCGGTGCCGCCGGCGTAATCGGAGTGCGCCCGCTCTGACATTTCGTCGTAGCCGCTAGGCATGTCGAGCGGTTGGCCGGTGCGCAGGTCATACACTGTCAGATCGACCGCGCAACCGCGATTGTGCTTCGATCCCTCCACGGGATTGGCAACATAAATGTGATCGACAGCAGGCGTGCCGTCCCAAAACATTTTGGTCACATACCAAGGACGGTAGCCGTCAAAGATCAGCAGACCATATCCCTGCTGGTGCAGCTTGGAGTTGACGCGCACCAGAGCTTCGGCCGCCGGACGCTGCAAGAAGGCCCGCGCCTGCGTGTAGAACGGCGTGCCCATGAAGTTGTTCGTGGAGGCGTAGTGAATGTCGAGCTTGATGGTCGGATCGAGCTTGACCAGTTCGATCAGCTCGGGTTCGCGAAACGGTCCTGGCTCAGCCGGTGGCTTTGCTGCCAACGCTTCGGCACGCAATTGGGGAACCGGACGCAGCGGCTGAATCTTGAAACTTTGTTGCTGCTCCTGCGCCAGCAGCGCGGAACAGGCGATCATCCATAAAAATGCAATGCGGCGCGTCATCGTTAATGTCAGTGCGTGCTCTCAGGCTTGGGTGGCGGCGGGCACTTGATGCCCTTCTCTTTTTTCCACTTGCTGACGTTGACCGGCTTGCCCTGCATGCAGGTGGTCATCCCCTGGTGCTCTGTACCCTTGAAGGTGATGGCGGTCCCGGCCTTCGGCACCTTGCCGCTGAACAGCAGGTTGAAGGTGTCACCGGTCTTGGAGTCGATGACTACGTGGCAGGCATGCTCAACTGCGTTCTCAACACAGCCGGACCCCTTGATGGACTTAGGGCCGGATGCGCTCTGCGCTTGAGCGTTGGCGACCGCGCAAAAACATATCAGCACAATCACGAGCGGAGTTTTCTTCAACGTGCGCTATCCTCTGTCACTGGATGATAGCGGCGAGATACGCCAATCCACAATCCGACGCACCTGGGAAGATAACGGGCCACTCGAACCCACCATGCGAGTGGCCCGGGCGCCAACATCGACTCCGCTGCCAGTCCCAGGGCGGAGTGTCCTGCATCAAGCGGAGGACCTACTGCAGGGTGAAGTTGGCGATAGCAACTGGGCTCGACGAGTATCCACCGGCCGCTGCAATGGCCTGCACCTTGGCCGATTGCGTAATCATGAACGGCCCGTGATACACCGGCGAAGACAGCGAAGGCGTCGAACCATCGACCGTAACGTAGATGACGGCGTTCGGCACGCTATCGGTAATAGTGACGGCCAGCGGCGTGGAATACGTTCCCGAGGCCGGCGCAATCGCGGGCACAGCCGCAGGCGTCATGCCCATGCCGGAGCCGTAACCTCCGCAGCCCAGATCAAACAGCAGAACCAGAATCCCCAACAACAACGACTTCATACGGACCTCACGCATTGGACTGCGCGGAGAGAGACGATCAATCTCACGCTTGTCCTCATGCGTTGACCTTAAGGCGGCGGGGTGTGCTGGTTGTCATCGCAAAGCAAAATGAATGTCACAAGGTGGTCACTGGAACGAGCGTCGAAAAATGCGATTGCAGGCGGTGCGGTGCGGGGCGTGCAGAAATTGACATCACCAACGAGCCAATTCACAATCCTGTAACATAAATTTCGGCACTCGTATCGAGGAGGATGAACGCTTCCGATGTCCACTGCTGTTGAAGCGGTCCCGCAAGTAACAACCGCGCGGGTACGCGTTAGTCGATGGAAGAAGTTCGGGCTCAGCTTTGGACTGGTGGTCCTCGCGTTTGCCGTCTTTGCGGTGCTGCGTCCTCTGGCGCTGGTGCACTTCGCCGGGCGTCTCGCCTTGTGGCGCGGCGGCATTCATAGCCGTTACACGCAAGTTGGCGGCTATCGTATCCATTACTACGAGGGTGGCGACGGGCCGCCGTTGGTCTTCGTGCATGGACTTGGCGCGGACGCACAGAATTGGGTGCCGGCCATGCTCGACATGCGCAGCCACTTCCACGTTTACGCAATCGACCTGCTGGGCCATGGTGACAGTCAAAAGCCCGACATCGCTTATTCCATCGAGCAGCAGTCGGCGATGCTGCATCAGTTCCTTGCCACCCAGAACATCAAGTCTGCCGACTTGGTGGGAGTTTCGATGGGCGGATGGGTCGCCTTGAAGTTGGCCATCGACCATCCGGAGTCCGTCAATCGACTGGTGGTTGCCGACGCGGCTGGACTGAAGTTTCAAACCAACATAACAGTCAAGAATTTTCTGCCTTCGACGCCGGAAGAGTTCGCGGCGTTCATGGCCATGCTGACGCCGCGGCAGTATCCCGCGCCCTACCCGGTGCGGCGCGACTTCCTCAACCAGGTCGCCGAACATGCCTGGATCATCCGCCGCATCTTCGACTCGTTCCTCACTTATCAGGACGCGCTCGACGGCAAGCTGCAAACGGTCAGTTCGCCTGTGCTGGTGATTTGGGGCAAACAAGAAAAACTGATTCCGCTGTCGGTGGGCGAGGAAATGAAACAGCAACTGCCTAACGCTTCCCTGCTGGTCTGCACGGATTCGGGCCATCTCGCGGTGTACGAATGCTGGAACAAGCTTGAGCCTGAGGTTGCGACATTTCTGTCGTCGCCTCAGCCACTCGCTCCCTACGTGCGCGAGGTTGCGATCGTCGATGCTCCGTCAGGTCGGTGATCGGCGGCCTGCAATTGCCAACTGCGCTCAAATGCAGGCCAGTAACGGCACGGGCAGAAAAAAGCCGAGGAACATTTCCCCGGCTTCTAAGGCGAAGTACAGTCGACTAGCGGTTAACCTTGCGACGAACTAACCCGGCCAGTCCAAGCACGCCCGATCCGAGAAGCAAAAGGCTACTCGGTTCCGGCGTCGATGTAGGTAGTGGGTTCGGTGCGAGGGCAAAAAACGAACTTGACGTACCGGTAACGCTGGGGCCGATGGTGGCGAGGCCCGTGGTAGTGTCGAGCGTGTCTACAAACAATCCCGACGTGTTCTGGCCTCCATACAGGAACCCACCCTCCACGAGCATCGCCCCCATCTCGGGGCCGCCCATACTTCCAACTAGCATTGCGGCTCCGGTGGTCGTGTTGAGCGTGTATAGATTCACTCCATCGGCGAAATAGAGAGTACTCGAATTAGTTGAGAGAGAACGCCAACTACCAAAGCCAAGACCGGTCGGCCCAATCAAGGTCGGCGCGCCGGTGGAAGCGTTGATGGAATAGAGATTCGCGTCGACACCCACCGCGTATAGTCCGGCGGTGGTGGAACCAAAATCGTCGATGTCGAGTGACGAAGTTCCAATGGTGGTGAGGCTACCATTCGTCGGGTTAATCGAGTAAAGAATGCCCGTGGACGTGTGGTAGGAACTACCGTAGAGTGTGGCGTTGGCTACTGCCATGCCCGCAAGCGTCACCCCTGAGTTGCCCAGTAGAGTGAACACCGCCGTGTTCAGGTCAATGGTTCCGAACTCACCGGAAACCGTGCCCATAAAAGCAATGTTGTCAGCCTTCGCTGCAATAGCAACCAACAGGAACACCACCGCACAACATACAGCCACCCGGGACTTTGCAAATACAATTCGCACTTTTATTTCCTCCGCGTGACATAGATTAGGCCGGCGCTTTTCCGTGCCGGAAACCGTAGGTGCAAAGTCTATACCAGATTGTTCTGATAATTACGCGAATATATTGTTGATTATGCAATCAGCCAAAATAGTCTGGTGGGTAACTGGTACTAAGTAACTCTAGTTACTGCTGTAGCCGTTGTGCTATGACCGCGAAATGACACCGCTCTTGGGGGCTGGATTGGATCCTACTGGCGGGCGCCAGATTCTTTCCGCGTAAACGGATGGCGATGCAGGCGCTCCTTCAGCGCATAAGGACGCTTTCCCACGGGCCTCTGCTTCCCTTTTCGTCGAAGCAGTCGGCCCGCATTACCTTCGCATCGTTGGACACCGCGCCGTTACAGTGACCGGAGAACCGCGTCCCTTTGGCCATTTGACCTTCGGCTTTGATCATTTGACCTTCATAGGTTCTCTCGAAGTCATGGCCATGCAAGACACCGCTGCTCGATGCCTCGTAGGTGATTCCCGTGATGCGAATCGTAAACGCGTCGCCATGCTGGGAAATCTGGAACTCATTTCCCTCTCCATCGTGCCATGTGCCTGCGATGTTGACGGTTTGGTCGGCCTGCACTGGACCGGTCGGTTTTTGCGCTGCGCCCGATGCAGAATCATCGGAGGTCTTTTGCGGACCAGCGGCAGGTTGAGGTGCCGGCTTGTATGGGGAGCTGAACAGCCCGATACCGATCAGCACGACACCTAGCAGTCCAGCGAAGATGCGGCCAAATCGCCCGGCAGTGCCGTCGACTTCCGCGCCGAAAATCTTGAAACCGCCGCCGTGCAGGATGGCGACCAGCAACAAGACCGCACCTAATACGAAAGCTGCAATTGTGACGTTTGGCGGCATTCCGGCTTCTTCCTCCGAGGCTGATTATCTACTATCTGCCTCTGAGGATCGCGGCCATCAGGCGGGGGTTGCGCCGTCCATGCAGCACCGCGATGATCCACAGGGGCTTTTCTTCGGGCGCGTAAGCGATGAGGTAGTCACGCACCAGAATGAATCGTAAACGGCGTGAGGTAAGGTCAGGGCGCTCGTGGCCGTGATTAGGAAAGGCCACTATCGCCTCGACACTCGCCAGAATCTCCGCGATGACTCTATCAGCGGCGTCGAGATTATCCGCAGCAATGAAATCCCAAATTTCATCGAGGTCACTAACCGCTTCCGGGTGGAAAGCGTATCCAGTCACGCGCGCCGCGGCGAACGGCGCCCCGCACTTTTTTCGCGAAAGTGAGCTGCAACTTCGTCGGGGGCGATCGCTTTCACCCTACCGCTTTTGAGTCCTTCATAGCGGCTGTCGAGCATCTCCCGCACCTGGAGCACTTCGTCAAAGTATCCCGCCATCGCATCTTCAACCAAGTCGTCAGTCCCGCGTCCGCTCTGGGTGGCGAGGTCTTTGAGTTTCTTTTCCGTCTCGGGAGTGAAGTGCACTTCCATGGCCTTCAAGATACGGGAAAAACGGCGCTCGGGCAACGGTGACGATCAGTAACAGGACTGAACGAGACGGGGCGATTGCGTTCTCTTTCGCTGCGACTAACTACGGTTAGATGACCACTGTCTCCTTATATTCCCCGTACACCCGCCGCATGGCGTCAGAGATTTCGCCGACAGTCGCGCTGGCCTCGACTGCCTCGACGATCACCGGCATGAGATTGGCAGTTCCGCGTGCAGTGTCTTCCACCTGCTGAAGGGCAGCCTTCCACCTCGCCTGGTCGCGCTTGGCACGCACAGCTTTCAGCCGCTCGACTTGTTTGAACTCCAGTGACTCGTCGATGTGCTGCAACGGAATCTCTTTTTCCTCGCCGATCCCGAAGGAGTTTACGCCCACCACGACGGCCTCCAGTCGATCCACAGACTGCTGATATTCATACGCCGCATTCTGGATTTCCGACTGGATATAGCCGCGCTCAATGGCCTTGAGCGTGCCGCCCAGGGCGTCGATCTTGTCGAGATAAGTGCGCGCGCCCGCTTCGATCTGGTCGGTGAGCGACTCGATGTAGTACGAGCCTGCCAGCGGATCGACCGTCTGGGGCGCCCCCGACTCGAAGGCAATGATCTGCTGCGTGCGCAGCGCGATGCGCGCCGACTGTTCGGTGGGCAGCGCCAGCGCCTCGTCGAACGAATTGGTGTGCAGCGACTGGGTTCCGCCCAACACCGCCGACAGCGCCTGCAGTGCAGTGCGTACGATGTTGTTCTCCGGCTGCTGCGCGGTCAGCGTGGAGCCTGCGGTCTGGGTGTGGAAGCGCAACATCTGCGACTTGGGGTTCTTGGCGTTGAAGTGATCGCGCATGATGCGCGCCCACATGCGGCGCGCGGCGCGAAACTTCGCCACCTCTTCCAGGAAATTGCTGTGCGCGTTGAAGAAGAACGAAAGCCGCGGCGCGAACTTGTCCACATCCAGACCTGCGTCGATGGCGGCCTGCACGTAGGTCATGCCGTTGGCCAGCGTGAACGCGACTTCCTGCGTTGC
The DNA here is from genome assembly GCA_963749635.1 of uncultured Acidobacteriaceae bacterium. GTDB lineage: Bacteria > Acidobacteriota > Terriglobia > Terriglobales > Acidobacteriaceae > DASRAA01. The sequence continues at coordinate 337,496 of CAVVNW010000018.1, forward strand.
CGTGCATCCCGCCTCGCGCATGTGGTAGCCGGAAATCGAAATCGTGTTCCACTCCGGTACGTTTTTATTGGCGTACGAAAAGATATCGGTGATGATGCGCATCGCCTGATGGGGCGGATAAATATAGGTCCCACGCGCGATGTACTCCTTCAGCACATCGTTCTGCACTGTGCCGCTCAGCTTGGGCACGTCACGCCCGGTACGCCGTCCTACCACGATGTACAACGCCAGCAGGATCGACGCTGTCGCATTGATCGTCATCGACGTGGAAATCTTTTCCAGGTTGATGCCATCGAACAGCCGCATCATGTCTTCGATGGAGTCGATAGCGACGCCCACCTTACCGACCTCGCCCATCGCGAGCGGATTATCGGAATCCAGTCCGATCTGTGTCGGCAAATCGAACGCTATGCTCAGCCCTGTCGTGCCCTGGCTCAACAGATACTTGTAGCGGCGGTTCGACTCGTCGGCATCGCCCATGCCGGCGTATTGCCGCATCGTCCACAGGCGGCCGCGGTACATCGAAGCCTGTACGCCGCGCGTATACGGGAATTGTCCGGGATAGCCCAGTTCGCGGTCGTAGTCCCAGCCTTCAAGATCGGCGGGCGTGTACAACGGCTTGATGCTGACGTGCGAAGAGGTTTCCTGCTGCTCGGCAAGTTTACCGGAGACGGTCTTAGTTTTGGTCATGGTTTCGGGCATGATGATATGGCCCTCGATGAAGATTCGCCGCGCAGACGCCGGCTCCCTTGATTATCGGGTCGCCCGCGAACCGGCGCAGTGAGGCGAGTCACAAGTCAGACTGACTGGTGGGGCGGCCGATGCGGCCGGTGATAAAGGCGAAGACGATGGTACAGAACACTAATACGAGCCAGAACCGCGGCGAATGCAGGTAGAATCCGGGATCGCCCATGAATCCGGGAGCAGCGACCCCTTGCTCCGACGCTAGTTCCGCGACCCTGTGTTCCCCCAGAAACGCGCCCAAAATCAGCCCGATCACGCCTCCGAATAAAGCATTGCCCAGCTTTTTCTCGCTCATGGCAAACTCCTCTACCTCATCCGAGGAAATCGTAGTTCAGATTGGACAGGAAAGAAAGGCGCGAATTCAGCACGACCAGCCGTTAGCTTCGCTGCGTTTTCCGGCGCGAGTGCCAGAATGAGCTAATCCCGAAGTAAAGGAACAGCACCGCGAATACGGCCGCAATCGCGACCCTGCCGCGCGTCGTGGTACCTAAAGAATAGCGGTGGTACTCGCGGACGGCGGCCCCCGCGCCGATCATAGCCAGCACCAGGAAGAGAAAACCCGTGACTTCCAGCCACAGCACATGGGCCACTCGACCAACGCTCTTTACGGTGACGCTTCCGCCGCGATAGAAGGCGCGCACCCAGCGGTTCTCGCCGGTCTTGCGTCCGGCCACGCGCAGCGCGGCGCGGCCTTGTCGGCCAAAGCTCTGTGCCGTCGCGGATTTGTCTTCAGTGGGTGCCGACATGCTGTCCAAAGGCGTATTCTAGCAGCCAGCAGGAAGGCGTTCCGCACGGAATGTATCGCTTTTGTGACCAACGCGGACGCAGGCTGTGCGCCGGTCGTCGAATGCACATTTTTGGATGGCATTGTGGATCAACAACTTAAGAAACTGATGAAGGAACTGGGAGAAGCCATTAATCAGGCGGTGGCCGAATCGGACGAGATTTCCGACGTGATGGCGCGCATCAAGGCCGGAGGCCACGACGTGTTCCTCGTGCTTGAGGCAACCATCGGGTTCAATCAACGCGAATCCTCGGCCGATGCTGCGTCCCAAAACGAGTTCAAGTCCACCGGCGAACTAGAGATCACCTCGCAGGACCTGAAATTCCTGCGTTCGATGCGAATTGCGGTCAACGACAAGCGGTAATTGCCTCTCGACCGCCCGGCAACGAGTGGTGTGCTAAGATTTCGACGCTTTCAGGCGGGCGGCAAGCGCAACACCATGCCGTCCTGAAGAAGTACAACGGATTTCGACCCCGCTAGGGGAACGCAGTACTCGGGACGACGCCATCATGAGAGACACTCTGGGAGTCTTACTGGCGGGAGGCGCGGGCGAGCGGCTGTATCCCCTGACCCGCGATCGCGCCAAGCCGGCCGTTACCTTCGGCGGCATCTACCGCATCATCGACATCACGCTGTCCAACTGCATCAATTCCGATTTGCGCCGGGTTTACATCCTCACCCAATACAAGGCGCTGTCGCTGAACCGTCACATCCGCGAAGGATGGGGCAACGTCGTAGCCCGCGAGTTGGGCGAGTTCATCGAGATCCTGCCGCCCATGAAGCGGGTCAGCGAAAACTGGTATATGGGCACCGCCGACGCCGTGTATCAAAACATTTACTCCATCGGCTCCGAAGAGCCGAAGTATGTGCTCATCCTGTCCGGCGACCACATTTACAAGATGAACTACGACCGGATGCTGCAGCAGCACAAGGACTCAGGCGCAGACATCACGCTGGCCACGATTCTCGTCGAGCCGTCGGAGACCCGGCACTTCGGCGTGGTCGAGATCGACCGCACCGGCCGTGTAGTCGGCTTCCAGGAGAAGCCCGAGCAGACCGAACTGCGCTCGCCCTACAACCCGCGCATGGTTTCGGCATCGATGGGTGTTTATCTCTTCAACGCCGATGTCCTGATCCCCGCGCTGTTGAAAGACGCCGAGGACCCGGCATCCCGGCACGACTTTGGGCACGACATTCTGCCCCGCTTGGTCGATGGCAGCAAAGTGTACTCGTTTAATTTCGTGGACGAGAATAAAAAGGAAGCCCTCTATTGGCGCGATGTGGGGACGCTCGACGCCTACTACGAAGCCAACATGGACCTGGTCTCGGTGGCGCCAGTCTTCAACGTGTACGACAAAGAGTGGCCGCTTCGCACTCACATGCGGCAATATCCGCCGGCAAAATTCGTATTCAACGATCCCGATCGTACCGGCCAGGCGCACGACTCGATCGTTTCGATGGGATGCGTATTGTCGGGAGGATCGGTAACTGGCTGCGTGCTGTCCCCGGATGTGCGCGTCAATTCCTACTCTGAAGTCGACTCGAGCATTCTCTTCTCCCACGTGGACATCGGCCGGCACTGCAAGATTCGGCGCGCCATCATCGATCGCGACGTACATGTGCCCGAAGGGACGGTCATCGGCTACGACACAGAAGCCGACCGCCAGAAGTATCACGTGACCGATACCGGCATCACCGTGGTCACGCGCGACTACTCACTCTTCGAGAATCCGGTGGCGGCGAACTACTTCGATCCCGAATAAGCTAAGTTAAAAAAAGGCTTCTGGCACGGAGAAATCCGTGCCTTTTGTTTTCAGTTGTGTCATTCTTCGGCGCGAGGGACGCTATGCGCGCGATGTCGACAATCTTGCTGTGTGCTTTGATCTGGCAAGTTTCTCAAACGCCGGCTATAGCGCAAACAGGCAAGCTGCTTTCGACAGCCTCACTCGCAAAAGAAGTCGGAGCGCTGAACGGGCATCTCACCGCATCGCCACCCTACGCATCGCTGGAGAGCCGACACAAGGCTGGATTGGTTGTGCGCGACCGCATCAGCCAGTTCATCATTGACCAGATCGCCGCGAAACCCGATATTTCGCAAGACCAACTGCGCGCACAATTACAGGCGATACTGTGCTCAAGCCAATATGTCGAATGCGGACCCGATCAATTGCCCCACGTTTTTACAAATGTCTGGTTTGGACCCAACGGAATTGCACAGTTCGCCGTGGCCTACCAACTAAGCGTTGGATCTGTGGGGCCAACGGGTAACATCACCGTAATCGAGAGCTACCTGGTCAAGAATGGCACGCAGGCGCGACGTGTAGCACGCGGGGGAAATGAGTTTGATGCTTATGTGGCGAGCTTCCAGATGGTCCAGCAGTTCTTTGACCCTGCGGAGATATGGGTCTTGACTTGGGGCACGGTGCAAGGCGCCAGCGGACGCGGCTTGAGTGGACGGGCGACGCTCTATCGAGTGGGCACCGACGCACTGACCATCGCATGGAGCGATGCACGCCAATTCAACGTCGTGGCTCAGGCGAATGCCATCGGCTGGGAATTGAACTATGCCGACGGTCCGCTTCTCTACGGAAACGATCCTAAACCCTATTTCCTGGATGTCTATCAGGTCGACTATCAGAAGCGCACGTTTGCACGTGTGGTGCATTACCAGCATGCAGCTGAGTGACATCAACTGGTCAGGATTTTCGCCTTCATGGTGATCGTGCCCACGCACCACAACAACCCATCTTCCACGTGCTGGCGCAGGGCTTCGTTGGTGAAAACTTTCTTCAGCGATTGTCCTTCGGTAAGTCGCGCGGCCAGTTCGGTCAAAATTCCCTGGTAACGCTCGGGCATGCTGAGCTGCGAGGCGCGCACCAGATCGTCGAAGATCAGCAGACAATCGAGCACCACTCCATCGGGGTCTTCGTCCTGCGAATTGACCAGATAAAGCGTCTGGGCCACGTCGCACATGGTTTCGACGTCGCGCGGCGGCGTGCCCAGCACAGCCATGGATGGGTCCATGGCCAGCGCCTTGTGCACCAGCGTGGTGCGGGTGAAAAAAATGATCCGTCCGTCGGCAGTCAGAGGGCGTTCGTTCTCGCCTCCCACCGCCAGCAGCGTGTAGAACTGCGCTCCTTCGTGGGTCGGGTCGAGGCGGAAACCCGCCATGGCAAGTTCCTCGTGGTGCACGGACCTGGCAGCATTGATGATGGGCAAATCGGGCATAGGAGTGTTGCTACACAAACGGTAGCACGGTTCGGCGAATTTGCCATCCAGAGACCATTAAGAAGTCGTCGCAACCTGCCGGGGTAACTTCTGCATAGCGCAAAAAAATTGGGCCTAAATGAAAAAACGCGTGTGACGCAGTGCTCCCGATCCGCGTCAAAAGAGGTAAAGCTACAACCTGAATTGCGCCGCCGTCGCAAGACCAACTCCAACCATCTGGCGTACGACGTGCCGCGCCGCGAAGCGCGGACAAGGAGCGATCATGCTGGAAGCGACCTGGAATCCAACCCAACAGCAAACCCACGGCAAGCTCGACGCCGCCAATATCAATTCGTTACCGGAGAGCGCATTCGCGTTTCCCAAGAAGCGCAAGGAACCCATGCTTGACGCATCGCATGTGCGCAACGCCATCGCCCGCTTCGATCAAGTGAAAGATGTCACCGATTCCGAGCGGGATGAGGCCTTCGTCAATATCAAGAAGGCTGCCAATCATTTCGGAGTCGTGATGAGAGAGAACAATTGGCGGGAGCTGATGACGCATTCTCAGTCGCAAAAGAAAGCGTCGTAGCCGATCCGAGGATTCCCGGGTATGCGTTCGAAAGCCGGGCGCGACCCGGGTCTTTTTTTGCGTTTGGTAACTCGGCCAGAGTGGTAGGGGCACCTACCATCGCTAATCATTCTTGAATTTTGGATACGCCAGCAGAAGTACACCTTCTCTCGGCAAGTAATTTCTTCGTACAGCAATTAACTAGTCGAAATAGGTGCTCCCGCCGATAGCGACTTGCCGGCATTCGTCGTCAAATCATTGCAGTGACAGTGACTTCGTTGCGCTCCACCGTCGAGAAGACCAACCTATCTGGCCCAAACGCCACACAGGCGAATAAAGGAGCAAGAATGGCAGACACTAACTGGAAGAACGATCAGCAGCAGAAGGATAAAGGCATGCCAGGCCAGTCGCAGCAGCCTGGTCAAGGCCAGAGCGGCCAGCAGCCCGGACAGGGTCAGCAGCCCGGACAGGGCCAGCATGGCCAAAACCAGCCGGGGCAGGGTCAGTACGATAAGGACAAGCAGAAGAAAGCTTCCTAGGCTGAGATGAGGAGATCCGGGTGCGCGCTCGAAACTGGGCGCGACCCGGATTTTTCTTGCATTGGGGTTGGGGACTTCAGAAAAGAATTGAATGAGTAGTAATGCTACTTTCTAACGCTGTCAAGCACTTTTTACGTGTCAATTGGGCAAAACGCAACAGTTCTGTCTAAGCTGCTGAATGCATGGGAGATATAGGGCAGTAGCTTAAAGTACGATTCCCCCCGGAAAATGCTATCTTCCCAGTAATGAGTCAGGCTGGGTGATCCCGGCTTGGCTCTTTTTGCGTTTAGGGCAAATTCGCGGACGGGCCGTTGCCCGACTGTTACAATGCGTGCGAAGCTGCATCGGCGAGTCAAAAGCCGATCGAACCCTGGAATGGGTTAATTCGTATAAGTCTTTAGTTGTCATAAAGTTTAGGGTCAGTAGTGGCCCTAGGGGAGCAAGGTTTGGACGACAACCAAGCGGTCAATGCGCTGGTCCGGCGATGTGTAGCCGGAGATGCTGCAGCTTGGCAGGAAATCGTCCAGCAATATAACCGGCGCATTTACAACATCTGCTATCGCTTCTCGGGCTCGCCTGATGACGCCTCCGATCTGACTCAGGAAGTTTTCATCAAGATTTATCGCACGCTGAGCACCTTCGACGGCACCCGTGCCGCGTTCATGACCTGGGTCACCACGGTCACGCGCAACCTGCTGGTAGACCACTTCCGGAAAGGCAAGTACGACCGGATAACCGACTCACTGGAAGCCACTCCAGGCGGCCAGGAAGACGGCCTGACGGTGGGTGAGCAACTGGAAGACCAGTCGGCCAGTCCCGAGGCCCATGCGCGGAGCAAGCAGACCCAAAAAATAGTGCACGAAGCGCTCCAGAGGCTCTCGCCCGAGCTGCGGGAAGCGGTGATTTTACGGGACTTACAGGACATGGATTACAAGGAAATTGCCCAGGTTTTGAGGATTCCGGAAGGAACCGTAAAAAGCCGGATAAACCGTGGACGAACGGAACTTGCAAGGCTTCTCCAACGTAATTACAGGCAGGTGAATTGATGGACGGAACGCCCAAAACGGAAATGCAGTGCGTAGAGTTCGAGGCCTTGCTGGCCGACGGACTGGACACCACGCTGCACGGCGCGACCCTGGCGGCCTTCGAGGCGCACCAGCAATCTTGCCCGGCATGCGCGGCTATGTACCAGGAAGCGGCGGCGGGCATGCACTGGCTGAAGGGCCTGGAAGACATCGACCCACCGAAGAACCTGGTGCACAACATCCTGGCGCAGACGATCGGGTCGGTCAGCGAGACGAGCACGCAGGCGGCGACGGGCGGCGAAAGCTGGTCCGAGAAGGTGAAAGCACGAATTGCCGGAATGTTCGCTCCGGTGATGACGCCGCGCTTCGCAATGTCGTTTGGTATGGCGTTCTTTTCAATTACCATGCTGGCGAACATTGTGGGCTTCCACGCCGGCGACCTGAAGCACCTGGACATGAGCACGAAGGGTTTGCAGAGAACGTATTACTCGACGGAAGCGCGGGTGGTGCGTTATTACGAAAACATCCGACTGGTGTATGAGATCGAGTCTCGCGTGCGCGATTTGCGGCGCGCCGCGGAACCCGTGAAGCAGGAGGACGAGAGCGCGCCTAAGAACCCGAAGAAGAGCGGCGCGCAAGAGCAGGACCGTAAATATCAGAACTACAGCCGCGACGCTGGCCAGCCCATGCTGGCTAGCTGTCCGGCGGTAGAAGAAGTAATCTCACAGGCCCGGCTGAACTGGAGAGCATTATGAACTGCGCCACCCATGTAGAAGTTCCCGCAGTTGCATACTGTCGCACATGTGGTAAACCCATGTGCAGCAATTGCACGCGAGATGTGCGGGGCGTTATTTATTGCGAAGAGTGTCTGGCTTCGCAGATGAGCGGCACCATGCCGCCACCACCGGGTCCGGGAGCACCAGCGCCGGGCGTTCCTCCACCACCAGCTGCGGGCCGGCAGTCCTGGATTGGCCGCGGTACTGGGCTTCATCCCTGGCGTCGGCGCTTTTTACAACGGCGAATATACGAAGGGGTTTATCCACGTATTGATTTTCGTCAGTCTGATCTGGGCGGCCGACCACGTGAGCGATATGTTTGGTCTCGGCATCGCGGCCTTCGTGCTGTATATGCCGATCGAGGCGTATCAAACGGCCAAGGCGAAGATGATGGGCACGCAGCCTCCCGATCCATTCGGGTTCAACAACATGAACCTGTTTGGCAGCGGGAACCAGCCGGCCGCGCCAGTTGGTGCGCCAGTCGCGGGAGCTCCTGGAGTTGCCGCTGGATGCGGTGCAGGAGCAGCCGGAATTTCGCGAATCGCCGCGAGTGCCGGTGGGAGCGTTGATCTTAGTCGGCTTGGGAGTGATTTTCCTGCTCAACCAGTTTGGCTGGTTCCACTTCGACTGGTTCGGCAGATTCTGGCCCCTCATCCTGATCGCTGTCGGTATTCGCGTACTGATGAAGCGTTCCGGAAGGGGATGGTGAGGAGGGCATCATGAAATACCGTTATAACCCCGCTTGTGGTTGTGCCCGTTGCCGGGCCCACGGTTTCATGGGACCAGCCGTCCTGATTACCCTGGGAGTTCTTTTTCTGCTGGACCAGATGGTGCACGTCTACTGGATGGACTTTGGCCGCACCTGGCCGGCGTTGCTGATCGTCATCGGGTTGATCATGTTCCTGCAGCACAATGCTCCGGCGACGGGGCACGTGCCAAGGGAATACATGGGATATCCGCAGGCGCCGCCACCGTACCCAGGACAACAGCAGCAGCAGTGGCATCCGCCGGTGGCGACGCCGCCAGCGGCGTCTCCTTCACCCGCGCCCAGCGCAGGCACAACGGACCAAGGGGAGGTGCACAATGGCTAGCCCATACACTCAGCCCTCGGCGCCGCTGCCGCCTCCGCCGCCGACGTATCGTTACCGGCGCTCGCTGGCCGGACCGCTGATCCTGATTGTGATCGGATTGGTGTTCCTGCTGCGCAACATCGGAGTGCATATTCCGGTGTGGCATTTCTTCGGACGATTCTGGCCGGTGCTGATCATCCTGTGGGGTGTGATTGCGCTGATCGAGCACTTCACGGCGCTCAATCGCGGGTACCAGACACGCAGCCTTGGTGGGCTCGGAGTCTTTCTGCTGATCCTGATCGTGATTGTGGGACTGGCGGCGCACCATAGCTCGGACGTGAACTGGGAGGGAATGCGCGACCAGATGCAGATCGACGACGATCTGGGCGGCATGTTCGGCACCGCGTTTACCTTCGACGACACGCTGGAACAATCGTTCCCGGCGAACGGCAGCTTGCGCGTAGTGTGCGATCGAGGAGCCATCACGGTGACGCCTTCCGACGGCAATACTCTGCGCGTGGTGGTGCACAAGAAGCTGTATGCGCAGAACCAGGGCGACGCCAACAAGTACAACGAAGGCAGCAAACCGCAGATCACAGTGAACGGGAGTTCGGTATTGCTGAACGCCAACACCAACGGCGCCGGTGATCACGGAGTGCAGGCTGACATGGAAATCTTCGTGCCGCGCGACGCAGCGGTCGATGTGGCCAGCAAGCGCGGAGATGTCAGCGTGAACGGCCGCAAGGCCGACGTGAAGCTGACGGTGCAGCACGGCGACATTGCGCTGAATGAAATTGCGGGCAACGTCAAGATGAGCCTGGACAAGGGATCTATTCGCGCTACGGACGTGGGTGGCGATGTGGCGATCGACGGCCACGTGGATGACGTGACGCTGGAAGACGTGAAGGGTGCAGTGCAGCTGAACGGCGACTTCTTCAACGATATCCGGCTAAGCAAGATCACGAAGACGGTGGAATTCAAGTCAGCGCGCTCGGACATCACGATTGCCTCGATTTCGGGCGACCTCGAGATTTCCGGTGACGCACTGCGGGCAACCGACGTCAGTGGACCGGTGCGGTTGGTAACGCGTTCCAAGGAGATTCACCTGGAGGGCGTGACTGGCGATATTCAAGTCGAAAACGCCAATGGCGACATCGAGGTGCATCCCGCGGACAAGCTGCCGCTGGGCAAGATGATGATTACCGGCAAGCATGGCGACATCACCCTGGTGCTGCCTGCTAATGCGGGCTTCCAATTGGATGCCACCACCCGCAAAGGCGACATCACTTCTGACTTCAGTCCGTTGCGGACTGAGACGACGAACGGATCGTCGCACACGACGGGGACCATCGGTAACGGAGCGGCGAAATTGCAGATCAACTCCGATACTGGAGACATTCACATCACCAAGGGATAGAGTTCCGCTCCTCCAGAACGGAAAGGCCCACTTCGCGATGCGAGGTGGGCTTTTTTGTTGCGAGGACTTCGCTCGGGCTCGACGGCCATCGGGAAAGAAGTTTGTGTGGTGGTTCGTGTCGGGCCTCGTTCACGAGGTGAGGCGCTGCCGGACGAGTTGTTCGACACGATCGACGACGTCGTCAATTGACAAGTTTGTGGAGTCGAGGATGACGGCGTCGGCGGCGGGGACGAGTGGTGAGACCGCGCGGGTGCGGTCGCGCTGATCGCGGGCAATGAGATCTTCGACGATGCGGCTCGCTTCTTCTGGCGTGTGCGTCGTGTTCTGGGCAACGCGGCGCTCGGCACGGATGCGCGGGTCGGCATCGAGGAAGACTTTTATGTCGGCATTGGGAAAAACTGCGGTGCCGATGTCGCGACCTTCCATGACGACTCCTCCATGAGCGCCCAGTGCTCGCTGGCGCGCAACCATGACCTGACGCACGGCAGGATGCACCGAGACGCGCGAGGCTGCAAGAGAAACGTCGGACTCGCGAATGCGCTGTGAAACGTCGCGGCCCTCGAGCAGGACGCGGTTGCCGTCGGGCTGCGGCTCAAGCTGAATGATGGTGGTATCGGCAAGGCCGCGGAGCGCGTCGGCGTCGTCCAAGTCCACGTGCTGCTCAATCGCTTTGAGAGCGAGGGCGCGGTACATGGCTCCGCTCTCGAGGTTGACGTAGCCCAGTTTCTTCGCCAGGCGCGCGGCGATGGTGCTCTTGCCGGAGCCGGCGGGACCGTCGATGGCGATGACCAGTTGGCGGGCGTCGGTCATTCCTTACTGTGATCCTGGCGGGGAGGTGCGGGCCGGGACGGACGACCAGTGCGGCGCGGGCGGTGCTCGACCAGCGGCTTGCCGGGACGCAACTCGGGAGGGTCCTCCTCCGACCAGGGTTGGGTGCGGCGTGCGCGCGCCTTGTAGGGTGCGCGGACTTCGGCGGGCTGCAGCATCACCTTGCCTCCGACGTGCACGAAGCCCAATTCGCGCGCGGCCTGCAGGGCATTGATGGCATCGCGAACGCGAGCGCGGCCGACCAGCGTGGAAAAGAAGTTCTCAACCTCTTCCTGGGAAACGGCGCAGGCGCAATCAATATATTTCGAAACTAATGCGGTCAGTGCCTCGGCGACAGAGACGTGCATACCTTCTTTGACCGCCTGGGGCGACCAGCGGAAAAGCACATCCCAGAAAATACCCTCGTCCTGCTTGTAGTCAACGCGCGTGATGCGCAACTTGGCCCAAAGCTCGTCAAGGGCGCGGTCGAGTGCGGCTTCAGAGATATCGCCGCCAAGCGACTCGCGCAAACGTTCCTTGGAGATGGGGCCGCGCTTCTGGATGATGAGGAAGGCGTCGACGGCGAGAGGCGAGTATCCCGAACGGGCGTCGGCCTTGGGCGCCAGACGAGGATTGCGGTCACCCACCAGCCCGTAAAAATACGGGAACACCGCGGCGGAGACGAGAAAATTATTGTCGGGAAAGACCAGCGTTTCGTAGGCGGCTTTTTCGCGCAGCAGGCGGACCATGAGCTGCTTGGCTTCGCGGGCGCGAGGATCGGCGAAAGCCTTCTGGCGGGTGGGCAGCTTGTCGTCGCCGCCGATGTAGGCGCCGACGAAGGTGGGCGCGAGCACGGCCGGCTTTTGCGGATAGAGCGCGCAGAATCCGACGGAATCGATGAAGGCGCGCGCGTCTTCGATGGTGCGGAGGCCCTGCCCTCCCAGGCACCACTTCTCGCGGCGCAGTTCCTGTAGTTGCTGATCAAACATGTGTGGTTGGCCGGTACGCGCTCGGGCTTACGCCCTCGCGAAAAAACGTGTCGTCGGTTAAAACCGACTCTGAATCTTAAATTGAATCGTTCACCGCGGGCTTACGCCCACGGCTAACACAAATGACGCCCTTCGGGCTCGATAACGCGGCTCGACGGGCTTCGGAAACAGACCGAAAAGCAGATCCCTCGGGGGCTAAAGCCTGCTCGTGATGACAAAAGTAAGTGGCTAATCGGCACGACTTAAACAGGCTGCGGAAAAAGTCCGAAATGCTCGCGCCTCGCGGACTAAAGTCCGCTCGGCGGGTCAAATACAAAGGGCTTAGACGCTGACCTAAAGGTCAGCTCTACCAAAAACGTTTTTTCCGCAGCCTGTAAAGTCGTGCCCTTGCAAAACCCGCTGTCAGATTCGCTTGAAGGCCCGCTGGATGTCTCTAACAGAATACCGCAGAACGACCGGGCGTCCATGGGGGCAACTCATGGGGCAGTCGGTTTTCGCCAACTCCTGAAGCAGCCACTCCATTTTATTCTGCTCGAGCGGCATGTTGACCTTGATGGCGGCATGGCAGGCGATGGAGGCGGCGATGCCCGTGCGAATCTTTTCGAGATTGAGCGATTGTTCTTCGCGCTCGAACTGTTCGAGGATTTCGTGCAGCAAGTGCTCGACTTCAGCGGGCTTGACGCCGGCGGCGGTGGTTTTGACGGCGAGCGTGCGAGCGCCGAAGGGCTCGACCTCGAAGCCGTTGTGATTGAGCTCGTCGGAAATTTCGGCGAATACCGCCATCTGGCTGGGCGTGAGTTCGACGAGGAGCGGCATCAGCATTTGCTGGCGCTCAGGCGAGTCGGCGAGACGCTGACGCAGAATTTTTTCGAAGAGGACGCGTTCGTGGGCGACGTGCTGATCGATGATCCAGAGGCCTTGCAGATTGACGGCGAGGATGAACGAGTCGCGAATTTGTCCCACAGGTCTGAGTGTGGCGAGTGAGTCGAGGCTGACGGGAGCATCGTCGTCGGTGAGCACGGCAGTGCAGCCGTTGTCACCATGAATTGCAACTGTTGTTGGCGCGGAGTTGGCGAAGGTTTGCGGGCCGAAGCGTGCTACCGGGACCGCGGCGTTAGCGTCGATGGCGATGGCGTCGTTGCCAAACTGCAACGACTCAGTGAAGGGCGGGATTTCCGGGGGACGCAGGGCGAAGGCGGCGTCGGCCTCGTTCAGCTGTAGCGCGTCGGGATCGCTTAGCTGGCTTCTGTTGGGCGAGAGCGATGCCGACGCGGTAGGTTGCGCGTGAATCTCGGCCATGAAGGCGGGCACCGGGCGCGCCTTCATCAACGCGGCGCGGACGGAGTCGCGAATGAAATCGTGCAGCGTGGAGGACTGACGGAAGCGCACCTCGGTCTTCGAGGGATGCACGTTGACATCGACCTCGGTGAACGGCATCTCGAGGAAGAGCAGCACGATGGGATATACCGTGGGCGGAATGATGTTGCGGTAGGCCTCGGTAAGCGCGTGCTGCACAACGCGATCGCGAATGAGGCGTCCGTTGACGAAGATGAAGATGGAGTTGCGATTGAGCTTCTGAATTTCGGGACGCGAGACGAAGCCGTGTAAGCGCACTTCGCCGGGGACGGGGTCGACCTGGTCTTCGTCGTCAACTTGCGATTGGCGACGCCACGGAGGCGGCTGCGGCAGGCCGATGCGATCGAGCGGCAGCAGCGCGCTGAGCGGGATCAACTGGTCGAGTGTTTCTTTTCCAAACACCTGATAGATGCGCTGGGCGTGATCGGGCACGGGCGGCGCGATGAGCATCGCATGGGTGGCGGAGTGCAGCTCCCAATGCATTTCGGGATGAGCGAGCGCGTAGTGCGTGACCAGCGACGCGATGTGCGAGAGCTCAGTCGATTCGGCTTTCAGAAATTTGCGGCGCGCCGGGATGTTGAAGAAGAGATCGCGCACGCTGATAGAGGTGCCGAGCGGGAGTCCGGCTTCTTCGACGGTGAGGATTTTGCCGCCCGCGATTTCGATGACCATACCCGAGGGATCTTCAGCGGCGCGAGTTTCCAGGCGCAGGCGGCTGACCGAGGCGATGGAGGGTAGCGCTTCGCCGCGAAATCCGAGGGTCGCGATGTTGAGGAGGTCGTCGGCGTTGCGGATCTTCGACGTAGCGTGGCGCTCGAAGGCAAGCATGGCGTCGTCGTGGAGCATGCCGCATCCGTCGTCGATGACCTGGATGAGCTTGCGGCCTCCGGCTTCGACGTTGACGCGAACGCGGTGGGCACCCGCGTCGAGAGAATTCTCCAATAGCTCCTTGACGACGGACGCGGGGCGCTCGACTACCTCGCCGGCAGCGATCTTGTTGGCGACATTTTCGGAGAGGACGTGGATGCGGCCCATCAGGTACTACGTTACATGAAGAGAAGTGGTTAGCGGTTAGTGGCTAGTGGATAGTGGATAGAAAGAGCATGTCGTTCGACTCGTCGCTGCGCTGCTTGCTCAGGATGACGACGGAACAACCTGGGAGAGGTGTGAAATACTGAGTCACTATTCCATGGCATGAGGTTCGAGCAAGGAATGCGGTTGAGATTGGTTTATCGAGTCGCGAGAAGCGGCGCATGAGTACCGCTCCCACAACCAGTGCCGCGGTGACGTTGGCGACGGTGTTGCAGGCGCGGGAGCGCATCCGCGAGTTCATTTACAACTCACCGTGCCGGCACTCGGTTGAGCTTTCGCAAATGATCGGGCAGGAGACTTTCCTCAAGCTCGACAATGTGCAGCGCACTGGCGCGTTCAAAGAGCGCGGCGCGCTAAACAAGATTCTGACGCTGAGTGACGATGAGAAGCGACGCGGGGTGGTGGCAGCCAGCGCAGGCAATCACGCGCAGGCGGTGGCGTACCATGCGTGCGCGCGCGGTATCGCTGCGCAAATCGTGATGCCGCTGATGACTCCGCTGGTGAAAGTGGCGGCGACCAAGGGATTCGGCGCGGAGGTCGTGCTGCATGGCGCCAACTACGATGAGGCCTATTCGTTCGCAGTGGAGAGTTGCGCCCAGCAAGGTATGACGTTTTTGCATCCGTTCGATGACGCGGAGGTCATCAACGGACAAGGCAGCATTGGGCTGGAGTTGCTGGAGCAGGTGCCGGACCTTGAGGCGGTAGTGGTGCCGATCGGCGGCGGCGGGCTGATCAGCGGCGTGGCGTGCGCGATCAAGGAGACGAATCCAAAGATTCGCGTCATCGGTGTGCAGACGGAGCGACTACCGTCGATGCTGCGGGCGACAGAGGCAGGGCATCCGGTGACGATTCCGGCGTCGGCAACGGTGGCGGACGGTATTGCGGTGCGGCGCGCAGGAGATCTGACGCTGCCTCTGGTGCAGCGTTACGTGGATGAGATCGTTACAGTCGATGAAGAAGAGATTGCTAACGCGATTCTGGTGCTGCTGGAGAAAGAGAAGACGCTGGCCGAAGGCGCGGGCGCGGTGGCGATCGCTTCCCTGCTGCAACACAAGACGTCGCTCAGCGGACAGAAGACGGCAGCGCTGGTGTGCGGCGGCAACATCGATGTGAGTCTGCTGGCGAAGATCATTGAGCGTGGCCTCGCGAAAGACGGGAGACGCATGCGGCTGCGGATTCATCTGACGGACCGTCCGGGAGCGCTGCACCAGCTGACCAAGATCATTGCCGATCTGCGCGCGAACATCGTGGAGACGCAGTATGACCGCACGTATTACGGCGTGAACCTGGGCGATACGGCCATTGATCTGTCGATGGAAACGCGCGGCCCGGAGCACATCCAGCAGATTCTGGATGCGCTGACCGCGGCGGAGTATAAGCACGAACGGATTGAGTAGAAGAAAGTGATCAGTGGATAGTGGGTAGTGGATAGTTAAAAGTCGGGATGACGCACCCCGCGTAAGACCTCGATGGAACTCTCCTGGAAAATTCGAACGCGGCTGCGTTTCTTTGCAGCAGCTATTCTGCTGGGCATCGCAGTGGGCGTGTTCGTGCTCTTCCCCATCAATGAGTTTGTGTACTACTCGGAATATCAGGCGACGGGCGCGCCTGCGGTTCGATTTGCAGGAGCGCAGTTGCAACAGGCACTGCACGGACAGCGGCCGAAGAAGACGGCCTTCTACTCGGCAGTAGGGATTGTGCTGAGCCTGGGCGGCGCCGCGATTTATGCGTCGATGGCACGGCGGTCGGAGAAGATCCGGAAACTGAGCGCGGCGTTGGACGAAGACATTCGTTCGCAAATTGCGCGTGGCGAGAGCGCGAGCCTGGAGTTCAAGTCGACGTTTCGCTGGGACCTGCGGGAGAACCGTATCAATCGCGCACTCGAGTCGGTGGTGATGAAGACGCTGGCGGGTTACATGAACGGCGCGGGCGGTACGCTGCTGATTGGCGTGGCCGACGACGGCAGCATCGTCGGGCTGGAGAAAGACTACTCGGCGCTGAAGAAGCCGGACCGCGACGGATTCGAGCAGGTGCTGATGGCCTCGGTCGCGAGCAAGCTGGGAGCGGACGCGTGCCAATGCGTGCAGGCGGTGTTTCACTCGGTCGAGGGCAAGGATGTTTGCCGGGTGATCGTGCGTCCAGCACACAGGCCGGTGTATGTGCGGGAGGGCGAGACGCCGAAATTGTTTGTGCGGACAGGCGTGAGCACGCGCGAGTTGAACGTGCAGGAAGCAATTCAGTACACCGAGGTGCGGTGGAAGAAATGAGGGCTAGTACGCGCCGAAACGCGCGGGCCGAGGCTCAGGGAGGCTGGAAACGCGGGCTGTCCCACCCCAACAGTTGTGCATATCGGTTTCCCAAGCGGTAGCGCGGCGACCGTGCGCATCGGTGTAGATGATGGGGATTATCTCCATCGAAACTCCACAGTCCGACGTGGTGTCTGCGAATTGCGGCTGGCTTCCGAACGTGTAGCCTGACGAACCGGAGTGCGCCACTTCCATGGCGGCGAAAATTGCTACCCAGGCACTGGACACAAATAGAACAGCAATCAGCGTCAGCAGAGCCGTGCGCACGTGGCGGTGTCTGCGGAAGTGACGCCGCACTTGGGGCCGTACGGGAGCGCGCGTAGGACGACGGTGCTCGTCGGCATGAGGATGCCACTTGGCGTCGTAGTCAGCGCGGCGGGCTGGATCGGAGAGTACCTGGTGCGCTTCGTTGATGTCCTGAAATTGAAGCGTAGCGCCGGGCGCGGGGTTGCGGTCGGGATGATAGCGCCAAGCCAGGCGGCGAAAAGCGGCGTTCACTTCGGCGGTGTCGGCCGAAGGGGCGATCTCGAGCACCGCGTAATAGTCGAGTTGAGCGCGAACGACTGGCGGCATAAGTGCCTAGTTTACGGCATGGGTGCGTAATAACCCTTGCGGGCGCGCACCTTGTACTTCTTATTATCGGCCAGAATCTGAATTGAATGATATTTGCCGTTGGGCTGCAGGTCGGCGGGCTTGTAGCTGAGGGCGTATTGGCTGCGCAGTTCGTCCTGAATCTGCACGAAAGCGTCGGAGACGTCCTGAATTTTGAAGGGAAAGAAGGAGCGGCCGCCGGTTTCTTCGGCGAAATGTTCGAGCACCTTGTCGCCCTTGAGTCGCATACCACTGCTGTTGGTGGAAATTGTATAGATGATGACTTCGGCTTTCTGGGCCATTTCGACCGCTTCTTCGCGCGAGACGCGGCTTTGGTTGTCGTCGCCGTCGCTCAGCAAAATGATGGCGCGCCGGGTCTCAATGTTGCTCTTGTCCTTGGCCATAATTTCGTCGCGACAGGCGTAATAGATGGCGTCGTACATGGCGGTGCCGCCGCCGGGACGCAGCATGCGTACTCCCTTGGCGAGTGCTTCGGTGTTGTCGGTGAACCCCTGAGTGACTTCGGGCGTGGTGTCAAAGCCGATAACGAAGGCCTGATCGAACTTCTGGCGAATGATCTGATTGAGGAATTCGATGGCGGCTTCCTGCTCGAACTTGAAGCGATCGCGAATGGAGTTGCTGGCGTCGATGAGCAGACCCACGCGCAGGGGCAGGTTGGTCTCGCTGCGGAACGAGCGAATCGACAGTGCCGGCTTGTTGTCGTCCATCACCCGGAAGTCGTCTTTCTTCAGGTCGTTGACGAACTTGCCGCGCTTGTCGGTGACGTTGAAGACTACGTTAACTTCGTCGACCTGCTTGACGATGGTGGTGAGCTTCTCTTCCTGCTCGTTGCTCTGGGCCGGCGGCTGAGCCGGAGCGGCGGCGGGCGTGCCTTGAGCGGCGGGCGCAGCCGGAGCTGGAGTTTGCGTGGCGGGAGCCGGCGTAGTCGCTGCGGGCGTCTGCGGCTGCGATGTGGCGGCCGGAGGCGCGGTCTGTTTAGCGGGATACTTTTGGGCGGAGGGAGCGGTGGGTAATGACTGCTGGCTAGCGTCCTGGGCATAGGAAGCGGAGGCAACTAACAGAATCAAGGGGAAAACGGGACGAGCTCGCATCGGTGAAGCCATTATAGCTGTTAGACGGAACGCAGCTTCTTCAGGAAGGCAGTGAGTTCCTCGGGGAGCGGCGCGGTGAACGACAGAGGCTGGCCGGTTCGCGGGTGGGTGAGTTCGACGGCGGCGGCGTGCAGGAAGTTGCGATTGAGGCGGAGGGCGCCTGGCTGAGCGTCGGGGATAGCCGTATCGTTCTCGCGTTCGGCGGCGCTGCGTTTGCGCGAGGGCTTGCGCGGTGCGGCTGAGAACGCAGCACACCTGCCGCGCCGTAGAGTGTGTCTCCCACGACCGGATGACCGATTGACGCCATGTGCACGCGGATCTGGTGGGTACGTCCGGTCTCGATGCGGACGTCAAGTAGCGCGAACTTGCCGTAGGGAGAGTCAATGCGTTCGCGAACTTCGTAATGGGTGACGGCGGTGCGGCCTCCGCTGCCGCGGGTGGTCATGCGAATGCGGCGAATGGCGTCACGGCTGATCTCGGCGTTGATGGTGCCGCGCGGGCGCTCGGGCCAGCCGTGCACCAGTGCGATGTATTGCTTCTTTACCTCGCGTCCGGAAAACTGCTTGCCCAGGTTGCGATGGGCGACGTCGTTGCGGGCGACGAGAATCAGGCCGCTGGTTTCCTTGTCGAGACGATGCACAATGCCGGGACGGGTCTCGCCTCCGACCTCGGAAAGCTGGGCGAAGCGGTGCAGCAGCGCGTTGACCAGCGTGCCGCGATTGCGGTCGTCGTCGGTGGCCCCCGCTCCGGCGTGCACCATCATGCCCGCGGGCTTGTTGATGACGGCGAGGTCGTCGTCCTCATAGATGATGTCGAGCGGAATGTCTTCGGCCATGGCACGCAGCGGCGGAGGCGTAGGATCGCCGAGGATGGTGAGGGTCTCGCCACCCTTGAGCTTCAGCGAGGGCTTGCATTGCGCGCCGTTGACCAGCGCCTTGGCTTCTTCGAGAAGTAGTTGCACACGCGCGCGGCTGGTGTCGGGAAGTTGTGCGGCAAGGAACTGGTCGAGGCGCTCTCCGGCAGACTCAGCGGGAACCGTGATGGTGATGGGGAAGACAGAGTCGGGCATCGAGGAAGATGGTAGAACTCAAGATCAAAATACACCAACCCGACCAAAAGTCTACTGGCTGATGCCCACAATCCACATGTCCGCCAAGTTCTTGTGAGCCTCCGCATAGCCTTGACGAAAGAGTCCGGCGAAGTCGGCTTCAAGGCCTCTGATGATGCGGCAATTTGGCAGCAAGTTGGCTGAACCTGCGGGCCGTTTATTGCGTATCATCTGCTAACCGGAAGCTCGTCGGATGAAGTTCGGCGGCGCTCAGGGCACGGTGACGCCTATGAACCGACGACGAACCGACCTCCTTCTCTACGCGCTGGCCGTCCTGATTCCGACGACCCTCCTTTTTGCCTTCCTGTCGCGTTTCCACGTGAACAACTGGGTGGAAAACTGCATCATGTTCCTCCCCGGATTGGTGGCAGCAGCGTTCATCTATCTGCGCCACGAGAGTTTCCGGCCGGTTGGATGGGGATTTCGCCCGCCGATCTATTCCCTGTGGGCGATGCTCATCCCGCTGGCCGTGATTACCGTGTCGGTGCTGGTTTCGATCTGGCTCGGCTACGCGGCGGCGGCGCCGTTTTCCAACGCAGCCGGCGGGGCCACAGGCCATCTGCTGAGGGTGCTGAAAGCCATCGGCATCTACACCGTGATCTCGATCCCTTTTGCGTTCGGCGAAGAGTTTGGCTGGCGGGGTTATGCGCAGGGCAAGCTGGTGAGTGAGTTTGGCCTGCTGAAAGGTCTGCTTCTACTGGGCATCCTGTGGGGCGTCTGGCACGTGCCCATCTATTACTTCATGGGCGAGTTTCCACAGCACCCGATTTTCGGGCCATTTGTCATGACGCCGATCGACAACATCCTGGCGGTGGTTCCCATGGCATGGTTCTATATCAGGGGCAGAAATATCTGGGTGCCGACACTGGCGCATGCCTTCGCCGACGTTTTGTGGGGATTCTCCAACATACTTTTCCCCAGCCATCATGAGATTGGCAGTTGGGTAGTCCTGCAGACGGCGCAGCTCGTCGTATCGATCATCTTGCTGATGGATTTGAGGTCCCGATCGGGAGAAGCCTACGCTGCGGAATTGAAGGCTTCGCCAGCTACCGCGTGAGGCCGGCGAGTGCTACTAAATTAACCATCATCGTGGGCATCCGGACCCACACTGTGCAGCCTCAGCGCTGCATTGACGAGAGCATCCGGCGAGATCGAGGATGGGGATGTATGGTCACCGCGGTTATCGCCGAAGCCGCTGCGCCGAGAGTGGAAACCGCGTGGTGCAAGGTCGTCATGCAACGACGCATCGTTCGTGCCGCGGCGCGGTTGGCCCTGCTCGCGGCGACAGCCGCACCGGTCTTCTGTCAGTCCAATCCTGCTGTGGAAGCATACTTTCGGCAAGACATCGGATTGAGCCAGGCCGAGATCAGCACTATCCGCAGCGGACAGCCGGTGGCAAAGGTCTTGCCGTCTCGAACGCCGGCTGAGGTGTTCCTGTTTGGAGCCGTCTACGTGCGCGCCACTCCTGAGACCTACATCCGCTATGCGAGCGATTTCGATCAGCTTCGCAAGCTGCCGATTTATTTGCAGATCGGAGTATTCAGTAATCCGCCTCAGGCTTCCGACCTGAAAGGCTTTTCGTTCGACAGTAGCGACATCGCGGCCTTGCAACGCTGCCAGCCCGGGGCTTGCCTGATCCAGATGCCTTCCAGTTCCATCGAGTCGTTGCAGCGATCCATCAACTGGTCCAGTCCCGACCGGGGCGAGCAAGTCAATCAGCGCCTACAGAAGACCGCACTGCAGCGTTTGCTCGAATACCAGCGAGTGGGGAATGCTGTCCTCGGGACCTACAACGATCACAGCAAACCGACCGAGGTGGCGCAGCAATTCGCTTACATTCTCAGCTACCACAAGACCTTGCTCGACCACCTTCCCGATTTCTACCATTACCTGCTCTCGTATCCCAATGCGAAGCCCGCCAACGTGGAAGACACTTTTTACTGGGCCAGGGTGAAGTTTGGCCTGAGGCCCACGCTACGGGTGGTGCAAGCCGTGACCCTCACCGGAGGCCCGAATGACCCGGTGGCCTATGCGATCGCCGGCAAACAGCTCTATGCGAGCCACTACTTTGAGACCGCGCTGGATCTGTCGTTTTGCGTTCGTGGAAGTGAAGACCCCAAGCAACCTGGCTTCTACCTCATCGAGATCCTGGGTTCCGAGCAGACTGGCCTTACGGGACTCACAGGTTCCATCATTCGGAAAGTTGCCGTCGACCGTTCAACGGTGAGTGTCCGAGACACCCTCATGACCGTGAAAGACGCGCTCGAAGGCAAACCGTAGATCTCTGCCCGCGATCCGCGTCCGATTCTGGAAGGCACGAGCCGGACGTCGGCATAGAATAGTAGTTTCAGAATCAAGAGCAATCGGTACTAATAGGAGATCAGCAATGGTCAAACTCATTCTCAGGGTGTCCGTATTTGCAGTGATGGCCGCGTGCCTGCTCGCGGGGCAACCCAGCAAGACGAGCGCAACGTCGGCGGCGACTTTTTTGGGCGAATGGAAGGTTGGCCTGGGGGTTACAGGACAGACCTTCACCATAACGCTGGACAAAGGTGGCAAGGCAACCAAGAGCCACGGATCGCCAAACGGCACATGGGTGGTATTCGGCGACGAGGCGCGAATTACGTGGGACGATGGTTGGCATGACGTGCTCCGTAAGGCCGGCAATAAGTGGGAGAAGGCGGCCTACGCACCGGGCAAGTCATTTTCTGACTCACCTGACAATATCGCCGGAGCGACTAGAACAGAACCGCTGTAAGGGCGACAACAGTGGCATCGAATTCGCACGTTTTCAGAGACAAATTCAGGTCTATCGATTGGAGTCCTCTGATCGAGACCGCGATAGTGGACGTTGGAGTGCGAGGAAGGGAGTCACGGCGCATGCCGAAGGCGAAGGAGTTTACGGTAACGATCGCAGACAAACCTGGCGCCCTGGGGAAGTTCTTCCTCGCCCTGGCGGAGCGCGGAGTGAACGTCCTTGCGTTTCAATCGTTCGTGGAAGAGGGCGAGAGTCTGGCCCGATTTGTGGCGGATGATATGGCTGGCGCCAAGGAGGTGCTGCGCAACCAGCGCATGGTCTTCGAGGAGACGGACGTCGTGGTCGTCAGGCTGGCGCACCGTCCGGGCGAGTTGGGACGCGCCGCCGCGCGGTTGGGCGAAAAGCAGATCAACATTGATTACAGCTACTGCGGAATGGAACCAGGCTCAACGCTCGGGCTGCTGGTCTTTGGGGTCGACAAGTTGAGCACGGCGGCGACCCTGCTGGATGAGCTAGCCGCTGAACGTGCCTAGCCACCCGCGATGCCGCGGCAGGCGAAGATTCATGCTCTTCCGGCGAACTCGCGCGTCTCAGTCGACACTTTTACCTTTTCACCATCTTTAATGAACAGCGGAACGCGGATTTCCAAACCGGTTTCCAGCCTCGCTGTCTTGGTGACGCTGCCACTCGATGAATCGCCACGCGCGCCGGGTTCGGTGTAGGCGACGGCCAGCTCAACCTGGTTGGGTAGTTCTAGTCCGATGGGATTTCCGTTGTACTTATGCAGCTGGATGATCGCACCTTCGACCAGGAAGTCGAGGGCGTCGCCGATCATGTCTTCAGTGAGGGTGAGGGTTTCGTAGGTTTCCTGATCGAGGAAGTGCGAGCCATCGTTATCACTGTACAAGTACGACGCGGGACCGATTTGCAGGTCAGGCTCCTTGAACTTTTCGCTCGCCTTGAAGGTCTTCTCAAAGACGGCGCTGGTGAGCAGGTTACGCATTTTCAGGCGCACCAGCGTTTGAGCGCCGCGAGCGCTCGGGGTCGACACCTCGGCTTCGAGGCAACAGTACGGGGTATTGTCGAGCTCAAAAAACGCCTTACGCTTGATGTCGATGGCGTCAATCAGTGCGGCCATGGGTTCCTCAGGGCAGGGTCGTCGTCAAAAAAGCCAGCGAACCCAATGCCGGTTTTCTGCTTCAATTATAAGTTGAACAGGCCCGCGGTCCGACGAATGGTCGGCCAGCTTTGCCCACCTATCCCCATCAATGCGAAAATCATAGCTATGCGAAAACTATTTGTACCGGCGGCGGCTGCGCTGACCGTCGGCATCCTTATGATGGGCAATCTCGTGGCCCAGCAAACTCCGGCAGCGACCACTAAACCGGCACCGGCCAAAACCAGCACGGCAGCCAAATCGACATCGACCACGGCGGCCAAAACCCCGGCTCCGCTGACCTTGACGACACAGAAAGACAAAGTCAGTTACGCCATCGGCATGAACATCGGCGAGAGCATGAAGAAAGACTCGCTCGACATCAATGCCGACATCCTGGCGCGGGGTATGAAAGACGCCATGTCGGGGGGCAAGCTGTTGCTGACGGATGAGCAAGTGAAACAAGTCATGACCGAGCTGCGCACTGAAGTAACGCAGCGAAAAGAAGCGGAGGCAAAGAAAATTAGCGACACCAATAAGCAGGAAGGCCAGCAGTTCCTCGCCACCAACAAGAGCAAGCCGGGCGTGGTCGCGCTGCCCAGCGGACTGCAATACAAGATCGTGAAAGAAGGCACCGGACCGAAGCCCGCCGCGACCGACACCGTGGTGTGTAATTATCGCGGCACGCTGATCAACGGCACCGAGTTCGACAGTTCGTACAAAGGCGGCCAGCCGGCGACCTTCCCGGTAGACAAGGTCATCAAGGGATGGACCGAAGCCCTGCAACTGATGCCGGTGGGATCGAAGTGGGAAGTCTACGTCCCCTCGGACATGGCGTATGGCGAGCGCAGCCCAGGGCCGGAGATCGGTCCGAATTCGACGCTGATTTTCGAGATCGACCTGCTGTCGATCCAGGACAAGAACGCCGCGCCGGCCAAGCAGTAAACCGGCATCGCGCGATGAAGAAAAGCAACCGCGGATTTCGCGGAGGAACGCGGATCGGAATTGTTGAATCGGATCGATCCGTGAGATCCGTGGTTGGCTCCTGTTCTTATCGAGCCGATGCCAGCTTCGCAGGCGTGCGCAGCGGCACTCGCCGTAGCCACAGCAATCCGCCGGCGATGACCAACAGCAGTGCGATGCCCTGCGTGCCAGACATGAAGCCGAAGAGCTCGCCGCGTCCGGGATCACCGCGGAAGAACTCGATGAAGTAGCGGCCGACGCCGTAGATCATGAGGTACGCGCCGATGATCTCGCCTTCGAACTTTTTGCGGCGCAGCAGCCAAACCAGGAAGATGCAGTTCGCCAGTTCCAGCACGAACTCGTAAAGCTGTGTGGGATGCAACGGGACACCGAGTGGCGTGCCTACGATCTCAGCCGCCAGCGGGTTGTGGAAGGTGACAGCCCAGGGCACGTGGGTTTCGCGTCCCCAGCAGCAGCCGGCGGCAAAGCATCCGATGCGGCCAAAGGCGTGTCCGAGGGCAAGGCCGGGCGCGAAGACGTCGCAACTGGCCAGCACCGGCATGTTGTTGCGGCGCATATACCAGACACACATCACAATTGCCAGAACCAGCCCGCCGGACCAGACTCCTCCCGCCTGCAAGGTCGAGAGCGCGAAAATCTCGCCCGGATGCGCGGAGTAATACCCGAAGTCCACCAGGATCATCAAGACCTTGGAGCCGAGGACACCGGAAAGTATGGCGACGATGCCGAGGTTCCAGAGCTTGTCGGGATCGATGCCTTGTTCGCGGCCGAGCTTGACGATGAGCAGCAGGCCGAAAACAAGGCCCAGCGCCGCCATCACGCCGTAGGTGGGGAGGTTGAAACTGCCGAGGTGCAAGAGACGGGGAAACACGCTTCTATTGTAGATGCTCGCGGGGCGACAGAGGATTTTTAGAAGGTGGCTGCGAGCTCGAGCTGGACCGATCCCCCACTCACTCCGGGATTCAGGACGTAGGTCGTGAATTGGTACCGCTTGTAGTCGAAGCCCACCAGCAAGCCTCCGAGCAGATCCGATTTCGTGTGGAAAGTCTTGCTACGTTCCGACACCGCGCCAACCCGCAGCCAGCTTAGCGCTTGATAGGTGAGCTGGGGCCACGCGTAATAAAAGTTGCCAGACTTCGACGTGGTATCAAAGACGTATTCGTTGTCCATGGAGAGGGTGATCTTCTTCCACGCCAGCGACCCCTCTAAACCGGGGGCGATACCGTTGGTGCGCCCCATGACGCCCCCGATCATGGGCGTGACCGCAAACTGCCAGGTTTTGCCCCAACTGAAGTTGTATCCCACCCAGAGCGATCCGGTGCGAAAGTTTTCGTAGTTGTAGCGCGCTTCCAGATGCAGCCACTTGTGGTCGGCGGTGAAGGTGGGCGAGACATAGCCGTTGCCGGTAACGGGGATCACTCCATCCACGCTGAGCGAGTACTCCCAGGGTTCGGCGCCGGATGTCGCTGGTTCCAGCACCGGGCCGTGCGGCTCCTGTTTCTGCGGTGGTTCAGTCTGCGCCCAGCCGCTCATCGATAGCAGCAACAGCAAGGCGACACGCAGCCACCTTGTGCCGATGGTCAAGCCAGGACGAGCTTGACGGCGGGCAGGTGCCCTTCGAAAGGCATGCTGAAGATGCATCCGCGGATTGTTGCTGCAACCAGCCATGCGAGTCGCTTCCACTCGGTTGATGGATAGAGATCCGGCGGAAGAGTCAGTAGAACAGATGCCCATCTGAACCGTAAACGGGAATTTCGCGAGCCGGTACTCGCGGTTTGATTACCTGCCGAGCGAGAGAATGGCGGTTCGCGCAAGTTCTTTGTGACGTCGCTCTCAACTTGGAGTATGCTTTCCACCGCCCCAAGGTGAGACCAATCAAAGAAAGGAAATTCCATGAAGAAATTGTTTTTCATCTTGCTGCTTGTCCCCATGCTGGGATGGGCGCAGAGCCCGTTTGACGGCACCTGGAAGGTCGACATGAGCAAGTCGAAACTTCCCAAGAAGCCGGATGAATATCTTCTGAAAGACGGGATGTACGAGTGTAAGACGTGCAAACCGGAGATCAAGATCAAGGCTGACGGACAGATGCAACCGGTCAGCGGCCATCCTTACATGGACATGATGATGGTCAAAGTTGTGGACGACAAGCACGTCGAAACGGCGTCGACCAAGAACGGCAAAGAGGCCGGCAAGGTATCCATGGCGGTTTCGGAGGATGGCAACACCTTGACGTCCAACTGGACCTACTCCGGTAATCCGTCGGGTGGGCCTGTTTCGGGCACCGACACTCAGACTCGCGTGGGCAAGGCTCCAGCCGGAGCGAATGCCATCTCGGGCTCGTGGCGCGAGCAGAAGTCGGATGTCGCCACCGCTGACGCTTTGATCTTCAGTTTTAAGACGGAGAGTGGCGACACTGTGAGTTACAGCACGCCGACCGGCCAGTCCTATAGCGCGAAGCTCGACGGGAAGGACGTTCCTTACACGGGCGATCCGGGAACAACCAGTGTGTCGCTCAAACGAATGGGTGATTCGATTGAGGAGACCGATAAGCGCGATGGAAAAGTGACCGCGATAGCCAAGATGACCGTGGCGCCAGATGGCAAAACCATGACCATCCTCGTCGATGACAAGCTCCACGGCACTACCGCAACCTACATCGCCGAAAAGCAGTAGGCGGCGCAAAAGGCGCGACCGAGGTGCCGAGACAAAGAAAGAGCCGACCCGCGGGGCCGTGTTCAGTGGGCCGTCAATGAACCCGTGGTAACGGTGGGAACCCCCCGCGGCTCTTTAGGCATCTCGGTCTGGCCGAGCTTCGCACACCGAACCGTATACGAGTAGGGCCCCCTGTTCATTGAGCATTGGTTCAAAAAACGGTTGCCACCAACACCAACTTTGCAGGCCGGCTATCTGTGGGGATGCTACGGAAAACACCGCGGGATGGCAAGTGGCAGAGCGTGGAAATATGGCGACTCGATTGCCTTCGGGAATGGCGTGCAGAAATGACACGACCGCAAAAATATTTTGCGACGTGTGGTGCAACCCCAGCACAAACAAAAGCCGGAGCGGCGTACGCTCCGGCATGCAGTACGACAAAGAAACGAACTAGACTCCCATCTTGCGGCGAATGACACCGGCCAGACCGAGAATTCCGGTACCAAACAGGATCAAGCTGCCGGGCTCAGGTGTGGTTCCCTGGAAACCGAATCCCACATATTGGGTGTAGGGAAATCCGCCCGCATCGACCAGGAACGGTCCGACATTAACTCCGTTAAAGAACACCGTGAAATCGTTCGGCGTTCCGCCATCGTTATAGAGGTAGAAGCTGGCGTCAAAAAGCACACAGGTCGGACCGCATGACCCGACGTCCGTCACCACGAAGTCGTCCAGTCCCCAGTACGCCGGGTCCTGGCGAAATGCGAAAGTCCATGTGTTGTAGAACACTGTCTGAGACAAATAACCATCACTACCCACCGGGCCTAAATAAGCACCGTAGGTCCCAGAGTTAACGTAGGGTGCGCTGCTGGTGACCCCGGTGAAGCCGAGGTTTCCGCTTTGTGTCCAACCAGAAAAGTTTCCGGTCTCGAAGCCGCAGTTGGTTACCAGATTTCCCGCTGTGTTGTCACAAATGCTCTGGGCCCATACAGGACTCGTAACTAAGCAGACTGCCGCGAATAACAATACTATGGCGCGTAGTTTCATTTCGCTTCATGCCTCCCATGGTTTGCTGCCGTTTAAGCGTCAAGGCCTGCGGGGGACAGAACTGACGAACAAGTTGATGACGGTTGTGTTCTGAAGAATGCGCTGCGAAATACAATCACCTGAAGTGTGAATCCGAGTCACTGCGAAGTCGAGAGAAAATCTGTCGAAAAGGCCAAAAAAAGAACTGGCGTTCTGATTCGGGAATACATTCATCCAGCATTGATGCGGTTCTGCGCCGAGATCTCGGCGCGCCTGACGAGTTCTGCACAAATAAAAAGCCGGAGCGGTGGGCGCTCCGGCTGGAAATATACGACGAAAGGACGAACTAGGCTGAGAGCTTGCGACGGATTACGCCAGCCAAGCCGAGGATTCCCGATCCGAGCAGCATCAAGCTGCCGGGCTCGGGAACTGCGTTCGTGATAACCACATCATCCAGACCAAAGTACGCCGGATCCTGACGGAAGCCGAAGGAGATCGTGTTGGCGCCGACGTTCCCCACTAAATACGGGATAGCTACATATTGTGTGTACGGGAAAGCGCCGACATCCACAAGATCCGGTCCCACATCGACGCCGTTCCAATAGACGGTGAAATCGTTCGGAGTTCCACCATCGTTGTAGAGCCAGAACGACGCGTTGTAGTGGGTGCCGCTGCCAATGATGGTCTGGCTCAGGAACCCATCGCTCCCGACCGGGCCTAAAGCAGCGCCAAAGGTGCCGCTGTTCACATATTGGTTACCACTGGTCACGCCAGTGAAGCCGAGGTTTCCGCTCTGCGTCCAACCGGTGAAGTCGCCGGTTTCAAAACCGCAGTTGGTGACGAGATTTCCAGCCACGGCATCGCAAATACTCGCCGCCGCCCAAGCTGGGCTGCTGGCCAGAATACAGACTGCTGCAAACAACAAAACAGTTGCACGTAGTTTCATCTGATTGTTTCCTCTTAACCGAAGTGGTTGATGTCAGCGGATTTCTGCGACTCGCGGAAATCCGCGCCTCCGCTGCTAGTCTTCCAACTATCTAGCTGCACTTAAACTGCCACTAGTTTCTGCGTTGCCTATTGATTCTAAAGGAGAAATAGCAGTCGTGTCCAAATGAAAGTGCAAACTTTTGCACGTAATCGAACTCGCTGGGTACTAATTTACCCACAGGCTACCCAAAGGTGGGGCCTAGCCGGCCAGACGCGACTCTTCCAACACTTCATCGAGCGCCCCCGACAATTGCTCGGCGCGGGCGTGATAGTCGCTGGCGATGGAGTCGTACTTGCGCTTGAGGATGAGATATTCGTCAGCGATGTTGAGGGCGGCAAGCACGGCGACGCGCAGCGAGTCCACGGTGGAAGCCTGCTGCGCGATCAGTCGCATCTTGTTGTCAACGTAGCCGGCGAGTTCGCCGATATACTCCGGGTCGGAACCGCGAAGCTGGTAGGTCTGATCGTAAATCTCGACACGCACACTGCCGTTGCCGTTGGATTGAGCCAAGCTAGCCTCCTGCTTCCTCGCCCTGGGCGAAGCGCTCCCTTGACGAACGCCGCGCTCCTGCGATTATCGCCCCTATTCCTCGCTGGTCAAAGACTCAATTTGCCCCAGCATCTTTTCTACTCTGGTTCGTACCTCTTCGCGCTCCTTGCGCAGGGCGACGAGCTCGCCACGCAAAGCCTCGAACTCTTCTTCGCGTTCGGTGAGCTGTTCCCGCAGACGCGCGGCTGCGCGCTCAGCGGTGGTCTTGGCGGCACGCTCGACTTTCAGGAGTTCGATGGTCTTCAGGATCTTCTCTTCCAGGGAGTGAAAATCAGCGTTGGACGAGGTGGCGGGTGCTTCTACGGTATTCGACGGCATAGCGAATTATCGACCTCGAAAATTAAACGATTGAGCGCAGTATATCGCAGCCTCCTGTGCATCGTGATAAGAGCCGACGCGAATGCCTAAAGAAATCGCGCGGGGAATCGTGGAATGCAACAGGGGTCGTATCAGGGCGCGACTTTAGTCGTGCCGATAAGGCTGCTTTTTGATTTTCCGCGCGGATTTTAGTCAGCGCGGGTAGCTGTGTAGAATCGAGGCCAAATCCTCATGTCAACAAAAGCGGAATACACTCCCCAGGAATTCATCGCCGAAATCGAACGTCAGAGCAGACAGGCACAGGAACTGGCGGGCGGCCTCAGCGAATCCGCCCTGAACTGGCAGCCCAACGGCAGCAAGTCGTGGAGCGTGGCGCAGTGCCTCGACCACCTCGTCATCATGAACCGAATGTACGTGAAGACGCTGCGGGATGCTGTAGCTAAGAACGAGGACCAACTGGAGCCGCGCAAGGTTCCTATTCAACCTTCGGGATGGCTCACGCGCCTTTTCATCCGTTACGAAGAGCCTCCGCCAAAGATCAAGCTGCCCGCGCCTAAAAAGATTGCTCCGCCATCGCAGTTAACCAGCGCGGTGGTCGATGAGTTTCAGTCGTTGCAGCAGCAATTCGTTGATTTCATGCGTGAATGGGGCGAGGCCGATTTGGGCGATCTGAAGGTGAAAGATCCGCTTTTCCCGATTCACCTCACCGCCGACACCGAGTTGCTGATCATCGCCGCACACAACCGGCGGCATCTATGGCAGGCGGAAAACGTGAAGAAGAGTGCGGGGTTCCCGGCTTGAGGTTCGTGATCTGTCGCGAAATTCTCACCACGGAGGCACAGAGGACACGGAGAATTTTTATCTGATTTCCTCCGTGTACTCTGTGCCTCCGTGGTGAATTGTTCTTTCACTAGCTACGTAGGGCCCCGCCCAGAGCTTCCAGCGCTTTGACGATCTGCGCGGACCATTGCGCTACCTCGTCATCACGCAGCGTGCGCTCGTGCGACTGGAACTCGGCATGAAGCAGCGTCGAGTACTTCCCTGTTCCGACTTTTTCTCCACGATAGACTTCCACGGGCACAAACGACTGCATCTCCGCGATACCAAGCGCATCGACCGCCGAGTGAATACGCTCAAATGTCACCGCATTGTCGAAGAAGAAAGAGAAGTCGCGTCCGACGGCGGGAAACTTGGAGAAGCGCTGATACTTCGGTTCGCGCAGCTGATGCTTGTAGAGTCGGTCGAGCATCACTTCGGCGAGGAAGACGTCCTGGCGCAACTTGCGTGCCGCCGCAACGTCGGGATGCAATTGTCCGAAGCGCGCTACGGTCTCTCCATCGAGCACGGCCCGCGCCGAGCGTCCGGGATGGAAGTACTCTGGGGTCTTGTCGTCGAAGTAGAGCTTGTCATGCTGAAACGCGCCCAGCAATTGTTCGATGTCGCCCTTGATATCAAAGAAGGTAACCGGGTCTACTCCGCCGTGTACGCTATGCGCCGCAAGGTTGCCGGTAGCAGCAAATGCCATGCCGCCGGTGCTCGTCGTGTCGGTCGCCCTGCTTCTCGAAAACCTCTCCCGCTTCGAACAGCCGCACATCGCTGGTACCGCGATTCAAGTTGTAGCCGATCATATCGAGCAAGCCGGGTGCTAGCGAGTTGCGCATGTAACCGGCCTCTTCGCTCAGTGGGTTGGCTAGCGCCAGCGGCTCCAACCCGCCGAACATCTTTGCGTCGCCGGCTGAGATGAACGTGATCGAGATGGCCTCGTCGTAACCCAGTGCCAGCATCGTCTGGCGCAGTCGCGCGTCCTTGGCCTCGTTCGGCAGCGCGACGACCGCGCCGGTAAACGCTGGCAGCGTGTTGGGAAAGTTGTTGTAGCCGTGAATGCGCGCTAGTTCTTCCAACACGTCGACCTCGCGCTCCACATCGAGCCGCCAGGTGGGAATCGTCACGCTGAACCCGTCGCCGATGCCGGTAATGCCGAAGCCCAGCGAACGCAGAATGCGCTCAACTTCGGTGTCGCTGATATCGATGCCTAAAATACGTTTCACCTCGGAACGCCGCAGCGCGATGGGAGGGCGTTCAACCTTGCGCGCCACGGCGTCGATGCGGTCGCCTACAAGCTCTCCGCCGGCGGTTTCAAGAATCAGTTCAGCCACACGATCGCAGGCCGACGGGCGTAATGCCCCAGTCGGCGCCGCGCTCGAAGCGGTGCGAAGCGTCAGTGTGCATGCCGTGGCGCTTGGCCATGCTGCGCACGGTCGCCGGATCAAACCACGCCGACTCGATCAGCACGTTCTTCGTCTTCTCGGTGATCATCGAGTCGAATCCGCCCATGACTCCGGCCAGCGCGACAGGTTTGTTCGCATCAGCAATGACGAGGTCGTCAGATCGTAAGCTTGCGATCCACGCCGTCAAGTGTCTTCAGCGTTTCGCCTTCGCGAGCGCGACGCACGATGATCGTGCCACCTTCCAGCAGGTCGAGATCGAACGCGTGCGTGGGATGCCCAAGTTCGTTGATCGCGTAATTCGTCGCGTCGGCAGCGTTGTTGATAGCGCGCGAGCCCAGCAGTTCGAGACGTTTAACAATCCGCTCGGGCGACGGGCCGATCTTCACTCCACGAATGATGCGCGCCGTATACCGCGCACAACCTTCGGCGTCTTCGATGACAATGGGGAAGTTGGCAGCGCCTTTCGCTGCGGGCAGCTTCGGCGCAAACGGCTTTCGCTCCGCGCCATAAATGGCCGACGCCTCACGCGCCACACCGTAATGATTCATGGCGTCCACCCGGTTGGTGGTTAGATCCATCTCGTAGATGGTCGCGCCGTGCTCTTCGGCGACGGATTCCACGGCGATTCCAGCCGACGTCAGGTCTTCGGCGAGTTGGCGGTCATCGGCCTTGATGTCAACAAACTCACGCAGCCATGCGGGCAGGATTCTCATGTTTATGTTCTGGTAGAGCTGGCCTTCAGGCCAGCGTCCACGGTCGTTTATTAACTCATCGGGGCTTCAGCCCCCTATGCGAACTGCTCCAAGAACCGCACGTCGCCTTCGTAGAACAACTGGATCTCCTCGACCCCGTACTTCAGCATGGCGATGCGCTCCACGCCCATGCCGAAGGCGAAGCCCGAAACCTTCGACGAGTCGTAACCATTGTGCTTCACGAACTCGAACACGTTGGGATCGACCATGCCGCAGCCCAGCAGCTCGATCCAGCCGCTGAACTTGCACTTGCGGCAGCCCTTGCCGCCGCAGAAGATGCAGCTCACCTGCATGTCGGCGCTGGGCTCGGTGAAGGGGAAGAACGACGGATAGAAGCGCGTCTTCACCGACGAGCCGAACAGCGCCTTCATGGCGTGGTCGAGCGTGCCCTTCAGGTCGCAGAACGTAATGTTGGTATCGACCGCCAGCCCCTCGACCTGGTGAAACACCGGCGAGTGCGTGGCGTCGAGCGGATCGTTGCGATGCACCTTGCCGGGGATCACGATGCGCACCGGCGGCGGCTGCTTCTCCATGGTGCGAATCTGCACTGGCGAAGTGTGCGTGCGCAGCAGCAGACGGTCGCGCGCGGCCTTCGACTCTTGCCCGGCGATGAACAGCGTGTCTTGCGTATCGCGCGCCGGATGGTTGGGCGGAAAATTCAGCGACTCGAAGTTGTAGTAGTCGGTCTCGACCTCGGGGCCTTCACCGACTGAATATCCCATCGCCTTGAAGACGGCGACGATCTCGTCCTGTACCCGCAATACCGGATGCTGGACGCCAATGGGGCGCTGTACGCCCGGCAGCGTGATATCGAGGCGGTCGGCGGCGAACCTGGAGGTGATGCCAGTCCAGTCCTCTTTTGCAAGATGCGCCTTTGCGGATTCGTAAACCCCCACGCCCTGCTGGCAAATCTCAATCTTCTCGTCGATCTCCGTTGCGAGAAGATTCACTAGGAATCCGGCCTTGGGTTTCGACTCTGGTGGAGCATTGCTCAGCCATAACCTTGTGATTTGGGTCACGACTCCGGACTTCCGCGACCTCCAGCGATCGCGAAACTCCTTGAATTCCGCGGCGGTGTAGACCTTTGCCGCCTCTGTTTCCAAGGCAGTTCTCAGTTCATTCGCCGCCTTGTCCAACGCCGCGGGAGAGTAATCTTCGAGTTTGGGAACGGTGTACATGGGCCTGATCGATACTTAACGAGTGTTTTGAAAGGGCACGGCTTCAGCCGTGCCGAAAATGTCCCCAGTATTCTCTGGCTTTAGCCACTGAGGGACGTCGTCTTTGTCGCTATGTGGAAATCGCGAGCAATACGGGTATTGATCCGCGGATTCTGCTAGTTTTCTGCCAATCGGATTGCGAAAAATGTATTCAATGTGTCGTGCATAATCTTCCGTGTCCCGAATGCGATGGTCTGAAAAGCCTCGCTGCCACACTTCCATGGAACTCTCTAGTTCCCGTTTCGCACGAAACGAAAACCCACCCTTGATGAATTGCACCGCTCGTTCCAGTGCGACCGTGGGTGTGAGCAGAATATGAAAGTGTTCCGGCATGAGAACGTACTCATGGAGCAGATATGCACGGCCTCGGTAGGAATGCAGCGTGTCCAGGAATAGCTGCGCCCATCTTTCATTCTTGAATATGGCCCGACGTTCCCAAGTAGCGGCGGTAACGAAGTACGTTTGCGCATTCCGAGTTGCGTGCTCCCGTGACGGCTTCAAAACGAGGACCCCCAAGGGCTAAAGCCCGGCCCAAAGAACGCTTCTTGCGGCACGGCTGAAGCCGTGCCCTTTCAAAACAAAACCTTGCTGCTCAAATCGACACTCGAAACCGGAAACCTGAAACTGTTGTCATGCACAACGGGCGGCCCTGCGGCCGCCCATCGCGCAATTACAAATTGTTTCCTGGACGAACGGCCTTAAGCGGCTTTCGGTGCAGCTGCGTGGGCGGCTTTCGCCTGCTCACACAGCGCCGTAAATCCGGCTGCGTCCTTCACTGCCAGGTCCGCCAGGATCTTGCGGTCCAGTTCGATGCCGGCCTTCTTCAGGCCGTTGATGAACTGGCTATAGCTGATGCCGTTCAGCTTCGCCGCCGCGCCGATGCGCACAATCCAGATCGAACGGAACTGGCGCTTCTTCTGCTTGCGGCCGCTGTAGGCGAACTTCAGTCCGCGCTCAACCGACTCTTTCGCCTGCCGGTAGAGTTTCGATTTTGTGAGGTAATAGCCACTTGCGCGCTCTAAAATCTTTTTGCGCTTGGCATGACGCTTGGTACCACGTTTTACGCGAGGCATTGCTGCTCCTTTTTAACTTCGTTTAGCGGCTGGAGGCAGGGACATCGACCACGCTCAAATGTTCGAGGGGCCCGGAATCGCCTCTTCACTCGCTGTTCCCCGTCACCACTTGGCGTGTGTGCCGGGTGCCGCACCATGCGGCCTTCTTCAGGACTAGTAGGGAATCATGCGGGCCACTTTTTTCTGGTCCGCCTTATCCACCATGCTGTCGGTATCGAGATGGCGCTTGCGCTTGGTCGTCTTCGAAGTCAGAATATGGCGCTTAAAAGCGTGTCCACGCTTGAACTTGCCCGTAGCTGTCTTCTTGAAGCGCTTCGCCGCTCCACTGTGTGTCTTAAGCTTTGGCATAACTATCTTGTTATTTTACAACAAACGCACGAATTCCGCCCAATAGCGGCCAAGCAATCAACTGACTGCGACCGTTGGGCCCTCTGCGTTCCATAACTGCGCGCCGGCAACCACAAACCATATCGCCTGACCCAGCACGACAATGCCGAATCGGTGTGCATCGAGCGGTAAATGGCCCGAGAACATGGCACCCACCGTTACCAAGGGAAGAATGCAGCCATAGATCGCCAGCCCGCGCGCGAAGTTTCCGCTGCGCCAGATACCCACCGACCACAGAAAGATCGCCATAGACGACGCCCCCACAAACACCTGCGCATACCCTTGGTTCCAGTAGAACGTGTAGCGCGACAACATCCGCCAATTGTCGATTGCCGCCTGCGAACCTGCCGACGCCACAATCTGGCGAAACACGTCCGGAATCACCAGCCCGTCGGCAACCGCTGCGCTCGTAATTGCAACCAGCCCGAAGCCGTAGAGCACCAACCCCGCGATCCCGAAGCGCCCGCTGCGATCGATACGACGCGAAAGTCCCAGGCCCCCAAGGAACTGCACCGGCACCCACGCCATGGCAAACGAGTGCACGATAATCATCATGCGAATCGTTCTCTCCAGTTGTTCGGCCGGGATATGACCCGTCGGATGCAACGCCATGGTTATAATCGAGCCGCACGAAGCGGCGATCAAGGCCAAACCACTCAGTCGATTGTCTGTCATTCGCAGTACTGTAGAGAGCCCGGCAGCAAGTGGTCAACGTGTGATTGAGTCAAATATGGTGATGCTGAACAACAAGGTGGCTAATGTCCGGAAAAGCTGAGGTAAAGCGAAAGGTTGACCGCCGCGTAACTCGCACTCGCGACGCCTTAGGCGATGCGCTGATGGTCCTGCTGCAGGAGAAACCTTTCGACGAGATCACGGTTCAGCACATTCTCGACCGAGCGGAAATAGGCCGATCCACCTTCTACGCGCACTACCGCGATAAAGACGACTTGTTTCTCAGCGACGTTGAGGAGTTCATGGAACTGATGTCCACCCAGCTTCTTCGCCGCGAGGAGAAGTCCACTCGAATCGCGCCAGTCCGCGAACTCTTCGCTCATGTCGCCGACATGCGCAAATTGCACAAGGCCCTGATGGCAGCCAACAAAATGACTGATTTTCTGGAATTAGGTCAGGGGCACTTCGCCCGCGCCATCAACCGTCGGCTCGCCGATTTGCCCTCAACTCGCACACTGACGGCAAAACAGCGCGTCGCGATGTCTCACGCTTTCGCGGGCGCGCTGTTCTCCCTGATGTCCTGGTGGCTCGTTCAGCCCAAACCTGCGTCGCCCGAGGAGATGGACGACATCTTCCACCGGATGGTATGGTCCGGCGTCAGCTCGGCCGCTACCGGTGCCTCGGTGGGCTAATCCTGCACTACCCCATCACGCCGCTGGCAAATATGCCAGAGCACTCCACACGGATCCCAGACGTAGGCGACGCGAAGACCCCATGGCTGCATGGCCGGCGGGCGGGGAGGCGGGACGTGGAAATTTCCCGGAAGATCAAGGCCCTCAATGTGCGTCCACCATGCGTCGAGGTCATCGACCATCAGTTGCATCATGCAGTTTTTCGCCCAGTCTTCTTGGTAGTAGCGCTGGAGTATGAAACCGCCGGACCCTGCCGAGAAGATCGCCACATCTCCATCCAGAAGCTTCTGGAAGCCCAGCGCCTCGTAGAATTTCTTCGACAGAGCGAAGTCTTTGGCGGGGATGAATGGCCGCGCGAGCTCGGTTCCGCTGGGAACCTGCATCATCCGTTCCCTTCTAAATCTGGTCGGTAACCAGGATTACGCGCGACATTTCACACTACTGTTGTTGTGCCGGCGACGACTGCGGCGGCGCGGCCGGAGGCGCGGGCGGCTTCTGCTTCGGCGGCTTCTGCGGAGCCTGCACCTTCGGCGGGGCCAGGATCAGGTGCAGCGTGTTGCCTTCCTGACGCGGGCGGAATTCCACCACTGCCTTGTCGCCAAGGTCGGTGATCAAGCGCTCCAGAATGCCACGTCCCAAGCTTTGCCGGGTCATCTCGCGTCCACGGAAGAAGATGGTCGCCTTCACCTTGTCGCCCTCGGCAAGGAAGCGCAGAACATGGTTCTTCTTGGTGTCGTAGTCGTGGTCATCCACATTGATGCGGAACTTCACTTCCTTGACCACGATCTGGTGTTGGTGCTTTTTGGCTTCGCGTTCGCGTTTTTCCTGCTGGTAGAGGTATTTGCCGTAATCCATGATCCGGCAAACCGGTGGTTGTGCCGTGGGCGAAACCTCGACTAAATCCAGGGTTCTTTCGCGGGCGATCTTGAGCGCATCGAAGGGGGTCATGATACCCAGTTGGTTACCTTCATCGTCGATCACGCGAACTTCGCGGACGCGAATGCGATCGTTGGTGCGGATAAAACGTTTATCGATACGGTCCTCCGATTGAACTGCCGTAAAGCGAAGTATAGCACGGTAATACAGATGGCATGCACCGCAGATGTGCGTCAAATGCGGTCGCCGCGCCTTCGCGCAAAAATTAGGGCCGCCAGTTTCGGCGGCCCAGATTACTTGCTCAATGCGACGCGCTCGGCGCATCGCATTCGAAACTTACTTCGACATGCGGCGGCGAGCCATGCCGGCCAGTCCAATCAGGCCTGAGCCCAACAGAACCAGCGTGCCCGGCTCCGGAATCGGCAGCAGCGCGCTGCGGCCGGTAATCGTGTACTGCGAGCCCTTCGTCAAAGTGAAGGAACCCTTCACTTCGAGAGTGCCGGAGGCGAGCGACGTGTAAAGCAGCGGACCAATGTTCCCATCGTCGGGACTGGTGCAAACAAAGCTGACCGTAGTGCAGCCCTTCCCGATATTGACTTGGCTCAGCAGGTTGCCGGTGTCATACGTATTCATGAGGTAATGATTCGCAGTCGTCGGCGTTACTTTCGAAGTTCCGCTGAAGTTCGTATCGATCAGCACATCTCCAAACACCGTCTGAACGTACCCATACGGGCCACCGGCGTACGGCGTGGTGAAATCGTACGTGAATGTCATCGTCTGGGTCGACTGGTTAATGACGCCGAAACTGAAGCCGACGAACGGATCCGGCGCCGATGCTAGCTGGCCGCCAGTCCAAAGGAAGTTGGGGAAAATCTGAGGGGTGAAACTCTGTAGCCACGACCCATTGCTGTACGCGGCTGTGCCAAGGTTCGAAAGATTCTGGACCGGACCGTTCCCGGTCTGATAAGTGATGGTGACGCTTGGCGCACAGGCGGGATTCGAGGGCATGGTCGCGCAGTTGACCGGACCTGCGAAACTCAGGGAGGTGAAGGAAACTACCAGTGTCGCTAGAAGTACCAGCTTAGTGAAAGTCGTTCTCATTGTGAACCCCTCTTGTCTTCTCTAGATCGGTTCAACTTTCAAGCCCACAGTGACCGCACTGCGTGTCGGCCAAACCAGCACACGCTCACCCCAAGGCTCTCTAGCCATCCACATTACTACAAAGCACGTATCTTGCCAAACTCGTCGCCGTAAAGCGTTCTGCTGGATTGCGAATCTTGGCACCTGCAAATCCTACGCAAACTTTTGCACTTATTGGGTACCCAGCTACCCACACCCCAGTGACTTGAGGACTCCAGCGTAAGCAAACAACAAGGGCCGCCAGCTAGGCGGCCCGAATGAGAACTAGAGTGACTTCG
Source organism: uncultured Acidobacteriaceae bacterium (assembly GCA_963749635.1). GTDB lineage: Bacteria > Acidobacteriota > Terriglobia > Terriglobales > Acidobacteriaceae > DASRAA01. The sequence continues at coordinate 376,733 of CAVVNW010000018.1, forward strand.
TGCCGCCTGACTAGCGCAGGAAGCGACGGGAGAATCCCGCGAGTCCAAGCAGGCCAGTACCCAGTAGAACCAGCGACGTCGGCTCCGGAATCGGCAGCAACGCGCTGCGGCCAGTGAGCGTGTACTGCGAGCCTTTCGTCAACGTGAAACTTCCCTTCACTTCCAGGATACCCGAGGTGAAGGACGTATAGAGCAGCGGACCGATTGATCCATCGTCAGGGCTGGTGCACACGAACCCAACCGTCGTGCAACCCTTGCCGAGGCCAACCTGGCTGAGCAGGTTGCCGGTATCGTACGTGTTCATGATGTACGTGCTGCTCACCGGCGTCACCTTGGAGGTCCCCGAGAAGTTCGTATCGATCAGCACATCGCCGAACACCGACTGAAGGTATCCGTAGGGGCCGCCCGAGTAAGGAGTCGTGAAGTCAAAGCTAAATGTCATCGTGCTGCTGCTGGTGTTAATGACGCCAAAGCTGAAACCGACAAACGGGTCCGCATTGGCTGCCAGCTGGCCGCCCGTAAACAAAAAGCTCGGAAGCGTCTCCGGAATAAAATTCACGTTCCACACACCGGACGAATATACCGGTGTCGACGAATACGGAAGATTGTGAGTCGTTCCGCTTCCTACTTGATAGCTTATCGCTAGTGTTGGCGCACAGGCCGAATTCGAAGGGTTCGACGTGCAGTTGATCGGGGTGGCGTAAACGACGGATGCGAACAGCATCGACATCGCCGACAACATCAAGAATTTCTTCGTGCTTTTCATGGTTTCCTCGTCCACTTCGGTTCGAGCTATTTGGGTCGTTACAGACAACCCACTCGCCGTTTCCAAATCGGTTGAATTCCAGTTCACGCTCGTGAACTTGCTCCGTACCTCACGAGACTCGAGCCGCAAAGTTCAGCCAAATTCCTCGGACGAACTGGCTCACGCCCCAGGAACAACGTGCAGAAAAAACTGCACCATTCCCGCAGCGACTTCAGCAAATGCCGTTAGATTAATAGTGATCAAGCTCACTCTTGTTCGCGTGGCAACCGACCACGAACAACATGCCCAAGTTAGTTCGAGTAGGGTAACCTGAGAGTGGTTATCCTGCAAGCAAAATCTTCAATAAAATTTTGGCGTCGGATAACTCACCTATTTATTAGTAAGTTACAGGGATTGCGTGCTCAGGGGGTCGGATCTTGAGAATAGTGCGACTGCGCGTCGCGAGGAATTTTGATATTTCCTCGAAGGCAGCGCACCGTTCCAGCAGTCATGATGGTGGATCTATAACAGCGCGAAAAAGGCCAATGCGATCGGCGTAGCGGCCACGGCGATGTTCGCGCTGTATCGCGCAAAGTACGCGGGTCACTGGCCGATCGCACCGGCCCACACTGTTTCGGCTGAAAATCCTACTTCGCCGTGCGGCGGCGAACAATGCCAGCCAGTCCAAGCAAACCCGATCCCAAGAGTACCAGCGTGCCCGGCTCAGGAGTCGCCGCCTGGTTGCTGAACTTGAACGTCCCGTTCATATGCTCGTTGTCGGAGGCAATGTCCCCGAGGATGTTGGCGTCGTTTACGATCGTCAGCGTGTAAGTATTGCCGGCCAACAGCGTCCAATTCAGGGTCCCAGAGGTATCGATCGGAAGCGTGTAGCCGATACTATTCAAGTCCACGTTAAAGCCGTTGAGCCCGAAACCACTGTCGTTGCCCCGGCTCACGATGTTGTAGGTAAGGGTGAACACGTCGTTCTTGGTGGGTGAAAACGTGTAGCTGTAGTCGCTGCCCAGGTCGGCCAACGCGGCACCACTCGTCACATTCTTGTTTGCAACCCAACCGACACTGTTGAACTTGATATTCCCTGACCTGGCGTTATTCCAATTTGCAGTCACCGTACCCGTGGTTTCGACGGTCCGATTCGGGTGGGTGCAGCTCGCAAAGGCGTCAACCGTTGCACTCAAACTGCTGAGCGACACGCCCCAGGCTTGGCTGGAGGAACCGGGTACCGAACCGCAACCCGCGTTGGAAACCATTGATAAGTCGACGGATGCGCTGATGGGGTTGATTAAGGCCGCGAAACTCAAGCTGCTCACGGACAGAATCAAAAGGGTCAAAATCAGCAGACGCTTAGCGCTCATAGCTTTCCTCATTCCTTGAACGATGCCGGTTAGCGCATCTTTGTTCACCTACGGTAACCTAACCTTGGTTATCCCACAAGTAAAAATTACAATAAAATGGGGACAAGCAACTATTTATTTATTTTTCTCAATAACTTACGTTAGTGTGTTTCGGGTGGTAGCACAACGGTCAGTGGTTTTTGGGACTTGGGGGGCGACGGACGACTAAACTGCCGGTCGCATGCTCGATGTAAAACCAACCAGCGCATCCGCCTCCTGGCCGCCCACCCGCACACGGACCATCTGGTTCGCAGGGAAACTTCCAGTCACAAAAAGTTTGAGGTAATTGTCGGAGAGTGCTTCAGTCCGTTTGCTGTCGGAATACGTCAGGGTGATAGCGTTCACGATCGCGTCCAATAAACGACTTCATAAAAGCAATCTTCTTGCTCGCCGCCAACTCGCGGAGGATTCTGTTTCGTTCTCGCGCCACCTGAACCGGCACCTGCGATGGCATCTCCGCCGAAGGCGTCCCCGCACGTGAGGAATAAGTGAAGACGTGCAAATACGTAAACGGCAGCCCCTCGATCAACGCGTGCGTCTGTTCGAATTCGTCGTCGGTTTCGCCCGGGAATCCAACCATGACATCGGCACCGATGGCGGCGTCGGGCATGGCAGCGCGAATGCGTTCGATGCGATCGGCGTAGTGCCACGGCCGGTACTTGCGGTGCATCGCGCGCAGTATGCGGTCGCTTCCCGATTGCAATGGTACATGCGCATGCTTCGCAATGCGCGGCGAGGTTGCCACCAGCTCGATTAAGTCGTTGGTCCAGTCCATCGGCTCCACCGAACTGATACGCAGCTTTTGAATCGTGGTGTGCTCGAGGATCGCACGCAACATCGTTACGAAGTTCGTGTGCGGCGTGAGGTCGCGTCCCCAACGGCCGAGGTTGATGCCCGACAGCACGATTTCGCGATACCCGAGGGCTACCAACGAAGCGGTCTCGCGAATGACCTGCTCGAGCGCCAACGAGCGGCTGCGACCGCGCACATACGGAATAATGCAGAACGAACAGCGATTGTTGCAGCCGTCCTGAACCTTGAGGTTCGGGCGCGTCAGTTCGCCGCTGTATTGGCCATCGAAGACCGGTGCGGCCAACAGCTCAGTGTGCGCAAATACATCACCGACCACCACGTTGGATTCCGCAGCAGCTCCGATCCCTGCAAGTGGGACAAATCCACCCGCTCTGGTCAGCGGAACGGCCCGATCGGCAACCTCGTGCTTGTGCGAGTTGCCCACCACCAGGCTCACTCCCGGCAGCGTGGAGAGTTCAGCCGGCGCGCGTTGTGCGTAGCAGCCGGTAACGAGGATCTTCGTGTCTGGATTCTTGCGATGAATGCGGCGGATCGCGGAGCGCACATCCTGGTCAGCCGATGCCGTAACCGTGCAGGTATTCAGGATGACGACTTCAGCTTCGCCGGAGTCAGCTGCGCGCGCTAATCCGCGATCAAGCAGTTGACGCTCGATGGCCGCGCCGTCAGCCTGAGTAGCCCGGCATCCGAAATTCTGTACGAAGTAAGTCGCCACAGCTTCATTATAAGTGCGGACGCGACCCACTCGTCAGACACTCCCGTCGGACACCACGAGACGCGTCTCGGCAGAGCCGGGAATTTTGCGGAAGTTTTGCGGCCTGTCGTTAGGCCGACGCAGCAGTGCGCCGTTGCTGGAAGCACTCGCGGCAGAACACCGGCCTGCCTTGAGTGGGTTTGAACGGGACTGTAGTCTCCTTGCCACATCCCGAGCAATTCGTGCGGGTCTCGATCTTGGAATAGTTGCCTGAGGAAGTCGTACCCAGGCTGGACGCGCGCTTGGTCTTGCAGGGCTTGCAGCGTTTCGGTTCGTTCTTGAACTGCTTGTCGTGAAAGAAAAGCTGTTCACCGGCGGTGAAGACGAAGTCTCCGCCACAATCGATACACTTTAGAACCTTATCCTGGAATTCCATGGAGAGTTGCTCCCTATCAGCCCATAATCCCAGCGACAGACAGGGGTGATGCGAACTTCGCGCGGACCGGACTGGGGATCCGGCACGAAGCCGCAAACCTGTCGCTCGGCACTACACCCCGGGTTCGGCCCACCATGCCAAGGCATGGCTACAGCAGAAAGTACTGCGGTAATTCCAGTATGAAGGTCCCCACAACGGCTTGGGAGGAAAAACGCAGGGCCGCCTTTTGACAGCGGCCCCGCGGGTTGCATTAGTCCTGCTCTTTACGAGCTTTCTTGCGGCTGCGCTTGCGCGCCAACGCTTCTTTCACGCGCTTCTTTTCGCCTGGCTTGAGGTAGAAGGAGTGACGCTTCACTTCCTTAATAATGTCCTCTTGCTGAACCTTGCGTTTGAAGCGGCGCAGGGCGTTCTCTAACGACTCGCCCTCTTGAATGCGCACTTCGGCCAATGGGTAAACACCCCCAAACTCGTCCCAAATGGACATATCAGTTATCCCAGTGTTCGCAGGGTAAGTCAAGTAAAGACCAGCACCAAGCGGCGACCATTTAGGCTGTACTTCAATATGGCACTAAAGTAGCAGGATGGCCGCTAAGCCGCTCAAAAGCTGGCTCTTACGGAAAACTGTACCTGCCGTGGCGCATACGAATTGGTGGGAATCAGGAAGCTCGAATTCTTGACGAACTCTCCCGGGTAAAGCGACTTCCCTACCTGGGTCGAATAGGCGATGAACTGCCCGGCGGAATTTAGAAAACCGTCATCGGTAATTTCCACTCGCTGGTTCACACGGTTAGTCACATTGAATGACTCAACCAGCAGAGTCATTCGTACGCGTTCACTCAACTGAAAACTTTTGCTGAGGCGAACGTCGGTGGTGAAATATCCCGGCCCGACATAAGAATTTCGCGACACACCTGGCAGCCGATCGTTGTAGGTGTTGTCGTCGCGGTTGGCGTCGCCGGCCATCGTCGCGTTGATCGGACGTCCTGAGCCCACAGTGATCACGCTGGAAAGTCTCCAGTTGTTGAACAGCGCGTTCAGCAACGGCAGCTCGTAGTGAATCGACGCCGGCTCGTATACCGCAGAGCCGACAAACCGATTGCGCTGATCGGTCACGCTCAGTCCGCGCTCCAGTTGCGTCGCATACGCATCCTGTACATTCCCCGGACGCCCCACCACCAGCGAATCGGTACCGTCGTCGATGGCCTTGGCGAAGGTATAGCCGAGTCGCACGAAGATCCGCTTGGTCAGCTGCCCCTTCAGTAGAAACGTCCCTCCGTTGTAAACGCTGCTGGCGGCGCTCTCGAATGAATTGATCGTGCCCAGCCGCGGGTCGGGACGCTGCACATCATTGATGCACGGTGGATAAGGACAGTCCACGGAACGCGAGGTCTGCCACGTGGCGAAGGATTCGACGGAATCGTATTGGCCTGTAAATACTGACTGGTCGTTGTACACCGGATACTCGCTGATCGTCGGCTTTGGCAAATTGACGTCGAGCGAGCGAATGAGGTGCTCGCCATGGACATATAGATAGCTCGCCGACGCGGTGAGTTTGTGGCTGAGTGCGTACTCCAGCGTGAGACTGGCCTGCTCCGTATACGGCGTCTGAAAGTCCGCCGGAAAGGCCGATACGGTTGAAGTGAGATGGCTCGCAACCGATGCCGGAGGCGTGCAGATCACCGCTCCCGAAGGGCAATTCACCAGGGCATTCGGATACTTGGGGAAGATCGCCGCATCCGCCGGCTTCATAATGTCCAGATAGAGCTCGCTCGAGGTTATTCCGTTATCGGTCTCGACCTGCGACGCATACATGTTCGGGATCTGGGTATAGAACCGGCCGAATCCTCCGCGTAGCACCCACAGATGATGGTTGCCAACGGAGTAAGTGAATCCCACCCTCGGCGAGAAATTGTCGGTCACCGTCGGTATCTTGCCCGCAGGCGCATACAGAGGATTGCTGACTAGCCCGGGGACCTCAAAGGTTTGCAGATCATATCGCAGCCCCACATTGACCGTGAAGTTATGGGCGACACGTATCGTGTTCTGCGCGAATGCGGCATACGAGCGCGAGTTGGGATTCGACTGCGCATTGCCGAAGTCCTGGATGTAATAGCGCGGCACATCATGGGCGTATGCGCGCAGCGGCGTCAGCGGCTCGCCATACTTTTCCGGCGTAAAGAACCAGGGATTCACTTTCACGTTGTCGAAGTAAAACTCACCGCCATACATCGCGGGATAGTAGTTGTAAATCCACGCCTGCAGAAAATCGCCGCCGAATTTCCAGTTCATGCGCCCCGTGTTGTAGCTGACCGTATCGGCGACGTGCAACTTATGTTCGCGCGTCTCGCGCGGCATGATGTTGGAGCGGCCCATGCCGTCCACCAGCCCGTAGATCTTGATCTTCGGCGTATCGGTGTTGGCGAACGACTGTTGCAGGTCGCGCGAAAATTGCGCCCGCAGATTGGTGGACCACCGATTCGTCCAGGTGCTCGTCCACGATGCGGCGAGGCTCTCGGTCGCCACGTCTTCGCTTCCGTTGCTGCTTTCAGCGAAGGTGGTGATCGGACTGGCAGAATCGAAAAATACGTTGTTCGTTCCCGAATAGCGCGACGTGCTTAGCCGGAAAAACAGTAACTGCTTCGACGACAACATGAAGTCGAGCTTCGCGAATCCGGCGTTACCGCCCATGGTCGTCTGGTATTCACCGGCCATGGAATTCAGTTGCGCCGCGGCCGCGAAATACCTGTGCCTGGTCGAGGTAATCATAGTCGGCAGGCTGCGGCACCACCGTGGCGGCTCCGTTGCCGAATTGCATGATCTGCGGCACGGTCAACTGGTGCTGGTCGTACCCCAGGTACAGGAACACGCGGTTCTTCACCAGCGGGCCGCTGAACGTTCCCCCGAACTGGCGCTGCTGCTCATACGGCTGGCTGCTGACGTAAGCCGACTGCGCATCGAAATCGCGATCGCGTATATAGAAAAAGCCGGTTCCATGCCAGTAGTTTCCGCCGGAGTTCGTCACCACGTTGAACACCGCGCCCCCGGCTCGGCCCAGCTCCGCGCTGTAGCCATTCGACGAAACGCGGAACTCCTTGATCACCTCGTCGCTGAACTGGTAGGGCGCGCGATATCGCCCGCGGGCCTGTGCATAGAAGCTGTTATTGTTGTCGGCGCCGTCCACCAAATAGCTGTTCTGGTAGCCGCGCGTTCCGCCATAGGAAAGATCGCCATTGGAGCCGGAGGTCAGTCCGCGCGGATCTTGTGTCACGCCCGGCGACAGCAGCGCCAGGTCGGTATAGCGGCGTCCGTTGAGCGGCAGGTCGGCAATAGCGCGTTCGTCAATGACCTGCGAAACTTCCCCGCTATCGGGATCGAGCACTGTCGGCGGCGCCAGCACGGTAATGGTTTCCGCATGTCCCGTGGGACGCAGCCGGAACTGCAATTGCATCGAGCCGCCGACATGAAGCTCCAGTCCTGACTGTGTGGCGTCGGCCATGTCCGGCGCGGACACGGTGACGGTATAGCTCCCCGGCACAAGCATGGGAAAGCTGAAGCGTCCCTCACCGTCGGTGGGGATCGCGCTATGGAATCCGTTGTCAGGATTAAGCAACGAAACCGTAGCGTGCGCGATACGCGCTCCGCTCAGGTCTTCGACGATACCTTCCAGCGAAGTGTTGCCATCCTGCGCCACGGCGCACGGCGCGAAAAGCCACATCACTATTAGCGACACGAATAGCGAAACGCTGAATCTTCGCAACTCGCCGGCCAGTGCTGGTTGCATGGAAGTGGCCCCGGTCTCCGCTTCCATCTTGCGGTGCGTAAGCTATGGGTCTCTGTGACGCAGGACACCAGCGCCCTGTGTCAAGGGGTTACGAAGGTACAGGGTATGTAAATTCGCTATGGACTTTCGTAACCAGAACGGTTCCGAAATGGGAATCAGAGCGGCGGGAACGGATTTTTACCACAGAGACACCGAGGCACAGAGAATACAGAATTAAAACATCTCTGTGCCTCTGTGTCTCTGTGGTGAATTCTGCGTTTCTCGCCGCTAGACTTCGCAAGGAGGGATTATCCGTCGTACGCCTTTTGCAGGTCGGCGATGATGAGTTTGTCCGTCTTCAAGACCGGCGGGCGGCAGCCCCAACCCTGACTCGATCTGCCGCTTCCCACAGCATGCGAACTACGAGCGACCAAAAAAGGCAATCCAGCAAGATCGTGAAGGCAATGGATAGCCGCTGACTCTGGGGCATGTGGAAGGAGAAAACACTAGTCAGCAAACCCAAGAGAAAGTATCCAGGAAGCAGTACCCATCCGGCTATAAGAAACCAGGCGCCCGGCGGACCAGAACTGTGTATCTTCCGCCCGATAAAGTACAAAAGACACGGAAGCGAGCTACCGATGGCCAGCGAATAGAGAAGCCTTTTCACGCACGACCTCCCGCCCTACCTCAGTTATCCGTCGTACGCCTTTTGCAGGTCGGCAATGATCAGCTTCTTCATGCCGTACAGCGCCTTGAGCATGCGATTGTTCTTCTCGGCATCGCCCCGCCGCAGCAACTCGGCAAACATCTTGGGAACGATTTGCCACGACACCCCGAACTTGTCCGTGAGCCAGCCGCACTGCACTTCCGATTCCGCCCTCGGTCAACTTGTCCCAGTAGAAATCAACCTCTTCCTGCGTCTCGCAATTCACCATCAGCGAGAACGCGGGCGTCAGCTTGTAATGCGGCCCGCCGTTGAGCACCATGAACTCCTGCCCTTCCAGCGAGAAGGTGCCAACCATGAACGATCCCTTCATTCCGGGCCCCGCATCGCCGTAGCGAGAGCTCTGTACGACCTTCGAGTTCTTGAAAAGGGAGACGTAAAAGTTCATCGCCTCTTCGGCGTTGTTATCGAACCACAGAAAGGGAGTGATTTTCTGCATTGTTGTCATCCTCTGCGTTGAATGTCCGTGGACAATTCCAAAACCCGTTCTTCACCACGGAGACACGGAGTGCACGGAGGTTTTTGACAAAGTTGTCTCCGTGACCTCCGTCCCTCCGTGGTGAACGATTTCCGGTGCCACGCGATCGAAGTGACGCGAGTCGAACTATTTGGCCCCGACCTCAACGGCGGCAGCAGAACTCGGCAGGCCTGCTCCCACCCACGCATCGAACCCTCCGGCGAGATCTACCACATTGTGGTACCCAGCGCGCTGAAGCAGGCTCAACGCAATCAAGCTGCGATAGCCACCTTTGCAGTGCACCGCGACGGGCTTGTCCTTGTCCACCTCCGGCAGCGCCGCCTTGAACCTATCCAGCGGATGCCAGTCCGCACCCTCAATGTGTCCCGTCTCGAACTCAGCCTCCCGGCGCACGTCGAGCACACCAATGCTGCCCTTCGCCATCCGCGCTGCCAGCTCCTGCGCCGTCATCTGCTTCACCTGCTCCACCGGCAGACCCGCTTTCCGCCAGCCCTCGACGCCGCCGTCCAAATATCCCGGACACGTCTTCAATTCCGATACGCGCCAGACGCACCCGCGCCTCGCTCAATTGCTCCGCATTTGACGCGATCAACACCGGCTTCGCCGACAGACCCAGCACCGCTCCCGCCCACGACGCAAACTGTCCCGACAGCGGAATGCTCACCGACCCCGGCACATGCGCGGCAATGAACTCATCTCCCGGCCGGACATCGAGCGCCACCGCTCCCTTATCGAGCATCGTCTTCAGTTCCTGCGGCGCAATGGCCTTGAGTTCCGGCAAATCACTCAGCGCAGGTGCTCCCGCGCGATTGATGGCCGCGTCCTCCAGAAAATAATCCGGCCGCGCCGGAAGGTTCGAGGTCATCTGCCGCACGAATTCTTCGCGATCCTTGATCTGCAATGCGTAGTTCGTCAGCCGCTCGGTGCCAATGGTCGAGAACCGTTCCGCACGCATGTTGCGGCCGCACAGCGAGCCCGCCCCGTGCGCGGGATAGACCAGCACTCCGTCGGGCAGCGTCATCAGCTTCTGGTTCAGCGAATCATGCAGCATGCCCGCCAATTGCGCCGGCGTGTGCGTCGGCGACAAGTCCGGACGCCCCACGTCGCCAATGAACAGCGTATCTCCGGTGAGCACGGCCCACGGCTTCTGCGCATTCTCTTCATCCGTCACCAGCAGGCTGATGCTCTCGGGCGTGTGTCCCGGCGTCGCCAGCACTTCGAGATTCAACTTGCCCACGCGCAACTTGTAGCCGTCATCGACGGCAACATGCGGAAACGTCGCCCCAGCCGCCCGCGACAGATAAATCTTGGCGCCGGTACGCGCGGCCAGCTCGCGATGTCCGGAGACAAAGTCCGCATGCAGATGCGTCTCGAAGATATGGCGAATCGCCAGCCCTTGTTTTTGCGCGGCTTCCAGATAAATCTCTACGTCGCGCTGCGGATCGACGACGATGCCCTCGCCCTCCGAGCCAAGCAAGTACGAGGCATGCGCCAGACAGCCGAGATAGAACTGCTCGAAGTACATGAGTTTGGCCTTTGGGCGTTCGGTCGCGCGAGGTTGGAGCCTGCTCCCAGAAGAAAATACTAGCTGTACAGGGCTGCTGTCCAATCGGCCAAATCAGGCCGAAGTCCTACGCGCCCTTGCGCGCGCCGGCAATGAGAAGCACGGCTCCGCCCAGGCACAGAACACCGCCCACGACCGGCGGCAGTTTCTTGCTGCCATGTGTAGTGACTCCGATGGTGGTGTCTCCGATTTTCGCGCCATGGGAATGGCTGGTGGGAACAGGAACGGCCAACGCGAAAATACCCAGCAGTAATACGAAAATCCCAATCAGGAACGACGAACGCATGGTTACCTCCCAAGTTCCAACGATCTCTAATCAACTGAGATGGGAATTGGGCGGTTCAGGGTTGCCCAGCCGATTGCGCAGGCTCCCTCGATATTCGGGCTTACGGCGAGCCGTCTCGTGCACTCGCCGCATTCACCGCCGCTTCTGGAACTTGCGGCTGGTCAGCTTCGGGCAGGAAGGGATGCAACAGCTGTCCGAACAAGCCAGGAGACATGGCGCCCTGAATGCCGTACTTTACCGGCCACTGTTTCCTGGGCTGATAGCTGGTGCCGAAGAGCTTGTCCATCACCGGCAGCATGGAGGCGTAGTTCTTATCGACATGGTCGTTCTTGGTATGGTGCCAATGATGGAAGTTGGGCGTTGACACCAGCCATTCCAGCGGTCCGAATCGCCAGCGCAAGTTGGCGTGGATGAAAAAGCCCCACACCGTCGCCAACATCATGATGAGCAGCGGCACGACATCCAGTCGATTTCCGGTCAGCGGCTGGGCCAGTCCCAGCGCGTACATGGGCACGAAGCCGCACAGCCGCACGAATACGACGTCCAGAGGGTGCGCGTGGGTGTTGACCAGCCAGTCCACTTCAACCGGGCTGTGATGCACGGAGTGGAATCGCCACAGGAATGGAATCTGGTGCGTCCAACGATGCCCCCAATAAAAGCCGAGTTCCCCCACAACCAGCGCCGCCGCGAGTCGCGCCCACAGCGGTAAGCTCGCGGCACCGACATGGATCGCGCCCGGCATTACCCGATGCAGCCCCCACGCAATCACCGCCATGGGAAATACCAGGATGGCCTTGGGCAAAAGATTATTCAGGAAGTAGTACCCGAGATCGGTCAGCAAACCTTTGCGGAAGATGCGGTGCGGCGTTTCGGCGAACAGCTTCTCCAATGGCACGAAGATCATCATCAGCAGCAGCAGCCAGATGCCCAGGCGGATGATGTCCACCGCAAACGGAGGCAGGTTCTGTTGCAGCTCGCGCAGAATTTCCATGTTGACCCAGAAGGATAACAAAAAAAAGTAGTGCCACGCGAGCGGCACTACCTTAAGACTTGTACGCGTATTCCGTGAAAGCTTCAGAAACCATGAAACCCCGAAAAACTAGTCCCGCTTTTTGGAGTGGTAGCGGCGGACAAATCCGACCACGCCCAACAGCCCACTACCCATCAGCGCCAAGGTTCCCGGTTCCGGTGTCGCCGCATTGAGCGTCACGCCGTCGAGGAGCGCCACCGGTGGAAGACCGTTGGGGGTCCCCTGGGCCAGGAACGTGAGCACCTCTGAGCTGCTGGTCGCCGTATAGGTGAAAGTCTGCGTCATCCAGCCAGTGAACCCATGTCCTGCGTAATTCGCAACCGGCGTCGTGAAGGTCTGGGCGCCCAGGGAAACCTGCCAATCCGCCGTGAGTGGGCCTGTGTACCCTATAGAGGAGCTATCCAGATACTGATTGCCCGCCCAGTCGAAACTCAAGACGTACTGCTGGCCTGCGGTGAGACCCGAGATGTTCTGTGTAATCGTCCCCGCGTATTGAGCCTCGCCATCGGACGCCAGAAAATTGCCGCCGTCCGGGCTCGCAACAAATCCGTTGTTGAAGCCGTTGCCGGGACCATAAAGCGGATAACATCCGCCCGGGCGACAGGCTCCCGGCCCATTAGCGCCAGCGTAGGTATAGACGGCGGCGTTGGGAAAGGGCGCTGAGCCGTAAACCCAGTTCGCCAACTGCGGATAGCCCGCATAGCCGAGGAAGAAGTTGGTGGAGTTGGCGGGCAGGGTGGTCTCGAAGCCGCCATTCATGACCAGATTCGCCGCCTGAGCGGGAACGGAAGACGCGAGCGCCAATAAAACTACAGCCGCAAGGATGAGGGCGTTGACTTTCGCGACTCGGCGCAATAGGGGAGTGACCAGGTAATTCTTAGTGTGCATCTCAAACTCCTTGCTTCTGTCTTTGCTGAAGTCTTTCTTAGAGGCCGAGCCGCCCAAGGAAAGGAGAGAGTTGCCAGATCGAAGTGACGGCTATTTTGCCCAACTACCGTGGCTGGGATTCCTGCGACTTTAGTAACAATCACTTCGGTCGTCGACCCCATTTCGTGCTACGAGCCCAAGTATTCACGAAGAAATTACGCCAAACAGAAAACGAGGTAGTGCCGCTCGAGCGGCACTACCCTGAGACTCGAATGCGGATTCCGGCAGGACCGGGAACCTGCAGATCGAACCGTTAGCTCCGCTTCTTGCCCTGATACCTGCGGACAAATCCGACCACGCCCAACAAACCACTACCCATCAGCGCCAAGGTTCCCGGCTCCGGAACCGAGCTGTTCGCATTGAGCGAAACACCGTCCAGCAGGACGAACGGCGGCACGCCCGTCGGAGTACCCACGGCCAGGAATGACAGCAATTCGCTGCTGCTGGTCGCGGTGTAGGTGAACGACTGCGACTGCCAGCCAGTGAAGCCATGGCTGGCGTTGTTCAGAACGACTGTCGACTGGGTCTGGCTTCCCAAGCTGACTTGCCACTGCTCGGTAGTCGCGCCCGTGAAGCCCGACTGCTGTGCCCCTGCCCACCAGAAGTTGACCGTATAACTATTGTTTGCGGTCAAGCCGTTAATCGTCTGCTGGATCGGAGCGACATCGAACGCACCATCGGCGGCTGCGAAATTTCCGCCGGTAGGGCTGGTGGCGGGCAGGCCATTGTTCGAACCGTTACCCGGTCCCCAGAGTTGCAGGTTGCCGAATTGTCCCGTAGCACCGGTCGTATCCGCTGCTCCTGGAGCAAAGATGAAGTTGTAGCCGGTTGACGTCCAGCCAGTAGCCACCGTGTTGTTGTCGAACTGAAAGTTGGGTCCGTTGGTTGTCGTCTCGAAATCGCCGTTGACGACCAGATTACTTGCAACGGCAGGAAGCGAAAACGCCAACGTTAGAAGAACCAGAGCCGTAAGGCCGAGTCCCACCGATTTCCGAACGGCGCGCGATGCGCCGATAATCCCACATCTTCCGCGATTCAAATCTGCCTCCTCGATCGATTCATGCACGATCCCCACATCTGTGAACACACAAGTTTCTTGCTCAAGACTGATGCGCAGGTGACGTAACGTTACTGGTAACCAGAATCGATGTCAACGCGTTACGGCAACTCTTAACATTAAAACTGGCGGTCACGAATTTGGGACTCAACTATTGCGACCGTAGTGACATAAGAATGGGCACCACTCCCCACCTTCGTCCAACCTAGATGTGCTTTGCAACACCGACTAACGCCGACTGTCTTGCGAACTCGCAGCCTGCGCCGGTTTCACCGCACCCGATTCCTTAGAGCCCACTTCCATCAGGATCTTCGTCATCCACACCAGTCCCAGAATTTGCGTCCATTCTGATACCAGGTTGCCCACGACTTGTCCCCAGCGGCTGTTCGGGTCCATCCTGCGAAAGACATACACCCATCCCAGCCATGTGATCACCAGAAACACCGTGAGCGAGTGTTCGCGCAGAAACTCCAGCGTCGGCGATTTCCATTTGCCCTTCGGATTCTTACTTTCTGCCGATCCTTTTTCGTACAGATGCTTGGTCATAATCACGGTGACCAGAACGCCAGTCCAGTCGGCGATCGCGTTGCCGAAAAACGAACCGAGATGGGTCGAAGGATTGGACCGGGAATACGCCACGATTAACGTAACGACAACAGCCAGCGCGCCCAGTCCCAGCGAATGTTTGCGCAGGTAGGATTTCGGGGTGGGCTTCGGCTTAGGATCGGAGGAAGGACTCGGCTTCATGCCATTACTTTACTAGCGGAGATGTCCCCGAACATTTCATCTCATTCGTCCGGCATCTGCAGCCTCCCGTCACAGTAGCCAGAAGTGACGCGTGTGCCGCCCGTTGACCAGAGATCCGGTACCTCATTCCGGTCCGCGTCATCCGTGTAAATCCGCGGTGGCTTTTGTCTTCACTTCTTACCCAATTCGTCTCCATGACCTACGTGCCGCTGCGGTGAATCTTGCCTTTGCCTTGCCTCAGTCCGGTCCGTGTCATCCGCGTAAATCCGCGGTGGCTTTTGACTTTTACCCAATTCTTCTCCGTGTCCTCCGCGCCTCCGTGGTGAATGATTTTTGACGATGCCTTCCGCCATGATATTTTCAAAGATTCAGCCATGATCCGCTCCTACAAAGGCATCTCACCTACGATTCCCGACTCCTGCTACGTCGACGAGTCGGCACAGGTAATCGGCGACGTGGTGCTGGGCGAAAACGCCAGCATCTGGATGAACGCCGTCGTGCGCGGCGACGTGAACTACATCCGCATCGGCGCCAACAGCAATATCCAGGACTGCTCAGTCATGCACGGCATGTTGAACCAGTGGCCGGTGATTGTCGGTGACTGGGTCACCGTTGGTCACAGCGTCACCCTGCACGGCTGCGTGGTCGAAGACCGTTGCCTCATCGGCATGGGCGTCGTCATTCTGAATGGCGCCCGCATCGGCGCGGGCTCCATCATCGCCGCCGGCACCCTGATCCCCGAGGAAACGATAATTCCTCCCGGCTCGCTGGTGATGGGCGTCCCCGGCAAGGTGCGCCGGCAACTCGACGAAGAAGCGCAGCAAACCATCCTGCGTTACGCAAAGAATTATCTGGGATACAAAGAGACGTATTTGGCGGAAAGAAAAAACAGTGGCTAGTGGCTGGAAACTCCCAATTCAAGAGGTTTTGAAAGGGCACGGCTTCAGCCGTGCCGCAAGGGTCACTGAAAGACTCGGGCTTTAGCCCCTGAGGGAAATCGGGTTCCTCGGCAAGAAAGGTTTGCTAACCACTATCCACTAGCCACTATCCACTTCTTCTTATGATCAAAGCCATCCGCGGAACTCGTGACCTTCTCCCGCCCGACACCGACCTCTGGAACCGTGTCGAGGACAAGGTGCGCGACGTCTTCGTCCGCTACAACTTCCACGAGATTCGCACGCCCGTCTTCGAAGACACGCAACTGTTCGCGCGTGGCGTTGGCGAAGATACCGACATCGTTACCAAGGAGATGTTCACCTGGGAAGACAAGGCCCGCGCCGCCAGCGAAAAGTCGCAATCGCTGACTCTGCGCCCGGAGAACACCGCCGGCGTCGTCCGCGCCTACATCGAGCACCAGCTCGACAAGCGCGGCACGCTGCAAAAGCTCTATTACATCGGACCGCAGTTCCGCCGCGAGCGTCCGCAGAAGGGCCGCTACCGCCAGTTCTACCAAATCGGCGCCGAGATCATCGGCCCGCCCAGCGCGGGTAGCGAATCACCCGCCCGCGACGCCGAAGTGCTCGATATGCTCGCCACGCTGCTGGACGAACTCGGCCTGCGCGGCTGGACTCTGCAACTCAACTCCGTTGGCTGCGCCGCCGATCGCGCGCGTTACAACCAGGCCCTGCGTGAGGCACTCAAGCCGGTTGTCCACCTGATGTGTGCGGACTGCCAGCGCCGTGCCGAGACCAATCCGTTGCGTGTGCTCGATTGCAAAGTGCCGGAAGACCAGCCCATCATCGAGAAGCTGCCGAAGATCAGCGAGTATCTCGACGAGCCCTGCCGCGAAAACTTTGCCGCCGTACGCACCATGCTCGACGCCGTCGGCGTGCCCTACACCATCAACGAGCGCATGGTGCGCGGCCTCGACTACTACACCCGCACCACCTTCGAGTTCATTCACGGTGATATCGGCGCACAAAGCGCCATCCTCGGCGGCGGACGCTACGACGGCCTCTCTGAATCACTCGACGGCCCCAAAGCTCCCGGCATCGGATTCGCTATCGGCGAAGACCGCCTCATCCTCGCGCTGCAGGCCGAAGGCGTCACTGCTGACACCAAACTCGACGCCTACATCGCTCCGCTCGGCGCAGGAATGAATCCGCACGCGCTGAAACTCGCGCGCGAACTCCGCCGCGCCGGCGTCACCGCCGACCTCGGCGATGAATCCTTCCGCCTGAAAAAATCCTTCGAAGTCCGCGGAAAAAGCCGGCGCGCAGCTTCATCGTAATCGTCGGCGAGAATGAAGCCAAGTCCGGCGAATTCGCGGTGAAAGAACTGGCCACGGGCAAGCAGGAGAACATAGCGCGCGAAAATCTGCCGGAGTATCTACGGCGCGCTAGCGAGTCTTGATGCGTTCGGCCCAATATCCCGGCCGTCGCCGTCCGTGCGCAACTGCCACTATCGCGACTCGAGTTTCGTGGAGTAGATAAACGACCAGGAACGGAAAATGCGGCAGCACATAGCGACGTGTGCCATGCACGTACTCAGTCCACATTTGCGGATTTGCGGAGATTTTCGCAATGGCGTCATCCACCTCGCGCACAAGATCCGCGGCCGCTTGTTCGCTGTGCTCGAGGTACCAATCGACAGCAAACTCGAATTCTGCCGCAGCTTCGGGGTGAAACCAGACTTCAGCTACGCGAGCCATTGATCCGCGCGATGGCCCGCTGTCTAACCTCAGCCCACGGGATCGTGGTCACGCTCCCCATTCGCAGCTCATCGACACGGCGGGCGATTTCCTGCTCCCATGCCATTTCAGCACCTTCGTCCACCGTGGCATCTTCGAGGCTGGCCAGCAAAGAACTTGCCAGGGCCGAACGGGCTTCGGGAGGCAGCGCCAAGGCTTGCTTTAGAAGATCGCTGACTTTCTCTGTCATAGCCACATTCTACGTCGAGCCGCTTCATCCAGTAGAATTTACTTTTCCTCTTACTAAGGACCTTCATGCTTGATTTTCTCGGTGATCTCCAACGCACTCATATGTGTGGCGCCCTCCGCGCCTCCGATGCCGGCTCCAACGTCGTTCTCATGGGATGGGTCAACCGCCGCCGCGATCTCGGCAACCTTATCTTTATTGATCTCCGCGACCGCACCGGCATCACCCAGGTCGTCATCAGCGCTGAAGCCGACCCCGAGCTGCACAAGAAGGCCGAATCCCTGCGCTCCGAGTTCGTCATCGCCGTCATCGGCCGCGTGAAACTGCGCGACGCCAACACCATCAACCCGAACATTCCCACCGGCGAAATCGAGGTCGTCGCCGACGAGCTGCGCCTGCTCAACGACTGCAAGCCGCTGCCCTTCTCGCCCTCCGACAACGACATCGCCAACGAAGAGGTGCGCCTCAAGTACCGTTATCTCGACCTGCGCCGCAACGAGATGCAGTACAACATCGAGCTGCGCCACCGCGTCGCGCTAGCCATCCGCGAATACCTCAACGCGCAAGGCTTCTTCGAGATCGAAACCCCCTTCATGACGCGCTCCACGCCCGAAGGCGCGCGCGACTACCTCGTGCCCAGCCGCGTGCATCCCGGCGAGTTCTACGCCCTGCCGCAGTCGCCGCAGCAGTTCAAGCAGATCCTCATGATCTCCGGCTTCGACAAGTATTTCCAGATCGCCCGCTGCTTCCGCGACGAAGACCTGCGCGCCGACCGTCAGCCCGAGTTCACGCAGATCGATCTCGAGATGAGCTACGCGCGCCCCGAAATGGTTTACGCCGTCGTCGAAGGATTTCTCACCGCCGCCTGGAAGACCATCGGAGTCGACATCGTCACGCCGTTCCCGCGCATGACCTACGACGAGGCCATTCGCCTCTACGGCATCGACAAGCCCGACATGCGCTTGCCCGCGATGTCCGACGTGCGCTCGGCCTTCGCGCCCGAGAACCTCGCCACGCTCAACATCGATCCCGACTTGCCGATCGTCGCCATCGTCACGCCCAAAGTCGGAGAGCTCTCGCGCAAAGAGCGCGACGACCTCAAGCTGCTCTTCGGCGACCGCCGCGACGCCAAGGTCTTCGAAGACATCAAGCGCCTGGAAAAATCTTTCCCCGACGCCGTCTCAAAGATTCGCGAAATTGCGAAACCCAATGCCGACGACCTCCTCGTCCTCGTCGCGGGTGCCCCATCCTTTTCGGAGTCTTCGACGAAAAGGGTGGGATCTCGTCTCTCCAAGCGCGAACGCGAACTCTCCGCCGCCGCCGGACAATTCCGTCTCGCCCTCGGCCAGAAGTTCGCCGCCAAGCACGGAGCCTTCGACCGCCGCGACTTCCGTTTCCTCTGGGTCACCGACTTCCCCATGTTCGAGTGGGACGAGACCGAGGGCCGCTGGAACGCCGCCCACCACCCCTTCACCTCGCCGCACGAAGAAGACATGGGCATCCTCGAGAGCGATCCCGGCGCGGCGCGCTCGCTCGCCTACGACGTGGTGCTCAACGGCACCGAGCTGGGCTCGGGCTCCATTCGTATTCACCGCCAAGACATCCAGAGCATCATCTTCAAGGCGCTGGGCATGTCGCCCGACGAGCAGCAGGCGCGCTTCGGCTACTTCCTCGAGGCGCTGCAATACGGCACGCCCCCCCACGGAGGCATCGCCCTCGGCCTCGACCGCATCGTGATGATCCTCGCCGGAGCCACCAGCCTGCGCGAAGTCATCCCCTTCCCCAAAACCGCCAAAGCCATCGACCTGATGATGGACGCGCCAACTCCCGTCAGCGACAAGCAGTTGAAGGAACTGGGGATTGCGGTGGTTCCAAAACGGGACTAACAGCAGGTCGGACGGAGGCTTTGGCGGACTCTACCCACTTCGCAAACCCGCCCAACCGGTGTAGACGGTCATGCTGTGCACTTAAGTGCATGTCCCATGACACTTCCCTACCGATTCAAAGTACGTTTAGTATTGAGCGAAAATGAGGGCGCGGTTATGGCGGTCAATCCTGAAATTCTAACTTGGGCAAGGGGTACTGCTGGTTTGACTGCAGAACAGGCCGCACACGCCCTCGCCTTTCAAGATACGCGCGACCGTTCCGCCGTACAGCGTTTGATGGCGCTTGAAACAGGGGAGGAACAACCATCGCGCAGCGTGCTCCTGAAGATGGCGAGGGCATATCGACGTGCCCTCTTAGTTTTCTACCTCGCGCAGCCGCCCCGAATCGGGGACCGAGGTCAGGACTTTCGCACTGTCCCCGGCGGGGCAACGCCTGAGTACAATCCCCTGCTCGACGCGCTGATCCGTGACATTCGTGGCAGACAAACGGCTGTCCGCGGCCTTATGGAAGATACCGATGCGCAACCTGTCGACTTTGTAGGCGAAGCGACAATGAACCTCCCGGCAGAGGACCTAGCCCACCGGATAACGGACCGCCTCCAATTCGTCTTGAACGAATTTCGCACTCAGCCGGACGTAAGCCGCGCATTTAGCTACCTTCGCGAAAAGGTCGAGGCGACAGGCGTCTTTGTGGTTTTGCTGGGCAACCTTGGTAGCCACCACACCAACATC
Organism: uncultured Acidobacteriaceae bacterium; assembly: GCA_963749635.1. Classification (GTDB taxonomy): domain Bacteria; phylum Acidobacteriota; class Terriglobia; order Terriglobales; family Acidobacteriaceae; genus DASRAA01. The sequence continues at coordinate 396,897 of CAVVNW010000018.1, forward strand.
TCGGTTGATGTGTTTCGAGGCTTCGCAATAGCCGATAACATCGCGCCCTTCATCGTCATCAACGACCAAGATGCCCATGTCGCGTGGTCTTTTACCGTGCTCCACGAGCTCGTTCACTTGTGGCTTGGCACCACTGGAATCAGCAGTACAAGCACTGAGGCTCGGATAGAAAGGTACTGCAACGGAGTCGCCGGGGAAATCCTACTTCCAACAGTTGAACTCCGGAGCCTTAGGGAGCTTCGAAGGGCGAATGTTGATGAACTACTTGAGGTAATTTCGCCATTCGCACGCGCCCGGAACATTAGCCGTGCCATGGTGGCATACAAACTCCTTCAAGCACATGCGATCGGCGAAGGCCTTTGGCGGCAAGTTGCTGGCCGCCTTAGGGAAGAATGGCTTCAGACTCGCATGAGGCAGGAACAGGAAGAAACGCCTAGCAGTTCCGGAGGTCCCAGCTACTACGTTGTCAAGCGGCATCGACTAGGTAACGCACTGCTTGGCATCGTTAGACGTTCACTAAATGAAGGGATTATCAGCCCGACGAAAGCCGCACAAGTACTCGGCGTCAAGCCGCGAAACGTCGATCCCTTACTGTTCGGCACCTTCACAGAGGCCGGGCGCTAATGCTATATCTTCTCGATGCCAACATTCTCATAACTGCGTGCAATACCTATTATCCGATCGACCAAGTGCCGGAATTTTGGACTTGGCTGCAACAGAAAGCCGCCGACGGGCACATAAAAATTCCGCAGGAAGTGATGGAAGAGATCGAAGCAGGCCGCGATGAAGATCCTTTAAAAGTTTGGATTTCCAACGACGTAAACAAGGGAGCTCTCTTGCTGGAGGGTACGGTCGATGCCGCTTTAGTCCAGCAAGTGGTTGCAGTCGGCTACGCCCCTGACCTTACTGACGATGAAGTCGAGAAGATTGGTAGGGATCCGTTCTTAATCGCCTATGCGCTCGTGAACACGGCCGAACGCTATGTAGTGACAACGGAAGTCTCAAGGCCATCGGCCCAGCGACAGAATCGCAAAATCCCTGACGTATGCTCCGCCGTGGGCGTGCAATGTCTTGGGCCGTTCGCTCTCAATAAGGCTCTCGGTTTTCACACCGGATGGCGAAGCGCGCGCAGTTAGGTTACTCAATGAGGGCCGTACAGTAGCTTGCACTCCTCCATCTTGTCCTTCTTCTGACGTTCTGCGCTACTCCATACGTACTGAGGCGCAGTGTACACGCCAAGTTGACCTGCGACAGGCTTACCATTTAGACGAACGTAGCTCCAGTATGTCTCATCGGCTGGTGGCCCACATATCCCGTGGCCCATATTTGCCTTCTTTTGGCAGATGTGGGGCTTTTCCTTCGCTGTGCCATTGACCCTCCCACACTAATATCTCAGTCCCACAACGTGGGACGGCAGAAGATAGCCCACGGCTTCAGCCGTGGGAAGCTGACCAACGATCCCATTCCTCTCTGCCGAAGGCTTGCGTGCAGGGAGCACAGCGACCGAAGCACACACAATGAATTCCTATCCGCGTGATCCGTGCAAATCCCCGTGGCCCATATTTGCCTGATTTTGGCAAATGTGGGGCTTTTCGTCCCGAGTCCCCACGCGTGCCCGAAGTTGGCAAATGTGGGCCGATGCCATCACCCCGTTGTGCCGCTAACCTCTCCCACTCTCAACCTCCCAGTCCCACAACGTGGGACGCCAGAGGACAGCCCACGGCTTCAGCCGTGGGTAAGCTGACCCACCACCCCATTCCTCTCTGCCGAAGGCTTGCGCGCAGGGAGCGTAGCGACCGAAGCGCACATAACAAATTCCCAAATCGGGAAATTCCGGTTACCAACGTAACGTGTTGACCCGCGATTTCTCTTGCCTCCTGCCTGTCCGCTCCCCACCCTAAAAACTGGAGACCTTTCGCCGAACCGCGATTCGTTCTCGACATTGTTTCGCACGGGCAAAACTGACAGCTGATAGCTGACGGCTGACAGCTTGCCTCCAGGAGCACTAATGCAACCACTTCGTACCTGTTCTCACATCAAGGAAACCGGCGACATCTGCAACTCCGTTGCCGCCAAAGACCAGAAATATTGCCCTCACCACCTGCGCTACCACGCGCGCCAGCTTCGCATGGCCCAAGCTCGCGCCCGCTGCGAGCGCTTTCACCTCCTACTCTCGCCGCTGGACAGCATGTACGCCGTGCAATCCGCGCTCTCCCAACTCGCTGAAGCTCTGGCCGCCGACATGATCGATCCCAAGCGCGCCAACTCGCTTCTTTCCGTCCTGCGCCTCATGTCACTCAACTTCCGCCACCCTGAGAAGTGGCAAACCAACCTCTACCACTCCGACCAGCCCGCCGCAGTCAACATCGCACAGGAGTTCGGCCTCCCTCGCGATCTCGACCTCGACACTCCTCCCGACGTAGCCTTCCCTCCATCTTCTGATTTGTCATCCCGAGCGCAGCCAAGCGGAGTCGAGGGACCTGCTTTTTCTGGCGACTGGCAGCTGGCGACTGGCGACTCTTCCGTCGACTTTCGTCCCGACTCCCCCATCTCTCCCGAGTTCTTGGAACTCCGCGCCATCTCCACCACGCAAGGTGCCGAGGCCGCCAACGTTCGCTTCCGCCAGTTGGAGCGCAACCGCGCACGTCGCGAGCTGCGCAGCGATAGCAAGCGCTACGCCGACCTCGCCCTGCGTCTCAATCTGAAGAAGGCGGCTGAGCGGCTGGCCGAGCGTAAAGTGGCCGAGAAGCTGGCCGAGGCCGGCATCGCGCCCACGCCGGCCAACGCAGAACCTCTCGACTTCGACAGCCAGGTCGCCGCGGACATGAAGAAGTCCGCCGCCACCTTCGCAGAAATCGACGCCTGCCTCGCCACCAAGGAGGTCAAAATCGCCTGATGGGTAGAGCCGAGCTTTAGCTCGGCGTTACGGCCACATTATTGATGTTCCGAGCCGGCTTCAGCCGGCGGCACACGTCGCGGCCGCAGATGAAGAAGGTTCGTATCAGGGCACGACTTCAGTCGTGCCGAACGTCGCTCCCTGTCTTGTTTGAGGCGGGCTTCAGCCCGCCGAGGTGTATGTGTGCGTTAGAAGATCGTCGTCGATGTCGAAACCGTGTGACCTTGAGCGAACCCAGGCCGCTCTCCGCGAATGCTGCGCGCGTGAACGCCTAACGCACCCCGCGCGCCTGTCGCCGCCAGCCGCTAACTCCTACTCGCACACATGGATACGTATAAACCACACGCTTTCAGCCACATACGAGCAATTTCCCGCTAAACCATTGAAAATAAACGCTGACGTATTCTGCATTTTGGCGCCGTATCCTTCTGTCGACCCGCGCATCCGATGTGAGGAAAGGGTTCGTACTCTTAGTATGCAAAAACTCAGTCGTCTGTTTCCCTTCGTTTTGGCTTTCGGCATCATCATCTCGCTAGTGGCTTGGACTACCACGCATGCTGCGCCGCCCAGTGCGCCAATCCCTGCCGCCAAGGTCGACGGTCCCTTGGCCGCTGCGCCGGGCAAGCAAACTGCCGTCTTCGCAGGAGGATGCTTCTGGGGCACCCAGTCGGTGTTTGAGCGGGTGAAGGGCGTGGTGAAAACTACCGCGGGATACTCGGGCGGCGCGGCGAAGACCGCGACCTACGACCAGGTCACCACCGAAACCACCGGGCACGCCGAGTCGGTGGAAGTGGTCTACGATCCGTCGAAGATTACCTACGGCCAACTGCTGCGCATCTTCTTCTCGGTGGTGCACGATCCCACGCAGATCAACCGCCAGGGACCCGATGTCGGCACCTCATACCGCTCGGCCATCTTCTATACCGATGACGAGCAGAAGCGAATTGCCACGGCGTACATCGCGCAACTGGATGCGGCCAAGGTGTTCCCCAAGCCGATCGTTACCGAGGTCACTCCTCTGAAGGGCTTCTATCGCGGCGAAGACTACCACCAGGATTACGCGCTCCATCATGAAGACGACCCGTACATCCAGGTGTGCGACGTGCCCAAGATCAAGGCGTTGAAGCAGCAGTTTCCGGAGCTGTTTGTCGAGTACCAGGGGAAGTGAGGAAATAGTGGCTAGTGGCCAGTCGAAGTCTAATCCCCGTTTACCGGGACTTGGGCTTACTTTTGCCCTTGAGATTGAGCGCCACGGCTGCGCGGATGAGTTCCTTCAACGCTGCCTCATTGACTTTGTCGCCTTCGTGGATGTCGATAGCACGCCTGACATTGCCCTCGAGGCTGGAGTTGAATAGTCCGGAAGGGTCGGGCAAGGCTGCTCCCTTGGCAAATGTCATCTTGACGACGTTCTTGTGCGTCTCTCCGGTGCAGACGATGCCTCCGCGGGAAAAGACAGGAGTACCCGGCGATGTCGCCTTGACCCACTTCCACTCTTCGAGGATCTCAGGGTCTGCCTGGTGGATGATTGCGCGAACTTTCGCGAGCATCTTCCCGCGCCAGTCGCCAAGTTGGATGATCTTCTCGTCGATTCGTGCGGAGGCCGATTCCACTGGGACAGGCTTTTTCATGAACACTCCAATTCTCGCAGCTAATTTAGCTGCACTCGGCGGAACCTGCAAGCTGGGCAAGTGGAAGCGGCTATCACGCGGAAGGGGCGGAGTACGAGAGCTCAACAAAGCCGTTCTTGTAAGCGACCACGTTCTTCAAATTCCACCTCTCCTCCGCCAGGGAACCATCGAACAGTCGGAGTCCTCCACCCAACAGGACAGGCGCTATCGTCAATTTGATTTCGTCCACCAGACCGAGTTCGAGAAAACGCTGGCACAGCATCGCCCCACCCACGAGCCAGATGTTTCGATATCGCGGCGCGAGAACCTCATCGACCAACTTCTTAAGATCGCCCGAATAGAACTCGACGCTCTTCCTGGTGGACGAGAGCGCTCTGTTGGTGATCACGACGGTCGGGGTGTCGCCATAGGGCCAGCCCAGTTCGAGCGCGTGTTCGTATGTGCGAGAACCGAGCACGTAGCAGTCGACCGATTTGACGAAGGCCGCAACTTCTTCCTCCGAAATGGAAACCCCAGCTTCATAGACACTTTCAGGGTTATCGAGCCAGGAGACACTGTTGTCGGACTTCGCGATGAAACCATCCAGACTGGAAACCATGTGCAAAGTTACAGTTCGGCCTTCTGCATTGCCGTCGGTGGGTGACATTAGTTCCTCCTGAGCCGGTGGAGGGAATCGAAGCTGCTCGAATTGGTATCCCACATTTTCAAACAGACGGGAAATGTGGGCCACCCGGGAAATCAGGGAATAATCTTGATGTCGCCTTTGAATTGGTGATAGTTGCGGAAGTCAATGATGTTGTGGGTGCAGAAGCTGCTGCCCCGTTGACAACCCAAGCTCTCGGCATGGACCGGAAGCAGGAACGATTTCTCGCCAACCAACACGTACGAATAATCAATTGCAGACTCGACCGTATCTATCGGGAAGTCTGATGGTATGTTGCGGGCCTGGCTCTCGATACGCAGGACGCGCGCGGTATTCGGATCCACCCATACGGAGCCTGTGTAACCTGTAGTCACAGTCTGAGAGCCGACGGACAACCTCCAGTGTGAATTCTTACTCTGGATTTGAAAGTCGTAAACCTGGGCACGGTAACCCGAAATGGTGGACGGCCGGCCGGAACTGAACTGCGCCTTCGAAGCGGGGTCAAAAAGATCCAACAGAGCGGACGCAAATTCCCCGGTGGACCAGGACCCATCGATATCCTGCAAGTGCTTGTCGGTAGCGCGGTTATTGATCTTCACGTTGCGATAGCTTTCCTGCCCGTCCTCGTAAATGATTTCAGCGGAAACCAAGTCCTGGGGCACTTTCTCCGCGCGGCCTTGCTGGGTAAACCGCGACATGAATTCCTGGCAAATAAAGTTGGGAAGCTTCTGTGAAAACTGAAGCGTCGCCTCCCTGGCCCTTTCGATCAAGGGCGCGGACGGGGGCAGCGAAGGCGTGGGGACGGATTCCGCAGGTTCCGAGTCGGCCTGCGGCGGCTCAGGACAGGGAGGCAGATCCGGCTGTCCGTTTTTTTTCAAAGTGGGAACGTTGGAGCAAGGAGGCGCACTCGGCGCCTGCGATTGAGTCTGAGGCGGCGGAGTGGGGTCGCTGTCACTGGCTGAGGCAGACGAATTAGCGGCCTTAGCCGACGCTGTGGCCAAAGCAATTACTAAAGCGACTGCGGCGCCAGTCAGGCGAACCCAGCGGCCCGTATGTTGAAGGCTGCATCCTTTCACAGACTCACCTTCTTTCGAATCTAGCACAATTCGCCGGTCTGCCCTTTCAGCCGGTGCGTCGCACGCCGCGCCACTTGGTGGAATACGGCAGCACGAACAGGTACATACCGGTGAAAAATTGCAAAGCGAGCATGGCCACTGCCAACAGGCCCAGCTTAGCGGTGTATTTTCCCTGCACCACGGCTATTCCGTTAATGATGACCGCCACCGTAAAGGCAATGGACAGCCAGCGGTGGGCCTGCCGAACCCATTTGTTCCAGTTCATGGGACCTCCTCTGAAGACGACGAAGCGATGCACCCCGATTCACGGCTTTTGAGCCGCCTGAGGCGGCCAGTTGGGCGCTACAATACCGAACTGCTTGGCGTATTCGGCGTGCAATCGCTGCCAGCCGAACTTCATGGCCTCGGGGCCGACGATGCGGCCGAGGGGAGTTCCGCTGAGAAGGTGATCCAGAACGTCGAAACAAATGTGCCACCCAGCAGCACCCATGGCGATGAAGCGGCGATCGATGTTGTGCCACAGCGTCAAGCGCGTGCCTCCATCCAAAGGTTCGAGTTCCCATCGCATATCGTGGTCACCCCAGTTGTACTCAAGCACGTGGGGAGCGTCGGCTCGGGTCACGGTTGTTTCGGAAACCTGCTGCCTGGGCGCTCTCACCGTGGTGAGCTTCACCGAGGTTCCAACCGTACCCAGGCTGCCGTCGGCCTCAAAGGGCGCCCACTCGCGAAGATGCTTCGGGTCGGTAATTGCCTGCCAGACTTTTTCCGGCGAGTGGCGCAGTTCTCGGACGAGAATGAGCGTCCAGTTGTCTCCGTCCTTTTGTATCCGTGCCCCACTAGCCGGCCCCGGTGTGTATTGCTCGGGATAGGTCATCTTCTTCTCCTACACGGCCGCCCTTACCAGCGCTTAAGCTCCGTGAGCTGAATGAGGTTGCCGCAGGTGTCGTTCAGCATGGCTATCTTGGAGGCCGTCACGTCGGTGGGCGGCATGGTGAACTCGGCGCCGCTGGCTTTCATGCGCTCGTAATCGGCCTGCACGTCGTCGGTGAAGAACATGGCCGCGGGCTGGTTCTGTTGAAACAGTGCCTGCTGATACGTCTTGGCTGCTGGGTTGTTGTTCAGCGCCAGTTGCAGCTCGGTGCCGTCCGGCTCGTCGGGTGAGGCCACGGTCAGCCAGCGAAATGGGCCCTGGCTGAAATCGGCCTTCTTCACGAAACCCAGCACTTCGGTATAGAAGCGCAGCGCCTTCCCCTGGTCGTCTACGTACACGCTGGTCAGCTTGATTTTCATTTCGTTTCTCCTTTGTTGCGTTTGCGGTTTGGGCCGCGTTGTTTTCTCGTTGTCTTCCCTTTTGGCGGTGTTGCTGGATCATCGTTCATTCGGTCCAGGTGGCGTTCAAGGGCATCTATGTGAACGGACCAGAACCGCCGGAACTGAGCCAGCCAGGCGTCCACCTCCTGAAATGGTCCGGGTTTCAGCCGGTAGAAACGGCGCTGTGCGTCGACCGTGGATTCCACGAAACCAGCCTCGCGCAGCACTCGCAGGTGCTTGGACACGGTCGGCTGCGACATACGAAGCTGACGCTCGATTTCTCCCACCGACCGTTGTGACGAGACCAGTAGGCCCAATATGGCGCGGCGGTTCGGCTCGGCAATGATGTCGAACGCGGATTCCATTCTGCTTATATACTCCACGCCGCATATACTTGTCAAAGTATATATAAAAACTCGAAGACCACGCACCGATTTCAGTCGTCATGCGGCGGCGCACGGGACTGTTCCCTACCCGGACCGTCCGCCGCCGATTGCATAAGTCTGTAGGTGAGTTTGGCTCGAGCTGTCGGGCGGGCGCACATCCTCAGGTATCGTCGCGACCCCAAGTTCCGCTAGAATCACAGCTTGCAGATTTATCCCTCCAAAGCGAATGCGCCCAACATTTTGCGCTGGGGAGCGCGGGGCCTATGCATCAATTAAAGCGACTGTTGCATTACGTCAGGCCGTATTGGTTTTATGTTGTGGCTTCCGTGGTGTCGATGGCGTTGGTGGGACTGCTGGACGCATTCCGACTGCTGCTGATCGGACCTATCTTTGATGCAGTACTAAACCCGGGATCTCCCACTCACGAACTTCACCTATTGCCAAACTCGCGCTGGTCGCTGCAATTGAACTGGTTCGTGCCCGAGCACTTCCACAATGTATGGACGATTGTGGCATTCGCGCTGGTGGCGGCGACGGTGCTGAAGGGCGTGTTTGATTACCTGGGAACGTATCTGGTGAATTATGCCGGCTTCGGCATGATCACGGACCTGCGGAACGATTTGTACAACGCGACTCTGCGGCGCTCGGTGGCGTTTTTTCAGAAGCACTCGACGGGCACACTGCTGTCGGCACTGGTAAACGACATGGAGCGCGTGCAGTACGCGATGTCGACGGTGCTGGCGGAGTTTCTGCAGCAATTTTTCACGCTCATTTTTACTGCGTGCGTTGTGGTGTTGCTGGGCGGACGGCTGGCGTGGGTGCTGATGCTGTTTGTGCCGTTCGTGCTGGGATCGGTGCGGCGCATCGGAAGGCGGGTGCGGACGACCACGCGCAAAGGACAGGACAAGCTGGCAGAGATCCAGAACATCCTGCACGAGACCATCACCGGCGTGCGGATCGTGAAAGCGTTCTCGATGGAAGCGTGGGAGACGAAGCGTTTCCGCGAGGCGGCCAAACGGCTGTTCCGCGCCAATTTGCGATCGGTCAGCGCCGCGGCTATCAGTTCGCCGATGATGGACATCTTCGGGGCGATCGCAATTGCGCTGCTGATCCTGATGGGGCGCGAGTACATCAAGCACGGCATCTTTACCGAGGGCGTGTTCCTGGCGTTCATCGTCGCGGTGTTCAAGCTGTACGAGCCGGTGCGTAAGTTCGCGCAGTTCAATAACAACTTTCAGCAGGCGCTGGGGGCGTCGTCGGCCATCTTCGACTTCCTCGATGCGCACGACGAGGTGCGCGAGAAGCAGGGCGCGACGACGCTGCCGCCGTTCCACCAGGGAATCCGATTTGAGCATGTGTACTTCAGCTACCGCGACGGCGAGGATCATCGCGAAGTGCTGCACGACATTAACCTGACAGTCGCACCGGGCGAAGTGGTGGCCATTGTGGGATCGAGCGGATCAGGTAAGACGACGTTGGTCCACCTGCTGCCGCGATTCTTCGACGTCACGCGTGGCAAGCTATTGATTGATGGTCTCGACGTGCGCGACCTTACGGTTGCGTCACTGCGCTCGGAGATCGCCATCGTGACCCAGGACACGATCCTGTTTAACGACACGGTGCGCAATAACATTGCGTACGGGCAGCCGACGGTACCAAAGGAAAAAGTCGAAGAGGCGGCACGAGCGGCGCTGGCACACGACTTCATTCGGGCACTGCCTGGCGGGTATGAGGCGATCATCGGAGAGCGCGGATTGCGACTGAGTGGCGGCGAACGCCAACGGCTATCGATTGCACGCGCTATCCTGAAGAATGCCCCAATCCTTATTCTTGATGAAGCGACCTCGGCGCTCGACACGGAGAGCGAGTCGCTGGTGCAGACAGCGCTGCAAAACCTGATGACGGGACGGACCGTGTTTGTCATCGCGCACCGGCTGTCGACGGTGCGGCGGGCTGACCGCATTCTGGTGCTGGAGAGCGGCATGATTACCGACGAAGGCACGCACGAGCGCCTGATGGCGCACACCGGCACCTATCGAAGGCTGTACGATTTGCAATTTGTGGATGTCGAAATCGCCAACGGAAGCGAGTGAGTCGAACATGGAAATCCGCTCGATGACAGGCTATGCGCAGGTAAAGTCGCATGTGAGTGATGAGCTCACCTTGGCGCTCAGCCTGAAGTCGGTGAACCACCGCTTCCTGGATTTACACCTGAGGATCCCGAACGAGTTGGACGCGATTGAGATGAAGGTGCGGCGGGTACTGAAGGAACGCTTGCATCGCGGGCACATCGAGGTCACTCTCAGCCTGGAGCGAATGGGCGGAGCTTCGTTTGCGGTCAATCGTGAGCTGGTCGGCGGATACCTGCGAGCGTTTCGCGAGGCGGCGGAAGAGTTCGGCGTCAGCGCTGAGCCTGACCTTAACGCGGTATTAAAGTTGCCGGGTGCGTTGAATGCAGCCGAGTCGGGTGACGCCACTGACGAACTGGAAAAGCAAGTGACTGGCGCGCTGGAACAGGCCATCGAGCGGCTCAACCGGATGCGGGAAGAAGAAGGTCGCGGCGCGGCGAAGGAGTTGCGAGAGCGCATGCAGCATCTGTCAAAGGCGACGCTGGAAGTGGAATCGCTGCGGCACAAAGTACTGAAGGCATATCACGATAAAGTTTATGGACGGATGCAGGAGTTGATCGGCGCGCACGCGGATGCGGACCGCATTTTGCAGGAAGCGGCCATGCTGGCCGAGCGCAGCGACATCCAGGAAGAGCTGGTGCGGATGAAGAACCATATCCAGCATTTTCTGTCGCACCTGGACGGCGGTGGCGAAGTTGGCAAGAAGCTCGACTTCCTGTTGCAAGAGATGAACCGCGAGGCCAACACTCTGCTGTCGAAGACTACGGGCGTTGCGGGCGAAGCGTTACGCATCACCGAACTGGGGCTGGTCATGAAGTCGGAAATCGAGAAGGCCCGCGAGCAAGTGCAGAACCTTGAGTGAACTGCGAATGAGCGGGATTGTATTCATCATTTCGGCGCCTTCGGGTTCCGGCAAATCGACGCTGACGGCGGAGCTGCGACGGCTGGTGCCGGGCCTGGAGTTTTCCATCAGCTATACGACGCGCGCACCACGAGGCAGCGAACAGAACGGGCGCGAATACTTCTTTATTACGCGCGAAGAGTTCGAAAAGATGATCGGCGAGGGACAGTTCCTGGAGTACGCTGAGGTTTTCGGCAATTATTACGGCACGGCACGCAGCTTTTTGCGCGAGGCGTTCGCCCGCGGGAACGACCTGATCCTTGACATCGACGTACAGGGCGCGGCGCAGGTGAAGCAGAAACTGGCGGAGGCGGTGAGTATCTTTATTCTTCCGCCATCGCGTGAAGAACTGGAGCGGAGGTTGCGGCGGCGGACGTTGGCGGAAAATGAAACGCGACGCGAGTTGACGGGCGAGGGGAAACGGCCGGAAGAGATCGAGGCGATTCTTCAGCGGCGCTTGCAGGAAGCCTCGCGCGAGATTGAGAATTATTCGGAGTATGACTATATTTTGGTGAATGAAAAAGTTGAGCCGGCCATCGACGTCTTGCAGGCGATCGTGAAAGCGGAGCGGGTGAAGCGCTCACCAGAGACGCAACGGGCTGGTGATGAACAGGTGCTGGCCACCGCCGAAATGGCGGAACGACGGCACATGATGGAGCAGGTGCAGACGATTCTGGCAACATTTGACCTTTCAAGTTCTCATACCGCAACGGAGTGACATATGGACTTAGCTGATGGATTTGATAGCAAGTATCGGTATGTTCTGGTGGCAGCGCGGCGTGCGCGTCAATTGCAAAACGGTGCGCGTCCGGTGGTAGAACCGCACTCCGGCAAGGCGTGCCGCATTGCGGAAGAAGAAATCAACGCAGGTAAAGTGAAGTGGGAAATACCGGAGACGGGGAAGACACCCGCCGAGGTGGCTGACGAGCTGATCACGGGTGCTGTTGGCGGCGAGGCAGACGACTAAACACGGTTGCTAATTGTCACTTAAAGACGTTGACAGCGATTTCGCATCTAAGGCTTATGAAGATTGCGTTGGGAGTGACGGGAGGCATCGCCGCCTACAAGGCCGCAGAGATCGTACGTCTGCTGCAGGAGCGCGGCGTGCGGGTGCAGGTCGTCATGACCGATGCGGCGCAGGAGTTTGTGCGGCCGCTGACGTTTGCGGCGCTCTCGGGCGAGAAAGTCATCACCGGACTTTTCTCAGCGGGCGATGAGCAGCCCAATCTCGACTCTGCAGTCGAACATATCGCGGTTGCACAATCGATTGATGCTTTGCTGGTAGCGCCGGCTACCGCCGATACTGTCGCAAAGTTCGCGCAAGGCATCGCCAACGACTTTCTCTCCACGCTGTATCTTGCGACCAAAGCGCCGGTGATTGTGGCGCCGGCGATGAACGTGAACATGTGGGAGCATCCGGCCACGCGCGCCAATCTGGAAGCACTGCGGCAACGTGGAGTACACATCGTCGAGCCTGACAGCGGATATCTGGCATGCGGCATGATTGGCGCCGGCCGACTGGCGGAGCCGGAGCATATCGTCGCGGCGACATTAGAGAGGCTCGGGATTTCGCAAGATCTGGCAGGCGACACGGTACTGGTCACTGCAGGACCCACGCACGAGCCGGTCGATCCAGTGAGGTACATTGGCAACCGGTCGAGCGGGAAAATGGGTTATGCGCTGGCGGAAGCTGCGCTGCGGCATGGCGCGAATGTGATTTTGGTAAGTGGACCGACGGCACTGACACTTCCTTCTGCGGCGGAGACGATCTTTGTCGAAACCGCGCAGCAGATGCGCACCGCGGTGCTGGACCGCTGGGAACGAGCGAGCATCCTTATTATGGCGGCGGCGGTCGGCGACTATCACGTGAAGAACGCTGCTCCCGAGAAGATCAAGCGCGGCGGACCGATTGAGCTGCAACTGGAGCCCAACCCCGACATCCTCGCTGACTTGGGCAGCTTGCGACAGGCGACGGGCAAGCACTTGCCGCTGTTGATTGGCTTCGCGGCAGAGACCGAGCATCTACTGGAGAACGCCCGCGCCAAGCTGGCGAAGAAGCAGGTAGACGCTATCGTGCTGAACGACGTTTCGCGTGCGGACATCGGATTTAATTCCGATCGCAATGAGGTCACAATTGTGACGGCGACGGAAACAATCGTGGTTCCGGAAGCAAGCAAGTCAGACATTGCACAGAAAATTCTCGAGGCCGCAGTTCGCATGCGGCGGCAACAGGCTACACTGGTGGCGTCACCGGTCCGTAGCTGATGACCCTCGATCCCACAAAAAAAAATGCGATCCGCGAACGACTGAGCTTCTATCGCGAGCTCGGCATCGGGCCGCTGTACCGGCGCGAGGTCTCCGGCGAGCCGCAAGCCCAAGACCAAGGCGAAGAGTTAGTTGGGGCGATGGAGACAGTCATAGACGAAATTTCGGCGGCACAGGAGCGAGCTGCGCAGGAGGGCTATCTGCCGACTGGTGACGATCGCGATGCGAAGTTGCGTGCGATCGTCGACGACATCGGCCCAAACTGCCAGCGGTGCAAGCTGGGCAAGCAGGGTCGCAAGCAGATTGTGTTTGGCACCGGCGATCCGCACGCGGAGCTGATGTTCATTGGCGAAGGACCGGGTGCAGATGAAGACGAGCAGGGCCTGCCATTCGTGGGACGCGCGGGGCAACTGCTGAACAATATGATTACGGCAATGGGGCTGCGGCGCGAACAGGTGTACATCGCCAATATCGTTAAGTGCCGTCCGCCAGGGAACCGCACACCAGAGCGCGACGAATGCGACACCTGCTCACCGTTCCTGATGCGGCAAATTCGCGTGGTTCGGCCCAAGGTGATTGTCGCGCTGGGCGCAACCGCAGCGAAAAACCTACTGGGAATGAATGACTCCATGGGGTCGTTGCGGGGGCGGTTCTACGATTTCTCGCCGAAGCGCTCGCTGGCCGATACTGATGAGCCGTTCGATTGTAAGCTCGCGGTAACTTATCATCCCGCGTTTTTGTTGCGCGATCCGCGGCAGAAGGGCGAGGCATGGAAGGACCTGCAGATGGTCATGAAGTTCCTGGGACTGCAACCGCCGGAAAAATCAAAAGCAACCACGGATTCGCACGGATGACACGGATAAGAACCTAGCCCCGAACGGGATCCGCGGAAGCATCCGCTCTTCGAGTCTGAAAGTTCGAGAAGACCCACCCAGATTCATTCCACCCATTTAAGCTAGACCAGATGCCGCGCTATTGCGATGTGGCGGTGCCCGTTCCGCTGGACGCCACGTTCACCTATTCCATTCCGGAAGAGCTGCCCGAGCCGTGTGTGGGCGGGCGTGTGGTTGTGCCTTTCCGTGAGAAGAGGCTGTGCGGCATCGTCACGGAGTTGCACGACCGCGAACCAAGCTTTAAGGCCAAGACGGTGCAACAGGTTCTGGATTCGACTCCCGCGCTGACTCCGGAGCTGATGCAGCTGGGCCGCTGGATCGCGCACTATTACATCGCGCCGATCGGCGAGGTGTTGCGCACCATGTTGCCGCTGGCCGCCGAGTTTCGCCACGTCACCGGATATCACATCACAGACAAGGGACTTGAGGCACTGCATGCTGCGTCAACCGTGGGCTCATCGCTGCGTGCGCGGGTGGAACCCGAGCAGCAGATGAAAGAGTATGCCGTCCTCAACCGGTTGGCGGACGGCGAGGTGATGCGCGAGGCCTCTTTGCGCTCGTCGGCTGACGCGTCGCGCGCGGTTCTGCTGGGATTGTTACGTAAGAAGTGGATTGCGCGCGAAGACCTGAGCGGGGTACGGGATGCGAGTCGTAGTATTCAGATCGCTACGCTAAAGATGGCCGAGGGAAAGCTGAACGCCAACCAGCAGACGATTGTCGATTACCTGCGCCAGCGTCCGGAGCAACGCGCGCCGGTGTCGGCGCTACGAGATCTGGCGGTTCCGCGAACGACGTTGCAGACGCTGGTGCGACGAGGCATCGTCGAACTGACCGAGGAGCCCGCGGGTTTTCGCATGTCAGGCATGAAGCCGCGCAAGCTGGAGTTCCTTTTCAATCCGGCGCAAAAGGCGGCACTGGAGCAAATCAACGCGGCGGTCGATGAGCGACAGTTCCTGCCCATGCTGCTGCATGGGGTAACGGGATCAGGAAAGACAGCGGTGTATCTGTCGGCGATGCAGGCGATGCTGGCCAAAGGGCGATCGGCCATTTTGCTGGTTCCGGAAATTGGGCTGACACCGGCGATGGCGGCGGACCTGCACCAAGTCTTTGGCGATGAAGTCGCGATTCTGCATTCTGCGCTCACCGATGACGAGCGGGCCGAGCAATGGAAGCGCATCCGCAACGGCGAGTCCCACATTGTGGTAGGCACACGCTCCGCAGTGTTCGCACCGGTGCCAGACCTGGCGCTGATCGTGGTCGACGAGGAGCACGATCATTCGTACAAGCAGGACGAGACGCCCCGTTATCACGCGCGCGACGTCGCGGTGATGCGCGCCAAGATGACGAACGCCGTGGTGGTGCTGGGTTCGGCGACGCCGTCGCTGGAAACCTATTACAACGCGCAGCAGGGTAAATACAAGCTGATGGAGCTGGCCGAGCGCATCGAGAAGCGTCCGCTGCCCGAGGTGGAGATTATCGACATGCGGGCGGAATTCCAGCACACAAAGAAAGACCATGTCCTGTCGCAAAAGCTGGTGGAGGAAATTGGCAAACGGTTGGAGCTCAACGAGCAGGTGATGGTGCTGCTAAACCGGCGCGGATATTCGGCCTTCGTGTTGTGCCGCGAGTGCGGCGAGACGGTGCAGTGCAAGAACTGCGCCATCGCGATGACGTACCACAAGCGCGAACACCGGCTCATCTGCCATTACTGCGGCTTCATGCGGCCAGCGCCGAAGACGTGTCCGAAATGCGGCAGCGAATATGTGCAATATCTTGGTACCGGATCCGAGAAACTGGAGCAGATGCTGCACTCGCTGTTTCCGCAGGCGCGTATTGGGCGGTTGGATCGCGACACGGTACGTGGGCGCGACGATCTCGAACAGATCTTGAGCGCGCTGCACGCCGGCGAGATTGACTTACTGGTGGGTACGCAGATGATCGCCAAGGGACACGATATTCCGAACGTGACTCTAGTGGGTGTCGTGGGATCGGACGCGGCTCTGGGTTTTCCCGATTTTCGCGCGGCTGAACGCACGTTTCAGTTGCTAACACAAGTCGCGGGACGCGCGGGACGTGGCGAGACTCCAGGCAAGGTCGTGCTACAGACCTTCTTCACCGACCACTACGCGATTCAGTTTGCGGCGGCGCACGACTATCGCGGGTTCTACGACAAAGAGGCGCGGTTCCGCAGTTGGATGCACTATCCGCCCTTCAACACAGTGAGCAACGTGATCGTTCGCAGCAGCAAATTGGATGAAGCGTTGACCTGGTCAGGAATCCTGGGCAAGTGGTTTGAGGCGACGCGACTGGAAGGCGTGCGGGTAATGGGGCCAGCGGCCGCGCCGATCGTGAGATTGAAGACGGAGTACAGATACCATTTCTTATTGAAGTCGGCGAGCCGCGAACGCATGAACACCGTGCTGCGCGCGATGATCGAGCACGCGGTAGAGAAGAAAATCCCACGGATGAACCTTGTGGTGGATGTGGACGCGCTGTCGCTGACCTAACCGGCGTCTTTCGGCCATTCTTTGAGAGCTTTGCGGAGCTGTACCAACTGGCCGAGGTGATAAGCGTTGTGGTCGGCGATCAGCATCGCTTCGCGCATCAGGGTCTGGCCCTGGCTGCGGGGGAACGGCTCCAACAGCGGACGCGAGCGGTCGAGGACCATAGCGCGCATCTCCTCAACCAGGTCGAAGAACGACGAGATGGATTGGTCCCAGGCTTCGTCCTGCGGCGGGGCAGGCGTGAGCGGCCAGTAGCCCTTGGGCCACGGCGGCGATTTGTGGCGGGCATCCTTGGTGAATTCGACGATGTCCCAGAGAGCGATGCGCAGGTGCTCGACGAGTTCCCACGCCGAGTGCGAGAAACCGGGCGGGACCTCGCCACGCAGGTCGATGGGAAAGTCGGCAACCGCAGTACGGAAGTCGGCGTGCGCCTCGCCCCAATCAAGAGCTTTCGCGAGTTGTTGACGAAGTTGCTGGTCGTGGGTCATGGAGAATAAGAGTGGAGCGGGAATATGGTAGCAGCGGACAGTGCCTAGTGGATAGTGGTCTGAAGATTAGGCGACCGGTCGGTTGTCAGTTGCCGATGGGAGCGAGTTGTTTACCCCGCCGCCGACGGCACTTCCGGACAGGTGGCCGATGCGCTGGGCCACCCTTCAGGCCGGATGGGTTGTGCCGCTTCGGCAGTCAAAATCGGCCGCCTGTGCCGGGAATGACAATGCCCCCTCATAAGCGAGTAAAATAGCGGTATTCGGCGAGGATGGTATAAGGATTGAACCGGTACGCTCCAGCGCCGCGCGGACATTCGATTTTCCATGCCACAAATAGGTAGCTTCACGCTTCTTCTGGCCCTCGCTCTGGCGGCGTATTCGCTCATCGCCGGAGTGCTGGCGCTCTATCGGAAAGACGATCGCCTGACCGAGACGGCACGACGCGCGGGCATCGCGTGCTGGGCGGCGGTCACCGTAGCGGCGTTTGCGCTGGTGATGGCGGCGTTCGGCAACGACTTCTCTGTCGCCTACATCCTGCATCACAGCAATCGCGACCTGCCCATCGCATACAAGTTTGCCGCGCTGTGGTCGGGCCAGGAAGGCTCCCTGCTGCTGTGGGCATGGCTGCTATCGACGTACGGGCTGGTGATGCGGCTGCGGTACAAGGTCGATCCGCAGCTCACGGCGTATGCGTCAGCGATTGTGGCGGCGGTGCAGGTTTTCTTCCTGCTGCTCATAAATTTTGCGGCGCACCCGTTTGGCCTGGTTACAGGCACGATTCCGGCCGACGGCAACGGACTGAATCCGCTACTCCAGTATCCCGAGATGGTGATCCATCCGCCGATGCTTTACCTCGGGTACGTCGGCGTGACCGCTCCGTTCGCGTTTGCCCTGGGCGCGCTGATCATGAAGTATCCCGGCGAAAAGTGGATCCACATCACACGCCGCTGGACCATGGTGGCGTGGCTGTTCCTGACCTGCGGCGTCTTCCTGGGCGCGCATTGGGCCTACGCTGTACTGGGTTGGGGCGGTTACTGGGGATGGGACCCGGTGGAAAACGCTTCCATCCTGCCATGGCTGACGATGACCGCGTTTCTACATTCGGTGATGATGCAGGAAAAGCGCGGCATGATGAAGATGTGGAACATGTGGCTCATCTTTACCACGTTCCTTCTGGCGATTTTCGGAACGTTCCTGACGCGCTCGGGTGTAGTGAGTTCGGTGCACGCATTCGCGCAGTCGGGCATCGGCATCTGGTTTGTGTGGTTCCTGGCCATCGCGTTTGCGACCTGTGTGTTCTTCTTCGTGCGCAACCGCGACACGCTGAAGAGCGAGCATCGCCTGGATTCGCTGATCTCGCGTGAGTCGAGCTTCCTGTTCAACAACCTTGTCCTGCTGGTTGCCTGCTTCGCCGTGTTGTGGGGAACGCTGTTCCCGGTGCTCTCAGAGTGGGTGACGGGCAGCAAGGTGACCGTGGGCCCGCCCTTCTTCAACCGCGTCAACGTTCCCATCGGACTGTTTCTGCTGTTTTTGACCGCCGTCGGCCCGCTCCTGGCATGGCGTCAGACGTCGTGGGACAGCCTGCGTCGCAACTTCCTTTGGCCGACGATTATTGCTCTAGGGACGGCCATTGCGCTCATCGCCGGAGGCATGCGGCCGTGGCCGGAGAGCGCGTACTTTTATTCGCTGATGGCGATCTCGCTGGCGGCACTGGTGGCGGCGACCGTCGTCGGCGAGTTCTGGCGTGGGGGACGTGTGATTGCACGGCAGCAACACACCAATATCCTAGCCGGGATGGTGCAGATCACGCGGCGCAATACGCGCCGTTACGGTGGATACATTGTCCACTTCGGCATCATTCTGATCGTGCTTGGCTTTGCCGGCCTGCCCTTCAACCAGGACAAAGAGCAGGAGATGGGCTTCGGCGACAAGATGCAGATCGCCGGTTTCACGCTGGTGTGTCAGTCGTACACACAAGACGACACTCCGAATTACGGCAGCGAGTGGGCCGTGATGGATGTGTACAAGAACGGCAAGAAGATCGACACCATGTATCCGGAACGGCGGTTTTACAAGGCGAGCGAGCAGACGTCGACGATAGTGGCCAATCGCTCGCGCCCGAACGCAGACCTGTACCTCGTTTACACCGGCAAGAATCCTGATACCGGCAAGCCGATCATCAAGGCGCACGTGAATCCGCTGGTCATGTGGATCTGGATCGGCGTAGTGGTGGTGGTATTTGGGACGGTGATAACCCTGATTCCGAACTGGAAACCGCCCAAGGTGCGGGCAGCCGAGAAAGAACGCGAAGACGCGGAAGCAGCAGCGAGGCGGGGCGCGGTGGAAGTGGGGGGAGATTGAATGTCGCAAAACGAATCCTACTCCGCCCGATTCAATTGCTTGGTATTGCGATCATCGCGATCGCATTTATGGGTGCGGATATCGATGCCCGCTTCAACAAGCTCGGCCATCAGATGATGTGCATGTGCGGGTGCAACCAGATCCTGCTGGAGTGCAACCACGTGGGCTGTACTTACTCCGATCGCATGCGCAATGAACTGACCGCTGGGCTGGAGCGGGGAGACAGCGACTCGCTGGTATTGCAAAGTTTCGTGCAGAAATACGGCAATACCGTATTGGCGGCGCCGACTTCGACCGGCTTTAACGTTGTGGCGTGGATTATGCCGTTTGCGATGTTCGCGCTGGCCACGGCGATGGCGGTATGGCTGGTGAGGGCGTGGAAAGCGCGTCCTGTAGCACAGCCAGTTGCGCGGCCGAATCTGGGTTCCGCGGAGTTGGATGCCCTGCGCAAACGAGCGCGGGAGGAGACAGAGTTTTGACGCATTCCCTACTATTGATTGCAGCGGCCGCGAGCGAGACGCCGTTCATTCTGTTCGGCTGCTCGCTGTTTGCGGCGGCGCTGTTCGTATACGTGTTCTATGAGCCGGGTGACATCGATGCGGGCGAAACCAAGACACGCTTCGGATATTTGCAGGAACGGAAAGACGCGACCTACGAAAACTTGCGCGACCTGAACTTTGAGTACAAAGCGGGCAAGCTGAGCGAGCAAGATTACGCCATGCAGCGCGCCGCGTTGGAAGATGAAGCGGCAGCGATCCTCGCCGAAATGGAGTCCATCGAGAAGACGCGAGCGGTGGTGAGGGGGCGGGCGTGAAAACCAGACTCCTTACTAAGTGCTGTGCTCGCGTTAGCCCTCGTCGGTTTCGCGGCCGCGCAAAACATTACTGGCACCGTCACCAACGGTACAACCGGTAAGCCGGCCGCAGGCGACGAGGTCACGCTGCTGTCGCTCTCGCAAGGCATGCAGGAAGTCGGGTCCGGCAAAACCGACGTGGAGGGCAAGTTCAGCCTCGCAGCTCCGGCAGAGCAGGGCGTGCCGCACATGGTCCGCGTCACGCACGGTGGAGTGAACTACTTTCCCCAGGGCGGTCCGCTGATGCCGGGTGCGACCACGACCCAGATCACCGTCTACGACACGGCAAAGAAACTGGACGGACTTTCGCAAACAGTGGAGGTCGACCGCTACGAAGCGCAGGGCGACCAACTTCAGGCGATTGCCCTTTTCGCAATCCGCAATGAGTCGAAGCCACCGCGCACGTTGGACGCGGACCAGACGTTTGAGTTCTTGTTGCCGGCGGGCGCAACCGTCGACTCCGGAATGGCCAAGTCTCCGGGAGGCCAGCCACTGAATATTTCTCCCACCGAGACGCCGCAGAAAGGCCGCTATGCTTTCAGCTTTCCGCTGAAACCGGGCGAGTCGCAATTCCAGGTGAGCTATCACATGCCGTACAAGGGCGCGGCGAGTTTTTCGCCCAAGCCACTGGCCGAAGTGCAGCACTTCGTGGTCATGACTCCGCAGGGCATGACGTTCGCGCCCAAGGACAAGCAGCGCTACCAGTCGATGCCCGACAACTCAGGCGCGGGCGTGATGGTGGCCACCAACGTAAAGCCGGGCGAAGACTTGAGCTTCACCTTGAGCGGCACGGGGCAGTTTCAGACCGAAGGACAGCAAGCCGCGGGTGGCGACGAAGGCGGTGGTGCAGGAATGAGCGGTGGACAAGCTGCCGCGCGCGACAATCGTCCCGGTGGAGGCTTGGGTGCACCAATCGATTCGAATGACCCGTTGCACGATTATCGCGCGGTGATCCTCGGTGTGTTCGCGTGTGTGTTGGTGATGGGCGGTGCGTACGTCGTTGCGAAGTCAAACAGTCCCACGCCGGTGGTTGGCTTGCCGAGCGCAAACGCAGTGGCGACAGTCGCGGACGAGGCGGTTCCACGCGACCGCAACTCCAAGTTGCTGGAGGCGATGAAGGAAGAGTTGTTCCAGTTGGAACTCGACCGGCAACAAGGCAAGATTGGCCCGGACGAGTACGCCAAGGCCAAGGCCGCGCTGGACGAGACGATCCGGCGGGCACTGGCAAGAGCCAGTAACCACTAGCCAGTCGCCGATTTCGAGAAGAACCAACCACGCATTCGCACCGATTAAACGCATGAGAATTCCAATTCGGAAGCAAACGCAGATCCCTCGACTGCGACGGCCAACTCCGGCCGCTCTCCCCGGAATGACAAATTGAACCTGGTTACGTTTCAGGAAATACCGCAGCAAGCGTAGAATCGACAACCGCGACTCCCGCGAACGGCATCACATGTTCGTCTGCACTCTCTGAATCGAGGTTCGAACGATGGCACTTATGCAAAAGGGCGTGGCGCTGGCGGCGGGGCGCATGCCCAAGATGATCAGCCCGCGAGTGCACTCGGTACTCGATTATGCGGTAGCGGGATCGTTTCTTCTCATGGGAGCGCTGTTCTGGAAGCGCAACCGGCGGGCGGCGATCGGGTCACTGCTTTGTGGTGGAGCCACTGCGGCCGTGAGCCTGCTGACCGACTACCCCGGCGGAGTGCGCAAAGTAATTTCCTACCCGATGCACGGTCAAATTGACGCGGGCTTAATCGCCATGACGGCTGCCATGCCGAAGCTGGTGAACATCGAGAACGATCCCTCGGCAAGATTTTTCGCTCGGCAGGCCCTGGCCAAGACAGCGATTACCGCGATGACGGACTTCGATGGCAATAAACGGAAGAAAGCGCCGCGCAGCCCTGACGAGGCAGAGCAGCTGGGGATTTAGGGCGAACCGCTTCCCAGACTCGAAAACTGGGTGTCACAGGCCTCTGTGACAACCGTGTAAAACGTGCCCATCCAACAGCATTTTTATCTACCGACGCTTGTCGCGGCCTTCCCCGCTGGGCTACCATTCCTCCGGTACGCGCGTCGGTAAGCAAAATCGCGCGTAAGCCCACTCCGATCTGCAGCTCGCTCCCCCACTGGTTGCTCAACTTTCCTGTTTACGAGAGGAGAATCCCATGGCTGCATCACTGCTGGACACCCTAAGCACTTACATCACACCCGACATTATCGGCAAGGCCAGCTCGTTTCTTGGCGAATCGTCGAGCGGAACACAGAAAGCGCTGACCGGCATACTGCCCATGCTGCTGGGCGGAGTGTCGAACATGGCATCCGCACCAGGCGGAGCCAGCAAACTAACGGGCCTGCTGCAGAGCGGCGGCTATGACGGCAGCCTTCTGAACAATCTCGGGCCGTTGCTCTCCGACGGTACGCAGACTCAAGGCCTGGTGGGGACTGGACAACAACTGCTGGGCAACCTGCTGGGCGATAAAACGTCAGCGGTTACCTCAGCGGTCGCGAACTACAGCGGCGTGAAAGCGTCGTCGGCGTCAACGCTGCTGGCGCTGGGGGCGCCACTCGTGATGAGCCTGTTGGGCAAGACGCAGGCCACGCAGGGCTTGAACGCCAGCGGACTGGCAAGCCTGCTCACGTCGCAGAAGTCGAGCTTTATGTCAGCGATTCCGGCGGGACTGTCCAGCTTGCCGGGCATCTCCAGCTTACTGGGCGGGGCGGGAACAGCGGTCACGTCGGCCGCATCTACCGTCGCCGCCGAGACTGGCGGAATGGGTAAGCGCCTGCTGCCGCTAATTCTGCTGGTGCTGGTTGCAGTGGCGCTGCTGGCCTACTGGAAAGAGTGCGGAAGCTCGGTAAAGAACAAACTTGCCCAGATAACGCTGCCCGGTGGCGCGGTCATCTCCGTGCCGGAGGGCTCACTGAACTACCAGTTGGCGCAGTTTCTAGCCAACGGCAACAGTTCCGAGTTGCCCAAGACGTTTGTCTTCGACAACCTCAATTTCACGACTGGCACGACGCAGTTGACGCCCGAGTCGGTGCCGACGGTCAATGACCTGATCGTGATTTTGAAGGCGTATCCAGCCGCCGAGGTGCAACTGGTGGGACATACCGATAACACCGGCGATCCGGCGGCGAACATGAAGTTGTCGCAAGACCGCGCCAATGCCGTGCGCGACATGCTGGCCAACGGTGGAATCGACGCGAGTCGCCTGTCCACAGCAGGCTACGGGCAGGACAAACCGATTGCTTCGAACGACACCGACGAAGGCCGCGCCAAAAACCGACGCACTGAGTTGGTAGTCACGAAGAAATAGCGCGGGAGGGGAAACCCGATGCCTGAAAAGCGTCGGGTTCCCAGCCGGAAGCTTGTCGCAACCTGCATTGGTCTCGCCACATCTACATAGTCGGACTACCCCATGGGAAACACATTCAAGACTGCGTTGCTGCTCACCGCGATGACGCTAGTGCTTTTGTTCATCGGCCAGGCGTTCGGCGGCCAGCGAGGCATGATTATCGCGCTGATTTTCGCCGTCATTCTGAACTTCACTTCGTATTTCTTTAGCGACAAGATCGCGCTGGCGGCTTACCGCGCGCAGCCAGTGACGCGCGAGCAGTTGCCCCGCGCCTTCGAGATTGTGGAACGGCTGACCCAGAAAATCGGCATCCCCATGCCGAAGATGTATGTCATTCCGACGGATTCGCCCAATGCGTTTGCGACTGGACGGAATCCGCAACACGCCTCGGTAGCGATGACCGAAGGCATCCTAAACCTGCTGACCGATGAAGAACTGGAGGGCGTGCTGGCCCACGAGATTGGGCACGTCCGCAATCGCGACATTCTGATCAGTTCGGTGGCGGCCACGCTAGCGGGCGCGATCACCATGATTGCGCGGATGGGATATTGGGCTTCCCTGTTCAGCGGCGGAGGAGGTCGAGACGACCGTGACCGCGGTGGCGGATTCGTGGCTCTGTTAATGCTGATTGTTGCGCCCATTGCGGCGACGCTGATTCAGCTTGCGGTATCGCGTTCGCGGGAATATGAAGCCGACGCGAGCGGAGCGAAATATACCGGCAATCCCTACGCTCTGGCTAGCGCGCTAAAAAAACTCGACGCCTATTCGAAGCGCGTGCCTATGCAGGCCACTCCGTCGACCGCGCACCTGTTTATCGTGGCTCCGCTGCTGGGGGTGAATTTCTCCAGCCTGTTCTCCACGCATCCGCCGATCGCCAAGCGGATCGAGCGGCTGACGGGGCGGCCTGCGGAACTGGAACCGTAGCTGGCCACGAGCCGTGAAAAGGCGGCGCTTGCGCGCCGCCTACTTGTTGTCCTGCTCCGAAGTCTTGCAGCTCTTCCCTTTGTGCTTCAGCGGAACGAAGTTATCGGGTGAGTTTGCGGCGAATTACACCCGCAAGTCCTAGCACACCCGTACCCAGCAACATCAAACTGCCGGGCTCAGGTGACGCGTATCCAGTAAATGTGAACACTTCGCCGTTGAATGCGGCGGGCGTCCAGCTACTGGACCACAAATACCCAATGTCGATACCGCTGTCACTGAGGACATTTTGCACAAACAGGAAGCCGGGATCGCTTTCCGTTAGTACAGTCGCCGGCACGGTGAAGGCATAGGGTCCGCCGCCGTTCCCGTAGAGGCAGCCAAGGCATGGGAAATCGTATTCCACCATACCCGTAACTCCATTTAGTCCTGAACCGCCGTTGACCGTGATGTCGACGTAATCTGACGTACTGAATGGCAGACCCTGCCAGTTAACGTAGATGTGCGTGGAATCATACGTTACGGTAGCAGGGTAGCTCTCCGTAACGCTGATGCTGGAAATAGTGAACGGGCTGGCGTGGGCAACCAGTGCCGTGGCTAACACCGCCGTAACAAGAACCAGTTTTCCAACTGTTCTCACCTCAGTCCTCCTTTTGGGGCTTTCGGCCAGAGTTTCCGGAACTCATTCGTCCAGTCCCGCCGAGTGTTGGGTTTCTGAACCTCCGCAAGAATTGTCAAAGCTGACTTCGTTACATTCAAAAGAAGCCGGTTGTGTCACTCGGTGCAAGTTACTCACCAAAACTCACTTGACTTCTGGCCAATAGATTTAGCCACTTAGCGCCCCGGCGAGTCTCATCAAATTGCCAAAGTGCAAAAACTTGCGACATCATAGGAACGCGACTGCCCAGGCAGGCGAGGAGGAAGCCAAGGTTAATTCAGGACATTGGACACCGCTTCCAGAAGAAATCTTCGAGCATAGCACCTTAGATGGCTTGATTTATCAGCAATAGGTGTATAGTAACTTTACTGTTGGTTACTTTTCTTGGGGTGTTCAAGTTGGCTGCGAAGCTGAATCCACGGTTTGGGCTAATGGCGATGCTTTCGCTAATAGTGTCTATTGCGCTCCTCGGCGCAAGCCCAAGGGCGAGCGCGTCGCCGCATGCGGCCACCGCTCTTGACCAAGCCTCCGTCGATGTCAGCCAAGAACCTTCCCCTGTGCTGGT
Source organism: uncultured Acidobacteriaceae bacterium (assembly GCA_963749635.1). Taxonomy (GTDB): domain Bacteria; phylum Acidobacteriota; class Terriglobia; order Terriglobales; family Acidobacteriaceae; genus DASRAA01. Next base: position 422,734 of record CAVVNW010000018.1, read on the forward strand.
CGCGGCTGATTGGATGATGGCGTTGGTAGACGATGGTCCCGGATTTACTGAGCGTTTACTCGGCGACAGTCGGGCCGACAGCTCCGCGCCCAACGAATTCGTATCTTTGGCCGAGGGGACTGCGCCACCCCAGACGCCCAGCGAGGCCAGGGTGCCAGAACCGACTACGCTGGCACTCCTTGGTAGCGGCATGATCGCAATGGCGAGGGCCGCCCGCCGCAAATGGAGTTTCCGCAGGACGCATGCTTGTCGGATTCGTCGTGCGCTGACCGAAGAGGCCCTTTAAGCCCACTCCAGATCTTCTTCGTCGCGTGGTTCGGCCGGGCACTACTGGTTGACCTGGCGACGACAACTGGTATACTGACGAAATTCCGAGTTTGTGGGGATAAAGCAAAATCTATGCTACGCACGTCCCGAATGACCATGGCCATGTGTCCCCCAGGCGGGGACCGGTCTGCGTCGGGAGCGTAACACTCACCACCTCCCATCACAGAGCGGCCGCCTGGGGGTCAAGCCAAGGCGGCGGCGAGTCAATCGCCAAACCAGATAACGCTCTAGCTGAGGGAGGTCGAATTGTCTTACGACGAAAAATTCCAGATTTCTACATTAGCCATCCATGGTGGCCGCGTGCCCGACGCGCACGCCGAGGCGGTGGTTTATCCCATTTTCCAATCTGCGACTTTTGAGCAGCAGGAAACAGGTGTCACCAAGGGACACAGCTACTCGCGGGTTTCCAACCCGACCGTTGACGCTCTAGAGCAGGCCATCGGCGCGTTGGAAGGCACGCCCCAGGCGGTGTGTTTCCGCACCGGAATGGCTGCAATCACGACGTTGTTTCTATCGACCGTGAAAAGCGGCGATCACGTGATCGTCTCCGACGTCGTCTATGGCGGAACGATGCGCTTGTTCCGGGAGGTCCTGAACGGGTTGGGCATCGCCAATTCTTCGGTCGACACCTCAGACGTTCAGGATGTCGAGCGGGCGGTCACACCGCAGACGAAAATCATCCTGATCGAGACGCCCGGCAATCCAACGATGAAGCTCACCGACATCGCAGCTATGGCCGCGATCGCCCGCAAGCACGGCTTGCTGCTGGCGGTAGACAACACGTTTCTGACGCCGGTGCTGCAACGAGCAATCGATCTGGGCGCTGACATTTCGGTGCTATCAACCACCAAGTACATCGAGGGGCATCATGCGACTGTCGGTGGCTCGCTGGCCTGCAACGACGAAAAGCTGCTGGAGCGGTTCCGCCTGGTCCGCAAAACGATTGGTGCCATTCAAGCTCCGCTGGATGCGTGGCTGACGCTCCGCGGCCTGAAGACGCTTCCCCTTCGAATGAAGGCGCATTCCGAGACTGCGGCGACAGTGGCGGAGTGGCTCGAGGCGCATCCGGCGGTAGCTACCGTGTATTACCCCGGGCTGGATTCGTTTCCCCAAAAGGCGCTGGCTCAGCGGCAGCAACTGACCTACGGCGGCATGCTGAGCTTTGAGCTGAAGGCTGGACCGGCGGAGGCCATTGCCGTGATGAATGCCTTGAAGCTGTGGATCCGCGCAGAGAGCCTGGGCGGAGTGGAGTCACTGGTCACGCATCCGGCAACGGCGACACACGCCGACGTTCCGGTAGAGACCCGCCAGAAACTCGGCATCACCGACGGCTTGATTCGGTTGTCCGTGGGGTTGGAGGCAGCCGAAGACTTGATCGCTGATTTGCGGCAGGCGTTGGACAAAGTGTTCGGCACGAGCGCGGAAAAGAGGATTGCAGATCATGAAATTTGCCAGCCGGCTGGTTAGCTTTGACGTAGCGCCCGGCGATCCGTTTCGTCCCATGGCGACACCGATCTACCAAACTGCGACCTTCGAGCAGGAGGAGGCGACGGCCTTCGGACCGTATGACTACTCGCGCAGTGGCAACCCCACACGCGCAGTGCTGGAGGAACAGATCGCAGGCCTGGAGAACGGCACGCGCGGCTTCTGCTTCGCCAGCGGCATGGCAGCGATTACGTGTATCACGCGATTACTGCGCACCGGCGATGAGATCGTCGCCGACAGCGACCTGTACGGCGGGACATGCCGGCTGTTTACCCGGGTGCTGGAGCGCACGGGCATCACGGCGCGATATGCCGACGCCTGCGACATCGATGCATTCGCGGAGCTGATCACCGAACGCACGAAGTTGGTGTATTTAGAGTCGCCGACCAATCCGCTGCTGCGGGTCGTGGACATTCGGCAGATCGCCGAACTGGCCCATGCCAACGGCGCACTGCTGGCGGTAGACAGCAGCGCCATGTCGCCCTATCTGCAGAACCCACTCGACCTGGGAGCGGATATCGTGCTCCATTCCGCAACCAAGTATTTGTGCGGACACAGTGACGTGACCGGCGGCGTGGTGGTAGTGAAGGATGACGAACTCGCCCAGCAAATTTATTTTTTGCAAAACGCCGAGGGCAACGCGCTCGGCCCGTTTGACGCGTTTCTGTTCCTGCGCGGGTTGAAGACGCTCAAGTTACGCCTGGACTGCCAGCAGAAGAACGCGCAGGCGATTGCCGAGTGGTTGGAAGCGAACCCGCAGGTGACTGGGGTGAATTATCCGGGCCTGACGACATCTCCCGGCTACCTGCTGCAACGCAAGCAAGCCCGCGGCGCCGGCGCCGTGCTGAGTTTTACCACCGGTTCAGTGGAAACGTCGCGGAGAATTGCCGAGGCCGTGCGGATGTTCAGCATCTGCGTAAGCTTCGGAAGCATCAATTCCACGATCAGCCTCCCGGGCTGCATGTCGCACGCCAGCGTTCCGCCGGAAGTGGGTGAGTTGCGCAATTTGCCTTGCGATCTGGTTCGACTCTCGGTGGGAATCGAAGATGCCGGCGACTTGATTGCCGATCTGGAACAGTCATTCGCAGCGAGTGCAATCGCGCCCGCTGAAGTCGGCGAGCAAGATAAGTCCGAAGTTGCCTAACGAATGACAGGGACGTCGAACACAATACTGCCACGTTGTCGTACATACCACAATGTGGGATTTCTCTAGTTTCGACGTTCTTGTTCGCGGCTTACGCCATTCGTCGGTCAAGAGCCAACGGTAGCGAGGATTTGTCGAGGTCCAGACCGGCACACCCGTCTGTCAATGTCTTCGGTTCCGTTTTGCAACTCTGGTAAGTCATCGCCAATCCCACATTGTGGTACTCCGACGCCTCGATCACTCATGTCTCTTATTGCCTTGATGTGTGCGTACACGACAGGCTTTCTTATGGCGGCGCAAAGCCGCATTCCTATTGTCACCGCCAAGAAAGAAATATTGTCGTACTCGGGCTGAAAGTTTTCCACAGCCAGTGGTTCAAAACTGTAGTACCACAGCGTGGTCTGGCGAACAAAGACCTCCGCAAGCCGCACATTGGACGGGACTTGGTTCGGGTTTCCTATTTCGGACGTATTTCCACTACTGGGCGTTTTCTTGATGGTTTACTTCCGGTATCCCAGCAGGCGATAATAGAGATGTTGCACATAACCCTTTTCATCAACTCTAACGCTCACGCGTCGGCCCCAAAAATCAGGTATCTGACAGTGTGGGAGGAGTAAAATGCAGGTCGAAGCTGATACTACCGCTGAGATTAATCAACGCGAACGCATTTGGTTTTTCCCCAATAAGTTCTGGCAGGCCACCAAGGGCATGCCCAAAGAAGAAGCCGACAAGTTAATGGAAGAAGTCGAGAGGTATGCCGAGACGAAAAACGTCGAGGCATTGAGGAAGTATCCCTTCGTTTTTGTCGGTGATCCCTACAAGGACGGCCATCACGCCGCTTAACCCGCGCGCCGTCCGAATTCATCAACCCTGAGTTTTCATCTTTCAAGCGCCAGCGAGCGCAGAAATTGGAAAGGGACACCATGCGGTGTCCCTTTTTTTTGCCCTGCCTTGACTTGCAATCCTAAGGCACTTCGATCAGCTCGATCTTGCCGTCCTTGCGACGGTGCAGCACCTTGACCCTGCCCTTGCCATCGCGAAAAACGAAAACTTCGCGGTCGCGGAACTCACATTCTTTCACTGCTTCCTCGATAGTCATGGGGCGCATGGCGATGGAGTCGCTCGACTTCACCAGGTGCGCCTCAGTGGTGCGGGCGATGGACGGAAACTTGTGCACCACAACTGGCACCGCCGTAGCGGCATTGGCGCCGACGGCAATCTGGGTCTCGGGCTCGGCTTCCACCGGCTCTTTCCAGCTCTTGTCTTTCGCCTTGCGGTGGGTAGCGCGACGGCGTCCGTTGCTCTTCAGCGCTTGCGTCTCGATGTGCTCCAGCGCCTGATTGACGGCGGCCACCATGTCGGTCGCCTCCGCCAGTCCCACTAGGTGGCCACGCCTGCGCTTCACCGTAATTTCCGCGATGAAGCGGTGCTTCTCGACCGTCAGGATGACTTTGCTTTTGAAGTTCTCACCCAGGATCTTGGTGAGTTTGCCGAGGCCCTCTTCGACCTCGTCGCGAACGGCGGGAGTAATTTCATACTGCCTTGCCAAATACTCTACGTTCATTGAGCTCCCTCCTCACCGCAGCCTGATAGATTGACTGTTGCTTGTGCCGCGGTGCGTTTCACCTCGTCGGCTTCCCTTCCGGATGGCATTGGCGGACTGCAAAAAAGGTTCACCAAACCGCGGGTTGCCGCTTACAGCCGCTAATCCTTTACTCTGCGCTGGTGGGTGCTCGGGATGCGCATGTCTTCCCTGTATTTCGCGACCGTGCGGCGAGTGACCTGGATGCCCTGCGATTGGAGGATGCGGGTGATCTGCTCGTCGGTCAACGGCCTGGCTGGATCTTCCTCCTCGATAAGCTTCTTGACCCGGCGTTTGAGGATAAGCAGCGAAGTTCCGCCGCCTTCCGGGCCGTTCACGCTCTCGGTGAAGAAGTAGCGTAGTTCGAAGACGCCTTGCGGAGTATGTGCGTACTTGTTGGCCACAGCGCGGCTCACCGTCGAAGGGTGCACGCCAATCTCCTCCGCCACTTCCTTGATCATCATCGGCTTGAGCTGATCGATGCCCTGATCGAGGAAATCACGCTGGCGGGCGAGGATCGAATAGCACACACGCAGGATGGTTTGCTTACGCTGCTCAATGTTCTTGATGAGCTGAATGGCCGACTTGTAGCGTTCTTTGACGTAGTTGCGGACGTCCTTCTCGGCGGCCTCGCGATGCAACAGGCGGCGGTAGGCCGGATTCAGGCGCAACTGCGGTATCTCTTCGTCATTCATTACCACGAGATATTCGTCGCCCTGTTTGACGAACGCGACGTCCGGCTCGATCAGGCGAGTCTCGATCTTGTTGTAGCGCAGGCCTGGACGGGGATCGAGGGTGCGGATGAAATCCATGGCGCTCATCACGGCCTCGACCGCTCGTCCCATGGCTTTGGCGACTTCTTTGTAATGCTTGTTCTGCAATTCCGGCAGATGGAGGTCCACCATGACGATGGCGTCATCGACGGCTTCCGTCTCAGCCAGGTGATTGTTGCCGTTCTTGCGCTCGATGGTTTTCAGGTGGCGAAGCTGTGCCAGCAGGCACTCGCGCAGATCACGCGCCCCGACGCCGATCGGGTCCATCTGCTGAACAACGTCAATGGCCTCGCGCAGTGCGTCGCGGCTGAAAGGCACCCGTGAAGGTTCAGTGCGCGGCGGCACCAGCGAAGGACGCGGTGTGATGGCAGCCGAGGCCTGGGCCAGAAAACCAGCATAGGACTCGGGAGCATCTTCCGCCGAGACACCCTCGGCAGCTGCCGGATGGTACCCATTGCCGGAAATGGGCTCTGGAGCCGCAATCGGATCGCTGGTCGAAGGCACGGTTTCCGCGGCCGGCGACTCAACGGCGGCGTGTCTGTACTCCATCAGTCCGAGCAACTCGTCATCGGTCGCGATTAAGTAGCCGTCTTCGTTCAGGTTGCCGATGACCAGTTCGGCCGCGCGATACACGTCTTCTTTCACGTGCAAGGAGCCGAGTTGCCATAAGAGATGGTCGGACAGGGTCGTCGGTTTGGAAAGGAAGTTCTCGAACGAGGGCTTCTCGCTGTCTTCCATCTCGATCGAAGTTCGCAGACCGGGATCGAGATATTCGCTAAAAAACGACCCGAAGTCGATTTCCTCAAAGGGGTCTTTTTCTTCGGCGGGCTTGGGTGGCTCCTCAAGTACCGCGGCCGAGCTGTCGCGATCTCTCTTCTCTTCCCGGGCCGAGACTTCGTCGAGCAGCGGAACGGCGTTTTCGAGTTCTTCGAGGACGGGGTTCTCAGTCAGTTCGGCATTGATCATGTCCGTCAGCTCAAGCTTGTTGAGGGCGAGGACACTGACCATTTGCACGAGTCCGGGCGTCAGAATCTGCTTCTGCGATACGCGAAGACTCAACTTGGGCTGCAATAACACCATAACTGCGATTTACCGGGGGCCCGATTCCTCCTGCGAAAATTCTAAACCTAAACCAGTGTAAAGCTCTCTCCGAGGTAAACGCGCTTCACCTCGGGATCATTTCCGAGTTGTTCCGGCGTGCCAGCACGAAAGATTCGACCCTCATTAATGATGTACGCGCGATCGGTCACTGAAAGAGTTTCGCGCACATTATGGTCCGTGACCAGCACGCCGATGCCACTAGCCTTCAGGTCCGAGATGATCTTCTGCAGGTCGAGCACCGCGATGGGATCGATCCCGGAGAAGGGCTCATCAAGCAACATGAACGAGGGCGAGATGGACAGGCAGCGCGCAATTTCCACTCTTCGCCGCTCTCCACCTGAAAGAGCGTAGCCCCTATTCTTGCGAATCACTCCCAACCCTAGCTGGTCGATCAGCGTCTCCATGCGTTCCCGCCGTTCGTGCCAGGAGATCGGCTGCGCTTCCAGAACCGCCAGAATGTTGTCCTCTACCGTTAGTTTCCGGAAGATGGACGGCTCCTGCGGGAGGTAGCTGATACCGAAGTTCCGCGCCCGAAGGTACATGGGAACATCGGTAATGTCCTGGTCGTTGATAACAACGCGACCGGTGTCGGTGGGGATAAGTCCGACGATGATGTAGAAACTGGTGGTTTTTCCCGCCCCGTTGGGACCCAAAAGACCGACCACTTCGCCCTGTTTTACATGCACGCTGACGCCGTTGACGACCCTGCGTCCGCGGTAACTTTTCCCGATCTCGTCCGCCGATAAAGTCTGCATTTACTTACTGATACGTGCACGAGTGATAGTAGGCGGAGTACGCTTGCTCTCCACCAGCACCCTATCATCGTGACTATAGAAAGTCAACGAATCGCCCCACGCTGTTCCGTGTTCGGCATCAAAAATGCTAGGGGATTTCCCAGTTAGGTAATACTTCCCGTCATCGGCCGTATAAACCAACCGGTCGCCCACCGCGCGCCGGTTCGGTTCCGTTACCACGACTCGCCCGATAGCGACCATGTGGTCGATCTTGCTGGGTCCGTCGGAGCCGGGAATTGCCGGCTGGGAAGCCTTGGCGGTGGCGGTTCCACTCGGGGTAGGGTCAGCCGGTTTCAAGTAAACGTCAATCTGCTCGGCGCTGACGGTTCCGTTGGTACTCTTGGCGAGCACGGTCCCAGAATAATGGGCGCAGCGCTCGACATCGGTATACGTGAGCTTATCAGCGGTGACGTCAACCGGCGAAAGTTTACCGTCCTGCCCTTGCTGGACGAACAAGCTGGATACCGACTGCGCGGTGTCAGCGTGAGCGAGAATCGTACGGTTTTGCTGGTCGAAGTCGATCAGCGGGGCCCGCACCACATTGTTCGTTTGCCATAGCCGGACATTACCGGTGTAATGCGCGACGCCGGGCTGTTGCTTCGATGTCATGTGCAGCGAGGTGACGTGGACGGGATCAGAGGATGCCAGCAACGCGCCGTTGGGTTGCGGCTTCAGGTCGCTGTAGGTGGTTTTGACGTTGCCGTCGGCAAACGCCTCTCCCGATTGACGATTAAGCGTCACCGCATCGGAAGTCGTCGTCGTGCCGCCGTCGATCACGCGCGGCGAACCATTCAGTACAAGGATTTCATCCGCAGGAGTGTAGGTCGCTTTGTCGGCGAACATGGCCCTGCCGCCAGTGTCGGGCTTGGGAGATGGCTCGTGGTAGCGAAAATCGCCGGTTTGAACCAGCTTTTCGGCTCCGCCGTCAGGAGCGAATGTAACATCGAGATTTTCTGCGGTGCTGGTCTTATCAGGCTGGCCGGACGAAGTAGAAACAATACGCGAGTCGGGCGAGCCGTGGAGGGTCTGCATGCGGTTGCCTTCGCCAAACGTTGCGTGAAACTTGCCCGCCGTAGCGACGGTCGTGGCGTTACCGGAGCCAAAGTCCTGGCCTGGTTTGGGAGCGGACTTCGCTGGCTTGGTTCCGGACGGCGCCGGAAAAATCGTAATCTGCGCCTTGCCAATCGTCTCACCGGTCTTGAGCTCGTTACCGTTCTCCAATACGAAATTAAGCTGGTCGGCGACGACTTCCATGGGCTGACCTGGCGAACCCGGCTTACCCGGCTGCGGATCCTGCCGCATGCGCGCGTTCTTCACCATGTGAAAGAACTTGGGCTGATTGTCTGCCTCGAAGTCGAGGATGAAGGTGTCCGCCGAGCCATGGCTGAGATTCTCACCACGCGTGTTATATTTCGCGCCGCCAGAAACGATGGCCTGCTGCACCGCGTTCTGCGGACCCATGTTGAGGTCACCACGTGGTCCAGTGATGTCAACGATAGTCGGGCCGCGCACCTCAATGTGGACGTTGCCCTCAACCTGGGCGTGCTGAATCGTGTTGTCAGGCTCGAAAAACATCGTCAGCTTGTCGGCAGTCAGGGTGCGGTCCGTTTCGTAGATCGTCGCATTCAGCAGGATGGCCTCGCGCGGATCCTTCTGGATGGTCCCGCTAGTGCCGGTAATGTCGGCAGCGTTGTCGCCCGTCGTGATGATGTGCACGTCGGACTTCAGCTCCAACTGGTTGGTGAGTGAATTGTAGACCGCTCCCGTGGCCGTGCCGGAGGCCTGCAGCGTGCGAAATTGCACTTCATCGTCGGTGACAGCCTGTCCCGTCATCTGGTTGAAGCTCAGCGAACTAGTGACGACGTGAACCGGGTTCTTTAGCTCGTCGGGCGGAGCCTGATCCGGCTTGTTGGGGCCTTCCGCGTAACCCTGCAGGTCGATGTGAACCTCGCCGACTCCTTTGACGCTGCCGCTCTCTGGGTCGTAGGTGAACTCGTTGCCATATATCTGGTCGTAGCGGTCATGCGCTTTGCCATACACCACTATGTGGACGTTCTTGAGATCGGCCCGGCCTCCCTTCTTGAACTGGACGGCATTGGAGGCCCGGATGGTATAGATGGTGCGTCCGCCCTCGGACTTGGACAGCGAGAAGCCTTCACTGGTCTGCTGAATGTCGATGCCCAGTTGCTTCGGCACCGTGTGCAGTCTGGGTATCACCTTCAGCTTCGCGACGTAATACGAACCGGTGACAATGACCAATAGGACAATGGCGCTCCCTACCAGCCATTTGCGCACCTGTGCGACATTTTCCAGCATCTAGACTCGATATTACGCTGAGATCCCGCGTGAACAAACCAGGGGCCTACGACCGTGTTCCGAAGAGTGAGAGGCTGGGTTCCGCAATCTTGATCACCATAGAGTCCGAGGGCATATCGTGGAGCGCCTGGCAACGCTTGGTCCAACCAGCCATCATGAACCCGACACCCGCCGTGAACAGCGAGAGAAACTTCATAAAGTGGCGAACGCTCGCCTGACCAAACGACAATTTTCCACCTGACGACGTAACCACTTGCAGTCCAAGGATTCGCTTACCGATGGTAGCCCGCCAATTCGAACTCTCCATGAAGGCGCAATACAACCAGGCGCCGACGGCGAGCAGAAAAATAAAGGCAATGCCAGTCAGGTAAGAGCCGGTGATGGGACTGAGTCCCGATCGCGAAACATAAATCTTGATGGCGATCCCCACCACGACGGTCAAGACGAGCGCGGCCAGGGCTTCCACGGCTATGTCGATGGCACCTGCCCAGACGCGCAGCCAGAAACCGGCGTAGTCGGGAACCGACGGTGTCTCTAAGTCATCGGCGTTGTTCGTGCGGGAGGCGCGAGTAACCAGCATGGGTTTGTCCGGCGTTGCGGCCAGCACATCGCCGCAAAACAGGCAGAACTTCCCGTCGGGCAACAGGGGGTTGCCGCAATTGCTGCAGACTTGCTGGACGGCGGCCTCCATCGGAGCGAATACTATCGCCTCTGTGACTCCGCTGTAAAGGTAGTTAGGCCTTTGCTACTCCCGCTTGGGGGATGCACTACTATCGGAACGGCACGCGCGAAATCGACCATCGTGAGTTGTACACCACCAAAGTCAGGGTGAGTGTTGTAATCCACTGTAAACGCCAGATCGAGCGTATCTCCCAGCAAGAGCGGATCGATCGTCGCGCGTTCGGCCATGCGCCAGCCGACCACCTCGTGCGCCCGCTGATTGCCATTGCCCGACGCGCTCGGCGGAATGACTCGCAGCTTCAGATGCTTTTCCTTCATGACCCGTGGCGGCTGCACCAGCCTGGCTCCGCGCGCTACAAACACCGGCGTAGGATTGCCCGAGCCGAACGGTTCCAGCTTGGCCAACGACTCCCAGAACCCACGGTTGACGTCGTCCAGCGAAATCTGGTCATCGTAGCGCAGCACGGGAATGAAATCGTCGGGCACCAGCTTTTGCCGTGCGTAAGCGTCCAGCCGCGAGCGAAGTTGGGGAAGACGATCGACCGGCAACGAGCAACCGATGGCATGCGCATGGCCCCCAAAACGTGTAAACAGTTCGGGACACGACTCCAGCGCGTCCAGCAAGTGAAACGCCTCAATGGAGCGCCCGGAACCGTAGGCTTCGCCGTTCTCGCAAGAGAACACAAGCGCCGGACGGTGGTAGCGCTCCACCACTCGAGTAGCACAAATGCCAATCACTCCGCGATGCCAGTTCTCGCCAGCAACCACCAGCGAGTACGCGTCCTTCCACTCCGGCGTTCCATCGATCTTTTGGTAGATCTCATCGAGAATGCGCTGCTCCTCGGCCTGACGGTCACCATTGAGCTGGCTAAGCTGCATGGCCATCTCAGCGGCCTTGACGGCATCCTTCTCGGTGAACAATTCGATGACTAGATCGGCCACGTCCATGCGTCCGGCAGCGTTCAGGCGGGGTGCAACCCGAAAGCCAATGTCACCCGCACTGAGCGGTCGCGAGCCGTCGAGCTGGCAGACTGACAGCAGCGCCCGCAATCCGGGATTGCGAGGATCACGCAAGCCTTCCAATCCCAGCTTAGCGAAAACGCGGTTCTCGCCGATCAGCGGCACAGCGTCGGCGATGGTGGCAATCGCGACAATCTTCAGAAATGACGGCAGCAACCGTTCGCGTCCCGTTGATTCAAGCAACGCCTGTGCAATCTTGAACGCAACCCCCGCCCCACATAACGATTTGCACGGATATTCGCAACCAGCCTGATTCGGATTCACCACCGCCAACGCTTTGGGGACGCCTTCGGCCTGCGGCAAGTGATGGTCGGTGACAATCAGATCGACGCCGCAGCGAGCAGCAGCTTCAGCCGCCGCAAACGCGCGAATTCCGGTATCCACGCTAATGATGAGCCGAACGCCTTGTGCCGCGGCTTGCTCGATAACCTCATCGCGCATGCCATAGCCTTCGCGAATACGGTGGGGCACATGGTATTCGACTCTGCCGCCGCACAACTCGAGTGCGGCCTTGAGGATCACGATCGCAGTGGTGCCATCAACGTCGTAGTCGCCATAGATGAAGATGGTCTCGGCGCGCTCGATAGCAGCTCGCAAGCGGTCGACCGCAGCTTGCAGCCCGGCCATCAGGTAAGGTGAGTGGAGGTTAGAAAGCGACGGAGCGAGGAACTGCTGCGCCTGTTCCGGGGTTGCGATTCCGCGTGCGGCCAGCAGTCGCGCGATGACCGGCGACACGCCGGCTTCGCGGGTCAACCGCTCGATGTCGGAAGGTTCGGTAGGGCGGAGTTGCCAGCGCACTTAGTGCTCTTCGTCCGGGTCGGAACCGTCGACAGCAAGAGTGCCGAAGTCCTCCACCAGATCGAGGAGCCGCTGATAGCGCTCGTACCAGTCGGTGGAGACTTCGTACAGGAACATAATACCCTGATGCGGCCAGCCCAACTGCAGGAAGCCGGTTTTGCCCACGAAGCTGCGCAGCCATCGGGCTTCCTCGATGTCGTCGTCGCTAGGATACGAGGTCTGTTGCAGGCGCTGTACCAGGTAATCGAGTTCGTCGCGCTCGAGCACTTCCTCGTCCATGGAAAGGAACGCGCAGCCCGCCTTTTTCGCCAGCTCGACGAAGTCCTTCCAGCTTTCAGGGTTGTCACGTGGGTCCCACATCACGCTATGGACATCTTCGGTGACGTAGCCCTGGAAGCGGCTCATGCCGTGGCCCATGATGAAGGCCACCATATCGTCTTTCAGGCTGGCAAGATCGTCGGACATGGAAGTATCTCGCGGTTGCGACGAAGTCTCATGATACTCCGAAGCAGGCAGGGCAAGGAAACCTTGCCCCACTCGACAGCTTGCGGAAAAGGTCGCTGGGCCAAGTTTTGAAAGGGCACGGCTTCACAGGCTGCGGAAAAATGAGGTTTTGGGTAGAGCTGGCCTTGAGGCCAGCGTCTAAGCCGTTTATTTTCGACCCGCCGAGCGGACTTTAGTCCGCGAGGCGTAAGCATCTTGGACTTTTTCCGCAGCCTCTTCAGCCGTGCCGAACAAGTCCGCATTCTAAGTCTCAACCAACCCTCAGCGCACTCCGCTCACTGTGTAGAGGTCCGAAAGCCGCACGCGGTAGTCGAATCCGTAAGTGTTGCCGTCAGGGGTAATGATGGGCGGATCGGGAATGACCCCTCCGATGGGAGCGGTCGCCAGAGTCCGCCACGCGGTGCGTGCGCCCGTATGCGGATTGAGCTTCTCGACCTTTACCCCTGCGCCGGTAGTGTCGGGCGACGATACATATAGCTGGCCATCGCTGGTCCAGCCCAACGCCAATTCGCCGGGCTTCCACCCTTTAATTTCCACAGTCTTCCCGTCATCGATGGACAGCAGGGCTTGCTTTACCTTGCCGGTGGAGCCTTCCCTGACGTTCACCTGCACCCATTTGTCGTCAGGAGAAACGTTCCGACTCAACATCCCTTCGGGTGAGACTGGCCTGGGGTCGCCCCCATTGAGATCCTGCAACCACACGCGAGGAAGGTGTCCGGCTTCGTTCGCGGAGTAAATGATCCGTTTGCCGTCGGATAAGAACTGGGGAAGGATGGCCGCAGGAATGAGTGTGGAAGGATTGATGCGACGAGGTTCGCCCGGCCCGATGGGCAACAGCCATATCTCATGATTCGGCTCAGTGAGTTTGATAGCCAATGCCCACTTCTTGTCTCGTGAGAGAGCCCCTGCATACCCCTCGCCGATAGGAACCGCGGGCGAGCCGTCTGCGTCACGCACGTACACGGTGTAATTGCTTGTCGATGAGCCCTCCTCTTCGAACAGGATCATCTTGCCGTCGTCGCTGATGTCGCGCAGGTAGCTGAAATCGAGCCACGAGAGATCGCGCAGCGATTCGCCTTTGTTACTGGAAACCACGATGCCGCGACGCGCGATGCCCTGTCCCACCAGCAGTTGACCTTTGGGAGAAATATCACGCAGGTGAATACGGCCGGGCATGGCAAGAGGATCGCGTGTCTTGCCCGAGAGCGACAGGGCGTGAATTTCTCCGGATTCGAGGGGAGAACTTGACCAGACCTCGTCGCCGTTCACGCTCCATGCGAGTCCCTGAGAGCTTTCATAGAGCGGGCTGGCGGCGACTTTCTCGCCAGTGGAACGCAGGATGGTGACCGTACCACGATCGTCGCTCGGATTAGTGTGGGCGATGAAGGCGAGGTACTTCCCGTTGGGCGAGAAGCGAAGATCGTCGATGAGCCTCTCCCGCAAGAGCACCTTGCCAATGGGGTACTCGAGCTGACACATGAAATCTGTGGGCACGAAGCGCACGATGGCGAGGGCCGAACCATCGGGAGTGAAGTCGGCGGCCTGGATGTTTTCGATCTCAGGCTTGGGGGCGCTATTGCCAGTGGTGCGCGCGAGATTGCCGGGCGCAAGAAGCGTGGTGCGGGCTTGCGGAGAGAGCGCAACCGCGAGCTCTCCCTTGCTGGAGACCGCAAGTAATCGCGCGTCCTTGATGCCCATCGGATGGCCACCAACTCCGTCGGCAGGCACAGAGTAGAGTTCGGGCTCGGCGGCTTCCCAGGCGGCGGTATAGATGACGTTCTGCCCGTCAGGTGTGAATCGCGCCGTGCCGGGAGTGCCACGGCGATAGGTGACCTGATGAAACTGCGCGCCGGTCGGAGCATGCCGAGCCGAAGCGAGGAGCCATCCAGCCAAACCTGCGAGCAGCACCAGCGCTGCGGCGGCGCCAATCAGCGACGTGCGAGTCTTGCGCTCCTTCACCTTAGCGGCTGACAGGCCGCCCGAGGACGTCATTGAGGTGATGGACTCGAGGTCGAAGGCCAGGTCGCGTGCGGACTGGAAACGCTGTTCCGGAGCTTTCTCCAAACAGTGATGCACGATGCGATCGAGCGCCGGTGGCAGCGGACGGCCGTCAGGAGGATTCTCGGGCGGGTCGTCGTGCAGGATCGCCGTCATCGTCTCGGCCGTGGTATCGCGCTTGAACGCTTTGACGCCGGTGAGCATCTCGTACAGCACTGTGCCGAAGCTGAAGATGTCGGTGCGGCAATCCACCGTTGCGCCACGCACCTGCTCGGGCGACATGTATCCCGCTGTCCCAACCACCGTGCCTACGCCGGTTGCGGGATTGCCGGACGTCATGGTGGCGTCGTGACCGCCCTTGTCTATGGTCTTGGCAAGGCCGAAATCCAGGATCTTCACCCGGCCTTCGCGCGTGACGAAGATGTTGTCGGGCTTCAAGTCGCGATGAGCTATGCCTTTGCCGTGCGCCGCAGCCAGGCCATGCGCAATCTGGATCGAGTAGTCGATGGCCTTACGATGCGACAGCGGTCCGCGTGCGAGAACGGCGCGCAGGCTCTCGCCTTCCAGCAGCTCGGAAACCAGGTAGGGCGTTCCGCCTTCTTGCCCAATGTCATACACACCGACAATGTTGGGATCATTCAGCGCAGCAATGGCGCGAGCCTCCTGTTCGAAACGCCGTAAACGGTCCGGATCGGAGGCAAAAGAGGCGGGCAGAACTTTGACGGCAACATCGCGTCCCAGTCGCAAATCGCGGGCGCGGTAAACTTCACCCATACCGCCGGCGCCGATTAGCGCAACAATTTCGTAGGGTCCAAGCTTGGTGTCAGAAGTCAAGGCCATGAGGTGTGCTGAATTATAGCGTGAGATTGGACTTCTGCCCTGTCCCGGTTTCACAGCTCTGTCATCCCAATCAGGCTTTAGCCTGCGAGGGATCTGCTTTCCTTCTTTTCCCGCAGCAGCTTCAAGCCAAGTCGGAAATGTTGAGACATTCGCGGCCCTTGCCGCGACTGGCTCCCCTCGGCCAGAGCGCGCCGAAAACGCAGAAATCCTGTGTTAAAATCGAAGTTTCGACAGACATGCTTTTCTCCAAGGACTACGTGGGCTATCTGGCCCGCGAAATAACCAAAAAACTCGTGGATGGTGAATTCATCGAGGCTCCTGCCCCGCAGGAGGTGCGCGATCGTGTCAACGCCGCCCTACTCGACGAACTGACCCTTGAAGACCGCATCAATGATGAGGTGCGGATTATCCTCGAAACCTACTCCGACGAGATGCGGCAGACCGGCGCCAACTACCAGGAGATGTTCAAGAAGATCAAGAACGAACTGGTGCGCAAGTACAAGGCGGTCCTGTGAGGATCAGCCGCGAGAAAATCAACAAGCTGGCACATGCCGTGGCCGATGCTCTGGCCGAGACCGACAGCGTGGATTTTGTCGAAGACCGTAACACCATTCGTCTGGAAACCCGCCGCATTCTAGAACTGTTAATGGCCGAAGAGGCCAAGATCGATGCTGCCGCCCGGCACAAGATCGAGAACCAGAAAAAGACGATCCTGGAAGGCTCGCAGGAGTGGGACATCCTGTACCGCAAGTACTACAACGAAGAAGTAAAGAAGCTGGGGATCTAACCTTCCGAAGCAGATTTGCCCCAGTCATCCAATTGTAATTAATGCACTTTTCACCGTAACGTCACGACTACCCAACTTAACCGCTATAGCAACGTACGAGGGAGATCCCTATTCCACGAACGGAGTGTGCTATGCGACAAATTCTTGCGACCGCCTTGATGGCGTCGATGACCTTCGGCCCTTTAGCCAGTTCAGGGATGGCCGCAGAGGCCCCACGCGCTGCGCAACCACGAAGCAGCACGGTCACAACGGCTACGCCCATCAAGCACCTGGTGATCATCTTCATGGAGAACATCTCCTTTGATCACTATTTCGCCACTTACCCCTACGCAACCAACCCCCAAGGCGAACCGCCGTTCCATGCAGCCGCCGGCACTCCA
Source organism: uncultured Acidobacteriaceae bacterium (assembly GCA_963749635.1). Classification (GTDB taxonomy): domain Bacteria; phylum Acidobacteriota; class Terriglobia; order Terriglobales; family Acidobacteriaceae; genus DASRAA01. The sequence goes on from CAVVNW010000018.1 coordinate 439,264, forward strand.
TCGGTCAATGGACTGGTCGGCACGCTGACGACCTACAACCCAAATCTGAATCCTGTTAACGGCACTGGCGCGACGAATCCTTTTCGTCTGGATCGCTCGCAGGCTGCTACCGCAGACCAGGACCACAACTACACTCCGGAACAACAGGCTTTCGACGGTGGGCTGATGGACCTCTTTCCGCTCTACACCGGTGTCGCTGGTCCGCCTCCGAACTCGCCGCCGCCGCAGGTCGACACCAACGGCTTGGTCATGGGCTACTACGACGGCAACACCGTTACTGCCCTGTGGAACTACGCCCAGAACTACGCTATGAACGACAACTCGTATGACACGAACTTTGGTCCTTCGACGCCCGGCGCGCTCAATCTGATCTCCGGCCAAACCAACGGCGTCATTCAAGACATCAACGGTGGGTCGGTGATCAGCGACGGAAACGGTGGGTTCACCCTCTATGGCGACGCCGATCCGGTCGGCGATATGTGTTCCACCACGACCGGAGCTTTGGTCCAGATGGGCGGCAAGAATATCGGCGACCTTCTGAATGCTGCCGGCGTGACTTGGGGCTTCTTTTCGGGCGGATTCAACTTGAGCATCACCAACTCGAACGGCACCACGGGATGCCACCGCTCAACCACCTCGGCGGTCACAAATACGACTAAGGCTGATTACATTCCGCACCACCAGCCATTCCAGTACTACACTTCGACCGCCAATCCGAGTCACTTGCGGCCCACTTCAGTCGCCGCGATCGGATACCAGGATCAGGCCAACCATCAGTACGATTCGCTTGACTTCGTCACCGCTGTCTCGGCTGGAAACTTCCCCGCAGTCAGCTTCCTGAAAGCGCCCGGGTATCAGGACGCCCACGCCGGCTATTCCGATCCGCTTGATGAACAAACCTACATCGTCGATACCGTTAATTTCCTGATGTCCCGGCCGGAGTGGAGCAGCACCGCTGTCGTGATTGCCTACGACGACTCCGATGGCTGGTATGACCACCAGCTTGGGCAGATTGTTAACACTTCACAAACTGCAGCCGACCATCTGAACGGACAGGGCTTTTGCGGAACCGGCATTACCGCTCTGCCCGGCATCAATCCAGCCACCTTGCATGCTCAGGGACGCTGCGGATACGGTCCGCGTATGCCCCTGCTGGTCATCTCGCCTTATACCAAGGCGAACTCTGTCGATCACACCATGACCGACCAGAGCTCGATCATCCGTTTCGTCGAGGACAACTGGCTAGGTGGTCAGCGCATCGGCGGCGGGTCGTTCGACACCATCGCCAATCCCATCACGTCCATGTTCACCTGGCTTCTGCCGTCGACTTGCTACCGCACGTTGATCCTCGACGACCAGACGGGTCTCGTCACCCAAAAGGGATGCGCTCCGTAAAACGTTCCTGATGGCCAACCCTCCGTCCGGGAAGAGAAGGCATGCGCGAACCGATCGTGCATGCCTTTCTCGTCTCTACTAGTCATACAATGGACGACGCTCCACACCAAGGTTACCGTTGATCACGCGAAGAAAATTCCTCCAGCAATCCGGGCTGCTGACCACCAGCATCGCAGTCAACCATGCGCTGCCGCTTTCCGCCATGGATCACCCGATGGCTAAACAGCAGACTTCTTTCGACACCGACTCTCTCGCCAAATTCGTCGATCCGCTGCCCATTCCCCCGATTGCCCAAGCCAGTGGCAGGCGATCTGTTCCTCCGGAGCTTCTTGGTTCTCATTCGGCAGACGCGCACTCGGTTGTTCGCTATTATCGCGTTCCAATGCGCCCGCTCGAGGCCAAGGTTCATCGCGACACGAAGCCCACACGCTGGTGGGGCGCGGCTGGATCGGTCCCTGGCCCAACAATTGAAACGCGCAGCGGGCAAGGCGTGCTGATTGAATGGGCGAACGAGTTGCCCCAGCAACACTTCCTGCCGATTGATCACAAGTTGCACGGCGCAGGAGCGGATAAGCCGCAGGTGCGCACGGTGATTCACGTGCACGGGGCAAAGGCGCCGCCGCAAAGCGATGGGTATCCGGAAGATTGGGTCGTACCCGGCAAGTCGAACCTCTACTTCTATCCCAATCAGCAGGATGCGGCGATGTTGTGGTATCACGACCACGCAATGGGGATTAACCGGCTGAACATTTATGCCGGGATCCTGGGCACCTATCTGGTTCGCGATAGCGCCGAAGACGCGCTAAACCTACCCAAGGGCAAATACGAAGTTCCGCTGGTTATCTTCGACCGGCTGTTCACTCTGGACCATCAGCTCCTCTATCCCGTATCGCCCAACCCAGAAAATCCGTGGGTGCCAGAGGTCTTCGGCAACGCCATCCTCGTTAACGGCAAATTGTTTCCCTATCTCGAGGTCGAGCCCCGCCGCTATCGGTTTCGGCTACTCAATGGATCGAACGGCCGTTTTTATCACTTGTCGCTGGGCGAGGGATTTCGCTTCTATCAGATCGGCACCGACCAGGGATTGCTGCCTGCTCCCGTGCCACTGACAAGTCTGGTGATCGCACCCGGCGAGCGCGCCGATCTCGTTGTGGACTTTAGCGAACATCGCGGCGAGCCAGTCATTCTTAAGAGCGACTCATTCGTCATCATGCAGTTTCGTGTGTCGGCAAAGAACGTGTCCGACACAAGCTCACTTCCTGCGGTCCTTCGTGCTACGCCGAAGACGGCGGAGTCAGATGCGATCAAGACGCGCCTACTTACGCTCAATGAATATGACAACCTCGTCGGCGAACCAATGGCGATGCTGTTGAATGGGACGTACTGGCATGAGCCGATCACCGAGAATCCGCGACTTAATACGACTGAGATTTGGAGCCTCATCAATCCGACGGACGACTCGCACCCTATCCACCTGCATCTGGTGCGGTTTCAGATTCTCGACCGTCGACGGTACGAGCCGTCGGCTTACCAGATGACGAAAGAGTTGAAGTTTCTCAGCGAACCCATTCCTCCCGCCGCTAACGAGGCGGGATGGAAGGACACTGTGCGAGCCGATCCGCAAATGGTGACTCGCATCATCGTGCGCTTCGAGGGGTATACCGGGCGTTACGTCTGGCATTGCCACATCCTGGAGCATGAAGACAATGAGATGATGCGGCCTTATGAAGTACTGCCGCCTGGTCCGTAGGCAGTCCCCAGCGAAGACGGACTTGGATCGTGCCCGTTTGTCTAGGAAGTGAAGCCATCTGCGACCGCTGCGGGTGCGGCGATATGCCTTATCACAAGGCGATGTGTCCTGCGTCCTTTCACACCTTACCTCCCGTCCTGTAATTAAATGTCGTGAGGGCAAGGGATAAGTGTCTCTTCCAATCCGCGCCTAGGCCGCTGTTCATACTGGCTCTTTGAAAACTCGGGAGGAACTGCTTGCCGCACGGAAATCAACGCCCCGGCAAATCGACTGAGTCTAACGCTGTGTCGCATTGCGTTACATGACTATCACGCTAAAACATATTAGGTCTAAATGATTGATTTTAAAGATGAGTTATACACGACTACATCACCATAACGCTAAAAAAATATCGCCATGGTAAGGCTAGGAAGCGCGCGCGCTCGTGGGGGATCGATACGAGCAAATCCTGACTTTGGGATTGGCCCGGGTCGGGCGATTCCTAGTGCGAGCTAGACGCTATCGGATGGTCAGGCGTCCAAAAAGGCTGGCTGGCAGGTATATGGACGACCGGCAAGCTGGGAAAGAGGGTTCGGAGCTCTTCGGCGCACTTTTTCATGCCGGGCTCCTCAGAGACCTCGTGGCCTACCACGATCATCGCTTTGTGGCGTCCCTGCGCGCTGGCATCGCGGACATACTCTACCGCTTCCCATTCGGCGGCTTCGCCCACAAGCAGCACCTCGACATCGTCACTTCGGAGGGCGAGCACCTGTTTTTGCAGGCCTGCTGCCCCAGGGAGGATGCCTGCATGGGTGATCGTGAGATTGGGATCTCCGATGACGCGGACCGTCCGAGCGTCAAGTTTCTTGGCCACTTCCACAGACAATTTCGCGAGCGTCGTTTTTGGAATCGTGGCCCGAAAAGGGTTCGCTGCCTCGCTATAGCTTTGCCATCCAAGTGCCTCGATAAGCGCCTTTACAATCGGGTCCGGCGATACGGAATGAATCTGGTCGTGCAATCGGAACACGACCATGTGGTGCTGCTGAATGAAGGCGAGCTTTTCGCGATAGACAGGGTCGTTGGCGAAGAACGCTGTGTCATCGAGATGGTTGTAAAACGTGGGCTCATGGGTGATCACGAGGTTCAGGCCGCGCCTGTCCGCTTCGCGCAGAACATCCATGGTGTCGAGGAACGTGACAGCAATTCCGGTAACGGAAGTGGAAGGATCGCCCGCCTTAACCGTGTCGACCGTGTTGCCTGGCACAGGCACCGCGTAATGGTGCTGGATGCGCTGAATCGCTTCAGCCGCTGTGAGGATTTGAGCTGCAGCGGCGGAGGTCAGAACTGCGATGACCAGAATACTGAGGCAAGCGGGTCGCAACGCAATGCGGTTCAATAGTTTTCCTTCTCTGCGAATCGACCGCTAAGTTATAGGCGCACGATTTTTTCAGATTCGAAGCCGCGCAGCGCGTTACGCGTATCTACGATCAGCTTGGCGGCATTGAGCAGTTCCTTGTAGTTAAAGCTCGTATGGTCGGTGATGACCACGGAGCAGTCGGCCTGTTTGGCCGATGCCAACGCGTCCTGCGACACGAGATCGATACCGTCCAGCTTCAACTTGGGCACAAAGGGATCGCTGTAGCTGACTTCCGCGCCGAGCTTCTTAAGCAACAGGATGACGTCCAATGCCGGTGATTCGCGCATGTCGTCGATGTTGCGCTTGTAGGCGACTCCGAAGATGTGGACGCGCGAGCCCTTCACTGCTTTACCGTGGTTGTTGAGCGCGTTTTGCACCTTGTCCACTACGAAATGAGGCATATTACCGTTAATGTAGCCGGCCAACTCGATGAAACGCGCCTCGATGCCCGACTGCTTGGTCTTCCACGAGAGATAGAACGGATCGATGGGAATGCAATGGCCGCCCAGACCCGGACCGGGATAAAACGGCATGAAGCCAAATGGCTTGGTAGCTGCAGCGTCGATGACCTCCCAGACGTTAATGCCCATGCCGTCGCACATCAAGGCCATTTCGTTTACCAGGCCGATGTTGATCATGCGGAATGTGTTCTCCAGCAACTTCACCATCTCGGCCACGCGGGTGTTGCTGACGGGCACGACCTTTTCCAGAGCCTGCGAGAAAAAGAGCTTGCCCATCTCCGTGCAGGCTGGAGTGATTCCGCCGACGACCTTCGGAGTATTCAGTGTCTGATACACCGGATTTCCTGGATCGACGCGCTCGGGCGAGAAGCAGAGAAAGAAGTCTTCCCCTACTTTCAGTCCGCCGTGCTTCTCAAAGGTCGGCAGCAGGAGCTCATCGGTTGTGCCGGGATAAGTGGTGGATTCGAGGATGACCAACAGGCCGGGATGAAAGTGCTTCGCAATTTCGTCAGAGGCCGACACAATGTAGCTCATATCGGGATCCTTGGTCTTGCGCAGAGGAGTGGGCACGCAGATGTTGATGGTGTCGAGGTCGCGCACCACGGAGAAATCGGTGGTTGCGTCGAAGCGCCCAGCATTAACAAGCTGCGTAACTTCGCTACCAGGAACATCCTGTATATAGGATTCGCCCTTCATCAGGTGATCCACTCGCGATTGCTGCAGGTCGATGCCCGTGACGTGGAAACCGGCCTTAGCGAATTCCACTGCCAGCGGGAGACCGACATATCCCAGTCCGACAATCCCGACGCGCGCGGTTTTCGATTCGATCTTGCCTTTGAGTGCCTGAAAAATGCTCAGGGATTTCTCCGCCACCTGCATGATTCGATCTCCTGTCGTGCCTCACGGCCAACTATTGATTCTATACATTCGTCGCGGGCTTGCGTAATCAACGCTGAGGGCCGGCGTAGGAACTGCGTCCGGAATTGGAAGCCGGTTCCATCACGGCTTCAGCTTCAGATGCGCGCTGATGGTTCCCGGAAAGGTCGTGCGACGGCGAACGACGAGCACCCAGGCAGGCTCTTTCGAGCCAAAACAGCGCGAGCGCCAAGACTCCTCAACGACGCCGCCTTCGACACCAAACTCAGCAATATCGCCGATCGCCCATGTTTGTTTCCCGATTGGTCGCGGCTCTAATGCAAAGTGCCAGAACTGTTCGATGTCGTGCTCTCCGGCGGGGCCGCCGATTTCGTCGATCACGGTGAGTTCATTATCGATGAAATCAACAGTCCGGGTATGAGTGAAGCCCTGATAGCTACAGGTAGCGACTGCGTGGTCCTGGTCGGTATCGCTGTTGAAGGAAAGCAGTCTCACTTCGGGCTTCGCAGCCCAGCGAAACGGGCCGGCCGCAACGGCTTGATCGTGGCCGTCGATGCGGACCGTATTATGGGCCGACGATCCCCGGAAGTAGCCACGCCACTCTGGCTCCATGTAGCTGTATGTGCCCGGATCGATTAAGACTTCGCGATCACCAATAGTAACGACCAGCGAAAGCGAATCGGAATGGCTGTGAGCGCCGCTGCCGGGGCCAAAGGGACCGGCGTCGAAGAGCGCGCAAATTGAACCCCGCCGCATAACCACAATGCCGGTGTCATGGAAGGCTTGTGATCCACGTTTGAGCGGTCCGGCAAGTTCGTTCTTGCAGCGTTCCGGTCCCAGCCACCAGAGGGCGATTTCGTCGATGTCCAACTGGTTGCAGACGAAGAAATGCCTTCCAACAAGTAAGGATGCTGTCGCCAGCGTCGCCCGGGCAAACCCTGAACGCGGTCCATAAGGCGAGAAAAAGCGTCCGCCGTCGTCGTCGCCGAGAAACGGCAATTCGCCAGAATCGCTCACGATCGACGACAGAAATTTCGCCATGCTCAAAAGTCCAGCGCGGTAGGATTCTGGCACTGCTTCCAGCACTGCATGAAACGCGAACATGTCGAGCGCATAGACGTGATAGTAAGTCGATTGTTCGAAGTAGCTGCCGTCTCGTTGTACGCAGGTTTCCATGTGCGCACGGACGATGTCGCGCCCGACGGCACGCCACCGGTCAGCCCGGGGGAACCCTGGGAACAAACGCCCCAGCGCATGCAACGCTACAGCCTCTCCGAGCACGTGCGTGTTGGGCGAGAAGTAGATCGACAAGTTGTATTCGAGATGCAGCCCGTGACGATAAAGCTCAGCAAGAAAGCGTTGGCGAAACGCCGGCGGCATCTCCGTGCCGAGCAGATGCCAGATCCAGAGCCATGACAGCGCGCGGAAGGCCACTTCGAGCGCGCTGGTCCAGTTAATACCACGCTGAAACGGATTCTCGGTCCACCAATGCTCGAGTTGGCGGAATACTTGTTCGCTGTACTCTTCACGACCAGTCAGAGCGTGCGCCTGCGCCAGCAGAACCAGATGCTGATGACGGTTCACTTCCCAAATCAACTTGTGGTCGCCCGCGGCCGTTACGTCGAGGTACGGTATGCCGCGAAAATACGTCGCTCGAGTTTCAACCTTACGTTGAGGGTCGCGCCGCCAGGAAACGCTTTGACCGTAATCAATTACGGCGCCGAGGATTGGAATCCGGCCTTGCAGAATTTTGTCGGCCAATTGCGTGAGTCGATGCAGGTACTCATCGTTCTGCACACCCGCAAGCACGACATCAGGCGCGGGAAGAATGTCCAGTGGCGAAGACGCCTGCAGCTTCAGGTTCGGGGAAGAGAGAGACAGCAGCGCATTGGCGGCCTCCTGGCGTAAACGAAATGTGAGTTCGCGGAAGCTGCGCATTCAAAGTCAGAGCATTTCGTAAATATTGGCGCCAGCCGACTCCGGCTCAATGTAGTCATCACAACAAACTCAGCGCACCTCATGCTGGTTCTGAGGGATGTCGAAGGTGAGACTCTACCGTCTCGCTTTCAAACCGCCTCCAGCTTGGGAACAGCGGTTCCTTCGGAACTGGTCACATCGATCACCGGCACAGGCGAGTTCGCCAGCACTTTCCGTGCTTCGGCGCTCGGCTCCTGAGTCACAACGATCACGTCCGCCCAGCCAAGAACTCCCTGAAGGCTTTTCTCCATCGAGCGCCCGATGTGTGGCAACGAACTCAGCAAGAACGCCTGATTGCTGCCGTAAATTGCGTCAAGTTGAATGTGCGGATCGAAGATCTTCATGTCGCAGCCCTTGCCGATAAGCCGCTCGATCAAAGTTACGCCAGGACTCTCGCGCAGATCGTCGGTATTCGGCTTGAATGCGAGTCCATAAACGCCGACCTTCCGGCAACCCATTTCTATCACTCTGCGAAAGGCACGCACAATGTGGGCCTCGTTGCTAGGAATCACGGAGTTGAGCAGCGGTAGATCGAGATCAAGCTGACGGGCGCGATATGTAAGCGCGCGCAGGTCCTTGGGGAGGCACGAACCACCGAAGGCAAAACCCGGCTTCATGTAGGCGGTTGAAATGTTGAGTTTGGTGTCTCGGCAAACAGTCTCCATCACTTCAGCGCCGTTCAGCCCCAGCGAAGCAGAGAGTGTACCGATCTCGTTGGCAAAGGCGATTTTGAGCGCGTGAAACGTGTTGCAGGTGTACTTGATCAGCTCGGCGGTACGCAAGGCAACGACCGAAGTCTCTACGGGCAAGTCGGCATAAAGCGATGCGACCCGTTCAGCCGCTGCGCGATTATGACTTCCCACCACGACCAGCGAAGGCTCCATGAAATCTTTAACGGCGCTGCCCTCACGCAGAAACTCGGGATTGGCCACAACCGCAGCTCTGGGCTCGACCGCCGGTGCGACTACCTCATCGCAGGTGCCGGGAAAGACCGTGCTGCGGACTACAACCGTCAGAGGTTTAGATCGGCCGTCGAGATGTGCGGCGATGTCGGTTGAAACTTTGCGCAGGTAGTCGAGATTGAGGTTGCCGTTGGGAGCAGAGGGTGTACCGACGCACAGGAAAGCGAAGTCGGCATCGCGGAGTGCTTCCTCGGTCGAGAGCGTAGCTGTCAGCAGTCCGCTGTTCAGATGTTTCGCAATCAGCGGCTCCAGTCCCGGCTCGTAGAACGGCGACTGTCCATCTTGGATGGCGCGCACCTTGCGCGCATCGACATCCACGCCAATCACGCGAAATCCGAGGTCGGTAAAGCAAGCTGCCGTGACACAGCCTACATAGCCAAGTCCGAAGACCGCGATAGTTGGTTTTTCTAGTTTCGCGTCCATGAGTCAATCCATCCTGTCGTTCACTAGCGGGCAACTTCGGCAGCGACGCCCGAATGGGCATCCACTGTCAGCAATTTTTCAAATTCGGCGGCTACGACGTCCCACGAAAAACGCGACGTCACTAATGCTAGTGCCTGCGTCGCCACTGATTCCCGTTGGCCGCCGTCGTGCAATAAGGACAGGCACTGTTCAGCAAAGACCTCAGGCGTATCCGCTAGCCGGATATTCGCCGGATGCGAGACATCAAGACCCTCGGCTCCGATAGAAGTGGAAACCGTCGCCGTGCCTGCAGCCATCGCTTCGTAAATCTTCAATCGTGTACCGCCGCCGATGCGAAGCGGAACGATCGAAACGATCGCGCCCCACAACCACGGGCGTACATCCGGCACGGTGCCCGTGACCTTGATGCGCGCATCCTGTTGTGCCAACGCCAACATCGAAGAAGAAGGCGACCGTCCCACAATCGCCAACGTGCAATCCGGCATATGGCGCCAAATCAGCGGCAGAATCTCACGAACAAAGTAGTTTACCCCATCGGAATTGGGTAGCCAGTCCATTGAGCCCACGAAGACGAGATCGGCGGCGCGCGGCGCATCCAGCGGACGGCGAAAGTACTCGAGGTCCACACCGGTGGGAACGCTCGACGCTTCGACGCCAAACATTTTTCGCATGAGTTCGGCGTCTTGCGGCGACACGGCGATGACGCGCGCAGCTGCCCTGCACATGCGACGCTCCCACTTAGACATTCGGTCGGCCTGTAGCTTGAAGTATGTCTTCCGCACCGGATCTGACGACTGTTCGACGTGCCGCTGCCAGATCATCGTCTCGACATTGTGCTGAAAGAGCACAACGTCACTCATATCGGCAAAATTAGGCGCGGGCGTCAGGAAGTCACAAACCACGCTGTCGAAAGCCATTTCCCTTCGCAACTGGCTGATTTGGCCGCGCATCGCAGTCGAGCAATACCGACTCAAGGAAAGCGGCATCGAGGAGAAGAAATTACCCAGCAGCTGTCCAGCGAACTTGGGTGACCGTCGCGTTGGCACGTTAAGCGCCAGCGGATACGCTCGCGAGCAATATTCGTGCGCCCTTTGCACACCCTCGGGTTGCGCCGGATTGTCGAAGGCAACATAGTGTACTTCGTGGCGCGCATGCAGCCGTTTCAGCGTCTCCAAGGTACGGATTTGCCCGCCGCGGTTGGTAGGGTGCAAGAAGCCAGGACTGACCCAGAGGATTCTCATGCGGCGAATTTCATGCAACCTGAACGCTACCTGCCGGCGCCTTCATCAACCCGTCCCAGATTTGCTCGCGGCGTCCAGTGAGAAACGTATCCCCCCAGACCTGCAGGTTCAGCAGGCGCCAGATGCGGTCCGTGGCGTCGTGAATGCCACGCTCGTGCTTATCCAGCAGGTCATTCAGGTAAGCCATGTTGACGTACCCCGCGAGCAAGCCATCAGGATCGCGCAGGTAGTCGCGCAGCGGGCGAGACTCCTCCTGCAATAGCCATGCAGTAATCGGCGTGGGGAACCCCATCTTCTTGCGATAAATGATGCTGCGCGGGATGAGGTCTTCCACCGCCTTCTTGATGATGTACTTCCCTTCCTTGCCGCGCAGCTTCATGTGCGGAGGCACGGACGCAGCGAACTCCACGAACTTGTGGTCGAGGAAAGGTACGCGGCTCTCGAGGGAGCACGACATGCTCATCTGGTCCTGCTTCATCAGGAGTTCGACCAGATAAGTCTTCTGGTCGGCGTAGAGCAGGCGCGGCAGTGTCGGCGACTTTGCGGTCGACTTCCAGTGTTCGAGAAAGGAGGCGTAAGGGTTGGCGTCGAAATGCCGCGACAGAAGCTTCGCTTGCTCCTCCGCGCCAAATGCACAATAGAAATTATTCAGGTAGAGCGATTCGATGTTTGCGCCACGCCCCAGCACCGTGTGGCCCAGCTTCCTACGCAACGACGCGGACAGCAGCGGCGACTCCGCCACCGCACTCTGGAGGGCATTGCGCACTCCGCTCGGGACGCCGCGATAGGCTCGCATCCATTGCTCGTTGAGCTGATAGAAGCGGTAGCGTCCATATCCGCCAAACAACTCATCACTTCCTTCACCGGTAAGGACGACCTTCACTTGCTCAGCAGCAAGTTTCGACACGAAATGTAGTGACACGCTCGATGGCCAGGTGATCGGCTCGTCTTCATGCCAGACGAGGCGCGGCAGTGCATTGAAAAATTCTTCCATCGAGACGAAGACTTCGTGATGATCCGTGCCAATAAGTTCGGCGACCTGCCGTGCCTCAGAGAGCTCGCTGAAACGCGACTCACTGTAGCCGACGGAAAAAGTCTTCACCGGCCCGTTGGTCATGCGTTTGATGAGCGCGGCGATAGCGCTGGAGTCGACACCGCCGCTCAGGAACATCCCCAGCGGCACATCGCTCATCAGTCGCATGCGCACGACTTCTTCCAGGCGCGTTCGACAATCGCCAATCCATTCGCTGTCGGCGCGGTCTTCGAATTCGGTCGGACACGGCGCATCCCAGTACTGCTTGATCTCCAAGCTCGGTGTTTCGCCACAAGTCAGGGTGAGTGTGTGTCCCGGCATGAGTTTGCGAATACCGGTAAATAGCGTCTCTTCGCCACTTATGTAACCAAATGCCAGATATTCGGGAAGCAGCTTGTCGTTGAACTCGGTGCTGATGTCGGGGTGCTCCAGCAGCGCTTTAATTTCGGACGCGAATGCGAACAGGCGGCCATTCCAGAAGTAGTAGAAGGGCTTAATGCCCAGCCGGTCGCGGGCGCAGAACAATTGCCGCCGGTCTTGGTCCCAGATGGCGTAGGAGAACATGCCGCGATAACGGTTCACCGATTGATCGCCCCATTGTTCGTAGGCGTGAAGGATTGTTTCCGTATCGCAGTGGCTCTTGTAGCGATGTCCGGCAGCTTCCAGCTCGGGACGCATATCGGCGTGGTTGAAGATCTCTCCGTTATAAGTGATCCAAAGCGAGTCGTCCTCATTCGACATCGGCTGAATTCCAGCAGTGAGATCGATGATGCTCAGCCGACGGTGACCGAGAGCAGCTTCTCCGGACACGTGAGCGCCCGATGCATCAGGGCCGCGATGGGCAATGATGTCGGTCATGCGGCGAATCAGCCGCCCGTCGGCAGGAGTGCCATTGGTATTGACGAATCCGGCTATGCCGCACATAAGCGTAGTATTGATTGACCGGTACAGGCCCAAGGCCCGTCCATATTCGACGATCGATACGGACGACTTGCGAGTTCGCTGACCGAGTGCTGGCTTGCAGGCTTCGAGTAATTAAACCCATCGCTGTCGGACCCGTCAAAAATTGGCACGTCAGCACTGTCGTCCAAATTCACAAAGAAAACCAGCAATGTAAAAACCATAAAATCGATTCTCGGTAGAAGGCTCACAGAATGTAGTGTAGCGCAGGCTAAGCGCCTTAGGCACCTGGATCAAAAACGCACGCGGGAACGACGAATGCGTCGATCAACAGTCTGACGTCGTAGATAGAACGCTTTTCTCAAGGCGACCAGGCAAAGCACTTCCGCGCACAGAAGCGCCACCTTAGGGTCTGTCCTCGACAGGGGTACATACAATCGCAGAGACGATACTAATCCTTCGCAGGGGTAGTCAGCGGTTACCTGAAGTAAGACGAGCGCCAGCTCGACGCTTTGCGCTCAGAACCGACTCGTAGATACTCTGCATGGTATGAGCCGATCTCTCATCAGTGAATTCCGCCATTTTGGAGGACGCTCTTTCGCCAAAAACCTTAATCTGCGACGGGCTCTTGAGCAGGCTGCTGATTCGATACGCCAGCTCGGAAGCGTCGTCCACCGTAAAGAGCAAACCATTGTAGCCATCCTCGATCAGTTCAGGGTTACCACCTACCCGCGTCGCTACTGGACAGCACCCACAAGCCATCGCCTCCATTAGGGCATTGGAAAGGGCTTCAAAACGCGAGGGAAGGACAAATATGTCAATTTGGCTCAACCATTTAGTGACATCCGCAGTGGCTGGCTCAAAGTGACAGCGCGACTCCAGGCTGAGCTCACCTGCAAGCGACCGGAGGTATTGTTCCTGCGGGCCGCTTCCAACGATGAGCAGCCTTGTATTTAGGTCCTCTACTTGGGCGAACGCGTGCAACAACGTGTCCACTGCTTTCTCCGGACGCAGGGCACAGACAGTTCCAATTACCCGAGAGTCCGAAGGCAGATTCGGTGTCTGCAATCGACGATAGCGCCTGATGTCAATAGCGTTATAGCAGAGACGCACTTTGGACTCTGGGACGCCTTCCTTCTCCCGGAGGTAATGCGACATCCACTGGCAATTGACCACTATGGCGTCGGCCAAGAGGTCTGTTATGCGCAGTAGCCATTTGAACTGAGTGCCAGCGAGGTCGCGATGCGCCCTTTGGCTGGTAACGACCGCGGGGTCTCCCGAGAGCCAAGCAAGCGGCGCCGCAAACACGTTTAGCGGAGCATCAAAGCTGTGAACGATCTGGATTCGATGGTCCCTTATGTAGCGCAGCAGCAATCTGGCGCCCTTGATCAAATCCAGAGATCGAAAAGAGTAGATCGGAATTTCTAGTATGGGCACCTGGGCATCGACTAAGTCAGCCTTTCTCAAGCCATCCGGGCGAAAGCAAGCGACGTGCGGAACGAAGGCAGTGCCTTTTAAATACCTTGCTGTCTCGACGAGTTGACGTTCTGTACCTCCTATCCCTAACTCTCGTACTAACAATAAGATAGGGATTTTTTCGGCTTCTGTCAGTCTGCTCATTCTTGGGTCATGGTGGCCAAAGGCTTCCGCGAACTACTTAATCTCTACACGATCATAGTTCGAAACGCCAGAGCCTGCGCATTCCGGGACCGCTCTCACGAATTCACGCTTCCCTTTCCTTCCGGAATAAGGTCGAATCAGCATACACCACTAAAGTGTGGTTTATCACACTAAAATAAC
>CAVVNW010000019.1:0-82214 GCA_963749635.1 uncultured Acidobacteriaceae bacterium
AAAAACTCTGCTTCTACCACCACCGAGATCGCCAGCGCCAACAGTACGTCGAACGCATTCTTCGATGTAACGATCCCCTGAGGCCCAGTGCTCCCCTCCCGAGAACCCTCCCCGACATGCAGATCACGCTTTCCGAGGTCTTCGCTGCCCTGGTCGATAACCGCATCCACACTAGGCGCGCCGGCAAGCTGCTCTACGCGCTGCAACAGAGATCGGCCGCTCTCCGCAGCCCAGTGAGCTAGCCATGCAACTCCTTGCGGCTGACGACTTTACATGTAACTCCCGCGCGCTCACGCATTTGCGTGGCGAAGTCGCTATCCTATTGAAAACAGATAATTTGCAGATAGGGGGAGGGCGGTGTTACGAGCCTACATACCTCGGCTAGACGCTCCAGGCAATTGCGGCGTGAGATGGAAGCTGAGACTTCGGGCTTTAGTACTTGGGTACTTTCGGGTCGACCCGCTCTGCCCATGCGTTAATTCCGCCCGCCAGGTTATGCACCTTGGTGAACCCCGATTGGCGTAGGAAATCAGCCGCCTTGGCGCTTCGTCCGCCCATTTTGCAGTGGACAACGATTTCCCGGCTGGAATCGAGCTCGCTGACTCGCTTTGGGAGGTCGTTCAGCGGGATGAGGTGCCCGCCGATGTTGCAGATCTGGTATTCGTGGGGCTCGCGTACATCGAGCACGAAAAGGTCGTCGCCCCGGTCGAGGCGCTGCTTCAGTTCTTCGACGGTCATGTCTGCCATGGTGGTTTGGGCGGGAGACTCTTCACCCCGTATCCCGCAGAACTGATTGTAGTCGATGAGTCCGGTGACAGTCGGATGCGTTCCGCAAGCCGGGCACTCAGGGTTCTTGCGCAGTTTCAGTTCCCTGAAGCGCATGGCCAGCGCGTCCACCAGCAGCAGCCGGCCGATGAGGGGTTCACCGGAGCCGAGGATCAGTTTGATGGTCTCCGTGGCCTGGATAATCCCAACCAGTCCCGGCAAGATGCCGAGCACTCCTCCCTCAGCGCACGACGGCACTAACCCGGGCGGAGGAGGTTCGGGGTACAAGCAGCGGTAGCACGGGCCTTCTTTCGTGGCGAACACGCTTGCCTGTCCTTCGAAGCGGAAGATTGAGCCGTAAACATTGGGTTTTCCGGTGAGAACGCAAGCGTCGTTCACTAGGTAGCGGGTAGGGAAGTTATCGGTTCCGTCGGCGATGATGTCGAACTCGCGAAACAGCTCCAGCGCATTAGCGCTGCTGAGGCGCGTATCGAACTTGCGGATCTCGATGTTTGGGTTGATTTCGCTCAGGGTATCGGCAGCCGAGTCGAGCTTCTTGCGGCCAACATCTTGTGTGCCATGAATGATTTGCCGCTGCAGGTTGGTGAAATCGACCACGTCGAAATCGACAATGCCGAGGGTACCGACTCCGGCGGCTGCGAGGTACATCGCGAGCGGCGACCCCAGGCCGCCAGCGCCGATGCAGAGCACGCGGGCCTGCTTAAGCTTGAGCTGGCCCTCCATGCCAACTTCGGGCATGATCAGGTGCCGCGAATACCGAAGGATTTCGTCGTTGGAGAGGGCTGCGACTTTTTCCGCGATGCCGGCCATCGTCTTCTCAGCCCCGCCCGCCGGCGATCGAAGGAACGATCGACAGTGTGTCGCCGCTCTTCACCGTGGTCTCGTCTTTCTGGAGGTAGCGAATGTCTTCATCATTCAGGTAGACGTTCACGAAGGCGCGTAATTTTCCGTCGTCGCTGTACAGGTGCCTCCGCAGGTCTGGGTAGGTGGAAGTCAGGGCGTTCAGGGCTTCGCCTACGGTGGTGGCCTCAACGTCAACGGCGGGCTGCTTCCCGGCATATTGGCGCAATGGAGTCGGAACGAGGATTTTCATTGTCGTATTAAGGATGCCTCACCCAAGGAAGTCGATTCATTGGAGTTGGTTATGAGTGTATAAGAGCGAACCAAAATTCGAGGTTAATGCAATGCCAAATCAGCGAGAGCGTCAACCGTCGGGACCTCGATATCCGGATCGGCCGCGACGAGCTTTGTGGCGGCCGCCGGTCTGCCCTGGCGGCGGTTCACCCAGACGCTCGCAATGCCAAGCGCGCGAGCTGGAGCAACGTCGTGGTAGAGGCTCTCGGCAACGTGCAGCAAATTGCTCTTGTCGATGGCCAACCGCTCCAGCAGGGTCTCAAAGTTGGTTAGCGATGGCTTGTAGCTCTGAACCTGCTGCGCGGTAACAATGCAATCCAGCTCGCCGCCCAGTTTCGGAGCCGTAAAGGAGAACAGATCATCGTCGATATTCGACAGTACCGCCAATTTGTAGCGCGACTTCAGCCGCTGCAGTGCTCGTACGGTGTCAGCAAAAGGCTCCCAGTTGCGAATCGAGTCGGCCAGCCCGGTAGCGTCCTCATCACTGAAGTCAACTCGGAACTCACGCGCGAAATCATGCATAACCGAGGCCAGAACGTCACGATAAAGGCGGTACGGAGGCTGCTGCTGGCGGGGCTCCGAACAGGAATAGAAATCGAGAATCTCGACATCGGAGACGTGACGCCCTTTGCGAGCAAGCAGCGGACGGAGGTATCCGAGGATGCCGGACTCCCAATCGATGAGCGTCCCGTAGCAGTCGAAAGACAAGTATTCGAATTGCGAAAAATCGAGCATCGAGAGGAGAGGCCGTGTGTGTGAGGTCAGAGGCGGTGGCTATTCGTCCTTAGCGCCGACGGGCGTGACTTTGTGGGAGGCAAACTTACGCTGTAACGCGTCGATCGGCGTGAGGTTGTTGGCTTTTTCGCTGACTTCACCTCCGGCATCGGATGCAGGCGCACTTTCGGTCGCGAACATGTTCTCCGCTTCCGGGGGCACGACTTCCGAAGCAGGCTGGTCGGGAGCGGATTGCGCGGGCGCAACCTCACGGTTCTCCAGGAACTTCTGTGAGTTTAGCAGCGGTCGAGCGAGCGAGGGATTGTAGCTGGTCCACGCCGTTTCCAGTTCGCTTTCGCGTTCGAACTGCGCGCGCATGCTCTCCATTTTGGAGTCGAGGTCGTCGAGGTAATGCAGCATGAGGGCCTCGGGAAACATGGGAAGCTTGGGCGATCCGAATTCGTAATGTCCGTGATGGCTGATGATGAGATGCTCAATCAGGATCTTCAACTCCTCGGGGAAGCCCGGAATCTGGGCGAGCTTGTCGTGCAGCATCTCCAGTTCGATGATCATGTGGCCGAGCAGTTGGCCCTTGGTGGTGTAGGAAATGGAGCGTTGATACGACAACTCGTGGATCTTGCCGATGTCGTGGAAGAATGCGCCCGTCAAAAGCAGGTCGCGATTTACCTGCGGATAGTTGCGGGAAGCGAGATCGCAGACGGTAAACAGCGAAACCACGTGGTCAAGCAGTCCGCCCACGAAGGCGTGATGAAGTGTCTTGGCCGCTGGGGCGTTCTTGTATGCGGTAGCGATAGCTTCATCGGCCATGAAGGCCTGTACCAGCTGTTTGAGCCAGGGGTTTTCAAACGATTCAACGAACTCACCCAAGGTACGCCAGAGTTGCTCGATGTCTTTCGAAGTCTTGGGGAGATAGTCGGCGTGGTCGATTTCGCTGTCGCCCAGCTTGCGCACTTTGTGGATGGTGAGTTGCCAGCGTCCGTTGTACTTCTGCACCATGCCCTTGACCTTAACGAAGTCGTCCTGCTCGAAGGCGTTCAGGGCGTCGCCAACGTTGTCCCACATGTTGGCCTGCACCTGCCCGGAGCGGTCGGCCAGAGTTACGGCGAGGTAGAACTCACCGTTCTTCTTGGTCTTGACCTGCTTGGACGCCACCACGAAGTTCGACGTTATGGTCTGGTTTTCGTGCTGCTGGCAGTCGCGAATGTAGAAGTCTTTCATGGGGAGCCCTCGGCGCGAGGTTGCGGAAGATCGCAATTCGCTGAAGGTTTATCCTACCGTACCCCGGAGCCGTCTGGTCCACAATTGAGATTATTCAAGAAGCAGGCAGGAGCCCAAAATAGCAAAAGGCGCGTGCGAATGCGCCTCTGCCGTCATCCTTCGAGCCGATTAGAACAGAACGTATTTCTTTTTCTTCTTGGCCTTCTTGGCGTCATCCGCAGCCGAAGCGGTGGTAAAAACCGGCTTAGTTTCATTGGGGCTGGCGCCCGTGTCGATGTATCCGGGCTTGATGTCAATGTAAGCATCTTCGCGCAGCTTGGTGAGGTATTCGCGCAGCGCCGGCTGCATCTTCGTCATGTAGAGCCGCTCCTGGATCTGCGGCTCAACTTCTTTCAGCGGGGGAACGCCTTCCGACTGGTGCTCGGTCACCTTGAGAATTACCCAGCCCTGGTTGGTACGAATAGGCTCGGTAAACTGACCCGGCTTGAGTTCGAATACCTGATCCTCCAGTTGCTTCGACAACGTGCCACGCTTGAAGTATTCCAGGTCGCCGCCGTTGGCCGCAGTCGGGCCATTCGATTCCATCTTCGCGAGATCGTCGAAACTTGCACCTTTCTGCAACTGAGCGTAAATCCCGTCGGCCTTCGTCTTGGCCTGGGCCACCATCTCATCATCGGACAGAGGAGCTGCAGGCTGCCCATTGGCCGTTTTGGCAGGCCCAGCCTGTTGAGTGGACACCAGGATTTCGCTCACTCGTACCTGTTCCGGACGCTGCATCTCGCTCTTGTGCTGGTTGTAGAAGTCCTGAATCTCTTGCTGCGACACCGTGATATGGCCGCCCACTTCCTGTTGGATGACCTTCTGGGTGAGGATGGTGTCTTTCAGGTTCTGCTTGAATTCCTCAAACGAAACGCCCTGCGCCTGGGCCGCCTTTTCCAGATCTTCCATCGACTCCGCGTGCATCTGTTTGCGCAATTCGTCGAGTCGCTTGATCACGTCGGTATCGGCGCTGATGCCCAATTCGTCGGCCTTTTGAGAGAGCAGCCGCGAGTCGATCAGGTCGCGCAGCAAGTCTTTTTGCTGAGGGGCGTTTTCGGGCGAGGCGTTGGGATCCTGTTTGCTCTGCTCCGCCGCCATCTGATCTTCACTGCGTTTCAGATCAGAGCGCGAAATGATGCTGCTGTTGACCCGGACAATAATCTCTTCGACCACAGTCGCATCGCTGTTTGCGGTGGCTGGAGCTGGAGCGACAGCGGCGGGCGCAACAGTCCCCGCGGGCAGCGCCGATTGCGCCTGTTGCCCTGCCATGAACTGAGCACCCAGGAAAAGAGGCAAACAAAAAACTGCTGGTATCTTCATCAATATCAATTACCTGATTCGGGCTGGCCTATCCTTGCGGGTGCGCACCTGAAACCGAAGGAACGCTTGTTGATATTGTAACCGCAACCGCCTTGGTGCGCCCCGTTAATCTGCCCGCTCAAAGCTCCAACCCCATTGGGCGACAGGAGTTGTTTCCAATTTCGTAACTCGCACGCCAGCATTCTAGCTCTCACAGCGGTCGTCGGCCAGTGTGAATGTTGCCAAGCGTTCTACTACTTTCGTAACCTGCGAAGGTGACGACATTCTGCTCAATCGTGAAATGTCGGCGGGATTGGCTTAGACTACTCCCACCTGTACCAGCATGACCCCATTCCCCTCGATGGCTTCCCGGCGCATTTCGTCAGTTCGATTAGCATCTGCTGCAACCGTTTTGCTGTTTTTCTGCGCAGCACGGGTGCAGGCACAATCATCACAGCTGACCTCCGGTCCCGTGTTGCCGCTTTATCGCGCGCTACGCAACAACGGTCTCGACCCACAAAATGTTTACAAGATCCGCGAAGCAGACATCGACCGTGAGGACGTGCATCTTTACTTAAGTGACGGCGTCATCGGTTTCACGCAGAGCGTGGAAGGCCGGATCACCGGTGCCATTTTCGAGGGGGACGGTGAGGTGCTGGTCCGCCCTCCGGATCGGATGGAACGAGCCTCCTTGGGACTGTTTACCGGGCAGGGCGTGCTTGAGGAACACTTTACGTCGGCCTATTTACGGTTCAACGACGACACAGCGAAGGAGCTACAGCCCTACCTGCGGCCCAGCGATGAGGGGGCGGCATTCGTTTCTCGAAACGACGCAAGCGCTCGCAGACTGGCGGCGATGGACGCAATGCGCCTGGCAATCAGTTTTACCAGCGGTCCCGCTGCAAGTTTGCCGGGAGACCCGTCGCCTCCGCCCGACCGCGTACTGCATGCGCGCGTGGCTACCGAGCGATTGGGAAGCGTGGACATTTATTTCGATACCGGGGCACCCGAGCAAGTCATTGTTGGTCAGACTTCTAGTGTACGCGGCGAAACTTACTATGACCTGTGGATGAGCTTCCCCATGCGCTCGGTCCGCAAGCAGACGCTCTCGCCTTCACGTTTTCACGGCCCGACGGGCCCGGCCTGGACGCGCGATATGTTTCGCGTCGCCAGCTACACCATTCACAGTTCCATTGATTCCACGCTGAACCTGGCCGCCGATGCGGAACTCGTGGGAAGCGTCAGCCTGGGCGGGACCCGCATCTTGATGTTCGAACTGTCGCGATATTTGCAAGTCAAGTCGGTGGAGATGGACGGGACTCAGTTGGAGTTCATCCAGAATGAAACCATCGAAGGCAGCGAACTATCGCGCCGAGGCAACGATCTGGTCGCAGTAGTTTTTCCGCATCCGCTGGCGCCGGGGACGGAGCTGCGGCTGAAATTTATCTATTCGGGTTCGGTGCTTACAGACGCGGGCGGCGGCTTGTTTTATGTTGGCGCCCGCGGTACTTGGTATCCAAATCGCGGCGTCGCCATGGCGAACTATGACGTTACATTCCGATTTCCGCGGTCGTATACATTGGTCGCGACTGGCAAGCAGGTTTCGCTCGATCAAGTGGGCGAGCAATCGATTGGCCATTGGGTCAGCGAAGGCCCGATCCCGATCGCCGGATTCAACCTGGGGCGCTATGTGCGAAGTACGGCCAAAGCAGGGGACACCGAGATCGTTTCGTACGCTACGCGGGGCGTCGAAAAAGAGATGCCCAAGCCGGGGCCCATGCCCGCGGCTGCGACCTCGCAATCGCCCGTCCCTCCCGACCTCGCTGGGCCGTTGGCGACCAGCGAAGCCGCGTTGGATCCCGCAGCGGGAAGCGCCGAATTGGCGGCGCACGCGGCGACTACCATCCTGGCGCTGGACAAGCTCTTTGGGCCGTATCCGTTTAGTTCGCTTGCACTCACGCAACGCCCGGGTACCGATAGCCAAGGCTGGCCAGGCATGATTTTCCTGTCAAGTTACGTGTATCTCACTCCGGCGCAACGAACCGCGCAGCGTATCTCACCGGCAGACAACATACTTTATGGCGAGGTGATGATGCCTCACGAAGTGACGCACCAATGGTTTGGCGACCAGGTGTCGTGGGCCAGCTACCATGAGCAGTGGTTGCTCGAGGCCATCGCCAATTACTCGTCACTCATGCTGCTGGAGCAGGAGAATCCCACCGACGAAGAAGTCATGTTGCAGGCGTACCGGCAGCTGCTCGCCACCAAGTCGAAAGAAGCGCTGCCGAATGTGCAGGCGGGGCCGGTTACGCTCGGCATCCGGCTGGCTTCATCCAGGTTCCCCGCCGGCTATGAGGTCATCACCTACGGCCGAGGAACATGGTTAATCCACATGCTGCGTGAAATGTTTCGTGACGCCTCGCGAACGGCTCAGGACCCCAACGGTAACGACGAGGTATTTCTTACGATGTTGCGAAACCTTTATGTCGATTACAAACAAAAGGAAATTACCAACCTGGACTTCGAACGGGCGCTCGAATCCGTTCTTCCCAAATCCCTGTGGTTCGAGAATCGGCAGTCGCTCGATTGGTTTTTCGACGGATGGGTAAATGGCACGGCGTTTCCGCGCTTCGACGTCAAGGACACTCGCTTCTCCAGTCGCACCGGGAAGCCCACGGTTTCAGCGATCCTGCGACAGCTCGATGCGCCAGACGATCTGGTTACCAGCGTTCCGATCTACGGAGTGGTCGGTGGAGTCGTGGGCGAAAGCAAAATCTACCTGGGTCGCGTCTTTGCCGAAGGACCAGAAACTCGCTTTACTTTGCCGGTGCCGGTCGGCGTGAAGAAGTTGGTTGTGGACCCGTACCAGACGGTTCTGACAGCTCCATGATGGCGCTAGTCGGATGGCACGCGCTTGTGCGTAAACTTCTTGGCATTCGGGCCCTGATAGTCACGTGCCACCTGTCCCGTGCCTCGCAGAACATACTTGTAGGTAGTCAGGCCTTCCACACCAACCGGGCCGCGCGCGTGCAGCTTACTCGTTGAAATGCCGACCTCGGCCCCGAATCCATATCGATACCCGTCGGCGAATCGGGTCGAGGCGTTGTGAAACACTCCCGCCGAATCCACCTCGGCCAGGAATCGTTCAGCAGCCACGTCATCATCGGTCACGATCGTCTCCGTGTGGGCTGAACCGAAGCGATGAATGTGCTCGATTGCTTCGTCCATCGAGTCGACCACCCGAACTGCCAGCACAAGTTCGGAGTACTCGCGACGCCAATCACCTTCGGCGACCTGTTGTAGGTTGTCGTTTGCCAGGATCGTGACCGTTCGTTTGCACCCGCGAAGCGCGACCTGCTTTGAACCAAGCCGCTCAACGAGCCGGGGAAGGAATGTCGCGGCGATCGCCTCGTGTATCAGTACCGTCTCAGCCGCATTGCACGCAGCTGGATAATCTGTCTTGGCATCGTCGATGATCGCCAGCGCCATTTCTATGTCGGCAGCTGCGTCAACATAGACATGGCAGACGCCTTCCGCATGACCTAGCACAGGGATTCGCGTATTCGCCTGCACAAACTCAACCAGTTGCTTCGAGCCTCGCGGAATGACCATATCGACCACGTCGGTCATGCCAAGCAACTCGTGCACTGCTTGCCGACCGGTCACCAACATCACTGCATCTTCAGGGAGCCCGCTAACTACTAACGCCTGGCGGATAATCGCCACCAATGCCCCTGCCGTCTGTTCGACCTCGTGGCCAGGCTTGAGGATGACCGCATTCGCGGACTTCAATCCCAGCGCGCTGATTTGCGTGACGGCGTCAGGCCGGGCTTCAAAGATGATCGCCAGTACCCCGAGGGGAGAAGTGATTTTCTCCAACACCAGATCGCGGTCGAGTTCAGTGCGCTGCAACACCCGTCCTACGGGGTCGGCGAGTTCCGCGACTGCGAGCATCGACGATGTCATCTCGTCGAGCTTCTTGTCGGTAAGCCGCAGACGCTCGACGGTCGCTGAATTCATTTCGCCGCGAGCGAGCATGACATTTGCCGCGTCCAAATCTTGAGCATTAGCTTCGAGGAGTTGCGAGCGGCTCTTTCCGATCAGTTCCGCAGCGGCACGAATTCCAGCATTGCGCCGCTCTGTGGAGAGGGTGGCTAGCCCCCGCGATGCGCGTTTGGCCGCGTCCGCAATGGCGCGAACCGTCTGAGTCACTTGCCGTCCTTGGGCAGGAACAATGTTCCCACCACCTCGCCCGCACAGCAGCGTTCAATCACCTGGGGCAAGCGTCCATTGGCGATGATGGCCAAACCGCTGGCCTCAGTGGCGATCCGCGCAGCTTCCAGTTTGCTCGACATCCCGCCGCGTCCGCGTCCGTTCTTGCCTTGAGCGTATTCCAGGATCTCGGCTGTAACGCCTGTAACTTCAGGAATCAACTGCGCCTCGTCGCTGCTCGGATCGGCCGTATAGAGTCCGTCAACATCTGAAAGCAACAAGAGAAGGTCAGCATCGATGTGAGTCATCACCAGCGCAGACAGTTTGTCATTGTCGCCGAACACGCGTCGCCGCTCGGGTGAGTCTGCCGGTTGGTCCAACTCGGCGGTCGACACAGTGTCGTTTTCGTTGATTACCGGAATCACACCCATCGCCAGCAACGACACGAGCGTCGAGCGCAGGTTGCTATACCGCACTGGATCGCGGAAGTCGTCTTCCGTCAGCAGCACCTGCGCAGTGCGGCATCCCAATTTGTCGAAGGCATCGTCGTAGATCGCCATCAGTCGGCTTTGTCCTATCGCTGCGCAGGCCTGAATCTGCGCTAGCTCGGTAGGTCTCGCCGCTAGACCAATCCGCTCCATGCCCAGGCCAACCGCGCCGGACGAGACCATCAGCACGTCGCGATCTTGTTGCCGCAGTCGCGCAACCGACTCGGCAATGCCATACAGCCTACTCAGGGCTACGCGTCCGTCATCGCGCATCACGACATTCGTCCCCACCTTGATGACGATGCGGCGCGCTCGGGCGACTTGGCTACGTGTTGCGGCGCTCAAGTCCGATTGCGGTGGAAAATTCATGTCGAACTCTCAGTCTAACAAGGCGGAAGCCACCCGAAGCGAAGTCACGCGAGCGGGTGACGCACCTACAGACATGAGCAATTCTTCTCGCGTCTGCCTGTTGCAGGAGAATGCGCGTCTCAAGTATCTCGTGCTGCTATAATCAGTTTGCTCGTGTTTCCACGGGCATGTTCACCCGCCTAACCCGGAGAGGTGGCCGAGTGGCTGAAGGCGGCGGTTTGCTAAACCGTTGTACGGTCAAAAGCTGTACCGGGGGTTCGAATCCCCCCCTCTCCGCCAGTACTTTTATCTTCCGTCGCAGGCCCTAACGGGCTTTCAGCATTCCCTTCCACGGATCGGAAACGAGTCGACGCTTCCATTCATCGAAATCGGCGACCCGGAAGACGGGACGCTGTGGGAGTTTGAGTTCTGTCCAGCTTAAGGGCAGAGCGACCGGCGCACCAGCACGAGCGCGAGGAGAATACGGTGCGATGGCCGTGGCGCCACGTTCGTTGCGCAAATAGTCGATGAAGATGCGGCCCTTGCGCGCGGCTTTACTCATCTTCGTCAGGTACAAGTTAGGTCGTTGCTGTTCCATCGCCAGCGCGAAGTCGCGGGCAAACTGCTTCACTTCCGCCCACTCGCGTTTCGGCTCAATTGGGATGACGACGTGCAGCCCTTTGCCTCCGGTCGTTTTAAGGAAACTTTCGGATCCCAATGACTTGAGTTCCCGGCGAAAATCGGCGGCGCTGTCGGCGAGGGTGCGCCAAGAGATCGCAGCATCGGGATCGAGATCGAAGATGATGAGATCGGGGTGTTCAAGGTTGTCGTTCTTCGATCCCCAGGGATGAATTTCGAGCACTCCCATCTGAGCAAGTCCGGCCAGAGCCTCGGGAGTGGAGAGCGTGATAT
This sequence comes from uncultured Acidobacteriaceae bacterium, assembly GCA_963749635.1. Classification (GTDB taxonomy): domain Bacteria; phylum Acidobacteriota; class Terriglobia; order Terriglobales; family Acidobacteriaceae; genus DASRAA01. Next base: position 11,172 of record CAVVNW010000019.1, read on the forward strand.
AGGGCTCGATCTTTCCGGTCTTCTTGTCAGGAACGTCGACCGATTCCACACCTGCGGGTAGAGTGCCAGTTGCGTGCTTCTGGAAAAAACAAGGATGGCCGCTGCCTTCCGGGCAGCGCACCAGCGAAAGCGGCCGGTCTGCGATGTAGGGGAGCATGTGCGGCGCGATCGCCCAGTAGTAATCCGCCAGTTGCTGTTTGGTGAGCCGCGATTCCGCGTCGAGAATTTTGTCGGGGTGTGTCAGGCGGACAGGCGCGTGTTCGGTTCCTGAACTTGCCGGCTTCGCCGATTTGGAGGACTTAGTGGGACGAGTCGTCTTCGCGGCAACGCTCGGCGTCGCTACGACGGAGGGGTGTTTCGTCGTGCGCGGCTTCGGTGAGACCGTCGGTTCTTCGCGACGAACGTCACTGGCTGGTTGGTCTTCACGCAGACCTTTGAAGGCAGCTTGACGGACCAAGCCATCGGAGGTCCAGTTGGCAAAACTCACCTGGACCACCAGCTTCGGTTTTACCCAGATTGCGCCGTTGCGGGCTTCTGCCGGCGGATTGTCGAACGGCGTGGCAGGCTGCCGGAGTTTATCCAGCTGGTCACGCAGAATGCAATGGGTTTTCTGCGTGAAGCCGGTGCCGCTGCGTCCCGCATAGATGAGCTTGCCGTCCTCGTAATAGCCCAGCAGCAGCGCGCCGACACCATGGCTCTTGTTGGTGAGTTCGGTAAAGCCGCCGACCACGAACTCTTGCTCGTGGACGCACTTCAGCTTGAGCCAATCCGCACCACGGCCCGAGTGGTACGGGCTGTTGGCGCGCTTGGAGACGATGCCCTCTGCGTGCAGTTCGCAGGCCTTGCGGAAGATCACCTCACCGTCGGATTCGAGATGCCCACTGAACTGGATGGCACCATCGACATCTTTGACAATCTCAGCGAGGATCGCCTTGCGATCAACGAGCGGGAGCCCGCGGAGGTCGTGCCCATTGAGGTGGAGCAGATCGAACGCGAAGTAGGTGAGCGGCTTCCGGGAGCCTTCTTGAAAGGCAGCCTGCAGGTCCGCAAAGCTGGTGGTGCCGTTTTCGTTTAAGACGACGACCTCGCCATCGAGGATCGCGCTTTCGGCGGGAAGGTCTTTGAGCTGTTGCGCGATCGGCCTCATGCGGTGCGTCCAGTCCAGGCCAGTACGGGTAAGAAGCCGCACACGAGCACCGTCTTTCCGGACCTGAACGCGGTAGCCATCGAGCTTTAACTCGTGTAACCAGCCGGCAATTTTGGGAGCAGTAGTTGCCTGTAGCGCGAGCTCCGGAGGGATGAAACTTGGCAACGTTTCGTTCGGAGCCGTGCTGAGTACTGCTGTCAGCCGAGGAGAAAATTTCAGCTTAAGTTTTGCTCTACTCTTCTTTTTTGCGCCGGACTCTGTTTCGGAAGCGGGAAGATTGTCGTTGCGATACCACGCTTTGCCTTTGGCCGTGTCCTTCGAGTTCCAGACATGGTCCTCGCTGTGAGCGATCTGGTCGAGGTCGCGTCCGGTTACCGCACTGTTGGGCTCGGCCTCGGTTATCGCGGGATCGTCACTCGTGCGCTCAAACTCGTCGTGTTCTTTGATCAGCAGCCAGTTGGGTTTTTTCTCGTTGGCTGCCTTGCCGCCCATGCGTATCAGGGCCCATTTGCCCTTCAGCTTGTCGCCATGAAGGATGAACTTCAGCGAGCCGGAACGCAGCGCCGCGTCCACGTCGCTACTGATCGCCTGCGGCTCCCACGTTCCCTGGTCCCACACCATGACGGTCCCGCCGCCATACTGGCCTTTGGGAATGATGCCTTCGAAGCCGCCGTATTCCATGGGATGGTCTTCCACCTGAACGGCGAGGCGCTTGTCTGCCACGACGTAGCTCGGGCCCTTGGTGACGGCCCAGCTTTTGAGGACGCCGTTCCATCCCAACCGAAAATCGTAGTGAAGATGAGAGGCGGCGTGCTTCTGAACAACAAAAGGAAGCGCGTGCTGCCTAGATTTCGCTGTGGATTTCTTGGCGGATGTCTTCCCGCTGGGTTCGGCGGTGACCTTGAAGTCGCGCATCTCGCGATAACGCGCGAGCTGGCGATCGATGGCGTCTGACGCGGTGGCCCGGGACGTTGAGGCCGCCTTGGATTTAGTCGGCATCTGCTAAGCAGATTTGCGCTTTGCGGCTTTGCCTGCTTTCACCAGTGCGAGGCCCTCTTTCGAGGTTGCTGCCCCGGCCTTTTGCGGTGTCTTCTTTCCCAGAGCAGGCCCCTTGTCACTCTGCACGCTCTTGCGGAGCGCATCCATCAGGTTGATGACTTTGGCGGACCGTGGCGCCGGCTCGTCCTGCGGCACGGGAAGGTGCTGAATCTTGGCTTCAACCATCTCCCGCAGTGCTGCTTCGTATTGGTCAGTGAATTTTTCGGGGTCAAATTTCGCGGTCTTGCGCTTGATGAGTTCCTTGGCTAGCGAGAGCTGATCGGCGTCAACCGTGGTCTTCTTGATATCGGCAAAGTAGCTACCGGGCTTGCGCAGTTCTTCGGCGTAACGCATGGTATAGGCGATCATGCCAGGCAGCTTGTCGTCCGACGGAGCGGTAATCGCGATGAGATGCTCGCGGCCGCTGAAAGCGATCTTGCCCAGCGCGACCTTATGTGTGGTCTGCAGCGCCTTGCGCACCACCGTAAACGCTTCAGCCTGGGTATCGTCCTCGGGCACGACGAAGTACGGCTTCTCGTAGTATTCGGGATTGATCTCGCCTGTATCGACGAACTGCGTGACTTCGATCGTGTGCTTCGACGGGATGCGCAGGTTCTTGATCTCGTCGGGCTCAATCATGACGTACTCGCCCTTGCGATACTCGTAACCCTTAACGATATCGTTCTTCTCGACCGGGCCCTCTTCGCCTTCGCCGGTGACTTTCTGGTGGCGGATTCGCTCGCCGGTCGATCGGCTGAGTTGGTGGAAGCGGATCTCGCTCTTCGTTTCGGTGGCTGGGAAGAGACTCACACTAAAGGAAACGAGAGAAATCTGTATCTGACCTGTCCAGAAAGGTCGCGCCATTGGGATTCTCCAAACGACTGTCTTCGCGGCATCCGCCCAAGGCGTACGCGTCGCGGTACAAAGATGGGCCCAACTCCAGTAATTCTTGACTCTGGTTGGAGCAGACCGCTACGACCAGATCCCGTTTTCGGCACACGCCAATCCGTGCACCTAAAACGGGGCAACAATAATCTCGCGTTGTGGGTGGGCGCGTCAAGTCTGGGCATTCCGGCTGGGCATTCCGGCTAACCGGTTCACCACAAAATCGCTGCGAAGTCGATTGTGCGAAAATGGCGAATTCGATTTTCCAGGAGCTCCCATGAAACGCTGCGCATTGATCCTGCTGCTCTCCGTCGCAATTCCAACCTTCGCCCAGAGTTCGCCCGCGAACTCCGCAGCGTCGTTCGACGGCAAGAGCTGGTGGAGCTACGTGAAGGTCCTGGCCGACGACAACATGGAAGGTCGCGAGACGGGGAGCCCGGGCCTGCAAAGGGCTGCGGCCTACATCGTCGAGCAACTGAAGAACGATGGCCTCGAGCCGGCCGGTGTCAATGGTTACTATCAGTCGGTGAAGCTCATCAGCCGCCAGATTGACGAGTCCGGCTCGAGCCTTGCGCTGGTGCGGAACGGCACGCCGGAGCCGCTGACGCTGGGCGAGGATGCGATGTTCAGTACGCGCGCCGACCTTGCTCCCGAAGTCGATGCGCCCCTGGTCTTCGTCGGTTATGGATTGAACGTTCCCGAGAAGAAGTACAACGATTTCGCCGGACTGAACCTGAAAGGCAAGGTCGTGGTGATCATCTCCGGCTCACCGTCGGATATGCCTTCACCGTTGGCGTCGCACTATCAGTCGTTGAGCGAACGCGCCCAAGCTCTGCGAGCTGCCGGCGCGATCGGAATAGTTTCGATTCCGAATCCTGCCTCGATGGACATTCCATGGAGCCGAATGAAGCTCGCCCGTACCCGCCCCAGTATGGCGCTCGCCGACCCCAGCATGAATGAATCGGCGGCCATCAAGCTTCTCGTCACTTTCAATCCGGCAGAGGCGGAGAAGCTTTTCCAGGGTTCGGGCCACACTTTTGACGAGATCGCAGCCCTGGCGAAAGACCGCAAGCCGATCCCTACCTTTGCGTTGACGGCCAGCATAAGGGCGCATGCCAAGGTCATCGTGAAAGACCTAGAGTCTGACAATGTGGTAGCCAGGCTGCCGGGCACTGATCCCAAGCTGAAGAATGAGTACGTCGTCCTGTCGGCGCACATGGACCATCTCGGCATCGGCGAGCCCATCAACGGCGACAAGATCTACAACGGTGCGATGGACAACGGTTCAGGATCGGCTCTCGTCCTCGACATCGCAAATTCGCTGCATCTCTCGCACGCCAAGCTCAAGCGCTCGGTTCTGTTCCTTTTCGTTACCGGCGAGGAGAAGGGGCTGCTGGGCTCGAAGTACTTTGCGACCAAGCCCACGGTTCCGAAGGATTCGATCGTTGCCGACATTAACACCGACATGTTCCTCCCGATCTTCCCGCTCAAGATCCTCACCGTGTATGGGCTCGACGAATCGACGCTTGGCGCGATGGCGCGACAGGTCGGACAGGAGCAAGGCGTGCAGGTGCAAGCCGATCCACAGCCCCTGCGCAACGCGTTCATTCGCAGCGATCAATACAGCTTCATCCGGCAGGGAGTTCCGTCGGTAGCAATGAAGGTTGGGTTTGCCCCGGATTCGCCGGAAGCTGCGACCGAGAAGAAATGGTTGACCGAGCGCTATCACGCGCCGTCGGATGACTTGAACCAGCCCGTCGATCTGGCCGCGGCCGGCAAGTTCGAGGACATCGTGCAGACGCTCGCGATTCAGGTGGCGAACGGTCCGCAACGTCCGCAATGGAATAGCGACAGCTTCTTCAATCGATTCGTAGTGGCTGCCGGCCAGGGACGCTAGGCGCGAAGGATGAAGCGGAAGCGCATGTCCTCGGCGAACCACATGATGTAGTTCGTGCCCCATGCGTTGTTGAAGAGGTTGCAGTGGACCCCGCCCGCAAGATCAGGCTGGCTGACAGAAAAATTCAGCGGGGATTTCTCGCCCAGCGCAACCACAGGCGCATCCAGCGTCTCCACGGCGAATGACCCGCTCTCATCGCGATAGCTGAAACCCTTATCCAGCGCGTGCATGTGACGATTCCCGGCCGTAACCACATCGAACGGCGAAATTTCCTGGCCGGACTTGTGCAACATCCACGGCTTCGGATCGGGTACGACCGGGTTAAAGGTAAGCCATAGCGCTTCGGGCATGCGCGTCGCTGGCTTCTGAAACCAGAAGAAGTTCAACTCCACGACCGGTGACGCCTTCGGCAGAATCAGTTCGAGATACAGCTTTCCTGGAAATGCGGCGTGCCCCGTTCTAAGTGCTTCCGCATCCTCGATCGCCAGGACCGCCAGCACGCGATGACCATCGGCGTTCTCCTCAACGTGCAGCTCACGCAACGTCGGCCGCCACTCGCGGCTCTCAGCTCCGTAGCGCTCGATGTTCGGCTTCCCAAAATCTTTCTTGGCCCAGTCTTCGTTGCTTACAACGTAGTTGGCGAAGAATGTCGTGTAGTCCTTCTGTGACAAAGTCTGATAACTGAACAGCGCAAGCGGATGAATCGGGCTCGCCCACTCGCGCCCCGACTGCTTATTCCTCAGACGCGTGACGGCCCCAGACTTTGGATCGATGCCCAGAATAAAGTGACGGCTCTCGATCGTCTTGCTCGCCGGATGCAACGAGGCTGGCGACGCTTGAGGTTCCTGCGCTGCCAGTCCGCGGACCGCATTTTGCGCCTGGTCGCGAAGCGGCTCCGACAACGTAGCGATACCCGCGAAGAGGTCTTGCCGTTTTTCCTCCCAACTGAACTCCACGACTTTGTAGTTTTTGGTGTCGAGCATGGGTGCTAGCTGGGCCGGTGTGTAATGGTCAAAGTCGAGCCACGTTTTCGTGTCAGTGCCCCATGTGTGCTCGACTTCCAGAAGCAGGTTGCGCAGCAGGGACAAATCCGTGGCGTCGCCGACGCGAAACTGTCCTTGCGAAAGCCAGCTTTCGCGCAGGCGAACCACTTCGCGATACCGGGACACTTTTAACGGATCACTGGCGCAGCCGTGAATCCAGGTGTCGCCAATCTCCTGCGTCACAACCGGCATCGCGTTCTTATGCGGCGCAACCGCGTTGGCGATCTCAGTCAAACTCGTGGGAACGATCTGGGCGTTGGGAAACTGCCGGTGCAAGGCCGCATAGGTGGCGGCAATCTCTTCCGGCGTATGCGGACCACTATTGTCGTCGCGCACCACAATCGCAACCGCGAGGTCGGAATCCGGCACGCGCCTGACCGCACCGTAGCCGTGGTGATACATCACGACGAGCGTCTCGCCGGTCGGCGCTTCCCACACAAACCACGGTGGAAGCTGCGCCGGCGTGCTCGCGTCATTTACGCCGATATCGAGAAATTTCACACCGTGTGATGCGAGAGGGGCGATGATGCCGAGGGTGTGGCCAGGGACATCGGTTAGCTTCGCCCCAGTCGTGGTGCGCCCAAAGCGTCGGTCCAACGACTGCGACAAGCCGATGCCACCCGAGATCATCGACGGAGGCATCATCTCCGTCTGCCAGGTGAAAGGCAACGCGTGCCACACAATGTCGCCCTTCGCGATCGCCTCTTCCATGCGCGTGCGGTCTAGTGGTGTGGCCTGCTCCAGGTATGCGTAAAGTAACCAAGAGCCGGTCGTCCACACATAGCGTTCATCTCCGGACTCACGCATGCGGCTGGCGACCTCGATGGCGCGAGGGAAATAAACGGTGAAGTACTTCTGTACCACTGCGGCTTGCGTATCGATGAAGCCCGCATCAAAGTGGCACTTGAACATCACTAGGACGCGCTTCACTTGTGCGTCGGGAGTGGGATCCGTTAAGAAGCTGGAGCGGGCAAAAGAGGAGTGCGGCCAAGTCAGCCAGGCACTCCCGGTCGCTGTGCCAAGGAAGGTAAGAAACTCGCGACGTCGCATACAGTCCTAGCTTCGGGAATCCCGAGGCACTTGCGGTATAGAAAGCCTTACGTTCTCTGTCCAAAGCGCGCAGGTGAAGTAACGATCGTCAGAGACGCTCATTTCAGCCTGAACTCGGATGCGCCGGGTCCTTTTCGTTCCCTTTCCCGAATAGCAATGCCCGGAATTCCTTTTCGCCCATCACGCGGCGAAATTCGCGAAAGGCAAACAGCGGGATGAAGGTGCAAAATATCACGATGCTTGCGCCTGCTAGCTTGTCGAAGCGAATGTTTCGTGAGGCGGCTGCCACATCGTCTCCATGAATCAGGCGCTTGATGACTTCCTCAACCACGTGAAACGCGAAAACCAGCAACGTGAATACAAAGGCCTTCCAGATCGCTGACACAAACAGCCTGCCAGCTTCATACTTCTTGCCGACTTTGGCATACTCTCCGATCATAATCACCTTGGTGATGATCAGAGCGTTGATCAAGGCAAAGGCATAGTCCCATTGCTTGATGTGATATTCGTTGAGCAGCAGCATGGAATAGGTGACGAGAGCGCAAAAGAAAAAAGCCAGGTAGACAAAAATCGTAAGCAGCTCTTTCAGCTCATGCTTGGCTTTCTCTTTACGGCTTTTGTTTTTCGATTCGTCGGCAGCCATTGGGTCCTTCCGAGCCTTCGCTCATTGAATCGTCGCGTCTCTGCCCGCGTTTCCGAATCCGCCCTCGCACACTTGTACCCGAAAACCGGATGGAACACCGGCCCACCAGACTAGCGTTGCTCAGTAATTCTTGATCGTAACCGGCGTCCCATCGAGTTTCGTCAGCGTCACGGCGAAATTTTCCCGGTAGGTAAACGCCTGGTCTTGCAGAAAGCTCAGCGCCACCGCTTCTCCCAACAGTATCGAATAGTCCGTGTCGCTGCGCCAGTGGATGCCGGCATGAATACCGTGGCCGAACGAGACGTTGTGCGCTAGCTTGTGCAACTCACCATTCACCGTCATCTGACCTGCGTCCGTGCCGTTGTAGGGCTCCAACGAGAGGCCATCGACCGACGGGACCATCGGATTCGGAACCCCCGCATCTCCCTCATAGAAAAACTTCAGCACGGTGATGCACGCTCCTGCGACCGTGCCGTGTCCGGTCGGATAGGCCGGATGGGCCGGCGATCCTTCCGGGAACGCCTGCGAAAGCAGGTAGCTGCCATTTCGCATGTAGCTCAACTGCAGTGCCGCGGAGTTCAGCACCAGCGGATCGACTTGGCCGTCAGTAGTCCCCAAGCCCGTCTTCATGAGATGGACAATGCCACCGCCCGACTCTGGACGATGCCGGAGATGAACGATCCACTTCTGGTACCACACTGCATTGATCGCCGCGCGCGCGACTGCGCCCAGGGTTGCTGCGATGTCAGGTCCGCCAAAGGTGCCGAACGGTTGCTGGTTCTTGAAACTATTGTACGGACTGCTTTTATTCGGCATGATTCCGAGCGTATTCAGCACCAGGTACGCTGTCAGATACGTCTGGTACAGCTCGTCCACGTGCGTGAACGAGGCAAAGCCGCGCCCGTTGTGCAGGTAGCGCCGCTGCGAGTCTGGTACGTCCGAAATGGAAGGAGTGGCGCCATTCTGCACCGCCTGCCACGCGTTCAGGTCGGTCATATAATCCGTGCCGGCAACATAGGTCTGCATCTTCTGATCAATCGACTGCGCGCCCAGGCTGGTCGGCCGGATGCAGAACTGCGACACATACGGACCGATGTCTTCTCCGGCAAAATAGGTCACCGGATTCTTGCCCTTCTTGCCCGGCAACGTCAGCCCTCCGCGAAATAGCAGGCGAGGCGTCACCTTGCCGTTGTCTTTTGGACCTGCATAGGTGGCGGCGAGTTGGGTCAACTCGTTCGCTGCGGCAATGGCTACGGCATTCGTCTCGTACTGGGTGAACGGAACGTCACGCAGCAACGATGCCCAATACAACTCAACCAGTTCCGTGGCGTATTCAGGGCTGGCCAACTTCGGCGCGGGAGGAACCAGTGGAGCTCCAAAATGTTGCGAGTCGGCGCCAACCAGGGTCAGCGCAAATGCCCCAAGCGGTCCGTTCAACTTGCGCCCGGAGCCCAGTAATCCGGCGACTTCGAAATCGGCGGTTCCCGCTTTCGATCCATCGGCGCTACCCAAGGCCGTCCGAAACAGCTGGAACGCATTCGGATCGACGACCCCATAGCTCTTCTGCTTTAAGCACTTCGTGTAAGTGCCAGACTTGTCGGCGTAGAGCGCTTCATCCCCGTTGGTTGGGTGTTTTACGCCGCCCGTCGGGGTTGCCTCTTCGGTCGCCGTGCCGAAGCGACACTCGAATGCATCTTTTCCATGCTGGTCGATTACCCCCGCTGGCCGGCACGCCTTCGACGCTTGCGGAAGCTTGTTCAAGTCAGCCATCAAAATCACCCCCTGGAGTCATTTGTTGAGCAGCAGATAACATACATCCGACTCGCGGACCGGGCGCAACTTATTTGGAATTTTTATCGCTCCACCGCGACGTGGGTTTCAGTGCGGATGACCCCAGGCATCGAATGCACCTTGTCGAGCACCAGGTTATTCAATTCCGGCCACGCCGGAAACTCGACGACTCCGTAGACATCGCCGCCTCCCCAACACGCATCCGCCATCAGCACGCCGGGAAGCGCGGCCATTGCGTCAGCAATGTTTCGCGCTGTTCCAGCTTTCGCGGTAACCACAATGTAAGCTTTCATCTCGACCTCCTCCTCAGACCCAGGTTTGCGCGACTTCAGCATAGGGCGGTTGTGGACGCATGTCAGTGACATTGGCGGCGTCACTTCCCCAAATGCGACGGCCTGACGGGGAGCCGTCAGGCCGCACTGGTTGCTGATCGCCGAAGCGCTAGCTACAACTTGGCCAGGGTGTCCTGTGCCTGTTTTGCGTCACTCTGTCCAAGCGGAGGCGCCATCTGCAGCGCCTTGCTCAGTTCCTCTTTTGCGCGGTCCTTCTGTCCGGCGCCATTGAGCGCCATGCCCAGATGGTAGCGGTATTCCGCGCTTTGGGGCACTTTCTGCACTACTTCCGAAAGTAATCCGACAGACGTCGCGTAGTTCCCCTTCTTATATTGAATCCAGCCCAGCGTGTCATTGATGGCGATCATATCCGGGGCCGTTTGCTTGGCTTGTGTCGCCAGCGACAATGCCACATCGAGGTTCTGGCCCTGTGTCGCGTAAATCCACGCCAGGTTGTTCTGTATCAACGGATCATGCGGGGCCAGAGTATTCGCCTTTTCGAACGACTGTTGGGCATCCTTCATGTCGTTCTTGGCCAGGTACACGTTCCCAATCGCACTGAGCACGCCCGCATTATCCGGAGCCACCGACAATGCTTTCTGGTAGGTGCTGAGCGCGTCGTCTAACTTGCCTTGCACTTCATACACTCGGGCAAGTTGCATGTACGAAATCAGCCCCTTCGGCTCCAACTGGATGGCCTTCTGATACTCCGCAATGGCCTCATCGAATTTCTTCGAGTTGGCTAACGCCGAGGCATAGATGAATTGCGCCGTCGCGCGGTTCGGATTGGCCATCGCGTACTGGTTGGCAATCTGCAGTCCCTTCGGGCCCTGGTTGAGCGCAAACAGCATTCCGACGTATTCGCCGACTGCTGCGTCGTACTGCGGGTTCAGCTTGAGTGTCGTCTGAAATTCCCGCTCTGCCTCAGGAAACTTCTTTAGCCCGCCGTAGGCAAATGCCATGTTCATGTGGACCGTTGGATCGTTGGGTACGGTTTGTGCCACGATCGTCAGTTCATCCAGCGCCGCCTGATATTCCTTGGCGCCCAAGTCGATACTCGCCAACAGCATATGCGGCTGCGGGCTGTTGTTATTGAGCCTCTTGTTGATCTCCAGTATCCGGTTGGCAAACTCTTTCGCCGTTGCGTAATCGCCAGAGTCGCGATACGCCTCGGCTTGCGCCTGCAGATACAGCGGATTGTCCGGACTGCGCTTGATCGCTTCCTGGAACTCGTTCTTCGCCCCCGCCAGGTCGCGCGTCTTCATCAGCGCTTCACCTAGCAAGAAATGGGCCTGCGGGTTCTCCGGAGAGTCCTTCACCACTCCGCGAAAAGTAGTGACTGCGGCTGGAAAGTCGCCTTTACCGGCCTGCAAGCGTCCCTGGATCATTCGCCCCGGTACATCATTAGGCTTGTTCTTCAAGATCTGGTCGTCCAGCTTGGTTGCTTCATCAACGTGGCCCGACATCAAATACGTTTCAGCCAGCGAGATTTGTAAGCGCTCGTTCTTAGGATCGATTGTGAGTCCGCGCTGATATTCCTTGATCGCCGCGTCCGGATTTCTCGCCGCCAGGTAGAACTCAGCGATCGCGCCTGCTACGTCAGCGTTCTTGGGCAGCTGATTGCGCAGGTTCTGGATCACAGTTTCCGCATCGGCGGTGCGCTTTTCCTGCAGCAACATTGCAGCCAGTCGCAGGTAATTCGCCGGCGTATCTGGATCGTTCTTGATCCCCTGTTGCAGCACTTGTTCGGCTTTCGCCGGTTCTTGCTTGTACTGATAAAAACGCGAAAGGTTCGCGTAGCCCTCTTGGTTCTTGGGATTCAGGCTGATGGCCTTGTTGAAATCGGCTTCCGCTTCGGCGTCCTTCTTCATGCTCGCGTAAAGCACGCCCCGATTCAGGTAGCCACTCGCGTCGTTCGGCTTGAGTTCAATGACCTTGTTGTAGGCCTCGAGTGCTTCGTCAGGCTCTTTCTCTGCGAACAGTGAAGTCCCCAACAGTGCGTATCCCTCCGAGCTGTTGGGATCGATTTGGATCACCTCGCGGGCCTTGTCCTCCGCCTGTTTGTACTGCTTCATGGCCCACAGAAGGTTTCCCATTTCCAGACGGGCCTTGATGTTCTTTGGATCCAGCTTCGCCGCCTGGCCCAGCTCGATATAGCCGTCTCGTACGTGCTGCTGATCATTGCCCTGCCGCAGTAACGTCACTCCCAGCTCGTAATGCGCATCGGCGTAATTCGGATCGACTTGCAGCGCCTTCTTGAACTGGATCACCGCCGCGTCGTACTGCTTCTTGTCGAGATAGCTCAGGCCGCTTTCCAGATACTTTTTCTTGGCCTTTTCAGGATTGCCCTTACAGCCGGTTGCGACGACCAGCAGCACCGCCATCAGTACCGTCGCTACCGTAACGAAATAACGATTCCGCATGAATTCTCCTGGATCACCGGGGAATAATCTGTTCAACATCAACTGCAACCTGTTTGGCGAACGCAATTGCCTGTTCGCGTGCCGCGTTCGTATCACCGTTTCGCACCGGAGCCGTAATGCGCACCAGCGCCGCGTCGGTTCGGTTCAGCCGCAATGCGTCATACACCATATAAAACTTGCCCCAATACTCGCTGGCCACCACCCGGCCGTGGGATTGGTACCAGTACAAGACAATCTGCTGGTCCAGGTCCTTGCGGATCAGGTACAGGTTGACCGGGACCTTGCGGCCATCCGCGAGCGGAAGCGAGTAGATTTCCGAAACCGTCGGCTGCCATCCCGCGCCGGGCAGGCAATTTTTCGGCGAATGGATTGTCGCACCCGTTCGCTGGGTGCGAAAGTATCCGACATACAGTCCCAAATCGCCCTGCGATGGGGAAAAGTACACGCGGTTCAGGTAGTCCGTCACTCCCAGCACCTTCAGCGTGTCTTGGTCGAACGGAAGGTCGGCCACCGTCCGGTAGTTTCCGACATCCTTAGGGAATTCGCTTAACGGCCTTGCCGGCGGAGTCGCTTCACCGTGCGACAAGAACCCCATCCCGGCGGTTCCGGCCAGCAGCACCGCGATCATCGTCCAATATCTCACTGCGTGACTCATCCCTGCACCTGCGCCTTCGGCGTGTCCGCCGGCATCCATCCCAGTTTCTTGCGCACCACCACGGTCAGGCTGTGCAGCCCCAGGAACAGCGCCGTCGCCACCACAAAAATCACCCAGCCCGAGAACTCGTGCATGAATCCTTCTGCCGCCTTCGGGCCGATATAGTTCGTCATCAACGCGGTAATCATCACCCGCGTCCCATTGCTGATAATCGCCAGCGGCACCATGGCCAGGAACATGAACCACCGCACCGGGACGCTCTTTTCAGCCAGGTAGCCGTAACCCGCCGCCAATGCCAGCAGCGACATCAGCGAGCGGATGCCGCTGCATGCTTCCACTACTTCCAACCTCATGCCCGGCATGATCAGCACATTACCTTCGCGCATGATCGGGAACAGGTTCAACATCTCCAGGCAACTGGTTGCAAAGCGTGAGGCGATGAACTGCAACGGGAAAACGATTTCGTTATAGATAAGGACCGGGATCGGTATCGCAAACAGCAGAAACGCCAGCGGAAATGCCATCGCTCGCAACAGTGGCCATCCCGCGAAATAAACAATCAGTCCGCAGATGGTCACAATGATCGAGATTCGGGTTAGAAATAGCTCCGCTCCCAAGCTTCCCAGGAAAAGCAAACCCAGCGAGAAGATGACGACGAGCAGCCCCCAGTTCGACGGCCGCCGTACAACTTCAGCCAGCTTATCGCGACGTTGCCAGATCAGATAGGCCGAAAGAAACGGTACTAGAAATCCATGCGAGTAATCCGGGTCGCTGTACCACTGCTGCATCAATCGCCACAACACCGGACCGTACAGCAGCAGTAGTGCCGCAACAATCAGTCCGCCCTGCCACCCGAACTTGCGTAGCATCTCACCCAATCCAACAGCTGGTTGGATGGCGGCTTTGGCTGTGACCGCTGCGCTCTCCGCGCTTTCGGCCGCGGCAGACTCCGTCGACTTCGTGGGTACCAGCGTCACTCTAGCTCGTTACTCCGTTCGCGTTGATGTTCGACGTCGCGTGTTGCCAGGCATTCGCTCATCGGCTTCATATCACGTTTCAAGAAGAGTGACGATCGCCGCACACTCCACCCGCTCGGCTTCGCGCCGGTGTAGGAGCGTCGAATTAAGACTATGAGCACCTTGCTAATTGGCGCGATTTGCTCGATCCGCAATCTGCGCGCTCCCCGCGTGCAGATACTCGTGTCTAAGGTATCATCGACACGAGAGCAGATCGCCATAAAGTTACGAAGTCACCACAAAAGTGGCAGCCTAAAGAATATCACGGCCTGCCTAATGGCTGCAGTTTTGAAGGGGCGCAGCTTTAGCTGCGTCGCTCAAGTCCTTATTTTTGATTTTTGTCATTCCTCGCGCACTTTAGTCCGCGAGGAATCTGCTTTTTGACTCTCGGCAGCCGCTCAACACGCCACGCATCCGCCGTGCAACGTAGAATGACAATGAAGTCAAATTGGCGAAGGGAAACTCTCCTGAATCATGAAAAAGTACGTGGTGACAGGCGGTGCAGGATTTATCGGCTCAGCATTGGTTCGTGGGTTGTTGGCTCTCGGCGACGGTACCGTCGAGGTCATTGATAACCTATCGACTGGCCGCGAGCACAATCTCGAAGAGGTTTCTTCGCAAGTCGCTCTCCATCGCGCCGACATCCGCGATTTCAGTGCTATCAGCTCCATCATTGCCGGAGCGGATACCGTTTTCCACATCGCTGCTATCCCCTCGGTTCCCAAGTCCATCGTTGATCCGGTCCCGTCGCACGAGTCCAACATCGACGGAACCTTCAACGTCCTGCGGTCCTGCGTCGAAGGTAAAGTCCGCAAAGTGGTTTATGCCGCGTCGTCCTCTGCCTACGGAGACACCGAAGTTCTCCCCAAGGTCGAGACCATGCAGACGAATCCCAAATCGCCCTACGCCGCCCAAAAATTAATGGGCGAGTATTACTGCAGCGCGTTTTCTTCCTGCTACGGGCTTGACGCGACATCGCTGCGCTTCTTCAACGTCTACGGTCCTCGCCAGGATCCCGGCAGTCCCTACTCAGGTGTCATCTCCGTGTTCATGACCTGCGTGCTCAACCACACTTCACCAACCATCCACGGAGACGGCGAACAGACCCGCGACTTCACCTATATAGAAGATGTAGTCGATCTGGTCATCAAAGCCTCGAAGGCCCCCGGCGTCGCCGGCAAGGTGTTCAACGCCGGCAACGGCAACCGCTATTCCCTCAATCAAATCTGGGAGCTGGTGCAGAAGATCGAAGGCGTCGAGATTCCCGCGAAATATGGACCATCGCGCGCCGGCGACGTGCGCGATTCGCAGGCCGACACCACCGCCGCCGTCCGCGAACTCGGTCACGCCCCTCGCTTCAGCATCGAAGAGGGCCTCCGCCGCACCTTGAACTGGTACCGCGAGAGCCTGGTCGGAGCGGCAACGGCAGCCCCGGAGGGGCGGTAGATCATAGCCCAGCGCTTCAGCGCTGGGTACGCTGCATAAGAAACTCGTGAGTCCCGACAGGGATGGCAGACGATTCAGCGGCGCTTCAGCGCCGCGTGCACGCCTTGCAGTCATTTACCCTATTCCCCATGTCGAACCTATCCCGCGCGCGACTCTGCCGCTTTGCAACCATCATCGCCACTCTCGTCCTGTCGAGCATCGCGCTCGTCGCCCAGCCCAACTATCAGCCCTCGCCCGAAAATTTGAAGTCCCGCGAATGGTTCGAGCAGGCGCGCTTCGGCATGTTCATCCATTGGGGCATCTACAGCGAGCTCGGCGACGGCGAGTGGGTGATGCAGAACCACGGTCTCACTGGCCCGCAATATGAACAGCTCGCGGCTCAGTTCAATCCCACCCAGTTTGACGCAGCGCACTGGGTCACGCTGGCCAAACAGGCGGGCATGCGCTACATTGTCGTGACTTCACGCCACCACGATGGCTTCTCCATGTTCGCCACCAAGCAGAACAAGTACAACATCGTGGACGCAACGCCCTACGGCAAAGACACACTCAAACAGCTCGCCGACGAATGTCATCGCCAGGGCATCAAGCTCTTCGTGTACTACTCGCAACTCGACTGGCATCATCCCGACTATTTCCCGCTGGGAGGAACCGGCCACTGGGAGGGCCGTCCCACCGGTGGCCAATGGCCGCGCTATCTCGACTTCATGAATGCGCAGCTCACCGAGCTCTTCACCAACTATGGCGAACTCGGTGGTGTCTGGTTTGACGGCATGTGGGACAAGCCCAACGCCGACTGGCAGCTCGACCGCACCTACGCGCTGATCCACCAGCTTCAGCCCGGCGCGCTCATCGTCTCCAACCATCACAAGCTGCCATTCCCCGGCGAGGACTACCAGACCTTCGAGAAAGATCTGCCGGGAGACAACACTACGGGATGGGGCGGCGCACCTATCGGCCAGCTACCGCTCGAAACCAACGACACCATGTATCCCAGCGGATCTTGGGGTTTCAAGCTCACCGACCTGGAGCCCAAGAGCCTGCCCGATTTGGTGCGCTACATGGTTCGCGCCGCCGGCAACGACGCCAACTTTCTGCTCAATGTCGGGCCCATGCCCAACGGCGAGATTCAGACCGCATTCGCCAATCGTCTCCGCCAAATCGGAGCATGGCTGAAAATTTACGGCGACTCCATTTACGGCACCCGCGGTGGCCCCGTGAAGCCCGGAGGGTGGGGCGTGACCACCCAGCGTGCCAACACAATTTACGTGCACGTCCTCGATCCGACGCTAAAGGTGCTCGCGCTGCCCATCGCAAAGCCCGTCCGCGATGCGCACCTCTTGAACGGCGGAGCCACGGTTAGCCATCAGGTCTCCGAGGGAAGCGTAGTTCTCAAGCTTCCCAAGCGTTCGTCCGACGATATCGATCAGGTGATCGCGCTGGAGCTCGGCGATTAGTCCGGTGCCCCAGGTTCGCGCCCCTCTTTTGGCGCTAACCTGGGGGCGACCTCCCGCTCCTGCTTTACTCTCTTGCCAACATCCCTTCCCTCGGAGCATCATTCTCCGCTGCGGGCAATTCGCCCCTGTCCGGTCCATCACCTCGGAGGCTAACTGTGAAGCGTCTCTTATTACTTGCACTCGTTCTGGTCTTCACTCTTCCCCTCGTCGCCCAGTCCGGCGACTGGATCCAACTCTTCAACGGCAAGGACCTCACCGGCTGGAAGCACGTTGGGCCCGGCGAAATGATTGTCGAGAACGGACTAATGCGGACCCACGGCGGCATGGGACTGCTCTATTGGACCTCTGGCCCTGTCGGCAACTGCATCATCCGCGTCGTGTACAAGATGCGCGACGAGAACGACAACTCCGGAGTCTTCATTCGCATCCCCATCGAGCCGCGCGAACCGTGGATGCCCGTGCACTATGGCTACGAAGTGCAGATCGACAATCACCCCGAAACCTCGGGCGAAGACGAATACCATGTCACCGGCACGCTGTACTCGCTGACTAAGCCTCTCGCCAAACCTGGTAAGCCCGGCCCGCAGTGGAACACCATGGAGATCACGCTCGACGGCCCGCACACCGTCGTCATGCTCAATGGCGTTAAAGTCACCGACTACACCGAAGGCGATCCCGTGCCGCCGAGGAAGTTTTGGTTCGAGGGTATGCGTGGTACGCGACCCAACTTCGGCTGGTTCGGCCTGCAGAACCACGGTAACTACAACGACCAGACAGGCAAGTATGAGGACGAGAACGCCGACGTCGTCATCTTCAAAGAAGTCGCCATGAAGCCGCTGACGAAATAGCGCTTTGAAGGGGCACGGCTTCAGCCGTGCCGTGACACTGTATCAAGACAGGGCTTTAGCCCCTGAGGGAATCGATCTTCGTTGGAGGCGATCACAACCATGAAACGTAACTTCACTCGCCGCAACTTCCTCCAGACCGCCGCCGGAGCCGCCGGACTCGCCCTCGCCACCAAGGCCATCGCGCTTCCCGAACCCTCCTACGCGCAGGAATGGGCTTCCGGCCCCAATGGTGCGACTGTCCAATTCGGCATCATCGGCATCGGCATGCAAGGCTCCAGCCTCCTCAAGACAGCCGTCGAACTTCCAGGTACCAAGTGCATCGCCGCCTGCGATCTATGGGACGGCCGCCAGCTCCTCGCCAAAGAACTCTCCACCCCCGACATCATGACCACGCGCAACTATAAGGAGCTCCTCGCCAACAAAGACATCCAGGCGCTCATCATCGCCGTGCCCGACCACTGGCACAAACAGATTGTCGTCGACGCTGTCACCGCCGGCAAAGACGTTTACTGCGAAAAGCCGATGTCCCACACTGTGGCAGACGGAGCCGCCATGGTCGCCGCCGCCAAAAAATCCGGACGCATCGTGCAAATCGGTTCGCAGCGCGTCAGCTCCGCCCTTCTCGCCAAGGCCAAGCAACTCTACGACGCGGGAGCCATCGGCGAGCTGCTTTCCGTCGAGCTCTCCCTCGGCCGCAATGATCCCACCGGCGCGTGGGAGTACCCTCCGCCTCCCGGCCTCTCGCCCGAAAACTTCGACTGGGACACCTGGCTCGGCACCGCGCCCAAGAAGCCCTTCGATCCCATCACCTTCGCACGCTGGCGCTGCTGGAAGGAATACGGCACCGGTGTCGCCGGCGATCTCATGGTGCATCTGGTCAGCGGCATGATGTTCGTCACCGGCATCAACCAGGCGCCCTCGCGCGCCTTCGCCACCGGAGGCATCGTCCGCTGGAAAGACGGCCGCAACATGCCCGACCTGCAGACCGCCATCTTCGAATACGGCAGCGTGCCCGCCTACGTGCGTCTCACCCTCGGCACCGAGACCTCCGAGATGACCCGCCTCATGGGCCCCAAGGGCATGCTCGAAATCCGCGAGCGCGATTTTACCTATACCCCACAACGTGGGATCGACACCGCTCCCAGCTACTACGATCAGGGATACCCCAAGGCCATGCGCACCACCTACGAGACCGACTGGCACAAACAGCACGATCCCGCCCCCGGACACGAGTTCGTCGCCGAAGCCGTCACCTACAGCGGCCCGTCCTATGACGACCAGGCACCCCACATGTGGGCCTTCATGGAGGCCGTGCGCACCCGCAAGCCGGTGGTCGAGGACGCCGTCTTCGGACACCACGCCGCCGCCGCCTGCCACATGGCCAACCAAGCCTACTTTAGGAAGTCGGTAGTGACCTGGGACGAAGCCACCAGCACGATTAAAGGGTAGGGAGGGGGGTACCCCCCTCCCCTTCAAATCCTTAGAATCAATGACTTAGCGTATGTTTATTGCGCAACGCGCTGAGCCCGTGAGACTTGCGGGTAAAATCGTCTATCCAAAGAACTTAGGTGCTCACTCGGGACTTGCCCGGGTCGAGGATGAATTGGGGACAAGAATCCCCTTCACCCTTACTGGGCGGGATTCTAGGGAAAAGGAACAGGCGGGAAAAGGACGCAGGTCACAGCGCAGCGTGATAAGCGTGGGGGCGCGACTCGCCAATCAGAGGCGTCGAGTTCATCAGCACCAGGGGCATGGGCATGGCGATATGCGGGTCACTCATCCCCGGACTTTCAGCAGTCCGTTTCCAGCCAATGTTAGACTGCTCAAGTTTGTTGGCTGGTATTGGCTTCGCCGATGATCACGATCTCGAAAGAAGACTACCTGAAGGCCATTGCCGAGGCAGAAGCTGAGGGCCAGACCGTCATTCCTGCTACCCTCGCGCACTGGCTTTCGGTGACCAGGCCTGCGGTGACGTTTGCCCTGAAGCGTCTTACCAAGGACGGCCTCGTCTCCATCAAGAGCGACGGCCATGTACGGCTCACGCCGCAAGGCCGCGAAATCGCGGAACGGACGATCGTCCGCCACCACCTGATTGAACGCATGCTGTCCGAAATCTTCGGCATGAAGTGGTACGAAGTCCACGACGAAGCTGAACGGCTCGAGCACGCCGTATCTCCGGCGTTCGAGGCGAAACTGGTGGAACGGTTAGGACACAAAGCCAACTGCCCCCACGGAAATGGCCTGGCACTGCGCAGTCCCGCGGAACGCCGCAAGCGCGGCATGTGCCTGCTGACTGAGGCAGTTCCGGGCTCAAAGTACGCGGTCGCCAGCGTTTACGAGCGCGACCGCAAGCTCCTTGAATTCTTCGACCAGGAGGGCATCCGTCCCGGTGTTCGCATCGTCGCAGAATCCCGCAACTACGACGGCACGGTGTCGGTGTCCGTGGGCAAGCGCCAGGTTCGGCTGGGCGCCCCGGCGGCAGAGAAAATATGGCTCGCTAAGGTGCAATAATTCGCTGCCTGTTAATCATAGTTAACATACACTGGTGTATCCTGATTTCAGCATAACGACGGTCCGCCTTGCCGTTTCTGGAGTGTTGGGGATACGCAGTGAAACCTAGTTTTGTCCTTGGGCTGCGAGAAATGCTTAGCCTCGCGTTGCTGGCGACGGCCATTATCGTGCTGGCGCCCGCCGGTGCGTGGGCGCAGGGGGAGACCACCAGCGCGATCCTCGGCGAGGTCACGGACTCCACTAGCGCAGCGGTGCCTGGCGCTGCGGTCACAGTCATCAACCGCGATACGGGCTTGAAACGGAGCGCACGAACAGACGACGCGGGGCGGTTTAATTTCCCGCAGCTGCTGCCGGGCACGTACACGGTCCGTGCCGAGGCGCAAGGCTTCGAGCCCTCACAGGCCAGCGGCGTTTCCGCCGGTCTGGGGCAAAAGCAAACTGTCAACCTCAAGCTCAAAGTCGCGCAGGCCAAGCAGACGGTGGACGTCACCTCGGAAGTGGCCATTATTAACACCGACAACGCCAACACCACCACGACCTTGAGCGCGCCGGCTCTCGAAGACTTGCCCAACCCCGGCGGCGACCTGACTTACCCGTTGCAATTCGCTCCGGGAGCGCTCATCAACACAGCGGGCAGCGGCAACGACTTTGTGGGCGGCACCAACGGTTACGGTAACGTCGAGTTCAACGGTTTGCCTGCACTCTCCAACGGCTACATCGTCGACGGCCTGGAGACCAACGACCCGCTCACTAATCTCAACAGCGGTCTTTCGACCAATCTCGTACTCGGCCTCAATTCAATTTCCGAGGTGACGGTCAACACGCTCTCTTATTCCGTCGACCAGGGGCGTTACGGAGCTTCGCAGGTCAACTACGTCACCAAGTCGGGCACCAACCAGTTTCACGGCAATCTCTACGAGCTTTGGAATGGCGCAGTGCTCAATGCGTCCGACTACTTCCTTGGCGCGACCTCAAGCAATCAGAAGCCGGGCTCGGTGGTGAATCACTTCGGAGGTAGCCTGGGCGGCCCGATCATTCACGACAAGCTGTTTTTCTTTTTCGACAGCGAGTGGGTGCGCATCGCGCTGCCGATTTTCTCCACAGTGACCGTGCCGACAGCCGCTTTTCAGCAATACGTGTTACAGCAGCTTCCGCTCGGCGGGACCGACTCCGTGACAGGCTCGCGCTACGCACCCGCTCCACAGCAAGTGCCCTTTTACCAGAAGATGTTTTCGCTCTACTCCGACACCAGCGGCACGCCGCTTACGGTGCTTGGTTGCCCGTTTAATTCCAACGGTTCTCCTGCCTCGGGGAGTCCCCCGAACGGGAACGGCTGCGCCAATCGGAAAGGCGTTTCACATTCCAGCGACGATCACGAGCAGGTGCAGACCGCCCGCATTGACTACAACATCGGCCCCGACGACACCGCTTGGTTTCGTTTCCAGGCTGACACTGGATTGCAAGCGGCCTACACCGACCCCATCAATCCGCTCTTCAATTCCATCTCTTCGCAACCTCTTTATTCGTTTGCCGCCGGATACACGCATGTCTTCTCGCAGAACCTGGTGAACTACTTCAATCCCGCGTTCTCGTGGTATGAAAGCCTCTTCGCGCCCAGCAACTTTCAGCAGACTCTGGCGGCCTTTCCCATCGTGCTCCAGGGAATCGGCGCCAATGCTCCCTTCACGACCATTGGAGGGCTCGACAACACCTGGCTGCAGGGCCGTCGCGCCACGCGCTTCTTCATCAACGACAATCTGGCGTGGAGCCATGGCGCCCACGAGCTGCGTTTCGGCACCAACATCCGCATCTTTCGCCTGAATGACTACGACTTCGTCGAGGGAACCGTCCCCACGGTGAGCTACACCACCCTGCCGCAATTCATTTACGGCGTGGCCTCAACCGCCAGCAAGACGTTCCCGACGTCCGCGAACGAGCCATTCAACTTTCTCAACCTCGATTTCTATGTCCAGGACACCTGGAGGCTCACCCCATCGCTGACCTGGACCTTCGGCCTGCGCGATACCTACAATTCCAACCCGCTCAATCCGCATAACCAGATCGCGCGTCTCGATGGCTCGTTCTATTCCATCCCGCACGATGTCAATCAGCCGCTGAACGAGGTGATCCAGACCGGCCTCGGCAATCTTTTCGCGTCCACGCCGCTGGCGATCTTGCAACCCAGAATGGCATTTGCCTGGCAAGTCGAGCGGAACACTGTTTTGCGGACCGGTTTCGGCATTTTCAGTGACATCTTGCCGGGCAGCGTCGCCGACCTGGTCGGGATGAATCCGCCGTACGTCCAGACATTTCAAGGCGGCCTGCTGGGCACCGTCGGTGGCACGGCCATTGCGCCCGGCGTTCCCAACAGTGCCGTCGATGCCACCATCGCGGCCAACCAGCGATTCACCACCGGGTTCGCGCAAGGGCAACTCTCCTGCGCATCGCCACTCTCCAATTCGGCAACCTGCCTTCCGCCGGTCGCTATCACCGCCGTCCCCGACGGAAAACTCCACGCCCCGTACTTCATGCAATGGAGCCTCGGCATCGAGCATCAGATTGGCACCAACGGTAGCGTACAGGCGCAGTACGTGGGCACACGCGCCGTGAACCAACCCTATTCGACGCAGGTCAACGGATACCAGACAGTTTGCCCCGGCTGTTTCGCGCCGTTTCCATACGGGCAGCCCACCGATCCAAGGTTCGGCGCGGTGACCCAGTTCTCCACAGGAGCCAACAGCCACTACAACGGCTTGCAATTAACCGCCATGAAACGCATGAGTCACGGCTTTCAGGGACAGATCAACTACACCTGGAGCCACTGCCTTGACACCGTTTCTAATGGCGGCTTTCTGCAATTCTCCGCGGGAGGAATTTTGTCGCCACTGCCCGGAGAGTTGGCGCGCAACTATGGCAACTGCGATTACGACATCCGCCACAACCTCACCGCGCAGTACACATATCAGTTGCCCTTCAAGGTGCAGGACCGCGCGTTAGGCTACTTGGTGAACGGGTGGCAGATTTCCGGCAGCGTGTTCTGGCACAGCGGGGTGCCGTTCTCCGTGCTGAGCACGCCCTACGCAGCAAACGGCAACGGAATCGTGCAAGGCAGCGGGCCGCAGTTCGCTAGTATCGTGCCGGGGGCCGATCCCTACTGTCGCAACTGCAACATTCCTGGAGTCACGCAGCCCGGAACAATTCAGTGGCTCAATCCCAACGCGTTCGTGTCCGCGGTCAATCCTGCCACTGGAACCTGTAATGGCGGCGACACGCCGCAAGATTGCCAGTTCGGCAACCTCGCGCGCAACGCCCTGCGCGGCCCCGACTTCTTCTGGAGCGATCTCTATATCACCAAATGGTTCCCGCTCTCCGAGCGATTGAAACTGCGCTTCGACGCGCAGTTCTTCAACGTCCTCAACCATCCCAACTTCGGACTGCCCAGCAACGTGCTTGCGGGCGTGCCCGGCAGCCCGTCCACGCAGACAGGCTTCGGCGCGTTAACCTACACCACGTCGCCTCCGACCGGACTGCTCGGGGTTGGCTTGGGTGGTGACAGCAGTCCACGAATGATCGCGTTTCAGGCGCGAATTGAGTTCTGAAACAGGCAGAAGCAGCGCCGCTGTGTCCCACGATATCGAAGTTGGTCACCGTCCGCGCAAGGTTGGCTGCGGTCTTCGCGCCCGAGAAAGTTTATTCGCGCTTCAGGGCAGAGCCATCAGCTTTTGTCGCACAGCATTGAGTGCAATCTGTGTAAGTTGCCGAAAAGAAACTCGTCATCGCGAAGATTACCGCATCTTTCACAGGCTTTTCCACCATCCTGTTAATAAACGATGGTTATGGATGCACACCAAACAAAACGCAGAGCGCAATCACGCGCGATGGATGAACTGGATTTTGGCGGGAAGCCGGCACGGAATGCGTCGACCAAAGTAAAAAGGCTGTGACTTTGGTTATGCTCTAGCCGACAACTCCTGCGAGGGAGCCCTCGGCGTGGACGCATGTACCGTCACAGCCCTTGATGTGACCACCGCTTTCGCGGCTTCCTGACCTCGGCTGACGCCTCGCAGCGCAGTCGATTTTTTCGGGTCTGGCCGCTCACCGAGTCGCCTCGCTGAGCCGGGTCACTCAGCCTACTTCGCTCTGGCTACGTTTTATAGTTGCCAGCCTTTTCGGCCGTCGACGAATCGAATCCTAATATACAAACCGCAATTGTCAACGCCCAAGGTTGGTGCAAACGATGTATATCTTTCGCCGCGAAAATTCAGTCGCAAGTTCCTCATCTGGTTGCACTTGAAATTCTGGTTACGAGAGTCACTGCAGATGTTCACATGTTTTTCACAGAAGCAGTAGGACGGTTTTGCACATCGGAGAACCCTTCTAGCCTCTTGACGTGCGACTTCAACTGCGGCATTGTCGCAATAGGAGCTTGATGCCCGACCTTGTTGCTTATGTTGACGGAGGGTCCCACGGAAGTCCGGGGCCGTCGGGCATTGGGGTGGTCATCGAGCACCTTGGGGGCGAAAGAGTCGTAATCGCCAAGTCGGTCGGACGCCAGGACAACAACGTCGCCGAGTACCTGGCCTTGCTGGAAGCCCTGCAGCATGCTGTTGCCGTCAACGCCAGCACTCTGCGGGTGTATTCCGACTCCGAGATCGTGGTTAAGCAGATGACGGGCCTGTACGCTTGTCGTAGCCCACGCCTTTATTCCCTCAACTGGACTTGCCGCAAGTTGGCGCGCTCCCTCGACTTCTCCATCGCCCACATCCGCCGTGAGCAAAATCTGGAAGCCAACGAACTGGCTAATCGCGCCGCCCGCAGCCGAAAGACAGCCTGATCTGTCGTGTCTGAAGTGACTAGACTTCAGGCGCGGCTCGTGTGCCGAAGCGCGAATATCAGATCCAGAAAATTGCCGCCCCGTAGGGCGGCATTTTCGTTTGTCAGGGTTGGTTTCAATTGGCAGTGACGGTATAGGTGACGCTGACAGGTCGAGCGACGTTGCCGGCGTTGTCCTTACCTCCCGAGCAAGTCGCGGTGAATTGGCCGGTGCCATGACCATTTCCTCCTGAGATGGACACCGACGCGTTCAGTGCGACTCCGGAGAGCGAGTCAGTGGTGACGCAGCCCGGGGCGGGGGCATTGCCCGCATAGGTTGCGCCCTGCTTGACTCCGGTGACGGCGACCACCGGTGGGTGCAGGTCGATCTTCACGGCCTGCGTCGCCTGGCGGCTAACATAGCCAGCGCTGTCAATTGCGCGGAGTCCCACAACGTAGGAGCCCTCGCCCGAGAGCAGCAATGCTGCAGAATCGCCTTCGGCGACATTGACTGCGCCATCGTCGATCCAGTAGCGAAGCTGGTTGATTCCGCTGCCACTGTCGTTCGCATGCAACTGGACGGTCACGGGAGAGTTGGTCCAACCGCTGCCGTTCAGCGACGAGCTGAGGGAGATGATCGCCGTTGGAGCCTGCAAGCTGTTGCGGATCGGGCCCTGCACCAGAAGTACGCCAGTCAGTGCCGGTAGGGTTACCTGTACGGCTCCGGAAGCGACGGTGTAACTGTGGTTGCCCAGGACGTCGTAGAGCAGTGTTCCATTGGGGTAGATGCCCGTCATGGGGATAGCTGCCTGGTTCGTGGCTGGGCCGTTGTTGAGCGCTACCACCACCGCAGCTTGTCCCTGCATCGTGCGGGCAAAGGCGTAGGTGTTGGGAGCAGTATTTTGCTGCTGGGTGTCGCCGGTCAGCAGCGAGACGAAGGCGCCCTGACGCAATACCTGATAAAGCTTTCGAATGTGCGCCAACTTGGTGTAATACGCCTCCATGTTGGTGTCAGGCGGGCCGTAGACCGTGGGGTCTCCGGCCTGATCAAGCCACGGATACGGCGGCCGGGTGTACGGGTCGCCGATCGGCCCGTTGCTGCTGCTGCTTTGCGAGGGAGAGTTAATGGCCACTTCATCGCCGTAGTAAACCATCGGTGCGCCAATGTAGGTGAACTGGAAGAGCGCCGCCAGCTTCAGGCGCTGCTTTGCCTGCACCAGGCCGGTATCGCCCAGCTCTGTCATCACAAACAACGCGCGATTCACGTCGTGTGAATCGAGCAGGTTGAGCATGGCGGCCGTCGCCATCGGCGGATAATCGTCGCGCACCGCGCGTATGGCATTGTCGAACTGGCTGGGAGTGAGCCCGGGAATATTGTTGGTGCCGTTGTTATTGTCGTCGCTCCAATCGGCGTTACGCACGAAACCCGTAATGTTTTTGCGGAAGCGATAGTTCATCACCGAATCCATCTGGTCGCCGGCCAGCCATTGGCTGGCATTGGGCCAGATTTCGCCGATCAATGGACCATTCATGTTGTAGCTCTTAGCGTAAGTGCGGTAGTCCACCCACCAGGCGTGCGGGAAGTTGCCGTCGTCGGCGACATCGAATCGCCAGCCGTTTGCTCCCTGGCTGTACCAGTACTGGGTCACGTTGCCTGCGCCTTTATAGAAGAAATTCTGCACCGCAGGGTTGGTGTGATCGAACGTCGGAAGGCTGTCAAACCCGTCCCAGCCCGGGTAGTCGGACGAATTGCATGGCACGTTGTTGTCGTTGAAGTGGAACCAGCTTCGCCAGATCGAGGTGAGCGATTCGCATGCACCATCGGTTGGGTAGCGATGGTAGCGGTCAAAGTACAGGCCGTCCGATGAAGCGTGATTGAACACGCCATCCAGAATCACCGACATGCCGCGTTTGCTCATCTCGCTCTCCAGCGACGCAAATGCGGCATCGCCGCCCAGCGCGGGATCGATATGCAGATATTGGTCGGTGTCGTACCGGTGGTAGGAGCGCGCCATGAAGATCGGGTTCATGTAGATGGTGTCGAACCCGAGCGACTGAATGTAGTCGAGCTCGCTCTGCACGCCTGCCAGGTCGCCGTTATAGAACTGGGTGAAGTTGTTGTAGCAGGACGAAGCGGGGTTGCGCGGATCGCACATCTGCGTGTTCCAGATGTCGTAGTGAATTACAGTGTTTGTACCGCCGCCACCGTAGAACGTCGGACAGCCAGTCGTCGATCCTGTGCGGCAATAGTCGTTGGTCTGGTCGCCGTTGCGGAAGCGGTCGGGCATGATGTGGTAGACGTTGGCGTTCTGCAGCCATGACGGAGTTTGGAAGTTGGGATCGTAAACCGTGACCTGGAACGAAGGGAACGGCTCGCCGTCGCTAGCCGCGCCGGTACCGTCTTTGTGCACGTTGTCGTTGTCGTCGAGGTAGTCATCGCTGTACCAGCCGTTGGTCTGGTCGCGATTGATGTGGAACTTGTAGTAATAAACGCTGGTCGAAGACGGCATGGTAAGCGTCGTCTTCCACACGTCATACTCGGTGCCGTTGATGGTGATGTTCTGGTCGAACGGCATTCCGGTATCGACTGGACCAGTAGTTGTGCCGCTCGCGGTATCGAAGATGTACGCGCGGGCGTTCACGCTCCAGATGCCACTGGAGTGAAGCGTGCGGAAACGCAGGGTGACAGGAACGTTCTCGGTCACGGCACCTTCCTGGTCGCGATAGAACGGATCGAAGGTGTTGTGATAGAAACCCGCCTTGTCTTGCGCGTCGAAACCGGCGGGTTGTTCGTCGGAGAAGGGCGGCGTGCTGGTGCCATTGCCTGTGTTGACGATTGCATAGTACTGGGTGGCTGAAGCGTTCAAGCCGATTAACCCACCAATGTTGTTGTCAGTCGGTGCCTGTCCGTAAACGTATCCGCCGCTCGACACCAGGTAGCCAAAGAAAACGAACTGCGAAGGAATTCCGCTGGCGCTGATCGCGGTCCACGGAATCGCCACCTCGCGCGTGTTTTGATTATTGGCGTTATCGGCGTACTGGCCGTAGTTCGCGGTTGATCCCGTCCATCCCCCGCTGCCGTCGGAATTGCGATATTCGCGATACCCGTTCTTGACGTACGTCACAAACGTCGCCTTGAACGGTAGCGAGGCGAAGCTCGCTCCGTCGTAGTTGAATCCCGTGGTGTTGCCGTTCGTGTTGTTGGTCGGATCGGCCACGTAAAGCACGAGGGCTTCAGAAATATTGGCGTTCACAATGCCTACGTACAGATTGTTCGCGTCCCAGGTCATGTACCAGGTCTGCCCGGTGTTGCCGGCGTTGTTGAGCTGGTTGTTGGTGCCGTACTCGCCGGTGGCGATGTAGCCATCGACGGTGGGTGTGGCCCACTGCGCCCAGATCGGACCCGCGATCATGAGGCTGAACGCAAACAGGAAAACGAGCTTCAGGGAAATTAGGCGGTGCATAAAAATCCTCGGTGTT
Organism: uncultured Acidobacteriaceae bacterium; assembly: GCA_963749635.1. GTDB lineage: Bacteria > Acidobacteriota > Terriglobia > Terriglobales > Acidobacteriaceae > DASRAA01. The sequence continues at coordinate 39,646 of CAVVNW010000019.1, forward strand.
CTCTGGCGCAGGCATGGCCAGGAATCGGATGGTCGGTGTCGATCCGCAGAGCGGAGGCGAGAGGCGGCTAGCACTTTAGTTCCAGATGAGAGATCCGCTAATAGCGCCATGAAACGTCAACGAATGTACACCAAAATGCTCCGTCGTGCGGTTTAAATTCTTCGTAACTCTGCAAGTGAGATTAGCCTCGACGGGCTAGCTGCGGAGCCAGAGTCGTATTCCCGTCGCGGGAAATTCCCCCTAGTCCAGCTGCAATCCGTCCCACTCCGGGGAACAACTTGGCGCGATCTCCCGTACCTAAGTGGTGAAGGCCGAAGGATTTTCGGCTGTGGGCGCCTCTTGCTGTCGGGACTGACGTATGAACCTGCGCGACATTTTCAAACAGACGATTGCCACCCTGCGCGCCCATAAAATGCGCAGCTTCCTGACTATGTTCGGGATTATCTGGGGCATCGCGTCGGTCATTCTGCTGGTTGGCCTGGGATTGGGCTTCAGCAAAGACCAGAAGAAGAGGATGGAAACGCTGGGCAAGGACCTGGTCATCATTTGGGGAGGCCGCACCAGTTCCCAAGTTGGAGGCCTGGCCGCCGGGCGGCAGATCACGCTCAGCATCGACGATGCCCGGCTCATCCGCGACGAGTGCTACTTCGTAAAAGCGGTGAGCCCTGAGCTGCAACGCACCGTGACCGAGGTCAGCCAGTTCAACTCCGCTGCCCGCCAGGTGTCGGGAATATGGCCGTCGTATCAGGATTTTCGCTCATTGATTCTCTCCGAAGGCCGGCTCATCACCGAGGACGACGAAGCAGAAGCGCGGCGCGTGGTTATCCTGGGGTCGAATGCAGCGCGACAGCTTTTTCCTGGCCAGCCCGCAATTGGTGCGACGCTGACCATGGCGCGTTATCCCTACACCGTCATTGGAGTGCTGGCGGAGAAGAAGCAGAACTCCAACTACAGCGGCCCCGACAACGACAAGATTTACGTGCCGTATTCCGCGATGGCTCGCGACTATCCTCCGCCACCTGCCAAGGGCGAGGTCATTAATAAGGGATACGTTTCCGACATCGTGCTGGAAGTCGCCGATCCCGAGTCGCACGATGCGGCGGTGCTGCAAGTCCGGCGCGCCCTGGGACGCATGCATCACTTCGAAGCTACTGACAAAGATGCGCTTTTCATATGGGACACCATGGAATTCGCCAAAGTCCTGGCACGCATCTTCACCGTCATCACCATTTTCTTTGCCTGCGTCGCGGTTACCACGCTTGCGCTAGGTGGTATCGGAGTTATGAACATCATGCTGGTGGCAGTCACGGAACGCACCCGCGAGATCGGCATCCTCAAGGCGATCGGAGCGACCAAGGCCGACATTCTGAAGCAATTTTTCAGCGAGTCCGTCGCGCTTACGGTCCTGAGCGGAATCATTGGTTACGTCATCGGGGTTGGGATTTGCATACTACTGGCAGTTGCGCCCCTGCCCGATTTCGTTCCCAAGCCCATCATCTCGGCTGCCGCTATCGTGGGCTCACTACTGACACTCTCACTCATTACGGTGAGTGCGGGAATGTATCCTGCGCAGCGCGCGGCCGACATGGATCCGATCGAATGCCTGCGCTACGAATGAACCGAGGTGGGATGTGTACCTGAAGGAACTGATTCAGCAGAGTTGGACGGCGTTGCGGCGCAATCGCATGCGCTCCGTGCTGACTATGCTGGGTATCAGTTGGGGAGTCGTCTCCCTCGTGCTGCTGCTCGCCTTCGGTGAAGGGCTGGGCGGCGGCATCCTGAAGGCGACAGGTTCGCTGGGCAACAACGTCATCGTTGTATGGCCGGGCCAGACCAGCATGCAGGCTGGAGGCCAGCGTGCCGGCCGCAAAATTCACTACGAATACGAAGACATCCAGTCGCTTCGAGCGGAGGTTCCGATCATCCGTGCGGTCAGTGCCGAGTCGGATACGGATTTCGGATTCAAAGCGGGAACCCGCGTGGTTTCTATCCAGACGCGGGGGGTTGAGTTTCCTTATGCCTCCATGCGCAAGCTGGTTGCGGCGGAAGGCCGCAATATCGAAGAAGGCGAGTTTGCCAGCCGCAAAGCCGTCGTGTTGTTGGGGCATGCTGCTGCAAAGCGGATCTTTCAGGGCGCTCCCGCTGTAGGTCAAACGGTTCTGATTCAGGGACGCAGCTTCGAAGTCGTCGGCGTAATGGACACCAAGATCCAGGACTCGATGTACGAAGGCCCCGACAACGAGCAGGCGTTCATTCCCTATGAAGTCTTCAACGAACTGACGAACGCCAAGGACCCGCAAATCATCGTCTTCCAGCCAATTTCCGCTGACCTGCACAGTGAGGCCCTCATAGCCGCGCGAAACGTGATCGGCCGGCGTCATCATTTCGAGCCCAGCGATACGAAAGCCACTCCCGAGTGGGACACCGTGGAGAGTGGCCAGATGTTGCGCGCGTTCACCTTGGGCCTCGACGCGCTGCTCGGCATTATCGGCGCGCTGACCCTCGGAGTTGGCGGAGTCGGCGTGATGAACATCATGCTGGTTAGCGTGACCGAACGCACCCGCGAGATCGGCCTGCTGAAGGCCATTGGTGCGCGCCCACGTCATATCCTGATGCAGTTCCTGATTGAGGCGCTGGTGCTCACGTTTATTGGTGGAGTGCTAGGCGTGCTCGCTTCGTGGCTGCTGACCGTTATCATTCCGCCGATGCCGCTCTACAGCGAGTTCTACAAGACCAGCAATCACCAGGGCGATATTTTCCTTCAGGCCTCGGTCAACGTGATGCTGGTTTCGTTCATCGTGTTGTCGATCGTGGGGATCACCAGCGGCTTCTGGCCCGCCCTGAAAGCGTCGCGCCTGCAACCGATCGAAGCCCTGCGTTACGAATAGAAACTCGCCCGTTCCAATTCCTACTTCTTTGGCCGCGACTCCGGAGGCACCATCCCGTTGGCACGGTAGTAGGCCACAAGCAGGCCGTAGTGTTCGCCGCTGTGTTCCAGAACATCGAGCCACGGCTCCACGGTCTTGCTGAATTGGGCATCAGGCCAGCTCTTCAGCACCGATTCCGAGTCGGCAAAGGACTTCTCGAGCAACGCCACAACGGATGCCTTGTCGGGATAATTTTTGGGATCGAGTTCGTCCCATTTCACCTTCTCGCCCTTGCCAGCCTTAGCGGCATACACGTTACCCGAGGCGATGTGTACCATCACGGCTCCGAACGTCCGCATCTCGGCGCGAAGCTTGTAGTCGTAACGGTCAGCCGGCCAGTCTTTGGCCATGTCGAGGATTCTCCGGTCAACGTCGATGAACTGATCGCGAACCTGTTTTGCGGGATTTGAGGCCGTCTGGCCCATTGCCCCCGACCCTAACGCCAATACCGCCAGCAACCCGATTGCAACCCTGAGCTTCATGGTTACCCCCTCGAACCTTCGACTTGATAGATCACATTGCGTGAGGCCATCTTGGAAAAATCTTTACAATTGCGAATCACGAAACTCTGCATTGGACGAGGGCGGGTGTTGGACTCGTACGATATCATGCTCTGACCATGGACAAGCGGCATTACTACCTCAAGCTGATTCCGCCTCGACCGACATTTCCTGCGGACATTACCGAGCAGGAGAAGGCCTTGATGGGCGAGCACGGCGCTTACTGCGAACAGCAATTTGCTGCCGGTAAGCTGCTGGCGTACGGCCCGGTGATGGCGCCCGGAGGAGCATTCGGGGTTGCGATCCTAGAGGTCGCCGACGAAGCTGAGGCGCGGGAGTTCGGCGAGAACGATCCTTCGGTTCGCGCCGGCATGAACCGCTTCGAGATCTATCCCATGCACGTGGCGAGAGCACGCGCGAAGAGCTGAACGCGAGTCTGCCCACGCCACCCCGTTGCGTCAACGTTGTGCTCGGCTCCCGAACCGCCGTTCGCTTCTATTGCGGTTTCTCGGCCCGCAACCTACGCCAAACTTGACCACCCACTCCCAGCAACCCCAACGCCATCAAGGAAATGCTTCCTGGCTCTGGAGTCAGCGTAAACGTTCGCGACGATGGGGCCGGCATGAACGGGCCTGAATCGAGCGAGATCTCCGCAAACACGTCGAAGAAGCTGGTGATCTGGAAGTCGCTTCCGAACTGAGCAACGGTCGTCGGTCCGCTGCTGGTCATCATGGGATTGAGAATGATCTCGATGGTGTGTGTGGTCACGCCATGGAACGTGCCGGTCAGGTCGAACTCGGTCATGCTCGAAGTGAATGTCCCGAGTTCCGAGTCGTTCATCCGTCCCGCGTACAGAATGCCGATGGGGCCTTGCAGCAGGATGGGCGCAATCAATGTCCCCGGCGTACCGTTGACGTCGGTGTAAACGTCGGCAGTTAGAGAAATGTTGGAATCGATCGACTGCCCCTGGTTGTCGAACGTCGAGGTCGTTCCGGTAAACCCGTGCATGCTGGCTCCGACGACGCAGATGCCCGGTCCGAGGTGGGGGAAGCAGACGGTGGCAGCCGTGTAGGCGCCCTCGGGCGGCAGACTCGGCGTGGATTGAATGATGGAAGCCGACGCCACGGAAGGCGCGACCGCTACGACAGCCAGCACAGTGGCTGCCAGACAAAAACTACGCCACACCCGCAGAGACAACATACGCACCTCCTGAAAAGTGGTGGCGAAGTGGCGCGAAAATGTTACACCGGATAGGCCGGGCGCAGCAGGGATTTGTGGGCGATTTCGTGAAAATTCAATTACGGGATTTCATAACGGAATCTCGGCATTGCGATTTACGTTCATGTTCAGCATCGGAGGGCGTCGCCCCGGTGGATATTGGCGGCTCGGTCTATACTTGCTTCTCGATTGACGGGGAGGAACGCCCATGAAGAAATTTTGGATGGCGCTGTTGTGCTTCGTAACGATGGCTACGATGCTTGCCTACGCGCAGGGCGCGGACGAAGGGTTTCAGCCGGCGACCGTGGTCTCGATCGACAGAGTCCCGGCTGACGCCCAGCATCCGGAAAATGCGGACCGCTACAAGATTTTTATGCGCCTGGGCAATACCGTGTACTCGTGCCACGCCAGCGGAAACCCAGCGGTATTTCTCGGCTGGAGTCCGGGGAAAGAATTTCCCGCCAAGCTGACTGACAAGGTGCTGCAGGTGAAGAGTCCTAATGGCCAGGTCGTGGACCTGAACATCGTCGGAAAGAAGACAGCCAAGTAGGGGGCGTTTGAGTTTGCCGCATCTCAAGGCTGAAGGTGCTTGTCGAAGAACTTCACCGTCACGTCGTAAGTCTCGCGCGATTCCGGCACGTCGGGATCGTAGAAGAATCCGTGGAACAACCCATCCCATAGGTGCAGTTCGGCATCGACCCCGAGTTTCGTGAGCTGATTCGCAGTGTTAATTCCCGAACTGTAATCGAAAGCACGTGTGCCACTGATGATCAGCGTGGGTGGAAACCCGCGCAGCACATCGTCGGATTCGGCGGGCGAGACCATCGGGTCGTGCATGTTGGCCTCGCTGAAGTAGCCAAGGTGCATGCGTCCATCGCCCGCGTGAGGCAGAGGGGGCATGCGCCCGTCGAGGGGCGGCGTGGTGTATTGGGAATCGCCGCCGAAATCACCGGCGGACGCGCAAAAGATTCCGATAGCGCCCGGGCGTGGCAGATGATGGGTCTGGAACCAGGCCACTGATTCCGCCGTCAGCATGCCTCCGGCGGAGCAGCCGAAAATGCCGATGCTCTCGGGCTTGTATTGCTTGAGCAACTCCGCATAGACCTTGGCCACATCTTCACTGGCCGCGGGAAATCTGAACTCCGGCCCTTGGCGATAGTTCACGGTGACTACCTTGACCTTGCCTAGAGCGGCGATTGGAATGGATTCGATGATGCCGCAGGTGGGCGCGCAGACACTGAAGCCTCCGCCATGCAGGTTGATGAGCACGCGACGCTGATTGCGGGGCGCGATGCCGTCTTTGGGGACGATGACCAGCGTGGGGACTCCGGCGATGGTCGCGGGCTGTATGTCCACCGGGTAGCGGGCTTTCTGCTTGTCGATGAGCGGGGCCAGATGCGCGTCGATGCGGGCGCGCTCTTTGCTGATATCGGGATCGGGTGCTGGGTCGGGATGGAGCAGCCGATAGGTGACGTAGGCACGCGCTTCAGGACTAAGAAAGCTGGAGAGCGGGACTGCCTGCGGCGGAATGTGCACCGTACCGTCGGGATCGACTTTGACTGTGGGAGCGGAAGAGTTGGCATCAACTTGTGCTTGGACGTTTGCGGCCAGCAGGAAAGCGATCGTCAGGCCGCAGAATACATGGGTGGTGAAGCGAGAGATGGTCAGCAAACGGGTGGGAGTGTTTGATGCAGTCATGGCGCAACCATGTTACGCGGAATGGGTAGTGCTTGGCGGCGTAAACTCTCCGCCGCCCAGTCTTCAGGAACACATGCGTACCATTTGACATCCAATAGTGCTCATGAGACCACCTTGCGACGAAGCGGTGATCCGTAGTGGGAGTGCCGACGCTCCGTGTTCGGCGGAAGCACGGGTGTGGATACTCGTAGCCACCATTCTCGGCTCGAGCATGGCGTTCATCGACAGCACGGTGGTGAATGTCGCTCTGCCTGCATTGCAAGCGAATTTCCATGTAGACGTAACGGCTGTTCAATGGGTGGTTGAGTCGTACGGACTGATTCTGGCGGCGCTGATTCTGGTTGGGGGTTCGCTGGGCGATTTGTTTGGACGCCGCTCGATGTTCCTGCTGGGCGTGGTGATTTTCGCCGGAGCTTCGGTGGCTTGCGGAGTGGCTGCGAACATTCATCAGCTGATCCTCGCCAGGAGCGTTCAAGGCCTGGGAGCTGCGCTTCTGGTGCCGGGCAGCCTGGCGATCATCAGTACGTCGTTCGACGAGAAGAGCCGTGGCCAGGCGATCGGGACGTGGTCAGGGTTCACGGCAATCACTTCGGCGATAGGGCCGGTTGTCGGCGGCTGGCTGGTTGAGCATGCCTCCTGGCGCTGGGTATTTTTCATCAACGTTCCGATGGCGGCAGCGGTCATTGCGATTTCGCTGTGGCGCGTTCCGAATAGCCGAGGGGCCGTCTGGAGGACGCATTGATTGGCTTGGGGCCACGGTTGTAACTGTGGGATTAAGCGGCTTGGTGATCGGGTTCATCGAATCGGTGAGCTTGGGTTGGAAGAATCCTTTAGTGACAGGCGGCCTGATCGTGGGCAGTATCTGCCTCGTCTTGTTCGTGCTGGTGGAATCCAGAGTGAGTTCGCCGATGGTTCCGCTGACGCTATTTGCGTCGCGTAGCTTTAGCGGGGCCAACCTGCTGACGCTGTTCCTTTATGCGGCTATCGGAATTTTCTTTTTTCTGTTTCCGTTGAACCTGATCCAAGTTCAGGGATATTCGGCAACCGCTGCGGGCGGAGCGATGCTGCCACTGATTCTCCTGGTCTTCCTTCTTTCGCGCTGGTCGGGAGGATTAGTTGCCCGTTACGGTGCAAGACTTCCGATGATTCTTGGCCCGCTGATTATCGCGCTAGGGTTCGTTCTGTTCGCTGGGCCCTCGGTGGGAGGCAGCTATTGGGAGACATTTTTCCCTGCGGTGATGGTTCTCGGTTTTGGCATGGCGATTACCGTAGCACCGCTCACCACAGTGGTGATGGATTCGGTTGCCGAGGACCGAGTGGGAGCGGCCTCGGGAATCAACAATGCCGTCGCGCGCGTCGCCAGCGTACTTGCGATTGCCGTTCTGGGAGTGGTCATGGTGAATGCCTTCAGCGCTCGCCTCAATCGCAAACTGGTTCAGCTCTCGCTGCCTCCCGCTGTTCTAGAGGCGGTTCAGTCGAACGAAACCAAACTTGCCGGATTGCCGATTCCTGCAGACCTCAGTCCTGATATGAAAATCGCCGTTCAAAAGTCGGTCGCGGAGGCCTTCGTATTTGGTTTCCGGATTGTAATGTTGATCTGTGTAGGCCTGTCTTTAGCAAGTTCGGCGGTGGCGTGGTTCTGGATTCCGAAGGACACGGGGTCTAGAGAGTCCACGGTCGGGATGAAATGAATGCAAGCGCGACAGCAGGTCAGCCGTCGACGCTAACCCTTACCATCTTCTTGCCCGCGCGGAGGGTGAATTCGGAGCCGAGTTTCACCGAAGCGACGAGGTCGTTCTTGAGTTCGCCGTCGATCTTCACTGCGTTTTGTTTGACCTTGCGGGAGCCGTCGGTAACCGAAGTCGCCAGTCCGGCGGCGGACAGCAGTTTGTCGAGGCGGACTTGGACCATCCCATCAGCCGATGCAGCCGCGTTCGGAGCTGACACTTCCGCGTACTTCACCATCACGAGCGGCAGGTCGTCGGGAGTTTCGTCTTTCTGGAACATCCGCGACCAGTCTTGGGCAGCGTGTTCGGCGGCCTCGTGTCCGTGGAAGTCGCGGACGATGCGCTTGCCCAGCTCCTGCTTGAGCTTCATGGGGTGCGCCGCGCCTTTGGCCACGTCCTGCTTCAGCTCGTCGATCTCGCGCACGGTGACGTCGGTGAGTAGCTCGTAGTAACGCCACATGAGGTCGTCGGAGATGGACATCACCTTGCCGAACATTTCGGTTGGTGCTTCGGTGATACCGATGTAGTTGCCGTAGGACTTCGACATTTTCTGCACGCCGTCGGTGCCTTCGAGCAGCGGCATGGTGAGCACGATCTGCGGGAGCTGGTTGTAGTCACGCTGGAGTTGGCGTCCCATGAGCAGGTTGAATTTCTGGTCGGTGCCGCCGAGCTCGACGTCGGCCTCGAGTGCCACCGAGTCGTAGCCCTGCGCGATGGGATAGAGCAACTCGTGCATGGCGATGGGCTGCTGCGCGTCGAAGCGCTTGTGGAAGTCTTCGCGCTCGAGCATCTGCGAGACGGTGAACTTGGCGGCGAGGCGCACGAAGCCTTCGTAACCGAGCTTGTTCAGCCACTCGCTGTTGAAGCGGACTTCGGTCTTGTCGCGGTCGAGGATCTTGAAGACCTGCGCCTTGTAGGTTTCGGCGTTGGCGTCGATTTGCTCACGGGTGAGCGGCGGACGCGTGGCCGAGCGGCCCGAGGGATCGCCGATGAGGCCGGTGAAGTCTCCGATGAGGAAGATGACGGTGTGGCCCATGTCTTGAAAGTGCTTGAGCTTGCGCATGAGCACGGTGTGTCCGAGATGGAGGTCGGGAGCGGTGGGATCGAATCCGGCTTTGACGCGCATGGGCTTGCCGGTGGCGAGGGAGTGCTCGATGCGCTCGCGCAGGTCGCTCTCGCGAATGATTTCGGCGGCGCCCTTGCGCAGGTAGTCCAGTTGCTCGTCGACGGGCGGGAATGAGGACATAAGGATTCGATTATAGAAAAAGTGGCTAGTGGCTAGTGGACTGGTGGCTCAGAACCCAAAGGCTGAAGAGCAGCGCGCGGATTTGCGCGGATGACGAAATTGGCGGGCGGATGTTCTAATGGCCGCACGCGATGAAACTCATTCTTCCAGCGGCGGTGTTTGTGCTGATGCTGTCGGTCGGCATGAGCCTGCAGTACGGCAGGATCATCGCGGGATACCGGCGCATGACGTGGTCGGTGTGGATGCGGTTACTGCTGGCGACGTTCATCGTGCCTCCGGCGATTGTCTTGCTGCTGCCGCACATCTTTCCGCTGAGCTTGCCGGAGATGGGCGGGCTGTTTTTGGTCGGCGTGGCGCCGGGGGCCCCGCTGATGACGCGGAACATCGCCAAGCGGGGATTCGATATGCACCTGGCGGCGGGATATCAGCTGTGGGGAGCGCTGCTGACGCCGGTGATGGTTCCGCTGATCGTCTTCGCTGCCGGTAAGCTTTATGACCGCACGATCTGGATCCCGCCGCACGAACTGCTGCTCGACATTGCGGAGAAACAGTTTCTCCCGTTGCTGCTAGGGATGGCGGTGGCGCACTTCTGGCCTGCGATTTCCGCGAAACTGCAGCCCATCATGACCATGATCGGGAATGTGGTGCTGACAGTCGCGATCGTGGCGTTTCTGTTCAAGCTCGGTCCCACGGTGCTGAAGTCGCTAACTGTATGGCTGCCGGTGTCTGCGCTGGTTCTGGCGGTGGGATCGGTGCTGGCCATCCGCTTTTTGTTGCGCGCCGACGTCTTGACGGACCGCACGCTCGCCATCTGCAATGCGAACCGCCATGTCGGATTGGCGCTACTGCTGGCTGGACACTTTCTGCGGGCGGAGAGAGCCCTGCCTGCGGTGGCCGCGTACGCGCTGATTGCTCCGCTGGTGATGGGAGCGACGTCGAAGTGGTTTCACCACGGCGAGACTGCGGTGCAACCGGCCGTGGCGTGATGCAATCTGATTGGCGCGCATGGCACAATCGACTTATGTTTGCGCGCAAGATTCGCGTGGAGTACGAAGAGAACGGGCAGCGCCATGCGTGTCCGCTGAAGTGGCTGGACAGCTTCAGCATGCGCAACTTCACCAACGACCAGGTGTTTGACGACACGATTCCGGCGGGCGACGGCGCGCTGGAGATCGGCACGCGGGTGCCGCTTGAACGGCTGCGAGCAGCAATGGAAGACTGGTTCCGGCGGAAGAGCTACCTGCCGAAGGAAGCGAAGTTAGTGGTTAGTGAATAGTGGATTGTTTCGAATGGTCACCCGCATCGTTTTCGCTTGTTTTGCGCTCGCCATCGCGGGAGGGTTTGCGTGGGCCTACCATCACGATGTTGAGCTGAGAACGCGGGCCGCGCAGGTCGAGATTGGCGATCCCAACGAGATGGTGCGTGAACTTCTGGGCGAGCCATCGAGTGAGGGGTCGTGCGGTTCGCTGACCGTCGCGCCGAAGGCTTGCACTAACGAGTACGTCTACAAGTACTACTACACAATTTTCCAGCCCCAGTATGAGGTCGTGTGGTTCGATGCCGAGGGCAAAGTCCTCGGCGAACAGCACGTGCAGCGGCTGTATTGAAACAGTCGCCAGTCGCCAGTTGTCGGTTGCCAGATTGGGGACACGGGAAGAAATCCTTCGCAAGTCCACGTGCACGTGTCCGACGTGTGCGGCTACTCCTTCAATTTCGCGGCGAGCACGTCGAGTTTGTCGATAGTTGGCGTACCGGCGAACAAATCAGGGGCTTTCGCCATCAGTGCCGCCGCGATTTGTCCAGTAAGATGAGCCTGCCGGCCTGCTTCGTCGGCGAAGGCGTCGAAAATGCCGAAGGTGGATTTGCCCATGCGCCAGGCGAACCACACCGTCGTTCCTGATTCCTGTTGAGCCAGGGGCAGAGCACTACTGAGGAAGGCGGCGGCTTCCTCTTCCTTGCCGGGTTTGGCGTCCATGCGGGCGAGTAATGCGAGTTTGACCATGATCGACCTCCAAGACCATCGATTGTTTCGCGGTGTTTGGATGCAAGAGAGGCGTGGCGGGGCTCACATATGGCGTCCCAGGGCCCGCTGCAGCGGGCTCTGGAACTCGCGTGGTGCTCCGGTGACAAATTGCCGAGTGTAGCCAGGGCTAAAGCCCGTGTTGGCTGCCAACGCTGATTCGCCAGGCTAAAGCCTGGCGCTTCCACCTAGAGAGCAGATGCAAAGACGAGAGTGGCACAGCCGAGGTCATGCCACTCTGTCAGACATCCTACATTGTGATACTAATCGTTTACTTCACCACTGACCGCGGTCCCGCCTCTTTGATCGCGCGCGGGGCGTCGAACTGCGCGAAGTTCTTGGCGAAGCGCGCGGACAAATCAGCCGCCATCTTGTCATAGGCTGCTGTGTCTTTCCACGAATTGCGAGGCTTGAGAATATCCGCCGGGACTCCCGGAACGAACGTGGGGATGCTCAGGCCAAACGCCGGCTCAATTTCAAATGTCACATCGTTCAGCCGGCCTTCGACCAGCGCATTGACCATGGCGCGGGTGTAGGGCAGGCTCATGCGCTTACCGATGCCATATGGCCCGCCCTGCCAGCCAGTATTGACCAGCCAGCATTGCGCGTTGTGCTCGCGCAGGCGCTGTCCTAGCATCTCAGCATAAACCTTGGGAGGCAGAGGCATAAACGGCGCGCCGAAGCAGGTGGAGAAAGTTGCCTGCGGCTCGGTCACTCCGGCTTCCGTTCCTGCGACCTTGGCGGTATAGCCCGACATGAAGTGGAACATCGCTTGCTCAGGCGTCAGCTTCGACACTGGAGGCAGCACGCCGAATGCGTCGGCGGTGAGGAAGACGACGTTCTTGGGGTGTCCTCCGAAGCCGGGAATTACAGCGTTGTCGATGTGCTCAACGGGATAGGCGGCGCGGGTGTTTTCAGTCCTGCTGTCATTGTCGTAATCGGGAACACGAGTGACGGGATCAAGCACGACGTTCTCCAACACTGCTCCAAAGTCGAGCGCGTTCCAGATCTGGGGCTCGTTCTGTTCCGACAGCTTGATGCACTTGGCGTAGCACCCACCCTCGAAGTTGAAGACGCCGTCTTCGCTCCATCCGTGCTCGTCGTCGCCGATGAGGCGGCGCGTGGGATCAGCCGATAGCGTGGTTTTGCCGGTGCCGGACAATCCGAAAAAGAGCGCGGTGACGCCGTGTTCGCCGATGTTGGCAGAGCAGTGCATGGGAAAGACGTTACGCGGAGGAAGTACGAAGTTCATCACGCCGAAGATGGACTTCTTCATTTCGCCGGCATATTGGGTACCACCGATGATGACGATGCGGCGGGTGAAATTGACGATGACGAAAACTTCGGAGTTGGTGCCGTCGCGTTTAGGGTCGGCGAGAAATCCGGGTGCGCTAACGATGGTGAACTCAGGCTTGTGGGTCTTCAGCTCTTCGGCCGTGGGCCGGATGAAGAGTTGGCGCACAAACAGGCTGTGCCATGCGTATTCGCTAATGATCTGGATGGGCAGCTGATAGCGAGGGTCAGCACCGCAGAACAGGTCCTGCACATAGACCTCTTTGCCATGCAGATACTCGAGCGCGCGATCGTAAAGGGCATCGAACTTGTCGGCCGAGAACGGAAGATTCACCGCGCCCCAGGCGACTCTGTTTTCGGTGATCGCGTCCTTCACCGTGAACTTGTCTTTGGGGGAGCGTCCGGTACGCTTGCCGGTTTCGGAAACCAGGGCGCCGCGAGCACTGAGCATGCCTTCGTTGTTGCGGATGGCGGCCTCGACCAGTTTCGGCGTGGAGAGGTTGCGCTGCACATTCTTCTGGGTCAAGAGATCAGCGAGTTCGGGACGAGCGATGGAGGACATAAGATGACTCCTAACAATGCGTAGTTCCGCCACGGAAAACGGCGGTTATAACCAAGACAAGAAAAATATTGGGGAGCAGACCAGAGTTCCCCGCGCGCAGAATAATAAAGCCCATTGATTGGGCACTAGCCGGCGACGGCAGACGTTTGTGTTTCTTCTATGAGCTCGTTCAGGTGATCAAGCGTCTCCTGCACGGTCAGGGAATATATTTCGCGTCCACTCTCTTCGCCGGACTCGATGGCCCATTTCAGATAATGTCCCGCAATCTGGACGGCCATGGGATCGGAGATCACTTTGCCCGTCTGACGGTTAAACTCCACCCACGCAGGATGCGGAAGAGCGATCCACACCGACCGGTCATCAACCATGAACTTGATATCGACGGCGTCGGCATGCCGCGTCGAAATGGCGACGATGAGCGCCTGATACTGACAGTGCAGCGGCTTGCCCGTCCACTTATCGATTGCCTGAAAGTCATCGTACATAACCCTAAAACTATAGCCGAGGGCATAGGTTAGGGCAATGACACAGGTTGGGTAGTACTGTGTTCGAGGCAGAGAATCGGTTATGTAACGATCTCAAGTTTGTTCGCGCATCTCGCTCAGAGTGACTTTCACATCCATCTTCTTCTTGCCCCGAAAAATAGTGATGGTCACGGTATCTCCGGCCTTGTGCTTGGTGAGGGAATTCAGCAAGTCCTGCTGGTCGGCAATCTCTTCGCCATCGATGGCGACGATGAGGTCTCCACCTAGCTTGATGGGAACATTTCCGATATAGGCGCGCTGGCTTCCACCGTGAAGGCCGGCGCGGTCGGCTGAGCCGCCAGGAGTAGCTTCGACGATTAAGACACCATAGTCGGCGGGCAGGCTAAGCTCCTGTGCCAGCTCGGGACCGACGGGTATGGTGCGAATGCCGAGTGACGGCCGGCGCACGCGTCCGATGGTGATGAGATCGTTGAGCACGGATTTGGCGGTGTCGATCGGGATAGCGAATCCGATGCCGGCGCTCTGGTTGGAGCCTCCGGTGGCGATGAGGCTGTTGATGCCAATCACTTCGCCACGCGAGTTGAGCAGCGGGCCGCCGGAGTTGCCGGGATTAATAGCGGCGTCGGTCTGAATGGCCTCGTCGATTTCAGCGCCTTCGGGAGTACGGATCGGCCGCAGCGAGCTGATGATGCCGCGCGTCATAGTTCCGCTTAGCCCGAATGGATTGCCAATGGCATAGACAAACTGTCCCACGGAAAGCGACTTGGAATCGCCGAGTGTGGCGGGCATGAGGCCGGGCGCCTTGATCTGGATGACTGCCAGATCGTGCGAACGGTCACGCCCGATGACCGTGGCCTTGTACTTCTTTTTGTTGTGCAGCGTGACCTCAACCTCGCGCGCGTTGGCGATGACGTGGTAGTTGGTCAGGATGTGACCTTCCTTGTCGATGATGAAGCCCGAGCCTTGACCTTCCTGGGGCACCGGTCCGTAGAAGAAGTCGTACGCCACCGCGGTCGAGGTGATGTTAACCACCGAAGAAATGCCCTTCTTGTACACCTCGATGTTGGTCTGCTCTTCGGCATCGGGCGTCGTTGGTCCGGCGGCCTCGGTGAGCTCGACCTGGGTCGGACGGGAGATGTAGTCCGATGGGTTCACTGCGGAGTGATGGGTGGTGTACCAGTAAAAGGCGGCGGCAAGCAGCGCGCCAAGCAGAAGAGGGCGTCCCAGTTTCATGGCTTTAGTACGGTTCTCGTGGTCCTGCAGTTCGAGTGTCGATTCGGCGAATGCCTGTTCATAATGTACCGGGATTGGCGGGAAAGTGCCTAATTTGGCCGTCCGCGAGGGGGTTCCGGATTGGCGGCAAGATATTGCAGCGTATCCCAGAGCACATCGACGTAGTATTTCGTGTCCTCGAGCCGACCGGAATTGTCGATGAGGTAATCAGCGTGCGTGGCTTTTTCGTCGTCGCTCATCTGCGCGGCACTGCGGCGTACGACTTCGGCGCGGGCGTCATCCAGCGAGATCTTCGCGCGCTGCGCGTAGCGTGCGACCTTCTGCTCGAAGTCACAGGTCACGACAATAAGCTTGTCGAAGTCTTTGGCGGCGCCGGCTTCCAGGACCAGTGCTGCCTCGACGACCGCGATGCCTTCAGGATCCGTTTGTGCAACGTCGGCCATCCAGCGATTTTGTGCAGCAACGACAGCCGGATGCACGATGGCATTCAGTTCGCCAATGCGATCGGGAAACGCGGCATTGGCCAGCCGCTTGCGATCGATGGTGCCATTGCAGTTCAGGATTTCACGGCCGAAGCGCTCCACAACGGCGTAGTACGTGGGTTCTCCCGGGGCATACAGCTGATGCGCGAGGGTATCGGCCTGAAGATAATGCGCGCCGCGCTCGGCCAGCATCTTGCCGACCGTCGACTTGCCGCAGGCGACTCCGCCGGTCAGACCTACGCGCAACATGGAAACTCGCGGGATGTTGGAATGGACCGGGAGGGTCTTGGCATGGCGTCGGTCGGTGACGAGCGAAGTATATACGGATGACAGATGTCCCACTGAAATCACAATTCACATAGAAGTGCGAACGTCCGAACGCACAGGGCAAAGTTTTCAAGGGAGTTGTACTACTATCACACCTAAGTGGTAGTAGTAGTCCATTTCGCCGCATAATTGTGCATATAGCACTTAGGGGCCATAAACTTAACCAATGCAAATTAAAGGGGTTACCCCGCTAAAGAAACGGCCGCTTTCGTGCGCGTTGCTGTCCTGCGACCCTAGACGGCGCACTGCGCCTTCACTCGGGCCACGCTTCGGAACAACACAATCCAGAGGAGGACACATGGCTGATAGCTTCAGACACAGGCTTGCGCTTGTCGCTGTGATGGCGTTGCTATTAACGTTCGCCGTACCCAGTTGGGCTGCCCAAGTACTCGTTTACGCTCAGAACCCAGACTTTCTGAACCTCTACGCGTCGCAGAATGACACGAGCGGTACGGGCAGCAACTTCACCTCGTATGACAACTTCGCCTTGGGAACCAGCACCGCCATTACTTCGGTGGAATGGATTGGGGGCTACTACAATCCCCAAACTGCGGGCGCTATCACTGGTTGGACCGTTGATTTTTACGCGAACAATGCCGGTCAACCGGGATCGCTGCTATCCAGCTTCGCTATTTCGGGCAATGGAGGCGAGAGTTCGTTGGGCCTCGACAGCTTGGGAGACCCGGTGTATCTCTACGGTGCCACGGTAAGCTTCTCGGCAGGTGCAGGCACACAGTATTGGCTTTCAGTTGTGCCCGATCTCCCCTATCCGCCGCAGTGGGGATGGACGACTTCCTCGCAAGGTGACGGAATCTCCTACACCCTGGATCCCTTCGGAAACCTGATCCAGAATTCCACCGATCTGTCGTTCGCGCTATACGAGACGCAGAACTCTGGCGTTCCAGAGCCCGGCAGTCTGGCGCTGTTTGGCACAGCCGTGGTGGGAGTTGCAGGCGGCCTTCGTCGCAAGTTTCGAGCGTAGGTCTTGGAGGCCAGAGCACAGGCGATGTAGCACCTGCCGCTCAATACCCTAACGAGATTTTCACGAGAACTGCTGTCGTGGCTGGAGACCGCTTGCCGGTCCAGTATTCCATCCGCACGACGCCGGTTCCATCGAGGAGAAAAGATGAAGTCATTCGCGAGATGTGCACTAGCAATCACCACGTGTGTAGCGTTGGCCGGACTGGCCAGCGCACAAAGAGTCAAGCCGGACCACCGAATCACTCCGCACCCCGGCCAGTATCAACAAAACATCAATAAGTCGGCTCCCCAGTCTTCGCAGTGGTCCCCGTTGAACAACCCGATCTGTACATCAAATAACCCATGCATTCCGCCCGGAATGACGATGTTGTTGACCGATGGCACCGTGCTGGTTCACGAAGAACAGGATGGCGGGGAGCAGAACTGGTTCAAGCTCACCCCTGACGCCTTTGGCAGCTACATTAACGCGACGTGGAGTCAGATCGCGTCGATTCCGGCGGGCTTGAATTATGCTCCATTGTATTTCGGCTCGCAGGTCATCGCGGATGGCCGCTTGACGGTCATCGGTGGCGAATACAACTTCGACAACCCGGTGTGGACCACGCAGGGCGCGATTTACGATCCGGTAGCTAATACATGGACGAACGTGCCTCCGCCCGCAGGCTGGCAAAGAACCGGCGATGCCCAGTCGATCAATCTGGCAAATGGTACCTACATGCAGGCAAGCTGCTGCGATCAGCCGCCGAAGTGGGCCTACCTGAATCCCACCACCCTCGCCTGGACGAACTTCCAGGGCAATGGCAAGTTCGATGTCTTCGATGAGGAAGGCTGGAACATGCTTCCCAACGGCAAGGTTCTGACGGTCGATGCTTACGTGTTCGCCTACAACCCGACCGGCATGAATTCGGAGATTTACGATCCTTCCTCTCAGAACTGGACGAGCGCCGGCAGCACAGTTGTACAGATTTGGGACAGCGGCTGCGGCATTCAGAGCAATGCCACCTTCGAGGTCGGCCCTGCTGTTCTGCGCCCGGATGGCACGGTCTTCCAGACAGGCTCCACCAACGGCTGCCAAACCGGTCACACAGCGATTTACAATAGTCACAACGGCACGTGGACCGCTGGACCGGATTTCCCAGTCGCGGGGGTCAGTATCGCTGATGGTCCCGCCAGCATCGAGACCAACGGAAAAGTGTTGATGATGGGTAGCGTGGACGAGGGCGCCCCGTCTACCTTCTTCGAGTGGGACGGAACCAACCTTTCGGTGGTACCCGGTCCTCCTTCTGCCGTTACTGCCGGATCGTTCTATGGGCACCTGCTACCGCTTCCCACGGGGCAGATCCTGTACACCGACTGGCAAGACGTGCAGATCTTCACTCCCACCGGAACTTATAATTCGGCGTGGGCACCGCAGATTTTCGCAGCGTCAACCAGCGTCACGCGGGGAACGACGGCTCTTCTCTACGGCTTCCGATTCTCTGGAATGAGCCAGGGCGGCGCCTACGGCGACGACTACCAGCCGAACACGAACTATGCCTTAGTACGCTTGACCAACAACGCAACCGGACATGTGTTCTATTGCCGGACGCACAACCCCAGCAGCTATCTCGTGCAAAACTCCGCTTTGGAGTACACGAAGTTCGATGTGCCGGCTGGAGCCGAAACTGGCGCAAGTACGTTGGTGGCCGTAACCAACGGCATCCCGTCTGCACCCATCAAGGTCAATGTGAAGTAAGAATCAAGAGCGGAGTCACTGTTAATTGAACGTGCCATGCTCTTCGGAGCATGGCATTTTTTCTATGCGAGCCTCGATGAAAGAAGTAATACTGCTATCACATATACGTAGCAATAGTAGACCATTATGCCGCAGGATTCTGCACATAGCACCAAAGAGACGTATCAATAACAATCTTAGATTCAACAGCTTTGCAGAACCACAAACGGCAACTTTCGTGCACCAGTAGGCACGAACTTCCCAGAGGGCGAAAGTGCGCCTTCGCCGCGGCCCCTGCTTCAGCAAGAGACAATTTCTAGGAGCATCTATGGCTGACTGCCTCAGGCCGAGATACGCGCTCGTCTTTGGTTGTCCGTCGTAGCCTCCAATTCCTTCGCCGCAGCGCGGATGAAGGACAGTCGTCGCAGGGATACGGGGTCTTACAGGAATTTCTACTGCGGTCACTTGTCGTGGCTGTCAACCTTAGCGCCACCGCCCAGGGGCGGCATGATTTGGGTCATCGGCTTTAGCGCGCCCCGTACGGTCAACCACTCCCATGGAGGAGATGAGATGAAGCAATTCGTAAGGATCGGAATAGCACTTACCCTACTTTTGGCCCTGGCCGGCATAGCCAGCGCTCAGACATGGACGGCCATCACCAATCAGCCTTCCACTTTCCTTCCCGGCGCCATGCTGCTGCTGCGCGACGGCAGAATCATCATGCACGATGAGGGCGGCACCGTTGCGACGGACTGGTGGGTGCTCACCCCCGATGCCACCGGGAGCTATGTCAACGGCACATGGAGCTATGGTGGAGCGTTACCGTCGGGCTATCAGCCACTGTATTTCGGCTCACAGGTGTTTATGGACGGCCACACGGTAGCAATTCAGGGAGGCGAGTACAACTTCTCCCAAAGCGAGACTAACGGAGTGTGGACGACCCTGGGTGCGGTCCTTACCTACTCGGGCAACTCGTTTAACTGGGTTTCGAACGCCGGACCTACGGGCTGGACCACCGTCGGCGATGCCGAGAGCATCCTGCTTCCCGATGGCAAGTACATGCAGGCAAACTGTTGCACAAACCAGGTTGCCATCTACAACGGCCCGAACTCGTGGATCACCACCGGTTCGGTGATTCAATCCAGCAACGACGAATCCGGGTACACGCTGTTACCGACTGACCAGGTTCTCACCGTGGACGCGAAAAATAACCGCACCTGCGCCGCCTCACCCCACGGTGGTGCGGAACTTTACACGATCACGAATCCTGCGACCGGCGTAGGCACATGGGCGTGTACCGGGGCAACTCCGATCCGGTTGTATAACAGTCGCGACGAAGAACTCGGAGCCAGCGTCCTGATGTACAACGGCAACGTCTTCCAGTCGGGCGGTAATGTGGTGGCTACCGCAATTTATAACGTAGCTTCCGCTACCTGGACGGCCGGCCCCACACCCCCCGCCGGTCTGGACCAGGCAGACGGTCCGTCAGCGCTGGAGCCGAACGGCAAGGTGCTGGCTATGTACAGCCCCGGCCTGTTTAACACCAACTGCGCGTTCATGGAGTACGATCCCAACAGCAACTCCCTGAGCTACACCTCCGCCGGCGTTGCGGTCAATCCGGCCTGCCCGCAGGATTCCTCGTATTACGGTCACATGCTGGTAATACCCACCGGACAGATCATGTTCACCGACTTCGGTACCAGTCCCGTCGCGGTTTACAACCCCGTTCCGGGTGTCGTCGCTGGAGTGGCCCCCACCATCCTGGCCTCGTCCAACACGCTGAGAATCGGTTCTACCAACAATGTTCTGTACGGCACCAACCTCAACGGCCTGTCGCAGGGCGCGTTTTACGGCGACGACTTCCAGGGCGATACCAACTTCCCGCTAGTGCGCCTGACGAGCACGTCGACCGGCAACGTGTACTATGCGCTCACTCACGACGAGAGCACGCATAGCATCAAGCCGGGAATCATTATGTACACCAAGTTCGATGTGCCCGCGACCATTCCGGCAGGGCTGTACTCGTTACAGTCTGTCGCCAATGGCATCGGATCGAATTCGATCGTGGTGTCGGTCCACTAAGTCTTTCGCACGTTTGTAGCTCTGAAACTGAACATGCCATGCTCTTCGGAGCATGGCATTTTTGTTGAGGGCCAATCGATTCGTACCGCTACTTCTTCCGGACGTGCAGGATTTTCTGCACTTCGGCGACCACCTCACCCGCTTCATCCTTTACTTCGACCGTAAACGTAGGCTCATACTTGGGCAGGGTCTTCAACTGCTCGCGGATGTCGTCGAGCTGAGCGTCGGTGAGGCGGAACTCGGCGTGCACTTTGCCCCTGCCAGGCTTGCGGAAGCGGATACTGGCGGCTTTGTCCCACACGATGTACTCAGGGCCGAGGTTCTTGATGAGCATCAGCATATAGATGGGATCAGTCATGGAGTAGAGCGATCCGCCGTAGTGGGTGCCGACGAAATTCTGGTTCCAGGCGCGAAGCTTCATTTCGACGTCGGCCGACTTCATATCCGCGCCCCAATGGATGCGTATACCCGCGCCCGCGATGGGCGGCCAGATGTTGACCAGGCGCAGCATCATTCGTTGCTTGAAGGACGACATGAAACATTCAGTTTAATGGCAGCGTACCGTAATATGCAGTAGCCCACAGCGTCGAAATTGCTCCTTTTTCAAAGAGGGAATCCATGGACGAACTGCCCTTGCCTCGCCAAGGCCGGCGCGACAGCCTCTGGCTCGTGGCTCTCGAGTTCGCGATCGTCGTCGCACTGTTTGTCGCCGACTTCAAGCACCACGTTTACTTCAGCAAAACGCCATTTCTGTTCTTGCTGGGCTGGATTTCCCTACGTTGGCGCGGGCTGGGCTGGCGCGATGTCGGCCTCGCGCGTCCCGCGAACTGGCGGCGCACCATCGTCATCGGAGCTGTATGCGGCCTTGGCATGGAGCTACTGGAGCTGTTCGTGACCCAACCGCTGCTGGTGAAGCTGACCGGCAAGATGCCTGACTTCTCCGACCTGGGCGAATTGCACGGCAACTGGAAGCTGACGCTGTTGTTTATCGCGCTGAGCTGGACGCTGGCTGCCTTCGGCGAAGAAATGGTGTATCGCGGCTATCTCATGAACCGCGTTGCGGGATTGTTTCGTAATCCGAAGATAGCGTGGACGATCAGCCTGGTGGTCGTCAGTTTCGTATTTGGGCTGGGTCACATCGATCAGGGCGTAACCGGGCAGGTCGAGAACATGATCGACGGACTTCTGCTCGGCGTTATCTTCCTGGCCACCGGATGCAATCTGTGGGCAGCCATCATCGCGCATGGCGTGGCCGACACCGTCGACATTCTGCTAATGTACCTGGGGAAGTATCCTGGAGTGTAAATGCCGCCGCTTCCTGGTGCCCGTTGGCGCTTACTCCGCAGGCAGAGACTGCAGCACGCTCTGCAGGTTTTGTGGCACGACGTGGATGAACCCGCCGCGCGGGCTGTCGATGTCGGCGATGAGCAGGAATGAAATAGCCACCACCAGCGGCAATACAATCAGCAGGAAGCCTTTCGTTCTCGCCCCCCGGGCCCCATAACCTACCAGGAAATTACCGGCCATGGCAATGGCGATCATCAGCGCCCACGCAGAAGACGGAATCCGGTTCCACCATGCTGCCTGGGTATATCCCTGCGAGTTCAGCACATCATTCATGCCCGCGACGGCCAGAGCGGCAATCGGTGTGGGTTGCGCCAACGAAGGAGCTTCCACTGCTTCCCACATCTTGGTTTGCAGCGCGGCAGTTTCGGTATTGATGCGGTCCAACTCATCGGGACGGCGGGTGCGGTAAAAACCAATACGCAACTCGGTATAGCGATGAAGCTGCTTACGAATTGTCGCCGCATCCCCCTTTGGAAGCAGGTCGACACGGACATATTCCGTGCCAATTGCGTTGGCCTCGGCTTCCTCGTAGTTCTTTCGCTGATCGTACCGAGTCGTCGCCATAGAGAAACTGAAGCCGATGATGAGGCCGAGCAGTGTCAGGGTGGCGCCTTCGACCAGCCCGAAATCGTCACGCTCTTCCTCTTGCAGCGGCCGTTGTCTGCGCATGGCGGCGCCAGTTTGCGCCGCGATCCACAGGAGGATGAAGCAAAGAGCAGAGAAAATGAGGGGATGATTCAATAGGAATTTGGCCTCTTGCATACCGTACAGCATAACGCGAAGGCCGCAAACCAGTTACGCAAAGCTTCTGCTGGCCGCTCGTCCATCCGCTCGCAGAACGCTCACAACGCAAACGGTCAGAGCGCGACCACGCCGCGCTCCTGGTTGCGGATGCGGATAGCCTCGTCGATCTTAGAGAGAAAAATCTTGCCGTCACCGATTTTGCCGGTCGAAGCAACCTTCAGGATGGTATCGACCGCGCGCTCGACCACACTGTCATCGAGCACCATCTCGATTTTGATCTTGGGCAGCAAGTCCACGTTATATTCGCGGCCGCGATAAGACTCAGTGTGACCCTTCTGGCGTCCGTGGCCGCGCACTTCGAAGACGGTCATGCCGTCGACTCCCACTTCGATGAGCGCGTCTTTCACCGCTTCAAAGCGCGATGGTTGAATGATGGCTTCCACTTTGGTCATGCGTTGCTCTCCTAATCTCGGGTTGGTCCGCGCTATCCCTTCCAGAATGTCATCACCGCTCCGCCGGCGACGATCAGCGATCCGCCCACCAGGATGGGCGTAGTCGGCGTCTGCTGAAAACGTACCTTCGCCAGCACCTGCGCCACCAGAAAGAACAGCACGACGTAAACCCCTAACAACTTGCCGAAGTCCCACGGGGGCGTATTCACCACCAGCCCATAGAGCGCGAGCGTGAGCGCGCCGCCGGCAAAGGCAATATAGCGGGCCGCGCCCGTAGAGCGATAGAGTCCTGACTGAAAACAGGAATCTCCGTAGGCTTCGAGGAAGGCGGCGAGCAGCAGCACGACGAACGTGCCAATACGCGTGGCCACAAGCTGGTTCACGATCTCTCTCATCAATGCAGTCCTGTCGGTGCGGGGCAGATTCGTCTCGAAATACTAGCAGGGACGCGGCGATTCTCTCAGACGATCCTGTTTCTAGTGCTCATTAAAAAATTCGATTGGACGGTCGCGTCGCCAACAATTAGCCTTACACGCTGGACGGGAGGGGTGTGTCTCTAGCGAGGCGCGGCATCTCGGCTAGAAATATCCTTGAGTTCAGCTCGTCATACGCAGTGTCCGGCAAGGTCCTATCATGAAACTTGTGGGCTTCCTACTAATGCTGGCGGGGTGGTTCCTGGTGCTCGCTGCGCTGGAGATGCTGAGCGCAGCAACCCCGCGTGCATTGTTTGTGCTGGCGGGATTTGCGGTGGAAGTGGTTGGCTTGGCCATGGTGTTTCGCGCCAACCTCGCTCCGCCCGAGGTTGAGCCCTGATGCCTCAGCCCTCGCCCTGGATTTCCGAGATCACGACTGCTCTGTGCCTGGTTTCAAT
Organism: uncultured Acidobacteriaceae bacterium; assembly: GCA_963749635.1. GTDB lineage: Bacteria > Acidobacteriota > Terriglobia > Terriglobales > Acidobacteriaceae > DASRAA01. The sequence goes on from CAVVNW010000019.1 coordinate 63,555, forward strand.
TCTGCTGGTCCCGTTGGCTGCAGCTGGCATCGCTCTGATCAACAACGGTATGGGCAAGTCACGCAGCGCAGCGCACGCTATGCTGGCTGCGATGTGCGCGATAGCGGTCGCTGCGATCGTTTACATCGCTGTCGGCTATTCGTGGGAAGGCTTTGCCGGACGCGCAGCGCACGTCGTCAACATTGGCGGCAAGCCCTGGGACTGGATCGCGCAGCAGCCCTTCTTTCTGCGCGGGCTTGAGTTGAACGGGTCGCCCGTGTCGCTCTCGGTCGTGCTCCAGATGTTCACCGTAGGCATCGCAGCCATGATTCCGTTAAACGCGGCGGCGGACCGCTGGCGGCTAGGCCCGATCTGCGCGTCGACGGCGCTCCTGGCGGGATGGACGTATCCCCTGTTTGCGCACTGGGTGTGGGGCGGAGGCTGGCTGGCACAACTCGGCACAATCTACGGCTTGGGTAACGGATTTCTCGACACCGGCGGCGCGAGCACAATTCACGTGGTCGGCGGGCTGACCGCGCTGGCGATGGTGTGGATCCTGGGGCCGCGCGAAGGGAAGTACACGCCGGAAGGCCTGCCTATCGGCATTCCCGGGCACAACCTGGTGAACGTGGTCTTCGGCTGCCTGCTGGCCTGGGCAGGATGGCTCGGGCTTAACTCGGCGGGTGCGTTCCTGTTTGGCGGCGTGGCGCCGTCAGGACTGGTGGTGGTCGAAATCAACACTACGCTGTGCGCCTCGGCCTCGGCGCTGGTTGCCCTGCTGGTCACGCGGCTGCGCTTCGGGCGTCCCGACGCGTCGATCAGCGCCAACGGATGGGTTGGAGGACTGGTCGCCAGCAGCGCCGCGACGGCCATGCTTCGTCCGGCTGCGGCGATCTTAATCGGCCTCATCACTGGCGCACTGGTTGCGCTTTCGGTCGAGTGGCTGGAGTTGTGGCTGAAGGTCGACGATCCCGGCGGAGCAGTCTCAGCGCACGCCGTTGCGGGAATTTGGGGATTGCTCGCGGCCGGTATCTTCGCAGGCATGGGATCGGCGAGTGCGCCCGGTCAGTGGCTGGCACAACTCGTGGGCATCGCGACGTTGGTCGGCTTTGTGCTGCCGCTTACTTACGGCTTGAACTGGGTACTGAATCGCATCCTGCCGTATCGCGTGGAGTCAGACGGCGAGCGCCAGGGCATGGACCTGCACGAACTCGGCGCTGGTGCGTATCCGGAGTTCATGGTGCATAGCGACGAATTTATCCAGCGGTAGTGGCGCAATTCGAAATTTGCAGCCACGAAAAAGCCCCGCAATTTCGCGGGGCCAGTTCCGAGCGGTAACGTCAATTAGTTCCGGCTTCTAAACTTGGTCAGCAGCCGCAGTATCTCCAGGTACAGCCACACCAGTGTGACCATCAGCGCGAAGGCGCTGTACCACTCCATGTATTTGGGAGCGTTGTAGCGCGCACCCTGCTCGATGAGGTCGAAGTCCAGCACCAGGTTCAGCGCCGCGATGCCCACCACCAGCAGGCTGAATCCGATGCCGATGGGGCTGCCGCTATTGATGGTGTGAAACGTGATGCCGAAAAAGCCGAGCACGAATTGCGCCAGGTAAAACAGCGCGATACCGCCCGTGGCCGCGACCACGCCGATGCGGAACTTGTCATTCACCTTGATCAGTCCGGAGCGGTACACCAGCAACATGGCCACCAGTGTCCCGAACGTCAGCATCACAGCCTGAATCGCAATGCCCTTGTACTTCAGCTCGAACATCGCCGAGATGCCGCCCAGCAGCGCACCTTCAGCCACCGCGTATAGCGGCGCGGTGATGCCCGCCCACTGCTTCTTAAAAATCGTGACCATCGCCAGAATGAAACCGCCGATGCCGCCAATCAGCATCATGGGTGCAACCGACGACGGATCGCCGGTGGCAAAGAAGCGGTTCCACGTCCAGGCCGCCGAAGCCACGCACAGCAGCAGCAGAACGCCGGCCTTGTTCACCGTGCCGGAAATCGTCATGGTGTCGCCGGCCAAGCCCGACACCTCGCGGAAGGTGTTCTCGCCCAGCGCAGGGTTTGAGGTCTTCATCAGGTCCGCCATACAAAGTTCTCCTTGGGTCTGTTATTAGATGAGGGAGTTTGGTCGTGCGATGTTTCGACTATTGTACGCGGTAGGGCCGGGCGACTAGAACAGGGTCTCCTGCCCGCCGGTGGTCGTCGGTCCCGGCCGCTTGATGCCGAAATGCTGATACGCCAGATGCGTCGCCACGCGTCCGCGCGGGGTGCGGTCCAGAAATCCGATCTGGATGAGGAACGGCTCGTAGATCTCCTCGATGGCATCGGCCTCTTCAGCCAGTGACGCCGCCAGCGTGTTCACCCCGACGGGCCCGCCCTGATACTTCTCGATGATGGTAAGCAACAGCTTGCGATCGATTTCGTCGAAGCCGTGGCGATCGACCTCGAGCATCTCGAGTGCCTTTTGCGCCGTAGGCTTGTCGATCTTGCCCGTGCCCTTCACCTGGGCGTAGTCGCGCACACGCCGCAGCAGGCGGTTGGCGATACGCGGTGTGCCGCGACAGCGCGAGGCGATCTCGATGGCGGCAGGCTCGTCGATCTCGACCCCAAGAATTTCTGCCGAGCGCTCGAGGATGACCTTCAGGTCCGCGTGGGTGTAGAACTCCAACCGGAGCACGATGCCGAAGCGCGAGCGCAGCGGCGCCGACAGCAGACCGGCGCGCGTGGTCGCGCCGATGAAGGTGAACGGCTTCACGTCCATGGTGTGGGTGCGCGCCGACGGCCCCTGTCCGATGACGATGTCAAGCTTGTAGTCTTCCAGCGCCGAGTACAACAGCTCTTCCAGCACCGGCTGCATGCGATGCACTTCGTCGATGAACAGCACTTGCTTCTCGCGCAGGTTGGTGAGCACCGCCGTCAGGTCGCCCTTGATTTGAAGCGTCGGCCCTGAGGTCTGCTGAAACGCCGCGCCGAGCTCGTTAGCGATGATGTTGGCCAGCGTCGTCTTGCCCAGCCCCGGCGGCCCGTAAAGCAGCACGTGATCGAGCGCCTCGCCGCGCGACTTCGCCGCCTGTATCGCAATTTCGAGATTGTTCTTGACCTTGTCCTGCCCGATGAACTCGCGCAGCCGTTGCGGTCGCAGCTTCAGCTCGAACGACGCGTCGTCATCGACCGGCGCGGCCGAGACAATGCGTTCGCGATCCAGACTGTCTTTGGGCAAAACCACGATGGGGCGATAGTAAAGCGAAAGGGGAGGCGGAAGCAATGACATCGCGGACACGTACGCGTTCGCTAGGCGCTCTTCGCCCGCCTTGCAAGGTAATGCTGATCGAGCGCCTGTCGCACCAGCGTCTTGATTACCGCCTGGCGGCTGACATTTAAGTCAGCAGCGGCCTGATCGAGCTCCTCCAGCATTGCTGCCGTCAGGTCGACATTCACTCGCTGGATCGGCTGGACCATGCGGCCTTCACGTTTGAAGAACGCTGCCACGCTCTCGCCTCTATCGGCCATGCGAGCGACTTGTTCCGCCGAAGCCGGCTTGCCAGTCTTACGAGTTTTCTTCATAGAGTCGAACCTTAAGGGCGCTCGAACACTTCCTGGGCCTCTTCAAATCCGATACCGCGCTTTGGGTTCGCCCTCAGTCGACGGCTCTTGCGGATATCGAAGCTAACCGCATAAGTATAACTGTTATATCATGCCGTGGCGCGAAAGAATGCCGACGCAATGACACTTCATATTCTCGCGGGCGATGATAAAGTCCTAGCGATGAAATGGAGGCTCGGCGTGCTCAAGGCGATCGCGCAACTCATCATTGTGTCGTGTGCGATAGCGACAGCGTGCGGGCAGACGGCGACACTCCAAACGGAGACCGACGAATACACGCACTACGAACTGCTCTCGCCCGAGAGTGCAAGTTTCGCGATCTACTACGAGGTGACGGCCACCACGGCTGGAGCGAAATATTTCTTCAATCCGATTCGTAAGGGCAGCGCGGCCAGCGACGAGTCGGTCATCGACATGATGACCGGGCAGCCCCTGCGGTTCGAGGTTGTCAGCGGCGAAGAGGCAGTGAAAGACCCGCTGATGAAGGGCGAAGACGCCTCCGAGAATTACATCAAGGTATATCTCGCGCGTTCGGTGCCTCTCGAAGGGCAAGCGCGGCTTCTGATCCTGAAAACCTACAGGGATGCCAAAAGCTATTACCGCGAGGGCGACGCCATCGTCTTCAACCGCCCGCTGGGCATTCCGCGGAATGCTGTCGTGCTGCCTGCGGGTTATGAGCTGGTGGCGTGCAATATTCCGTCACAAGTTTTGAGCCAGCCCGATGGACGGATCGCCGTCAGCTTCATGAACGACACCGGGGCACAAGCGCCCCTGGTCGTAAAAGGTAAGCGGGACGCGCAAATCGGCGCCGCCGCCGCGCCACGAAAGCCAAGCGAGGCCAAGAGTTGGGAATCGCCCTTCGAGGGAGCGACAGAGCAAGAACGTCTCACGGAACGCGCCCACCAGGACCGCGACATCGTTTACTTCCTGCAACAGCCGGAGACGCACAGCTTCCGGCTCTATCACGACTACACCGAGTCGCGTCCGGGCGCGGACAAGTACTTCAACGTCGTACGCACTGGAAGCAAGGCATCCGACCCGTCGGCCATTGTGCTCGACACCGGCGAGAAACTTGCAACGAAAACAATGACCGGTGCCGAGCTGAAGTCCGCAAAGATCGACGTGGGCGAGCCGGTTGACCCAACGGCTGAGGTGGTGGTGATTCCGTTTACTCCGGTGAAAGCTGGCCAGAGCGTTCGCCTGCGAATTTCCGAGACCTACACCGCGCCAGTAAGCTATGGATTGCAAGGCGACGAACTGGTTTTTGATCGCAGCCTGGGGCGTCCACGCAACGCGGTGGTTCTGCCCGAAGGATGGTACCTGACCGCCAGCTCAATTCCAGCGAAAGTCACGCAAATGCCAGACGGCCGCATCCAGCTGGATTTCTGGAACGACCGTCCCGATGATGTGGACGTGCTCATCAAGGCGAAGCGTCGCGCACACTAGTCTCGTACTCTGCGAGCGGCGCAAAAAATCTGCATCCTCGCCACCTGCCCGCAACTCTGTACGCTATTCGCAGTCTGTTGTTATCCTCACGGCCCCTTAAAAAACTCAAGCGAAAGGAAACACACCATGGTTCTCGGCATGTCACTTTCGACTTTTACCTTGCTGCACGTGATCATCAGCCTGGCAGGGATTGGATCGGGATTCATCGTTCTGTTCGGACTGCTGAGCGGCAAGCGGCTCGACGGCTGGACCGCGATCTTCCTGACCACCACGGTACTCACCAATCTGACCGGTTTCCTGTTCCCGTTCGAAGGTCTGAAGCCCTCGTACATCGTGGGTGGAATTTCGTTGGTGGTTCTTGCCATCGCGATCTGGGCGCGCTACGGGGGGCGTCTCGCCGGAGCCTCGCGCTGGATCTATGTGGTGGCCGCTGCCGTCGCTTTGTACTTGAACTGCTTCGTCGCGGTAGTGCAGGCGTTCTTGAAAATACCCGCCCTGCACGCACTAGCCCCCACCGGAAGCGAGCCGCCGTTTCTCGTCGCGCAGACGCTAGTGCTGGCGATCTTTGTCTGGCTGACCTGGCGGGCGGCAAAACGGTTCCACCCGGCGCAGTCAGCAGCGCATAAGGGGATACGACCGAGCTCAGGCGAGCCAACTTCGCCTGCGCTGAGTGATCGCTTCGGCGAGGGCCGCTCGCCGCAAGGTTCCGAGCGACTCGATGTGCTCAAATCCCACATGAGGAGAACCACCAATGCCTACGATTACAACCAAAGACGGAACGCGAGATTTACTACAAAGACTGGGGAACCGGCCAACCTATCGTCTTCAGCCATGGCTGGCCGCTCACCGCGGACGACTGGGACTCACAGATGCTATTTTTCGGCCAGCGGGGCTTTCGCGTCATTGCGCATGATCGGCGCGGCCACGGCCGTTCCACACAGACCTGGGACGGCAACGACATGGACACCTACGCCGACGATCTGGCGGCCCTGACCGAGAAGCTCGACCTGAAGAAGGCGATTCATGTAGGCCACTCCACCGGTGGCGGCGAAGTCGCGCGTTACATCGGCCGCCATGGCTCAAAACGCGTCGGCATGGCCGTGCTCATCAGCGCCGTCCCGCCGCTGATGCTGAAGACAGACAAGAATCCCGCTGGCGCGCCGATTTCGGTCTTCGATGACCTGCGCGCACAATACGTAGCCAACCGGCCGCAGTTTTACTGGGACATCACGCTCCCGTTCTACGGCTATAACCGGCCCGGTGCCAAGATCTCGGAGGGCATCCGGCAGAAGTGGTGGCTGCAAGGGATGATGGGTGGCATGAACGCTGGTTACGATTGCATCAAGGCCTTCTCAGAGACAGACTTTACCGAGGACCTCAAGAAATTCGATGTGCCAACCCTCATTCTTCATGGCGACGACGATCAGATCGTGCCCATCGGCGCTGCCGCTATGCAGTCGTCGAAGATCGTGAAGGGTGCCAAGCTGAAGGTCTATCCCGGCTATCCGCACGGGATGCCTACAACCCATGCCGACCAGATCAATGCCGATCTGCTCGCGTTCATCAAGGGAGAAGCGATCAGCGCCGCGGCGTGAGTATCGTGGATACTAGTGATTCCACGGATTGACTACGCGAATTCCGCATGATTCGAAGTCGCCAACGTTTCGTGTTGCAAATGTTGCGTTGTGGATTTGAATAATCGCAGCAATCTGCGCGTCAGCGTGGCTGATGGGTTTGCCCATTGCCCGTCGACGCGCAGCTATGATGGAGAAGGCCCGGGCGGCGTCAGTGTCGAACGCCAAAACCCGTTCTGCAAAATCTTCGCCGAACATGGCCTCTGCGGCAGCCAGCAAGCCTTCTCGCCGCCGGCTTTTGGGAAGCAACTCGATGCCGTAAAAAACTTCCGCTACCGTGATGGTGGTCGTGAACAACTGGGCAGACGGCTGGGCGCCCACCCACTGCACGACCTCGGTTGAAGGCCGGGGTCGCATCAATTCGGAGACCACATTGGTATCGAGAACGATCACGGGGCGAAATCCGGCGGCGGCCGAACCGAGTCGCGCTTCGGTAGCTTCAGTTCGAGTCCGCCGAAGGAGGCAAATCGTTCCCGGATCGATTCAGCCAGGTTGGCCGCCTCCAGCGTCGCATTACCCAGAGTCGACCGGAGAATTTCGCGTGCCTCTTCTTCCATCGAGCGGCCATGGTGCGCCGCGCGCACACGCAGCCGCGTCTTCGTTTTCTCATCAAGTTTGCGAATGGTCAGACTCGCCATGCCTACAATGCTATCATTGATTGCAATGCATGCGCAAGATTTGTTGCCTACCTACTCTGCGGCTGCCTCTAAGCCGCAAGATGGGCCGCGGTTCACTGACAACTTCCGGGCCAGCATTTATGATTCGCATATTACTCGCGCATGAAAAACCTCGGCATCCTGCTCTCCGGGCGTGGCTCGAACTTTGAGGCCATCGCCGATAACGTCGCTTCGGGCAAACTCGACGCGAATATCACGGTCGTCATTTCCAACCGAGCGGACGCGCCGGGCATCGAGTCGGCACGGCGGCGTGGGTTGAAGGCGCTGGTTATTCCCTCAAAGGGCGTGCCGCGCGAGGAGCACGACCGCCTGGTTGTCGCCGCACTGGAAGACCACAAGGTCGACCTCGTCTGCCTCGCCGGATACATGCGCCTGCTGTCTCCATGGTTTGTGCAGCAGTTCCCGAATCGCATCCTCAACATTCATCCCTCGCTGCTGCCGGCGTTTCCCGGACTCGACGCGCAGAAGCAGGCTTTCGATTACGGCGCGAAAGTCTCGGGTTGCACGGTGCATTTCGTGGACGCCGACCTCGATCACGGCGCCATCATCTTGCAAAAGACCGTGCCCGTACTCGACACCGACGACGACCACACACTGGCCGCCCGCATCTTGGAGCAGGAACACATCGCCTACAGTGAGGCGATCGGAATTGTGCTGGAGGGCAGGTACACGATCAGCGCTCGGCGAGTGGTCATGTTAAGATGACCATGGTCATGAAGATATGGTCATGAATAAAACATCGGCAAAAAAGAAGAAACCCAAGCAGGCAAAGCCCCACGCGGGCGTCAGGCAGATGGCAGCGGGCGAATTCAAGGCCAAGTGCCTCGGAATCATGGATGAAGTGAACGAAACCGGCAGGCCTTTGGTGGTGACGAAGCGGGGTGAGCCGGTGATCAAGGTCGTCCCTATTCGCAACGGCAACAAGAAGAAGGACAGCATCATCGGCAGGTTGGAAGGCATCATGAAGATCAATGGAGATCCCGATGACCTCGTAAAGCCAATCTTTCCCCTCGAAGACTGGGACATGCTGAAATGATTTTGCTCGACACGCACGTCCTAGTGTGGGCCAGCCTCTCTCGGAGGAAGTTGTCGCGGGCGGCAGAGTCGGCCATCAGACGGGCTGGAGCGCAAGGCGTTTTGGCTATCTCAGCTATCAGCCTTCTGGAGTTGGCACGACTGATCGCAGCAGATCGAATTGAGCGGCGGGGAACCGTTCGCGAGACGATCGACTCCCTGACAGCAGGAGTTCTGGTAATTCCGATAACCGCAGAAATTGCGGCGTTGACCGCCTACCTCCCTGCTGACTTCCCCTCCGATCCGGCAGACCGGGCCATTGCCGCGACAGCACAAGCCGAAGGCATTGCACTGGTCACAGCCGATGTGCGGATACAGGCCTGTCCACTGGTCAAGACTGTCTGGTAGTCCTTCGAAATCGCCGCCTACATCTCGTAGTGCAGCAGCGAGTAAACGTCGTAGTCCTTCAGTTTGTCGCGGCCTTTCAGTCCATCGAGTTCCACCACAAAGCCTAGCCCGCAGATTTCGCCTCCCAGTGACTTCACCATTTCGGCCGCGGCGCGGGCGGTACCGCCGGTGGCCAGCAGGTCGTCGCAGATGAGCACCCGCTGTCCCGGAGCGATGGCGTCTTTGTGGATCTCCAGCGTGTCGCTGCCATACTCCAGGTCATAGGTCCACTTTAGCGTTTCCGCCGGAAGCTTCTTCGGCTTGCGCACCGGCACGAAGCCGGCGTTCAGGCGATACGCCAATGCCGGGCCAAAGATGAAGCCGCGTGCCTCGATGCCTAGCACCAAATCGATGTCTTTGTTGATGTAATACTCGGTAAGCGAATCGATAAGCCGCGCGAAGCCCTTGCGGTCCTTGAGCAGCGTGGTGATGTCGTAAAACAGAATGCCGGGCTTGGGAAAATCAGGAACTTCGCGGATAAGCTTCTTCAGGTCGTTGCAGTTCGCCGCTGCCGAGGACATGGGCTACCAGGCTCCTTCAATGCCAAATGATTTTGCTTCGAGAAATGGTGCGGGTGAGACAGCTACTTCATCCACGCGCGCCGCCCGTGGCCCTTGACGCAGGCGAGCGTGCAGCGCGCTGAGTTGCTCGCGTGTGCCGGTCGCCATCACTTCCACCCGGCCGTCTTCGCGATTGCGTACCCAGCCGGTGACGCCCAACGTCGCCGCCTCCCGCTCGATGAACCAGCGGAAGCCGACGCCCTGCACGCGTCCAGATACCAGGTAACGGCGGGTTTCCCGATTTTCGCTCATGAGGGACAAGATTCAAGATAAACGGCCAAGCAGGCCACCGCAACCGCGGCACGCAAGCGACGAGGGGACGGGGCACTTTCGTATTGCCCCCAAACGATGATATCGTTTCTCCTGCGCTCTTTGCCCCCTTCTAGACCGAAGGGGGAATACCCTAAGTGACTTTCCGAAAGGACGGAGGACAAAACGCCATGTTGCACACCAAGAGAATTGTTTGTCTGCTCGCATCCCTGGTAATGGTTCTCGTTACCATGCCCGTGTGGGGGGCCACCAAGGCAGACGACGAAGAAACCCTGCGTAATGCCGCTACAGTCTTGCAGGCCATGCTATCCAGCAAGGACATCCCGCCCAGCGTGCTGCAGAAAGCTGATTGCATCATCATTCTACCTAGCGTGAAGAAATTTGCAGTCGGTATCGGTGGAACCGGTGGACGCGGGCCAATGTCGTGCCGTGAGAGTGGCTACACCGGCAAGTGGTCGCCACCGGCGATGTATAGCTTCGGCGGTGCCAGCGCTGGCTTTCAGGTCGGCGGCAAGGCCAGCGATATCGTGATCGCCATCATGGCGCCAACCGCCGTGGACAAGGTGCTGAATAGCAAGGTAAAGGTAGGCACCGATGTCAGTGCGGCTGCGGGCCCTGGCGCATCGGCCGGCACTATGGGCAATACAGCTGACATGTTGACCTATTCCCGCTCCTCGGGAGCCTTCGCCGGCGCTTCCATCGACGGAGCCTCCTTGAATCCGGACAGCGACGCCAACGCGCGGCTTTACGGCAAACCTGCCAGCGCGAAGGAGATCGTTTCTGGCGACGTGAAGGCTACGTCAGCCGGCATGTCTCTGGTTTCGCTTCTCGACACCAAGGCCGGAACGCACGTCCGGTAACCAGGCCGAGCAGATTGAAATGCCGTTGCGGCATCGAATGAATTCGGGCTGTAGGCGCGGAGGGATTTCCGGCCTACGCTTTCCCTGCAACCGATCTACGGGTCGCTTCTCGCGGTTTACGTCGGAGGGTTGTGCCCTCGACAGGTACACGCCTCCGACGTAGCGTTTCTAATTTGTCGCCCTTAGCGCCCACATTAGACGCCGTCGAACTCCGCCGTGCTGAACCACGCTCGCTGAAGCTTGTCGATAAAGCCTGCACCTGACTTGTGAGCGAAAAAGCGTTTCCACTCTCGGAGGAGGATGGTATGCTTGGTGCCCTCGGAAGAGTCGAGAGAGAATCTACATCATCGCCTGGAAACGGAGAGTGCTATCGATGTCGCACACCAAGAAAGTAGTGCCGTGCTTGCTCGCATCTTTATTTTTGGTCCTGGTGAGTCTACCCATGTGGGGCGCCACCAAGGCCGACGATGAAGAAAGCATCAGAAATGCTGCCAACGTATTGCGGGCCATGCTTGAAAGTAAAGATGTTCCCGCCAGCGTGCTTTCCAAGGCTGACTGCGTCATCGTTCTGCCTAGCGTCAAGAAGTTCGCCGTAGGCGTTGGCGGTTCCGGCGGTCGCGGCCCCATGTCGTGCCGCAGCGGCGCCAACTTTAACGGCAAATGGTCACCGCCCGCGATGTATTCCATTGCTGGCGCCAGCGCTGGTCTTCAGATTGGCGGCTCGTCCACCGATTACGTTCTTCTATTCATGGCGCCCAAGGCCGTAGAAGCTGTCGTAAAAGGCAAGTCTAAGATTGGCAGCGATGTGTCTGCGGCGGCTGGACCGAGCGGGTCTTCGGCCACCACGGGTTCTGCTGATGTTTTGACTTATTCCCGGGCCAAAGGACTCTTCGCCGGCGTGTCACTCGACGGGTCGACGTTAGATCCGGATTCTGATGCCAACCAGCGTATCTATGACCAACCGACTAGCGTCCATGCGATCGTGCGGGACAACGGGGTTAAGCCGACTCCCGCGGGACAGGCCCTGATGACCCTGCTCGACAGTAAGTTAGCAAAGTAGGAATGGATACCTTCGTAGTCTGAAGGGTAGAACACGACCTCGAAGTCCGGCAGGGGGCCTCGGCCTCCTGCCGTTTTTGCTATCTGTTGTAATTCAAGGCGCCATACTGCCACGCTTGTCTTGTTACGAGTTTCTTAGCGCAGCAATGCCCGATTAGCTTCGTTTCGGCGACACCTTGTTCAGCATCTCGACTAACAACTTGGCCGTAGCTGGCACCGGGACGTCGCCCCGGATGATTTCCACCGCATCGACCGTCTTGCCATAGAGTTGCTGGTCCGCCTTGTTGTCAGCGCCCATGCTCGCGCTACCCAACGACGCGCCTGCGAACAGACCCTTTATCTGCGAATAGGTCAGGATATCGATCTTAGGATCGTTGAAGCCGCTAGCTTGGGCCCCGGCCGGTCCAGCGGCCGCAGTCGCATTGGTGCCCAGCTTTAGATCGCCGTTGAGGACCTTGTCCGCACCGGTCTCGGTCATTACCAGCAACACGTAATCGGTTGACGTGCTGCCCAATTGTGCCCCCAAGCTATTCGTGTCGAGGGTATAGAGCACCGGAGCGCCCCAGTTGCCATCCATCATCTTCCCACTGCGGCAAATCAGCACACCACGGCCATAACTTACGCCTAGTCCAACGCCCACTTTCTTTACCCCGGGATAGACAAGGACACACGCCGCCTTATCGAGAAGGCTTCTGGGGATTCCGTTGGGCTTGTCGAGAATATTGGCAAGGACCGTGGTTGATTCGGCTATACGCTTGTCTAGTTTGTCCTGCGCTACTGCAGGAAGCAACAGGACCAGGCACATTGCAACGAGAACCAACTTCTTCATGTCAGAGACCTTTCTTGGAGCGGGGTGTCTTCGAAACGCAATCCGAGGCCCACGACCGTAGTCGATGGTGACTTGGTTTTTTGTGGGCAGCGACTTAGCGCGCGAATTGTACCGCGGTAGCTATCAAATTGATAGCAAAATAAGGGCCCACCCACTTGGCTTCGAAGACGTTTTTCCTAGGCGCGCGAAAGGTAAGCGCCTTCGGAGGTATCCACGCGGATTTTTTCGCCCTCATTGATGAACGGAGGTACCTGCACCACCAGCCCGGTTTCGGTCTTCGCGGGCTTGGTGACGCTCGAGGCCGTGGCCGACTTCAGTCCCGGCTCCGTCTCGACGATGGTTAGGTCCACGGTCTGCGGCAGTTCGACGCCCACCGGCTTTTCGTCATAGAACTCGACCGAGATCTGCAGGTTAGGGGTCAGGTAATCGACGGCGTCGCCCAGCACGTCTTTACCCAGGTGCAGCTGCTCATAGTTCTCCGTGTTCATGAACACGTGATTGTCGCCGTCCTGGTACAGGTATTCCATCTGCACCTGGTCCACCGTGATCTTGTCGATGGGATCGCCGGACCGAAAGCGGTGCTCAAACATCGCGCCGGTGCGCAAGTTGCGCAGCTTGGCCTGGATGAACGCGCGAAGATTGCCCGGCGTGCGGTGCTCGACACTGAACACCGAGTGCAGGTCGTTGCTGTGCTTGATGACCATGCCCGGACGTAGCTGTGTGGCTGGAATTGCCATTACGTTGACTCCTTATGATCTTGGGAGAGCCGCAGGCAGAACACGCGCGGCTCAAGGGGTAAACACTTGATTCTACCTGCTGGGCAGCACGATTGGGAAATCGCGCACACGGCAAACTCTGCCCAGCCGTAGTCGGCAAGCCTTGCCCATTCGTGCCGCATCTGGTTTCGCTCCACGCCCTTACAGCTTGTGAAAAAACTTGTTGTGGCGACAGATTCGTATCAGGGCACGACTTGAGTCGTGCCGCACAAGTCCTTTATTTTTGTCATTCCTCGCGGGCTTTAGCCCGCGGGGAATCTGCTTTTTCGTTTTTTCCGCAGCCTCTGAAGCCGAGTCGTTCCCGCCGATTCTTCGCCTCGCCTTTGGCACCCGGCTTGCTCCTTGGATGACTGTTAAGTTCGGCTAATGTTCGGCCGAGAAATGCCGATACATTGCCGCAGTTCGCCAGAAGTGCAGCCCAAGGAGGCAACCATGTCAGTGCTAGGCATTATGAGCAGTAGTCTTCTTAACCTCGGCGTCCAGAGCATGCAGAGCCGCATGCAGTCGTCACGCAAGGAGTTCCAGCAACTCGGTCAGGACCTGCAGTCCGGCAACCTGGCGGCTGCCCAAACCGATTTCGCCACGTTGCAGCAAATGCAGCCGCAATCCAGTTCGAGCACTTCCGCATCCAACTCGTCCACGCAAAGCACGAGCCCGATTTCCCAGGATTTCAGCCAGCTTGCCACCGACCTCAAGGCCGGCAACACCACGGCCGCCCAGCAGGATTACGCGAAGATCCAGCAGGACTTTCAGAGTCAGGCCACGCAGACGCAGGGCCATCACCACCATCATCATCATGGCGGCGGATCCGACAGCAGCACCAACAGCAGCAGCAACAGCGAGATCGGCCAGTTGTTTAGCCAGTTAGGCTCGGCACTGCAGTCGGGTAGCCTGTCCACCGCTCAGCAGGCCTATGCCAGCCTGCAACAGGACATCCAGCAGTACGCGCAATCCGCTTCGGGCGGTGTTTCGGTAAGCGCTTGATCCTCCACGCGAATCGGGAAACGCAATGAACCAACTTCAGGCTTACTGCTTCCCGCCAAAGAAAAGCCGGAGGCGTTTGCCTCCGGCTGCCATGTGGACGCGCACACCGCGCACAGATTGGGATTAGATGCTGAGCTTACGACGCAGCAGGCCGCCCAGGCCCAGCACGCTGGATCCCAACAGCACCAGCGTTCCCGGCTCAGGTGTCGGCGTGTAAGTGAAGTCATCCATCAGGTACCAGCGTCCCCCACAACTGCCACAGTCGTTGGTGAACACCAGCGACGAGACATTGGCGAAGTCAGCTGTGACGAAGTTATAGCCGGTGGGCGACAGGGTCGCCGTCACCGAGCCGATGTGGTTAGACAAAGCGTCGTACGCGTCGATGGTGACCGTGACGGAAGAAAAGCTGGCGTAGGCATCGAACTGCGCCCACGATGTGAAGTCGGCGCCGGTAAAATAGAACGGACTGGCGCTGTTTACCGTCAGCGGAGAATTACCGAAGGCGTTGTAGGCGGCGCCGCCCGACGGAGCACCGTAGGTATTCCCATAAGTGGAGTCGTAGTAGCCATTGCCCACCGCGTAGAATCCACCATTCCAAGTGAGTCCGCCGTACCCGTCGGGAACCGCTGGTCCAACACAGGTCCCGCTGCACAGCGGGCCGAAGGTGAGTACTGTTGCGAATGAGAAAATCGGCAGCGCCAAAACTACCAGCGCTGTAAGCCAAAGTTTGCGCATGAGTGCCTCCTAGCCAATTTAGGTGTTACACCCGTACATGACCGCACGTCATATTCCACATCGAGATCATAATAAGTCTCTGTAATTCCGTCATTTACATAACAAGCAGTAGTTCTACTGTGCAAATTTATGCACATTTTGGGAAAACTTTTAGTGCGACGCGATCGGCGCGAAAAATCGGAGATCGCGTCGCGCTTAGCGCTTGTCATCCGTCGTGGTAGATAATGACAACGAGCGGGAGGAATTGTTTATGACCGACGATGCAAACGAGTTTGTGAATGAGGGCGAGTATGAGCCTTCCGGCCGCAACACCGTGGCCTTTGGTTTGGCGATACTGCTGATCGGTTTCGCGGCTGGAGCCATCGCCGCGGCGCTGATGACGCCCAAGACCGGCAAACAGATGCGCCGCAGCCTGAAGCGCACCGTCGACAACCTCCGTGACACCGTCGACGACTGGAGCGATCAGGCCGGCGACCTGGTCAACAAAGGCTCTGACTTCGCGGAAAAGGCTTCCGACTGGGCCGACGCGGCCAAAGAAAAAGTCGGTCCGTTGGCCAAAAAGTTCCGCCGATAAGGCCGCCCCGAGTCGCAAAGAAATACCCGGGCCGTCGCCGATCTTCCAGCGCGCGCCCGGGTCTCAATTCTTGCGCGATCGTTGTCTACTTCGTCGAGCCGCTCAGGCAAGTCGACATGAAAGCCTTGCGATCGTCCCCCTTCAGGTTCTTCGCGGTGGCTTCCTTGTTGCACGACTTCATCTTGTCCTGCTGCGACTGCGGCACTCCTGCCGCGCTCAGGCACTGCGACATGAACTTCTGACGGTCGTCGCCGGTCAGTCCCTTGGTCTTGGCCTGCGCATTGCAGTCCTTCATCTTCTGTTGCTGCGCAGCCTGTGCCGGGCTGGGCGTCTTTGTTGTGTCCTGAGCGATGGCCGGCACAACCAGCGCCGCTACCAGTACAAGTGCCAGCGCCAATGAAATCTTACGTTGAACCATGGGAAGTCCCCTTTGTCGTGGATTAACCTGGGATGCCCCGGAGGGAGACCTCCCAAAGCGCAGTGATTGTACAACGATTCTCTTCGAGGTACGAGTGGCACGCCGGTATCTGCCCACAGTACAGGCACGAATCTACCGCGCCGCCGTTTCGAAACTGACGGCTGATAGCTGACAGCTGATGGCTGATTTAGTACAGCCGGAAGTTCACTTCGACGTTGATCATGACCGGAACGGCCTGTCCGTCTTTGCGCGCGGGATCGAACTTCCACTGCTTCACCGCTTCGATGGCCTTTTCGTCCAGGCCCATACCCAGCGCGCGCTGTACGCGGATCTGCTGCGGACGCCCACTCGCGTCCACCACCAGCCACAGCACGACAGTACCTTGGTATTTGGCCTTGCGGGCTTCTTCCGAGTACTCCGGATCGGGCGCGAACAGCGCTTTTGGTGCGCTCACTCCGCCGCCCACGCGATAGGCCCCTCCGCCATAACCGCCGCCGTGACCAGGTCCCACACCCGGGCCGGTTCCCGAACCCACGCCACCGCCGTAGCCACTGCCGATGCCTCCACCGGCGCCGGTGCCATTCGAGGGCGGACCCAGCACTTTGGACAGCGGATCGCCCAAGTCTCCGTTCGTGGGCAGCTTGATCTGCGGCGGTACCACCACAGACGGATCGACCACCAGCTTGGGGTTCTCGTTGCGTACCACGATCGCCGGAGGAACGATCTGGTCTTTCGATAACTTGGGCAGCGTGCCTTTGGGCGCCTGCAGCTTGTCGCGGTCGCCGCCGCCACCGCCGCCTCCCGCTTTGGTCTTCGACACGGGCAAGGGTACGTAAGCACTGATGTCCGTCACCAGCCCCGTTACCTGCTGCTTGATCTCATCTTTGTGTTCGAAGGCCCAGTGTCCCGACCAGATGATCAATCCTGCCGCAACCATGTGCAGAATAAACGAATAGACAAACGTATCCTTACGCTGCGGATATAGCCCTTCACCCTCGCCAAACAGGGAGGGAAGGATATCGTGGCGCTCTTCAGCCTTTGGAGGGAGGTTTGGGTCTCCGTTTTGGTCAGAACCGGGCGTCGACATTTCTACCTATCTACCCTCAAGTATAGACCCTGCCTGAAACCCAGAGATGCATAAAAAGTGGTACGCAGGACGGTCCTTCGCTGTTCTGTTCAGACGATTCTCAGGGACGAATGTCAACCATTTGTCGCCGCAGCAGCTCTATCTGCCTTAATCGCCACGCAGATACATTACTTGTCCATCCTTACATATACGTGATGAGTGTCACAGCGAGATTGGTTGCATTCCGCTAATTTCGTATTACGGCTGATGCGGAGAGGGATGGCCATTGCGCTGCCGTATGAAAGTGCTGCCGTATGAAGAAGTTGCCGTCGGTAAAACTGTTGCTTGCGGGACTTGTAATCAGTGGTTCGCTGTTGATGGTGGGCAAATCCCTGCTGTCGGCCGCCTCTGATACTGGCCACACGCCGTCCGCGAAGATCACCATCGATTATCCGCTCGAGGGCTCGGTGTTTCCTCCTGAGATCACGCCGCCCACGTTTCTATGGCGCGATGCCGCCGAGTCTGCGAAACGCTGGGTCGTAGAAGTTTCGTTTAGGGGCCATGTCGGCGACATCCGACTCGAAGTCCCGGGCGACCTGATGCAGCCCGGCGAGCTCGATCCCCAGGCAGGAGCGGCGAATGAGCTGACGGCGCTGACTGCACAGCAAAAAGTCACACACACCTGGACTCCCGACGCCGCTACCTGGGAGAAGATCAAGCAGCAGTCGGTGAAATCGCCGGCCATCATCACGTTCACTGGATTCGCCGCCGACAACTCACCGCAACCAGTCTCAGCCGCCACGGTAAACATCACGCACCTCCACCGATCCCGTCGGCGCTCCCATTTTCTACCGCGACGTGCCGCTCATGATCTGGCCCAGGGGACAGAAAGGCTCCATCCAGCCGCTGCCGCCTTTCGCCATTCCGCTCATCAAGTGGAAGCTGCGCAACATCGGCGAGCCACAGAGCCACACCGTAATGGAGAACCTCCCCACCTGCGGCAACTGCCACTCGTTTTCGCGCGACGGCAAGACGCTCGGCATGGACCTCGACGGGCCCAAGAACGATAAGGGCCTCTACGCCATCGCTCCTATCTCGAAGAACATGACCATCCGCAACCAGGACGTCATCCGCTGGAGCTCGTTCCAGGAAAATCCTGACGCCCGCAGCTCCGACCCGGTGGTGAAGCGCTTCGGATTCATGTCGCAGATTTCGCCCGACGGCCGCTACGTGGTGACCTCGATCGGGCCTCCGGGCCTCGGCAACAAACATAAGGATGAGCTGCCCGACTTCGCCCCCGGCCTCGCCGACCGCCTCTACAGCATGAATTTTCAGGGGCCGCCGTTCAACCAGGTGTTTTATCCCACGCGCGGCATCCTCGCGTTTTACGACCGCACTGAACAGAAGCTGCGTCCGCTCCCCGGAGCCGACGATCCGCGCTACGTGCAGACCAGCGCCTTCTGGTCGCCCGACGGCAAGTACCTGATCTTCAGCCGCGCGACCGCGCGTGATCCCTATCCCGAAAACGTCGCCAAAGCCGAATACGCGAACGATTCCAACGAAACCCAAATCCAATACGACCTGTACAAGATTCCCTTCAACGACGGCAAAGGCGGCAAGGCCGAACCGGTCGTCGGCGCTTCCAACAACGGCATGAGCAATAACTTTCCCAAGGTCACGCCCGACGGCCGCTGGATCGTCTTCGTGCAGAACCACAA
>CAVVNW010000020.1:0-178602 GCA_963749635.1 uncultured Acidobacteriaceae bacterium
TTCGGGGTAATTCGCGAAAAGCGATCCGGCAATTCACACGCTATCGGCGCGCATACAGACGTGTGTCTGCTGCCAAACCTGCGGGGGACTTGAAAACAACATGAAGATCGTTCGCAATGTGCTGGTATTTGTAATGCTTGCTTGCCTCAGTTTGTCTGCGCAGCAGATCACGGGAAGCATTCGGGGCACAGTAACCGATCCAATGGGTGCAATTGTTCAAGGCGCAACGGTTACAGCCCAGCAATCCGAAACCGGTCTTTCGCGCACGGTAGTCACCGACCGCAATGGCAACTACGTTGTGCTTGAACTTCCCGTGGGACATTATCGCCTGCAAGTCGCGGCAAAAGGCTTTCACGAATACGTGCAAGACGGAATCTCGCTGAACGTGAACGAAACCGCCTCGGTTTCGGCGCATCTTGCGGTGGGATCGGAAATAGAAGTGGTGCAGGTCAACGCCGATGCCGATCTGATTGAACCCGGAGTAACCGCCATGGGCAAGGTGGTGGGGGAGCGGGAACTCGAAGATCTGCCGCTGAACGGGCGCAATTTTTCGCAGTTGGGATTGCTGCAGCCGGGTGTGGTTCCGATAACGCCGGGTTTAGTGGAAGCGGGCGGCGGATTGCGTGACGGACAACCGTACTCCGTAAACGGCCAGCGGCCGGAATCAAACAATTTCCTGATCGACGGCGCCGATAACTTTAACGGCGTGGATGGCGGTTATGTGCTGAAGCCGCCAGTGGACGCAATTTCGGAATTCCTCATCATCACGCACAATGCCAGCGCCGAGTTCGGAGACGCCCTGGGCTCGACGACCAACATCGTCACGCGCTCGGGCACCAACCAGTTCCACGGCGCGGTGTGGGAGTTCCTGCGCAATGACGCTGTCGACGCGCGTAACTATTTTCAGACGACGCCCTTGCCACTGAGGCAGAACCAGTTCGGCGCAACCATCGGCGGGCCCATCCGCAAGGACAAGACCTTCTTCTTCGGCTACTACGAAGGCTTCCGCAACGAGCAGGGCGTAACCGCACTGACCACGGTGCCGTCTTTGCAAGAGCGAGCCGGCAACTTCGCAGAATTGTGTCCGGAGGGATTCAGCCACGGCTTTTGCAATAATCCGGCGAATCAACTCTTCAATGTCCTCGCCAATGCGCCATATCCGAATAACCAATTGCCGTCGATCAACCCTATTTCGCAGAACCTGCTGCAATATTTTCCGGCGCCGAATGCGGGGACCAACCTGTACTCCGCATCGGGCGTAATCAACAACGATACAAACCAGTTCGGAATCAAGATCGATCAATACCTCTCGCCACACGATAACCTGAATTTCCGCTACTCGTTTAACCAGTTGTCGGAGCTTAATCCGCTCTCGCCGCAAGGAGCCAGCGTGCCCGGCTTCCCGGTCGGCGAAGGCCAGCGAGCGCAGAACTTCGTCGCGCAAGAGACACACGTGTTCACGCCGACCTTAGTCGGAGTGCTGCGGTTCTCGTTCCTGCGGAACAAATTCCTCTATGGCCAGAGCGAGGTGCATACCACTCCCGAAAGCCTGGGCTTCCAGTATTCGCCGAGCCTGCCGGTTGCCGAAGGGCCGCCGTTCATCCAGATCAGCGGCTATACCAACATCGGCAACCCAATCACCGGCCCGCGCAATACGTACGAGAACCTGTTCGACTATTCGGGATCCATGAGCTGGGCACGCGGCCGGCATGAGTTCAAGTTCGGCGGCGGATATCAGTATCAGCAGATCAATGTTACGCAGGGCATCGCCACCAACGGTTTCTTCGTGTTCGCGCCCTTCCCTGTAACGGACGCGTTTGCCAGCTTCCTGTCGGGTGAGCCGGTGGTCTTCCTGCAGGGGCTTGGCAATTTCACGCGCCACATTCGCGGCAACGAGCTGAACTTCTACGCGCAGGACACTTACAAGGTGTCGGCGCGGTTCACGCTGAACTTTGGCTTGCGTTACGAGTTGCCGATGCCGTACACAGAGCTTCATAACCTGCAGTCGATGTTTATCCCGGGGCGCCAGTCGGTCGTGATGCCGGACGCGCCCAGGGGACTGCTGTATCCGGGCGATCCGGGCGTGCCTGCGGGGCTGATCCAGACGGACAAAACCGGGTTCGCGCCGCGCATTGGCATTGCCTGGGATCCGCGAGGAGACGGCCAGCTCCTGGTGACGGCGGCGTATGGCATCTTCTACGAGCCTTATTACACCGGTCAGGGAGGGCCGCTGCAGACGCCGATCAGCGCACCGCCCTACCTGGCGACGCCGCAAGTGAGCTTGCCGAATTTTGCCGATCCGTACAACGGCACTCCGCCGGTAGCTGGCTCGTTCTCAACGCCACTGACCAACCTGACCTTGGCGCCGAACATGACGCTGCCTTACTCGCAGGACTGGGACCTGAATGTGCAACATTCGTTTGGTCGCGACTTCCTGTTTGAAATCGGATACGTTGGCACCAAGGGAACGCATCTGCCGCGCTTCATCGAAGGAAACCCGGCGGTGTTCGTGCCCGGCTACGTAGACGGCCAGCCAATCTCGAATTCGGGCAACGCCAACCAGCGTCGGCTCTATTCCGGATGCACGCTCGCCGATTCGCCGAGCAGTTGTATTTTCTCCTCCATGGGTGAGATCGCGAGCATCGCGAACTCCTCGTACAACGCGCTGGAGATGAGCCTGCAGAAGCGCTTCAGTCACGGGGTTTCATTCCTCGCGTCGTACACGTGGTCGAAATCCATCGATGACGCGTCGTCGTTCAACATGACCGGCTCGGCTGCAAAGCCGGTGGCGGGCGAGAACGACCTGGCACAGAATCCCTTTGACTTGGCGGCGGAGCGCGGCCTCTCGATGTTCGATGCGCGCCATCGCTTCGTCTTCAGCTATACGTGGGACCTTCCCTTCTGGGTGAACGGGCACGAGTGGTACAAACAGGCCCTGGGAGGATGGCAGCTTAGCGGAATTGTTACGCTGATGAGCGGCACGCCGTTCACGGTGTTCGATTCGAATGACGTGTCGGCCCAGGGCAGCGCGCCTGAGATCACGGGCTTTTCGGCACAGCGTCCGAACCTGGTGGGCAATCCCAACAATGGCCCGCACTCGGTCAGTGCCTGGCTTAATGCCAGTGCATTTCAGCAGCTGGATCCCGTCCTCGATGCGGGAGAGTTTGGCACCGCCGGACGAAACATCGCGATCGGGCCCGGCTACATGGATTGGGATTTCGGGATGTTGAAAAATATCAAGGTGGCTGAATCGATGTCGCTGCAGTTCCGGGCAGAGCTGTTCAATATCCTGAATCATCCGAATTTCCGCCTGCCCGACAGCGACATCAGTTCGCCAACGTTCAACCAAATTTTGGCAGCGCGCGATCCGCGCCAAGTGCAGTTCGCGCTGAAGTTCTTGTTCTGAGCCAGGTCTGATGATGGACCACGGCGGACCGCGCCAAATCGGAGATGCGACTGCAAAGGGAATTCGGTTTGGGAGCGGCGAGAGGCAAGACGCTTATGGTTCTTCCCAGTCGAGGGCGTAGACATCCTGAGTTCCCGCATTGCGGAGCATGATCGGCGAATCGTCAGGGGCAACGGCAAACCAAGCGTTGTAATAGCCCACGGTGGCTATATTCTTCAGGTCAAGGATCCGTTCCGTCTTATGGTCGCTGAGGCGAACTCGGATGACAGCACCCGTTCCGGTGCCATCTGCGACCTGAAGGAGTTGTCCGTCCTTCGACCATTCCAGCCAGCCCATGCTTCCCTTGGCCAGTTCCGTCCACTTCTGCGTCTGGAAATCAAACACTAGCAATCGTGTTGCGTCAGGCGAGAGCGCGGGAATATATCGGCCGTCCGGAGACCATCGCGGTGAGTACATACCCTGCGATCCGGGAAGCGTGGAGATTTGATGGGTTGCTAAATCAAGGATCTGGATCGAGGAGGAAGCATCACCCCCAGATCCACCCGCGAACACGATCTTGCTGCCATCGGGCGACCAGTTCGGGTCGGCTTGGGGGGCAGGGTTGTCAGGCATCAGCTGCCGTGGGCTTCCGCCCTCCCGTAAAACCTCGTAGACCTTGAAGCGCTTGTTGGCATCTGCCTCAAAGAACAAGATGGCCTTGCCATCAGGCGACCAGCGAGGAAGAAAGGCTTGCGCGGGCGCGTACGTCAGTTGTTGACGCTCACTCCCGTCCGTTTTGCTCCGCCATAGAGTGCCTTCCGGAAACGAGACGTAGGCCACCCATTCGCCGTCCTTCGAAAAGGAGACGTACTCAGCGGAAATACCTCCGAGGTAGGGCTCAAAACGTCCCGACTTCACGTCGTAGCGCGTCAATTCGCCGCGGACAGTACGTCCTACGACGAACAACTTCTTACCGTCGGTGCTCTGCAGCGGGGCAGACAAAGGCATCGGGCTGGAAGTCAACTGAATCGGTTTTGGTTCCGAGCGAAGAAAGCCTGCCTTTCGCGGTAACGCCCATATCTGGTCGCTCTTCAAGAAGAGGAAGTACTTTCCATCCACAGTCCACAGGCCACAGCACTCGAAGTTGGGAGGACTGGTGAAGCCGGGCAGCGAGCGATGCAAACCGGTGCCATCCAGCGAAACGTCCATGAAATAAGATGGGGTGGCAAGGCTCGGCTGATACGAGAATCGAAAATGGTTCCCATCGGGCGACCAGACGGGATTGAAAATAAATCCGGAATCTCCCGCCGTGACGATCTTCTTTCTATCGCTCCCGTCAGCCTTCGCCGTGAACAAGGTGTTGCCGTTACTGTAAGCGATCGATTTGCCGTCGGCCGACCAGGCGGCGTCCTGCGCGACGGGGTCTCCCAACTGGCGTGGCGAACCGCCCAGCATGGGCACGGTCCACAATGGCCCCGCGGGGGGCACCCCGTGACCATCGATCAAAAGAAGTTCAGATCCATCCGGCGACAGGAACGCGTTCGTCACGTTGGCGAAAGGAAAAACCGACAACTTCCGGGGCTCGCCGCCTGAGGTGGACATCTCGGCCGGCCCTTGGTAACCGTTGCCTTGCAGATACACATACAGCCTCGAACCTTCCGTTCCGATCAATCCTTTCGGTTGGCCGTCATGGGTAAGCTGGACGAAATTCGACACCTTGGGTTCCGGCGCAGGGCGCATCCAGAAATAAGCCAGCGCCCCTGCGACGAGTAGCAATACCAGCGCCGCACCCGCGATCGCAATTCCTCGGCGACTAACAGGCTCAACCAAGTGCGCATGGCTGCCGGTAGATGTCGTCATGCCTGAATCCGAAAGCGCTTCCAGCGCAAACGCCATATCGGAGGCTGACTGAAAACGTTGCTCCGGACTCTTCTCCAGGCACCGATGCACCACGCGTTGCAAACCTGGGGGTGCAGTTGCCGTGATCTGCGAGATCGACGGCGGGTCCTCATTCAGAACGGCCGCCATGGTCTCGGCCGAGGTCGGTTTGCGGAACGTCTGCTTGCCGGTCACCATCTCGTAAAGGATCGTGCCGAACGCGAAGATGTCGGAGCGGTGGTCGGCGATTCTCCCTCGCACCTGCTCGGGAGACATGTAGCCCGCGGTTCCCATTACCATGCCCGGCTCTGTGCCTTGATCAACCGTGGCTTCTACCTCGGATACTTCCTTGGGCTGGGCCAGCTTGGCTAAACCGAAGTCCAGAATCTTCACCCGCCCATCCTTGGTGACGAACAGGTTCTCGGGCTTCAGGTCGCGATGGGTGATGCCCTTGTCATGCGCAGCCGCGAGGCCGTGGGCGATCTGCACGGCGTAATCTATCGCCTTGCGTATCGGGATTGGACCGCGCCTTAGCCGCTCGCGCAGCGTCTCGCCTTCCAGCAACTCCTCTACCAGGTACGAAATGTCACCCTGAGTCGCCATCTGGTGAACGGCAAGAATGTTGGGATGGTTCAGCGCCGCCGTTGCCCGCGCCTCCTGCTCGAAGCGGCGCATGCGCTCGGGGTCGGCGGTCAGCGACTCAGGCAGAACCTTGATGGCAACCTCGCGGTCCAGCCGAGTGTCGTGCGCGCGATACACCTCGCCCATGCCGCCCGCGCCGAGCGGCGAACGAATTTCATACTGTCCGAGGATCGTACCGGGAGTCAGTGGCATGTGAAGTAGGCAGGATTATACCTGCACTTCGAAGCGGCACGCGCCGAAGAAATCGCGTTGGAGTGGTTCTAGCGCTGCGCGACGGCCGTGTTGGGCACGACGAGCGGAGCGTCGACGGTGCCGATTTGCTGTGTGGTCTTGTCCATGATGCCGATGCGCAGGTTGTATCTGCCCGGTGGAAGCGAAATCAGCTGGTGGGCGGGCAGTCCGTACTGTTGCACGGTGGCATAGACATTCAGTGGAATGGTCGCGTCCAGCGTGTCGGAAGCGTGAGCGACTTCTTTGCCCGAGGCATCGAAGGCAATCACCATGCAGTCAAGCTGGGCGCGTTTCTTGTTGTCAGGCACGTCGGCGAAGTCCACGCCGTCGCTGTTGATGACGTAATTGATCTTTACGTCTTTACGCGTGCCGTCGGGAGGCTCAATCGAAGCCGTAAGCAACATCGACGTTGACGGAGGCATGCCGGGTTGGAGTGCGGCACGCAGCGCGGCCGTGCCCGCCTCTCCCATGGTCGCCTGCTGAGGAATGCTGTAGTATCCGCGGCGATAGGCCAGCTTGAGCCCTTTGTTTGGCAACTTCACAACGACGCGATGATAGCCGCCGCCCGGGTCTTCCTTGGGTGGTGTATAGGCTAGCGTGTAATAGGTCGAGCCGTCTTCCAGGCTGCGATTGATGACCCGCTTCAGGTCGTTGGTGTTTACGAACGCTTCGCCGCCGGTTTGCTCGGCCATGCTCTTCATGGTGATGCGATCGTTAGAGAGCGCGACGGTCTCGGCGTTGATGGTGGCGCCCGCATTGCTGGCCGAGGTCGAGATCACTCCGTGGGCGGACCCCGGCGCGACGTCACTCATGACCTGATTCTCGGCGGTGGCCACGCTGATATCGACGCCCTTCATCTGCAACCCGCGCACATCGACGGGATACACCGCTACCCGCGAAGTGGCGAGCAATGATCCGGTCTGGCGTATCGCATCCTGAAAGTCGGCGACATTGCGGAACTCGTCCGGCGAAGCGGGGTCGGGCTCGATCTGAACGGGAAAGCTGCCCGACAGCCAGATGAGGTTCTTGCGGCCGGGATATCCGGAGACAGCGCGCGCCAGTCCCTGCATGGCTTCCAGCGTGAAACGCACACGGTCGGTGGTGCGAAAGGCCTCGTAGTCGTTATAGCTCTGTTCGATTCGCGAGGCCTGGTTGTAGACCATTGAATCCGAGCTAAAACCACCTCCCCCGGCGCCCGTATTGACAGCCGGCGCGGCTTGTTGCGCGGTGGCGATGATGTTAGCTACGGTGCGTTCCCGTTCCACCATGGTGGTTAGAATCTGCGATTTCGCCGGGTCCAGTAACTCGGCCATCTGCACCAGTTGCTTGGGATCCTCGGTGAAACCCTGCAGCATCTCCAGACGCTGAGTGAGCACGAACAGCGCGACCGGCTTTCCGGCGGGGATCCCTTTCAGTAATTGCAGCAACTGACTTCGCGCGTAAGCCTGGTCTGATGGCGCGGTGTTCAGCACATCGAAGAGCACGACCGTCCAGCTATTTTGCGGCGCCTTCGCAGGGACGTTGGTATAGGTGTTGGCCGCGGTAGCTGTGGCTGTCGGCTTGATTCCCCCTGCGACCGGCGTACTCGCCTGGTCGACAGCGGGCGAGTGGAGCTCAAAAGCGCGTACGGATTGCGGCTTGCCGTCTTGAAGAACGGTGAAGTCCGCAGCCGTGAGGTCTTTCACCGGACGTCCCTGGCTGTCGGTGACCACCACGTCGAATTGCACCAGTCGAGCGTTGACGTGAATGGTCGCGCCTGCGGAAGTGTTCGGCACCGAACTTCCTGGGGCAGCAGACGCAACCTCCGTCCCTGAGGACGGCATGGTTGGCTGGGCCGGGCGCAATACGTCAGGTAGCGGCACGGGCGCAGCGGTGACTCGAGGGGGGGCGTCTGCGGCTTCCATGGACTTGGGTGCTTCTGCTTTCGCCACCTGTACGTCGGGTGCAGGATGCTTGCTGGCGCCCAGTCCGCGATCGAGAAATAAAACGTACACACACAGCAAGTTGTAAGTCTGGTCGTACGTCGCTGGATCAAGTGCTGTTTTCAGGGCGAAAGAAGCCGGCGTGGTCGTACCAACCTGGTGCACGTCGTTGGGCAGCAAGGGATTCGCATTGACTGGCGACTGCGCGCCGCCGGCGCCGTTCGAGACATAGCCGGCGGAATAAATCGTGATCGATGGAACGTGGGCGCGCTGGAAGAACGCGGCATAACCTTCCGGTACGTCGGCGACAGGTTGCGGGTCGGGATCGATCCGCAACGCCTTGGCGGCCGCAGGTAGAAGCCGTGCCATCACGGCTCCGTTGGCAATTGTTGAATAGGCGGCGGCAGTGCGCCCAACGTGGTCGAGGTCAACCACGCCACGAAATTCGCGCCGCTGGGCATCAGAAAGATTCTTCCAGTACCAGGACGCGCCCGCAGTGTTCGTACCGGAGAATGCGGCGAACACGAGGGTGTGTCGATGGTTGGTTGAGGTAAGCGACTCGGCCAGCAGGGGGAGCATCATCACGCCGCCCCAACCTACTGCTCCTTCATCGCCGCGGCTGTCGTAGTCGAGGCGCGAGGCGATAAGGATGGTTCCGTACTCACTGCCGGGCAGCGTGCAAATCACATTCGGAAAAGCCTGGTCGGGCACGGTCTGGACCTGGATTTTGTCCTTGGTGCAGCCAGCCTTTTCAAACATCACGCGCAAGGTTTGTACACGCTGTTCGGGCGTTTGCGGCGCCTGCTGTATACGCTGTTGAACGATGGAGCGGTCGATGCGGAGGAAAGTAACGTTATCGGCCACGCAGGTGCCGATCAGACCAGAGAGAAAAATCAAGCCGGAGCATGCCAGCAAGATCTTCCGTTCGGCGGTATCAGCTTTGTGCATCATTGCATCGACCGGTATTCCGTTGGGCACCGTACTCATTATCGACCCAGCGCCACATAAAAGACAAAAGACCCGCCATGCGACGGGTCTTTTGAGCTTTCCTGCAGCCTGCGCCGTGCAGATTAGCGGCTGGTGTAACGAATGTTCCGGTGCTGCTGCGAAGCGCGCTGGGCAGCACTGTTGCGCGCGCCGTTAGCAACACTGGTGAGCACCGGTCGAACGGCCGAATGCTGTGCGACCTGGATCACGCGATTCAGTCCGCGTCCCTGGTGCGAGGTGCTCGACAACTGGTTGCCGAAGCCTCCCGGAGGTACGCCGGCTGCCGACATGCCAGCCCAAAGTCCGGTCGCCACGGCAGCGCCCGCGACAACGGCCGCGATGGCAAACACCTGCTTGCCTGTCAGCTCGCTACCCGGGAAAACCGGGAAACCCGGGGCAGCTTGGGGACCAGGTGCCGGAGCAGGCGTTGGATCAGCAGTCCGCGAGCTCGAGGCGCCAGCATCCAGTTCGGTGGTCGTGCCGGCTTCGGTGATCATCAGCGCGCCGGTGTGGCTGGTGATGACAACCTGGTCGTTGAGGCGGGCGATTTCATAGGTGGCAGCCTTGTCTTTCGGCGCTACCGTGATCTGAGCCGCCTGCGCGGGCATGCCATCGGTGGTGCTGACGGCGGCGGTGCCGCGAACCACCTTCACGCTCTGGCCTTCGTAACGGATGGCCGAGTAAGGATTGACGGTAACTTTGGAACCGTCCTGACTAATGGTGGTCGCAGTAGCGCCAGCGGTCTCGATCTTGTCGCCGGGCGCCACGGAGGCCGAGCGGGCAACTTCGGTTCCGTTCAGCGTTACGTTGCCTGATGCATACAGAGTGGTGTTGCCGGTCTCAGCCATAAGCATTGCCGCCGGAGTCAGCAACATCATCGCAATGCTCAGGATCTTTGTAGCTAAACTGTTGCGCATAATAGATTGGCCTCCAAGCCTGTCTTTGTTGCAAATAACACTGAAATTGGCTCGGTCGTCTGCCAAAGCACCTGTCTTCGACCTACGGCCGCTTTGCTTCTAGTCAACCGCACAGCAGCAATTCCGGTTGGCTTAATTCATGCCGCACGCACGAATGATGACGGCGGCAAAATCGATTCGGTCGCAACCCTAACCGGCTTATATCAGAATCAAGTCGGCACCGCGAGACAAAATTGTAACGTACGGACGCCGACCTCGCCACAGCATTCTTTGTTAATCGACTAGTTACTACGATTTACGGGCGATTCTGCGAAACGGCGAACGCGCGGCTTGATTACAGCGCGCAGCACAAAGGCGCTACCGCGCGGCGCGTTTGTTCCATGCGCGGAATTGACTTAACGCAGCTTCGCCGCGGGGAGTAAAATCCCCCACGTCGTGCGCTGACGCTGCTATATAGTTGCTTTGCTACAACCACCGCCCAGTCGCTGTGGATCTTGATTTTCCATCGGAGGTTGGCCATGAAACCGCTCGCGCGAGTTGTGCTTCTCGTATCAGTGGCCGTAACGATTTCTCTCCTCTCCGCTTGTTCCCGTCACGATACCAACGAACGCTACATCCTGGTCACCGTGAATTCGAAGTTGCCCTATTGGCAGACTGCCGCTGCCGGATTGGCGAAAGCCGCCTCTGTGTACGGCGTGAAGATGGATCTTCGCGGGCCCGACACGTACGACCCGCAGGCGGAAGTGAAGGAATTTCGCGATGCCGTTGCGTTAAAGCCGGCTGGAATTCTGGTGTCTGTCGCCGACACCGCATTGATGCAACCGGCGATCAACGATGCGATGGATGCCGGCGTCCCGGTCATTACCATCGATTCGGATGCTCCCGCGAGCCGGCGCCTGTACTTTATCGGCACCAACAATCTGCAGGCCGGACGCCTGGGTGGTGAGCGCGTCCTGGAAAAGCTGCACGGCAAGGGCAACGTGGTGTTCTATACCATGCCGCAGACCAATCTCGACGAGCGCCTTAAGGGCTACAAAGACGTATTTGCCGATCATCCTGGTATCAAGGTCGTGGAGGTCTTCAACATTAAGGGTGATTCCGGCAATGCGTTTGACCGGACGCAGCACTGGCTGACCGAAAAGGGTGTGGACCACATCGACGCCTTCGTCTGTCTGGAGGCGTCGGCAGGAAAAGACGTCGCCGAAGCGGTCCGGCGCAACAATGCCACTGACCGGCTGATCATCGCCATGGACACTGATGAAGCCACCTTGGGGCTGGTCAAGAGCGGTCTCATCGATGCGACTATCGCGCAAAAGCCTTACACCATGGCGTACTACGGACTGAAGCAACTGGACGACATTCATCACTATCCAGTGGACCTGAAGAAGGACTTCGGAACCGACTCGTTCTCTCCGTTCCCGCGCTTTGTAGATACGGGCGTGTCGCTGGTGGACAAAGTCAATGTCGATTTGTTCGTCCAAGGGCGGCAGGAAGCTCAAGGAAAATAGAGGCGTTGACGTCCCGGGGCGTTAGTTGAGTCCACTCAGGAGAGAACCGCCATGTTGCGGATGATTGTGCTGGTCGCCATCGGATGGATTGTCGGTCTGTCGGCCCGCGTTCTGATGCCGGGCAAGGGCCCTGATGGCTTTTGGGCGACCACGGGAATTGGCGTGGGAGGCGCGTTAATCGCCGCCGTTATCGGCCGGTTCGCGGGCTGGTGGCATCCGGGCGATGCCCCGGGATTTGTTCTCTCTGTTGTCGGCGCAATTATGATCCTGGCGCTCTATCGCGTTCTCAAGAGCAAGCCGGCATGAAATACGGGCTGGCGGTGTTATCGGGCTGCGGAAAAGTCGAAAGCAGATTCCTCCCGGGTTGAAGAGACGGCTGAAAAAGTCACTCTCGCTTTTGGAAGTGCCCGCAGGGGCTAAAGCCCGTGACTATTTTCAACGCGTTGCGGCATGACTGAAGTCATGCCCTGATACGAATCCGTCGCTAAAGCGAATTTTTCAGCTGCGTCTATTTGCGCGCGTGACGCAGGTGGACTTCAATCGGCCGTGCCCTGACGCGGCTTGCCGTTCCCGTGCTGCAAGCGGCGAGCCAATCATCCAGGAATGCCATGAGTTGCACTGGTGGCCGCAGCCAAAGATCGGCATCGGTCGCGCGCCAGTGCGGACGCACCAGCACCCGCAGTCCGCGGTCCTGCAAGGCATGGAAGGCGTCTTCATCGGTGTCGTCGTCGCCGAGGTAAGCGACCGGGGCGTCAACATCCATCTCCACCAGGACGGCGCGCACCGCGTCGGCCTTGGTGCGATCGGCCATGCGAATTTCGACTCCGCCATCGAAGCGCTGTAAGGTCAGGCATGCGCGCTCGCTGATAGGCGTCCAACCGCGCATGACCTCTGTACGGATATCGTTCGCCTCCTGCTGAGGAAGGCCACGCCAATGCATGGCCAGGCTACCGGGCTTATGCTCCAGCAAATTGTGAAGGTTGAGACTGTCGACCCAACGGTCGGCTTCATCCAGTGACTCGAGGGTACTGTGATCGATGTCCGCTACTTCGTAAGTGCCATCGCTCTGCAACCGTTCGAGGCCATGAGTGCCCCAAATTTCGGGCGGAGGCGAAAGCTGCAGCAAGGGGCCGAGTTCCTGCGCTCGCCGGCCGCTGATGATGACCACCCGAGTGCGGCCGGTGTCCATGATGTCTTGCAGAACTTCTGTCACGCCAGGATAGGGAACGGCTTGATTGCGATCGAGCTCAAAGGGAGCCAGCGTGCCGTCGTAATCGAGCAGCAGGGCCGATCGGTGCGCGCCGGCTACTTCACGAAAGAACGCCGCTAAGTTAACGGTGGGACGAATGTCGTGCACAGGGACCTCCGGGTTGATGACGCGAAGTGAGCGATCAAGCGGCCGAGCTGCGGACCTCCGTTTTCTCGGCTTTGGTTTTCGGCGCTACGACACGGAACTCAGAGAGCTGACTAATCAAGTCCGCGGCCCAGCGATAGACGTTGTGTTCGCGTACCATTTTCCGCATGTGCTGCATGCGCTGCTTCCTGTCCTGGGGATCCATTTCCAATGCCGCGCGGATGGCTTCCGCTGTCTGGTCGATGTCGTAGGGGTTCACAATCAGCGCGTCGCGCAGTTCACGGGCCGCTCCGGTGAAACAACTCAGCACCAGAACACCTTCTTCGTCGTGCCGCGCGGCGATGAACTCCTTGGCCACAAGGTTCATGCCATCGTGTAGCGAAGTCACCAGGCAGAGATCGGCGGCGCGGTAGTACTTGTCGATTTCCTGGTGGCTGTGCTGGCGATTACGAAACACAATGGGCCGCCAGTTTGCAGTTTGGAAGCGGCGATTGATCCGCTCGGCTTCGGCTTCGACTTCCTGGAGAAAATCGTGGTAACGCTTAATGTGAGTGCGGCTGGGCGCGCCGATTTGCACAAAGACAAACTGCTTCAGGTAGACCGGGTACATCTCAAACAAACGCTCGATAGCCAGAAAGCGCTCGAGGATTCCCTTGGTGTAATCGACGCGGTCCACGCCAACACCCATGAAGATTGCCTCGATGTTCAGTTCGCGCAGCAGGGCTTCTCGTTCTGCCTCGCTGTCGAAGGAAACGCTGGCCGACGGCGTGAACCTTGAGAAGTCGACGCTGATGGGATACGGCCGCACCATGGTGATGTGCTCGTTTCGTTTGGCGGTGAAATGTTCCCAATTGACCTGCGATTCCAGGGCGCGGTCGACTGTCTGCAAAAAATTGTTGCAGTGGGATTGCACATGGAAACCAATCAAGTCGGCGCCCAGCAAGCCGTCCAGCAGTTCGTTTTGCCACGGACAGATGGCAAAAGCCTCGGCATTGGGCCAGGGAATGTGCCAGAAGATCGACACTCGCGCATCGGGCCGCTTTTCCTTGATCATGCGAGGCAGCAGGGCGAAGTGATAGTCCTGCACAAGCACCACGGGATTTTCGGTGCCCTCCATTTCGTGCAGCGTGGCGTCGGCGAATTTCTGATTGACCTTCTGGTAATAGTCCCAGTCAGAGGAGCGGAAGATGGGCCGGGTATGCGCGATGTGGCATAGCGGCCACAAGCCTTCGTTGGCGAAGCCGTAGTAATACCCGTTTTCTTCTTCTTCGCTCAACCACACACGCCGCAGCGTATAGCGGGGGTCGTCAGGCGGAACGCGCAGACGGTCATTCGCGTCGACGGTTTCTCGATCGGCGTCGGCGCTACCATGGGCGATCCACGTGCCATTGGTCGCCTGGAGTACGGGTTCGAGTGCCGTCACCACGCCGCTGGCGGGAACGTCAACCACGATGTTCTTTCCGTCGTACTTGTGCAGGTATGGTTCACGGTTCGAGACGACGAACAGAGGGCTGTCGCCGAGCTTGTTGTGTACCTGGACCTCCAGGCGCTGTGCGGTCCAGATAGCTTCGCCGGTCTGCCGCAACCGCGCCTCGCGCTCAGCCGCCGAGCGGGCGTGGTCGAGACTTTCCGCGATAGTCTTAAGCTCACGAGCAAGGGGCTGAAACAAATCCAGCTGCGGCAATTCGCGGCGCGCCTGACCGCGCTGGGTGCGCATGGTTTTCAACCATTGGGCGGCACGGGCAATCGGCGCGCTCAAGCTCCACCACACGATGAGCAAGGTGAGCGCGACAATGATGAGCATTTGGATCAGCACGCGCAGGAATACTTGCCGCCATTCCCTGCGGGTCTCAGCGCCGATAAAGCCGGAGTCGTAAACGATCGCCAGCGCCCCGATGATATGAGTGTCGTCATGCAAGGGCAGGACACGGATATACAGTGACGCATTGCCCGCGCGAGTGAATTCGGAATCGGCCAGATTATCGATAATCGCTTTAGCAACGACTGGGGGGCGCTGGTTCAAGAGATTTTCCAAGTCGGGAGTTACCGCGAGCCGCTCGCCAGTGACGTCATAGACCGCGATCCCAACCAGATGTTCGCGGTTGCCGAACCGCTCGACGATCTTCTGGAGGGTTCGCGGTGACCGGTCTTTGGCCAGAGCGTGCTCCACGTTTCCCGAGAGGCTCTCGCCCAGAAGCTCTGCGCGGCGATCAAGGTCACCGCGCAGTTGCTGGTCTTCTGAGCGCACGGTGTAGTAGGAAAACAGCAGGGAAACCGCTGTGATCCCTAAGAACAGCGAAATGATGAGGCGGGCGCTTAGAAGTCGCACACACTTACTCCGGAGACGGTGGCGGGACTCAAACAATTGGGCCGCAGCTTGCAGCAGCAGCGGCACATGCATACCCAGGGCGGGCACCACATCTTGCTATTGGATGGTACCAGCTTCCCGGCGATGCAGTGGGAGATTCGCGATGCTCCGCCCTAGAGTGCACAATTACGATCCGGGTTCGATGACGGCGACGCGGATGGTGTTGCTTTGGGTATCCAATATGCCCGTTACCTTCACGCTCTTGCCCTCGAAATCCTTGGCTCTGCTCTGATCGTCGAGCGCATAGGTCATCTTGTGCGCGGTGTCTTTGAGCACATACTTGCCGCCGGATTTTGCAATCTTCCCCATAAAGGTTTGCTGGTCGGACGACTGCATTGTCGACGGAGGAGCGGCATTGGCATCCTGATCGGGCGGCTGGCTGGCCGACGGCGGATTTGAAGTGGCCGGCTCCTGTAGTGCGACTACTGCGGGCTGTAGCACAAATAGAGCAATTGCCAGCAGACCCGAGAGAAGAGAAAACCGTAGTTTGTTCATCAAGTAACCTCCAACGGAGCTTCCGTTAGTTAGGTAGTAGCACGCGTTGTGCCACTGTTCACGAGGTAATGTAAGTGGCGGACGGCGCGAGACCTATGAGGTTGACGATCGTTTTCGGAGTGCACATCCGGCGGGTACTTCAGCCAAAATTACCCTGTAGCAAGAGTGCAAGAAATTGCGGCTGGGAAGTTAGGCCAGCCGCAATGAAACTCAGTTGAGTGTTGCGGCTATGCCGCCGCAGCTTGCTTCCGTGGTAATCCCCTGATGGCGAAAAACACGATGTACAGGTAGCAAATCGCCGGCAGGAAGAATGCATGGTGGATGCCCATGCGATCGGCGATGAATCCCTGCACCAGCGGAATGATCGCGCCGCCGACGATGGCGGTGTTCAACATGCCGGAACCTTCGCCCGTCAGCGGTCCCAGTCCTTCGATACCCAGCGTGAAAATGGTGGGGAACATGATGGAGTTAAAGAAGCCGATGGCCAGGATGCTGATCATGGCAACGTTTCCGCTGCTCGCCATCGACAGGCAGACCAACGCTGCCGCGATAAACGCGTTGGCAGCGAGCACGGTGCGTGGCGGCAACTTCTGCAGCACCCAGGAGCCGACAAAGCGTCCTACCATCGCGCCGCCCCAGTAGAAGGAAAGATACTTGGCCGCAGTTTCCAGGTCGAGATTGCCGATGTAAGGCTCGTGCAGGTAGTTCACCAGAAAGCTGCCGATAGCGACTTCGGCGCCAACATAAGTAAAGATGCCGATCGCTCCCATCACCAGGTTGGGATGCTTCCAGATGCTGTCGTTCTTTACGACCGCGTGGCCGCCTTCGGCCTCGGGGATGTGCGGCAGCTTGAAGCGTCCGATGACCAGAGCCAGCAGAACCAGAGCCGCGGCGATGACGATATACGGCATCTTGACCGACGAGGCCTGCTCAATCCGGTAAGCCTGGAGTTCCGCGGGAAGCATGGCGGCGATCTGCGCTGCGGTCTTCGGCGCAGTAGCCAGAATGAGGATGCCTCCGATAGGCGGAGCGATAAACGTGCCGAACGAGTTGAATGCCTGGGTCAGCGTCAGGCGGGAAGAGGCCGTCTTTGCCGGTCCCAACAGCGCAACATAGGGATTGGCGGCCACCTGCAACACGGTGATGCCGGCTGCGAGGATAATGAGCGCCGTCAAGAATAAGGGGAACGACGGAACATTGGCCGCCGGGATAAACAACAGCGCGCCCACTGCCATCGTGAGCAGGCCGGCCACCATCATCGGCTTGTAGCCCACCCGTTCGGTAATAAAGCCTGCCGGGATGGAAAACACCGCATAGGCGCCGAAGAAGGCGAGCTGCACCAGCATGACTTGCGCGTAATTCAGGTCGAAGATTGCCTTCAGGTGGGGAATGAGGATGTCGTTCAAACAGGTAAGAAATCCCCACATGAAAAACAGCGTGGTCACCATGATCAGCGGGCCGCGGTAGCTCTGGCCGGACTCCGGTGCGTTCGACGTGATCGCTCGTTGCTGCGTTACGATTGCCATGTTCACCTGTCTGCTGAGATTTTCCTGCACGCGCTAGCGTGCCATTCGTAGTGTTATGTGTTCCGTACGCCGAGCACCGGCCCGCGTTCTAGACCCGAACGTGCTGGCCCCAAGCCTCGGAATCTTATCAGGAAAGCTGGGTGCCTCGGAGCGGCCAATACGATCAGGGCAAAAACTGCGGTGCCGAAGTTGCTCAATCCGGAATGCTAGTCGAGCGCTGCCGCAGACGCAACGGCAAAATCGGTTCTGTTACTGGCTCAGGTGGACGCGGCCAGAAGTGAAAACTCCGCTACGCTCGGCGGCGGTGGTTGACGCGGCTGAGAACGTTCTTCATTCGCTGCACAATTTCCCGATCGACCTGTTCGTAGGAAGAATTTGAGGCATCCGTGCGCTCCGCAAACGCCGTCATGTGAACTTGGGTGCATCCGGTCGCCTCGATCAGTTCGAGCACATTGTGGGCGCGGACTCCTCCTCCCGCTAGCACCTCGATGCGCCGTCCGGCTTGCTGAATCAGCCGTTGGATCAACTCCCGTCCCTCGTAGGCGGTTTCTTTTTGTCCACTGGTAAGCACGCGCGTGATTCCGACATCGATGAGTTCGTCGAGGGCGCGAAGAGGATCGGCAGCCACATCGAATGCGCGATGGAATACTGTCTGCTTGTCGCCGGAGATCTCAACCATCCTGGCGCAACGTTTTGTGTCTACGCTGCCGTCGGCGTGCAGTATGCCGAACACGATTCCGTCTGCGCCATGCTCAATCAGCAGCGCGGCATCGCGCCGCATTACCGCGAAATCCTTCTCGGAATAACAGAATCCCCCGGCCCGCGGGCGCACCATCGCCATCACTGGAATGTGTACACGCTTTTTCGCTTCCAGAAGTGTGCCCAGTGACGGCGTCAGCCCGCCGGTCGAAATTGCCGCGCACAACTCGATGCGATCGGCTCCGCCGCTCTTCGCGGCGATGCAGTCTTCGACGGTTGACGCAACAATCTCCAGCAGGATTCCCGCCAACGTGTCTTCCTCTGTCGCAGGTGTCAGCGAAGTAGAGCCGAGATGGTTCCGGCACGGTACGTCGCGCTAGTCCCCGTGCCCGAGAAACCTTGCCGGTGCAGGCTGACGTCTTGTGCGCTCCTTGACCTCGTCCCACCGTACCCACGCGATATAAACCACTACGCAGATATTGATCAACAGGATCGCCCAGTGGATCATGTTAGGCCGCTCAATCAGCTTATAGAGTTCGAATGGCAAGTAGACCGCGCCGGAGACAATTGCCAACCACTCTGCCCACACACGCTGGCGCCAGAGACCGTAGGATTCTATGAACCGCAAAGCGGAATACACACAAGCAATCGCCAGTACCGTCAGCACATCAGCATCCATCATGCGGCCGGCTGCGTGCATCAGGGCGTGTGAGAGCCTGCGGTCAGGATCGACGTGCAGAAAGTACAGCAGGTTCTGCGCGGCGTCTTCGAGATCGATATTGTGGCGGATGATTTCGGCAAAGCCAAAGGCCGCCAGCATCACCAGTACGCCCTTGGCGGCTTCGAGAATTGATACGGTTCTGAGCCCGCGGTGGTGATCGCGATGCTGTGGTTTGACCGTGACTGTGTTTGTGACGCCCATCATCGAAGTAGAGGCTGCCCCGCCGCGCATGCGAAGCACTCAGTGTTCGTCAGTCTAACCCGAAACTTGTAGCCAGCCTACTTGGTTTTGGATGCAGTAGGCAGCACAGGGAGTTTACTCACCGGCTATTTACTGGAGTTTGACATATTCGTAGTCCACCGGATTGTTGTTGATGCCGCGGTCCGGTGGCGCGATCCAAGCAGCCATTTTGCCGGGATGGTACACACCCTGCATCAGGCTCATGATGTAGGCTTGGTCACCTTCGGAGGGCAGCCACTCGTGCTTGTGAGCGGCAAATTGTTCCGCCGTGATCGGCTGGCCTTCGGGAGTTGTCGGCACGCCCGCCCAGTTGCCGATGTTGCGCCGAAAGCGCGTGCTGGGCAAGCTCAGGCGGAAGGCGTGGCCCGCTTTCTCGATCAGGCGGTTCCAACGTTTCAGGCCAATCTCGCAATCGCGCACGTAGGAGCTTCGCGTGACTTCATTCATGGCGTTGCGCATGGGAATTTGTTCGCTCTTTGTGCCGCCGCTTCCGTCAGGCAACTCGAGTGCGTACGACTGCTCGAGCGCAACATGGTCCTCATATTGCGTTTCGTCTGGACGCCCTTTCAGTCCGTTGGCAAAATACGACGCCGCGTTTGATGAAGTCTCGGAGCCGAACAGGTCGAGCGACGAACTGAACCAGAAATTCAGATAGCGCTGCACCGTCGGCAGGTCGATCGCGCCCGCATTCCGGATGGCCACTGGATCGTCGGTGCTCAACTCTTTCATCACTTCCAGCGTGCGTTTCACCACGCGATTGATGCCGGTGTCGCCCACAAACATGTGGTGCGCCTCTTCGGTCAGCATGAATTGACAGGTGCGTGCCAGCGGATCGAAACTCGATTCGGCCAGCGACTTCAGCTGGAACTTGCCGTCGCGGTCGGTGAAGTAGGTGAACATGAAAAAGCTGAGCCAGTCGCGTATAGGCTCGTTAAAGGTGCCGAGAATGCGGGGCTTGTCAGCGTCGCCGGAATGCCGCTCCAGCAGCTCTTCCGCTTCTTCACGCCCATCGCGTCCGAAGTAGGCGTGCAGCAGGTACACCATTGCCCACAGGTGGCGGCCTTCTTCTACGTTGACCTGGAATAAGTTGCGTAGGTCATACAGGGATGGCGCGGTGTGTCCCAGCATTCGCTGCTGCTCCACTGAGGCCGGCTCGGTGTCGCCTTGGGTCACGATCAGCCGCCGCAGCGTCGCGCGGTATTCACCCGGGATCTGCTGCCACACCTCCTGGCCGAAGTTGTCGCCGAAACCGATGCGCCGGTTGGAATCACGCTCATTCAAAAAGATGCCCCAACGGTACTCAGGCATGCGCACGTAGCCATAGGTGGCCCAGCCCTTGGCGTCCACTGAAGTTGCAGTGCGCAAATACACGTCAGACACCTGGAAATCTTTTGGGCCAAGCTCCTCCCACCACTTCAAGAACTCCGGTTGCCAGTGCTCCAGTGCGCGCTGCAGAGTTCGGTTCGAGCCTAGGTCGACGTTGTTCGGTATGCGGTCCTGATAATTGATGCTCATTACACTCGCTCCCAGTTGAATCGCGCCTTCGAGCCGCTGCCGAACAGCTTCAATGCGCCGTGTTCGCCGGTCGAATTGGGACGAATAAACACCCAATTCTGCCAAGCCGAAAGGCGCCCGAACACCTTCGTTTCCAGAGTCTCCGCGCCCGGGAAGCGCAAGCTGGCTTCCAGTCCTGTCAGCGCGTCGGGCGAAAGACTGGCGCGCTCTTCGATCGCGATACGCACTTCGTCTTCCCAGTCGAGGTCGTCGGGGGCAACGGTGATCAGCCCCAACTCCATGGCTTGGGCTGGACCCAGAAGCTGTCCCTTCGACTTCTCCAGTTGTAATAGCTTGTCCGCATCTCCAGCGAAGCGGGTTTCGAGGCGTGTGCGCCCATTCACAGCAGGAAGTAGTCCGTTGAATTCATCGAGCGCGATTTTTGGTGATTCGTCCTCTTCGGGGAGCGCGAGCATGTAGCTGCGGTCGGCAGCCAACGCCAGCTCAAACAAGATTCCCGCAAAACAAGATTCCGGCTCGATGATCGCGTACATACTGCGCGATGAAACATCGAGGCGAGCAAACGTGCGGCGCAACGTTCCGATGGTCTCGCGCACCAGCCAGTCATCCTCGTGCTGCAGCATCACCGCGTCGTTGGCCAGCACCGCTTCGATGCTGCCCGATGTCTTGAGGAGCAAGAGCCCAAGCTCAAGCTCATTCGCCCGCAGCATCAGGATGGCGTCGTCCAACTCGCGCGCCATTGCCAGTGGCCACCACTGGTCGCCAGCAGCGTGTATCTCGTCAACCGTTTCGGGCCGGTTGTTCTCGGGAGCACGCAGTGTCAGCGTCGCTGTGCGCGCCGCGCGATCGAATGTCACATCGACGTACCGATAGTGATAGCCGTTGTCATCGATCGTGCGTTGGAGCGCATTCAGCTTGATCCCTTTCGCATCCGACACACGCGAAGACGCCGCCACCAACTTTTCTGCTCTTGTGCGCACCAGCTCAGCGAACTTTGCCGGAGGCGCGATTTCATCCACCAAACCCCACTGTTTGGCGCGATCTCCCTTTACGCCGTCGGGGTTGGTGCAGAACATGTCGGCCAGGTCGCGGCGGACCTTGCGCTTGTCGACCAGTCGCGTGAGTCCACCCGTACCGGGCAACACGCCGAGCAGCGGAACTTCGGGCAGGCTCACCGCGCTGGAGCGGTCATCGACCAGCAGGATTTCGTCGCACGCCAGCGCCAACTCATACCCGCCGCCGGCGCAGGTCCCATTGATCGCCGCCAGGAACTTCAACCCCTCATGACGGCTGGAGTCTTCCATGCCGTTCCGTGTCTCGTTGGTGAACTTGCAGAAGTTGACTTTCCACGCGTGCGACGACGTGCCCAACATGTAAATGTTCGCACCCGCGCAGAACATGCGCTCACGCGCGCTGGTCAGGACCACACAAGCGACTTCGGGATGCTCAAAGCGAATGTGCTGCAGGATGTTATGCAATTCGATATCGACGCCGAGGTCATACGAATTGAGCTTGAGCTTGTAGCCGGGCTTCAGGCCGCCGTCTTCGTCCACATTCATGGCGAGGGTAGCCACCCGTCCCTCGATGGCGAGACGCCAATGGCGATACTCTCCCGTCACGTCGAAGGTGACGCATTCCGATTCATTGACTTTGAGCATGTGCTACTGATTCTCCTCAAGAACGCGCGATTGGCGCGGCGGGCACGGGTGTCCCAGATCCCCACGTCGATAAGTGCATTATAGTGCATATTAAACTCAAATTCTGCGGAATTATGCCCATTTTCCGCGCTTTCAA
Source organism: uncultured Acidobacteriaceae bacterium (assembly GCA_963749635.1). GTDB lineage: Bacteria > Acidobacteriota > Terriglobia > Terriglobales > Acidobacteriaceae > DASRAA01. The sequence goes on from CAVVNW010000020.1 coordinate 22,183, forward strand.
ATGATTCCAGGCGCCCCGTGGGCTTCCAGAAGTGCGCGCAAACTCTGCTCAAGCGTCAGGGCGCTGGTATTAATCGTTGAGTCGGCTTTGCGGTAGAGGGGCTCGCGGGCGTCGAGGATGCGCTGCAGGTCTTGCATGGATTCGCGGTTGTCGGTCATGGGACGCATGTCGCCCTGGGCCACTACGCGCTGCATGTGGTCCTCGGGAGAGGCCTTGAGCCAGACGGTATAGCACATGGTGAGCAGGCGCTCGTAGGTGGCGGGCTCGGAAACGAGGCCGCCGCCGGTAGCGAGCACGAAGCGGGGATGCTGATCGATCAGGCTGTCGAGGCAGCGACGCTCGAGGCGGCGGAATCCGCTCTGGCCATAGAGGTCGAAAATCACGCTGAGGGAGACACCGGATTCCTGTTCGATAAGCCGATCTAACTCAAGAAATGGAACTTGGAGCTGACGCGCCAAGGCTGCGCCCAGCGTGGACTTGCCAGCCCCTCGCAGTCCGATCAGGGCTATGCGGTCGCGTCGCGCGGCCTGGTCGATTCCTACGAAATGGGCCACCAGCAATCTCCGGGCTTCGAGCAGTTCGGCGGCCGGCAGACGGCGCAAGAACTCAGTGGTGTGCACCAGATCGACCGGAGGCTCCGGCCCGTCGAGCACAAGGGCTTCGATCGGAAGGTCGAGCGCTTTGGCGATATCGCGCAGCAGCAGGATCGAGACGTTCCCCTGACCGCTTTCGAGCTGCGCGAGGTAGCGTTCCGAAACCCCGGAATCGCGCGCCAGGATCTTTCGTGTCATGCCGCGGCTGGCTCGTGCCTCACGAACCCGGTTGCCGAGTATCCTGAGGAAGCCGTCGTCATCGCCATTTTGGGCGTTGTTATAACTTTCGTTATAACGGTTAGAAGGGCCCATCGGGGTGTCAGGAGGGCTGGACATCGGAGGCACAATATCGCCGCTTGGCGGTTATCGTACATGCATTATACTTCCTGAGCCAAACCATTTGCCGGTTCGGGAGCAAGTTTGATGGGTCGGTCTGAGGTCGCAAGAACGGAAGGGCGGAGCGGGATCTCTTGGCGTTGAATCTCACCATTCTTGTGGGGACGATGACGGGCACGGCCGAGATGGTCGCGCAGGAGGTGCAGACCGTGCTGGAAGCGGCCGGACACGCGCTCGGTATCCGCCTGATGGACGACCTCGACGCTAGCGTGTTTCAGCCCGGCGGAACGTTTCTGATTTGCACATCGACTTACGGACAAGGCGATGTGCCGGACAACGCGCAGGAGTTTTTTGCCAGCCTGGAGCGCGAGCGTCCCGACCTATCTGGTGTCGCGTATGGTCTGATTGCACTCGGCGACCTGACCTACAAAGACACTTTTTGCGAGGGTGGCATACGCTTCGACACGCTGCTGACAGAACTTGGGGCGCGACGAATTGGCGAGATGCTGAAGCACGATGCCAGTTCGGGGACGTTGCCGGAAGAGGTTGCTGCGCAGTGGATCGTGGCGTGGGCCGAGAAAGTTGGCGAATCGGTGCGGACTGAAGTCCGCACCGAGGTCAAAATTGAGGGGCTCAACGGCACGACTAAAGTCGTGCCCTGATACAAAAGCTCTATAGACAAGTGATATTCACGCGAGCTGTCTGGGCGTTCCCGTTCCAAGCAAGGTTCACGAATGAGCGAAGCTGTTCAGGAAAAACTCGACGATGTTGTGGTCGACGGCAAGCGCCTCGAAACACTTTGGCTAGCGCCACAGACGGCTGCGGCTCCGACGATCGTCATGCTGCACGAAGGCCTGGGGTCGATTGCGTTGTGGAAGGACTTTCCGCATGCTCTGGCCGAGCGCACCGGATGCGGTGTGCTGGTGTACTCGCGCTACGGACATGGCAACTCCGAGAAACTAACGGAAAAGCGCGCGGCGGAGTTCATGCACCACGAGGGCGAAGTGGTGTTGCCCGAGCTGCTCGACGAACTAGGGATCGCGAGGCCGATTTTGCTGGGTCATAGCGATGGCGGGTCGATTGCGCTGATCTTCGCCGGAAAATATCCGGAGGGTGCGAGAGCGCTGATTCTGGAAGCGCCGCATGTGTTTGTCGAGGATCTCAGCGTGACCAGCATCGCAGGGGCCAAGACTGCATATGAGACGACGAATCTCCGGGCGCGGCTGGGGTGCTATCACGCACATGTGGATGAGACATTCTGGGGATGGAACGACATTTGGCTCGACCCGCGGTTTCGTTCCTGGAACATCGAAGCGTACCTCGACTCGATTCGCTGTCCAGTGCTGTGCATGCAAGGCGAAGAGGACGAGTACGGCACACCCGGGCAGGTGGAGGCGATTCGCGCGCGGGTTCCGGAGATAGAAATTCTCATGCTTCCGAACTGCAGGCACTCGCCGCATCGCGATCAGCGGGAGGCGACGCTGGCGAGGATGGCGGAGTTCGCGGCGAAGATTAAAAGCGAACCGCGGATTTGCGCGGATGCCGCGGATCAGAAATTAAGAGCTGAAAGCTGACGGCTGATAGCCGAGAGCGAAGAGCGACAAGCGAGGAGCGGACATGGCGGAATGGGTGCACACGTTTAAGGGCGCGGTGCTGGCCTCGGAATACGACTTCACCAGCCACATGAATTCGCAGATGTACGTCTCGCGCTTTGATCAGGCGACGTGGTTCCTGCTGCGCGCTGTCGGCGTGACGCCGGCTTCGATCAAGCAGCAGAATCTGCGCGTCGCCATCGTGCGGCAGAATTATCAGTTCCTGGAAGAGTTGCGCGGCGGGGAACTGGTGGAAATCAAGAGCGGCTTTCTCGCGGTGGGCGAAAAGTACTTTCGCTTTTTGCACCAAATGTATGACGCCGAAACCGGGCACATGATCGCTACCTGTGACAGCGTGGCCGTGCGCGCCAGCCTGGAGACGGGCAAGAGCGTGCCACTCACTCCCGAGCTTCAGGAACGCGCCAAGGCCTATCTGGTGACTCCGAATGCGCCGATGGATGAGGCGATCGGATAGAGCGAGTAATGCCCTGTCTGATTGTCGTCGCTCGTCGATGTTCTAGAATCAAGAATGAAGCTATAAAACTAACTATAACTAATTAAAAACAATTGACTTCCCTATATTCTAGAAAATAGAATGACTGGGTGGAAATCAAATCTCAAGACGTGCTCGTACTCTTGAAGCTAGTTTCCCTCGGCGGCAGGCCTTGGACTTACACCCAACTTGGGGCCCAGGTTGAAATCAGCGTGTCCCTGTTGTATTCCGCCATCAAGAGGTGTGAGGCGGCGCGCCTAATCGAACTTGGGGACCGACCAAAGCCCTATCGACCGAACCTGAAGGAATTCCTGATTCATGGTGTCAAGTACTGCTTCCCGGTGCAGCTTGGCGGCCTGACCCGCGGCATTCCGACCAGTTACGCCGCGCCGCCAATGAACTCGATGATTGCCGAGTCCAGCGACCCTCCTCCGGTCTGGCCGCACGCCAAGGGACCAGTCCGGGGCATTGCCCTGTCACCTATCCACCGGGCCGCACCTGATGCCGCGTTAAAGGATCCGAAGCTTTATGAACTCCTGGCTCTGCTTGATGCCATACGAACCGGCCGGGCCAGGGAGCGTGAAATTGCGGTTCGCGAACTGACCGTCAGGATCGATCAAGCGTGATAGCCGAACGAGACCCGAATCTCGCGATGCTCCGACTGGCGGCCGAAAAGCTGACACCACTGCTCGATGAGATTGCGTTTCTTGGAGGATGTGCGACGGGATTACTGATAACGGATCCCTCGGCCGCGCCAGTACGCGGAACCCTTGATATAGATGTAGTAGTAGAAGCAGCGACCTATGCGGAATATACGGTCCTTGAAGGGCGGTTGCGGGAAATCGGCTTCCGCGAACGTCACGAAGACAACGTCATCTGCCGCTGGTTCTCGGAAGACCTGATCGTCGACGTGATGCCGACCGAAGCCAAAATTCTAGGCTTTACGAATCGTTGGTATGCAGCAGCTCTTCGAATGGCACAATGGATTGACATTGGATCGGCAAGAGTCCGCGTGATTACGGCCCCTTACTTCCTGGCAACAAAACTCGAAGCCTTTTACGGTCGAGGAAACGGTGATTATCTCGGCAGTCGCGATGTCGAAGACATAATTGCTTTGGTAGATGGCCGTCCTGAGATTGCCAATGACGTTCATTCGTCCGATCCGGAGCTTGGAGCGTACCTTCGCGCCCAGTTCACTAAGTTGCTCGATAATCGCGATTTTATCGATGCCGTTCCTGGGCACCTCCTCCCGGACGAGGCCAGCCAACAAAGACGCGATCTAGTGATGAATCGGCTGCGGCACATCGCTACGATGCCTGGCTACAAGGGGCGACGATGATGATGAACATACTCAGACTCGCCGTTCATCTATAAGTCCCGGAACGATCGATTACCACCGACCTGACTGTGTCAGGGATTGGTTCGGGCCCTTCCGGATAGTAATTGACCTCTTCCCCGCGTATTCCCCATAATCATTGCACGGGTGTTGGAGTTCACCCTTAACCGCCCTTCGGGGAAGATGACTCCTACCAGGGTTCGCTTTGGGAGGAGTCGCGTGCCGTAGCCTCCCTTACACGTTCCCGACAAATTCAAAGCTTGCAGAGTTGCTAATCGCAAAGCTGTGTACCAGCGCCGCCGGAGTTTAGTCCGATGGCGATACGGTTTGCGATGGTTGCGAGCAGACAGGGACGGCTTGGTTTGCACAAATATCTTCTGGTTGGCATGGGCGGTTTTGCGGGCGCCGTTGCGCGCTACTGGGTGGGAACCTTCGTTACCCAGCGACTGGGACTGCGATTTCCCTTTGGCACGTTTCTTATCAACGTGAGTGGCTGCTTTCTGATCGGCTTTTTTATGCACCTGCTGGCCGAGCGCGGTGTGCTCGACCTGCATTGGCTCTACGTTGTTGTCATAGGATTCATTGGTGCGTACACCACCTTCTCGACCTTCGAATACGAAACGGTGCGTGCCTTGCAGGACGGACAGATAGGAATCGGACTGCTTTATGTTGGCTCCAGTGTGCTGGTGGGTTTCCTGATGGTGTGGGTGGGATCGCTGGCGGCGGAACTGGTCCCGTAGAACGGTCCAGGGAAAGAGCCACGCTAAAGAGTTTGCGGAAGAAGTAAGGAAAGCAGATCCCTCGGAGGCTAAAGCCTCCTCGGGATGACAAAAAATAAACTATTTAGACGCCGGCCTGAAGGCCGACTCTACCCAAATCGCTTTTTTCAGCGGCCTGTAAAGCCCATTTCATCTTTCGACTCTAATTCGCCGGCTTGAAGCCGGGCGCTTCTGCCTAGAGCGAACATTCATTGTGTGACCCAGGTCACGTCCTCTGGTGCGCTCTGTCCTATGAGCGCGTGGCACTGACACCGCAACTTGAATGTGCACGGCTCTTTAGCGGTTCTGTAGCCGTGTCCCAGGCGGTTCTGGAGCACCACACACAATTTGAGTCGGGAGAGACGCGGATGGCGACCAGCGCGGAGGGGAAAGAAACGCTCACCATTGGAGAGCAACTGCAGAAAGCCGGGATTCCCCGCCGGGAATTTCTGGAGTTCTGTACCAAGCTGATGATTGCCGCGCCGGTCGGGCTCGCCATTACGAAAAATGCCTGGGCGGGCGAAGTGGCCGACGAGTTGGCCAAGGTGCGGCGGCCCTCAGTGGTGTGGCTGGAGTTTCAGGACTGCACGGGCTGTACCGAGACCCTGCTGCGTACGTCGCGGCCCAGCGTGGACGAACTCATCTTCAACGTCATCTCGCTTGACTACCACGAAACCCTGATGCCGGGCGCGGGCAAGCAGGCGGAGAAGGCGCTGCGCGACGCGACTGAAGGCAAAGAGGGCAAATACTTTGTCGTCTGCGAAGGCTCGATTCCGACAAAGGAAAATGGCGACTACCTGAAAATAGCGGGTCGTAGAGGTATCGACGTTTTGCAGGACATTGGCGGTAAGGCTGCGGCCATCATCGCCATGGGTTCGTGCGCATCGTGGGGCGGTATCCCCTCGGCTGGCGACAATCCCACAGGGGCGGTTGGAGTCTCGGAGCTGGTGCGGGGCGTGCCCATCGTCAACATTCCGGGCTGTCCGCCAAATCCGTACACCCTGATCGGCACAATTTTGGAAATCATGCGCACGGGCGCGCCGCCGCAACTCGATGCCGAACTGCGGCCGAAGTTCGCCTATGACCGCGTGATCCACGAGCAGTGCCCGCGGCGCGCGCACTTTGATTCGGGCCGCTTCGCCCAGGTGTTCGGCGACGAGGGCCACCGGCAGGGATGGTGCCTGTACAAGCTGGGTTGCAAGGGCCCGGACACGCACGCGAGTTGCTCGGTACGCCAGTTCAATGAGGTGCCGGACGTGTGGCCGATCGGAATCGGCGCACCCTGCGTGGGATGTACGGAAAAAGGCGTTGCGTTCAAAGTTCCAATCTTCGATCGAGCATCGGTTTATAACTACGCGCCTCCCAACACGTATCCCCCGGTGACCACAACACACGGCAGGCCGGCGAGCATTGCTTCGGGCGTGACGGGACTGTTCGTGGGAGCGGGCATCGGCGCGGCGTGGGCCGCGGCGCAGCGCATCAAGAGCAGTCAGGAAGCCGCGCAAGAAAATCCGCCGGGCCCACCGAAGGAAATGCATCCCGTGCCGGACGAGAAGTCACCGGGCAAGAACGGCGAGAAGACAAACGGAAACGGAGCGGGAGAGTGACATGTCGCTGAGCCGTCGCGATCTGTTCAAAATTGGCGTGGTTGGCGGGGCGGCGTGCGTGCTGCCGATGGCGGCGGAGGCCGCCGAACATGCGATTACCGTGCCGCCGAATGCCGTCGGGATGCTTTACGATTCCACCAAGTGCATCGGTTGCAAGTCGTGCGTGGTGGCATGCGCGCAGGCCAATGAACTTGCGCCGGACACTACGCTCGATAGCATTCACCAGGCACCGAACGATCTGAACGCGCATACCAAGAACATCATCAAGCTGTACAAAGGCGAAGGCGCCAACGCGAACGAGTATGCGTTCGTGAAGCGGCAGTGCATGCATTGCCTCGATCCGTTTTGCGCGGCGGCGTGTCCGTTTAATGCGCTGGAGAAGAACAAGCAGACGGGCGTGGTGTCGTGGACGCCCGATCGGTGTATTGGGTGTCGCTACTGTCAGATTGCGTGTCCCTACGAGATTCCGAAGTTCGAGTGGGACGCCTTCAACGCGCGCGTAGTGAAGTGCGAGTTCTGTGGGCCGCGGCTGGCGAAGAACCAGGAGCCGGCGTGCACGTTTGTGTGTCCTACGCACGCGGTGATTTTTGGACGCCGCGACGTGCTGCTGAATGAAGCGCACAAGCGGATCTCGAACAGCCCTGACAAATATTTCGAGAACCGCGTGTATGGCGAACATGAAGCGGGTGGAACGCAGGTGCTGTATCTGTCGCACGTTGCTTACAGCAAGTTGGGACTGCCGACGCTGCCGACAGACGAGCATCCCGGGCGGTGGATGCGGTGGTCGGAGCGGGCGCAGAAGTGGTTTCTGCTGCCGCTGGCACTTTACGTCGGCATTGTTGCGAAGCTGAAGGAAAACTTCCGCGAGCATGCCGCTGAAATGAATGAAGAACACAAAAAGACGGGATTGATACCGCAGATATGAGCATCGCAACTCAATCACAAAGCGATCTGACCGTTGTTCGGTGGCAACGAGGAGTGCCGGTGTTCGGCGTTCCCGTCCGCACCCAGAACTTCTATTTTCTGTTGGGACTCACGGTACTCGGCTTTTTGCTGGTGATCTACCGGCAATTCGCAGGCCTGGGAGCGGCCACGGGCCTGAGCGACGGATTTCCATGGGGCATCTGGAAGACGTTTAACGTGATGACGCTCACCGCGCTGGGCTCGGGAAGCTTTCCCATCGGTATCGCGGCGTGGCTGTTCCATAAGCGGCGCTTGCATGCCGTGATGCGCACAACGCTGCTGATTAGCTTTCTTGTCTATCTCACCGGACTATTGGCCATCGCGGTGGACGTGGGACGTCCGTGGAACGTGTACAACTTCTTCGACATTTTCCACTGGAACACCATCTCGCCGATGTGGGAAGTGCTGTGGTGCATGCCGCTGTATTGCCTGTTCCCGCTGTTTCTGGAGAACACTCCTCCGGTACTAGAACAGGCTTATTACTTCTTTCCGCCGATTCGCGGACTGGTGGTGTGGATCGTTCCCATCATCCGTATGACGTACCCGTACGTGGTGGCGTTGGCGTATGTGTTGCCGATGATGCACCAGTCGGCGCTGGGTGGCCTGATGCTGATGGCAGGAACGCAGGTGCAGGCACTGTGGCAAACACCGCTGCTTCCGCTGCTGTACATGTGGGCGGCGGCATGGATCGGAGTGGCGACCACGATCGGCGCCATGATCCTGTCGTGCCTGGCGTGGAAGCTGCCGCTGGACCAGTCGATTCTCGATGAACTCGTTGACCTGATGTCGAAGCTGGTCAAGTGGTGGGTTATTGTTCGCGTGGCTGATGTCGTGATTCGGGCGATCTTCTTCGGACAATTCCTGAAGATGCTGACGCCGTGGTACCTGCCGCTGCTGTTCCTGGCGGAGATGGGGCTGGTCATCGTGCCGATGCTTAAGTTGCGGCGGCAGGAAGTGCGCAACGACCACTACCAGCTTTGGGTGAACTGCTTCTTCATCGTGCTGGGTGGATTGGGCTACCGCTTCGATCCGACGACGTTCGCTTACCGGCACTGGAGCCGCACTTACTACACGCCGGCGATCGTCGAGATTTTGATTTCCCTGGGCTTTATCAGCTTCTGCATTATCGGGTATACGTGGGCGGTGAAGCGGTTGCCGATCCTGCCCGCGCCCGTCGAGCAATGGTACGAGTCGGAAAATTACTACAGAAAGATTTATCCCTACATTCAACTGAGTGGCTATGGCGACAAGAATCAATATCGACCCAATTACGCGGATTGAAGGTCACCTCCGGATTGATGCGGAGGTGGATGGAGGCACAGTCTCGAAGGCTTGGGCCAGCTGTACCATGTGGCGCGGCATCGAGAACATCGTGCTGGGGCGCGACCCGCGCGAAGCCTGGCTGTTTACCCAGCGCTTCTGCGGCGTTTGCACAACCGTTCATGCCATGGCCAGCGTTCGCGCCGTGGAGGACGCACTCAAGCTGCAGATTCCTCCCAACGCGCAGTACATTCGCAACCTGATCCTGATCAACCACGCGCTGCACGACCACATCGTGCACTTCTACCAGCTCTCGGCACTCGACTGGGTCGATATCATGACCATCCCCGGCGCCGATCCGACGAAGGCGGCCTCGCTGGCGCAAAGCTTGTCGAACTGGACCGGCAACTCGTCGAAAGAAATGCAGGTGGCGCAAGACAAGATCAAGAACTTTGCCGCCAGCGGACAGCTGGGCATGTTTGCCAGCGGGTACTGGGGGCATCCGGCGATGAAGCTGCCGCCGGACGTGAACCTCATCGCCTTCACGCACTACCTGCAGGCGCTGGAGTATCAGCGCAAGGCGTTGCAGGTCGTCGGAATTCTGGGCGGCAAGACACCGCACATCCAGAACCTCGCGGTGGGCGGCGTGCAGAACGCCATCAACCTCGACAGCATAGCCACCATGAACATGGACCGGCTCTACATGCTGAAGTACCTGCAAGACGAGGTCATCCCCTTCGTGCAGGAGTGCTATTTCAATGACGCGTGCACCATCGCCGCGCTGTATCCCGAGTGGATGACCTATGGCAAAGGCGTGAACAACTACCTTGCGGTGCCAGATCTTCCGCTCAACGCGATGGCGTCGGCGTTCGATTTGCCTGGTGGCGTCATCCTCGACGGTCAAATCACGAAGCCCTCGACGTTCTACACGGCGGCCGATGGCGAGTTTCGCGAGGCGGTTGCCGAAGACCTCACGCATGCCTGGTACAAGGGCAAGGAACCGCAGCGTCCCTGGCAGGGAGAGACGGTTCCCGAGTACACCGACTTCCAGGAGAACGGCAAATACACCTGGGTGAAAGCACCACGCTACGACCAGAAGCCGATGCAGGTCGGTCCGCTGTCGCAAATTCTCGTCGGCTATGCGCAAGGACATCCGCTGACCAAGAAGTGGACCGACAAGGCGCTGGCGAAGATTTCGGCGGTCAGCAGGCGCAACGTCACCGTCAACGATCTGCAATCGACCATGGGACGGCACGTGGCGCGCGCCATCCGTTGCGCCATGCTGGCGGAGCTGGCGACCAAGCACTGGGAATATCTCGTGACCAACGTGAGCCGCGGCGATACAGCAACGTACAATCCACCGAAGTTCCCCGATGGCGAACTGGAAGGCGTGGGCACACACGAGGCTCCGCGCGGCACGCTGTCACACTGGGTGGTAATCAAGAACGGACGGCTGGCGAATTACCAGGCTGTTGTTCCGACTACGTGGAATGCCAGTCCGCGCGACAATCAGGGACGCCCTGGGCCGTATGAGGCGTCGCTGGTTGGCAATCCGGTAGCTGACCCAGAGAAGCCGCTGGAACTGCTGCGCACGGTGCACTCGTTCGATCCCTGCATGGCTTGTGCTTGCCATACCATGGATCCCGATGGCAAGCCGATCGCGACCGTCAAGGTCCTATGATTCCACGCGTTCTCATCGCCGGAATTGGCAACATTCTGCTCCAGGATGACGGGCTCGGTCCGCAAGCCGTGGCCCGGCTGCAGGCCGAGTACGAATTCAGCGACGAGGTTGAAGTGCTCGACATCGGCACACCCACCCTCGACTTCGTTGATTACCTGCGCGAACGCGACGTGCTCGTCCTGATCGATGCCCTCTCGGGCGGTGGCGAGCCGGGCGAGATTCTGACGTTCGATAAAGAGCGCCTGAAAGACTTCCTTCCCAACATGCGCCTCAGCGCGCACCAGCCTTGCCTGAACGAGACGCTACACGCAGCCGAGATGTCAGGCATCGACCTGAAAGAAGTCTTGCTGGTGGGAGTCGTCGGCCACAGCTTCGATGTCGGCACCGACCTCGGGCCCTATGTTTCGAAGGCCATGCCCGAAGTGCTGGAACTGGTGGCCGACTTCGTACGCCGCCAGGGCGTCGCAGTCGAGAAGCGCGCAGTGCCGGTGCCGATGCGCGGGTGGTGGGAAGCGGAGTCACCCGTAGCCTAGTCGCAGCCCGTTCAGACTTCTACAGCTACACCAAATCCGACTGCCCCGTTGCCGTGACCACGCTCGCCCATTCGTGGGCCGATAGCCGTTTACGACGCACGGTGGCCATCGTAATCGGTACGTGGATAAACATGCCGTGCTGCAGGCCGATGATGATGTCGGTCTTGCCCGCCATGGCGGCGTGCACGGCGTGGCGCGCGAAGGAGTCGCACATCACCGAATCGACCGTCGAGGCCGCGACGCTGCGAATGTAATAACTGGGATCGATGTAGCGCAGCACCACGGGGAAGCGCAGTCTGGCAAAGTGCTCGGTGATCTTTTCTTTCAGAAACAGTCCGATATCGCGGTGCTTGAGATTGCCCGAGGCGTCACGCTCGTCCGGCGGCGGCATCAGGTCCTGGCCCGCGCCCTCGGCGACTACGATGAGCGCATGATGGCGCTCGAGCAAGCGGCGGTGCAGTTCCGCCATCAGGCCGCGTTCGCCTTCCAGCTTGAATGGCGATTCCGGCACTAACGCGAAATTCACCTCCTGGCTGGCCAATGTCGCTCCAGCAGCGATAAAGCCCGAGTCGCGTCCCATTACCTTTACGATGCTGACGCCGTTGAGCGCGCAGTGCGCTTCGACGTGCGCGGAATCGATGATGTCTTTGGCGCGCGCGATGGCGGTGAAATATCCGAACGAGCGGTTTACGTACATCACATCGTCGTCGATGGTTTTGGGGATGCCGATGATCGAGATTTTGAGCTTTCGCCGCTGCACTTCCTCTGCGATCGCGTGCGCGCCGCGTTGCGTGCCATCGCCCCCGACAGCGAACAGGATGTTGATGCCGCGCTGCTCAAGAAAATCAACGATGATGTCGGGACTGACCGGACCGCGTGACGAGCCTAGCAGCGTGCCGCCGCGCTGATGGATGTCGTTGACCATCTCGGTGTTTAGCCAGACCGGCGACGCAGCTGCTTCGGGCGCGAATCCTGAATACCCGTAGCGAATGCCGAGCACCGAACTCACGCCGTAGTGATAGTGCAGTTGCAGGTAGAGCGAGCGGATGACGTTGTTCAGGCCCGGGCAGAGCCCTCCACAGGTGACGATGGCGGCTTTGGTGCGGCCAGGATCGAAGAAGATTTTCTCGCGTGGCCCGGCTTTCTCGAAGAACTCCTCGCTTTCGTTGCCAGCGCCATCGATCTCGATGGGCAGGCGAACGAACGTGGTGTCGCTGACGAAGGTACCGTCCACCGCGGTTCGCGAGTCGCGGCGCAGTGGCGACGGCACTGCGCATTCTCCAAGTTCCTGTACCACGGCCTGTTTGGTCTCGATCATGGGTTCATGCTCCCGCGGATTAGCCACAGCCTCGGCGGCCAGTTCAGACTTCACGGACTCTCCACCATATCCGAAGCGGCAGAATTACGCTGTCATAGACATCACACCGCCTGTGTGACTAAAGTGAGAGAGGAACGAACTGTTCGGCGCGCTCTTTCCGCCGCCCGGTAACGGAGCTAAGATAGCCTCATGGGGCCTGAAGAGAAATCATCGCAAGCGAATGCTGAGCAGAATCCGCAAGCCGCTGAGTATGTGGCCGACGCGCACCGCCGCCTGACCACGATGCGCAAGGAACTTGATAAGCATCCCGATCTCGAGGCCGCCATCGAGCGATTGGAGCAGGCCCTGGCGGTACTCACGACGAAGACCGGCGGAATGTTGTAGCTAGCTGAACAGCAGCTCTTTGGCGCGCTGCGACGCCTTTACCACCGCTTTGATCAGGGTCACGCGCAGGCCGCCTTCTTCCAGTTCGAGAATTCCATCCACCGTGCAACCCGCGGGAGTCGCCACTGCGTCCTTCAGCAGCGCAGGGTGGTCGCCGGTTTCAAGCATCATCTTGGCTGAGCCCATCACGGTCTGTCCGGCGAGCTTCATCGCAATGTCGCGCGGCAGGCCGACCTTCACTCCACCTTCGGCCAGTGATTCAAGAATCATAAAAATGTAGGCGGGTCCGCTGGCGGAAAGTCCGGTGACGGCGTCCATATGCTTTTCGTCCACGCGAATCGTCTCGCCGACGGTGTCGAACAGCCGGTGCACGATCTCCAGATCGGAAGGCTTCACGGCGGTGCCGCAGCAGAAGGCGGTCATGCCGGCGCCCACCCGCGAAGGCGTGTTGGGCATGGCGCGGACCACGGGAATTTTCGCCGGAATGCGCTGCTCGATGTACGCGGTCGGTACCGACGCCGCGATGGAGATGATGAGCTGGTTCTCGTGGAGCTCAGGCTCGATTTCGGCGACCACTTCGCCCAGCGTCTGCGGCTTTATGCACAACAGGATGATGTCGGCGCCCTTCACTGCGGCGCGATTGTCGGTAGTGACTTTCACGCCGAACTTCACTGCGAGCGCGTCCACGCGTTCACTGTGGTTCACAGTGGCCACGATGTTCTCAGGCTTGGCGACGTTTTGGCTGCAAAAAGCCTGCAACAGGATGCTGCCCATTTTGCCGAGTCCGAGGATGGCGAGGCGTAGTGGCTGAACTGATGACGACACGATGACGTTCCTAACGTGCGGATTCCGGTTGTCCGGTGTAACTGCGATTGTAAATTGTGCTGTCCTGAAGGGATAGAACGCATTCACCACGGAGGCACGGAGGTCACGGAGAAGAGAAGAAATCAATTCTGAGCTCTGCGTGGTGAATTGTTTCCCTGGACCCTTGCCGTACACTGTTGAATCACCCAATTACCAAATAACAGGAGTCACCATTGAAACTTTGCATGCGCCACATCGCAATTGTTCTAACTGTCTGCGCCTCCGCAGCCGCTTTCGCCCAGGGGACCCCGACCGGTAACGCGAGTCCGAAAGAGGAAGCCTGGTCTGTGCTGAACGGCGGCCTGGGGGACAGCAGCGTCGATAAACGCACTACAGCGGTGCAAGTTCTCGGCCTGCTGCCCGGCGATCCGAAAGCCGAAGAAGCGGCGCTCAAAGCGTTGAAAGACGCCAAGCCCGAAGTGCGGGGCGCAGCGGCGAAAGCGCTGGGCGATATGAAGGCCAAGAATGCCATTCCGAACCTGGTGGAAATGGTCAACGACAAAGAACCTGGCGTAATCATGGCGGCTGCCCATGCGCTACTCGATTTAGGCGACAAGCGCGGATATAACGTCTACTACGCCATTCTTACCGGCGAGCGCAAAAGCGGCACGAGCTTGCTGGATGAGCAAAAGAAAATGCTGAACGATCCGAAGAAAATGGCGCAGTTTGGATTCGAACAGGGAATCGGCTTCATTCCCTTCGCCGGGATGGGTTACGGCGCATTCAAGATGATCACCAAGGACAACACGTCGCCCGTGTTAGCGGCAGCCGCGCTCACGCTTGCCAAAGACCCTGACCCCAAGAGCGGCGAGGCGCTTGCCACGACCGCCAGTGGCAACAAGAGCTGGATTGTGCGTGCGGCGGCGCTGAACGCGATCGCGCTGCGCGGCGAGACGTCGTTGCTGCCCGCTGCCGAATCGGGTTTGCAGGATGACAAGGAAGAGGTCCGCTACTCTGCGGCTGCGGCAGTCATTCATCTCACCGATTTGAGCGCGCGGCGTGCGCCGGTGCGGAAAGCTCCCGCGCCGAAGAAGAAGTAGCGAGTCGCATGAGGAAGCGGAGTGTCCGTCGTGCAGTTGTGCTTGCGGCCTTAGCGCTGTGCTCGTTGTGCGCCGTCGTCGCGGTTGCCCAGCAGTTCCCGCGCTTGCAGGAAGAAAACCTCGCCGGGCAGCAAGTGGTGCTGCCCGACGCTGCCTCGGGCAAAATCCGTGTTCTGGTGTTGGGCTTTTCGCACGCATCCGGCACACCGTCAGGGGCATGGGCAAAGCGGATCCGAGGCGACTTCGGCAAGACGCCAGATTTCGAGTTGTACCAGTTGGCGGTGCTGGAAGGCGCACCACGCATTCTTCGCGGAATGATTATTTCTGGGATCAAGAAGGGTGTGCCCGACAACGAGCGGGCCACCTTCATTCCTGTATTGCACAACGCCGAGCAGTTGCAAAAGCTAGTCGGATTCAAGGCCGAGGACGACGCCTACATCGTCGTGCTCGACCACAGCGGGAACGTTGTCTACCAGACGCACGGCGCATCGGTTGACCCCGGCTATTCCGAACTGCGCGCCAAAGTGCAAAGCCTGCTGAAGTGACACTACTAAGCTGCGCGGGCGTATCCCACTAATCGGCGAGTTACTCCGGCGAATCCGTGCGATATAATCAGCGACCTTGTACCCGTTCCACATTGCCCTGCGAAATCTGAACTATTTCCGTATGGAGGTCCGCCGGTGACTCGCCAATTGGCTGTCGCTGCACTTACTCTTGCGCTGCTGCAACCGGGCAACGCTGCTGCTTCCCCCGTTACTTTGGATGGCTACTCTCCCGCCCACTCCACCGCCGAGCGCGACTGGGAAACGAA
The DNA here is from genome assembly GCA_963749635.1 of uncultured Acidobacteriaceae bacterium. GTDB lineage: Bacteria > Acidobacteriota > Terriglobia > Terriglobales > Acidobacteriaceae > DASRAA01. The sequence continues at coordinate 37,752 of CAVVNW010000020.1, forward strand.
GTTCCGCGCCATCCCCGATCCCAAGAGCATGCGCGATACCATGCAGCGGTTGAGCGCTCGCCCGCATAACGTCGGGTCGCCATATGACAAAGACAATGCTGAGTGGCTGCTGAGTAAGTTCAAGGAGTTCGGCTTCGACGCGCAGATCGAGACCTTCTACGTTCTGTTTCCGACGCCCAAGGAACGCCTCGTAGAAATGTTGGAGCCGACGAAGTTCACGGCCAAGTTGCAGGAGCCACCGCTGCCCATCGATCCTACTTCGCAGCAGACCGCTGAGCAGCTTCCTACTTACAACGCGTACTCCAAAGACGGCGACGTTACCGGCCCGCTGGTGTATGTGAACTACGGAGTGCGCGAAGACTACGAGCAGCTTGAACGTATGGGCGTGTCGGTGAAGGGTGCGATCGTCATCGCGCGCTACGGCGGAGCATGGCGCGGCATCAAGCCCAAGGTTGCCGCCGAACATGGCGCAGTGGGCTGCCTCATCTATTCCGATCCCCGCGATGATGGATTTTTCGAGGGCCAATATTTCCCCGATGGCCCGTTCCGTCCACAAGACGGCGTGCAGCGCGGCAGCGTGATGGATACCGATTATCCTGGCGATCCGCTGACTCCGGGCGTGGGCGCCACCAAAGACGCCAAGCGGCTCGACATTACCGAAGCCAAGACAATTACTACGATTCCTGTGCTGCCCATTTCCTACGGCGACGCCCAGCCGTTGCTGGCGGCCATCACCGGTCAGGTCGTGCCTGAGAGTTGGCGCGGCGCGCTGCCTATCACCTATCACGTTGGCCCGGGCCCGGCGAAAGTCCATATGGTGATGAAGTCCAACTGGGACATCAAGCCCATCTATGACGTGATTGCCAAAATACCCGGTAGCGAGAATCCCGACCAGTGGGTGATTCGTGGCAACCATCATGATGCCTGGGTAAACGGCGCCGAAGATCCGGTGTCGGGAGCGTCGGTGGTGCTGGAAGAAGCGCACGCGCTGGGCGAACTGGTGAAGCAGGGCTGGAAGCCCAAGCGCACCATCATCTATTGCCTGTGGGACGGCGAAGAGCCCGGACTACTGGGGTCAACCGAGTGGGTCGAGGAGCACGGCGCCGAGCTGAATCAGCATGCCGTGGTGTACATCAACTCCGATTCCAACTCTCGTGGCTTTCTGTTCGCGTCCGGCTCGCACACGCTTGAGCACATGGTGAATTCTGTCGCGCGCGATGTGCAGGACCCCGAAACAAAACTCAACGTGCAGCGCCGTGCCCAGTTGCGGCGCATCGCGAACTCGCAGAAGCCGGATGATCGCGAAGCAGCGCGCGGCGCCGACCTGCGCATTGGCGCGCTCGGCGACGGCAGTGACTACGCTCCGTTCCTCGATCACGCCGGAGTGGCTGCCGTGAACATCGGTTTCGGCGGCGAGTCACAGGGTGGCATCTATCACTCCATCTACGACGACTTCTACTGGTACACACATTTTGGCGATACCCAGTTCGTGTACGAGCGCGCATTGTCACAGTTGGGTGGGACCATGGTCATGCGCATGGCTGACGCCGATCTGCTGCTCTTCGATCCGTCGGCTTCGGCTGACACCGTAAAGCGCTATGTCGGCGAGCTAAAGGCCGAGCTTAAAGAAAAGCAGGACAAGGTCAGCGAACGGAACCGGGAGATCGAAGAGGGCGTGTACGCAGCGACGGCCGATCCGGAGAAGAAGTATGTGCCGCCGCCCAAGCAAGAAAATCCGCCCTACCTGAACTTCGCTCCGCTGGAGAACGGTGTGGCGGCTTACGAGCGCGCGGCTAAGCGCTACAAGGCGGCTTTCAGCAAGCTGGCAGACAGCAATCCCACAGTGTGGGACTCACCGAAATTCAAGGACATGAACGAGCAGCTTATCCTCACCGAGCGAACGTTCATGACCGCAGAAGGCCTCAAGGAGCGTCCCTGGTTCAAGCACCAGATCTACGCCCCCGGGGCCTACACGGGATATGGCGTGAAGACAATTCCGGCGGTGCGCGAAATGATGGACGAAGATAAGTGGGCCGACGCCGATGCCGGTTCCGTCATTGTCGGAGGAGTGCTGATGAAACAGGCCGCGCTGGTCGACTCCATTGCCGCGCAGTTGGAATCGGTCGTCGGTCCCGGCCCGGCTCGTGCCTCGCTGTGGAAGCACCGAAAGACAGAAGACGGGCAGGTCAGCGGAAGATGATGCAGGCGGAATGTCCTTTGGGGGATAATGCTGGCATGACCGGAATCCAGTTTGTTACCGACGCCAAGGGCCGCAAGGTCGCTGTGTTGATTGACCTGAAGAAGCACGGCGCGCGGCTGGAAGATTTGTGGGACGGGCTAATCTCGGAGTCACGACGGAAAGAAAAGGGAATACCGCTCGCGAAGGTCAAGGCGGACCTTGTTCGACGCGGACGGCTAAGTGGCTAGCTACGCCGTCGAGATCAAGCCTTCCACCCGGAAGGAACTCGAGGCGCTCCCCACCCACGTGCTCTCGCGCGTAATCCGAAAGATACAGTCGTTGGGCGACAATCCGAGACCAGCGGGCTGCAAAAAGCTGAAGGGGTACAAAGATCTGTGGCGGATTCGCGTTGGCGACTGGCGGGCGGTGTACATCATCGACGACGCGGCGAGGATCGTCAGCGTGACCCGAATCGCCCACCGCCGCGAAGTTTACGAATAAAATTCTACCGGTCGAAACCCAACCATCCGGTAAAGACTTGCACGGCGAAGGTGGCGGCCATGGCGGCAACCTCAGGCCCGGGATCACCGTAGACTTCCATTCGAGTTGGCAGGGACACCTGTATGAGTTGCTGGATATGCTGGTGTACCGCAGGCCCCTCGAAATGCGCCGTGATGGCGGCCTGATCGGCATAGCCCTCGACCAGGCGGCAGCGCTGGCGATCGGCGCTCAATAAGAACTGGTAGCACAGGGTGCCGGGTTCCAGTTCGCTTTCCGCGACCATTTGCTTTGCGATGGCCTCGAACTCCGCGAACTTGCCGTCGTAAATGTTGAGGTCAACCACGAGACGAATTCGTGAGGTGCTCATCGGCGGCTCCTTGAAACCTGCATGGCTCTCACCCTGTCCGGGAAACACCTGGGCCTTGCGGGGTCACTCGCCGCGCGAATCCCACATTGTGGGATATCTAACCGCTACTGCTTCTCGTACACGTACTTGGCCGATACCTTATTTTTCTTGTTCTTGGCGTCAGTAGCGAAGTAGCTGATTTCGAGGGTGCGGCTTTTCCCGTCCTTGGAGAGTTCGACCTTGCCGTTGCTCACCGTCTTGTTGCCCTTCATATTGGCGAGGAGCAGCTTGCGATCGCCCTTGGTCTTGTAGGCGCGGTAGTCCACATTCGGATCACCAGTGACCGGATAAGGCTTGCCGTCGAACTTGCCGGTCCACTCGGAGTGTGCGGGCTGGCCCGCGGCATTTACCCCATCGGTCGTGACCTTGATGTCGCTGCCGGCTGCGGAATACACGACTGTAGTGTTCTTGGCGGCGCCGGCCGGGATGTTGGACTTGGCTTCGTCGAGCTTCCAGGTTCCGATGTTGGCGTTCTGGGCGAAGCTGCCGGTAAGGGCGAGAATGCACAGCAGGGACATTAAGAAGACGGATCTATTTCTCATGCAACCTGTCATCCTGTCTAAGAAGGTGGATTGTGTCGCGCCAGTGTATGCGGAGGCCGTGTGGCGCGCAAGGGAAATTGCGAGTGTCCTACTCTCCCGTCAGCTCCTTGTATTGCGCCTTGGTGAGCGGAACGACGGAAAGCCTGCCGATCTTCACCAGCGGCGAATCGGCGAAAACCTTGTTGGCCTTGATTTCCGCCAGCGTGATCGGCTTAGTAAGCGGCTTTCCCAGCTTGATTTTCACAAGCGGTGTCTTGGGATCAGACGCGTCGACAGAGACGACCGACGCTGTTCCGACGGCGCTCTTGTGCTCTCCGGTTTCGTAGATGACCAGTCGATCGCCTGCAGTCATCTCGCGCAGGTGTTTCACCGCCGTGGGATTGGTGACGCCATCCCAGGTGGTTGTCTTATCGCGCTGCAGGTCGGCGAAGGAGTATGCAGTCGGTTCGGTTTTGAGCAAGTAATCGAGAGCCATGGCGTATGTTCGCACGAAGTCCGGCGCATAGCCAAGTTAGCGGTCGAAGCCTTCCCACGCGGTGAAGATCTCCGCTCCGAACGCCGCCGCCATCGACGCGACCTGCGGACCGGGATCGCCATAGATTTCCATGCGCGTCGGGGTCGCAGAATGCAGCATTTGCGGCACGAACTGCTGCACCGCCGGACCGTTGAAGTGGGCAGTGATCGCGGCGTCGTCGGTGTAACCCTCGACCAGGCGCGCGCGCTTGCGGTCGGCGCTGAGCACGAAATGATAGCCCAGCGTGCCCGGTTCCTTCGCGCTGACTTCGGCCATTTGCTTCGCTACGGCCTCGAACTCAGCGAACTTCCCTTCGTGAATGTTGAGATCCACCAGCAATCGGATGCGGCTTGTGCTCACGTGTGCCTCCTGGGCTAGTGTGGCAGACAAATCCCGCCACAGCAGCAGCGGCTGCGGCGGGAGGTTTTCGATGCGCCAAGACTATTTATACGTGGCGTTACTGCGAAGCAGCACATCGCGATGGCTGCTGAAGTCGACCATGGAACCGATTGTCGGCCCGCCCAGTGGATTGGCCTTCAGCCACGCGGTCAGCGCGGCGTTGACCTTATCAAGGCCCTCGGCGTTAGAACAGACGTAGTACAGCAGGAACATGTTGGGATTGTCGGTGTGAATGGCCTCGACGTCCACTTCGTATTCATTGATGGTGCCGTCGGCCAGCAGCTTCTCCATGAATGGAACGAGCACGTTCTTGCTGAGCACGGCGACCGCGTCGTCAGGTGCATCGGCTTTCAAGTGGTACATCGAGCCGTGGCCGTAGAGTCCCTTCCATGAGCCCGACTTCCAGTTGTAGTAGCGGCTCACGTAGATGTTGTCCCAGTGCTTGGTGGCGCCATCGAGAACGGGTGTCGTCGAATTGCCCGACTTGTAGAACTGGTCGAGAACGTTCATCAGTCCAGCTTCCGACATAGAAGACCACCACTCGTCGTGCGTCTCTCCGTCGAGCTGGTGGACGATGATATGGTCGTCGCCGTAACCGATGATGGCGCCACTCGCCACGGCTTTGTCCAGGATCGCATTGTCGGCGGCGGTGTTCTTGTCCATGTCGGCCCACTGCGCGCGGGGTATGCCCCAGTTCGATACGTACGAATACATCGGCGGTTTTTCTTTGACTTCGGATTGTGCACTGGCAGGATTGGCCCAGAAGCACGCTAACGACATGGCGCAAAGTACGGCAAGAGGTGTTCCCAGTTTCTTTTTCATTCTTTCTTATCCTCAAGTGCAAGATAGTTTGAAGCCGGTTCCGAACAAAAATAACCATCACAAAGCTACGCACCGCAACGCACTCGCGCAGTGCGTTACTCGTACTGCTGATTTCAACTTAAGATTGCAGAAATGCTCACAGACGGGAATGCGTTCCAGATCGTGGTGTCCAAAGACATCGCTCAAGATGGTTTGGAGATTATGGGTGGATTTGCAGCGGAAAGCAATCAGACAATGGTGGGGAGAGGCATTCCCACGTCTGGGCGGAGATGCACCGAGGCGATTCCACCTCGGTGCCAACCAAGTCATTATTCAGAGCGAAATTTGGTGCCCACAGTGTGGGACGTGTAGCTACGCCGTTCCCAGCCGCTTGAGCACGGTTTCGCGGAAGCCGCGGCTTAACGTGAGCTTGGTCCCGTCACGCAGCAGGATCGCATAGTCCCCGTACAGCGACGGCTTCAGCGTCTTGATGCGGTCCACATTTACTAGCGTCGAACGATGCACGCGCAGGAACTGACGTGCGCCGAGGCGATTTTCTAGTGCAGTGATAGTCTCGCGCAGGATGTGGGTGACGTTGCCAACATGCAGGCAAACGTAGTTTCCCGCCGACTCAGCCCAATCGATTTCGGTAGGTCTGAGGCAGACGATCTCCCCATCCGACTTCACCACGATGCGCTCCGGCCCGCGCTGCCGGTCGTCGAGTCCGCCCAGCATTTCCAGCACTCGCTTCTGAAACACTCCATCCGCGGGGTTCAGCAACTGCTTGCGTGCATGGTCCAGCGCTTCGCTAAGGCGCTCTTTGTTGACCGGCTTCAACAGGTAGTCGAGCGCATGCACTTCGAAGGCGCGCATCGCATAACGATCGTACGCAGTCACGAAGATGGTCAGCGGCAGTCTGCCTTGCTTCTGCAAAGCCTCGACCACCCCGAAGCCGTCCACTTCGGGCATTTGGATATCGAGAAACACGAGATCGGGTTCCTCGTTCTGGATGAGCGCGACAGCCGACTTGCCGTCGCCGCATTCGGCTACGATCTCCAGGTCAGGCTCATCCTGTAACAGGCTGCGCAGGCGCCCGCGGGCCAGCGCTTCATCATCGCTAAGCAACACTCGTATCGACATTGGCGGTCGTGACCTCCTCATTGCGAATTCGATAGGGAACGCGGATTTTTACCATGCATCCGCCGCCAGGCGCGTCTTCCAGCATCATGGCGTGGTCTCCGTTATAAAGTTGGCGCAAACGGCCGCGTGTATTGCGCAGGCCTACGCCCTCGGGCGGCACCAGTCCGCGGCCGCGGGTGAAGCCCACGCCGTTGTCGCGGATCTCCATCCACACGTCGTCGCGGTCGCGCCAGGTAGTGATGCGGACCAGTCCGGGTGCGCGCCGCGGGCTGATACCGTGGCGGATGGCGTTTTCCACCAGCGGCTGCAGGATCAAGTTCGGGACCAGCGTGTCCAGCGTGCGCGGATCGATTTCCGTTTCGACGCGCAAACGATCGTGGAAGCGCGTCTGCTGAATGTCGACATACTTTTGCAAGAAGGTCAGCTCCTGGTGGAGCGGAACTTCGTGTACGCCTACGCCATCCAGTGACATGCGCAGCAGGTCGGCGAGTTGCAGGGTCATGTGTTCGGCGGCCGCGCCATCGTGCCGCGCCAGAGAAGCGATGGAATTCAGCGTATTGAATAGGAAGTGCGGCTCCAGTTGGATCTTCAGCACTTCGAGCTGCGCGTTGGCCAACTGAGCTTCGAGTTGCGATGACAGCAGTTGCCGCTCCTGGTACTTGCCGTAGAACCCGATGGCCTGGGTAATCAGCAGCACGTACCAGTAGCGCTGGATGTCCATGAAGGTGCGCGAAAGCACGTGCGCGAAAAACGGTACGGTTGGTTCTTTCGTCCAGGTGACGAAGGGATTCAACAGGGCAAGCGCAACCGCTCCCACAAACGCAAGCACTACGCTGGCGACAATATGAACGGGGAGAGAAAGCTTCCAACTGGAGCGATCGAATGTGTAGCGCTGCGCGAGTTCGTAAACCACCGGCGTGAGCAACGACCAGACTAAGGCGATGGTCATGTTCCACGCGATCAGTTGGGTCCAACTGATAGGCGTCCCCATCGACGCCATGTACACATGAGCGCCCGCCGCGCTGAGGAACGCCAGCAGCGTCCACAGCACAAAAGCGATCAACCAGATTCGGCCCCACCGTTTCAGCATCGCGCGACTCGACGTTACGAAAAGGTCCCCGGAATAGACGAACGTGCGCCCTGCTGTGATAGACGCAAACGCCGTCGAAATGTTTCCTTAAACTCGCAGAAAGTAGTTGTGGAACGTGTCCGAAAGCGGACAGTCGTTACCCCTTTGCGCCATGATCGGCGCAATTCGCAATTTCCGTGCGCTCGATGCGACAATGTCGATTCGCCCGTGGGCGATCGCACGCATGCACGAATTAGGAATCGCAACTTCTATCTTGGAATCGGTGGAGTCGGCGGCGCGCCGCAACCCAGGCGTCCACATCTCTAAGGTGGGGGTCAAAATAGGGGAACTGGCCGGCGTTGATGTCGATGCCCTTCAATTTGGATTCGAGTGCATCGTGAAAGATACGGAGTGGGAGCCGCTGGTGCTCGAGGTTGAGTCGATACCGCGGGTGCAGCGCTGTCCCAAGTGCCAGCATGAGTTCCGCATGACGGACTATGATCCTCATTGTCCGCAGTGCGGCGAGTTTGCGACGCAGTGCATCAGCGGAGAAGAGTTGGACATCGCATATATGGAAGTGGACGAATGAGCCGTATCGAAGTCGAAAAGAAGGTCCTGAACGAAAACCAGATACTCGCCGAGCAATTGCGCGAGCGCTACAGACAGCGTGGAATCCTGTGCGTGAACCTCATCAGCGCGCCCGGCTCGGGCAAGACGCTGCTCCTGGAGAAGACGCTGGAGCGCATGGACAAGAACACGCGCGTTGCCCTGTTGACTGGCGACCTGCAGACCGAGAACGACGCCCAGCGCCTGGCCAAGTATGGATTTCCCGTGAAACAGATCGTCACCGGTGGCACCTGCCACCTCGACGCGCGCATGATCGAGAAACATCTCGCCGACTGGAAACTTGAGGACCTCGACCTGCTGATTGTGGAAAATGTCGGCAACCTTGTTTGCCCGTCGAGCTACGACCTCGGCGAAGACGCCAAGATCGTCCTGCTCAGCACCACGGAAGGCGAAGACAAGCCGCTGAAGTATCCGTCCATCTTCTTTAAGTCGGAGTTGATGATCCTGACCAAGATCGACTTGCTACCCTACGTTCCGTTCAAGGCCGAAGTCGCCAGGGAAAATGCGCGCCGAGTGCATCCACAGATGGAGATTCTCGAGGTATCGAGCACGACCGGCGAAGGCCTCGATGCCTGGATGATCTGGCTGGCGGCACGCCAGCGCAAGGCCAAAGAGAAAGCCAAACTGGTCTCGGCCTGACGTCGACCTTCCCAAGCTAGGTGCTCGTAGCGCCTCCGCTTTCACACCATTCGCTTGAGTACAACACTCGCATGGCCTAACATGAGGCCGCGAATATTTGTCACTCGTGTTCCCGTCTGAAGCCGGAGGGACTTTGCGGTGAAGCGCCTCAACCAACATCGTCTACTGCCGTTCCTGGCACTAATCCTCCTCTGCCTGGTTTCACTTTCTGCGTTCGCTTGGCAAGGTGAACAAGAGAGCGAGCCCGAGCAGCAGAGTCATGGCTATCCCGTGATGGTGGACGGATATGAAGTGTTCCGCATTCACCAAGATCTTGGAGCGGCATCGGCCGAGGAGCGGGCACGGAGAATCTCGGTACGCTTGGAGGAGTTAGTCAGCGCAAGCGACTTCGATCCCAACGAAATCAAGGCTTACGAAGAGGGCGGAGTGACCACGGTCCGGTACGGCGATGGGTTGATCGTGACCCTCAATGACGCCGAGGCCAGAGGATCAGGCTTGTCGCGCCAGGCTCTCGCGGCTCAGTACATCAAGCTGCTGCAAGAGAAATTGACGCTTGCGCGCGAGCAGCACACCCCTCGATACCTATGGCGGGCGGCGACTTATGCAGCGATCACGCTGCTGATTTACCTGCTGCTGTTGTGGCTGATCATTGCGTGTACGCGATGGATACTGCGGACCGTCGCGACCTCCGCCAAGATGCGATTCAAGGGCATCAAGATCCAGCAATCGGAGATCGTGCAAGGTACCCGGCTGACAGCGCTGCTAGCTTCTGGGATCAGGCTTCTGCGAGTAGCCGTAGTTGCGATTGTCACCTACCTTGCCCTGGCAAACGCATTCAGCTTCTTCCCATGGACACGCGAGCACGGCCAACGGCTGCTGGGATATGTAGTGAATCCCCTCATTGCGATGGGCGAGGCCACCCTGGGGTACTTGCCGAATTTGTTTTATATCTTCGTGATCGTGGTGGTGTTGCACTTCGTGTTGCGCATCCTCCGTGTGATCGCGAGAGAAGTGGAACGCGGCCGTATCCGCATCCCAGGGTTTTATCCGGAATGGGTTCAGCCAACTTACAAAATTGTTCGCTTCCTGGTGTACGCCCTGGGCGTAGTGATCGTTTTTCCCTATTTGCCATTCGAGAAGTCGCCGGCCTTCAAAGGCATCAGCGTCTTTCTTGGAGTGCTGTTCTCGCTGGGCTCCACATCCGCCGTCGCCAACTTGGTTGCCGGCATCATCCTCATCTACACGCGCGGATTCCGCAAAGGCGACTGGGTCACAATTGGCGAAAATACCGGCGAAGTTGTAAACCAGTCAATGCTGGCCACCCATATCCGGACCATTCGCAACGAAGAAATCACCGATCCCAAACTCGGTGGTGCTGGGCAGCCATGTTACCAACTTCAGCCTGCAGGCGCAGGAGCAGGGCGTGGTACTGCACACGGCGGTCACGATTGGTTACGACGCTCCGTGGCGCACCATCCACAAGCTGCTGATCGATGCGGCGCTGCAGGACGCGAACACATCCTGCACGATCCTGCGCCCTTTGTGCTGCAGGCAGAGCTCGAAGACTCCTACGTGAAATACGAAATCAACGCCTACACCGATCACCCGCTGCGCATGCCCTTCATCTATTCCGATTTGCACGCCAACATCCAAGACAGCTTTTATGAAGCGGGAGTGGAGATCATGTCGCCGGTGTTTCACGCGCTGCGCGATGGAAACCACGTGGCCATGCCTGACAAGTATCTGCCGCCTGATTACAAGGCAAAGAGCTTCCGGGTCGAGCGCGTCGATGATTCGCCAGAAAACACTGAACACAAGGGTTAGCCATGCCGAATTGGGATTGTACCCGGCTGGTTTTTTGCCCTTCCTTGACACTCCTCGCCGCCTTCTCTACGGTTGTGGTGCATGTTGAGCCCCCTGAAAATCGCTACCGCGGGGAATAAATCCGTTTTGTGCCGCCTTTCGCTAATGGCGGCCCTGGTTTTCTCGCTTTCAGCACTAGCCCACGGCGAAAAGATCAACGACATTCAGCCGCAGGGATATGTCACCGACCTCGCGGGAGTCATCAATCCTGCCACCCGCCAGAAGATCGAGTTGCTCGCGACCGAAGTGCAGCAGAAGACCGGCGCACAGATCGCCGTCGTTACCGTTAACTCGATGGAAGGCGAAACCCGCGAAGACTACGCCGCCGAACTCTACAAGCATCTCGGCATCGGTGCGAAAGGAAAAGATAACGGCGCACTCATCCTGATCGCCCCGAAAGACCGCCAGTACAAAATCGAGATCGGCTACGGATTGGAGCCCGTGATCAACGATGCGCGTGCTGGCGACGTTGGGCGCGACATGGTTCCAGATCTGCGCAAGGGTGACTATAGTTCAGCTGCGTTAGCGGGAGTAACCGGCATAGCGCAGTTCATCGCTGCCGATGCCGGCGTGCAACTCACGGGTATTCCGCAACGCGCGGCGCGGCCTCCGACGCATGAGGCTCCGTGGTGGCTGCCGTTCGTGCTGTTCGGCGGATTCTTTCTGCTCGTCCGCGCACTCTCGCGCGCGGGACGCCGCGGCGGAGGCCCACCCACCAGCGGCGGCGGAGGCATGGGAAGTGCGCTGCCCTGGCTCTTACTCGGAAACGCGATGGGACGCGGCGGCAGTTGGGGCGGCGGCTACGGCGGCAGCTCCGGAGGTTGGGGAGGCGGCGGTGGCGGCGGATTCGGCGGATTTGGTGGCGGCATGAGCGGCGGCGGCGGCGCTGGCGGGAGCTGGTAAACGATGACAAACAAACCTGAAGATAAGTTGCAGAAACTCGTAGGGCGTTTGGAGTATGCCTGCGGCGAAGATTTGGTTGCGGTCGTACTTTACGGCTCGGCGGCACGCGATGACTATCACGAACAATATTCGGACGTGAACGTGCTGATCGTGTTGCGCCACATGAAGCCCACCATTTATCCAGGTCTCGCGGGCGTGCTGAACTGGTGGAGCCTCGAAGAGAAACTGCGTCCGCCGACCATCATGACATTGGATGAACTGCGCGAGTCGGCCGACGTATTTGCCATCGAGATGCTCGACATCCAGGGTGCGCACAAGACGCTCTACGGCGCAGATGTCGTGTCGGAGATTAAGGTTCCGATGAACCTCCACCGCGTTGAGGTTGAGCATGAGCTGCGCACGACGCTACTGCGTCTGCGCAATCATCTGCTGCTCACCAACGATGGCGACGAGGAACTCAAGCATGTGATGGCGAAGTCCGTGACCAGCGTGCTGACGCTCTTCCGTCACGCACTGATTGCGTTAGGCGAGAACCCGCCGCACGCTAAATCCAAGGTGTTGGAGCATGCCGCCGAGGTTTTCGGGTTCAGTGCACTGCCATTGCGGTCAGTGCTGGAGTTGCGCAGTGGAGGCCACGCCGGGGACAATGTCCGGAGCTTGTATCACGCGTACATGGACGCCATCTTGACCGTGGCTCATGGCTTAGATGTGAAGGTGCCCAAACGCCATTGGCAGAAGCAGGCTTAGGGCGAATCTCCAACGATTCGATTTTCTGCGAAAGCGAGAGGAACATGAAAACTGGAGTAATCGTACTTATTGTCATCGTCCTGCTGCTGTTCTTTGTCGGCAGCGCATTTGTGAGCCGTCGCAACGAGATGGTGACCAAGCGCGAAGCCGTCAACTCGGCCTGGTCGCAGGTGGACGTGGTGTTGCAGCGCCGCAATGACCTGATTCCCAACCTCGTCGCAACCGTGCAGGGATTCGCCACCCACGAAGAAAAGGTCTTTGGCGATATAGCCGCTGCGCGCGCCGCCATGGCGGGCGCCAAGACCCCTGCCGACAAGATCGCCGCCAACGCGCAGGTTGAGTCCGCACTCAGCCGGTTGCTGGTCGTGGTCGAGAACTACCCGCAACTGCGCTCCAACGAAAACTTCCTGCGTCTGCAAGACGAATTGTCCGGAACGGAAAACCGCATCGCGATCGAGCGTAAGCGGTACAACGATACCTTGCAGGACTACAACACCTACATCGGGCTGTTCCCCAACAACATTGTGGCCAGCTTGTCCGGCTTCGCTCGCAATGACGCTTACTTCAAGGCCGAGGAAGGCTCGCGCCAGCCTCCGAAGGTGAACTTCTCAACCCCAGCGCCGCAGACGGCACCAGCACCGGCTCAGTAACAAACTTGTCTGCTTCCATTCACGGCCATTTCTGCGGAAGCGGAAGTGGCCGTTGTCATTGTTAGCGCTTAGCGCTGGAAGGTCCCCGTATACTCCGCGTGCGCGAGGATGTGGCCCTGCATCGCAGCATCGAGTTCTTTGCGTTTCGTGCCTGGCGGCAGGGTCAGCTTCACGTCGAGCGCATAAAGCCGAAAAAAGTAGCGATGGGTGTGTCCGGGCGGAGGACATGGGCCGTTGTAGCCGACTTTCCCGAAATCGTTGCGACCTTGCATCGCTCCGGTGGCAAGGCGCTCTTGCTTGTTCACATTTTCCGGCAGCAGGTGGATGGTGGCCGGGATGTTCCACATCACCCAGTGCACCCACGTGCCCGCCGGCGCGTCGGGATCGTCCATGACAAGAGCGAGGCTAATGGCTTGGGTCGGCTGGCCGCTCCACGTCAGGACGGGTGAGACGTCGGCTCCCTGGCAGGTGTATGGGTAGGGGATAACGTCACCGGAAGCGAATGCGGTGCTGCTAAGCGTGAAAGTCATGGACGACTGACCTCCTTTCGGCTGGTTCGGCAGTTGCGCGCCGAGCGTGGCGGCGACAAGAAGAGCGAAGAGAGCGAGCGTTACTGTACGCATGCGGCAATTGTAGGACTTGTTCCCACGATGGCAAATCGACCCGACAGCGTCTACGCTAGTCAGGAATTTCGTCGCTTGTCGATGAATGTCTCCATGGCCTCGGGAGTCTTGGGCCAGTCATCGCGCAGCAGCCGCGAGAGGGCGCGGTCCGCGAGAAGTTTGTCGCCGGTCTGACAGTGTGGACAATAATTGGCTTCGTTGGCGGCGTGCCGAATGCGCTGAATCAGTCCGCCGCACCGAGGACATTTCTGCTTGTACTTACCGTGTACCGCCATGTCCTCGCGAAATGCCGTCACTTTCTCGGGGAACTTGTCGCCAGTGTCAGCGCGCAATCGCTCGACCCACATTTGCAATGTCGAACAGGCTGCGGCATAGAGCTGTTCGATCTGCCGCGCGGTCATCTTCTGCGTGAGCAGCATAGGCGACAGGCGCGCTTCCCACAAAATTTCGTCGGAATAGGCGTTGCCGATCCCGCTGAACAGCCGCGGGTCAGTGAGAGCACGCTTCAGCGTGTGGTTCTCCGATTGCAGCGCGGCAGAAAAATGCTCGAGGTCAGCATCGAGGACTTCCAGCCCTCTGGGATTCAACGACTGAAGGTTATCTTTACCCGCAATCAAGTGGAGCGACGCGCGCTTCTTGGATCCGGCCTCGGTCAAAAGCAGAGTCGCATTGGCGAAATCGAACGCCGCAAGTCCGCGCGGCCTCGCAACTTTGGCCCCGCGCTCGCGCCAGTGCAGACGTCCGGCAATCATCAAGTGCAACACGAGCCACAGATCGCCTCCCAAGCCGATGCAGATGCGCTTGCCCATGCGACGCAGTTGCACGACTCGCTTACCTTCGACGGCTTCTAACGGCGGTGTAGCAGTCCGTAACAATGACGGGCCGACAATCCGGATGCGCTCAAGGGTTTGTCCGACGATGCGAGTCTCCAACGCATCGAGGTAAACGACAATGTCGGGCAGTTCTGGCATAGGTCAGTGAGCAGTGCAAGATTTCTTTGCGATTACGCGGCAGCCGAGCTCAGCAGACTGTACAACAGCACTGCTAACACGACTAAGGTCAGTACGACGTACAAGTAATCGCGTTCGACGGCGAACGCGACCGCAGAAAATACCACGCGTGCCACAGGAGTTGCAATCAGCAGCAGCAGTCCGAGTTGGATGACACTTTTTCCGTGGAGATGCAATGCCCCCCTGACGATCGCAGGTATCGTGCGCAAAGCGGCAGCTTCTCCGCGAAAGACGTGGAAGTCAGTCGGCTGCAGGCCATGCCGCACCAGATAAATCGCCGCTCCAAAGACAACCACCGCAGCGGCAATCAACACTCCAGCGCGCAGCAAATTCCCGATCATGACTTCAATGCGGTGGTCGTCCAGCGGTGAGGTTGTCATAGTCTCCCAGTGAAGCCGCTATAGATCATTTCCACTCCCAGCGCAACAACGACCACACTGAAAACGATGCGCAGCCATTTCGTGCGCGCCTTCACCAGCATGCGCGCACCCGCCAGCGAGCCGGCCAGCACGCCCAGCATAACCGGCATGGCGATACCGGGATCAATGTAGCCGCGGCCGAGATAGATGCCGGCGCTGGCCGCAGCGGTTACGCCGATCATGAAATTGCTGGTGGTGGTAGAAACCTTGAATGGAATGCGCATTGCCTGGTCCATGGCGAGAACTTTCACCGCGCCTGAGCCGATGCCGAGTAGTCCCGACAAAGTGCCCGCGCCGAACATGAGTCCGAAACCAAGAGGAACGCGATGGACCACGTAGCTGCGTTGCCCGCCGTCGTAAGGATATGCGCCATTGAGCTTCAGCATGTGTGCGAGGCTGTCGGGCGAGGGATCGACGACCACCGGCGGCGCGCCGCGAGCAGAGAAGATAGCTGAAAACAGCAGCACGATGCCGAACACAATGGCGATGGTTCCCGTGGTCACATGAGTCGCCAGCATGGCGCCGACAATGGCGCCAACGGTCGTCGCGATTTCCAGAAACATCCCGATGCGGATGTTGCTGTATCCTTCGCGAACGTAAGCAGCAGCCGCGCCGGATGAGGTCGCGATGACCGACACCAGCGACGCACCGATCGCGTAGCGAATATCGACACCGAAGATCAGTGCGAGAAGAGGGACGACGACCACACCGCCACCCAGTCCCGTGAGCGCGCCAAGGAAGCCGGCGACAAACGAGCCCAAGGCTAGGAGGACGGTAAACGAGAGAATCGTCATGGATGCGAGTACCGACGCCGGCTGCAGCGAATTGTAGTTGATGGATCGACGATCGTCATAAATGAGTTGAGATGCGCCGCGCGAGGTCTCCAACGTAGAGAAAATCGCATGGCATGCATTGAGCCGTTCACGGAATTGAACGCCACGCGTGAATGTTTCACGTAGTTTTCATTTGTGACCACAACTCAGATTCGTTTTGCGTGTTTCAACACCACATCCGCCAGGAGAGGGCCCCCACGTACTCTCAATGCGAATAGCCGGCGTCGCCAGCGCGTTTCCGCAGAACTATCACTCACAAGTCGAAATTGCAGCCGCGCTTAAGCGGCACTGGTCGGCCGAATTGGACAAGCCGGAAGTCTTGGATCGCATGCTGGCGCGCGTAGGAGTCGAGGGTCGCCACCTGGCGCTGGCCATCGATCGCTACGACGATTTGACGGACTGGGGCGAGAAGAACAATCACTGGATCAACGTGGCCGAAGACTTGGCCGAACAGTCCATCTGTCGTGCACTCACGCGGGCCGGACTCTGCGAACAGGACCTCGACGCCATCTTTTTCGTTTCGGTCACTGGGGTCGCGAGTCCGTCGATTGACGCCCGCCTGATCAACCGCATGAATTTGCGGCCCAACATCAAACGTATTCCGATCTTCGGGCTGGCATGCGTCGCCGGAGCCGCCGGAATCACGGCGCCGACGGGAATCAAGCCTCCACTAAGCGCTTTTGCCAGCACCACCATGTCGGGCTGAACGTCGAAGTGATGGCCGGCCAGAAAGCGTCCGGTGCGAAACATGCCGGTCTGTACTTCGTCGAGAACGAGCAGAGTCTCGTACCGCTGACATAACTGCTGCGCGGCGCGAAGATAACCGCGAGCAGGCACGCGAATGCCGCCTTCCGACTGCACCGGTTCGACAAAAAACGCGGCATACTTGCGGGTCTTGAGCTGCTCTTCAAGAACGGTCAAATTGTCAAAGGGAATCGCTGTCGTTCCGGCCAGCAGCGGACCGAAGCCCTCGGTCCAGAAGGAATTGTCCATCATCGACAACGCGCCGCAAGTCAGTCCGTGAAACGCGCCCTCGCAAAATAGAAGCCCATTCCGCTTCGTGCTGGCGCGCGCAAACTTGATGGCCGCTTCCACACCTTCGCTTCCCGAGCTGCAAAAGAAGGTCTTCGTCAATCCGCCGCCGGCCAGCGCATAGAGCCGTTGCGAGAGTTCGCCCGCAAGTTCGGGCACGTGGCTTTGCAGCATCGCCGGGCCCGAGCGATCGAGCTCCTGCTTGAGTGCCTCGATAATGTATGGATGGTTGTGGCCGGTGTTGTGCACGCAGTAGCCGGAAAGGAAGTCGAGATAGCGAGTGCCGTCTTCAGCGTACAACTCGCATCCTTCGCACCGCTGATAGCGCACATTCATGCCCAGCAAATCGAGCAGCCGCACCCATTGCGGGTTTACGGATTCGGCATAGAGGCTTCGCGTCGCCAGCGAGCTTCGGCTCAACAATGGTCCTCCGGAAATTGCGGCACGAGCGCGAGAAAATAAGATGAACGCATGAGGATGGCGATTGCGGGTGAGTCAAAGATCGAAACACTACAGCTGCACAAAAGACTCGCGAGGTCCTGATCACCCACTTAGTTTAGAACTTTTCAAATCAGCAGGTGAGGATTCGCTTCATCGTGCATCGGAGTGATACCCTCGGGCAATTGCCCGCCGTTGTATTCAGCGAGCCGGTTTTTCCACTTGAGAAAGTCGGTGATGGTCTGCGGCTCGATGCGTACTTCGACTCGCCGCAAGCTCGCCAGCAGCAGGTTCATCTCTTTCATCAGGCCGGCAGGGCTGCGCTGATCGACGCGTCCCGGCTTGACGGCCATGCGCACCTCGCGTCCGCTCAGTTCTAGTAATCCCCAGTATTTCGGTAGTTCATCCGCGCGAATCACGTTCGCGGGAGCCATGTAAAACCGCTGGCAGCCCATGCCCTCTTCTGGCTTCTGGCGAAACGGCTTGGCGGCGTCGGCAAGAAAATCGGCACGCGAGATTTTGCACTCAACCAGCACCGACTTGCAACGGCCCTTCCACGCGATGACGTCGGGCACTTCGCCGGTAGCGCAGTACTGCTCCGAGAGAATGATGCCGCACTTGTAATGACGGCGAAGCCACTCGACTGCGCGCGCAATGAGTTGCGCATGACGGGCTTCGTGTGACGACTTCGGCATGTTCCAGTTGTAGCGCGAAATGGTGACCACGGGGAGTGACTGCCAAGTCTCCTATGGCGTGCCACCGGGAATTTCCTACGGCATCGTTTCGTACGCCGCTGCCGCGATCTCGCTCAGGGCCTGCCCCGCCACATTTTGCGCGGCATCCGGATCATCGGGCAGTGCCGTGTGATTCACATAGGCGGCAAACGCGACAGTGCGCCCCGACTTGGTAATCAGATAGCCCGCCAGGCCCTTGCCGTTCAGCATCTGGCGCGCATTGAGGCGATCATCGGAGCCGAACGTCCCGGTCTTGGCAAACACATGTCCCGCCGCCGGAGAGCTTACCTGGATCTTCGCCAGCGTCCCATCTTTTCCCAGTATCGGCAGACCTTTGAAGTACATGTCGAAGTCCGGTCGCGTTTTCCAGTACGCGAGGTAATGGCACATGAAATCCGGCGTGAATAAGTCGGCCCAGTCACCGCCTGCTCCGTCGCCCTGCGACGCGCCGCTTAGGTCAAGCTTCGCGCCGGCCAGGAATTCGTTCTCCACCTCGAAACCGGCTTTTAAGACATCCTTGGTGGCCTTGGCCTCGTAGATTCCGAGCAGGTACGGTCCCATGCTGGCGTGCAGGTTGTGGCTCACCTTCAGCGTGATCTTCACGTCTTCGGACAGCGGCGGCGAGGTATGGTCAGCTACCACATTGTCAGAGGTATAGAACTTCTTGAGCGCGGCGAAGTCAGGCGTCTGCGATTTCTTTGGCGGCTTGATCTGGATGTCTGCCTCGCTCACGCACTGTCGAAGTGCAGCCGTCGCAAACTGGGTGGGCGATGGCACCGGATAGGCACCCGTCTGCGTCTCCGCTCCTAGGGGAATACTGCCGTTCAGCGTCACTTCGATCGTTCCATCAGGACGCGTCACCGGATCAGAGATGTCAAGGCTGGGCTTGCTGCCGGCCGCGCCGGTCACAATTTTGTTAGCGAAATGAAGGTACGAAGTCTCTGGAGACACCGTCATCGCGGCCGGATCGCCCACCTTCCCGCCCGGCTTGCCGGTGAAATCCACCACATTGTCGTTGACGATGATCGAAGACAGCACTGTGTCGGTGCCGCCCTCGTGCGGGCCGTCGGGCATAAGCGAGGTGTCGATGTACACATTGCCCTCGATCTGGCGAACCCCCTTGGCGGCAATCTGCTTGGCCATCTGGCGCAACACGGTCAGCGGATCGCCGGGCAGCGCCGGCCCCTGGTAGGTGTGGTCATGGTCCATGAAGGCCAACGTGCCGTCGGGCTGAATGCGGTTCGACAAGTTCGGATCTCCGCTGGCAACGAGGATGACGTCGCCCTTCAGCGTGCCATGCTTGTCGATCGCGCCGGTGCGATACACGAACGTATGGAAGCGAAAATCGCCACCCAACTTCGCCAGCATCGTGCCTTCCGTCAGTAACTTGGTGGTCGAGGCGGGAACAAACATCTTGTCGGCATTGAGTGCATACAGCACTTCACCGGTCTGGACATCAAAGAATTCGATGCCGAAGTTGGAGTGTGCGAACACCGGGCGCGACATGACCGTCTGAATACGCGCGGTCAGTGGACCAGGCGATTGTGGGAAGGCAGTCGCCGCGAAGAATGAAACCAGCAGAAGAACGGCGAGTTGCCGATGGCGCACACCAAACGCCGCATGACGCGAATAAGACATTCAGGACTCCCTTTCGAAGAAAAAAGTCAGCTAGAAGTTGGTCGCCTGCAACTCTACTCGAACTGCCTCGGTGCAACGCGTTGTGCGCTTCAGTTCACGGTTGCGGTTCGTGTAGGATTAAAGATTCGCATGGCGACGATGATCCAGGCAGAGAATGTGCGCAAGACGTATCGCATCGGTAAAGTCGATGTGCCTGCGCTGCGCGGTGTTTCGCTCGCCGTGGAGAAGGGCGAGTTCGTCAGCATTGTTGGCCCGTCCGGCAGCGGCAAGTCAACTCTTTTCTATATCTTAGGCGGACTAACCGGCGCTGACGCCGGTCGCGTCTCCATCGACGGTGTCGACTTCACGGCCCTCTCCGATTCCGCGCGCACCCGCATGCGCAAGCAGAAAATTGGCTTCGTCTTCCAGAAGTTCAATCTGCTGCCCACGCTTTCGGCGCAGGGCAATATTGACATCGCGCGCGACATCGCCGGGCTCGACGTCGGACACGACCGCGAGTACGTCGAACGCATCACGCAACTGCTGGGCATCGACAAGCGCATGCAGCATCGTCCATCGGAGATGAGCGGCGGCGAGCAGCAGCGCGTGGCGCTGGCGCGCGCGCTAGTCAACAAGCCCGCCATCGTGCTGGCCGACGAGCCCACCGGCAACCTCGACTCCGAAAACTCGTCCATCGTGCTCAACATGCTGCGCCAGTCGAACAAGGAACTCGGCCAGACCGTGCTGATGATCACGCACAATCCCGAGGCCGCCGAGTATGGCGATCGCATCATTCACATGCGCGACGGGGCCATCGTGCCGCCGGAAAAAGATCCGCAATGGACCGGCGCGCGGCACGATTGAGTTTTCTGCGCAGGTTTTTCACCACAGAGACACAGAGGCACTGAGAATTTGAATCAAATTTCTCTGTGTCTCTGTGCCTCTGTGTCTCTGTGTCTCTGTGCCTCAGTGGTGAATGATTTTCTTCGGAGCGACAGCGGCCCGACGTTTGCCGGGGGATTCACGCATTCGTTATAATCAAAAGACCGAGCGGGAGTAACTCAGTGGTAGAGTGCGACCTTGCCAAGGTCGAAGTCGCGGGTTCGACCCCCGTCTCCCGCTCCAGATTTTTCACCCTCGCTCCGAGCGAGGGTTTCTTGCCTAGCCTGCCCGTCTTCTCGAGGGGCGCGGTCGCCAAGTGGTAAGGCCGAGGTCTGCAAAACCTCTATCGGCGGTTCGATTCCGCCCCGCGCCTCCAGATAACAGCCTAGTACGGTATTCGTTCGATCCCCGTGATAAACGTGATGCCTGCAACCGTCATTCCAGACAAGCGATTGTCGTTCGTCACAAAAAGATCAGTTCTGCCCGCAGCCGCACAGGCAAGTTGAATGGCGTCGGCAGGCCGAATCCGCTCACGGCATCGAATCTCTGCATATCGCTTCGCAGCTTCCAGTTCGAATTCGATCAGTTCGATCGGGCCCTTGGTAAAGAAGTTGAGGTAACTCTTTTCGAGGACCACATTTCCCGTCTCCCTCGGCTTTGTAAGAGCCTCTCCGAGAGTAAGGTAGCTACTTAACAATTCGTCTCCACGCATTATCATTCGCTGCCGAAACTCCGTCACCCGCGCCGACCATTGCGGGTTGTGTTCGAACAGGTAAATGAATAGATTGGTGTCCCAGAAGACCCGCGCCATCGCGTTACCAGGCATCCCCGCGGATCCGCGCGTCCGTTAACAACCCGAACAGATACGCGTAGTCCATCAAATCTTTGATCTCGGTCGTACTGGTGAGAGGACAGCGTGCGATACCTTTGTCAACTTGGACTCGCGATAGCTTGCGTTCGATGCGCCTTCCATCGCGGAAGAACCAAATTCCGGCTCCCTGCACCTCGTAGGTGAACGGCAGCCGCGTGGCCGTCCTGAACTCCTCTCCCTGATGAGTCTTGATGCGATGCCAAACAGCTTCCGGTGCGTTCTCCGCCGGAGCTTGCGGGTGGGCCTCGAAAGCCGCGTGAGGCAGGTCCTCTGCACGAAGACGCTCGATGAACTTGTCGCCGGATTCTCGCTCCCACAACTGTTTCCCGACGCCCAGCATCAGTAAAACCGGATCATCGGTTTCCAGGCGTTGAGACTTCGTCTCCTTCTTCGAATCCACACTTGGCATAGAGCGGTAGAAATCCTCCTAATCTCTCTAATTACTCTATAGAGGATTAAGAACTGGGTCAACTGCCCAAGTCTTAGCGGTGAAAGACCGCCTGCGCTTGATCTAGGTCACCGCCCAGATACGTTGATTGCCACAGCAATGCGTCAGATTGTCTTGCGGAACAATCTGGTTCCCGGGCTCAGCTCTGCTTAGCTCGGGATTTCGGCACCGGCTGCGTTCGCTCACCACCAAGGCGCTTCCACCCGCTCCCTCCAAGCTGCCTTATCGCTTTGCAACGAACTAGGTTAGAATCGTCCATCGCCTATGCCTGTTGCCACTGGAAGTCGCCTCGGTCCCTATGAAATTCTGTCTCCCCTCGGCGCAGGAGGAATGGGCGAGGTCTATCGCGCCCATGACTCGCGCCTCGACCGCACCGTAGCCATCAAAATCCTGCCGACGTCGTTCGCCACCGACCATGACCGGCTACAGCGTTTCGCGCAGGAAGCACGCGCCGCGGCCGCGCTCAATCATCCCAATATTCTCTCCATTTTCGATATCGGCGACGACCACGGCACGCCCTACGTGGTGTCCGAGTTGCTCGAAGGCGAGACCCTGCGCGCGCGTCTCCAAAAAGCGCCGATCCCTCTGCGCAAGGCGATGAACTATGCCTTGCAGGTGGCGCGCGGATTGGCGGCGGCACATGAGAAGGGGATCGTCCATCGCGATCTCAAGCCCGAGAACCTGTTCATCACCAATGACGACCGGGTGAAGATTCTCGATTTCGGCTTGGCGAAGATGGTGCGCCAGCCCGGCGGCACCGATCTCGGCGACGACATGACGGCGCAGTTCGCCACCGAAGCCGGCATGGTCTTGGGGACGGTCGGCTACATGTCACCCGAGCAGGTGCGCGGCAAACCGGCAGTGCCCGAGTCCGACATCTTCGCTTTCGGCGCGATTCTCTACGAGATGGTTTCCGGCAAGCGCGCGTTTCATCGCGACAGCGCGGCCGACACCATGAGCGCCATCCTCCACGAAGAACCGCCCGAGCTTACCGAAACTGCTCGCAATGTCCCGTCCGGACTCGAGCGCATCGTTCGCCACTGCCTCGAGAAGAATCCCGCGCAACGTTTTCATTCCGCCGGCGACCTGGCCTTCGATCTCGAAGCCATGGCCGATGTCACCTCCAGCAAGTCGGGAGTGCAGGCTGCGGCCCAACAAGTTCGCGCGCACGATTCGCGCCGCAAGCTCCTCTTAGGCGGACTCGCAGCACTTGTGGCGGCAGCCATACTGGGCCTCGGATGGTGGATAGGACGCGGCAGCGGCGCTGTGTCTCCTCCCGAGTATCAGCAAATCACCTTTCGCACCGGCGCCATCGGTAACGCCCGCTTCACGCCCGATGGCAGCGTGGTGTACCAGGCCGCTTGGGACGGTGGCCAAGGCCAGCTCTATCTCGTGCATACCGACGAGCACGGCTCCCGCGAGCTTGGCTTCAAAGACGCAGAGTTGCTGGCAATTTCCAAAACTGGTGAACTCGCCATCCGTCTCGACACTATTGGCATGAGCGGATACGCCCGAGTTGGCACCTTGGCACGTGTTCCGCTGAGCGGTGGCACGCCCCGCGAGGTTTTGGAGAATGTCCAGGACGCCGATTGGTCTCCCAGCGGCGACAATCTCGCGGTCGTCCGTTTTGTCCCTGAGAATCGCCACTGGCGACTCGAGTATCCCATCGGAAAAGTTCTCATCGACGGCATCAACTGGATCAGCAATCCCAGGATTTCGCCCGATGGCAAGTGGGTGGCATTTGGCGATCACGAAAACTCCACCGGCGACGACGAAGGTTCGGTAGCGGTGATTGGCCCCGATGGCAAAGAAAAAAAGCTGTCTTCGGGGTGGCTGTCGATTGAAGGAATTGCCTGGTCGCCCACGGGTGACGAGGTGTGGTTCACCGGCACCCGCAGCGGCTCGTCCGAGAATCTTCGCGGCGTGACCCTCAACGGCAAGCTGCGTGACATCACCAATGTTCCCGGCGGCATGTGGCTGCAAGACGTGCGCAACGGATTGGCCCTGACCATCGCGCAACACGTCCGCATTGGCATCCGAGGAACTTCTCCCGGCGGCACCGAGGAACGCGACCTGGGCTGGTTCGGCTGGTCCATTCCTCGTGACATCAGCCGCGACGGCACCAAGCTTCTGTTCGAAGAAGAGGGCGAGGGTGGCGGCCCGAATTACACCGTCTTCTTGCGAGACACCGACGGATCGCCACCAGCAAAAATCGGTGAGGGCCGGGCCGAAGCGATTTCGCCCGACAATAAATGGGTCATTACCCAGCCGATCGAGCAGGGCCCCTTGCGGGTGGTGCCGACCGGCGCAGGTGAGGCCCGGCAGCTCACTCACGACAACATACGCTATACCAGAATCCGGTATCTGCCGGATGGCAAGCACCTCCTGGCCGTGGGCATTGAAACCGGACACGGCGCCCGCGACTACCTCATCGATGTCAGCAACGGAAACGCCAAGCCCATCACGCCCGAAGGCACCGCGGGAGTGCTTCTGTCGCCCGATGGACGCAGTACCCTGGTGATCGATTCCGAAGGCAAATGGGGCGTGTGGTCGCTCGACGCCAATAGCATGCAGCCTATTCCCGGCCTTGATTCGAAGAAGTTCTACGTGACCGGTTGGACTCCCGATGGTTCGTCCGTGTACGCCCTCTCGAGCCTTTACAAGGAGACTACCGCGAAGGTCAACCTCGTGAATGTCACCACCGGAAAGATGGAGTACTGGAAGACCTTTGGTGATCACATGGCATCCGGCGTCACCACCGTCGCCGCTCCACACTTTTCCGCCGACGGCAGGGCGTACATCTACATCTATGTGCAGAACCTCTCAGAAGCCTTCGTGGTCAAGGGGCTGAAATAACCTCTTGTATCAAAGCACGGCTCTGCGGCGCGCGCGAATGCGTGCATTCACGCTTCGTATCAGAGCATGACTTCAGTCGTGCCGCAAAAGCCCCTATTATTGTTGTCATTCCTCGCGGACTTTAGTCCGCGGGGAGTCTGCTGGTCTATCCACCATCCACTACCCACTTCTTCACTCAATCTTCGCGTATTCCGCCTTCGCCTGTTTGTAGATGGGAATCTCCGGATCGGCATCCTTCCACAGCGTCAAGAAATCCTTGTACGCTGCGATCGCTCTTACCTTGTCACCTTGCATCGCATACGCCCGCGCCAATCCCAACCGCGCCAGCGCCGCCAAAGGACAATTCGCCACCATCCCCGGATGGTCAAGGAACTTCTTGAATTCAGCGGCGGCCTTGCCGCCATCACCCAAGGCAAGATACGCCTCCCCACGAACATAGGCTGGATAGAGCGTTGTTCCTGGCAGGAGGGTGTAGCCGCTCGCTTCATAAGGCCTGACGACTTCCAGTAGTTCGATCGCACGTGCCGGATTCCGCTGATTTAGCTCAACCGCAGCCCGAGTGGTATTCACCCAGTACAGGCGAATGAAGGCACGTTCAGGAAACTCGCGTTCCAGTTCATCGGCTAGTTCGAGAGCGTGCTTGCTGTCGCCGGCCCGCGCCAGCGCCAAGGCTGCCATGCTCTTCACATCACGCGTGCCGGCGTGCGCCAAGGCCGCCTCCGCATCGCGGCGCGCCGCGTCCCTGTACTCGAGTTCGGCCTCCCACTGCGCTTTCTTGGTCAGCCACAATGCCGAGGCTTCCTGTTCCCCCGCATTTCTGGCGGCGTCGATGGTCTTGTCGGAGTACTCCCTGAATTCCTTAACCCGTCCGTAATAGGCGGCCGTATCGGCAGCGTATGAATAGACGTTCTGAACCTCTTCGTTGCTCCCGCTGTGGGCATCGGCCCATGCAACCTCGTTTTGCAATGTCGCCCCATTCCCGTGGACGAACCCCAACAGGTAAGCCTCGCCATGGGCAACGTCAACATGTGGAAACTGCTCCTCCAGCTTGCGCAGGGACTCACTCGCTTCCGGGTAACGTTCGGTCGACCGGTAACTCTCCAACAAATTCGACAAGCCCGTAGGATCGTTTGGTTGCAATGCCAGCGCGGCCGCCGAGTGCTCGGCTGCATCGCCAAAGCGGCCCAGCCACATCTCCTCGGCGCCACGGCGGTGCAGCGGAAGCGCGTCGCGCGGGTAAGTCTGTCCCCAAAGCACCGTGTCTTCATACCCCTTGTCCAGTTCTGTAGTGGCCACATCGTAGAAATCGCTAGTGATGCGGAATCGCTCACGTTCGCTGGCATGATCGCGCAGTTCGAACGCTTTGGTCATGTACTGGCGCGACAACTCCATGGCGAAAATTTCGTCGTAAGAGCTTCCCAGTTCGGCATAAGCCAAGGCAAAGTTCGGGTCCAGTTCAATGGCGCGCTTGAGCAAAGGAATTCCGGCAGCCCACCCCTTGTCTCTCTGCTCGGCCTTGGCCGCGCTAAATGCCTTCAGCGCCTCCAGCGAAGTCGTGGTTACCTGCTCCATGGGCACATCGAACTTGTTTACCGTAGCCACCGACTCACCCAATTCACCACGCAACCGGGATGCGGCGTCACCCAGTGCGTTGAGCACCTTTTCCTTGCCACTCGCTGTCACCTGCTCCTCGCCCAGTGGTTCACCGCTTTGGCAGTTCACGGCCTTTAGCTCGATTATGTAATCGGTGCCCAAGCTGGCGATTGAACCTCCAATGTAGGCTTTGCTGCCGGTGCGTTGGCAGAGATCCTGCGCTACTTCGGACGTCAGTTTTGTATCTGCCGGCTTGGTCATGAGTTTCAGCCCCTCCGCGACTTTGCTTTCCGACAGCACGCTGAGGAACGGCGATTGGTTGAGGGCCACTGTAAGTGCAGTCTTCAGTGTGTCATCGAAGACCGCATCGCCTGTCTTATTGTCGAAGTTGGCGATGACGATGGTGTCCTTATCCGTCAGTCGCTTGTTCGCGAGTGCATGCGAGCGATAGTACAAACCGCCACCGACCGCCACGAGCACTAGTGCCGCAACCACCGCCGCAATGACCCAACGTCGGATGCCCCATTCAAGCGGCCCTCCTTGGGTTGCTTGGGTGGGGGTTTTCGCTCCGATTACGTCGATGTCCCCTGGGTGGCCCACATTCCCCCGCCGTCGGGAAATGGCGAGACCTGTTCTCGGGTGTCCCACTCCCCGGGATTCCCAACGAGCGTCGCTTTTGCGCTCGTTGGGGTGGACGCTGCCTTCCTTCGGCGGGATGGGGGTTTTCTCAGCACTCTCCTCATCCCGCTTCAACCGCTGCAAATCCGTCCGCATCTCCGACGCATGTTGATAGCGCAGGTTGCGGTCCTTCTCCAGCGCCTTGTGAATCACGCCTTCCAGTCCTGGCGACACCTGCGGGGTCACCTGCGAAACAGGCGTCGGCTCGTCACGCAGAATCGCACCGATAATCTCGCCCGAGCTCTCACCCTCGAACGGCATTTTGCCTGTCGTCATCTCATAGAGCACCGCCCCAAACGAAAACAAATCGGTACGCGCATCCAGTTCCTTAGCCTTCACCTGCTCCGGTGACATGTACGCCACCGTGCCCATCATGGCTCCCGGACTGGTAAGATGCTGCGGCTCCGATTCAACCGTCGCGGTTTCGGCGCTGGCAGCAGCGTTGCCCGTCATCTTTGCCAGCCCAAAATCCAGAACCTTGGCGTGCCCGCGCTTGGTCACGAAGATGTTCGCCGGCTTGATATCGCGATGGACGATGCCTTCGCCGTGCGCCGCATCCAGCGCGTCGGCGATCTCGATCGCCAATGGCAAAAGCTGCTCCGCCTCCACTGCGCGCCCCGCGATCAAGTGCTTCAGCGTCATGCCGTCGAGAAACTCCATGGCGATGAACGCGCGGCCATCTTCCTCGCCGACGTCATGAATCGTGCAGATGTTGGGGTGGTTCAGCGCCGAGGCCGCTTGTGCTTCACGCCGGAATCGCTCCAGGGCCTGCGGACTCTGTGCTACGTCTTCGGGCAGGAACTTAAGGGCGACAAAGCGGTGCAGGCGCGTGTCTTCGGCTTTGTATACCACGCCCATACCACCGCCGCCGAGCTTACTGACAATGCGGTAGTGCGAGACCGTTGTGTCGATCATGGCCCCAGTAATGCTGAATGGTTGGCTGATCATAGGGCGAACATGCCCGGCAGTCAATGATTCTGAGGTCCGCCTCGGTCTGCGAAGGCTCGTAGAATCCACGCCTTCCTGTGATTTCTGTCACAGCTATCTGTTCGCCGCTTCCGGCATCATTCTATCTAGGCAGTCATGCACTCGTTTTCCATCCTGAACAGCCGCAAGCGCGCCATCATCGCGCTCGTGCACACCGTCATCTTCCTCTGTGTAGCGGCGCTGCAAACCGGGCTCTCGCATGCCAAGGCATTTTCGCTGCACGGCGATAAAGTCGTCGGCGGAATCGTCCTGCTCGCGATCTACACTATCGTGACCACCGTGCTGTTGATTTTGCTGAAGATGGCGAGCCACGCCAGCGAACGACTCTACTTCGCCCTATGCGCCACCAGCGCGGCCCTGGGACTGCTGCGGATTCTGTTGGGCGATCCTGCTCTACACGCCGGAGTGCTGCGCGTCCTGCTGCTGTCGTGCGCCGTGATAGTGGGAACGGTAATTTGGCGCACCCATCACGCCCGCGAGATGGCGATGCAGCACGTCGAAACCGACTAGTGTCCCATTTCGGAACTGGCAGGTTACCTTCGTAACATTCGACCGCCGATTTCTCTGGCGAGCGGCTTTCTGGCGCATTACAACCTATTCGTGGGCCTGGGCAGACGTGTCTTCGGCCGGCTCGCGGTCAGTCCGCGTACGCCACCGTTCTCTGACAAATTCCAGATATACGGGTTCGATCTGGGGCAGGGCGTTAGACGGTTTTGCGGCCTCTTACGCGGCGGGAATGGCTGTCATACTTGTATGATAAGTATGACAAAACTTCCGCCCAAAGGCCCAATTTTGTGCACCTAAGTCCTACGGGCACTAATGGATACGTATAAGTATATTAGTATTCAACTACTTACGAACAATTTACGGCCAACCTATTGATTCCAAAGGGTCGTGAGTTCGCAATTTCTAAATTGGTCCATTTTCTACTTCCGCGACTTCAGCAAGGCCGCCACCGCCGGGCCAGCCTTGTCAGCCGCCGACTGGCCGTCCTCGCTCCGGAGCGCCGAATCAGCCCCCGCATCAAGCAGGGCCTGGGCCATTTCGACATTGTCATGGGCGGCGGCAGCATGGAGGGCCGTGTAGCCAGCCATCTGCCGGGCATTGGGCTCGGCGCCCGCCCGGAGGACCATTTTCACCAGGTCGGCACGGCCGGAGGCAGCAGCGCTATTGATGACGGCAACCTTCATCGGGTTATTCGCGACCGCGTTGGCATCGGCCCCCCGGCGCAGCAGTTCTTCGGCGGCTTCCGGCTGGGCGAAGAAGGCTGCGAGATGCAGGGCAGTGAAGCCGTCGCTGCTGAAGCTCCTGGCTAGCTCAGGATCTTTCGCCAGTAGAACTCGCAGGCGTGGCACGTCGCCGAAAGTGGCAGCCTCGAACACGTCAAGGTCGCCGGCGGAGACGCGCAGAAGCTCGACGATTTCGCGGCGCCCTTCGTAGCGCGCCTGCATCAGCGCGGAGACCCCGGACTCACTGTGCGCTTTCGCCAGCGCGGGATTGGCCGCGATCAACTGTTCGACCTTGGCGCGATCGTTGTCATGGATGGCTTGAAAGAGTTCTTGTGACATGTCGTCCTCCCAAAATAGTTAGCATTGCTAACTAATTTGAGATAGACTATCTCACACCGGAATTGAAAGCAATGCCAAAAAGAAATTCCGACGAAGTAGTGGAGCTGGCGGACGCACTTCACTCAGCCGCGATCCACCTGTTGCGCCAGTTGCGGGTCGAGGACCGAGCCTCAGGCATCGGCCCTGCGCAGCTATCCGCGCTCTCCGTGCTGGTTTTCGGCGGCAGTATGTCGCTCAAGCAATTGGCGGAGATCGAACAGGTCAAGCCTCCAACCATGGTTCGCATTGTGCGTGGACTGGTGGAACAAGGCCTTGCAACCAGCAAGGCCGCGAAGGAGGATGCCCGCAAGCTACGCATCTCAGCCACACCGCGAGGTCGATCGGTAATGTTGCGCGCCCGCTCAAAGCGTGTGGAAGCTCTGGCACGGATGTTGGCCGAAAAGTCCAAAGCAGAACGGACGGAAATTGCGAATGCCGTAAGAATCCTTCGCGACCTGAGAGTGCAGCCGAAGACCGAATGAGCTGGGGGTGCTGGATTTTCGCTTCAGAACACGTTACGGTAGAGACATCGAGGCGCGGTACCCAAGTGGTAAGGGAGAGGTCTGCAAAACCTTTATGCGTGGGTTCGATTCCCACCCGCGCCTCCATCCATCCCACACAAGCCCGCCCTGAGATCGTGAGCCGCCCGCAGTTGCTCAGTCTTATTGCTTTTCAGACAGCTGCATCTGCTGTTGCAGGCCGCTACAAACGTCGGGATTCGGCGCCTGTTTCGGGAAGCCGATGCGGTAGTTGAGGTAGTCGATCTTCAGTTTGGCAGTTCCGCCGAAGCGTATCTTGCTGACGCTGACGTTGTGGGCGGGCAGCCAGAAATCGCCGATCTTGGAGTACTCGTGTTCGATTTCGGTATGGCTGATCCAGAAGGAAGGGTTCTTCGCCGGCTCAGCCGATATGCGGGAGACGGCGAAATCAGCAGCATCAACCCAAATCCGGCCGCGATACAAGTACTTGTTCTTCGATCGAGGAATCACTTCCATCACATATTGCGGCCGTCCGCGAATGGAGTCAGTGCCGGCAAGTCGAAACTCGTAGTTGTCGGGCGTCAGCGATGTTCGACCCTGGTTCTGCTCGTCGAGAGCTTCCTTCTCGTTCTCGAGCAATTCCTTGAGAACGCGATTGACCAGCAGCCGGGTACCGTTCTCGCTCACGATACGAAACTTCTTTTCGGCAGGAGCTGTGTACTGCATATCGACGACCAGTTCCGCACTTTTGTCGGACGGCAAACCTGAGTAGTCAAGCAGGTAATGACGACAGCTTTCATAATGCCGAAGCAGCGAGGCGCGGGCCTGATTTCTGTGCATGAGCTGGGCAACGATTTCGGGAGCATCCGGTGACGGCTTTGGAGAGGGGCCAGCGGACTGAGCCAGCGCGGGCGATCCCAGGGAAAGCACGATCAGCAGGCGTCCGAGCACCCGGCCCCAGCTAGCAGTCCGTCTAGTTGTCCAGTGCATGCAAGCCCACCCTTGCTCCCAGGAACGACCCGTTACTTCCATGCTACTCGCGAACGCTGCGCGAACCTAGCGTTCGAGGAAAGATATTCAACGGTGCCGAATTTTGTACGGCATGTCGGTAAGGTGCAGAATCTCCGTTATGAGTTAAGGGCAGCGTAGTTTGGTAACTAGTGTTTCGTTCAGCGCCGGAAGCATTGGTTCAAGGTTTCAGCTTGTCCGGATTCGATCGCAGCTTCCAATCGATCTGGCGCAGCATGCCCAGCAGCAGTTCAGCGTCGCGAGTATTGAGGCTCATCCGCCGCAGCAGGCGCCGTACTTTTTCCTGCGTCGCGCCAAGAGATGCAGGAGTGGCGTAGCCGCTGAATTGCAACGTGTTCAGTAGCGCTGCTGTCAGGCGTTCGAGTTCTGCGCCCGTTACCGGATCTGGTTGGTCGACACTGGCGAGGGGTGCAGATTGGCGTGACAACTCGTAGAGAGTGACCGCGACCGCCTGCCCCAAGTTCATTGAGAGATGCTCGTCCCGCGTGGGAATGTGAAGCAGGCAGTGGCAGTAGGCGAGGTCTTCGTTACTGAGGCCGCTCTTCTCCGATCCGAAAATGATTGCGACGGGGGCAACGACCAGTTGCTGGCGCACGAGGCCAGCGCCTTCGTCGAGCCGATAAAGAGAATGCCGCAACTCGCGATAATGGCTGGCCGTAGTGCCGACAACCAGACCGCAGTCGGCGACGGCTTCAGCCAGGGTTGTATATTCCTCGGCATTTGCCAGCACGTCGGCCGCAGCACCCACCGCAGATCGGGCCTCGCGGAACGCCACCTCGTAGGGATTGACGACGCGCAGCCTGAGAGCGCCAAAGTTGCTCATGGCACGCGCTGCGGCCCCGAGATTCAGCGGGTTGTGTGTTGACACCAGGACCACGCGCAGGCCGTCGAGTTCAGCAGATTGCGGCAAGAGGGCTAATTCTATTCCAGAAGAAAGTCGATATGGTTGGCCTCGATTTGTACGGTGGTCGCGGCCTGCTGCGATTTGGTCCAGGTTGCCCATTCGGGATCGGTGCCCAGTCCGGCAAACTCGGACTCGGTGCCGCGAGTTCCAAGCTTGACGTTCGCGGCCCAGCCGATGTCAGAGCGCACTACGCGTCCCAGGCACTTGTCGAGCAGCGCGCGGTAAAGCTGACGAGCAGGCATCTTCCACGTCCCTGCCGGACTTCGACCAAGCGCCACCTGGCGATCTACCGGGACGAACGCGGTGAGCTCCGACTGGCTGGTCATCATCTCCAAGCCCTTGGCTTTGGCGGTCGCGTTGTGACTGGAGTGGTGACCGACCTTATAGAACACAGCTCGCGCCAGCAAGTCCTTCGCCGAGACAGTGGCAGTCTTGCCGTTCGGCGCGGTGACTTGCCACGTGATGGAGGGATTCTGCCACGACAGCCAGTTGCCTTCTTGTGCGTCGCCGGGGAAGAGGAGAACTTTGCCGTCCGCAACGCGCTCGATGGCGAGGACGAGGCTGGTATTGTTGGTGAACTTATCGAGTTGGATCGCCAGGCCCGAAGCACCACTCAACCAGTCCGTATCGACGGAACGCCATGTCTGAGATGCATTGAGGTACGTTTTGCCGAATGCATCTACGATACGAGGATCGGTGCGTGTTAGGCGAAAGCGCTGATCGAATGGGGCTTCGGAGGTTGCAGTGTCGGCGCTTGCCGCTGGCTTGCCGTCGTCGGACTGTTGCAGGGCCGCGCGGGTGAGGGCGGTGAGGGCGTACAGTTCGGAGCTGCCGTGCTCGCCAGTATCGTGAATCGCGTCGAGATCGCGCGGAGGACCGAGAACGTAAAAGCGGAACCCCGGTAGCCAATCCAGTTCGATGACCGGTTCGCCTGGGTTGCGATATTCGGCCTGTTTCACCAGCCCGCGAACGCAGTCGATGGAATTCTTCGCGGCCGCGGCGAAAGTCGCACCGTCCGCCTGGCCCGATGCACCGGGAACAACTGCCGTATCTCCGAAGAAACCCAGCAACGAATCGACGGCGTTGGCTGCGTCGTTGTCGCCGCCGGTTGCGCGCATGGCCTGGGCTGCGGACTTGACAGCAATGGCCATGGTGTCGCGCGCGTTGCCAAGCTGTTTCGCCAGCGTGTCGTTAGGATCTTCGGTCCAGGCCAGCCAGACGTGATCGATCTGTTTCTTACTTGCAGGACTGAATTGAGCACTCAATTTGGAAAATCCCGAGAGATGGTCCTGGTGCTGGTGAGTGGCGACCACTAGATGAAGATGTCCGTTGCTGGTCTTGTCGATGTCGGCGATCACGTCAGGAAGCGAGACCTTGGTAGACGTCGCACCTAGCGTACCGCAATCGATGAGAACGTGCTTTTCGTCGCCCCCTGCATCGAAGGTCAGCAGAAAACAGTCACCCAGACCCTGGCGATACATGCGCACGCGCACCTTGGGTACGGCCGGCGAGGCCGGAGCTTGTACTGGCGCCGTAGCTTGGGGCAGCGGCTGCGCAGCAGGTTTCTTCTTGCGAACCACGGTGGCTCGCGGCGTTGGATGAGACCGGCTGACGCGACGTGCTCCGGGCTTAGATTTTTTAACAGCCTTGCGTGGAACGGTTGGCATGGTTGGCCTCACTCTCACAATCCGCGATGCAGCAGCGCAAACGGCTCGCGCTCCGGGTGATCGGGATCGGTGTTGACGTAGGTGGAACGCGCACTCGTAATTTGAGCCATGCAGAAGCCCTGCTGCTGTGCCAGGCGACTCTTGCTCTTCAGGTTTTTGCGAATGCAGTACTTGACCACCCGCCGTCGTAAATCGGCAACGATGCTGGAACCGCCCTCGAAGATCATGGATGGTCCATTGGGGTCGGTAGCGTCCGCCTGCGTTTCGTCGGCCTGTAGAACCGTGACCAGCAATTGCGGGATTACACCGCCATCGGGCTTGCTGCGCAAGGCGAAGCGCGCTGCATGCACCTCGAATTTCTTGGTGGGATCGAGGCCCATGTATTTGGCGTCAGAGGCACCACCGCGCTTGAAATAAGCATCCAGCCAGTTGTGGACCTTTCTGCGAACCTGGCGTTGCAGGTCAAACAGGGTCTTGCGTTCTGACACATCTCCGTGCGATTGCGCAAAGACATACTGAAGCACTTCGCCACTTAGCATGCCGAACAGCGGTTCCAGCTTGCCCGAGTAAGACTTCTCGTCGTTTTCCGGAGTGCGCCAGATCAGGCTGTCAACACTCATGGTGCGAACATCGGGCGGATAAATGCCGCGACGACGGAACGCCTCGACAAAAGCGACGCGATACTTGAAGCGATCGTCGTCAACCAAGTCGTAATCGGCGGTGATGATGGCCCGCAGATATTCGCCAAAGGTGATATCGACCGGCGGGCAATAGTCGAGGGCGCGAATGCACATGGTCAGAACGTGGCGCGCAGCCTTACTGGCCTCGCTGGCCAGTCGCTGGACCAAGTCGGGATGAATGGCGCCCTGCCCGAGGATTCCGGTACCGGCGGTGGCGAGACGGAGGAGGTCGGAGGTACGCTTCTCATAGATGGCGAGAAAGGCGTCGAAAATAGCGGCGACGAGAATGGCACCGCGAGCGTGTGGCTCCGTCGTCGCCTGGTAAGCAGCGGGGTCGGGAACCTGCCGGATCCAGACATCGCCCTCCCATTTGCCGATGGCCTCACGCAATGCGCCGCGCAGCCCGGTAGCATGACCAAACTGGCCGGCCAACTGTCCAAGGAACGTCTGATGGCTGGCGAAGTTACCCTGCGTGGCTGCGATCTGATTAGTCAGAATCTCGGGAAAGGTGAAGTGCTGCAGCAGCGCGACAACATCGGCGAAACCTTCATGGAACGCCAGAACGTCAGGGTTGGTGGCATTGACGAACTTGCGATGCATACCGTCGAGCAGCGCGTGCGTTGTCTCATGCGAGACAACGTCTTGCGAGAGGCACGTGAAAACCGTGCCACCCGGTAACTGTTCGCCAGTGTTGTCGTCGTCGGCGTTGAAGTATCCAAAGAGCAGGGCGACTTTGTCCGGCGAATAGTAAGCATTGGCTTCGCGCAGAGCGTGCGGATAGATGAGCAACTGGGGAATATAAACCGAGTCGTCCTTCGGTCCTTTCTTGGGGTCACGCACCGGCCGCCAAAGAGTTTTGCGGCCCAGCGCATGTTCGAAATTGTCGATAGTCAGGCGCGACACTGCGTACGCCATCTGCTGATGAAACTGCGGCGTACCTTCGCTGGGCGCCAGTCCGTTCTGGGCGAGGAGAGAGGGGTCGTTCAGATCGACCGGCTCGTAGAAGCAGCCACTGCCTGGATCGACGTCGATGACATCGAGGTACTCGCCACGCGGTCCTGCTTGCAGGTGTTCCCACGGAACCTTGATGGTGACCTCGCTGATCGGAGCGGTCTGGTAATCCGTGGCGAGGCTGGGGTCGATCGAGAACGCGCGCAGGCAACGAAATGGTGGATCGGGGAGCGCGTTGCGCTGCGATGGTTTCGCAGGCTCGGATTTGGGAGAAGTTGTTGCCGTTGCGGATTTCGTAGTCGCAGCGCCGGTAGGCACGGTCTTCGGCTCGGGTGCAGCGGGTTGCGGCGGCTTGCGAGCGGGTGTCGCCATTATCGTTCCTTTGCGTCTGGGAATGGGCTGCTAGCTTTAGTCGATAACCAACGAAAGATAGCAGAATTCGCAGCCGTCGCGGGCGAAACTTGGACGGACGAATTCCCGTCTACGGTAGCGGGCGGTTTGTGAGCAAATAATTGTCGCGCTTGAACGGCATCGACGTCGTCCACCAGGCGGGGCGGACTGATGACGCCTACGAGGAAGACGAGGCTAGCGGCTGCGAGGACGATCCAACCCGCCCAGCTACCGCGGCCAGCGAGTTGGTTGGATTCGTCTCCTCGATGTCCGTTGTGATCTTCCACCGTTTCATCCAAATGAACAGGACCAGCAATC
Organism: uncultured Acidobacteriaceae bacterium; assembly: GCA_963749635.1. GTDB lineage: Bacteria > Acidobacteriota > Terriglobia > Terriglobales > Acidobacteriaceae > DASRAA01. The sequence goes on from CAVVNW010000020.1 coordinate 73,778, forward strand.
CCCATAAGTGATATCCAAGATTTGCGCGACGTTCCAGGTGATCGTCCAGTAATTTGTGAATGTATGGCCAGCGGAACAACCCGCTCGCGTTGACGGCTTCTTCAGAAAGCGTTTCCAACAGCAAAGGCCGCAAGATGCCGCGAAACCACTCGTGAATGGGAATGTCGAAGCCCAGCTTGGGGCGATGCAACACGGACGGTGGCAGCTTATTCTGCATCAACCTACGCAGCGCATATTTCGACGTCGACCCCCGCAGCTTGAAGTCGTCAGGCAATCGGTTGGCGAAATCGACGATGCGGTCATCCAGGAACGGCGGCCGCACCTCGAGCGAATGTGCCATGCTGATTCGATCCACTTTGTAGAGGATGTCGTCGGCCAGATAGTAGCGCTGATCGAATTCGAGAAAGCGTCCCAAGCCGCGTCCAGGCCGCAAATCCCGGAGCACCCCATCCAGCGGTGCGGAGTCCGAATAATTGAAAAGCTGGCTCTTCTCATCGTCAGAAAATGTTCCGTTCCAGAAGAGGTGCGCTTTCCCTTGCTCCATCAGAGAGCCTTGCAGGAAGCGCTTGACCTTGTACTCGAAGCTGATCTTGTCGTCCGAGACGGGAAGCAGGCTTGCAGCAGCCAACCCAGCTTTCATCACCATCGATGGAAACCTGCGCGCGAGGTCGCTGTAGCGGTCAGCGCGATAGGTGAGATAGCCTGCGAAGAGTTCGTCCCCGCCCTCGCCAGTGAGAATTACGGTGACATCGCGGGCCGTCATTTTTGCGAGGAACCACAAAGGCACGGCGCCGGCGTCGGCGCTAGGCTCGTCTGAGTAATACGCGATCTGCTGGATGGCATCCGCGAGTTCGGCGTCGGTGTTCAGGTCGAACTCGGTGTGGTCGGTTCCAAAATGGTGGCTAACTTCGCGGATGTACTGGCTCTCGTCAAAGGTTCGGCCCTGAAAAGTAACCGAGAAGGTATGAATGCGATTGGGGCTTGCCGCTGTCGCGTAATGCAGAATGGTCGAAGAATCGAGGCCTCCACTGAGCCAAACGCCGAGCGGAACGTCAGAGACCATCTCTTCCTTCACGGATTTCTGGAGGAGGTCATCGAGTTCGTCACAGGCGGCATCGAGTGTCGACGGTGGGGGCACGGCAATCTTCGGCGGAAGGTAGGAATGGGTGCTACAGACGCCGTTCTTCCATTCCAGCATGTGGCCGGGCAGGAGTTTTACGATGCCATCGACTAGCGTGTACGGCGCCGGCACATAATTCAGGCTGAGATAACAGTTGAGGCCGGCAAGAGAAATGCGCCGCGGAACATCGGGATTCGCGAAGATGCACTTCAGCTCGGAACCGAAATAGACTTCGCTGTCCTGCTGGAAGTAGTACAGAGGCTTAATGCCCATGCGATCTCGTGCCAGCACCAGCCGTTGCAGCGACTGCACCCAGATAGCTATGGCGAACATGCCACGCAGACGAGCAAACGACGCATCACCCCAGCGAAGAAACGCCTGCAGGATAACTTCCGTATCGCAGTGCGTATGAAAAACTACGCCTTCACGTTCGAGTTCCTCACGAAGTTCGAGGAAGTTAAAGACCTCACCGTTGTATACAATGACGGCGTCATGGTCGTCGCTGAAGATGGGCTGATCGCCGCCGGCGATATCGAGGATGGCGAGCCGGGTCGCCCCCAGCGAAACCTCTTCGCACTCGAACCGGGCCTTTTGATTAGGGCCGCGATGAGTAATTGAGTCGATTGCGTTGGTTAGAACGCCTGCGGGCAGAGGTTTGCGGAGGTGTGAAAAACCGGCTATGCCGCACATCTAGGTTTGAGGGTTCCGTTCCGCCTGCGATCGCAAGAATTGCTGTCCGATGGCCCCAACCGAATCGCTGGTTCACTTCGTAGCGGCTTTGCGCATCGTCGCAGCCACGCTGGGTCGGTGCCTGAAGGTAGTGTAAACCGAGGTAGGTACATTACGAAATCGTGAATCGCGAAGTGAGAGCGACGACGCGAAAGCAATTACCATGATGTTCAGTGGAGGACCGCAGTGCATACCATACTGTTCTACGACTTGGTTGATGACTATATGGAAAGGCGCTCGGCCTTCCGCGCTGAGCACCTTGAAATGGCGTGGCAGGCCCACGCGCGTGGTGAATTGCTATTGGCGGGAGCCCTGGCCGATCCCGCGGATGGTGCGGTGCTGCTCTTCCGCGGTGAATCGCCGGACGCCGCGGTGGCATTCGCGAAAGCCGACCCGTATGTGAAAAGCGGACTGGTCAAGGCGTGGCGAGTCAGAAAATGGAACACCGTTGTTGGCGATGGCGCGGCCCCATCCCCAGCGAGATAGGCGACGTCGCCATGTAAGCCCCCGGTCTCGAACGGCCCAACGCTCGGGCCAGTTATTGCTGGCCCATTTTCTTTTCCATAGCTTCGTGAATCTCCTGTTGCCGAATCTGCTGCAGCTGCTCATACTGTTGCGGGTTCAGAATGGCTTTTACCTGGGGATCGCTCTGCGCATGGATCGCCTTGATTTGCTCGAGCTTCTGCATTGGTCCTAGCGTGGTGCTGCTCTTGATCGCCTGAACCTTCGGGGCATCGGCTTCGAGGATCGGCATTAACTGCATCTTCTGCTGTGGTGTGAGGTTCAACTGCTTGGCGATCGCTTGCATCTTTTGCGCTTGGGCTGGGGCCTGTGCGTATGCGCGGGGCGTGTTCCCAATGAGCACAGCAAGGGCAAGCGCGAGGGCGGCGATTCGGGCGATGTAACTCTTCATGGTTCTCTCCCGGAGAATGAAGTAACTTGATCGAGCAGGGCCGGAGGTTCAGATGAGCTTCGGGGAATCGCAATGATATCTCGGCGAACTCCCCAGTGCATGTGATCTCAACAGAGATACCAGATGTCCGGCAATTGGGAAAGCGCAAAGGGAAACGGCTTTCCATCGAGCGTGTGCCTCTGGAATAGGCCGCACTTGTACGATACATTCATTTATCTTTACGGGCTTTCTCGTCCTTTTTTGCCCGATGAGACATGTGATGATCTGGTATCTGCCAGCAAGGAGGACTACAACGTGCTGACCATCCCGCAGGATATCTTGATTGTCGCAGCGGCCATTGTGGCTTCTGTGGCGTTCTGGTGGCTAATGCGATGGCTTTGGCCCCCGGAACGTCGCCGCCTGCACAATGAAATTACTGGATGGCAGATTAGTGTATTGGGCACCACGTATGCCGTGATCGTTGGCTTCATGCTCTTTGCCGTGTGGTCGGAATTTCAGGTTGCCGACCAGAACGCCGAAGCCGAGGCCAGTTGCCTGATCAATCTCTACTGGGCGTCATCAGGTTTGCCGGCAGCTCAGCGCGAGCAAATTCGCAGCTTGTCAGCTGAATATGCCGACGTCATCATCAACGAGGAGTGGCCTGCCATGAGTCAGGGCAACATCAGCCACAGTGGCACCGAGGTCATCGAGAAGCTGTGGAGAGCAGCATCACAGTCCCAGTCGCTGACCGCCTCGGAACAAGTCAGCCTCGAACAGACTATGACGGAGATCGGTAGCGTCACCGAACATCGCCGCATTCGCCAATTACAGAGCCAGAATACTCTGCCTTGGGTTCTTTGGACGGTGCTCATCATTGGAGCCATGATCACCGTCATGTCGTCCTGTCTGTTCGGGTCCGAGTATCCCGCCCTGCATGTGCTCCAGGTCGTGACTCTGTCCCTGATGTTGTCAATGGCTCTCGTGGCGGTGGCCGACATCAACCGGCCGTTCTGCGGGTCCGTCCACGTAAATCCAACCGGATTCGAAAACGCGAAACGGACTTTCGCCAAGTACAGCGGGGTCCAAGGGACTCATTGACGTCGAGTCAGGTCGGCAGGGAGTTTGGCCAATTGCCGACCTGCCTTACTCAGCCGCTTCGGGTTTGAAGATCATCCCGCGGCTGGTTTTTCCATCCATGAGGACGGCCAACGGCTTGTCGAAGTGCAGCAGACGCACGCACCCGTGATCTTCGGAACCCGATTGTGTTGAAAGCCATTCCCAATCCACGAAGCCTTCGCCCGCGTCCGGGTTCACCGTGAAGTAGCCGATCTGAAATGCCGTGAGATTCTGGAAGAAGTGGCTGCCTTGCGACGGCGTGACGCGGAAGTCGCGGAAACCCGACTCCACAATCACGCGCGCGCCGGAGATCTGGTCCCACGTGACCGGTATGCCCAGCCAGGGTTCGTTCGATCCCCAGCGACCCACGCCCACCAGAAGATACGGAGCGCCCTTGGCCGCGAGGTCGGCATTGAATCGCGCTACACCGTGTGCGACGTCTTGACTCTGCGCGCGCTCGAAGCGGTGAAAATCGACAACGATCACGTCGTGAATGTCTTGGATGCGCCCATGTCCCAGCACCATCGCGCTTTGGCAGATAAGGCGACTGGGCTCGACTTCGCCCATGCGCAACTCTTCGCCCTCGCGAGACATCACCAGCGGCCGCATCTGCAGAAAGCCGAATTCGGCATCGTCCCCGCGGCGCTGCGGCATCCGAACCGCAAACTCAATCTCGACGGGGCGTCCCATGGCGTCCTCGCCGATGGTCATAAGTTGCTCAAGAATTTGCGGGAGCGGAAAAATACCGTGCTTGAGGATGGGCGCGAAGCTGATGATGCGCGCACCCGGACGGCTCAGCCCGTCGTAAACGGCATGGTTCTCCGCTGAATATGTGGACGCCAGCATGTGCAACGTTCCATCCGCTTCCGCCATTCGAATGGGAAACGCGACTTCACGCAAATCATCCACAGGGTCTTCATGATGCGCTCGAGGAGTCAGTTCCAGCGCCCAGAATTCGGTCTGCGAGTTGGCCAGGATGTCTTCAACCGAAGAGAATTGCACCAGGTGACGCGGATAGCGTGGGCTGAAGGTCAGGCACTTTCCGCCTCCCACTACGGCGCGTCCCATGCCTAGTGCGACCGCTGCAAAGCCATCCTTCACCGTTACCGGAGCCAAAGGATAAAAATTGCGCGAACGCATCACACCCGAGAAATCGGGATAGTAGCGCTGCCCATGCTGGTTTCCCACCACCTGCTGAATCAGCACCGCCATCTTTTCTTCTTCCAGGCGATAAGGAGTAGCCCGCACGTAGGCCTTGGAGTGCTGGGTGAAGGTCGAAGCGTACACGCGTTTGACCGCTTCCCTCAGCTGGCGGAGGCGCACTTCCATGTCCGGATCGTGGTTGCCGAGCATGTAGGTGTCGTACACGCCGGAAAAGGGCTGGTATTGCGAGTCTTCGAGAAGGCTCGACGAGCGCACCGCTAGCGGGAAAGAGACTTTCTCGAGAAACGCCCGCAGGTGAGCCTCGATATCGGCGGCCAGCGGTGCAGCTAGAAACCGCTCGACAATCTCGCTGTCGCTCTTACAACGCATGGCGAAGTCGTGTAAATCGTTTTCAGCGATGAAGTGATCGAAGACATCGGTAGCTAGCACCACTGTGCGAGGCACAGCAACCCGAACTCCCGGGATTCGCTGCGGCATTTGTGCCGGGTGGAGCAAGTGGCGTGCGAATGCAAGTCCACGAGCCTTGCCTCCCAATGATCCGTCGCCGATACGCAGAAAATATGAGTCTTCCGGCTGAAAGATCTCGGGATTGAAATCGCCAACCAGGGTGTGACTTTGCTCACGCCGGTAGCTCGTGATGGCGTCGATCAGGTCGCGACGCAGTACCTCAATGCTGGCGAAATCGGAAACTTTGCGCGGACGCAGTTTTTGCGCGACCGCGAACTCGGTGCGCGCCATCAACCAGTGAGAGAAGTGGTTGCGGCCGGCATGATAGGAGATGCTCTCGGCCGGAACGGTGCGAAGCGCTTTTTCCAGTTCGTTCAGATTGCTGGCGCGAGCAACTGCCGTCTTGCGATCGGGTAGGCGAAAGACAAAATCGCCGAATCCAACCTGGTCAATCAGCCAATTGCGCAAATCGCCCAGCAACGTCGGCGAGCGCTTCTGCAGAAACGAAAATTCTTCTGCATAAGCTTTGTCCATGAACTCCGTACGGCCCGATTGCAGCACGATGGGCACATCAGGAACCACGCTGCGGATCATGCGCGCCAGGTCAAAGCCCGACTCCGGCATGAGCTGGCCCCGTCGCGGAAACTCTACGTCGAGCACAACCCCCAGTAGGTTCTCGCGGTACCGCAGCGCCAGCTCCGCGCCACTCTCGAAGTCCGACGCCAGCAGTATCTTGGGCCGCGCCCGCATGCGCACCAGCTTATGAGCAACGTTCAGGCCTTCGCTGATCAGGCGCCGTGCCTGGCTGATGAGCTCGGTATAGATGACCGGCAGAAACGAGGAGTAATAACGGATATTGTCCTCGACCACCAGCATCACCGGAACGCCCATGACCTCGGTATCGTGCTCAACGTTTCGGTTGTCTTCGATGTACTTAATGATCGAAATGAGGATGCGGGCGTTTCCCTGCCACAGGAAGATGCGCTCGATGGGGCTATGTGGTGTCCGCGCGACGAAGTTCTTGACCTCGCGATAGTCATACGCGAGCACGACAACCGGAACATCGAGCCCAGCTCGCTTGACTTCGGTGGCCAACTCGGCGGCCGTCATGTCCTCGACTTCAAGGTTGGTTACGATGAGATTGAAACGTGAGTCGGACCGCGCCAGATTCAGTGCCTCGGTGCCAGTCTTTACATGCGTGATGCGCGGCACGTGCTGCAAGTTAAGTTCGTACGATTCGCCAATGAGCAGCTCATTCAGGCGGCCATCTTCGCGCAGGATGAACGAGTCGTACAGGCTGGAGACCAGAAGAATGTCCTGCACCCGGAAGGGCATCAGGTTTTCAAAGGCTTCGAACAGCTTCTCGCGCTCGATGACCGCGTCGATCGCTGGATTGGAGCTCATGCAGCAATACTAACTCTCGCGGCCATGCCCGGGCGGTGACGCGGTTCACCCTGCGGCGTTCATTTGATACCGTAGTAGCACGCTATGTCATTCTTGGACGATTTCGGCTTCAAACCCATGCGGCTCGGCATCTTGGTGATTGTAGTCATCATGGCTGGCACCGCTTTTACCACCTGGCGCAATGCCCGCATTGATGCGCTGGCGCACGCGGCGCTCGAAAAGAAGCCCGATCCCACAGCCGTGAAACGGCTGGCTGGATATTCGGGCCAGCGGGCGAGCGAGCTGCTGCTGGTAGTGGCCTCTGGAGCACCGACTCAGGAAAATCGTCTGGCGGCGCTACAGGCACTGATTGCCCGTAAGGATGCTGCCCGAGTGTCGCGCTTGTCCGCGTTGATGGTGCCGCCGGAAAGCTTCGGCATGCGTCAGGCACTGGCGAACGCCATTTACCAGACCGGATGTTCGCCGGAGTGTGTCCGAAACATTCTGTATTTTGAGGAGCGCATGTGGCGTGGCGACCGTCCCTCAGAAGAGACCCAGGCGCAACCTCCCGCCGGTCTGTCCGAGAAGGAGCAGGAGTTGCAGACGGCGCTGGACGAAATCCTGCGCAAGTACAAACCTGCCATGGGAGCCGTGCTGGAGGGCGTCTACGGATTGGCAACTCCGTTCCCCAGTCCGTTTGCCACAGAGATCGTAAGCCGGTTGGGCATCACCGAAGCGTGTCCAGTGCTGATGCGAACCTATCTCACGGTGAACGAACAGGTGAAGGCATCACCCGAGTATAAAAACGTAAGCGATGCCGTAGAAAAGCTCGGATGCAAGAGCCGTCCTATTCCCAGCCAGCCATGAGCGTTTTGGGGGGACCGCTTCACAGACTGCTGGAAAAGTGGCTTTTGCAGGTTCGTATCAGGGCATGACTTCACAGCTTGCGGAAAAACTCGTGTTTGCGACTGTTTCGTATCAGGGCATGACTTCAGTCATGCCGCAAAGTGGTCAAAATAGGAGACGGGCTTTAGCCCCTGTTTTGCTTTCCACTTGTCGAAGAGACTTTTTTCAGCAGCCCCTTCGGTCAACCGGATTATGAAATGGCATCAAGCCCACGGAGTCGATCATGAAACGAGTCGTTGCTGTCGTCCTTCTAGCAAGTACGTTAGCCCTCGCCCAAAGCAGTCCAGCCACAGCTTCTCCCAAAATCACGTATCTGCGCTGCGGGACGCTATATAACGGCAAGAGCGACGCTGCTCAGAAGAACGTCATGCTACGCGTTGTGGGCGAGAAGATCGACGCCGTTGGCACAGCAACGCCCGAAGCGGGCGCCGAGGTCGTCGACTTGAGCCACGAAGTTTGCCTTCCGGGACTGATCGACACCCACACTCACGTGCTGCTGCAGGGCGACATCACCGCCGACGACTACGACGTGCAGCTGTTGAAGTGGTCGACGTCCTATCGCACGATCCTGGGAACGGTGGCGGCGAAGCGCGCGCTGGAATATGGCTTCACCACCATCCGTGACCTTGAAACCGAGGGCGCGGGCTACTCCGATGTGGACATCAAGAAAGCCATCAACAACGGAGTGATTCCCGGGCCTCGCATGCAGGTAGCCGGCCGTGCGATGGACGTCACCGGCGCGTATCCCTTGCTGGGGTATTCGTGGGAGCTGAAGGTGCCCAAGGGCGTGCAGGAAGTGGACGGCGCTGAGGGCGGACGCAAAGCGGTCCGCGAGCAGATTTCCAACGGCGTGGACTGGATCAAGGTGTACTCCGACCGTAGCTATTACGTACAGCCAGGCGGCGTGCTGAACGACGTCCCGACCTTTACGCTGGATGAGCTGAAGGCGATTGTGGACGAGGCGCATCGCGAGCGGCACAAGGTAGCGTCGCATGCGGCGGCCCTGAATGGCGTACACAACTCGGTGGAAGCCGGCGTGGACAGCATCGAGCACGGAATGTACATCGGCGATGCTGACCTGCAAACCATGGTGGCGCACGGAACCTACTACGTGCCGACATTGTTTGTGGGAGAGTACGTCGCCCAGGGTCGTGCCGCTGCAGGCGCCAAGGTATGGGTCGACATGATCAAGATCCACGAAGACACCTTTCGTCGCGCGCTGAAGGCGGGAGTGAAGATTGCCTTCGGCACCGATGCCGGGGGATTCGACTGGAAGATCGATCCAGCGAAAGAATTTCCCATCATGGTGAAGTACGGCATGACGCCTGCCCAGGCGCTGCGTTCCGCCAACATGAGCGCCGCTGAATTGCTCGGCATGCAGGACAAGATTGGTTCTGTGGAGGTCGGCAAGTATGCCGACATCGTCGCCGTACCCAGTGATCCTATGGCCGATGTTCAGCAGCTGGAGAAAGTGAACTTCGTGATGAAGGGCGGCGTCGTGTACGTGCGGCCCTGAACCCTATGGGTCTTCAGGGTGAAAGCACTCACCCTTTAGCCTAGTGATAAAACCGTCGCTCGGTTTCGTGGGCTTTGGAGTCTGTGTGAGAACCACGGATCGGGTTACGACAGTGCTACAAACTGCGAGCGAAACGAGCCCCGAAGGGGCGGGGACATGATAGCCCAGCACGCAGCCGGAGGCGGAGTGCTGGGTAAAGTGGGGAGTTAACCTGAGTTCCGGTAGGGACGGCAGAGTTCTCGCACACACTCTTTAGCGTGGTGATAAAGGGCGCTCGATTTCGCGGGCTTTGGCACTGGGCTTGATGCCAAAACGACGTCAAACTCTCGTGCTGGTTTTTGTTCCTGCCGATCCGTGAAAATCCGCGCTGAATTTGCCCTTGACTCTTGCCCGGTTCTTCTCCGTGACCTCTGTGTCTCCGTGGTGAATTGCGCCTAATCCGATCCTCCGGGCCTTATCACAAAGCGCCGTGACCCACGCCCTTTCGCTATTGCTTCTGACGCCTGGATCATGAATCGCGAGGAAGGGGATTCGTGTCTCTTGTAAGTCCGCGCCCAGGTTGCGGAGTCGTGGTGCTCTTTGAAATCTCAACGTGAGAGGGAACTACCGACTTGAACCTTGCATACTTGTATGTAAAGTATGATAACCAGCTGTATGACTAGTATGTATTGTATGACACTTTTGATCGCCAAAAACGTCCAAAATCGCGCTTAACTCTTTTAGTATGATATGGATACGTATAAGTATTATATTTATCAATCGTTTGCAAATAATTTACCCCTATACCATTGATTCTAAACAGTCGTTGAATTTAATTTGGTGTTTACGGAACACTCGACGTCGATTTGGACCCGGAAGTCCGGTAATAGCGACGCCTCGCGCCATCTAAATCAGTGGTATCTGCGGCGCAGCCCCTGGCGGCATCTCACCCGTGACACGAGGGTCGTCGGAAATCTCGATGGCCCTTTTGTAAGGCACGAATCCGACCTTCATGTAGAAAGCCAAGGCCGCAGGATGATCAGATGTGCAGGTGTGCAGCCAAATTCGCCGCGGGTCGTACTTCCACTCCAGCGGGAGGCAGTGCGCGAGCAAGGCCCGCCCGGCCCCTTTACCGATCAGTGAGGGCGTTACACCGAAAAACGACAGCTCAATATCCGGAAAGCCGCGGCGATCGAACTCGAGTAGGCCGTGGTCGGCGCCCGCATGCGACAGTGCAAACACGTCAACCGCTGGGTCGTGCAAAATGCCACTGAGCTCTCCATCATCCAGACGCAACCGGCTGAACCACAGCCACGGTTGGCCGATTTCACGATAAAGCTTCCGATACCAATCGAGATCTGGATGCGCGATACGCCGTACCACATAGTCTGGCGTTATAGGAGGCGCCAAGTCGACCGGCCGAGTTCGCATCTCGAGGTAAGTGACGATATTGGCCAGCTTGCCGGCGGGCAAGTCTGTGTATCCGTCGTGCATGGCGTAGAGCCTAGCAGACGAAAACGTCTTCCACCACCGTCGAACTGCCCGAGGCACTACGAAAGCATGCCGATGTCACGCGTCGCGTGCGCTATAATTCGCCGCAATCTTCGTGCTTCGACGACGAAGCAAAGTTGAACAGGGGCGACCACCTCACCTTGACCAAAAAGAACCCACCACAATCGCTGCTGGATCACCTCTTCGTGATCGGCGCTCTTAGCCGGCGGCTCGACGTGCCCCATCCCTTATGGGGAGTGGTCATATTTGCGCTCTACTACCTGGTTCCTCTAGTGCTTTGCGCTTTTGAAGGAGTCCTCATCAGTGCTACAGCCGCCCAGCAAAAACTGTTGCCGCCACAGATTATTTGGCTGGCGAAGCACGTCGGCGACCGGCCGTCAGTCACACTGCCGTATCTGCGCGACTCCACACACCTGCTGATGGCCGTGGTGATCTCCATCGGCGGCGCGGTGGCCATTACTGCGCTCGATAGCTTCGACAGCGTCTATCAGTCCGTCGCCAATCCCCAACTTCTTAACGTAACGGAAGAAGCGGTGCACGCAGAAAGCCGCCGGGCCGAGCGGCAGCTGAACAGCGTTTGGGTCATCGTGCTGTTTGCCCTGATCGCTGCATTCTGCGGAGCAGCTCTGTATCTTGACGGCAAAGTCAATATCGGCTGGTGGGGCAATCCAGCCTACGGGAACGCCGGCCTCGTGCTGGCGTTAACCATTCCGCTGGCGATGTTTTACGGAATGCATGCTCTTTATCTGCTGGCAGTGGGCCAACATTCCATCAGCAAGCTCATTAGCAAGGGCATCAAGCTTCGTCCGTTTCATCCTGACGGCTCGAATGGCTTCGCCAGCCTGGGAAACTTTCTCTTGTTGCTGCTGGCGCTCTGCATTTTATGTGCGCTTGCCGCTTGGGTAACACTCTGGCACGGATATCTTGGCATCGAGGATTTCCCCGGAATCTGGCTGGGTGCGATTGGTGTTGTGGTCTTTATCCCGTGGATCGTTATCCAGCCACTCATCCACGTCACACGAGAAATCCGCCGAGCGCAAATGACCCACCTTGCTCCCGTGGAGCGGCTGCTCAATACCGTGCTGAACAAGACCGAAACCCAACTGGGCGAGCCCGACTTCCGCATCGCGAATATCGAGGACCTGAAGACCTTGCGGGACTTGCACGTCGTGGCCAGCGACGTCTACGAAACCAGTGTCTTTCCCTTTAATCGCAAAGTTGCGGGAGTCCTCAGCATTGGCTATGTATTGCAGGTGATTACGTTGGTCAAAGAAGTAGCAGGGAAGTTTAAGTAGAAGCGGCTTCCTAGGCGCGATAACGCTAGTCCAGCCGTGAACGCCCCCGGGCGAACATCAGTACAAGAGAGCGCTGGGCGAAAGGCAGATAGACCAGAGCCGCGGTCATTGCGAGTGCAAGGCCAATATTGATGTGATGGATCAGCAGAAACGGCGACAACGCCCAAAGCAGATCCACAACCAGCAGCACGGGAAACAGACGTCGGAACTTCTCGGGCAGCTGCGAGAAATCGAAGGCCACTGCCGCAAACAGGAAGAGCCGCACAGGGATGAGCACTACAGCACTGGCTACCAGCAACGCCAGCAGTAGCGTTGGCCATGGAAGCTGAGAGTCTGCGAATATCCCGCGGATTTCGTCGAGATTGGCCAAGGCCGAAACATAGAACGCTAGATACATCCCCTGTATCAGCAGTAGCAGGGTCCGTACCATCACGCGGGGGGCGATCGGCAGCTCGTCCGGAGCAACCAGAATCGTACGAATCGGTGGGTTTTCGCGCTCCGCTTCCGGAGCGGTTGGAACAGTTTGCAAAGCCAGAGACAGAATGTTAGGGCGTGCTGCCACATCTTCTGTCGCTTGTACCAGGGAAACGTCACCTGTCATAGGTTGCGCGATCGTCACCGCTGCGATGAACCGATACCCCCGACCGGCGACCGTCTCGATATGACGGGGCTGTGCGGCTGAGTCGCTGAGCGCTTCCCGCAGCTTGTTCACTGCCGAGTTCAGGCCGTGGTCGAAGTCCACAAAGGTATCGTCGTCCCACAAGCGCCTTCGCATCTCATCGCGGGTCACCAGCTCGCTGGGGCGTTCCAGGAGCATCACCAGCAACTGAAATGGCTGCGAATGCAGCTTGAGACGAACGCCGTGCTTACGTAGCTCTCCGGTGGCCTCGTCGGCCTCAAACACTCCAAAGCGAAAAATCCGGCTTTGACTTTCGACCGTCATTGGCGGAAGTCCAGTCTACCTGCGAAAGGTAGGGGCAAGCCAGTTTCTGTCAATGAAGCTTCTTCGATGGATGACGACAACTACTTTCACTCCAATAGCTTGCACGATGAGGTATGAATGAGGCGCGTTTGACCTTTCATGCATTGCGGGAGCGCGCCTTTCCGCTGATTCTTTCACCATGAAACGCGCAATGCTATTTGCAGTGAGCTGCTCGGCAGCCGTGATCCTGCTACTCACTCCTGGACTGGCTGCCCGGCTCGAGACCAGCGGGCTACAAGCCTTTGACCAATACGACGCCACGGTCCAAGCCCGGATCGAAAAACAACATAGAAGCTCTGAAACCTTCATCGCAGTCCTCAACGGTAGCCAGATGCACCGGTCGGGGACCATCTCAGAACTGAGGTCAGGAACGGTTGTGATTGAGTCCGTGCTGGACCGGCCAAAGCCGGTACCCGGCGGATTGCTGCATCACTGGAGGGGTACTGCCTTCGTTGCCGGTGCCCGGTCGAAAGACATGGCGGATCTGCTGAAGGACTACAACGGCCTTCCTCGTCACTACGGTCCCGAGATCGTTTCCTCGCGCATTCTCTGGGAGCGTGCCGGGGCGGCTTCGGTCGCCATTCGGATGAAACGGAAGAAGGTCGTGACCGTCGTGCTCGATGGGGTATGGGACGTGCAAACGCGCTCGGTGGACTCGAATCGCGGGTACAGCGCTTCCCGGAACACGCATATCTGGGAAGTGGATGCTGCGGGCAGCGTTGGGGAACACCACATGAAGGAAGGCGATGACGACGGCTACCTCTGGAGGCTCAATTCTTATTGGAGCTTTATGGAAGTGCCCGGTGGACTGCTGATCGAGTGTGAGGTGGTTTCGATGACGCGCGATATTCCCGGTGGTTTGGGCTGGCTAGCGGCGCCGTTGGTCGAGGAACTCCCGCGCGAGTCGTTGGAGTTCACCATGCAAGCCACTCGAAGCGCATTGGCGGAGAGGACCGCGAAGGAGACGGAGCGATGAACCAGTTGTGCGAAGTACAGGTAAGGGAAGCGAAGATCGCGGACCGCCGGCAGAGCGGCTTTGTCAAAGCGCTGCGTGTCCACAAAGCGCTGACAGCGGATGTGGAGAAACAAGTACTGATCTGGATGGCGACGCGTACTCCGTGGTTCGTTAACTCTGATCACCTCACCGCACTCGGCTTCATTGCACAGGCGTTTGCAGGTGCTGCCTATGCATTGTCTGCGCGAGACTGGCGTGCGCTTTGGTGGGTGAACTTCTTCGTCGTACTGAACTGGTTGGGTGACAGCCTCGACGGAACTCTGGCGCGAGTACGGGACCAGCAGCGCCCGCGCTACGGCTTCTACGTGGACCACGTCAGCGGATACCTTCGGCGCGATGGCGCTCATGGGCGGATTGGCGCTGTCGGGCTACGTGCATTGGCAGATTGCGGCCGGGCTCCTGGTCGGGTTTCTACGTACTCTCCATCGAAAGCTTCCTGGCGACCTACACGATGGGACACTTTCACGTTTCGCACGGCATCTTCGGTCCGACGGAGATTCGTGTGCTGCTCATCGTCGGCAACATTGCGCTGATGGTACATCCCTATGCTTACATTGCGGGCAGGACCTTTCGCCTGTTCGACGTAGCAGGGGCAATCGCAATCCCGGTTATGCTCGCCATGGTCATCGATACTGCTTGCCGCCATATCGCGGTCCTCTATCGCGAGGAGAAACTCGAACTCGAAGTAACCGGAGCATGACCGCACGTCAGGGCTATCGAGCAATCGAGAGCTACTAGCTGGTTCTGGCCGGATGAGTTGGTGTACACTCCGTGACTCAGTAGCCAAACAGGTCTGAAGTCCGGAGGCGTCATGCCTTTGCATCTGGAAAGCCGCCCCATTGGCGATGTTTTGGTAATTCAGTGCCAGGGAAGAATTGTGGCTGGAAAAGAAGTGTTCGCGCTGCACGCTTTCGTCGGGGATTCGTTCGCGAAGTATGTTCACATCGTGATGCAACTCGACCAGGTGGAGTTTATCGACAGCAGCGGGCTGGGGGCGCTGACCCGCCTGATGCACACAGCCCGCGCGAAAAGTGGGGACATCAAACTCAGTGGAGTGCCGGCGCCGATTCGCAGAGTGCTGGAGATGACCAAGATCATTTCGCTCTTCGAGACTTATGACAGCGTGGAAGAGGCCATCACGGCGGCTTACCTGGGATCGCGCTATTCGAAGGGAATTGGCGGAGATTCGCGACCGCGTGTGCTGTGTCTGTTCGAATCGTCGGACGTGCGGTCGTTTATGAAAGAAGTCCTGCTGAGTTCCGGTTACAACGCGCTGGCAACTGCAAATATCGACGACGCAAAGATCCTGCTCAAAGCGACCAAGGCGAAAAAAGTGGTGATTTCGGCCAACATGCAGAGTGTGTATGGCCGCCCGACGCGCAAAGTGCTGGAAGAAATCGACCCGGCGGTCTCGCTGATCGTGCTGGACGAAAGCTTCGCGACGCAGGATCCGGGAGAAGCGGCTGAAAAATTGCTGAACAGCATTGGCGGGCTGTAGAAATATTCCTGGCGGTTCCTTCGCGCCTTTGAGTGGAGTGCTGAAGTGATTTCGCGGCGGGAGTTCGTCATCATCGCGGGTAGCGCGGCGATTGTCCCACAAACTTTGTGGGCGGCCGAAAAGGTCCCTTCCATGCTCGATCATCTTCTTCTCGGTTGTGCCGATCTCGACCAGGGCATTGCTTTCGTTGAGAAGCAGACCGGCGTTCGGCCTGCGATGGGCGGAGTGCATCCGGGACGAGGAACGCGCAACGCGCTGCTGTCGTTGGGGCCGCTGCATTACCTCGAAGTCATCGCGCCGGATCCGGCGCAAACAGGAACTCCCACAACCCGCACGGAGTTGCCCGCGATGTTGAAGCAGCTTGCTGTGCCGCAACTGGTGGATTGGGCTGTGCATACATCTGACATTGTGGGAGTAGCCGAGCGTTGGAGAAAAGCAGGCGTGACGTTTCAGGGGCCAACGCCTGGTTCGCGGGCCCGCCCCGATGGAAAGATGCTTCACTGGCAGACCCTCAACCTGGACGACGATCGCAATGGGCTCCTGCCATTCTTCATCCAGTGGGGAACCGGCACTGTGCATCCGTCGGTCGATGCTCCCCAGGGATGCAGATTAGAAAGCTTTGAGGCCGTCAGTCCCGACACCGCTGCACTGGCGGCAGAGTTCCAGAAGCTGGGAATCTCGGTGGATGTTGCTTCGGGCAAGGCGGCACATCTGCGAGCGAAGATCAAGGGGTCCAAAGGGACTCTGGTCTTGGGCGAGTGACACGAAAAGGCCACGCACTCGCCTTGCGGAACAAATCGGCAGGAGTGAGAAACGTGGTCCGCCTGACACCGTTCCGCTTCAGCCGGAACCCAAGGCAGGGAAACGGTAAAAACCTGCGCCATTCCCACCCCTACACTGGTGACAAGATTAAGACTTGATCCGTCACAATTCAACTGGGGCATTACTGTAAATCGTGGAAGAGTTACACTGACTTGCCTATTTATCAATAGGATTGAATCGCTTGCAACCGATCTGCGTACGGGAGTTGTCCTGATGCAACGTGTCGTGCTCGCAGTCATAGTGCTTGCCTCTCTCGTTTCATTCGCACAAAGTAAGCCGCCCGCTTATCTGGATACTTCACTTCCGGCCGCCGCGCGCGCGCACGACCTGGTAAACCGCATGACGCTCGATGAGAAGGCTTCGCAGCTCGAGGACTGGGCGGTCGCAATCCCCCGCTTGGGCGTTCCGGACTATCAGACCTGGAGCGAGGCGCTCCATGGCGTCGCGAGGGCCGGCTATGCGACGGTCTTTCCGCAGGCGATCGGCATGGCGGCGACTTGGGACACCCCGATGGTGCAGCAGATGGGTGACGTGATTGGCGTCGAGGGTCGGGCGAAATACAACCAGGCACAGCGCGAGGGGAATCACCGCATTTTCTACGGTCTCACTTTCTGGTCTCCCAATATCAACATCTTCCGCGATCCACGTTGGGGACGCGGCCAGGAGACTTACGGCGAAGACCCATTTCTCACGGGCAAAATGGGCGTGGCGTTTGTGACTGGCGTACAGGGTGACGATCCCGATCATCCGAAAGCGGTCGCCACCAGCAAACACTTCGCAGTGCACAGCGGTCCCGAATCGCTGCGCCACGGTTTCGATGTGGATGTGAGCCCGCGCGACCTGGAAGAGACCTACTTGCCTGCATTTCGATCCACGGTAGTCGATGGCCATGTGAAGTCGGTGATGTGTGCTTACAACGCGATCGATGGGGCCGCAGCTTGCACCAATACCATGCTCTTGAAAGACCATCTGCGCGACGCCTGGGGATTCAAGGGATTCGTGGTCTCCGATTGTGGGGCCATCGTGGATGTCGCCAACGGACATCACAATGCACCCGATATCCTGCATGCTTCGGTCCTGTCGATCAAGGCCGGGACTGATCTGTCGTGCAGCATCTGGTCGCCGGGCTTCAATACTTTGGCTGATGCTGTACGGCAGGGCGTCGTGTCCGAGGAATTGGTGACGGCTGCGGCAGAACGGCTCTACACCGCGCGCATGCAGCTGGGATTTTTCGATCCGCCCGGAAACAGTGCGCTGGATCGCATTCCGTTTTCCACCGTCACCTCTGAGCAACATCGAAGGACGGCTCTTAAGGCTGCGGAAGAGTCGATGGTGCTGTTGCAGAACAACAATGCTGCTCTGCCGATCGGTAAGGCACCTCATGACATCGCAGTCATCGGGCCGACGGCCGATCTGCTGGTCTCGCTGGAAGGCAATTACAACGGACAGCCGCTGCATCCGGTGAGTCCCCTGGATGGCATTACCAAGCAATTCCACTCCTCCACGATCCACTATGCACAAGGCTCTACTCTGGCCAACGGCACCAGCGTACCGGTTCCACGTACGGCATTCGGAAGCGGCTTGCGTACCGAGTTCTTCGCCACTTCTGACTGGACCGGCCGTCCAGTCCACGCGACAATCGAGCCTGAGATTCAACACGACTGGGACAATGCCACTCCCGCACCCGAAGTTCTGACCTACAACTACTCGGTTCGCTGGTCGGGGACAATTCGCGTTCCCGCAACGGGCAAGTACGTCTTTACAGTTGAACCGGGGTCAGCTTTCCCATACTCACCCAAAGAGACTTACCGGTTTGTGCTCGACGGCAAAGTCCTTTCCGAAGGTGATCTCAACAGCGGAAAGCCGAGTACCAAGCCTACGGGAGCGAACAGTACTGCACCTCCGAACATGTCGGATTCGAAGTCGGCCAAGGTGGAAGTCACGTTCACCGATACCAATCCGCACGACTTCCGTCTGGAATATAGCCACTCTGGCGATCAGTCCGGAGGCGGTGTCACCCTGAGCTGGGAGGCTCCGCCACAAGCGCTGATCGACGAAGCGGTTGCGGCCGCGAAGGCTTCCGATCTCGTCGTCGCCTTCGTGGGAGTCTCGCCGCAACTGGAGGGCGAAGAGATGCCGATCAAGATCGAAGGCTTCGAAGGCGGAGACCGCACCAGCATCGACCTTCCCGCAGCTCAGCAGCACCTGTTGGAGTCGCTGGGTGCGACCGGCAAGCCGGTGATCGTTGTGTCCCTAAGCGGCAGCGCACTCGCGCTGACCTGGGCCAAGGAACATGCGGCTGCGATCCTTCAGGCCTGGTATCCCGGCGTAGACGGTGGAACCGCGATTGCGCGCACATTGGCCGGAGCGAACAATCCAGCCGGCCGACTGCCCGTGACGTTCTATGCCGGCACGAGCGATTTGCCGGCATTCACCAACTACTCGTTCAAGAACCGGACGTATCGCTATTACACCGGCAAGCCGCTCTGGGGCTTCGGGTACGGACTGAGCTATTCCACCTTTCAATACGGCCCGGTCAAACTCTCGAGCGCTAGCGTTCCGGCCGGTCAGCCTGTGACAGCAACCGTCAGTGTTACCAATACGAGCAAAGTTGCTGGCGATGAAGTCGTGGAAGCCTATCTGAAAACACCACAGAGCGATGGCCCGATCTACTCGCTCGTCGGTTTCCAGCGGGTGCACCTCACTGCCGGTGAAAGCCGGGATGTGTCGCTCGAGCTGAGTCCACGGTCGCTCTCGGCGGTCGATGGCAAGGGCCAACGATCCATTCTGCCGGGGACGTACCACCTGAGCGTTGGATCGACACAACCCGGAGAGACGCAATCCAAATCCGAGGCCGAGTTCACGGTCAACGGGACAGCAGGATTGCCGAAATAGCGATAAAGAAGGATGACCCACCCTATCTCCGCGCGCATGCTTATGAAATCTGTTACAGGGGTCCTTTGTTTTCAATCTGTTAGAGGGAAATTGTCTGTAACTGATTGTGAATATAGGTACTTGTAGCTATCCATGTCAGCCGTAAGGACTTAGCGGCGAGACTTTCGTCATCCATTCGCCTTTAGCAGCCAATTTTGGTATGAAAAGTATGACAAGTATGGTCATACTTTCCATACAAGTCATACAAGTATGGCATATTCGTCCATGTAGCTTGTTTTCATCAGGTTGGATGAAGCTTTCCCGGGGTCGGGAAGGATTTGGCCTTGCCGTGACCTGGGAGACGATTTGTCAAAGAACAAGCGAGACCCGCAGCCTGGGCGCAGGGAGGATTTAGGGACACTAATCCCTTCCCCGTTCTGACCTATAACGCGGTGGCCGGAGGGAAGCGACAGAAATCGTCTTCGCGACGAAACTAAAGTAACCAGCGGTTCCCAGAATGGGAATAAGTCGGAGCAGGCGCAAAATTCAGGCCGGCAAGGAAGCCGGGATGGGAGGGTCCGCGGGCAGGGTTTCGGAGATGCGGAACGCGGGGTGGCCAGACGCGACCGAGGGTACAATGGTTCCCACTTTGGGGCCCAGATATAAATAACAACTAAATCGCATCGCATGCGATTTCCTCGGGGGCCGGTATGGATATTCCTATCAAGGCGTCGCTTGCCGTGGCGCTTCTACTAGCAATCAGCGCGAGTGGCGCCGCTCAACCCAGTCCATCAAGCGAGTCATGCGCGCCGGTGAAACAAAGCGCTCCTCAACCCGCTGGATGCATCGATGCGACTCCGCACAAGAAAACATGCGTGACGGTCGACAGCGGAGTCCAGCTCCAAGTTTTGGACTGGGGCGGCGCGAACATGCCGGACACTATGGTGCTGCTCACCGGTTACGGCGACAACGCGCATGTGTATGACGGGTTCGCCTACCAATTCACTGACTACTTTCATGTCATCGGAATTACCCGCCGGGGGTTTCTTCCTTCCAGCCAGCCGGAGTCAGGCTATGACGTCGAGAGCAGGGCGCATGATGACATCGAGGTTCTGAAACAACTGGGGATCAGCAAGGCAGTTTTTGTGGGGCATTCGCTTGCAGGTTCGGAGCTAAGCAAGCTTGGACTGAAGTACAAAAGCTACGTCGAGAAATTG
Source organism: uncultured Acidobacteriaceae bacterium (assembly GCA_963749635.1). Classification (GTDB taxonomy): domain Bacteria; phylum Acidobacteriota; class Terriglobia; order Terriglobales; family Acidobacteriaceae; genus DASRAA01. The sequence goes on from CAVVNW010000020.1 coordinate 94,245, forward strand.
GTCTATCTGGACGCTTTTGATCTGGCCAAGCGCTTCGAACTTCCCGATGTGCCGCCGGTGCCGTATATAACCAGCGACTACAGATCGCTGCAGATTTTCCAAGCCGCCCAGGCGCGGCTGGAGAACTCGCTCAGACCAGACCCGTCGGCTTGTCCTGGGTTGGTGTTTGATGCACAAGGGACGATTACAGGCAGTACGACGCCCGATTTCGTCGGAACGCAAATCTTTGCGGGCATAGCAGAGAAGCAAAATCCGGAAGTGAATTGGGCTGACATCGACGCGCCGCGGCTCGGTATTCTCGACCAACCGTCTGTGCAAGGCAGATTGCGTTACTACCCGTACCTGAGTGCCGCCCAGCAAAAGGTATTCGATGCCAATTGGCCGGGCATTGTGCAATGGTATGCAGATACAACCGCGAAGTTTGCGCAACCAAACGCGGGCAAGCCCACACCGGTCGTCTATCTGTTGCCCGATGCTCCGCACTACGCGTACATCAGCGATGAGGCGTACGTGGTGCGGGCGATGCGGGAGTTCTTGTTGGGAACGGTGGGACACTGAGGTCCTAGTCGCCAAACTCTGGGAAGTCGAATCAGGAAGCCGTTCATGAGCACGATCGCAACCTGCTCGGATCGCAAAATTCTGTGGGCGGTGCTGATCTTCTTAGTCGTGCCAGTCATGCTCGATGTGGTGCTCGTGCCGCCCGCTGAAGCGGGCTCTGCGATTTATCAGGGACTCTTTCCGCGCGCTTACGCGCACGGCTAGCACAAATGACGCCCTGCGGGCTCAGGAGATGGCGGAGTGCGGGGCGGCGTTGGTTGACGTGATCACCGGAGCGGCGGGCGACGCACTCGCGGGCTTGCCTGCGCTGAACGCGTCGCAGGTAAAGCGGATCCAGCGGCGATGCCAGATTAGCCCAGAAGGGCGAACCTGCGGCACCGGGCTGCGGGGCACCGTCGTTCAAGCAGGTGGCTCCAACAGGCGGCACCAAGGGGAGGGCGAAATCGTGACGGAATGGGATGCCAAGGACTATGCGCAAATTTCAGGTCTGCAAAAGGTAATGGCGGACGAGGTGCTCGGACTGCTGGAACTGAAAGGCTGCGAGCGCTTGCTAGACGTTGGGTGCGGGGATGGGAAAATCACGGCCGAGGTAGCCGCACGGCTACCTCAAGGTGCGGTGGTCGGGGTCGATCCCTCGGTGGAGATGATCAATTTCGCCCAGAGTCACTGGGGCACGAAGCACGGTTCCAATATGCGATTTGAAGTCGCTGATGCGCGGTGCCTGCCATTTCACGATGAGTTTGACTTGGTGATTTCGTTTAATGCGCTGCACTGGATACCGGAGCAGGAAGCGGCACTCCTGTCGATTCGCTCGGCCATGAAACCGGGCGGGACTGCGCAACTGCGTTTCGTCTCGCATGGCCCGCGCGAGAGCCTGGAACATGTGCTGCGCGAGACGAGGCAGTCTCCGCAGTGGGTGTCTCATTTTCACGGGTTCCATCGTCCGTATCTGCACCTCACGCCGGAAGAATATGGAGAACTGGCGGAGAAGTGCGGCCTGAAGGTGCAAAGCGTACACGTGTCAGACAAATCGTGGGACTTCCTATCGCGTTCGGGCTTCGTGGCCTTCGCGGAGGTCACGTTCGTGGAGTGGACACACTTGTTGACGGAAGCCGACAAAGCGGCGTTCACCACGGATGTTCTCGATCGCTATAAGGCCATCGTGGGCAACGACCATACGTTCAAGTTCTACCAAATGGACGTCAGGCTGGGGCGGGAGTCATGAGCGGACGGGGCATTCGCCCACAGTTGCCAGCGGCGGGTGATTGTGGGGCGCACCCGGCGTCCGGTGAGTAAGGAAAATCCCCGCTCAAGGTTCGCTTGAAACCGGTAACGGCTAACCGTACGCGCGGCCCATGCCCGAACGGGTATCGCTGCGGCCGACTTCTCGCGCATTCGCAATGCCGACCTGGGGCGCTTCACGGTGGACCGCCTGATGTCGGTGCTGAACCGACTGGGATCGCGCGTGGAGGTGAAGGTGAGGGTGCGGAGCGTCGCTTGAGTGCAGTATGCACCGTGACTTTCCCAGGTTAGCTCAACAGAAGGGCCAACATGGGACGCCGGGCTGTTTGCCAACCACCTCTTACACCATTTTCTATCAAGATGGTGTATCATCGCGGCCATGAGCAGAACCAATATTGAGATCGACGAGGATTTGATTCGCAAAGCACGGAAACTTACCCGCCTCAAGACGAAGCGCCAAATCGTGGACCGAGCACTGGAATTACTGGTGCGCTCGGAGAGCCGGAAAGGCGTTCTCCGCTACTACGGAACCGGAATATGGAAAGGTGATTTGAAGGCGTCCCGGAGAGATCGAGTTTGATCCTGGTGGACAGCTCGGTATGGGTTGACTTCTTCAGCTCGAAACCCGGACGAGGCGGTGCAGAGTTGCGCCGCATGATCGAGGAAAGCGAACCCTTTGCCCTGACGGGAGTGGTGGTGGCGGAAGTCCTGCAGGGACTAACCAGGGATTCCAGCCGCATCGAGGGGTTCCTGGCACAGTGGGACATGTTGGAACCGCAGGGATTTGAAACCTATCGCCAAGCCGCGGCAATGTACCGCGCCGCACGCGCGCGTGGCGTTTCACTCACCACCATTGACACCCTCATTGCAGCCATTGCCCTGGAGCATGGCGCAAGCGTGTTTACGCTCGACCAGGATTTCTCCAGAATTGCGCGAGTGACGGGATTGTCAGTCTATCGGTTCTGAGGTCGAGGCGAGGTTGTACCCAGGTTAACGGCCAAAGGAACGCCGAGAACACGGGGCACCAGGCGGAGCGTCGCTTGAGTGAGAGTGCCGCCCGCCGAGGCGGGCCCGGAATTTATTAGGGACTCTTTGCGCGCTCACGCGCACGGCTAACACAAATGACGCCCTGCGGGATCGCGGAGAGCCGATCGCAGGGCGGCGTTCGTTGATGGGAGGAAAAGACCCACCCCGCCGACAGAAGCGGGATGGGCCACGCCGTATATTTTTCAGAGATGTCGGGACGTGGGGCGGGCCACGCGCCGGTACCCTGCTAAGTTAGGTCGTTGACGATCTTTATCGGTACCTCCATGGTGGGGTTGTGCAGGTCCTCATCAGAAGCCGTGTCCGTCACTGTCTTGTCGCTCACACCCAATTGCAGAGTGTAGGTGCAAGAGCAGCCGCGGTAGAGTTGGTTCGTTGGGGGCGGAGGCGTATTGCAATCGCCGGGTGACACCCCGGCATCCAGAGTCGTTAAGTCCCACTCTGCCAAAACCCCGGCGTCCCCGGCATTGGGATGCGCCGGAGGTACGAAGGCCAGCGAATTCGGTACCCGAACGTTCGGGGTCCCAATCGCAATCGAGCTCCACGCCCCCGAAAACTGCTTCAAATATGCCAGCGAGTATTGATTGAAGTTGTCGTTGGGTGCGGTCGCGGGCCAGGCAGAGTCGATGAGGGCATCCCAGGCCAGACCGACGATGCGGATCGTGCCATAGCTCAACAACAAATCGGTACAGGGTGGAAGGTCAACCCAGGTCGTGCCATTGAATATCTGGAACTTGACGATCTGGCAGACCACCGCCCAGTTGTCAACCCAGGTGCGCTGCAGGTCGTAGTAGGTGTTAGGGGTGGGCGAGGCGGTGTCGGTGACCACCAGGAGCAGGAAGTATCTTCCGCCGCTGTTGACGCCGCCGGTAGTTGTATAGCTGTCCCACGGTACCGGAGCGAGAGCGGGATAGGTGGTGCCGAACAGTACGCAGGTCGACCAATCGTTGAGGAGTTCGGCGGGCAATTCGCCGATTCTGGTCCACGGATAGTACTTGCTCGGGTCGTAAACCAGCGGTGGGTTGAGGGTATTGCCGGGGAGCCAAGGCGGCGGCAGGGCAGCATTGAAAGCGGGCTGCAACGGGCCGGGACCCGGGAAAGCCACGCGTGAGTAGAGGACCTCAACGCTGGCAACTTCCAGGCATCCATAAACGTAGGCGGTGCCGGTCAGGTCGAGGCACGCCGCCCACTGAAACAATGTGAGCGCCCACAACCAACTCGGCGGTTTCGTCGAGAAAATTGGGGACTGGTGCGACGTCCGCGACTTCAGTGATAAACACCGCGACCTTCAAGAGATTGAACGTCTTAGTGCAGACCTTTGGCGTTCCCGCTCCCGCCGGGAACACGGTCAGCGTGATCGTGTACGAGCCGTCGGGGAGTGCCGTGGTATTGATTTCGCCTAGCTTGCCGCCGACAACTGGCACCCCACCGCCGCCGGGAGGATAGACCACGCTGTAGGTATATGGACCTGAGATCGCCAGCGTGTAGTGGCCAAAAACACCTCCCGAAGCTGTTCCGTTGACCGTGATGTATTGAAAGCCGACCGTCGTATCGGTCTGTTCGGGGACACATGCTCCGGCAGCCGGGGCGCTTATATTGCACTTCAAGTCCTTTTGGACCCTGATAAGACCAATCAGCCCAGCGATGAGGGCCAGCTTGACCAACAGAATGATCCAGGTGAGCAGTGACGCTTCGCCAAGCCTGCTGTACTCCCCTGCGCCCCACTCGGCAAAGAAGAGCACGAGTAAAAACAATAGGAGGATGTACTTAATACATCCTGGAAGATCCTGCTTGCTCTTGGAAGAGCGCTCTACTGCTGACGATTGAAGATTTTTCTCAGCCATGACCTGTCTCCTTCTGTCTGTGTTCACGCCAGGATTTTTCAAGTCGGATTTCGAACTGTGGCCGGACAAGGCACGATCGCTGGTTCAGACTGCGGTCGTTGGCAAGCGCGCGTAACCTTGTGCGCGCATTATGCGCCACTCTTTCTCAGATTCCAACTAAGAAATCGCTACCGCGGACTAACTTTCAGGGCTGACACAAATGACGCCCTGCGGGCTCGGGGAAGGCGGAGCGGGGGGGCGGCGTTCGTTGATGTGAGGAAAAGACCCACCCCGCCAGAGGGAGGCGGGATGGCCACCCTCTTGTAGATCTTTGAGGGATGTCGCGCGGGGCGGGCCACCCGCCCGGCCTCAGCAAAAAGGATTCTTCAAGAATTCCTCTTCAGCCTTCGTACTTGGGCGCCCCAATGCTTTGTTTCTGTCCGGGAAACGGCCAAACCGCACAATCTGGTCCCGATGGCAGATAGCGTACTGAAGGGAGGTTGCGTCGCCAAGATTTACGAACAGGTTCACGCTTTTTTCCTGCAATTGCAGGTCTTCAGCATGCTCGAAAGGGAGATAGAAAAAAAGTCCCTGAACGGTCAGCACATTCTTGTCAAAGCCTTTTTCGAGTGCATGCTCCGCCAAGGATCTAGCCCTGGGATCGTTGGCAAACGCTTGCCCGGCACCGCGAAAGATGTTCCGTGAAAACTGATCCAGTATTACGATCAACGCCAAGGTTCCCATCTGGGTGTGCTTCAGATCGTCGAGCGCGCCGGTTGAGGCAAGACGATTGGCTTCGAAAAACCGCTGCCTGATCTCCTGATCAAATGCGTCGGTGGACTGAAACCAGATCGGACGACGCTTACCCAATTCTGCCGAGTCCGGCGAACCAAACCAGAAATCAAGGACTTCCTGCACGAGAAGGTTGCTGTCCATATCAGAAGCGCTCCTTTGGCCGCGGACTGACAGATTGGGTAATGCCCTATGCTTCGGGCGACACCAACTTGTAGAACGAGTCGTCGCCATATCAAGAGTTGATAGCGAGCGAGGGGCGGACCGGTCCAGGTTTTCGGACCGCCTCTCGACGCATTCAAGCTAATGACTCGGCTTCAAAGGTGCACCGGTGTATTGATTGAAACCGTTTCGCAGCGGGAGCAAACCGAGCGGCGTCGCCGTATTCGCTGGCCCCGTCGCTTTCCACCACGCGGGGAGCGTCTTGAAGGCGAACACCATGTCGTAGTCGGTTGCGACCGAGCCGGTATTGGGATCCTGGGGCTCAGTTCCGTTGCGGTCCTGGAACCAGCGCGACCAGTCTGGGGAACCTGGCGCCGGCGAACAGATATAAATCGTCACGTTCTTGCCCTTGCCCTTGGGGCAAGGCTTGAACGGCGGGTTGTTGGGACCCGTCGCGGGATTGGGATACGAAGGCAAGAGAAAAGACAACATCGCGTGTTTCTCGGGTTGCCATTCTGCAGGACCGTGACAACTCATGCAGGACGAATCGGGCGCATTGTCGATAAAGTTCGTCCCAACCTTGATGTCGTTCCGGGCGCCGTCGTTCGGACCCGACAGCCGTCCGCCCCAGCCCAGCGTCATGGTCGAATACTTGGGGGCGTTGGGATTGATCCAGGTTTCCTGCAGAGCATTCGAGGTCACCCCGGGGTCGTTGCCCCACATCACTCCCAACGGCACCATCTTGTCCCAGGCATCGCCGCTGGCGCTTGCATCGTAAACCAGCGTCGAAAAGACCCAGCCGGTCTTCGGCGAGGAGGCAGTGTCTTTGACAATAATGTCGAACTGCATGACGTAGCCGTTCGCCACGCTCGGCGGTGACGGCGGGGAGGGAGGGTTCTTTTCTGGTATCGACACATAAAGCGGCCACATTGCAGCACCAATGGTTGCCGGCCACCAGTTGCTCTGCACTTTAGGTTCGTTGGAGCAAAATAAGGCTGCCTTAACCACGACAGAACCTTCCTCAAACTGAAAATTGGAGGTCTCGACGTTGGGATTCCGCGCCGTGGTTCCCCACACTTTATAGAGGGTGTAGGCGGCCCGCTCGTCATAGTATGTGAGAACGTTGGTATCAAATTTTTGTGTCAGGCCGGTGCCAGGAAAGATGCTCGGCCCAAACTGAGAGGCAGAGTAGGTTCCGTGGATGCTCTCGCGGATGGATCCGAGCCATGGTTCGCTGTACCAATGCGCCTTGTCGGCATCCCAGTTTTTATAATCGAGCAGCAATTGCCGGGCATTGGCGGTTACGTATTGTTTCAATGCTGCCACGTACGCCGCTGCATTTTCCTGGTTGATTTGTTTGCCGCCGATCGCTTGTGACCAGGGCGGATCTTTCATCGGGGGTAGCGCCTTACTCGGCCAATTGTGGCTGAGCTTAAAGAACGGGCCTGGGTATTGCGAGGCGGGTGGAATTAACCCGTTGTTTGTGACGAACGGGTCGTTCGGTACAACGACGTTAGTGCTACTGAAGGTATGCTCCTGCGCAGATGCGACGTTTGTCATGTTGAGCGCAGTCCCGGGGAATAGTCCGGTTATCGCTAACCCGCATAGCAATAGCGCGGCATTCCGAAGTTGAGTTTTCAGGCCCTCGAACTGCAAAGGGCATTCGAGCAACTCCTCTACGGTTCTTGTTGTGTGAGCTAGAGAGCGAACGTCTTTTCCCGGCATAGTACCTCCCTTGGATGGAACCAGACTCTTGCAGCGTAGCCGCCAAGCTAAATTCAAGCTGGACTTTCGATCGCTGTGCCAGCAGCGTCGACAGGATGCTTCTATTTCTGCATTTGAGGGTGAAGGGTTGACTAACTGTGCCAAGATCCGGCGAGAAACAAAAGCGAGCGCAATTAAACCCCATCAATAAAGAAGTATCCGACTAGCTCTGTATCTATTTAGTTGATGAAGTGCCACATACTATCGCGGTAGAAACTCGTTAAGTCAAGACCACTGAGGTGGTGGTGAGGCGAATAGCTCCAGGAAAGATAAATCCGAAATTCACGCGGCTCGTTTAGGGGCTGTGTTTTACCAGGCTAGGGCCCAGTGCCTCCGCCCAATGAAAAGCGGCGCCCTGGAGAGAGCGCCGCAAAGTTCAGCCGGGGCGAAAGCCCGTGCATTCGTGTAAGGCTCAATTCACCACGCTAAAGCGTGGTGCTTCCGCCCTTACAGCTTCTCCTACACCAGGCCCTGGTCCAGCATGGCGTTGGCTACCTTCAGGAAGCCGCCGATGTTGGCTCCGTTGACTAAATTGCCGGGCGTGCCGTACATTTCGGCCGTCTCGTAGCAGTTTTTGTGGATGGCGATCATGATCTTGTGCAGACGATCGTCCACTTCCTCGCGGGTCCAGGTCAGGCGCATGCTGTTCTGCGACATTTCCAGACCTGAGGTTGCGACTCCACCAGCATTGGCTGCCTTGGCCGGGCCATAAAGAAGACCGGCTTCGAGGAACAGCTTGGTGGCTTCGAGCGTGCTCGGCATGTTCGCGCCCTCGGCAACCAGCTTGCAGCCGTTGTTGATGAGGTTGGTGGCATCCTTCACGTTGATTTCGTTCTGGGTGGCGCTCGGGAACGCGCAATCCGCCTTGATGTTCCACAGCGGGTTGTAGCCGAGTTTCACGTCGGACGGCATGAAGATGGCCTTCTTGTACTGGTCCGTGTAGTCGCGGATGCGGCCGCGGCGGACGTTCTTCAGATCCATGACAAAGGCCAGCTTCTCGCGGTCGATGCCATCGGGATCGTAAACCACACCGTCGGAGTCGGAAACGGTGACCGGCTTGGCGCCGAAATCAAGCAGCTTCTCGACGGTGTACTGCGAGACGTTGCCGCTGCCCGATACCAGGCACATCTTGCCTTCGAGCGTGTCTTTGCGGGACTTCAGCATCTCGTTGGCGAAGTACACGCAGCCGTAGCCGGTGGCTTCGGGACGAATGAGCGAGCCGCCCCAGGCCAGAGCCCTTGCCGGTGAGCACGCCGGCGAATTCGTTGCGCAGACGCTTGTACTGGCCGAAGAGGAAGCCGATCTCGCGTCCACCCACGCCGATGTCGCCGGCGGGAACGTCGGTGTCAGGGCCGATGTGGCGGCTGAGCTCGGTCATGAAGCTCTGGCAGAAGCGCATGACTTCGTTGTCGCTCTTGCCCTTGGGATCGAAATCGGAACCGCCTTTACCGCCGCCCATGGGCAGCGTGGTGAGCGAATTCTTGAATACCTGCTCGAAAGCGAGGAACTTCAGGATGCCGAGGTTGACCGAGGGATGGAAGCGCAGACCGCCCTTGTAGGGGCCGATGGCGCTGTTCATCTCGATGCGGAAGCCGCGGTTGACCTGGATGTTGCCATGGTCGTCAAACCACGGGACGCGGAACATGAGGACGCGCTCGGGTTCCGTGATGCGCTCGAGAATCCGCTCCGAGATGTACTCGGGGTGTCTCTCCAACACAAGACGCAACGACTCCATGACTTCCTGCACGGCCTGGTGGAATTCGGGCTCGGCGGGGTTTTTGGCTTTCACTAGTCCCATTACTTCGTTGATGTAATCGCCCGGGGTTTTAATCCCGGACTGCATTATTCCTACTGTCATATGAGGTCCTCCTCGAACCTTGCTGCTCTAATTTACAAAACCCTGTTGCGGGCCGAGACTCTCGAAGCTGTCGCATTCTTAGCACGAGAGAGAAATTCGAATTCCCTCAGGGGCTGAAGCCCAACCTTCACTGCGACCGGAACGACACGGCTAAAGCCGTGCCCTTTCAAATCGCATTCATAGTACAAGTTCACGATTCTCGGCACGCGTCGTCGCAAAGCGGATACTTGGCGAACAGAGTATTTGAGTACTGATTGAGCTTCTGCGCGGTGACCGCTATCACCTGAAAACGTGACTAACGGGCGAAAAGAAACATTTGTAACAGTTGGCCGCATGGGCTGGTTGGCGAAAGTGTCCGATGGAAGTTACACCAAAATGGGGGCGGAAACAATGGGGAAGCGGGCGGGGTGCCGAAGCGGTAATGCCGCGCATTTCAGCGAATGGGAAGATCCATCAGGGGCTAAAGCCCGGTATTTGGAAGGCGCGGAGCGGCACGGCTGAAGCCATGCCCTGATACGAAACTGTCGGCAAAGCGAGTGTTTCAGCCGCGACTGAAGCCGTACCCTGATACAAACGACATCGATTGGGGACTCACTCTAGAATCAGCAGTTTGCGTCAGCGGAAATCGTGATAGGGTCTATCAATTGTTCTTATTAGCGTAGGGCGTAGGTGACCTGCTACGTTTAGAAACCCATGACGAGTGCACCGCTTCCGGCCGTCTCTCGCGGGCTCTTCCAGGGCTACGACACCGGTGCGTTTTTCGATGAGATGTTTCTGCCGACGGGCGCGCCGCGGCCGCATTACGCGAAGCTGTTCCAGATGCTGGCGTCGATGCCAGCAAGCCAGTTCGAAGACCGCCGCAACCTGGCGGACATTGCGTTCCTGCTGCAGGGAATCACATTCACCGTCTATAGCGACGGCACAGGCACGGAGCGGCTGTTTCCGTTCGATCTGATACCGCGCATTCTGCCGCATTCGGACTGGGACCGCATCGAGCGCGGGCTGCAGCAGCGGGTGGTGGCGCTTAACCTGTTCTTGCAGGACGTGTATGGACAGCAGCGCATCCTGAAAGAGCGCAAGATTCCGCGCTCGCTGGTCTATTCCTGTAAGCATTTTCACCGCGAGATGATTGGGGTCGAGGTGCCGCGCGGCATCTATACGCATATTTGCGGCATCGACCTGGTAAGGGACTCGAAGACCGGCGACTTCCTGGTGCTGGAAGACAACGTACGCACTCCCAGCGGCGTTTCGTACGTGCTGGAAAACCGGCAGGTGATGACGCGAACGTTTCCGGAAGCGTTTCAGTCGTACGAAGTGCGGCCGGTGCATCACTATCCGACGGAACTGTGCCGCATTTTGCGTACGCTGTCGCCGCGCGGCGAGGCGAATGCGCAGGTGGTGCTGCTGACGCCGGGCATCTACAACAGCGCGTACTTCGAGCACAGTTTCTTGGCGCAGCAGATGGGCGTGGAGTTGGTGGAAGGGCGCGACCTGATTGTGGATGCGGGCATGGTGTACATGAAGACCATTCACGGTCTGCAGCGCGTGGACGTGATTTATCGGCGCGTGGATGACGATTATCTTGATCCGCTGGTGTTTCGTCCAGATTCGCTGATGGGCGTGCCGGGGTTGATGGGCGCGTATCGTGCGGGAAACGTGGCGCTGGCTAATGCGGTGGGGAACGGCGTTGCCGACGATAAAGCGGTGTGCGCGTATGTGCCGGACTTCATCCGTTTCTACCTGGGCGAAGAGCCGATTCTGGGCACGGTGGAAACCTACCTGTGCTCGCGGCCTGATGATCTGCACTACACACTGACGCACCTGCCGGAGTTGGTGGTGAAGGCGGTGGGCGAGTCGGGTGGATACGGCATGCTGATTGGTCCGGCGTCGGACGAGGAGACGATTGAAGCCTTTCGCAAGAAGGTTGAAGAAGACCCGCGGAATTACATTGCGCAGCCGGTCATCGGATTGTCGCGCGTGCCTTCGTACGATGTTGATGCGAAGCGGATGGCGGGTCGGCACGTGGATTTGCGACCCTACTGCTTGTATGACGGGCACGGTGTGACCATCATTCCAGGCGGGCTGACGCGGGTGGCGCTGCAACCCGGATCGCTGGTGGTGAATTCCTCACAAGGCGGCGGGAGCAAAGACACCTGGGTACTGCAGGAGGAATCCTGAGCAACGTCATGTTGTCGCGGATCGCGGATTCGCTGTTCTGGCTGGCGCGCTACATGGAGCGCGCGGAAGATACGGCGCGGATTCTCGACGTGAACTACCACATGTTGCTGGAGCAGTCGGCCACGCCGTACCGGTTGCGCTGGGAGCCGCTGATTGTCATGGCGGGCGAGCAGGAGCGCTTTGCGCAATTCTATAGCGAGGCGAATGCGCAGACGGTGTATGAGTTCCTGGCGTTTCGCGCTGATAATCCGAACTCGATTGTGCAGTGCATCACCAAGGCAAGAGAAAATGCGCGCACGATTCGCGACCGCATCTCGCGGGAGATGTGGGAAGACATCAACGGGCTCTATCATTCGGTGACGCGGTTCGATCCGGCGGAACAGATCTCCAGTGGGCCGCACCGGTTCTGCGATGCGGTGAAGTTCGGCAGCCACCGGTTTTTTGGCGTGACGGACGCGACCCTGCCGCACGATGAAGGATGGGACTTCCTCAAGATAGGGTGGTCGCTGGAGCGCGCGGAGATGACCGCGCGACTGGTGGACCTGCAATTCCAGTCGTTGCTGGAGACGCCGACGATTGCTGGGAACGGCCGATAACCATCAGTGGATGGCGGTGCTGAAGTCAGTAGGGGCGTATGAGGCGTACCGGCGGCAGTATCACTCGCCGATTGAGCCGGAGCGGGTAGCGGAGATGCTGATTCTGCATTCCAAGCATCCGCGGTCGATCCGCTTCAGCATCACCGAGTTGCAGTCAGGCTTGCGGGCGATCAGCGGCAGCGGACCTGGGTTTTATGCCAATGAGGCGGAGCGGCTTACCGGAAGAGTTCTGGAAGGACTGCGTTACGACACGGTGGAAGACATTTTCCGTCGCGGGCTGCATAGCTACCTGACGGATGTGCTGGCGAACTGCCGGACCATCGGGGAAGACATTGCGCACTCCTATTTCTACTACGGAGCCCATGCATGAACCGGTATCACCTGTTGCACGTGACCGAGTTTGTTTACGACGGGCCGGTGTCGGAGAGTTATAACGAGGTCCGGCTGCGCCCGATGCATGATGACAACCAGAGTTGCCTGTCGTTTCGGCTGACGACCGCTCCGGCGTCGCCCGCGTTCTCGTATCGAGATGCGTTGGGTAACTGGGTCCACCAGGTGAATGTGCTTCCCGAACACAGCCGGTTGCGAGTGCATGCGGAATCGGTCGTGCTGACCCATCACGTTCCAGCTATCACGAGTTGGGTGCAGTTGAGCGAGTTGCGAGATCGACAGGAGGAACTGAATGAAGAGTTCTACGACATGCTTGCTGCCAGTAAGTTTGTTCCCCACCTGCCGGAGCTCGCGCCGCTGATTGCGGAAGCTGAGGGCCGATGTGACGGGACGGTAGCGGGGTTTGCGCAGAGAGCGTCAGACTTGATTCACGAGCGCTTCCAGTATGTGAAAGGCGCGACCCACGTGAATTCGTCGATTGCGGATTCGCTGCAAATGGGAGCAGGCGTGTGCCAGGACTTTGCACACCTGCTGTTAGGCGTGTTGCGGAGGCGGGGGATTCCGGCGCGTTACGTTTCGGGATACCTGGTTCCGCATAACGAAGAAAATCCCGAGGCGAAGCTGGAGGAAGTGATTGGTGGGCAGGCGTCGCACGCATGGGCTGAGGCGTATGTGCCTGATGCGGACTGGATGCCGCTCGATCCCACGCTGGGCAAGCCGGTTGGGATGCGTCACGTGCGCATCGCGTACGGTCGCGATTACTCCGATGCAGCACCGATACGCGGCGTTTATAAAGGTCACGCCGGGCAACGGCTGTCGGTGGATGTGAGCGTGCGTCCGGCACTCGACGATGAAGGTCACGAAACACTGTCGGAAACGGCAGCGATTCCGTTGGAGCCGGAGCCGGAAGAGTCACGGGCGCAGCAATCGGGGCAACAGTGAAGCGCACTCTTGATCCCACCCTTTCCCAAAATCAGGGAAAGGATGGGGCACCCAATTTTCAGGAAGCTTGTTCGCGTTGGTCGGAACCTGTATTTGGATACGAAGTGAGCAACTCTCGGATTGCCTGCAAGAGCGGTTCGGGGCCTTCGGCTTTGCGGACATAGAGGCTTACTTCGGCGAGCGCACGTTCCGGGACTTCGGTACCGGAGACCATGATGACGGGGACACCGGGCTTATAGCCTTTCATTGCCTGCGCCACCACGTCTCCAGGCATCCCAGCCATGTTGTAGTCGAGGAGCACGAGATCCACCGGGTTGTTGCCAAAAGACTGCAAGGCCTCGGCGCCATCCGAAGCGCTGATGACTGCATAGCCAGCGTCTTCCAGCAACCGATAGCGCGAGAAAAGCACACCCATGTCATCGTCAACCGAGAGGATGAGCTTGCGTCCATCGTGCGAGGCGGACGAGAGCATCGGCTTTCTTTGTGACAGTTCTATGGGACTCACCCTACAAAAGTGCTATGGGTTCACGATATGAAACGTCAGCCAGATAGTCTGTCCGATATCAGACACTAGAGCAAACCGAGGCGGGTGTATTCGTCGCGCACCGTTCGATAGCACTCGCAGGAGGCGCCTTCCAACGCTGCTCGATCGCGAACCGTCACCACGCCTCGCGCATGATCAATCATTCCCGCGCGCTCCAGAAGCCCTACGGCGAGGGTGACGGTAGTGCGTGGCGAGCCAAGCATCTGGCCGAGAAAGTCTTGCGTCAAGGCAAGCCGGTCAGAGGACATGCGGTCACGACAGGAAAGTAGCCAACGGGCGAGGCGCTCCTCAATGTTGTGGAGACGATTGCAGGCGGCGGTTTGTGAAGTCTGCACCATGAAGCCCTGAATGTATTTCTGCAGGTGGCGGCGCAACTCACCATTGCGCTCGAACTCGATTTTGAGCTTTTCCGCTTCGATGCGGAAGCCCGAACCACCGATCTGCATGAAGGTCGTGACGGGTGAATGGCCGGTACCGAGAAGGATGGGCACGCCAACGACTCCGTCGATACCGATGACGCCAACCTCCACTGTGCTGCCGTCCGCCACGCTAACGACGGCCGAGGCGATTCCGTCCTCAAGAAAATAGGCATAATCGGCTTTGCCATCGAGCAGTATCTTCTCCTGGGGAAGATCGAGCGGTGTCAGATGAGGAGCCAAACTGTCGAGCTCGTTCTTTGGCAGGGATGCTAAGACACGATTCCTATAGTGGGAATTCAGGGTGGTCATGATGCTTTCCTTCCGCCGGAAAACTTCCGGCACCCGGATTCGCAGGAGGACCTACCCCATGGCGGGAGGACTTGCGTTTAGGGATGTCAAGTAGAGTCTACGCCTTGTGGTGAAAGTAGTGTGTCTGCTATCTGACACAACGAGCGATGGCGAGCGTCGTCGGCAGCTCTATGCGAAGAAATCTAAACGTGTCCGGAGTCAGAAATCAGCGGTCCAAGGGGATATGTATGCGGATAATCATCCCATTTGGGCAATCTCGACGGTGTTCGTCCTCGGCGTGCTCGAGATTTTCCGACCTGTAGGCCTTGACGGTGTGAAGGCAAGCCAAGCAAATGCTTTCGCCGGGCCGGTCGAGTCGGCGGTAGAACTCTTTACGCTCTCGAGCAAGGTCTGCCATGGCAAAAACACAAAACCCATGGAACCCGAATCTTTGGCCAGAGTGGGATCCACGGGCTTCATTGAACGTGAGTTAACCTAAAAATAAATGTTGGACGAACCTGGCGTCCGTCTGGTATCGAACAATAGTGGCGAATTGGCATCATTCCGGGAATCGATGGCCGGGCCCGGTTTGAGGTCCATAGGGGCTCGGATGCTGGGTTAATCGGGATTATCCCTTTGACAAAATCTGCCACGTAAGTGACTCCCCGATTGACAGCTTTTCGGGTGCATTGTTAGATTTTTCTCGGTGCCGATACCCCTCTTGGACTAAATGGGAGGTAGCGTCGTGACAGACCAATCGATTACGTGTCGTCTCTGTGGCCGGCCGGTGGACGTCGCGATTGCGCGTACCGATGAACGCGGCTGGGCTGTTCATAGTGATTGCTACGCGAAAACAATTACACGGTCTTTGAAAGACAACAGCAGGTCGGATCCCGAGCCGACTACTTTAAGCTGGACCACTGCCGACGGTGGTCCGGCTTGACATGGCAAATCGGGCCGATATACTTGGTTCTTAATTGTGTTGAACGCCACTCACAACGCGACTCCTTGTTGCACCATGGCCATGTGCATGCGTGTCGGTTTGTGGGTTGCGCGTTGAGGCGGCAAAGAGAAGAGTAAGAGCCGCAAGATTTCGAAGCGACCCACAGCCAGTCAGGCCGTGGGTCGTTGTGTTTTCCGGGCAAAATTCAGACAGAGGAGCAGTCGATGAGCGACGCCAACCAGAAGCCGCAGTATCACCTCGACACACTCGCCATCCACGGCGGGCAGGAGAAAGACCCTACAACCAAGTCGCGCGCAGTACCGATTTATCAGACGACGTCGTACGTATTCGACGATGCCGACCACGCCGCACGACTGTTTGCGCTGCAGGAGTTCGGCAACATCTACACGCGCATCATGAATCCGACGACCGACGTTTTCGAGAAGCGCATTGCGGCGCTGGAAGGCGGATTGGCCGGACTGGCGCTGGCGTCAGGACAAGCGGCGGAGACGCTGATCATCACCACGCTGGCTTCGGCGGGCGATGACATTGTTTCGACGACGTCGCTGTACGGGGGGACCTACAACCTTTTTCACTACACGCTTCCCAAATTGGGAATCACAGTGAAATTTGTTGATGCCGACGACTTTGACGGGCTGCGCAAGGCCATCGGGCCGAAAACCAAGGCGTTGTACACGGAGACGCTGGGGAATCCGAAGCTCGATATTGCGGACGTTGAAGAGCTGGCGAAGATTGCGCATGACGCGGGCATACCGCTGGTGATCGATAACACTTGTGCGTCGCCTGCACTGTGCCGGCCGATTGAGTGGGGAGCAGACATCATTATCAATTCGGCGACGAAGTATATAGGCGGGCATGGTACGTCGATTGGCGGGGTCATCGTGGACGGCGGCAAGTTCGACTGGGCGGCGTCGGGGCGGTTCAAGGACTTCGTAGAGCCTGACCCGTCGTACCATGGCGTGTCTTATAGCAAAGCGTTCGGGCCGTTGGCGTTCATCATTAAGGCGCGGGTGCAGGGGCTGCGCGATACTGGCGCGGCGCTGGCGCCGTTCAACGCGTTTCTGCTGCTGCAGGGTACGGAGACGCTGCATTTAAGAATGGAGCGGCACTCGGAGAATGCGCTCCAGGTGGCTGAGTATCTGGCGAGTCACGCGGATGTCGAGTGGGTGAATTATCCTGGGCTGCCGACCAGCAAGTATTACCAGCGGGCGAAGAAGTATCTGCCCAATGGCGCGAGCTCGCTGGTGACGTTCGGCATTAAGGGCGGCTACGAGGCGGGCAAGAAGTTCATCAATTCGGTGCAACTGTTCAGCCTGCTGGCCAACATTGGCGATGCAAAGTCGCTGGTGATTCATCCGGCGTCGACAACCCATCAACAACTGAGCGAAGCGGAACAGCGCGGGACTGGCGTAACTCCCGAACTGGTGCGGCTTTCGGTGGGGATTGAAGATGTGCGCGACATCATTGCTGACATCGAGAACGCGCTTGAGGTGGCTACTGGCAAGAAGGCGGCAGCGACTGTGGCGGGAGCGTAGCGGCAATGAGATAGGGAACCAAAGTCGCTCAGGGGCGAGCCTTTAACGGAACGGCTGAAGCCGTGCCCCTTCACAACCGATTTGTGGGTGTTCGGACATGACTGAAACATTGCAACCGACCCGGGAGGGCGATCTTACGTTTGCGCATGCGACGCCCTTCGGCCTGGAGGCCGGCGGGGCGCTGCAACCGGTGTCAATTCGCTATGCGGTCTATGGCGAATTGAACAAGCGACGCGACAACGCGGTGCTGGTGTGTCACGCGCTATCGGGCTCGGCGCGCGTGGCCGACTGGTGGCCGGAGATGTTCGGTAGTGTTTTCGACCTGAAGCGCGATTGCGTGATCTGTACCAATATTCTGGGGTCGTGTTACGGCTCGACTGGTCCCACTTCTGTAAATCCCGCTACTGGCAAGCCTTTCGGTCCTGATTTTCCCCTGGTTACGATTCGCGATATCGTCCGCGCTCAGGCGCACGTGCTGGAAGAGTTGGGCGTGAAGCGGCTGCATATCGTGATTGGCGCTTCGATTGGCGGCATGCAGGCGCTGCAATGGGCGGTGAATTTTCCGGAGCGCGTGGAGCATTGCATTGCGATTGGTGCAGCGCCGCTGCCGGCCTTGGGATTGGCGCTGAATCATCTGCAGCGGAAGGTGATCCAGCTCGATCCAGATTTCAAAGAAGGACGATACGCGGCGGGTGAGCAGCCGGCGAAAGGGCTGGGACTGGCGCGAGCGATTGGCATGATTTCTTACAAGTCGCCAGAGTTGTTTGAGGAGCGTTACGGGCGTAAGCCGAACCGGAATGGGGAGGACCCTTTGCGGACAATTGGCGAGCGGTATGACGTCGCCGGCTATCTCGATCACCAGGGCGAAAAGTTTGTTGAGCGCTTTGATGCGAATGCGTACGTCGTGATTTCGAAGGCGATGGACACCTGGGAGTTGGGGAGAGGTTATTCGTCAGAGGACGAAGCGCTCAGACGGATTGCGGCCCACGTTTCGCTGGTAGGTATCTCGTCCGACTGGCTGTTTCCGGCGAAGGAGGTTCGCGACCTGGCAAGACGGATTGAGGCCGCCGGCGTGCAGTGCGATTACACCGAGTTTGAGACAACGCACGGACACGACGGATTTCTGGCCGAGATGGATGCCATAGCGGCGGTGGTCAACGGAAGCTTTCATGCGCGGCGACTGGCGGTGGTGCACAAGAATACAGGGCGGAAAGTTGGTGGGTAGGGAAACATCTGGAGCAATCGAAAGGCAGATTCCTCGCGGACTAAAGTCCGCTTGGGATGACAAATCATAATGACGTTTCACGGCACGGCTGAAGCCGTGCCCTTTCAAACGGACGTAGGTTCTTACAATCCTGTGTTCGTCGCCGATTACGATACTTCGACGTCGGTGGGGATTTGCTCGACGACCTCAACCAGACCAAGGGTGAGCGCCTGGTCAAGTTGGTGCCGGAAGAGCTGACGAACGCCGTCTACTCCGCGAGATTGCATCGCATCGCGCAGGGCAGGTTCGTTCGGCCGGTAGCACTGCCAGCGGTTCCGTCCAGCTTTTTTGGCGCGATAGAGGGCGTGATCGGCCAGCGCGAGGCACTGGTCCCAATCCAATAGCTCAGGGAAGGCCTCACAGAAGGGATACCGTACAACTCCCAATGACAACGAAAGCGAGCGGCTCGTCTCGGTGACGATCGCGGGTGCGTTTTCCAGGAGTGAACAGCGCAAGCGCTCTGCCATCAGCAGGTCTTCCTGCGGGCTAGTGACATGGTCGAGGATCAGAAACTCCTCGCCCCCCCACCGTGCAAGGATGGCGGTGGCGCGCACGCTCTGCCGTAGGGTATTGGCGGCTTCGAGCAGCACCGTGTCACCGACCGCATGTCCCAGTTCATCATTAATCAGTTTGAAGTGATCGAGATCGGCGAGGCACAAGGTGAGAGATCGTAGCTGTGCCCCGGGCGAGTTGCGCTGGCGCTGGCGCTGCAATTCGGCTATCCACGGCTGAATGGCGGACTCAACGTGGCGACGGTTGCTCAAGCCGGTCAGAGGGTCGGTGACGGAGGCCGTCTGCAATTTTTCGACCGCGTTGCTCAACTCGGCGGTGCGCTGTTGCACTTGCTGTTGCAGTTCGTGGGTATACTGCGTCCGTTTTTCTTCCTTGGCGCGCTTGAGGAGGTTCACGCGATCAGCCAGAGCGAATGCCAGCAAAATGCACTCTACGGCTGAGCCAGCCTGGGCCGAGTTATAGGTAAAGAAGTTGGTCGGGAGTGCCCGCAGGAACATAAAAATGTAAATCACGTTTCCGGCCAGCAATGCCGTCCACGCGACCAGAAAGAACCGGGCGGGCCGGTATCCTCGAACCAAGGCATCCAAGCCAATCACGGCGTAGAAAACGGTGATCGTAAGACCGATTAACGAAAGGACGAGGGGAAGCGAAAACGGCGCTCCGGCGAGGCTTGCCAGACAGACCACGACGGTCACGGCGGCAATTGCCAACAACAGGAAGTCAACCTTGCGGGAATGGATGCGAGTGGCGAGGAATTCCCGCACGAACAGGATGCTGAAAAAGATGGCAGATGCTGCGAGGTATGGCTGGTAGTCACGATCCCACGCAGTGCGATTCGGCCAGAGATACTGGTAGAAGAAGCCAGTGCGAGCAATCCACAGCGAACCGAAGGACGTGACGTAGAGGACGTAGAACAGGTAGACCCGCTCTTGGATGGAGAGGTACAGGATCAGGTTGTAGAGCGCCAGCCCGAGGATGATTCCGGTATAAATCCCTTGAGCAAAAAGCACGGACCGTTGCTGCAAGGTCCATTGCTGGAGCGGGAGAATGGTGGCGCCGAGAGAGCTCGACTCGCCGAAGCGGCTGGTGTCGCCGACCAAATGAAGATAAAAGACCTGCTCGCTGTTGTTCTCGAGCGAAATGGGAAGCGCCGTGTCTCCGGAAGGCAGGGCGCGGCGTTGCGGCGGGACTTCTAGACCTGTTCGCTCAACAGAGAGGTTGCCGCCTCGGGTGGAGTACAGATCGGCGTACGACCAATTGCGGGACATTTGCAAGACCCATCCCGAAGCTGGAGAGGCGGCGGCGTGAACATTGAGCCGAATCCAGTAGCCACGGCAGGCGCTGGAAGTCGGAGCCTGGTCGGCGATTTGGCGGTAGGTCCCTTGCTGTGCGGAGTCCAAGGCGATATCGCCATTCGGATCGCACATCATCTCGGCGAAGTTTGCGAGCGAGACGCTATCCGTGGAGGCCAGGTTAAGGACAGAACTATGGGCCGGCTCCAATGCGAGTGCAGGAAGAACAGCACCAGCTATACCAATACAAAGCAGAACCAGAATCGCGTCGCGTTTGGAGACCACGAAAATCATGGAAAGTCCGCGGGATGCCTCCCGCACAGCGTGTTCCCCTGAACTATTAGACAGTTCATAACGAAGGAACCCTGTAGTGTTGCAGATATTGGTAATGCAAAACAACCCATACCAGTGGGATAGTAGCCAATGAGAGGGCGGCTTCCCGATTCAGGAGGGGCGATCCGTATCGTCCGGTTCGACCATTTAGAATAGAAGGTTTGCCGAGGTCTTCATGTCGATCGTCCGGTTCCTGATGCTGTTGTCGCTGGTGGTGTGGGTGGGAGGCATTATTTTCTTTGCTTTTGTGCTCGCGCCGACGGTCTTTCACCCCGGAATCTTGCCGAGCCGCCAGCTTGCCGGAGCTGTGGTGAGCCGCAGCCTGGGAATGTTGCACTGGATAGGTTTGGCGTGCGGGATTTTGTTCCTGATCACCGCGGTCATCGATTCGCAGGTCGTGACCGGGTTTGCATCTCCTTTTGCGGCGCGAAATCTGCTGGTTTGCGTCATGATCGTGCTCACGTTGATCAGCATGTTTGCCATCTCAACCCGGATGTTGGTGCTGCGTAACGACATGGTCTTCATCGACAATGTGCCGCAGGACGACGCCAGGCGAGTCGAATTCAATCGCTTGCATATCTGGTCGACTCGACTGGAAGGCGCCGTGCTGATTCTCGGATTGGCGGTTATCTTTCTGACTTCGCGGCGATTAGCATAGAAAGGTCATACTCCTATGAAAGCTGGAATTATCGGCCTACCTCAGGTGGGCAAGACGTCGCTGTTCGTGATGTTGACCAAGCAGGCGGTGGCGCATCGCGCCGGAGGTTCGCGCGAGGCCCATCTCGGCGTCACCAAGGTTCCCGATGATCGGCTCGACCGCCTGGCCGTGCTGTATAACCCCAAGAAGCTCATCCACGCGAGTGTTGAGTTCACCGACGTGGCCGCGCTCAGCCAGGAGGCGCTGAAGGAAACGGCCTTCGCTGCCAACCTGCGTAACGTGGACGCGCTCGCGCATGTGGTGCGCGCGTTCGAGGACCCGTCGATTCCGCACGTGGGGGCCGTCGACCCGCTGCGCGATATCAAGAACATCGACCTCGACCTGATCATTAACGATCTCGGGCAAATCGAGAAGCGCTTGGAGCGCGTCGAAAAAGACCTGAAGAAGATGAAGACGGCGGAGCTCGAAAGGGAACACGACCTGCTCAAGCGCGCCAAGGAGCATGTCGAAACCGAGCGGCCGCTGCGCGAGATGGAGATGACTCCCGACGACAAGAAGCGCATCCGCGGCTTCATGTTCCTGAGCGAGAAGCCGATTTTGTACGTGCTGAATATCGGAGAGAGCACGACGCTGGGCAACGACCTGGAAGAGGCGGTCGGCAAGTATGGATTGTCGGAAGTGGCGGCTCGTCCCAATACCGGGGCGCTAGCCGTTTGCGCGAAGGTTGAAGCAGAACTGGCGGAGATGAGCGACGAAGATGCGACGGAATTTCTTGGAAGCTACGGTCTGCAAGAAAGCGGATTGGTGCGACTCATTCGCAAGACCTACGAACTGCTCGGACTGATGTCGTTCTTCACCGTGGGAGAAGACGAGTGCCGCGCCTGGACGGTGGAACGCGGATCGAAGGCGGTTGAGGCCGCGGGCGCCATTCACACCGACTTGTCGAAGCACTTCATTCGCGCCGAGACGATTCATTGGGACCAGCTGCTGGATGCCGGTTCAGAGGCGGAAGCGCGCGCGCGCGGTACGCTGCGGTTGGAAGGCAAAGAGTACATCGTGAAAGACGGCGACGTGATGCATATACGGCACAGTGGTTAGTGGATAGTGGGTAGTGGATAGAAAGAAGCGAGCGACGAATAAGACAGACTAGCCGGTTTCGGCAATCACACCTCTGCTATTCTGCTGGCTGCCCATGAATCCCATTGCCCTTAGCATTCTGCTCGGTCTTACGGCGGCTGCGGCCAATGTATTTGGCGGCGCGGTGATCGTGCAGAGGACGTGGGAGCGAAATTACCTCCGCTACTTCGTGGCGTTGGGGGCGGGGTTCATGCTGGCCACGGCGCTGGTCGAGATGGTCCCCGAGAGCCTGGCGCTGGCCGGGCGTTCCGGAGCGCTTCTTGTGCTCGGCGGCTATCTTCTAGTGCATTTTTTCGAACACACGCTCACGCCGCATTTTCACTACGGCGAAGAAACTCATGCGGACGAGTTCGTACATTCGCACAAGCGCATGTCAGTGCTCGTCGGGCTGATGATTCACACGTTCTTTGACGGGATCGCGATCACCGCGGGCTTCCTGATCTCACCATGGCTGGGTTGGGTGATCTTTCTGGCGGTCTTCATGCACAAGATACCTGAGGGCTTCACGGTCACTTCGGTGATGCTGGCCAGCGGGCTGAGCAAGGGGAAATCCTGGTTCGCCTCGGTGATGCTTGGCCTGTCGACGCTTGCTGGAGTGCTGACGATGGCCATCGGGCAGCATGCCGTGAGTTACGGACTGCCGGTGGCGGCGGGAGTGACGATCTACGTTGCCGCATCTGACCTGATTCCTGAAGTCAATCGCGAGCCTGGCGTCGGCATGGCGGTCGTCGTGTTTGTCGGTGTGGCGATGTTGTTCCTGCTCGACCAGCTATTCCGTATGCACTAGCGCAATTCCACTGACTTGCCGCTGACCTTCCTGTAAGATTTGCACCCTATGACCAAGAACCTCGCCACTCTCTCTCTGTTAGTTGCCTTGGGTTGCTCGCTGTCGGTGAGCGGCTTCGCAAAGCACAAAAAATCGAGCGACTCTTCGTCGAGCACGAGCACCACCGGCGAATTCGACTACTACCTGCTTACGCTGTCGTGGGCACCGGAATTTTGCGCTACGAATCCCAACGGACGAACCTCTGCGGAGTGCGCTCCGAACCATCACATGGGACTAGTGGTGCATGGCCTGTGGCCGCAGGACAACAATGGCAAGTGGCCGGAGAGTTGTGCCAGCACTCCGCCGGTTGCGTCGGCTACGGTCGACCACATGATGCCGATCATGCCGGGAAGTTCGCTGATTCAGCATGAATGGGCGAAGCACGGAACCTGCAGCGGGCTTTCGGTGCAAGACTACTTCGCCGCGATCGAAAAGCTCTACACCGGGCTGACGATTCCGGACGACTTCAAAAAGCCGTCACAGAGTGAGCAGACTGCTCCCACCAACATCGAGAAGGAATTTGCGTCGGCCAACAAAGCTCCCGCGGAAGCCTTTCGCGTTTCCTGTCCGCAGAACGAGTTTTCGGCGGTGGAAGTTTGCCTGAGCAAGGACCTGCAGTACCAGTCCTGTCCTACCACGCTAAGAGAATGCAAAGCCCCGAAGATTGAGGTGCGGCCGGTACCGTAGGGCGGCGGGGTTCCATCTTGAAGGATGACCATCGAACGAAGTTGTTATGGTAAAATGACTAGTCAGATGACTGGTTATTAAGTTTCTCTTTCCAGTGAACTCAGGAGGTGCACATGGCGACTTGGCAGGTCCAGGATGCAAAGGCCCGTTTCAGCGAATTGCTGGACACTGCGCTCGAGAAAGGCCCTCAGGTAGTTACGCGCAGAGGCGTGGAGGAGGCCGTACTGGTGCCGATTGAGCAGTGGCGTCAGCTGCAAAAGGTGACGCGTCCCAGCCTCAAGGAGTTGCTGCTGGGCTCCGGACCGCGGTTTGAAAACCTGGCTCCAAGGCGAGGCTCGCAGCGTCGTCGTCGTGTGCATTTCGAATGAAACCCTACGTGCTGGATACCAACGTGGTGTCGGAACTGCGTAAACACAGACCGCATGGTGCCGTGGTTTCGTGGTTCCAGCAGTTGCGCAAAGATCAGGTCTACCTGTCGGCTGTGACTCTTGGCGAATTACAGGCCGGGATTGAGTTAACCCGCCGCCAGGATGCAACCAAAGCGCAGGAGCTCGAGCTGTGGGTCGACCAATTGGAAGCCACATTTCAGGTAATCCCTATGGACTCGGCTGCTTTTCGCGAATGGGGACGACTTATGCGCGGCAAGTCGGACCACCTGATAGAAGATGGGATGATAGCGGCCACGGCACGTATTCATAGCCTCATCGTAGCCACGCGAAACGAGGGCGACTTCAAGCAGCTAGACGTTCCCGTGTTCAATCCCTTCAAAGCGTGAGGGCTGACGATTGACGGAGAATGGTAGGGCCGGCTGGGATCGAACCAGCAACCCTCAGCTTAGAAGGCTGATGCTCTATCCAATTGAGCTACGGCCCCATCGTGGCTGACGCCCAACTATCGTTCAGCCGCTTTCATTATCGCAAATCATGCCTGGAATGCGATAAGCGCGGAAGTAACCCGCAGGAGTCCCTCGGCCCAGCGGGTGCGTGCCTGAGTCTCGTCGTTGCCGTAACCGAAGACGTAGAGCGTTACGTAGAAGCCTGGCGTGGGGTTGTCGTCGGCAGACGAATTTGTGTGATACCAACAGCGGCGCACGATGGATTCGCAGGCAATCGGCTGATCGTCTTGATCCGACGACTGCCGGGCGAGTGACTTTACCCCTTGTTCATGCCGCTCAAAGGAAAAGCGAGAGGTTTCGGCGCGGAAGATCAGGTCAACGTAGCTACACGTCTTGAGACGTGCGTCGTAGATGTCTTCTGCTTGGCTGAGTTCCTCATCGAACCAGACATCGCATTTCGCAGTGAGCCAGGGCGACGATGGTGCATTGAGTGCAAGCAGAAACTCGGCCAGCTCTGGGTAGAGGGTTGCCTCGGGAATCTTTGCCAACTCGTGGGGATGTGACAGCAGATCGACGTAACCGCGTGATTCATCGGGCGATGACCAGGGGAACTCAAGTACGGGATCGTCAGCGCCGAGTTCCACTGACCAGTCCGCGTCCACTAGAGTTGCGCCCATTCGGGAGCAAAGACAGGTTCGCCGCGTTCAACCCTCTGCACAAAGGCGATGGCCTGGCGCTCAGCCCAGCGGCCGTCGTATCCGTTGGCTTCGGCAAGGAAGGCACAATGTCCGCCGCTCGCGGTTTCGATGTACGTAATACTCGGGTTGTGCAGCAGTTTCTCCAGAGTAGCGGGCAACACTCGAATGAAGGGATCGTCAGCTGCGTGCAAGACCAGAGTCGGGACGGCGATGCGATCGAGCACCTGGGTTGAGGCTGCACGCGTGTAATAGTCCTGGGCATCGCGGAATCCGCAATAGCGGGCGGTAACCTGGTCGTCGAATTCGCGTAGGCTACGCAGCCCGTGCAGGTAGCGGGTGTCATAGCGTTCCGGGTAAAGCGCGGCTTTGCGCTGGATGCGCTTCTTCAACCCTCGCATAAATTTCCACTCGTAGATACGGTTTTGACGGTTATGCAGCGCGTCGGCTGAGGCCGCGAGATCCATGGCAGGCGAGACGCCGATCCCTGCCGTGATCTGAGGCGGAGCTTGTGTCCCCCATTCGCCCAGCATTTTCAAGACGAGGTTGCCGCCCATCGAGAACCCGACCAGCGCCACTCTCTGCAGGCGCTCCTCGCGAATCAGAGTCTCAGCCACTGTTCCCACGTCGGCTGACATGGCGGAGTTGTAGAGTGTAGGGCCGAGCGTTTCGGTGCCCCCGCAGTTTCGCATATTCATGCGGACAACGTTCATGCCGGCGCGCCACGCCTTGCTGCCGGTGCCGATCACGTACTGCGAGTCGCTCGAGCCCTCGAGTCCGTGAACGATGATCATCGTCGTAGAGTTGGCACGTTCTTCCTGCCAGTGGCAATGGCAGAGCACCTGCACGTCCGGCTCGACGTAAATCAGCCGCTCTTCCGGCGGAAGCATTTCGTTGCGCCGAGGCAGAAAGTTGCCAGTGATGGTTTGCGCGTGGCCGCCGAAGAACGGGCGGCGAGGGACAAACGGCTCGCCGAAGAAATCATGCGCGCCTGTGGTCTCGGCAGGGCGCAACGTATGCGAGAGGGCGGTCATCTCTCTGGCTACGGATAAATCGTTGTCTCTATCGGGTTCGTGCGGTCGCATCTATAATGAAGGTGACTCGTTGTCTTCTGCCATTATCGCAGGCCTGTCGTGCGGTAGCGCGAAACTGGGTTGGGAGTGATTATGCCGATTTTCGAATATCTCTGTGCCGAGTGTGGCCACAAGTTTGAAGCTATCGTCCTTGGTGGACAAACGGCCGAATGTCCAAAGTGTCACACTGCGAAGCTGGAGCAGCAATTATCGACATTCTCAGCTCACAGCCATGGCAGCGCCACGCCAGCCAGTCCCTGCGGACAGTCCGCCTGCTGCATGAATAATGGCGGCGGATGCTCGATGAACTGAGCCTTCCGCGCGCGTTTCCATCGCATATTCGAATCTTCCGGCGCGGTTTACGGCAGCGGGAGGCGTCGCGAGCGGATGCTATAATTTGAGTTACTGCGGTGGGTGTAGTTCAGTGGTAGAACTCCGGACTGTGGCTCCGGCTGTCAAGGGTTCGAATCCCTTCACCCACCCCAAAATACCTTCCAACTGGCTCCGCTCCATTACATCTGCAAACGCCAGCTAGAGCGCCGTTTTTACTTGCACACTCTTTGCCCGAGCGGAATCGTGGCCAGGTCGATCCAGCGCTCGCCACTGCCCTTGACGAACGTTATGGTGTCGATAGCGATTCTCCGGCTGTCGTCGCAGGTGTCCCAGCGGGGACGTGCCAGAGAAACGACTTTTCGAGCTTCGTCGATCGTGTCCATCTTTACGATGGTCAGGTGCGGCATATAGGGCCATGGCTCATCGCATTGCAGCGGGCCGCGATTGAGCTGATCGTGCAACTCGCGAAAGCGATAAGCGCCGTGCGCCACGCGGATAAAAACCGTCGGGGTCGAAGGAATGAAGGACTCAACATCACCCATGGTCACGTGGAACGGGGTGACGGTGCGGCAGGTATCGTTCAGCAGCTGAATGGCTTGCTCTTCGGTGCCGCGCAACGCCCGCGGCGGAAGGATAGTGATGTGGGCGTCGGCATGGGTGTGAGCGGGATGCAAATCACGCCGCATTTCCTCAACGAAGACGCCAGCTGGGCTGCGGACGTAAGTCACAGCCGCGTACACGAGGCCACTCATGAAGCACTCATTATAGCGATGAAAATGTGTTCGTGTCGTTGTACGAGCGGCGGGTGGCTCAAGCGGGAGGGGCGATAATCGTTGTTATAATCGAGGCAGTCGGGGCGTAGCGCAGCCTGGTAGCGCACCTGCCTTGGGCGCAGGGGGTCGGAGGTTCGAATCCTCTCGCCCCGACCAATCTCTGAATTTTCGCGTGCTCGACGCCTCATCGGCCTCGGAAGATACGCAGGCTAGTGCCTGGTAAGCAAGTCAGCTATCGCTTTAAGCAATTCCGAGGTCGGCTCACCCTTCGATACGAAGCCGTCCGCGTATTGGAGAGACGCCGGATCGGCGCTCCCGGACGCTATGAGGATCGGCACGCCAGGCTTGATCGCTTTCATCGCGCGGGCGATTTCGTTGCCGTTACTGCCGCCGAGGAAGTGATCGGAGATCACGAGGTCGATAGCGTGATCTTTGAACAGCGCCAGACCGGTTTCTCCCGACTCTGCTGTCATCACTTCATAACCGGCACCGCTGATCAGCAATTTGCGGATTCGCAGAACAATCTCGTCGTCATCAATACACAAGATGAGCGGACGTCGCGACGTTGCCGGCGTGGAAGGCACATTTCACCCCACAGAGTTAGCAGAGTATATCGCGATTCCGGCAAGCATTGAACTGCCCGAAAGCCGCTATATAGCTTGAGCAAACGCGGCCAGCGCCGCTTGGCCGAGGCTAATGCCACCATCGTTGGGAGGAACGGCGTGATTGGTGAAGATGTTCAACTTCGAATTACCAATTGCTGCGACGAAGTCTTGCAGCAAGAGCTCGTTTTGAAAGACGCCTCCCGAAAGAACGACGGTATCGAGTTGGTGCGTCGCACAAACGGTCGACGCAACATTGCTCAGGCCAAGACTGATACCGCGTTGAAAAGCGCGCGCTATATCGGACGGGTCCTTGCCACGCAGCCTGTCGCGAATGACCGCTTGCAGTAGCGGCCGATAATCGAGTTCCTCGCCGAGAAATGGAAATGGGTAGGAATCCTGAGCTGTCGAGCGAAGCGCGAGTTGTTCCAGCCAGATCGCAGCTTGACCTTCAAAGCTGATCGGTCGGGTGAACCCAATCAGAGCCGCCGCCGCGTCGAAGAGCCGCCCGACAGAGGTCGTCGTAAAGCTTCGAACATTCTTGCGGACCAGCTCGAGAGAAGCGCGATATCGATCAGGGAAGCTAAAAGGAGGCAAAGTTAAGTCCGGCAGGTCATCCAGTTGCGCCAGAAATCCCGCTGCGGCCTGCACGGGATTCTGGGCTGCGGCATCGCCGCCTGGCAGCGACGCCGGGCGTAGATGAGCAACGCGTTCAAAACCTTCTTTAACCGAGCCGACAAAGATCTCTCCTCCCCAGATGCTGCCGTCATCTCCAAAACCCGTGCCGTCGAAGCTTATACCTGCGACTTGCTTCTTCCACTCACCTCGCTCCGCGAGAACAGAGGCAATGTGCGCGCGGTGGTGCTGAACGGCTAGTTTTTGTCCGGCGGGGAGTTGCAGCGCGTGCGCCGTGGACGCGTACTGGGGGTGAGAGTCGTGAACTACGAGAATGTCGTCCCATCGAACCTCGTACATCGACACGAGATCGTCGATGGTTTCGCGAAAGGCGCGATAGGCTTCGTAATGAGTAAGGTCACCGATGTGTTGGCTGACAAACGCCTGGCCCTCGACCACGAGCGTGACCGTGTTCTTGAGGTCGGGACCTACGGCCAGGATTGGGCGCTCAGTCGGCAGCTTTACCACCGCTCCGGGAGCATAGCCACGCGAGCGACGAAGAATGATAGGACCGAAGGCACCGGCTCGAACAACCGAATCGTCCACCCGGCGCGCGATCGGACGCTCGCCGATCAAGAACGCGTCAGCGATTTCCGAGAGTTGTTCCAGTGCCTCATCGTCTTCATACGCAATCGGTTCGCTGGAGCGATTCGCGCTGGTCATCACCAGCACGTCAGGGGCTCCCGCCGCGAAAAGCAGGTGGTGAAGCGGCGTGTAGGGCAGCATGATGCCGAGTTCCGCATTATCCGGCGCAACTCCTTCGAGCTGTTCCTTGGCCGGCGCCAACACGATGGGTCGCGCGACGGAACAGAGGAGTCTTTCGGCATCTGCTGACAGTTCTACTAGTCGGTCCGCTGCGTACAAGTCACGCACCATCACGGCAAACGGTTTCTCTTTGCGGAATTTTCGCTCTCGCAATGCGGTCACTGCTTGTAGATTGCGAGCATCACAGGCGAGGTGATATCCGCCCAGTCCTTTTATCGCGAGAATTTCTCCGTCGCTTAAGAGCATTACGGCCTGTTGGAGCGCCGCTTCCCGCGTCGCGACTCTCTCCCCGCTAATTTGCAAGAAATAGTTTGGACCGCAGCTCGGGCATGCCACCGGCTGGGCATGGAACCGTCGATTGCCGGGGTCGTGATACTCCGAGGCGCAATAGGCATCCAACGGCCAGCTTTGCATCGTCGTATTACAGCGGTCATAAGGCAGGCCGAGCACCACGGTGTAGCGCGGTCCACAGTTTGTGCAGTTGATGTAGGGATAGCCGTACCGCGGATCGTTGCGATCGAAAAGCTCTTCCAGACAGGCG
This sequence comes from uncultured Acidobacteriaceae bacterium, assembly GCA_963749635.1. Classification (GTDB taxonomy): domain Bacteria; phylum Acidobacteriota; class Terriglobia; order Terriglobales; family Acidobacteriaceae; genus DASRAA01. Next base: position 124,346 of record CAVVNW010000020.1, read on the forward strand.
TCACAGACGGAGAGGTCGGGTGAGATGCGGACCGTAGGATGCTCGCGGCGTTCGCTGCTGCGGATAGTGAATTCCCGCAATCCCAAGGGACTGACGGAAGTGATCAAAACTTCGGCAATGTTGGCGGCGGGCGGGGCCTGCAGCTTGAGATCGCGCACAAAGGCATCCAGGCTTGGCTCGGCACCTTCCAGGTGAATTTCCACTCCTTCTTCGCCGTTCAACACCCAACCTGCGAGGGTGTTTGCCTGGGCCAATCGGTAGACAAAGGGACGGAAGCCCACGCCCTGCACCACTCCGCGCACGCGAATGGAGCAGGCACTGGCCATCACTATTCTGCTTCCACCATGCAGGTGCGCCCTTGCCAGCCGACGGTTACGACCTTATCGTCTTCCACCAGCACGGGCACGCTTCGCTGCCCGCCGGAGAGCGTCTGCAAGCGGCGGCGAGCGGCGGCATCGGCATCCACGTCGTATTCGACGAAGTCATGACCAAGCCATTGCAGCCAATCGCGCATTTCTTGAGTGTATGGACAGCGTGCTGCGCCGAACAGTTCAAGCTTGGCCACGGCCTAAGACCTCCAGCAGTTCGCGGACGATATGGTAAATCGAAGCCTGCACTTCCTGGATACGCGGAATATAGTCGCAGTGCACCACGATGGGGAAATCAGCCAAGCCGCGTCTCTGAATCTCACCCCCGTCATATCCGAGCAACGCGACCGTCAGCATGTTGCGTTTGCGGGCCTCCTCGAGCGCCATGATGATGTTACGCGATCCGCCGCTGGTGGAAATACCCACCACAATATCGTCTGGTTGAGCCTGAGCGATCAATTGGCGCAGAAAGATGACCTCAGTGCCTACATCGTTGGCAACGGCAGTGATGTTGGCAGGCTCTAGCGACAATGACACCGCCGGAATTGGCCGATATCCGTGTGGCGGAAGAACACAATCGATGGCCCAGTCATTGGCATCGGTTGCCGATCCGCCATTGCCAAACAGGATCAGCTTGCCACCTCGTTGCAAGCGCTCGTGGATTGCCTCAGCGGTGTTGCTGATCTGCTCCGACTGCTGCTGTGCCACCTGCTCGCGCAACTTGGAGTCATCGCGCACCTTCATCTGAATGGACTCGGCAACCTCGTCGACCAATGCATCTGTGTCTTGCTTCTCGCGCCCCAGGAATGGGTAGAGAAACTCTGACTGTCCCACGTCGTAGCCGAGTTCGCGGTGTTCGAAGAAGACATGCACCGTCTCCCACAATGTGTGATAGAGCATCTCAATCATTTCCTGGTGCATGAAGACGTCTTCGGTCGGCGGCTCCAAGGCGTAGGAGCCTTCCGTTCCGGGAAGAGCAAATGTCATGGCATCTTTGGCATTCGCGTCCTGCAACGCTGCCCAGACAGCCGGATCGCCTTCCGGCGGCCCAAAGCCCATCACGATATCTTCCGGACGGACAATCGCTTCCACCCAGGGCCGAAAGAGAATGGATAGATCGAGCGCCGGGAGCGCTCGCTTGCCTACGATAACTGGGTGAACGAACTCGACAGAGACGTGCTGCGCGTCCGTGGCGTAAGGACCCCGCCCAAAGGCCAGCAGCCGTCCCCCGCGCAGAAAGCGCTCTGACATCGCGCGACAAGCCTCAGCCAGACGCAGCGCCTCTTGCGAGAAGAAGTGCTCATAAATATGATTTCTGGCCGTCAGCCGCCCTTCAATTTCAGTGGCGAGTTGGCATCGTGCTGCCATAGTCCATCGTCTCTAACAAATGCGGGGGAGTGGATCTCCCACCAGCATATCTACGATGCGGCTGCCCCCATACGCGGTTGTCACCAATACCGCGCCTGCCGGCTGTTCGCATACCGAGCCGATCACCCGAGCATCTTCGCCGCCGGGCACCAGGTTCATTGCATTGATTGCGGCGTCGGCATAGTCGGGCGCCACAATCGCGAGGAACTGGCCTTCGTTCGCGATATGCAGGGGATCGAGCCCCAGCAATTCACACGCCCCGCGCACAGCGTCGCGAACCAGAACGTCGTCTTCGTTGAGTACGATCCCCAAGCCGCAGTCGCGAGCCAGTTCATTCAACGACGTCGCTACGCCGCCACGAGTCGGATCGCGCATCCATCGGATGCCCGGTCCCGCCACGTTTGCTATCGCCTCGACCAGCGGCAAAACCGACCGGGTATCCGAACGCAGATCAGCTTCAATATCGAGTTCTCCACGGGACAGCAGGATAGTGATCCCGTGATCGCCGATCGGGCCCGAGAGCAGGACCTTGTCACCGACTCGCACGGACCGTGGATCGGTCTTCACACCGTGAATAAGGCTGCCGATTCCGGCGGTCGTGATGTACATGCCGTCGGCCTTGCCGTGTTCGACGACTTTAGTATCTCCGCCTACGATCTTCACCCCGGCCTTGCGCGCAGCGTTGGCCATCGCGCGCACTTCCGCTTCGAGCATCTCCGTGGGCAGCCCAGCCTCCAAGACGTATGTCACGACCAGCGCCTCTGCCCGCGCTCCCGACACCGCGAGGTCGTTCACCGTTCCATTCACTGCGAGTTCGCCGATCGATCCACCCGGAAAGCTGAGCGGCTTCACCACGAAGCTATCGGTCGTGATGGCAATCCGCGCCCCGCCGATGGAAAGCTGAGCAGCGTCGGCGAGGGGCTCTGAAGTCGAGCTATACAGCAGCGGCGCAAACAGCCCTTCCACCAGCCTGCGACTCGCCTTGCCACCGGCTCCATGGGCCATCTCGATCTGCGGCTCACGAAAGCGAACGCGTGCGGGACTAGCCTCGGAGACGGCTACACTCTTTACGCCATCTGAATCTGGGCGATCGCCGTTGTCGCTTTGCGGTGTTCGTAGTTGTAGTAGGCTGCGCATGATCCTTCCGATGACACCATTAACGCTCCGATAGGATGCTCCGGCGTGCACTCGCGACCGAATAATTTGCACTGATGGGGCTTTAATACCCCTTTGAGCACTTCACCGCACTGCGCGGCCTTAGGATCGGTGACTCGCACGCCCGGCACCTCGAAGCGCTGTTCTGAGTCCCACTCCCCATACGCGTCGCGAATACGAAGGGCGGACTGCGAAATGAATCCCAAGCCTCGCCATTCAAAGTAAGGACGCAGTTGGAAGACCTCGGCCATCGCCCGCAGCGCCGCGCGGTTTCCTTCCCACGGAACCACCCGCTTGTACTGGTTCTCGACCTTGGCTTCGCCAGATTGCAACTGGCGCAGCAGCATCACGATCGACTGCAGCATATCGAGTGGCTCAAATCCTGAAATGACGATCGGCTTGTGTTCGTCCTTCACGATCCACTCGTACGGGCGGCAGCCGATGACGGTCGATACGTGGCCCGGACCAATGAAGGCGTCCAGGCGCATATCCGGGGAATCCAGAATTGCCCGGATTGCCGGGATAATCGTCACATGGTTGCAGAAGACCGAAAAGTTACGAATACCCTCGGCCTTGGCGCGCATCAGTGTCAGCGCTGTCGAAGGCGCAGTGGTTTCGAAACCGATGGCGAAGAACATCACGTGCTTTCCCGGATTCGCTCGCGCCAGCTTCAGCGCATCCGACGGCGAATACACGATGCGGACGTCCATACCCCGGGCTTTATGTTCCAGCGGGCTGCCATTCGTACCCGGCACGCGCATCATGTCGCCGAACGCCGCGAAAATGACGTCCGGATCCTGAGCGAGCGCCAGGCCATCGTCAATCCTGCCCATGGGAAGCACGCACACCGGACAGCCCGGCCCATGAATCAGTTCGATGTTCTCCGGGAGCAAATCCTTCAGCCCGAAGCGATAGATGGCATGGGTATGTCCCCCGCAAACCTCCATGAAGCGGTAGTGCCGGTCGGGATCGGCCAGCCTCCGTATTTCATCTACCGTCCGGGTGATCAATTCCGGTTCGCGAAATTCGTCGACAAATCTCATGATGCCTTCTCGCTTGGCTCTCCATCGCTCTGCTTCGCCCAACCCATATCCTTCGACTTCCTGCATCGCCGCTTCCGCCTCACCCAGCATGCGGAGCGTCTGCATCTGGTCGTTGGCGTCCTCTTCGCTGATTTTGCTCATGGCAAACCCAACGTGGATCAGGACCCAATCTCCTGGCACTGGACGGTCGTCCTGCAACAATCCCAGGTCCACGCGTCGCCGCACCGTGACCACATCAACCAGCGCTGAATCGGGGTTATCAGGCGAAATCTCGATGATCTTTCCGGGTATGGCCAGGCACATGGTGCATCCTCCAGGCGGCACTGCGTTGTCATCGTCGTAATCCATCGCGTCTATCCCTGCTTTTGGGCCACGATGTCGAACGTGCACTTGATCTCATCCTTGAGTTTGATTGCTCCGCCCGCGACCGAAACCGGGGCAATCCCATATTCACTCTGCTTCACCCCGAACTCGCCCGACGCTCGCAGCTTGTCTCCCGTGATCACCACCCTGGCTGAGATCTGCAATGGATGGGTTTCGCCGTGCAGCGTGAGCTCACCATTCAAGGCTGCCCAGTAGCGGTCGCCGCTGCCGCTAACCGTAACTCGCGAGCAGTCATACACGATTTCCGGGAAGCGATCGACTTCGAGCACTTCGTCGTACATCTGCCTCTGGATCTCGCGCCGGTCCTTGTCGCTGATGTCATCAATCACTTGCAGCGAACTCGCCCCGATACTCATATGTAACTGCGCATCTTCCAGCGTCGTACCTGTAGCAACAAACTGCGCCTCGCCGTGCATGTCGCGGGCAGCGATTTTCGGGCTGTGCCCAAAGGCAGAAAGCAAACCTGTAGAAAATGCCTGCAGGGTGAACGTGCTCCGCCCGGCGTCAACCGCATAGCGGACTGCGGCGTTGTTGGGTGTCGGTTGCGCCGCATCGGCTGCTGAATGCACTCGCGATCCTCCTCGCAAATTCCCGGTGTTCGCCCACTGTAATAGATGTCTCGCTCGCTGCTTGCCCGCGTCACATCGACGTCGCGCCCGCGAGAGGTCGAATCACCTATCGGAAGTGGACTTACATCGACCGCAACTTAAGGTACCGTTCCAAATCCGGCAACGCGTTTTGTGCCAGGTTGCCGATACCAACCTGTCCCAGGTATTTCCGCACCAGCGGATTGGAAAGGATCAGTCCCGCGCCAAATACGATGAACGCCACGCCACTGAGCATGAACAGTGTGTCCTTGTCAGCCGCAAGATCGTTGTGATTATTGCTCTCGGCCACGACATTCTCCTTGTCAGTTGATTCGGTCAAGTTGACCTCTTAATTCGGTTGCCTCGGCTCTTGCAAAGTCTTTTCCACCGCGGCGGTCACCATCTTCACCGCGTCTTCTACCGCCGCTTCCACGGATTCGCTCAATCCCATCTCTCCTTCTTCGCCGCCAAACGTCGCTGGCTCGCAACCCACAAGCAGGACTTTATTCTTCAGTGTCCCGCTCATAGCGACGGCCATACGAAGCACGTTCAGCGGATTCATGCCGTGAGTCTCAACCATTCCTTGTTCCTGTTCGCCGAGCTTACTCAGGTCAGGCTCAACCAAGGAGACCGTGCCCGGCGTCTGCCCGTGCGGATAGGCATCCACCAGGATGATCGTCTCGTATCCATCTTGCAGGGCATACGTCAGATCAAAGCCTCGGATCCCGAAATCAGCGACACGCACGCTGGTGGGAAGCCCGCGTGTCGCCAGACGTCTCACCACTTCGACGCCGAATCCATCGTCCCCAAGGAAAATGTTCCCGATGCCGGCAACAAGGATGCGCGCCCGTTCCACGGTCGCCACATGCTGCGCCTCTTCGGGTGCCAACGGCTCAATCTCTGCCTCGTCGAAAAAGAAACGATGGCCCGGCTGCCGCAGCAGTCCCAGATCGCGTCCCGGATCGTCCTCCAGCACGACACAAACATGTGTCTTACTTTCGTAATCCTGCTCGATGCTCTCAACGTGAGCGATCTGTCCGGCTAAGGCAATATCAAGCACGTCGCCGCCCGCGCGCGGGCGCAGCCGCACCCGATCTCCGACCTTGACCTCCACGCCGCCAATCGTGACGCAATCGACCGTAGTCTTGTCCTCAAGCAACTGCCATTCCCACTCGTTCATGGAGTGCTCTCCTTAACCGGCCGCAATCCGCGCACTGCGCCATGCAGTTTCATGAACTGTTCGGCAGGCATCGTCTCCGTGCGTTCTAGAATCTGGCGGGCGCGCTCGTCCGACTGACGGATCTCCTGCTTCTCGTCGTCGGTTAGCGTCATTATGCGCAGCGAGAGAATCTCATCGATCTCAGTCCCATCAAACAGGTCGCCTGCGCTTTCCGGAGCAATCTGCGGATAGTCGTACAAAATGATGGGCGAAGCCAACAGCGTGTCGCGTTGCCCCGGCTCTCCGACCAGCACCGGCCACGCGCCGATGTTCTGGCACTGCGCGGTAAGCTCCTGCAGTTCTGCAGGCGGCTCCAGCAGCGAAATCAACTCACCGTTCGTGACGCTCAGCACGATATGGGCTGAAACCAGCGAATGCAGCAACGCGTCATCCCGGCGGGCGTCGGGAGTTCCTGACATTGTGGTATTGCTGACGTCGACTCTGACCTTCAGCAAGTCCTCGCGGATTCGCTGGCAGGTGATCACCAGTTCGCCGCAAACCTCCGACTGCCGGCGCACGATCGAGCCCGAAGTAAGTCCGGCTGCGCTGGAATCGTTTTCAGATAACGTCTGCGCGGGCAACTGGAACACGTGCGTCACCGGCCCGAATAACGCCGTTTCCAGCGAAAACCCTGGCACGCTGACATCCCTCTCGACGGCTTCCTGCCAGCCATTTTCAGTCGCCTCATCGGGGCGCTGCGTCGAGCGTAACTGCAATTGCAGAAAACGCAATCTCACGTCCAACACGGTGCGAACCGTTCCCGATATCAGGCACTCCGTCCGCATGCTGCAGGCGTCCGTTCCGCCTTGCGCTTCGCTGTAAGCCCGGGGATACAGCACCCCGAAATTCCAGCGCTGCTGGTTTTTCACCGACGACGGCCGATAGGGATACAGCATGTACCCCTCGTACAGCACAGCTCTCGCGATCTGATCGACGCGCTCGAGATTCATGAGCGCACCGTTTCTTCCGCAGCCAGCATGTTCTCCAGCGCTTCCTCCCAGGTGGGGATGCCGTGCCGCACTTTGTAGTCGTAAAGCCGTTCGAACACGTCTCGTCGCAGGCATAGCCACGCGCTTCCTGGGTAATAAGAATCCATCATGTCGCGCCACACCTTCACCGGTAGACGGAAGCGCGCCTCTTTCTCCCACGAGATTGGCGCGACCTGCATGCTGCCGCCTTCGTGCGAATAGAACACCGTGCCGCTGAACATCAGGCACAGGGGTATGTCTCCGTCGCCCAGGCCATGAAAATATTTTGTAGCCGCCACGTTGAAATCGAACGTGCACGGAACCGGAATATCAATCGCTGTAGATCCTTCGAACGGGGGTACGTTCACGCTGGCATGCGTCCAAAGCACGTTGCGCAATGTTTGGCTCCATCGCTCCGGTTCGCCAAACAGGTCGCGCAGCTTTACTTGCTCTTCCGCGGCATATCGACGCCGTGTGACTTCGATCTGAATCTGGCAACGCAGGGCAACGCTGTGAATGGCCTCGCTTGGATTCCCATTCGTAACCCGCAACTTGAATGCGATAGTCGGCGTGGCCGAGAAGCCGGCCACCTCTGCGCCTTCGATCTTGAAGTCGAGATCAGGCATGGTTCGCCTCGGCCACTTCTTCGGATTTGGTTCGGAGTTCAGAAAAAAAGTTGCCAATCTCTCGCCAAACTTCTTCTCCACCCGAAAGCCCGCGCCAATGGACTCGGATCAGGCCTACCAACCGAAAGCACTCATCGATTGGAGCGACATAATACTCTGCTCGCGAAGCTCCGCGGGCGTGGCCGACTCTGTTCACCAACAGAGCTTCGACTTCAGGCCGCAACTTTCCCAGCACGGGATTGGCCTGCACGATGTTGTTCCAGGTTTCCAGCGGAAGCAGCGACTCCGTCGCTCCCGCCGGGCTGGGGTAGAGCGCGCTCACCCGGGAATCGGCGGCACTAAGGACAAAAAAAGCCAGGTTGATCGGAATCAGCAAGCCATCCCACTCCGCATCAGTCATCTGAAAATCGACCAGCCGGCGAACGTCGCGCGGTACCAGCTTGAATTTCGCATCGCTGCGGCCGCCGAACAGCAGGGCACAGGCGGTGCAAGCGCAAAGCACTCGCCGCTGTGGCAATTCGATTAGATGCGCATGTTCAAACCGCACCGCGACGCTGCACAATTCGCAGTGCTCCGCAGCTCGCGGTTGTCGGCGAGCCAGCTGCCGAAGTGTATCGAACGCCCGTGCTTTTTCGATGACCGGTTCCGAATCCACCGTGACCCCTATCAAACTCAATCACATGCCAAGGCCTAATCCATGCCGTCGTGGCCCAGGGTTGCTGCCGGACGAGACGCCGCAGACGACGCCCCAAGCAAAGCATCCATTGCCACGAAACCTGACGGTGCCGGCTCCTCGAGCCCTTCCACCACCAGCGACGTGAGATCGGGCGCGGCCTCGTAGATCGCCTCCTCCACCGCTGCCTTTACGTTTTGCGTCGTCGAGCCGCACACATGTCCTTCGATGCTCACGCGCACCCGAATATCACTTCCGTTTACCGCAACCAGCGTCGCTTCGGCGCCCATCTTGTAGAGACGCGAGCGGACTTCCGCCAGTTTTCGCTCCACCCGAGTTTGCAGTTCCTCTGGATGAAGCCCATAGAGCACAAGCAAGCTACTCACCAATGGGTCCTGCCCCAGTTCGTCAATGACTCGCGTGCCGCCATCGCTCGACTGGAAGATGATCTCTAGCATCCGTTCCAGTGCCGACCCATGCATTTCCATCAAGAGATGCACGAGTTCTTTAGCGGAAGACCGAACTGCAGGATCAGCAATGGTCTCCAACTCCTGTACTCGCTCACCGATTCGTTGCACTTGCTGCTGGAAGTCCTTTGCGTCGGCCACGATCCTCCTTAACCAAGAACGGGGCGGGAGTAAACCCGTCTAGCGAATTCCCCCAAACACGCTAGGCGACCACCCCCGCCCCTTCTCCACAACAAAACAAGCAGAGTCAGGGCTGCAATCCAAACATTGGTGAATGTTTGGTCTCCAGCACCTTTCCGTCACCCAGGTACATGTGGACACCACACGGCAGGCAGGGGTCAAAACTCCGCACTGCACGCATGATGTCGATGCCCTTGAATTTGTCCGGACCGTTTTCTTCGAAGATCGGTGTGTTCTGCACCGCGTCCTCATACGGCCCCGGCGTGCCATAGACATCACGAGGATTGGCGTTCCATGGCGTCGGAGGATAGGGATGATAATTCGCAATCTTCCCCTTCCGAATTACCACGTGGTGTGAGAGCACACCGCGCACCGCCTCATGGAAGCCGCACCCAATGGCCTCTTCCGGCACCTTGAAGTCCGTCCACGTCTTCGTCCGGCCCGCGTGCAGTTCCTCCATTGCCTGTTCCATGAAGTGCAGCGCGGCACAAGCCGCATACACCTGGAAGTAGGTTCTGGCGCGGTCACGCTCGATCGCGTTGCTCCACTTCGGGATCTTCCACTCGAACTCGACTTCAGGAAGCGAGGTGGTCTTCGGCAGATACATCTTGACGCTGTGCCCGGTCGACTTGATGTATCCGATGTCCACCAGCCCAGCCAGCGCAGTCGCCCATAGACGAGCGATGGGTCCGCCGCCGGTATCGAGGGCCAGATGGTCGCCGGTGCGTTTGTCGAACCATCGCGGCGACATCACCCACGTGTACTTGCTGCCGAAGTCCCGCTTCTGCGGCCGCGGAATCGTCGTCTGGTTCCACGGATGCCGCTTATCAACGGCATTCCCCAGCGGGTCCGTCTTCACGAACGTTTCGGAGTGCTCCCAGTCGTCGTAATACGAACTGCCCAGCAGGATACGGATGTTCAGGTTGATGTCGACCAGGTCGGTCGTCACCAGCTTTCCATCGACCACCACGCCCGGCGTCACGTACATAGCACGGCCCCAGTTGGTCATGTTCTTGTACGTGTAGTCGCATTCATCCGGATTGTTAAACGAACCCCAGCAGCCCAAAAGAACACGCCGTCTGCCGACTTCCTCATAACCCGGCAGCGCCTCGTAGAAAAAATCGAACAGGTCGTCATGCAACGGCACGACCTTTTTCATGAACTCGACATACTTCATGAGGCGAACCAGGTAATCGGTAAAGAGTTGGATGGTCGGCACGGTCCCGACGCCGCCCGGATATAAAGTGGACGGATGCACGTGGCGTCCTTCCATCAGGCAAAACATCTCGCGGGTCATGCGGCTCATCTGCAGCGCCTCCCGATAAAAGGCGCCGGTGAAGGGGTTGAGGGCCCGCATGATGTCGGCTATCGTGCGATACCCATGTAGGTTTGAGTGGGGCGCCGGCGTTTTCTCGGCTTTCGCCAGGACGCCGGGGTTCGTTTCCTTGACCATCTGCTCGCAGAAATCCACGCCCACCAGGTTGTCCTGGAAGATGTTGTGGTCGAACATGTACTCGGCGGCTTCGCCGAGGTTCACGATCCACTCTGCCATCGCCGGCGGACGGATTCCAAACGCCATGTTCTGCGCATACGTGGCGCAGGTCGCATGGTTGTCTCCGCAGATGCCGCAGATGCGGCTGGTAATGAAGTGAGCGTCGCGCGGGTCTTTGCCCTTCATGAAGATGCTGTACCCGCGGAAGATCGACGAGGTGCTGTGGCACTCCGCCACCTGCCGGTTGGCAAAGTCGATCTTAGTGAAGATTCCCAGACTGCCCACAATTCGCGTGATCGGGTCCCAATTCATCTCGACCAGGTTCTTACCTTTTACGGCCGTTTCCTTGGTCGGTGCAGTGACGGTGCTCATTACGATTGCTCCTCTCAGTACGATCTCGGATGGTAGCCAGTGGTGAGTTCAGCGCGCGCATGCCGCCACTTCGGTTCCTTGTTAACGGTCGCCTGGGTCAAACTGCGCAGGGTTCGTACCGTTTTGCCGTACGCATTAACCAGCCCACTGGAGACTCTTGCTCCCGGCGGCTCGTCCATGAACGGCATGAATTTGTCAGGGAACCCCGGCATGGTGCAGCCGATGCAGATTCCACCAACGTTCGGGCAGCCCCCGATGCCGGCCATCCAGCCTCGCTTGGGAACGTTGCAGTTGACCACCGGTCCCCAGCAACCCAGCTTCACGATGCACTTCGGAGAACCGTAATGATCGGCGAAGTCGCCCTGCTCGTAGTAGCCCGCCCGATCGCAGCCTTCATGCACGGTTCTCCCGAACAGCCAAGTCGGACGCAGTTCGTCGTCCAACGGAATCATGGGCGCGTGTCCGGCAACTTGGTACAGCAGATACAGCAGCGTCTCCATGAAATTGTCGGGCTGAACCGGACAGCCGGGGACATTCACGATCGGTAGCCCGGCCTTCGACGTCCACTTCCATCCCAGGTAATCCGCAAGCCCCATGCAACCGGTCGGATTCCCTTCCATGGCATGAATCCCGCCGTAGGTCGCGCACGTGCCGCATGCCACCACCGCCAACGCTTTCGGAGCCAGCCGGTCGATCCATTCGTTGGTCGTGATCGGCTGACCTGTATCGGGATTGGTTCCCAACGCCGCCCAATAGCCGTCGCCGTGAATCTTCTCGTTGGGAATTGAGCCTTCCACTACCAGCACAAACGGATCAAGCTTGCCCTCTTCTGCCTGGTAAAAGAACCGCAGGAAATCATCGCCTACTTCGTACGCGAGCACCGGATTGTGTAGATGTACCTTGGGGAGTCCCGGGATGGCTCCCAACAACACGTCTTCAACGCTGGGTTGAGTTGCCGCGGTAATTGAAACTGAGTCTCCATCACAGCCGAGTCCTGCCGTGATCCAAAGGATGTGGATCTCCGATACAGCCGGCGCTTTCTGCGTAGCTCGACCGTACGGAACTGATTCCGCCGCCATAATTGGGTCTCCTTATCGAGATGTCGGATGCCTAATGAGCCCGTTTCGTTGCTTGCCTCATTCCGTCGTCGTACTACTTGAGGCTTCTTGATTGCGGACCTGCCAAATAACTCCCAGTCAGCATGGCTATGCGCGACTCGCATCCTTGTCACACATCGCCGCAAACTAGCATCGACAACGGACCCACCTGGAGACAAGCGGGAGCAGCCTCGTTTTTGGGTCGTATGAAGTCGTACGGGGCACTAGGGAATTCCCCGATAAGGCCTTCCGCCGCGGGGAATTGTCTTGCGGGGAATGCAAACCTCGGGCGCTAACCGCAGTCAGGGTTTTTCGTCGAGGCTCCACTGGATGGCGTGCTGCACTAATTCCCGCGCACTGCGCAAAGAGAGCTTCTCCTTGATGTGCGCCTGGTAAGACTCCACGGTCTTCACGCTGATGTGGAGTTGTTCCGCAATCTGTCTCGTCGAATGGCCCTCGCCGATCAAGCGGAAGACTTCCAGTTCCCGGTCAGTGAGGTCCGCGACGGAGGATGGACGCCCCTCGCCAGGACTGCCGATATAGCGTTGCAGCATCCGATTAGCAATCCGCTCGCTGACGTAGATTTCATTGCTGAGAATCCGCCTCAAGGCAACCAGCACTTTTTCGGTTGCCTCCTGTTTCATGATGTAGCCCTGCGCCCCTGCACGCAGCGCGCGCTCGGCATAAATCGACTCATCGTGCATCGACAAGATGAGCACCGGCAGTTCCGGGTACCTCATGCGAACGTCCTTCAGCAGGTCCAGTCCGTCCGGCCCATTCAAGGAAATGTCCACCACCAGGATGTCGGGCTTGGCCGTAGTGATGGATTGCATCGCCGTCCGCGCATCTTCCGCTTCACCGCACACCATCAAATCGGACTCGCGGTTGATCAGCAGTGCCAATCCCTGCCGCACGATGGGGTGATCGTCAACTACCAGAACCTTACTTTTCTTCACTGCCGCACTTAGCTGATTCATGGCTTGGCCCCCGAGTTGTTGGCGCTTTCGCTGATCGGAAAACGGCAGGTTACGATCGTGCCGCGCGGCTGTTCGCGGCGGATTTCCAACGTTCCACCGACCATCCCGGCGCGATAATTCATGATGTGCATCCCCACACCCGCGTGCGGTCCCAGTGGCCGCACGATGCCGGTCCCATCATCCTTGATGATCAGCGTCCCCTCGCGTTCCCCGGCGTACAGCCGAATCAGAATCGTCTTGGGATGGCCGTGCTTGATCGCATTGTTCACTGCTTCTTGCGCAATGTGATACAGATGAGTCGCCATGGGAGCATCGTGAATCAACACCTGTTCTTCACATTGAAAGTGGCATGCGATCCCGAACAGGTCTTCGATCTCGCTGGCATAAAGCTGCAGCGCCGACATGAGCCCATGAGCATCCGACACTACCGGCAACAGCCCGCGTGCCAGTTCTCGCGTTCGTAAAATCGCTTCGTTTACGAACTGGACAATCTTGGCGGCATCCGCAGCCTCGGGTACTTGCCTCTCCGCTAGTTTCTGCTCCTGAACTTTGGCCATGAAGGCAACGCCGGTCAACAGTTGCCCCAGTCCATCGTGTAAGTCCTGACCAATTCTGCGTTGCTCACGTTCGCTGATATCGAGGACCGTTTTTTCCAGGCGCTTGCGCTCGCTGATATCGCGGATAGCGCTCGAAACCAGAACTCCCTCTTCCGTTTCCAGTGGACTCAGGCTGATCTCCACCGGAAACTCATGCCCGTCTTTATGCAGTGCGTACAGTTCGAGGCCGGCGCCCATGGGCCGCACTCTCGGCTCTGCGAAAAAGTTTCGCCGGTGCGCCGGATGGTTGCCACGCAACCGCTGCGGTACTAGCTTCTCGATTTCCTCTCCCAGCAGTTCCTGTCGCTCGTAGCCAAATAGCTTCTCCACCTGCGCGTTCACCAGAACAATCTTCCCCTTCTGGTTGACGACCACCACAGCGTCCGGTGCCGCTTCCAGCAATCCGCGAAACTTCGCCTGTGCCCGCTTCTGATCGGTAACGTCAATCCCCGACGCAATGATGTACGCCGGCGCTTGTTCGGCGGCAGGAAGTAGCGCTGCTGACCAGGCTATCGTTCTGTGGCCTCCATCCCGAGCCACCCACGAGCTTTCATATTCAGTTCCCGTGGGGTTAATGCAAAACTCCTTGAACGATGCCTTGAAGTGCTCTCTCTCTTCTGGAACGACGAATAGGTCCCACAGACACTGGCCGCGCACTTGTTCAAACGATTGTCCGGTCAACTGCTCGCAGGCGCGATTGAAGCGAACCACCCGGCCCTCTCGATCCAGCACGACCACCAACGCTCCCACCGTATCCAGAATTGCCGACACCACGTTGCGTTCGCCTTGCAGCTCTTCTTCTGTTCGTTTCAGGTCGGTGATATCGAACGCCACTCCCTGGATGAACCACGGATGCCCGTCCTGGTGCAGGATCATCTTGGCTTCGCAATGGAACCAGACAGCATGTCCGTCGCGGGCCATCACGCGATAAGCCGAGCGCAGTGGCTTGCCCGTGAGAAACATTTCCGACGCTTCCAGGCTCCAGCGCGCCTTATCGTCAGGATGAATGTGCTGATACCACATCACCGGGTCTTCCAACCATTCCGCCTGCGTGAAACCAAGCGTCGCCTCGATCTGCGGGCTCACATACGCTTCGCCGATTCCGCGGTCTAGGTACGCCATGAACACCACCGCCGGAAGCTGCTCGAGCAGGGCCTGGTACTTGGCTTCCAGATTGGGAAGCTGCCCTTGCGACGTCCCACTTTGATCGGACCGCTCAACAAAGTGATGCCATGTACCCGAAGCTTCGATCTTGATGTTGGAATATGTGCTGGCGAGCCCTGACAGGATCGCCTCCGCTTCTTCCACACTGAGCGCATTCGCCTCCGAGATCGAGTTGTCAGCGTCCTTCGCTGTGGTATTACGCATTGGCAACAACGTCCTCTTCAACAGCGGTCTCCAGCGTCAAGGTCAAGAATTCGGTGCTGTCTTCGGTCGGCTTCTCCAACTCGGCTCTTTGTTAAGCGATGCCTGCGTAAAACGACGAAGCGCATGTATCGCGCGGCCATAGGTCTGCACCGCGTGCGACGACAGCAACGATCCCGGCGGCTGATTCATGAACGGCATGAACTTGTCCGGAAATCCCGGCATCGTACATCCAATACAAATTCCCCCCACATTTGGACACCCGCCGATTCCCCCCATCCATCCCCGCTTGCCCACATTGCATTGCACCACCGGGCCCCAGCATCCGAGCTTCACGATGCATAGCGGCGATCCATACTCTTCGCCAAACTCGGCCTGCTCGTAGTAGCCGCCGCGATCGCATCCTTCGTGCACCGTGCTGCCAAACAACCACGTGGGACGCAGCGCCTCATCCAGCGGAATCATGGGAGCCCGCCCGACTGCCATATAAAGCAGATACAGCAGCGTCTCCATCATGTTGTCCGGTTGCACCGGACATCCGGGCACGCACACGATCGGAATCTGCGCCTTCGATTTCCACTGCCAACCCAGGTAGTCCGGCAATCCCATACATCCCGTCGGATTGCCTTCCATCGCATGAATGC
The DNA here is from genome assembly GCA_963749635.1 of uncultured Acidobacteriaceae bacterium. Classification (GTDB taxonomy): domain Bacteria; phylum Acidobacteriota; class Terriglobia; order Terriglobales; family Acidobacteriaceae; genus DASRAA01. The sequence goes on from CAVVNW010000020.1 coordinate 139,927, forward strand.
CGCCATAGGTTGCGCACGTGCCTGTCGCGATGATCGCCCATGCATGGGGAGCAAGCCGGTCGATCCAATTGCAAGTAGTGATGGGCTGATTCGTAACGGGATCGGTTCCAAACGACGCCCAATATCCTTCACTCTTATTGTTCTCGTTTGGGATCGATCCCTCGACGATCAGGATGAACGGCCGCTCCGATTTCCCCTCAGCCGCCTGCCGGAAGGGCTTCACAAACTCATCCCCATTCTCGTACGCCAAAAACGGATTGTGAAAATTAACTTTGGGGATCCACGGTAGGGCCCCAGTCACCACATCTTCGATGCTAGGCTGCGTCGCGCCGGTCATCGCTATGGTGTCGCCGTCGCAACCCAGACCCGCGGTTAGCCACAGGACATCGATTTCCGCGATGGGCGCGGAGTCCTTCGCCAATACAGCGTTACGTGCCACACTGTCCGCCATTGGCCCTCTCCCCAGCGCACGGCGTTTTGCGTTTGCGTATTGTAGCGCGGATTTCTGTTTTGCCCGTGCCAGGCAGCGGAGCTCTCGCTTCGCGGCGGGGGGAGTGGTGGGCGGGGGTGGAAAGTTAATCCAAGTCCCGGCAGAGACGACAGATCGAAGCGAGTCTCCCCCCAAGCTCTCGTTATCACATCGCCATGTGCTCCACGTCCTTTCGCGCCTGTCGTCGTTTCTTGTGTAATCGACGAACGGCGAGGGAAGGGGTTCGTGTCTCTCGCTGCGCCTTCGCGCCCAGGCGCGGCGCGCTCGGCTCTTTGAAAACTCGATTCATGCGAACCGCGGGGTGGGCATCGCTCCGGCGTAAAGCGAACAAACGACGAAAACAACGCCACTTAACCTCTACGGGCACTAATGGATACGTATAACTATCATATTAATCAATCGCTTGCGAACAATTTCCGGCTAAACCGTTGATTTCAAAGACCAGCACAATAAAATATTCGTAGTGTTATCGTCAACTACATCACCAAACCAGAACCATCTCGGCGCCCTGCTTCCGGCCAGGCCATGCTAGCGCCGTATCCCACGATAAAGGTCCCAATACTCCCCAGCGCCACATACCAGGTGAACGGCACCCGCGTGAACCTCCATAGATAAAGGTTCAGCAGGAAGCCAAACAGCATTCCGACCATCGCGCCCCGCTCCGAGGCCGTCTTCGTCAGCACGCCCAGCAGAAACACTCCCAGCAACGATCCATAGGCGACGGACGTGATGGATAACCCAACCTCCAGCACTCTCCCACCATGACGGGCCAGCATCGCCAGCAGGAAAAGGACAATTCCCCAACCCACCGTGGCCAGGCGCGACACTCGAACTTGGCGTTCTTCGCTCGCCTGCGGCCGCCATCTTCGGTAGAAGTCCACCACCGTCGTCGACGACAACGAGTTCAATGCCGCGCTCAGGTTCGACATCGCAGCAGCGAGGATGGCCGAGATCAGCAGCCCGCTAATTCCGTGCGGCATCTTGGTCACGATAAACGTCGGAAAGATAGTGTCGCCGCGTGAAAAGGGAACGACTGGCGGAAACAGTTTGTAGAACACGAACAACATCGCGCCTACCAGCAGGAAAAGCCAGAACTGCACCAGCACCGCGATCCCGCTCGACATCAACGCGAGCTTCGATTGCCGCTCATTACGAGCCGCCAGCAGCCGCTGCACAATGAGTTGGTCGGTGCCATGAGTCGCTGTGGTCAGAAATGCGCCGCCGATCACGCCTGACCAGAACGTATAGGTCGAATAGAAATTCCACGAGAAGTCGAAGACGCGAAATTTACCAGCACTTCCCGCAATCGATTGCACCGTGCTCCATCCGCCCGGCACAGCATGAAGGATGGTGGACAGCCCCACCAGCGTTCCACCGACGTAGATGAACAACTGCACTACGTCAGTCCAGATGACCGCCGCCATGCCGCCCTCGAAGGTGTAGATCATCGTGAGCACGCTGACGATGAGAATGGAAGCGACGTCGCGAGCGAAGTCGCCCATGCCGGCCAACAGGCTCGAGAGCGCGATACCGACTACGATAGCGACCGCGAACACCCGCACTCCTTCGGCAGCTGCCCGCGTGATGAGAAACAGCCCGGCCGTTAGCGCCCGCAGCTTTTCTCCAAAGCGACGATCGATAAGCTGGTATGCGGTGACCAGCTCCCCACGAAAATATTGCGGGATCAGCACAAGACTGATGACGCCTCGCCCTACCACGTAGCCCATCACCAGTTGCAGAAATCGGAAGTCGGTGTCGTACGCCAGGCCCGGTACGCTGATGATGGTCAGGGTGCTGGTCTCGGCCGCAACAATCGAAAGAGAGATGGCCCACCAGGGAATCTGCCGATCGGCCAGGAAGTAGTCTTTGAGCGTGCGTCGATGTCTGCGGAAGTGCAGCCCAAATGCCGTCACGCCCAGCAGGTAGGCAACGATGACGGCGAGATCGAGCGCATTCAGACCCATAGCGAAGTTGCGCTCTTAGGGTACGGGCGCGTGCGGACGGGCGCAATGCGATGCGATATACCCATGCACAAATGGGCTCAGGTCCTTCACGTATAATCAGCGCTCGTCGGTCAGCGACGCAGTTTTTCGCGGAGCATCATGCTACGAGTACTTTTGGCTGTTCTGTTAATGATTCCCATGCAAGCAAACTCACAAAACCCAACGTCATCCACGCCTTCAGAAGTCCAACCGCCCGTCGCCAAGAAGATCCACACCGAAAAGTCCGTCAACGGCAAGACGTTGGTCGATGACTACGCCTGGCTTCGCGAACGCCCCAACCCCGACGTCAAAGCGCTCTTAGAGGCTGAGAACGCTTACGCCGAATACGTCATGAAGCCGACTGAAGCCCGCCAGAAAAAGCTTTATGACGAAATCGTCAGCCATATTAAAGAGACCGACGACACCGTTCCCTACCTCAAAGACGGTTATTACTACTACACACGAACTCAAAAAGGGAAACAGTACTTCGAGTTATGTCGCAAAAAGGGCTCGCTCGACGCCCCCGAGCAGGTCATCCTCGACCTCAATAAGATGGCCGAAGGCGAGAAGTTCATGGCGGTCGGCCAGTTCGCCATCAGCGACGACGGCAACCTGCTGGCCTACACCACCGACAATGTTGGATTTCGCCAGTATCGTCTGCACATTCGTGACCTGCGCACCATGCAGGATCTGCCTGATACAGCCGAACGCGTCACGACATTAGCTTGGGCGACCGACAACCAAACCCTCTTCTACACCGTCGAGGACGAAGTCCAGAAGCGCAGCTATCGCCTGTATCGGCATTCTCTGAAAAGGAACTCGGCGGCGGACCCGATTGTTTATGAAGATACAGACGAGCGCTTCAACATTGAGGTGGGCCGAACCCTGAGCAAGTCGTACCTGCTGCTCACCTCAGCCAGTCACATCTCAACCGAAGTGCGGTTCCTGCCCGCCGATAATCCAAGTGGCGATTGGGCGGTAATCGCTCCACGAGTCGACAACGTCGAGTACTACGCTGATCATCGCGGCGATTCGTTCTATATCCGCACCAACGACACGTCCCAGACGTTTCGGATGGTGACCGCTCCAGTCGCAAGCCCCGGTAAAGCCAACTGGAAGGAACTCGTTGCCTCCCGGCCCGATGTCCCGTTGGACAACTTTGATATCTTCCAGGACTTCTATGTACTGACCGAGATCGTCGCCGGCCTTCCTGTCTTTCGTGTCGTGCAATTCGGCGACGGTTCGTCGAAAAACATCGAGTTCCCCGAACCCGCCTATTTCGCCACTTCCGGCGCTAACGCCGAGTTCAATACCGGCAAATTCCGCTATAACTACCAGTCGTTGGTGACACCGCCGTCCGTGTTCGACTACAACGTCACCACGCAACAGTCTGCCCTGCTAAAGCAAAACGAAGTGCCGGGTGGATTCGATCGCAACAACTACGTCTCCGAGCGCGTGTTTGCCACCGCCTCCGATGGCACCCGCATCCCGATTTCACTTTTTTACCGAAAGGACCTGAAGAACAAATCGCAGGCTCCTCTTTATCTCTATGGCTACGGCTCGTACGGGTATTCCCTCCCGGTCACATTCAGTGTGGCGCGTCTGCCGCTGGTCGACCGCGGCCTTATCGTCGCGCTTGCGCACATTCGCGGCGGAGGCGAATTAGGCAAACCCTGGCATGATGCCGGCAAGATGATGAACAAGAAAAACACCTTCACCGACTTCATCGTCAGCGCCGAATTTCTCGCTAGCCATGGCTACGGCTCGCGCGCCAAGATTGCCATCGAGGGCGCCAGTGCTGGTGGCTTGCTGATGGGCGCAGTCACCAACCTGCGTCCCGACCTGTTCCGTGTCGTCCTGTCGGAGGTCCCCTTCGTCGACGTGATGAACACCATGCTCGACGCCTCGCTACCCTTGACCGTCCCCGAGTATGAAGAGTGGGGCAATCCCAATACCGAGCCTGCCTTCGACTACATGCTCTCGTATTCGCCCTACGACAACCTGGCGAAGAAGGACTACCCCACCATGCTGGTGCGCACCTCCTTCGACGACAGCCAGGTCATGTACTGGGAGCCGGCCAAGTATGTTTCCAAGTTGCGTACCGTGAAGACCGACAACAATCCGCTTGTCTTCTACACCAACATGCACGGCGGTCACGCCGGATCGAGCGGCCGTTACGACCGCATCCACGAGGTGGCGTTTAACTGGGCATTTCTCTTGACCCAGTTGGATGTACCGGAACCGGGGCCTTCATCCAGGCCCTAGCGGATCTTTCGCAGAATTCAGCACGCCAGAAACCGCGTGACCCGTTACAATCATTTATTCCCGGAGGCCAGAATGCCCGTCGCATTTGTGCGCACTTTTGTAGCTATCGTGCTGTTTTGCTCAGCCTGCTCCCTCATCGCGCAAGATAGTCCCTTCGGACAGAACGGACCTGCTCCCACCGGCAAACAACAGGCCGCACCGCCTGCTCAGCCAACCCACGTTCCCGATATGGTGTGCTTCGGTAATAATCCCCGCTGGAGCTTTCAGTTTGGCGACACGGCAGCCCGCACCCTCGGCATCCGCGAAGGCGACACCTATTGGATCGGTAAGTTTATGTACGTCGATGGCCAGTGGTCCTGGCATGGATCACCCGCCACCGGCAGCGGCGGAGGTCTGACCGCGACTATCACCAAGGGCAAGTGCATGGACAATGTTCAGCAGAAGGAATTTCTGTACACGGGCCAGGTGTACCTGCCGGAGGGCAACATCGTGAATGGTTGCTGCCGCAAACTGAAGCCCGGAGAGGCTCCTGTCGGCCCGCACGGGTATATCCCATCAACTCCGCCGCCTCAATAATCCACGGCCTACAACGTCAGACATCGCCAAGCAGCCATCCGCACGGGCCTCGTCAGCTCTCGGCGATACTGCGAATTCTGTTAGTGCTATCCGGTTGTGGCTGGTATGGTGGTGTGTGCAAAATTCGCCACTCAGGGTGACCAATTCTCCAATGAACAACCGATTTTGTAACTCACTCGTTATTATTGCGACTCTATCGATTCTGACGCTCCTCTCCAGTGCATTCGCTCAGACTTCCAGCCCCAGCTCTCCGGACATCCAAAAACTACCTTGGATGAACAAGAGCCTCTCGCCTGACGAGCGCGCCGACATGGTGCTGAAACAGATGACGCTCGACGAGAAAATCTCGCTTTTGCACGGGAATGGCATGGCGCATGCCTCCCAATGGCAGATGCCCCTGACCTATCTTTCGAACGGTGGCGCGGGCTACGTCGAAGGAGTGAAGCGGCTCGGCATTCCTCCGATCTTCATGTCCGACGCGGCATATGGCGTTCGAGATAGCGCGGAGAACGGTCGTTACTCGACCGCGCTTACGTCCAACGTTGGCTCGGCTGCAAGTTGGGATCCGCAAGCCGCCTGCGAATACGGAGCACTGATCGGCCGCGAGCTTCGCGCCCAGGGCTACAACATGACGCTAGGCGGCGGCACCAACATAACCCGTGAACCGCGCAACGGCCGCACCTTCGAGTACATGGGCGAGGATCCCATCCTGGCCGGCACGCTGGTTGGCAACCGCATCAAATGCGAACAGGCCCAACACGTCATTGGCGACATCAAGCACTACGCGGTGAACGATCAGGAAAGCGGGCGCAACGAAGTAAACGCCATCATCGGCCTGCGGGCTCTGCACGAAACCGATCTGCTGGCGTTCGAAATTGGCATCGGCATTGGCCACCCAGCCGCAGTAATGTGTTCGTATAACGCGATCAACGGCGACTTCGCCTGCGAAAACAAGTATCTGCTGACTGACGTGCTGAAGACTAGCTGGAAGTTCCCCGGTTTCGTGGTCTCCGACTGGGGTGGAACCCACAGCACCGTGAAGGCCTCCGCTGCGGGTCTCGACAACGAGGAGCCCATGGCCGACTTCTTCGGTCCCAAGTTGAAGCAAGCGGTGGAATCAGGACAGGTTCCGATGTCGCAGATCGACGACCACGCCCGGCGGATTTTGCGTTCTGAATTTGCTAGCGGGATCGTCGACTATCCTACGAAGAAAAGCGTCGTGGACGTCGAAGGCGGACTCGATATCGCCCGCACGATTGAGGAGCAGAGCATCGTTCTGCTCAAGAACGACAAATCCGTTTTGCCGCTTGACCACTCGAAACTGCACAGCATCGCTATTATCGGATTCAAGGCTGATTTCGGAATGATCTCCGGCGGGGGTTCCGCTCAAGTCGATCCGCAAGGCAGCAACGCTCCCGAATGGTTGTCGCACGTGTGGTTCCCCACATCGCCTCTCAAGGCCGTCAAAGCAAAGGCCCCTTCCGCTGACGTCAAGTTCGATTCCGGAGCGAATCCGGCGTCCGCGGCAGCATTAGCCAAGTCGTCCGACATCGCCATCGTGTTTGTGCACCAATGGATGAGCGAGGGCATGGATTTGCCGAACCTTTCTCTGCCTGACAACCAAGATGCCCTTATCGCCGCCGTCGCCGCGGCAAATCCCAGGACGATCGTCGTTCTCGAAACCGGCACGGCCGTGACCATGCCTTGGATCGACAAAGTCAGCGGCGTGCTCGAGGCCTGGTATGGCGGCAGCAAGGGTGCCGACGCAGTGGCCAACGTGCTTTTCGGCGACGTCAACCCCAGCGCCAAGCTCCCCATGACGTTTCCTCTTAGCGTGAACGATCTCCCGCACACCACCGTCGTTCAACCTCCCGTACGCGGCCGCGGTCCCGAAAGCGGAGCTGTGCTCACTAGTCCTACCTTCGACGTCCACTACGACGAAGGCCTGAAAGTCGGCTACAAGTGGTACGACGCCGAGAAGAAGCCGGTGTTGTTCCCCTTCGGCTACGGCCTGTCGTACACGAACTACAGTTACTCCAAGCTAAAGGTGACGCCCGGCGATCAAACCACGGTGACTTTCACCGTGAAAAACAGCGGCAAGCGGGCCGGGCAGGAAACTGCCCAGGTATATGCTGCACTTCCAGCCGGCTCAGGCGAGCCGCCCAAGCGCCTGGTCGGCTGGACGAAGATTCAACTGAATCCAGGCGAAAGCAAGGATGTCACGCTAACCGTTCCTGCCATGTACCTCTCGATTTACGACGAAGCCTCCCAAGGGTGGAAGTTGCTGCCGGGTAGTTACACGTTTATGGCGGGTACATCGTCAAAGGACCTGCCTCTTTCAGCAACCGTGACGCTGAAATAATCGCTCGCGAATGGAACGACACGAAAGGGCCCAACTAATCGCGCGGGCACCTTCGTGTCGTCCTCTTTGGCGTCGAACACAATATTCGGCGAATTTGCGGTGCAGGCGACCACAGTTGTGGCAGTATGCGCTTGTTGGCCATCGTTACGTGGCTTATCATCCCAGTAACTATTTCAGGTTCTCCCCCGAGGTGCGCTTTGGAAGTAATGCGCCCCACCCCGATCAACCGTACCTTTCGGTTCGGGGATTTCGAGTTCTCCGTTCGCGCGGGTGAGCTCCGCCGCGAAGGGGCGGTGGTTCGACTCCAATACCAGCCGTTGCGCGTCCTCGTGGTACTGCTCGAAAATGGCGGAGAAGTCGTTACCCGGGAAGAAATCCGCCAGCAGGTATGGCAGGACGCCGACATCCAGGACTTTGACAATAGTCTCCGGGTGGCGGTGGCCAAGCTGCGACAAGCTCTGGAAGACGACCCCGACAACCCGCGATTCATCGAAACTTTGCCGCGCCGTGGTTATCGTTGGCTTTACCCGTTGACCTTTCACGACTCTCCGACGGTCTCCGTCGAGACGACGTTTCCGTCTGCCGACAAGCAGCTTGGCCTTCCGAAGCCCGTCGCGACGTCCCTCGAAGGCCCTGACGGGCCCAAGGTACTTCGAGACAACCTGCTTGTACGAAGCTTAGTGGTCACTCTCCTATTGTGGACCGCGGCATTTGCGACCTGGAGATATTTGCGACCGCGGCCGGAACTCCCGGGCCCAAAGACTGTGCCGCTCACAACGTACCCTGGACTGGAAACCACACCTTCTCTGTCACCGGATGGGAAGCGGGTTGCATTCGCATGGACGGGCCCCAATTCCGGTGATCCCTACGGAGTTTACTTCCGCCCGATCAGCGATGATCGACCGCATCGGCTCGTGGAAACGCCCGCCGGCACCGCCGACGGCGACCCCGTATGGGGCCCTGACGGAAAGTCGATTTACTTCTTCCGTCGTGGTGGCGGACACCCGGGAATCTATGTCGCCCCGATTGCCGGGGGGGCGTCGCACTTGGTGGTTGAGACCTCTTTCACTGGGGGACGTCGAGTCCGACGGGCCCGTTTTGACGTATCGCCCACCGGGAAGACGCTGGTCTATCCCGATGAGCTTCCCGGCCAGGAAACGATCGCTCTGTTTCTGCTCGACCTGGGTACGCTACAGAGGCGCCAGATCACTAATCCGCCGCCAAACTCCGAAGGGGATGGGGACCCGGCATTCTCCCACGACGGCAAAACTCTGGCTTTCCAGCGCGACACCGTCGATCTAGGTGAAGTTTATGTAATGTCACCCGGTGGCGGCGCAGCCCGTTTGCTCACATCAACTTTCGTTCCGGAATTCGTAGATGGTCTAGCTTGGACCACAAACGATCAAGAGATTGTTCTTGGCGGAAAGCAACTTCGGCGCGTTTCCGTTTCCCGAGACAAGCCATCGATCGCGAACGTATCGTTCGTGCCCGGACCGGCGGAGTTTCCATCGGTGCGCGACCACTCCCTCGCCTATGTGCAGGCGACGACGAACGCCAACGTCTGGAAATTGGATTTGCGCGATTCGACCCACCTCGCAGGGGAACCCTCGCTGTTGATTTCGAGTACGCGACAGCAGGCCGCCGCCTCCTTCTCGCCTGACGGGTCACGCATCGCATTCCAGTCCGATCGCAGTGGAAGTTGGGAAATCTGGACCTGCGCGAGTGATGGATCTAACGCCGTGCAGTTGACCCATTTCGGCGGGGCACTCACCGGCACTCCACGCTGGTCACCGGACAGCAGACAGATCGCTTTCGACTCACAAGATAATAATCGTATCGCGCAAATCTATGTGATATCGGCCGACGGTGGTGAGCCCCGCCGACTCACGAACGGTCAGGACGGCGGCGAAGTGCCGTCATGGTCGCGCGACGGGAAATGGATCTATTACTCCACCAGCCATAACGGTGCGGCCAACATCTGGAAGTTGCCCGTGGGGGGCGGCGCCGCGCAACCCGTTACCAGCAACAGTGGCATCTATGCCGTCGAGTCGCCGGACCGCAAGTATCTTTACTATTCGCGCGGTTCTCACGATGCAACGATCTGGCGCATTCCAGTTGGCGGCGGCTCCGAAGAGCAGGTTCCGGGCACGCCCAAACCATTCGACAACTCGCACTGGTCCCTGGTTGCCTCGGGAATATACGTCATCGATGGAAACGGAGACTTGCTTTTCTATAAGTTCGAAACCGGTAGCGTGACCAAGGTTTTGCATGACGCCCGCTTTCTCACCGACTGGTCGATGGCGGTTTCACCTGACGGTCGCGAGATCGTGTGGGCGCAAGTCGACGAGAACCATGCCGACTTGATGCTGGTCGAAAACTTCCGCTGATCCCGCGCTCGCGGCTCTATTTGCTGCCCGGCTTCGGCGGAAAGTTCTTGAACAATTTGTTGCCGTGTTGTTCAGGTTCTTGATGTTCTTGTCGGAGTTGTCGGAGATGGAGTTCGTCGCCGAACCGCGCCATAACAACTGGTGGCCGTTCGCATCGGCGATGTCGACGATCAGAGTGCCTTCGTGGGTGGTGTAGGTTTGATAGGTCGTCGTGGTAGGTCCACCCCAGCCGTATCCCCATCCCCACATCGGGCCCATGTTGTAGCCGGTACCCACCACTTGCTGGTCTTTCTTGATGCTGTTGCTGTACACAACCCACAAGTCCGGTTTGGAATCGACCAGTTTGAACCCTTTGGCCTGCAGTTGCTGGTTGACTGCATCAATGATGCGCTGGTCCCACAGACCCTTGGCCGGATGTGTGCTGGGCTGCCATGCATAGGTGTGAAATTGATTGAAATTGGTGCCCCGGTCCCAGTCAACGTTGACCTTCTGCGCAATTGCGCTGGCGGCCGTGAGCAGCGTGATTAACAACAGGACGGAAGAAATTCGTGTCTTCATGAACGATACCTCTGATGTGAAAAATTCGTGCTTCGACCGTTGCAGTAATCGTACCACCCGAAGGACTGTCACCATCGGCAAGGTTACTCTCGCACCATGCTCATTGTGGCTTGATTGGCGGGGTGTAACCGGCTTCTAACTCGTCTTGATTGACGACGTGCTGTAAGATTACCGCGAGTTGAGCGCGCCACAGAAAGCGGGTGGTCGGCATGTCCCTGTCGCTGGAATCGCGTCATTGTGGTTCGGTTTACATCGTTCGCTGCACCGGCCGGATTGTCTCCGGGGAAGAGTCTCAAACTCTCGAAGCCGCCCTGCAGCGCGGGTTGCGTGAGTTTACGCGCGTGGTATTGCACGTCGATCAGGTGAACCGTGTGGACAGCGCGGGAATGGGCCTGATGGTGCGCTTCCTGTGGCACGTTCGCAACCGCAAGGGAGATCTTCGTTTGTCGGCTCCTCAACCCTTCCTTACCAGCCTCCTGAACGTTACCAAACTGTCGACCGTGTTTCGCATCTACCCCGATGAAGAATCTGCCATCGTATCGTTTCTCAAAGAGGGCGTAATTGCTCCCGCGGAGGCAGTCAATACCGGGCCACGTGTACTCTTTCTCGATCCTTCTCCAGATACTTGTGCGTTCGTACGCGCCCTCCTTTCCCGCCACGGTTACCGCGTGCTATCTACTGGCCTGATGGGAGATGCAAAGATTCTTCTCAGCGCCTCCAGCGTAGACGTCATTGTTCTTGGGCCAGAATCGGGAGGGCTGTCTGCGCCCGCCACCTTGAAGGTTTTGCAGCAACTCGCCCCTTCCGCCAAGACGGTTGTACTGGAGCGCGAGTTTAAGAGCCGTGCCGCTGACGAGGCCGGAGTTGCCCTTCTGGAGCGTATTCAGCAGGGAAGCATGGCGTAGTACTGATCTCACAATTGGGATTTGAAAGGGCTCGGCTTTACAGGCTGCGGAAAAATGAGGTTTTGGGTAGAGCTGGCCTTCAGGCCAGCGTCTAAGCCGTTTATTTTCGACCCGCCGAGCGGACTTTAGTCCGCGAGGCATGAGCATCTTGGACTTTTTCCGCAGCCTCTTTAGCCGTGCTGCGCGGGGGTCGTAAACTGTCGGCTTTGGCTCCTGAGGGAATTCGGATTCCCTCGTAGACCTTGTTTATTACACAGCTTCTAGCTTCGGAATCAACTTTCCTCGGGCCGACGCGTTTCAGTGATTCTCGTCACAATCCAACAATCTTCCTCCACCCGCATTTTTAGCGGCTTTGCAGCACTCACCCGGTGCTAGAATTTTCTGTTATGGCATTCCCAATCGATCGTCCACGCCGCTTGCGCCGCAATGAAGCGATGCGCTCCTTTGTCCGTGAAACCAGGCTCAGCCCCGAAGGCTTCGTTTATCCCCTTTTTGTTTGTCCAGGCGAAGGAATCCGTAAAGAAGTGCGCTCCATGCCTGGGGTCTTCAACCTCTCGATTGACGAAGCCGTAAAGGAATGTGCCGAAGTGAAATCGCTCGGCATCCCCAGCGTGATTCTCTTCGGCTTACCGGAAACGAAGGATGAGATCGCCACTGGAGCATGGGCCGACGACGGCATCGTGCAGAGCGCGGCTCGCGCCATCAAGCGTGAAGTGCCCGACCTGTTGCTGATGGGCGACGTGTGTCTCTGCGAATACATGTCGCACGGACATTGCGGCATCGTGGAGTCCGACGCTTCCCGCCGCGAGGTCTTAGCTGCACTGCGTGAATTAGAGTCGCAGGGCAAGACTGTTATCGCTGTCAAAACCAGCGCACAACCCACGTCCGCGGTAGCGGCGCCTATGGCAGCCGAGAACTACGAAATCCTCAACGACGCGTCGCTCGATCTCCTCGCCAAAACAGCGGTCTCGCAAGCCAAGGCAGGCATGGACATCATTGCCCCTTCCGATATGATGGATGGCCGCGTCGCCGCCATCCGCACCGCTCTCGATAACGCCGGGTACGAAAACATCCCCATACTTTCCTACGCGGCGAAGTTCGCCAGCGGCTTCTACGGTCCATTCCGCGAGGCTGCTGACTCTGCTCCCCATTTCGGCGACCGTCGCTCCTATCAAATGGATCCCGCCAACGTACGCGAAGCTCTCCGCGAAATCGAACTCGACCTGGAGGAGGGCGCCGATATGATCATGGTCAAGCCGGCGATGCCGTACCTTGATGTGATTCGCGAGGCTCGCCAGCAATTCGACGTTCCTCTTGCCGCCTATCAGGTCAGTGGTGAATACGCCATGATCAAAGCGGCAGCGATCAACGGATGGATCGATTACGAGCGTGTCATGCTCGAATCGCTGACTTGCATTCAGCGCGCTGGCGCATCAATCGTCCTGACCTATTTCGCTAAGGAAGCCGCAAAGTTACTGTAGGATTCCGCTCCCGGGGAGTGGGCCTCCCTCGGGCATTCGTTCTTCGAAATTGCGAAGCATTGTGGAGGTAGGAAATGTTTTGCCGACCGACCGCAAACTCCTGCACACGCCACCATGAATAGTTGCAGTTTCCACTTTATTTTCAATACATTACATGCCTCTTGAATTGGTGGTTGGAATGCATCGTAACCAGTGGTATCTTATCCAAGCTCTGTGCCGTAGAGGGTTTATGCTGAAAGGCTGGGTTCCCGAAATGAGAAAAGTCGCTGCTTCTTCGTTACTTCTCGTGCTTCTGATGGCTATACAGGCTGGTGCCTCGGTGGTAACTTCGCTTCCCGGCGGCAGCGTAATTCCGATGCCGGCAGTGAACTATTTCGGCGGAGGCCCGATCACTTTCGGGCCTGGAATTACATGGAGTTCCACCAACGCCTTCAACGGGGGCGGGTCCGCATTCGGATATACCGGCATTTACGGGGCTTATAGCTTTCTGGCTAACGGAAATTGGACAGGCGCCCTCGGACCCATGGCCGGGTTGAACGATTCCACCGACTTTTATGGCGTCACTGACACGATGACCTTTGCCTTTACGACGCCCCTTTATGCGGTCGGTGGATTTCTCAACTATGTGCCGTTTAGCAGCAACCCGACAACGATTGCGGTCTACGACTCGAGTATGAATCTCATCGAATCGTACAACCTGTCGTTCACTACCAGCGGCGCCGACGACACGGGCGCATTCTACGGCTTCCAGGAATCCACTGCCGACATCAGTTACTTCACATTGACTGACAATTACATCGGCATCACCGATTTGACGGTTGTCAGTCCTGAGCCCAGTTCCATTCTCTTGATCGGCACGGGCCTACTCGGAGTTTTCGGCTATGGACGCCGGCGTCTGGGCCGCTAGCTAACGTCACATTTCTTCCAAGGGGCAGGCTTGCAATTAGCCTGCTCTTTTCATTTGGTCGCCTGATGCGGAAGCGGCGGTGAACAGAGCCTGTCAGGATATGCTGGAACGCGCGATTGGAGTCGCCGTGTGCTGTGTTGCCACGAAGCCGGCCGCTTCTTCGCCCGTTAAGTATCGATACGCCGAGGTTCGCACAGCGATACCGTACAGCCTGCTGTCGTTAGCTGCTCGCTCTGACCGAATGACGACGCCGAAGAACCGGACTAATAGCGGCCGTGCCGCCTTAGTCAGTTCTGGCGGAAAGATCAGTACGTATTCGATTGGTGCACTCAAATGAAAGGGCCGATCGCATACGAAGAATGCTCCGGCGGCGCTCACGTCCGCTGTTTCGCTGCTGGTCCAAGGTTCGCTCAGACCTCGCACGAAAATCGGAAAATGCATCGCGAAACGGGCATTCTTTCGTCGTTCTGCTGAATTAGACGCGGAACGTTCGTTCAGCTTTTCGGGGAGGAAAGTTGACTGCATGGTATGTAATGGAGCACGCCGCTTGCCACAATTCTCGATGGAAAGGGAATAGGCCCCTATTCCTAAGCAACTGAATACTAAAGGCTTACCCTGTACAGAGCCTTTGGCATGGGATTTTTTCCTTCGCGGCGGAATCTTGCATGTGCAATCGATTGCGCACTTATTGAAGGCAATTCGCTATTTCGAATGGCGTGGGTGGATGTCGTATTGGCGAATTTTGTAGAGCAGCGCCTTGTAGCTGATGTTCAACACGCTGGCGGCACGCTTTCGGTTCCAACCGCTCTCTTCCAGCGCATTGGTGATCGCTTCCATCTCAGCCCCATTCTTCAAATTCTTGACCATCTGCTTCAGATCGGGGCTCAATGGTTCGGCGCGAGGCGAGTCAGGAGGAGCAAGCTCCGGCGCGGTGTTTTGCTCGAGTTCGGCGATTGCGCCTTCCTCGTCACCTAGCACCAGATAACGCTTCACAAAATTCTCCAGCTCGCGGATGTTGCCCGGCCACAAGTAGTTCTCACACGCCTTCACCAAGCGCGGAGAAATGGGTAGCAGCGGGCACGCGTAACGTTCCGCTACGTGCATCATGAAATGCCGCAGCATCATTGGGATCTCTTCTTTGCGCTGACGCAACGAAGGCATGCTCATGACGAAGCTGCTTAGCCGGTAGTACAGGTCTTCACGAAACGATTTCTTGGCAATTGACTCCGCCATGTTGATGTTCGTCGCGGCCAGTACGCGCACATCGACCTTTACCGGATGACGGCCTCCCAGGCGCGAAAACTGTCCGTCCTGCAACACCTGCAGAAGCTTGGCCTGCAGCGCGGGAGACATCTCGCCGATTTCGTCGAGCAGGATTGTTCCCTTGTTGCACAGCTCAAACTTTCCTGGCTTGGCTTTCACCGCCCCGGTAAAAGCTCCGGGTTCGTACCCAAACAGCTCGCTCTCCAGCAGTTCGCTGGGCATGGCCGCGCAATTCACCTTCAGGAATGTACGGTGCGCGCGATCCGAGTATTTGTGGATCAACTGGGCCAGCACTTCTTTCCCGGTCCCACTTTCTCCCAACAACAGAACGGGAAAATCGAAACGGGCAACTTGCATGGCTTGGGCACGAATCTGCCGCATCTGTTCCGTCGCGGCGAAGAAGTACACACCATGTATCACTTCGATGGCTTCGCCCGCGCCGGGTGCCGCTGGACCGGGGTGTTCCAGACAGAACCGCAGCACATCGTCCATCTCTTCTTTCTGAACTGGTTTGGAAAGATAGTCGTGCGCACCAAGTCGCATCGCCATCGCGACCTTCCGCGTATCCCGGACGCAGGAAAGCATCACGACTTTCGTCGTCGGCCGCGCCTCGCGAATTCGTTTCAGCGTCTCCAGCCCATCTGGCCCTGGCATCACCACATCAAGCAAAACCACATCCGGCTGGTCGCGCTGCACTTTTTCGAGCGCCTCCTCACCGTTGGACGCAGTGGATACCTTGTAGGCGTCCAGTTCCAGAACGGTCTGCAGATAACGGCGCATACCGGGTTCGTCGTCGACGATTAGGATGTGTCCGGGATTCATTGTCCTTCCGCAACCGCGTCTTTCTGCGGCGGTGGGTTCAACAGACTGAGAAACGAAAACTTGCTGCCATTGCCTGGTTCGCTTTCCACCCATATCTTGCCGCCTGCGGCCTGAACCAGGCGGCGCGCGATCGCCAGTCCCAAACCGTGTCCTTCTGCCCGGGTTCCTGTGGTGGTAAGGCGGAAGTATTCTTCGAAGATCTCCTGCTGGAACTCCGGAGCAATCCCCGGACCCGTGTCGGCAACTGAGATCCGGCAGCAGTTGGGATTAGCCACCAATCGGCGCCGCCGCTCCACTAAAGGCTTGCGCCGGATGGCGCGACGCTCCCAGAAATACGGCTCCACGTGCAGCCACACTGTGCCCGAACTTGGCGTGTACTTCATCGCATTATCCAGCAGGTTCGACACAATATGCTGGACCTTATACCAGTCAAACGGAAACTCCGGGATCTGCTCGTCCGGAAAAAAATAAAACGCAATCGCCTTGTTCTGAAATCGTTGCGCCCAGAATTCGGCAATTTCGCGCAGACAGCTATTGATGTCGGCAACTTCGTACTGGAACTGATAGCGTTCCACCTTGAGCGTGGCGTAACTGAGCACATTCTGAACAAAATTGGTGAGGCGAACGCCGTTGTCCTGCATCTCGCTCAACACTTCGAGCTGCTGCGCCGTGAGCGGGCCCAACTTTTGTGCCAACAACAGGTTGAGATAGCCCCCCATAATCGCCAGCGGAGTCTTTAATTCGTGAGCGGCCGCCGCCAGAGCATCCTGGCATGCGGCACAGTGATTCTTGTCGCTCAGGATCTCGACCGTCGGTTTCGCCGAAGTTGGTTTCACTGCATGCATCTGAAAACACACCATTCCAAGAGTTTCAACTTGGAACCAGATTCAGACTCCTTGAACTGAGCGGGGCGATCGAAGCCAACCGGTCACATCAATTCCTTCGACAAACTTAGTCCGCAGTTTAGACAAATTAGCTCTCGGGGAAGAAGAGCCAGGCGCAGCTCGGTGCGCCCAATAGGGGAGGCTTCATAATAACCCAAGTCCGTCGGGAGTCAATTCGAAATTGCAGAACTTTTCAAGATTAATGCAAAGTTGTTATCATAATGTGAAAATTAATTCATATCAGAAGCGGTAATTGCCTTCTACATGAGCGCAAATCTTTGCACCTTCTGGAACATCCGAAAAATGACTCGCCTCGGGATTTGCCAGCAAATGTCTGTATCCATATCGATTTTGTGGTTTGCCACTTTGGCCGCTAATGTGCACTCACTTGAAGAGGAGAGCTAAAAGTGCGTCGTCCATCGTCAGTCGCGGAGCGCCGTGACTGGGATCGTTTACCCATTTCGATCCCCTTCTTCGTCCGCGGAAGAAAGAGCACTGGTGAGGAGTTCTTGGAATTCGCCACGGCCCTGAATCTCTCGGCGGGCGGGGTTCTGCTTGCGGCCAAGCGCTTTCTCGAGCCGGGCACTCATCTCACGTTGGAAGTACCTGTCGCCTTGGTGAACAAGGCTCAGTTACCGCGCTCGGTTTCTCTGATCAATGCAACCGTGTTGCGATGTACCCCGGATCGCCAATATTTTCTGCTCGGACTCCAGTTTGAACAGCCGCTCATCTCTGAATCGATTGCGGCGCCGACTCCCAAACCTTCCATGGCTGGGTGAGAAAGTCACTTCCATCAAGTGCAAGTATTTGCATATCCCAGATGTCCAGAATGACCGGTTCTGACGCAAACTAGCCCATCTGCCTTCCACATTCGTCTTATTAAATCTTGACATGCTAATGACTTACATAGATACTACGCATACTTTTGCGATGTTGCCGCCCTTGGCCAGAGAAATGCAAACCATGTTCACAACGTTCCTCATTTCAAGTCTGACCTCGTAGAGGGAATCCCAATATGCCGACACTGGCCAGTGGAAATTTCGAAGGAGCACTCACCGTTCAACCGCTTCCTCCAGAGCCAGTTATCTTTGGACAGACCATCGCCATGCGAGGCGTGCGCGAGAAGTTGGAACGCGTCGCGGGAGCAAACCTATCGATTCTCATAACGGGAGAGAGCGGTACCGGGAAGGACATCATCGCACGGCTATTACACATGTACTCGCCGTGGGCGAGCGGTCCGTTCGTGAAGATCAATTGTCCGGCGATTCCGGGAGCGTTGCTTGAAAGCGAGCTTTTTGGCTACGAAAAAGGCGCATTTACCGGTGCATTTGGCAGCAAGCCCGGTAGGGTCGAGTCAGCACATCGCGGAACCCTGTTTCTCGACGAAATCTCGGAACTCGATCCCACCATGCAAGCCAAACTGTTGCAGGTGCTGCAAGACGGCCAGTTTAGCCGAATCGGCTCGCAGGAAGACAAGAAGGTCGAAGTGCGGGTGGTCAGCGCCACCAACCGAGAACTACATCAGGAAATTGACGTCGGACATTTCCGGCACGATCTTTACTACCGGATTGCTGCTATGACGATTCATGTGCCCGCATTACGGGAGCGAACTGTTGATATCCCACTAATATCTGAGTACCTTCTAGAGTATTACAATGATAAACTGAATGGCCGTGCCCCAATGCTTCGTCCAGCGCTACTGGCGAAGATGCAGCGGTATTCCTGGCCGGGAAATGTTCGGCAACTCGAGAACTTGATCAAGCGTTACGTGGTAATGGGGACTGATGACGTGATCCTGAGCGAGTTGCTGCAGTCCAACGAGCGTGATGTTCTGCCTGACCTCACGTTTGATGGGCCAGTATCGCTGAAAAAGCTGACGCGGCAGACGGTGCGCAAAGTCGAAGCGCGCATCATTCTGAGCGCGTTGCATGCCAACAATTGGAACCGGAAGAAGGCCGCTCGAGCGCTGAGTATCAGCTATCGAGCCTTACTATATAAGCTGAAAGAAGTTGGTGTGCCCCAGCGGCGCGCGACCATACCCGCGACGCGGAGCGAAGACGGCAAGGTGGAGTAAATCCCTGATCGCAGTCAAAAGGTGACTTGAATGCACGTGCAGAGAAGCGGAGTGGGAAACCTCGCAGTACGGATGCTGAAGTGGACACTGCTGCTCGCAATTTTGTCCAGCTTGGCGATGGCACAAGACGCTGCACCTACGGCCCAAACCGGTGCTCCTACGGTTGCCCCGGCGGCTCCTGTCGATAACCCTCCCAAGTCGGTACCGGGCGTTCGTCCGGATTCTTACATCATTGGCGCTGAGGATGTCATTACGGTCTACGTCTGGAAAGAGCCGGACATGTCGAAGACAATTCCGGTCCGGCCTGACGGCATGATTTCTCTTCCTCTCATAGGAGAAGTAAAAGCGGCCGGCTACACTCCGGTTCAATTACAGGATGTGCTGGCCGAGACCATGAAGAAGTACGTGTCCGAGCCACAGGTGACCGTCGTCGTCGAAAAGATCGGCAGCTTGAACTTCAATATCGTGGGTCAGATCAATCACCCGGGATATTTTCCCCTCACAAAGCGCATGACCATTCTCGATGCCATTGCGATGGCAGGAGGATTCAAGGATTTCGCCAAGACCAAGAAAGTCTACGTATTGCGGACGGCCGCCAATGGCACAGAGGAGCGGCTTCCCTTCAACTACAACCAGGTAATCAAAGGCCAGAGTATGCAACAGAACATTGAGTTGCAGCCGCGGGACACCATTGTCGTTCCCTAACAGGAGGCTCTCATGATTCGTCGATTCGGGCCAATCCTGCTGATCTTGGGAATCCTGTGTGGCGGGTGTGCTTGGGCGCAGACCGACACTGGCACAACGGACACCGGTGCGCCCGTCCAGCCAGGCCCACAGCCGGCATACACTTATCCGGATACGACGCCGTCTCTCGACTTTCTCTCGCAGTCAATCGAAAACAGCAGCATTACCTTGGGAATTGGCGCTGGGTTTTCATACGATAGCAACGCCTATTCAAGTACCGACTCGGCGCAGAACTTGTGGCTATTTCACATTGGTCCCAGCATCAAGATTCAGCAGTTCTTCCCCAAGTTCTCGTGGAACTTGTCCTATGCCCCCGGCTACCAGGCCTATACGCAACGTAAGTGGACCGGTCAAATACGAACAACAATCTGTTCTCGCAGCGTGCATCCGCTGGATTCCTGTGGCAGTTGAGTCCGCACTGGCAGCTTCTTGGAAGTGACAACTTCACGTATTCGGCCAACCCGTTTGATAGTTACCTGACCACGCCCGGAACGCCGACGATGAACAACCCTAATCCGGTGTCATACTACCCTCTGACGCAGTACACCCTGAACACGGGCCTGTTAACCCTCACCGACCGATTGACTAAGGCCGATACGCTGTCGTTTTCCGGTCAGAGAATCTACGTCGCACCTCCACCTACAATCTGCTAACCGCGTATCCGTTCTACAACCTGGTTTCGTACGGCGGGCGTGCGAACTACGCTCACCAGTTGTCGCCCAGACTCACCCTTGGGGCAGGCTATGACTACAACAGTCTCGATTTCGGCCACGGACAACAGCGTTCCGGTGTGCAGACGATATCGATGACCGCGGATTATCTGATCCGTCCCGAACATGACGATTTCAGGGTGGATAGGTCCGGAATACACGTCGACGAAAACCATCGTTGGCATTCCGATCCTGGGTCAAATTGTTTACATGACGACTTACGGTTCCCTGTGGAGCACGTCGCTGGGTGCGAACTTCGGATGGCAGGGTCTACGCAATTCAGTTCAAGCCGGTTTCATCCGGCAAGTGTCGGACGGCGGAGGAATCATCGGAACGTCCCAGGTAAACTCCGTGAACGGCAGCTATCGCCGGATGTTCACGGCGAAAATGGATGTTTTGCTGGGAGCTCGATATTTCCATGACGTCTCGACGACAGTGTCAAGTCGGCAGTTCAACAACTTTTATATCAGTACTGCACTTACTTATAAGTTGGCGAAATCGCTGACTGCGTCAGCGCAATATACCTACGTGCACTACAACCAATCGAACACGATTCTCCTCGGATCTCCCAACTATAATTCCAATATTGTTGGAGTCAGTGTCAACTACACTTGGAATCACCCCCTTGGACGGTAACTTATGATGGAAGAACTTGAAGACCAGAAATCGATGCGTGGATTGGATGAATATTGGGCCATGGTGGTTCGCCGCCGCTGGTGGATACTCGGACCATTGTTTTTGGGCTGGCTGATTGTGTTTGCATCGGCCTGGATCATTCCTCCGAAGTACACCTCGGAAACCGTGATCCTGGTTGAGCAGCAAAAGGTGCCGGAGAAGTTCGTGTTGCCCAACGTGCAGGTGGATTTGGAAGAGCGCCTGCAATCGATTACGCAACAGGTACTGAGCCGTTCCCGGCTGCTGTCCATCATTAACAACCTGCATCTGTACCAAGGCCTGTTCTTTAGTTCCCCTGACGATCAGATTGTGCAGATGCGCAAGGACATCAAGATCGACCTGGTCCAGACGGCTCCCACGCCGGGAAAACCTGTCGAACTGACTGCATTCAAGGTCTCCTACGTCGCCGACAAGCCTCAGATAGCCCAGCAGGTGAATACTCAGCTGGCCTCGTTCTTTATCGACGAAAACGTCCGTGCGAGCCAGGAGCAGTCGCAGCAGACGACGAACTTCCTTGACTCGCAGTTGACGGCCGCAGCATCGGCGCTGGCGGTCCAGGAAAAACAGATTCGTGAGTACGAGGCTTCCCATATGGGTGAGCTGCCGGATCAGTTGCAAAGCAATCTTCAGATCCTCAGCGGTGCTCAGGGACAACTTCAGGCAGCCGTCGATGCGCGCGACAAGGCGTTACAGCAGCAGGCCTATCTGAGTTCGTTGGCAACCCAGTACGACGCCATGGGGGTCACGGAAAACACTCCTGCGATGACCCAGACGAATGCTCAGCAACTGGAAGCCATGCGTGCCGACCTCGCTTCTCTTGAGGCCAAGTACACGCCCGACCATCCTGACGTGAAGAAACTGAAAGACACCATCGCCAAGATGGAACAGATGCAGAAGGATACGCAGGACTCCAAGTCCGCCGATGCTTCTGACGATACCGACAAAACGACGGCCACTCCATCCCAGCTGCAGGCCATGACACCGGTTATGCAGATCCAGAGCCAGATCAAGGCCAACAAACTGGAGATCCAGACACGCGAACAGCAGATCGCCAAGCTGGAGCAGAAGGTGAACCAATATCAGGCTCGCCTGAATGCCACGCCCGGACGCCAGCAGGAACTCTCCGACATCATGCGGAATTACGATGAGTCGAAGAAGAATTACGACGACTTGCTCGGCAAGACGATGACGTCACAATTGGCGACCAGCCTGAATCGGCAGCAGCAGGGCGACCAGTTCCGCATTATCGATCCGCCGAGCTTGCCGGAGAAGTCGTCATTCCCCGACCGCTTCAAGTTTTCGCTCGCGGGTCTTGGAATCGGCTTGGCTCTCGCCTTCGTCTTTGGAGTCGGCTCCGAATTTCTCGATGATCGTATTCGTGGCGAGCAAGACCTGCTCGACGCCGCTCAGCTACCGGTGCTGGCCGAGATCCCGCCGCTGCCCACCGACCGGGAGGTTGCGGCACAACGTTGGAAGCCGTGGATTGCGGTCGCCGCGGCAATTCTGATTGCCATCATTATCCCGACCGGAATCTGGTACGCCTATTTCTGGGGATAGCGCATGTATAAACAATTTTTTGGGCTGACCAAGAATCCGTTCGAAATCAGCCCCGATCCGTACTTTTATCATGCGACGCCCCGGCATAACGAAGCGTTAGCCAACCTGCATTACGGTGTCGGGCGCCGAAAAGGTTTCATCGTGATCACCGGCGAGGTGGGCACCGGGAAGACCTTGCTGGTGCGCTGCCTGCTCGCGGAGCTGCGCAAGAACAACATTGCCTTCGGCTACGTCTTCAATCCCCTGTTGTCGACTACTGAGTTCTTTCAATACATCATGGCCGACCTGGGATTGCAGTACAGCGGGCGCAGCAAGACGGAAATGTTGCTCGACCTCAACCGCTTCCTGATTCAGCGTCATGCGCGTGGCTTGATCACCGCCCTCGTGGTCGATGAGGCGCAGTGCCTGCGGCCCGAGTTGCTGGAAGAAATCCGCCTGCTCACCAACCTGGAGACCTCGCAGCAAAAACTGTTGCAGATCGTGCTCATGGGGCAGCCGGAGTTGGAAGGTGTTTTGGACTCGCCCAGCCTGCGCCAGTTGAAGCAACGCGTTTCCTTGCGCTGTCAGTTGCTGCCGCTCGACGAGCAGCAGACCCACAGCTATGTCCTCTCCCGTCTGGAACGGGCCGGAGCGAGCGCTGAGCCTGCCATTTTCGAGCCCGAGGCACTCTCCAAAATCTTCGAGTATTCACGAGGCATCCCCCGCCTCATTAACAACCTCTGTGAAAACTCCATGGTGAACGCCTTCGCGCGCCAGCAGCATACCGTGACTGGCGACATGATTTCGGAAGTGGCTGCTGATTTCCGCTTGACGACATCTACTTCGACGCCCGAAGAGCCCGTCGAAGCTGGCGCTATACCGCCGGAAAATAGCGAAAGCATTTTGCGTTCTTTATTTCGCGCGTTGCGTACCATGGACAGCGCGCAATCGCTGGAAGAGAAACCGATCCCGTCCGCTGACGGCAGGAGAGTCTAAACATGAGTCGATTGTACGAAGCATTGCAGCGTTCTCAGGGTGAAACACCGAGTGCCTCGCCATTGGCTACACCTGCCGAAGCTCCGGGTGCCCAGGTTCCCGGATCTGCCCATCGACGATACGGCCGCTCTTGATGCCTTGGCCACGCAGGCGCCTCCAGCCGCAGCTTGGCTGAGCGTGCCCGCGGAGCGCATCCTCCGTCCCGTGCCCACTCCCGAGCAGCGGCTGGTCGCCATCAGCAGCCCGAATAGTCCAGGGGCGGAAACCTTCCGCGTCCTCAGCACTCGACTGGCTCACCTGCGCGGCAAACGGACCTTGAAGCGGCTTCTGATTACCAGTGCTGTGGGTGACGAAGGAAAATCCGTGGTGTCCGTCAATCTGGCGCTCACGTTGGCGCGGCGCGCCGGCGAACGCGTCCTTCTGATTGAGGCCGACCTGCGCCGTCCCACCGCCAGTGCGTTGCTTGCGACCACCCAGTTGCGCGGCATCTCTGAATGGCACGAGCACAAGCTCGCCTTGCAGGACGCTTTTTACCAGGTGGAAGGCTTGCCGTTGTGGTTGCTCTCTGCCGGCAAGGGCATCGAAGAGCCGCTGCCTCTCCTCGAGTCGGATGCCTTCGCCCAGATGCTCAACGCCGTATCCGAAGGTTTCGATTGGGTGCTGCTCGATTGCACACCCATGCTCCCCATGGCAGACGCCACCTCTCTGTCACGCCTGTGTGACGGCGTGCTGGTTGTCGCTCGCGAAGGACACACCCGCAAGCGCACCCTGGCGCGCGCGCTCAACTCGATCGAGAAGAGCAAACAGCTCGGCTTCATCTTCAACGAGGCCTCCACCGTGCAAATCGGTTATGAACGTTACTATGGAGGCTACGGCTACTACACTCAGAAGAAGTCCCGCGGAGACCTGGATTCGCAAAACGACCACATGGGATCTGAATGATTCGTTTGTTCAACACGTACTTTCCGACACGTACGCTGGTGCTTACGCTGACGGAAGCGGTACTGGTGACGGCGGGTTTCGTTCTTGCGGTTTTGCTCTCGTCGGGTACTGCCGTACGACGCAAGAATCTACCTGCTCTATGAAAATGGCGCCGGGAGGATCGGACTCGTCGTCCTCGTCTTCCTGGTGCTGATGTACTACTTCGACCTCTACAACTCCGCAATTCTCACCAACCGGCGTGAGGTCGTGACACGCCTCGTCGGCGTGCTCGGCACCACCTTCGTCGCGCTCGCCGTTCTGTACTACACCTTTCCCGACGCCAGTCTTGGCGGCACCGTCCTGTGGGCTGGCATCATCATGGTCGCCATCGTCGTCCCAGTATGGCGCAGTTGTTTTTTCGTCATCAACCGGTCTGCACGTTTTGCCGAGCGCACGTTGATCTATGGAGACGGTCCGCTCTGTACGCCCCTGATGGACGCCATCGAACAGCGGCCTGAGCTTGGACTGCGGGTTGCAGGTTACGTGGGCACCGAACCCCAGATCGCCGGAATCCCGGTCGTGAACAGCAACGAGCTGACTGAGTTTGTGAAACGCGAGGGGGTTCGCCGGATCATCGTCACCATGAGCGACCGTCGCGGCAAGCTCGATGTCAGCGAACTCCTCAAGCTCAAAGCCAGCGGCGTCCAGATACAGGACGGCCCTGAGTACTACGAAACCGTAAGCGGCATGATTCCGCTCGAATCGTTACGCTTGAGCTGGCTGCTGTTTTCGCCTGGATTTCACGTCCGCCCAGCCTTGCGCGTTTACAAGCGTCTCTTTTCCTTGCTGTTCGGATTAGTCGGAGTCATCTTGTCCGCGCCGCTCATGGTGTTGGCAGCCGTGGCGATTCGTCTGGATTCTGACGGGCCGATAATCTTCCGCCAGGAGCGCGTCGGTGAGTTTGGCGTTCCCTTCACGGTGTTCAAGTTCCGCACCATGTACAACGATCCCAGCCAGGTTCCCGCGGGCAAAAACGCGCCCGATCCCGCCTCGCAGAACCACATCGGCACACCTGCTCAGCACGATGACCCGCGCATTACCCGGGTTGGCAAGTGGCTGCGTCGCACCCGCCTCGACGAACTGCCTCAGCTCTTCAACATCGTGAGAGGCGACATCTCGTTCGTGGGCCCGCGCCCGGTTCCTCCGCACGAGGAAGAACAATGCGCCGCCGTCATCCCCTTCTACAAAGAGCGCTGGCTGATTAAGCCCGGCGCCACCGGTTGGGCCCAGATCAATCGCGGCTATAACGCTACCATCGAAGACCACAAAGAAAAACTGGCCTACGACCTCTTCTACATCAAGAACGTCTCTATCGGCCTCGACATCTACATCCTCTTCGCCACCCTGAAAATCCTCCTGCTCGGCCGCGGCGGCCGCTAGAAGTGGCCTCATAAATCCGATTGGAAAGGGGGTCGCCGTTCTCATCACACTGCCCCGTGACCTAGGTCCTATTCAGGTCTCTGCCTTTTCTTTAGAATCGCGTAGATGAGGAGAGAGGGATTCATTGTCCCCAACGGCCTCCGCTGCCGAGTCAATCTCGCGAGCGTGTAACTAAGTTCTTTGTTAAGAAGAATTTGCCCATAACCCTAACGGGCTCACGTATTTGGACCGTGATTGTGCGCTAACTCATTGATTCCAAATGATCCAAGGGGGAGGGGGGTACCACCCGTTATCGGACATAGTCCCATTTTGGAACGTCGAGCAAGCCGCTTCCGGTGATGCGGTAAACTGCAATCCGTCCCATCATGAACAATCCCTTGAGCGCATTCACCCCCGCCGAGTTACGCAAGCTGCGCAGCTTCAAAGATCCTTACGGAGTCCAGCGCTTTCTCGACGACACCTCTTACCACCTGGCAGATACGGCATGGTCGCCTCGGCGGGTGCTGCGCGAGCAGACGTCCCATTGCATGGAGGGAGCAATCTTCGCGGCCGCCGCCCTGCGCGCGCTGGGCTTTCCTCCGCTGATCATCGACTTCGAGGCCGAAAACGACACCGATCACGTGCTGGCCGTTTTCCGCATCAAGGGACACTGGGGCGCCGTCGCCAAGTCTAACTATTCGGGGTGCCGCTACCGCGAACCGGTCTATCGTTCGCTACGCGAGTTGGCTATGAGCTATTTCAATATCTATTTCAACATGCGGGGGGAGCGCACCCTGCGGAATTTTTCCCTTCCGGTGAACTTGAAACGCTTCGACCAGCTTGAATGGATGACGACCGAGAAGCCGATCTGGTTCATTCCTATCTACTTGTGCGATATCCACCACTTCAAACTTCTGCGTCCGGGCATGACCAAACAGCTGCATCGTGTCGACGAGCGATTGTTCCGAGCGGAGACGCTGGGCAAGGCCCACAAAAAAACAAAAAACGGGTGAAAGGATCAGCAGCCTTCTCCGCTTTCTCCTCGGCGGAAATATTTTCACGACGGGACGATTTTTTACCTGATCGCCTCGCCGACGAACAGCGTAAGTCCTTTGCTTCTGAACAACGAAGTTTGGCCTTCTCATTGCTATATGTAAGAACAGACGAAGTGGCGCAATCGGGCCATGCGGTGAGGATATCGGCCAGAGTCCTTAATCGTGTGGCCCGTTTTTCCTTTTTGCAAGAGGAAAGAATTGCAGGTCCAGCCGCCACATCCCCGACGAACTCGAACACACATTACCAGCACAGACTCGTTTCCGTGGTTATTCAGCGAGCATCCGCCCCAAATCCATGACAGGGCCCGTCAAGACTGATAGCTGAGGCTCGAGGCAGGCCCGCCCACACGAAACTGCGCACTGCTTGATTGTGCTAACGGAGTGATTGACTTCATGAAACAACTTCGACAAATACGTCGGTAGACACCCCGATCGGTGAGGCATCGAACCACTGGACGCCCTCCTGTACCAGGGTGAGTCTCAGGACGTACCTACCAGGAAGCGACGGCGAAACTACTCTTACGCCATACGAATCGGTCGCTCCAGGCGACAGCAAAGGTCGTAGGGGAGAGCGGACGCCGTCGAAGATTGCAGTTTGGCCGTAATCGTGTATCCAGTGGTAGCTGATGTGTACCGGGAAAGGGGGCATGCTACCGAGCACAGCCACACTCTGATTTGAGACCTCCAATGTCACTACGACTTCTTGGTCCGTCCGCAGCTCGACAGGAGCCTTCTTGAGGGTCATCCGAATGGCACTCAATTGGTCGGGTGGGAGCGGATTGCTTCGCAGTCGATTACGGACCGCGTCGCGATCGATGCTGCAATTGGATGCCACTGCCAATAGGTCCCGGCAGGCCGCAAGTTGTCGGTGCGAGTAAGCCCGTAACAGACTTCCCCCCATATCGCCCGGATGTCCGAACCAGAGCAGAACGTTAGCAAAATGTCGGCCCAGTTGCCGGTTCAGGATCCGGGGATTCTGCTCGTTGATATGCATGAGCGATTCGTACGGCGTACGCGGTTCTTTCGGCAGGTAGGCTCCCAGCGAAGATGCCAATCGGCGTCGGCGCGCGTAGTCGTATTTGAAATACCAAATATTGGGGTGAGTATGGACAACGAAAATTCCGCCCGGAGCCAAGTGTTGCGCAACATTGTCGTACAGAGAATCCAGTTCTTTGGCTGTCAGATGCTCGATGATGTCGGAAGCGACTGCAATATCGTAGCTCCCAGTGAGGTTCAGGTTGTTGATGTTTGTGCAGCATAGCTCGACTTTCGAGCGCAAGTCCGGGTCGCCCTCGAAAGTTTGTTCTGCGATTCGGATGGCGGCGTCAGAATAATCGACTGCAGTGACTTCAAATCCGCGCCTCGCAAAATGGTAGGCAAGTTCGCCTCGCCCGCAGCCCAAGTCAAGTGCACGACCGCTACTTTTCAAGCTTGCTACTGCTGCTACAGTCGCAAGCCGAGGGTCTCCCAGTTTCTTGCCTGCGGTACTTTGATACTCACCGAACCCACCACAATCATTAAGATAGTAATCGGCTGTGTAGGTTTGGCGTATGTCTTCGCTGGCCTCGACGTTTGTCGGCTTGCTAGTGCCGAACGCCGACGGGAGCGGCTTTATCACCAATTCGCCGGCATATCCAGGAATGACCAGGAAATATTCGATCAGGTGACGATAGCGAAAGAGAAATGCGTTGATTGCCTGAAAGTTTACCTGGGTCCAGAAAAACCCGTCGGCGAGCACGAACCGTCCTTGGTGTAGGGCCAACTCAAGATCGTGGAAAGACCCATCGCCGTCTTGCTGGCCATCAACATGGATCAGGTCGTAGGTTCCACCAGGGAAACGATCCATCATTTGGCTGTCAGCCACAATGAATTCTGCAGAAAAATTGGCGGTAATCTTTTTCGCCCAACTGATACCATCTTTTGCTCCGCCGAATTGCTCGCTATCGATGTCGATGCCGACGTATTTGGCGGAAGGACACGCGTCGAGAAATGCCATCCCCGAATATCCGTAACGCACGCCTATTTCGAGGATCGATTTCGGTTGAAGCGCCCGAGCGATGGCCCACTTCGTTTTGTAGTAAGAAACCCACTGGGTAAAGCGAGATGTCAGTTTGTCGTCAGGGCAGGCGGTTACGCGAAAATCGTATTTACTGCCAAGCGCTAACTCCAATATGACCCGTGGGTTTACGTCGGTCGCTCCCGTATCATTCGGGGAATCCCTAACGCTCGTTGCAACAGAGCTGATCATGGCTCACACAGATTAACACTGCGTGCGCCAAGGGGAAGGTCGCACTACCAGGAGTGGTCCTGTCCAACGAGAAGAGGCGTGAACCAAAGGGCGATATCCGTCGCTAGTGAATGACACCCAACGCTGATCGCAACGACTCCTACTGGTGAGATCGAGCAAGCTTAAGCCTGTAGTGTCCGGTACCAAGACCATCTGTCAGGCCGCCACGTTAGTGGCGACTCTCGGCTGCCAGCGGTGCTGTATATCTTTCTACCAGAAATTCCTGAAATGGCACTTGACTTTCAGTGCTACTAGCATAATGCTGGTTCGTCCATGTCGCAGAATCGCCGCTTCATCAAGAATTCTGCACGGACGTCTGCTGTTCTGAGAGCTAGTCCTGGCTTCTTTCTCCAGGCGCAGATCACTGGCCGACTCTTCCACGCCCTGCTTTTTGGCGGCTGCGTTGGCCGAATAACCGTCATTCGCAAAATCAGAACCGCGAAACGAGCCGTCAGGGCTCGCCCACGAGCACATTCGGGTAGATGTTTGAAATAGCAGTAGGCAGTGAACTTTCAGGAGAAGAAACCATGAAAAAGTTATTGCTCACTATAGTCGGCTTGCTGGTGCTTAGCTCCCTGGCTTTGGCACAGGCCACCACCGACACAACTACCACGAGTGGCACTGGCAGCAGGCAGCCCCGTAAGAACATTCGTACCGGCGCCGGCATCAGTTGCGGTTCGGATCCCATCCTGCCTACAGACGGATTAGCCGTCCAGGACTTTGTGGATGTCAGTAGCGTTAGCTATTATCTGGTGCACCTCAAAGACGGCCACTCCTATAGCGCGGAGGTGTATGACTCGCTGGATGCGACGATCACTGCTACAGCCCAACTGGGGTTGATTTCTTCCAGCGACTGCACAACCGTGTTGCCCACGATGGATGTGGCGAGTATGGATCCCGATCTCACCGCCAGCTTTTCGGACAGGATCTCCTGGATCCAGGTGGGCGATTCGGACGCGGTGCTCACGGTGACCAACGGGGACAGCGCCAACTCCTACGTCTACACGGTTCGTATCGTGGACACGACCCTGCACAACCCGCGCTGGAGCACCTACTCGGGGTATCACACGCAGTATGCCTTGGTGAACAATACCGAAACTTCGATAACCGGTAACCTTACGGTGTATGACAGTACCGGTAATGTGGTGGCCGCCTACACGGCTATCAGCGTTCCTGCCGCAGCCGAGAATTTCGTAACGGTCGCGAGCCCCACGAATAAATTCGGGTTTGCCACCTTTGCCTTCGTAGGTCCGGCGGGGGCGATTACGGCTGACGCCTATTTCGTAAATCCCAGCATAAACGCGACCGTACCGTCGACCTTCGCTCCGCGGAACTACCAGCATTAGCGCGAATGGCGGTTGGCTGTGATGAGGGACCGGCGAGAGCCGGTCCCTCATCTTTTACATGTCCCGGAATTTGAATGCACGCAGTACCTGAACAAATTCGTGTGCCGAGGAAATATTGAAGTAAATTCCAGCCCCGGTGACACGCGCTTTCAAGGGTGGCTCCCGTTGGGCGGGACTGCGACATAAGCGATGTCGGCGGCATAGCGAACCCTGCCATCGTTCAAACCATGATTGGCATGGTTCATCTGTCATCAATCTAGGAACTAGCGAGTTGTGGCAGGCCGACCTGTATGACCAGTTCCCGGTAAGAAGGGTCATCGCGCAAAGTCTTCAAGGGCGGATCAACGAGCACCATGCTGAGCGCCGACTCGCGCCGCTCACGGGAGACCTGTAAGTAACTAAGCGCTTCCCGCCGTTGACCCATGAGCGAGCTGGTTTCAGCGAGACGAAACGCTGGAATGCGCCCCTCGGCGTATTCCGTTTTTTCCACGCCGAGCATTGATTCCAGCATGCGTTGCGGTCCGCCAGTATGCAATCCCTTTCCGGCCGCATCGACGATTGCGAGTTCCGTATCGTTCTTTGACAAAACCGCTACCTTCCTGGCCTCGGCAAGGTATTCGTCGTATCTTCCCGCCGTCAGGTCGATCAATGCCAGATAACGATGGGTAGAAATAAAAGAGGGATCCGCCTCGATTAGCTGCTTCAGGAGCACAGTCGCTTCGTCAGTTTTTCCCCCGTAATAAAGAATTAGTCCTTTATCGGCCACGATTGAAGTCGACGACAAATTCAATTGCTGCGCCATTTCAATCTGTTGCAGCGCTTCCCGGTTGCGTCCCAGTGTCATCAGATAGGTGGCATACCAATGGTGCGCCAGCTCGCAGTTGGGATCCAGCGATAAAGCCTGCTGGAACTCTTTTTCCGCGCCGGTGGCATCGAGTAATCCGTAAAACAAATCAAACGCCAGCGAGTTGTGGGCCTCGGCGAGAGAATTATCCAGAGCGATCGCTTTTCGCGCAGCCGCAATGGCTTTCCCATAAGCCTCCTGCTCAGGCATCGCTGCATACTCTCGCAGCAGGTTGAAGCAGTCCGCCAAACCGACATAGGCCTGAGCATAGTCGGGATCAGTGGCAATGGCTTGGTTGAAGTAATTCAATGCCTGGTTCAAAGACGACGGAGTTCTCTGGTTCCAGTAATACCGCCCTTTCAAATACAAGTCATGCGCTTGGGGATTGGGCTCGTGGTGAGTCGCCAATTGTGGGGCTGACGCGTGCTTCCCGTCGGTAAGAGAAGCGGGTACATGCCTCTGATATCGGAAAACGGCAACGCCCGCCGCCGCGACCAGCAGTAACGCGACTGACAATGGCAAGAGCCATGCTTTACGAACTTTGTTGTTCAGGTCGGGCGCCGGAGCCGCAAGCGCGAGTTCGGTGTTTTCAGAGTGCTCTAAAACCGCAATTGCACTTGACGCTGGCTCGTCTGATTGACTGCCCGATTCGACAGCCGTCATGCGCTGGCCAGACATTCCTGCGACCGAAACCGAGTTGCCCGGTTTTCGGTTTGCCATCCACTCGGCGAGGTCATCGGAGAACGCATACACACCTCCCCGCGCCCCTGGAAGGCGTAACACCGGAAGCCCTCTTTCCTTCTCCCAGCGTTTCACGGTCCGTTCATCTCGCCCGAAGAAGGCAGCGATCTCTTTCCAAGAATCCAACCGCCGATTCGGGGCGCGCTTGCGCCGATCCTCGACCATAGCCCGAAATGTCCTGAGATGTCCCGACTTGTCCCTTGCCTGGGGATGGCTGGACAGTCAGAGTATAGCGCGGGGATGGTTCTGCTTTAAATAAATTTTGCGCTTTCTACCAGCCAAATCAATGCGTTTGCTCCCGCAGATCGGTGACGAGTTGGTTTGCCTGAAACCCTCGGTCACCCGCACAAATTCGCAGCCCATAGGTGGGAATCCGCATTGGCATCATAGTGCCAGCCATCTACAGCCTTCGTATCCAGCAAGCACACTCCCCGATCATCAAGATCTTAGTGAGCTGTTCCACCGCTTTGTTGTTAGCCAACCGACCCCGGTTACTCAGCAGTTCAAGGAGCGAGGTTTATGAATTCGGCCACTGCTTCGTCATGCACGAAAACTCTGCGCGATGCCTTCTCAACCAAGATTCTGGCTTTCTTAGTCGCGCTTACGGTGGCTCTAGCGCTCGCTCCGGCCACCGCGCTCGGCCAGTGCACGCTCACCGGCACCGTCACGACTTGGACTGACGGCAGCAGTAATTGGAATAACAGTGCGAACTGGAACACCGGAGTTCCGAACTCGACGACCAGTGCCTGTATCACGGATGGGACCAGTACGGTCACACTCGACACCAACCAAACACTAAGCACCTTGGACCTCCAGATAGGCAGCGGCAACACCCTGACTTCGGGTACCAACGTGGAACTGAATGTCTTTGGGACACAGATCATTAACAACGGTCAGTTTTTGCTAAATGGAGGGAGTGGCGCGAATGCAGTCCTCCAGCTAGAAAGCAACGTGACGCTGTCAGGCTCGGGCACGCTGACACTCAACACCGCCAGCGGTGGTGGCCAAGCGTATATCGAGCTGGGAGTGGGCGGCGTGACGCTGACCAACCAGAGCACGATTCAAGGCGCAGGCGTAATCGGCAACAACGGATTGTCGTTGATCAATTCCGGCACCGTCGATGCAAACGCATCGGGTCAAGCTTTGCAGTTCGTTAGCATGTCGAGCGGCATCAACAACGCTGGCGGTTTGCTGCGCGCATCGAACGGCGGCATCTTGGCCCTCGACGGGATTACAGTGTCCGGCGGTGGAACCATCACGGCCATAACTGGCGGCATTGTGCAGTTGTACGCCAACACCACGATCCAGGGCGGGACCTTAAACAACAGCGGCGGAACGCTGGGAACCCTACAGAACAACAGCGCCTATCTGGATGGGAGCACAACCGGAGGTGCAATCACGATTAATGGCACCTACACCAGCGACCTGAACACCAACACCTACCTCCTGGGGACGATCAACAATAAGAACAACTTCCAGATGAACGGCGGATCCGGCAGCAACGCGATCATTTTGGCCGGTAGCAACGTGACGCTGCAGGGCGGGGGCACGGTGACCATGTCCACGGCCAGCGGTGGCGGTGCCGCGTACATTGAGCAAGCGACGGGCGGCTTGACGCTGACCAATGTCAACAACGTTATCCAAGGAGCGGGAGTCATCGGCAACAATGGCTTATCGCTGGTGAACCAGGCGACGATTAACGCGAACGTATCCGGCGGATCCTTGTTATTTGACAGCATGTCAAATGGTCTGACGAACACGGGGTTACTAGAAGCCAGTAATGGCGGCGTCCTGCAAATCAACGGTGTGGTGGTGAACAATGCGGGAGGCGGCAGGATCACGGCCAACGCGGGCAGTACGGTGCAGTTGTACGCCAACACCCAAGTACAGGGCGGGGTGTTGACGAACAACGGTAGCTTCCTGGGGACCCCGCAGAACAACTCGGCCTACCTGGATGGGAGCACGGGCGCGGGCGCCATCACAATTAACGGTACCTACACCAGCGACCTGAATTCCGACACCTACTTGCTGGGGACGATCAACAACAAGAACAACTTCCAGTTGAATGGCGGATCTGGCTCCAATGCGATTATTCAGATCGACAGCAGCAACGTGACGCTGCAAGGCGGCGGCACGGTCACAATGTCCACGGCCAGCGGTGGCGGCGCTGCGTACATCGAGCAGGCGACGGGCGGATTGACCCTGACGAATGTCAACAACCTCATCCAGGGAGCGGGAGTCATCGGCAACAACGGTTTGTCAGTGGTGAACCAGGCGACAGTTAACGCGAACTCGTCGGGTCAGGCCTTGGTACTTGACGGCATGTCGAACGGTCTTACGAACACTGGAGTATTAGAGGCCAGTAACGGCGGGATCCTGCAAGTCAGCGGTGTGACAGTTAACAACGCCGGAGGAGGCACGATCACAGCCAACGCTGGCAGCGTAGTGCAGCTGTATGGCAACACCGTGATTCAAGGCGGGGTCCTAACGAACAACGGCACCTTCTTCGGGACACCGCAGAGCAACAATGCCTACCTGGATGGGAGCACGGTCGCAGGCGCCATCACGATTCATGGTACCTACACCAGCGACTTCAACAGCGGCACCTTTCTCCTGGGGACGATCAACAACAACAACAATTTTCAGGTGAACGGGGGAAATGGGGTTAACACGATCCTGTGGGCTGACAGCACCAACGTGACGCTGCAAGGCGGAGGCACGGTGACTCTCTCCACGCTTAACGGTGGCGGCGACGCCGTTCTTCAGCAGTCGACCGGGGGCTTGACGCTGACCAACGTTGACAACACCATCCAAGGAGAAGGAATTCTTGGAAACAACGGGTTGACCATCATCAATCAGGCCACCATCAACGCCAACTCCACCGGCGGAGCAGACATCAACGCGCTGTTCATTCAGGGTACCGCGGTCACCAACACTGGTTTGATCGAAGCTACCAACAGCGGTGTGTTGAATATCAACGGCGTCACGATCAATAACGCGGGCGGAACTATCGCTGCCAATGGCGGCAGCGCCTCAGTGCAACTGTACGGCAACGCCCAGATCCAGGGTGGAACCCTGACCAACAATGGCGGCGCCTTCTTCGGGACCCCGACTGGCAACAACGCGATTCTGGATGGAAGCACGGGAGCGGGTGCGGTCACAATTAATGGAACGTACACCAGCGACTTGAACACCGGCACCTACCTTCTGGGAACGATCAACAATCAGGGCAACATCCTGGTCAATGGGGGAAGTGGCACCAACACCGTTCTACTCATCGATAGCGCGAACGTGACGCTGCAGGGCGGAGGCACGGTGACCTTGTCCACGGCTGGTGGCGGCGGGAGCGCCTATATCTACCAGTCAGCCGGCGGCTTCACGCTGGATAATGTCGACAACACCATCCAGGGAGCGGGCATCATCGGGAACAATGGCCTGTCACTGCAGAACGATGTTGGCGGAACCATCCTGGCGAACGCTGCAGGCCAGACGCTCTCCATCAGCGGATCGACTACGGTCACAAATGACGGCACGTTCCAGGCGAACAGCGGCT
This sequence comes from uncultured Acidobacteriaceae bacterium, assembly GCA_963749635.1. GTDB lineage: Bacteria > Acidobacteriota > Terriglobia > Terriglobales > Acidobacteriaceae > DASRAA01. The sequence continues at coordinate 175,710 of CAVVNW010000020.1, forward strand.
CGACATTGCTGGTGGGATCGGTTACGACCTTCACCAACTTCAGCGGCAATACGCTCACTGGCGGCACTTACAATGTGTACGGCACAGTGTCCAGTCCGGGCATGCTGCAGATCAATCCTCTCGGCAATACCGGCGGCGAGATCGTTAACAATGCTGCGACGATCTATCTGAACGGGCCAAACTCTAACTTTGTTGACAGCGTAGGGCTCGACGCCTTGTCGAACTTTAGCAACAACACCAGCTCCGGCAGCTTCACCATTACCAACGGGCGGAACTTTACCAGCCCCAGCTCCACGAACTTTGCCAATGCCGGCGCGGTCATCGTGGGCTCAGGCAGCACCTTCACCACCGGCGGTACCCGCAATTACACCCAGAGTGGTGGCAGCACCCAGTTGAACGGCAGCCTGGTTGCCGGCGGTGGGCAGGCAAACTTCACTGGCGGAGTTTTGTACGGCAATGGCGGAGCCATTACGGGAAACGTAAGCATGGCTGGAACCATCGCCCCAGCGGCGACTATCAATGGCTCAAACGTTCCGCTGACGGCCGGGTCCTTGAGCATCACTGGCAACTACAGCCAGACTTCAGCCGGAATATTTAACCTCGGCATCGGCGGGCTCGCTGCCGGTAGCCAGTTTGGGTTCCTGGGTATTTCCGGAAACGCCCTGATTGACGGCACGCTGAACGTCAACCTGATCAACAGCTTCTTCCCCGCCGTGGGGAACACCTTCACCTTCCTCACCACCGGGGGCTCAGTTACCGGAATTTTCGCTACCGTCAACGGGCTGAACATCGGAAACAACGAGCAGCTCAGCGTTATGTACGGCGCCAACTATGTTGAGATCACGACGTTGTCTGTCACCACTACCGACAATTGGCTTGGTGGAACGGGTAACTGGAGCAATGGCGCCAAGTGGAGCATCGGTGTTCCCGCCTCGATCGACGATGTCAACATTTACTCTGGCGGCAACGACCTCGTAACTCTCAACCTCGGCAGCACCACCATCAACTCGCTCGCATTGGGCGGCCCAACCAACGGCTTCACCTCCGAGCTGACGGACGGCGGCACGGCGCAGAACCTTAGCATTACCAATGGGCTGAGCATTGGCGCGAATGGCTTCCTGGATCTCACCGGCGCCAGCACCATCACCGCGGCCACCGTATCGAATAGCGGAAGTGCGACCATCGGCAGCGGCGCGACGCTTAATCTAACCAACCAGCCGAATGGAGTTACCAGCGTGGCCTCCGGCGCCAGCTGGACGATTGGCGGAAACTTCTCAGTGGGAGGCGTGGCCAATACCGGCTTCGCCAACCTGTCCAGTGTCGGCGGCTCCGTCACCTTTGCCAACGGCGCCAGCCAGACTATTGGCAGCTCCCTTACCGTAGCCAGTGGCGGGTTCTTTGACGTCGAGGGCGGCAGCACGGTGACCATCACCGGCAACGTCTTCAACAACGCGGGCGGTCCTCAGGGTATCTACACCAGCTTCAACGGCACTGGTGGCAACACTTTGAACATCAACGGCAATCTGACCAACAACGGCATGTTCGGCCTCGAGAGCACCGACGCGGCGACCATCGGCGGCACCGTCAACAACAGCGGGTCCTTCCAACTCACCGGTGGCGCCATCGGTACCTTTACCAGCAGCCTGATGAATACCGGAACGGTGGACTTGGAGAACGCCAGCACGTTGACTATCAACGGCACAGCTGACAACTTCGGGACTCTTAGCACCAGCGCCAACGGTGGTACCGGCAGCAATAACTTGAAGGTTTCGGGCCTTCTGACCAACGAGGCAACCGGACAACTCAGCGTGAACGGCCCCAGCGACACGCTTAAGGCTCCGGGCGGCCTTACCAATTACGGTGCGGTCACCGTGAAGAACGGATCGACCATTGACCCGCCCTTCGTGAACAACCTTGGCACCATCAACATCGATGCCACATCGACATTCGTGGTGGGCACGGGAACCGCGACGGGTCCGGGCTTCATTCAACTGTCCAACGGTACATTCGGAGAGATGATCAACTCGGCGACCGCCTTCGGCCAGGTCGACGTAGCTGGGTCCGCCTCGCTGAATGGCACGCTCGATATCCTGCTGCACGCGGGATACAATCCGGCGGTCGGCACATCCTTCACCTACCTCCTGCTTAACCCGGGACAGCTTTCCGGCACCTACTCCAACATCCTGAACGACATCTTCAATGGCGGTACGGAGAAGTGGGTGGTCAACTACAACGACGCCGGCGGCTATGTGCAGTTGACTGCGGCAACGAATAGCTCTCCAGTTCCGGAGCCAGGCAGCTTCCTGCTGCTGGGCTCAGGATTGATCGGGTTGGCTTACACCGCGCGTCGCCGGTGGATGAAATAGCTGCCGCTAAATTGCGCACGGGCCTCGAGGTTTTCACGGTGAGGCCCGTGTTCGTCTCTTGATACAATGCATTACATCCGGAACACTACTTCTGCACTCATGAGGGCCTTCGCAATGCACACAGCAAGCAGAAAACAACTATGTCTTAGGATCGCCTTGGGCGCCTTCGCGCTCTTGGTTCTTGCATCGAGCCTGGGCTGTCAGCCGCCAGCAAAGTCCGAGACCACCGCCATCGCGTTTTCGACACCTTATCAGGCCGTCTTGTTGTCAAATAACTCGGTGTACTTCGGCAAACTCGCCGGTTTTGGGACGTCGAGCCCCGTGCTCACCGACGTGTACTACATCGTGACCAAGAGCGACCCGACCACCAAACAAGTCCAGAACATACTCGTAAAGCGCGGCAAAGAACTGCACGGGCCAGACCGCATGTATCTCAACGCTAACAGCATTATTTTTGTGGAGCCGGTAGGAACTGACTCTAAGGTTGCCCAATTGATTGCCGAGGCGAACCAGCAAAAGTAAGCTTT
>CAVVNW010000021.1:0-120893 GCA_963749635.1 uncultured Acidobacteriaceae bacterium
TGACACGGTAGAGGTCAGGAGTTCGAGTCTCCTCGTGCCTACCATTTATCTCATTGAATCTGCTGCGAACCGAGCGGCAGATCTTCCCGAGTTTGACCCGTTCTGCCATCATTGGCCATCAAAACCGCCAGTCTTTCGACCGTGGCCCTCTGCTGCTCGGGAATCGATAGGGACAGATCTCAAGGGTAGTGGACGTCTTCGAGTGGCCCAAGTGCGCTTGCGCATCCCGCAACGAACCTCTCGCCACGTGGAAGTAGGTGGAAGGAGTCCTACGCAAACTCAGGCAATCGACGCCGCTTTCGGTTTCGCGTCCTCCGGGGCAAACGATCGTCTAACGGATTGCTGGCGGGTTTGCCAATCAGCGAAATTCTGGCATTACACTCGCTGGATATCGATTTCACGATCAGCGAGATTCAACGCTCGGTGCGCTAAGAACTCCGAGCATGCTGGAAGTACATGATTCCGCCACTTTCCAGAATATATATGGTCCGCCGCTGGACTGCCCGGTTGCGGCCGATGCAGAGCCTTAGTTTACGACGTTGGTTCTCGGCTACGGAATTACCGTCAAGATCCCGGTCGTGGCAGTATTGCCATCCGTTGCCGTGATAGTTGCTGTTGTGGGTCTCCCACCGATCACCCGGGCGGCGAATTTCACAGAACTCAACCCACCCGGAATGAAGACAACCGACGGTACTGTCACGATCATGGGCGCGCTGCTGCTCAAGCCGATGGTTACTCCGCCAGCCGGGGCCGGTGACGCCAGGGTGAGCGTGCCCACGGCTACTTGGCCGTGTCTAGCGGTGGACGGACTAAACGTCAGAGAACTGAATGTCACCGTCGTCCGCAAAAATGTAGCCGAAACCGAAGTAGGGGTGTTGACAACGACTGCGCAGACGTTCCCATTTACGGACGTGCAGCCACTCCAGTTGGCCTGGGAACCAACGTCAGGGACGGCCGTCAAGCCCAGCGTCGTGCCAATCGGGTAGCTGGAGAAGCACGCTGCGCCGCACTGAATACGGCCATCGCCGCTAATGACAGTGCCGTTGCCGGAAGTAGCCACGGTGACAACTGCGGTCGCCTTGAACGTGGCGGATACGACGCGCGTGGTGTACATGCTGACGGTGCAGATGTTGCCGTGGACTGCATCGCAGCCGGTCCAGGCCGTTAGCACAGAGTTTTGCGCGGGAGTGGCGGTCAGCGTTACTGCAGTCAAGCTCAGATAGGTGTGCGAACATGTTGAACCGCAGTTGATGAATCCGTCGCTGCTGGTTACGGTGCCGCTACCTGAAGTGGAAACCGAAAGCGAGTATAGGGCGGTGAAGGTCGCAGTCACTTGACGGAGGCGGCTCATCGTCACGCTGCAGACGTTAGCGCTCGTGGTGTCGCAGCCGCTCCAACTGGTGAAGACCCAGTTCTGGCCCGGGGTCGCGGTCAGTGTCACCGTGGTTCCGCTCAGATAGTTGTGGGTGCAGTTGGGACCGCAGTTGATGAATCCATCGCTGCTGGTTACGGTGCCGCTACCCGAAGTCGAAACTGAGAGCGAGTACAGCGGCGAAAACGTCGCGCTCGCACTGCGTGCGCTGTTCATCGAAACCGAGCAGGTGTTTCCGCTGACGGTGTCACAACCGCTCCAATTGGTGAAAACCCAGTTCTGAGCCGGGGCCGCCGTCAGGGTGACCGTGGCTCCACTCAGATAGTTACTTGTGCAAGTGGAACCACAGTTGATATGGCCATCGCCGCTGGCCACGGTACCATTCCCCGAAACTGACACGCTTAGCAGGTAGCTGAGCTGCATGAAGCTGGCGGTCACGGCTTGCGACTGCGTCATGGTGACTACACAGGCACCGACGCCGCTGCACACTCCTCCCCATCCGTTGAACGCCCAGCCTGTGTTGGGAGTAGCAGTTAGAGTGACAACGGTGTTATTGGCGGGGTCGTAATTGGCGGAACACACCGGGCCGCAGTTGATCTGCCCATCGTTGCTGGTAACGGTGCCTTCGGTGGGTGGGGTTACGGACAGCGTTACGATTTGCGGCCCGGTCCAGCTGGCTACCAACGCACCGACATCAACCGATCCCAGACCGCTGGCCAAGTCGTATCCAGGGCCGGCGGTATAGCCGAATTGGTACGGGAGCCTCCTGGGACAATCGATGCCTTGAAAAGTGCAGGGTACTATGTTGTTCCCGACGGTGATGTCGTGAAACGCACTGGGGGTGGTGGTCGCCATGGAATAAAGCGTCGGATTGACATTGCCCTGCGAAACGCCAGCCTTCTGGTTAATGAGAGCCACAATGCCGGCAAACGATGGTGTGGACGCCGAGGTCCCGCCAACGGCATCGAAGGATCCAGTGCTATTGGTTACCGTACACGAGTCGCGGAAGCCACAGGAGCAGCTGCCTTGGGAGCAAATCAGATAGGAATCGTGATCAACGGAGGCGCTGAACGAAATGTCGGGCACTCCGCGCATGCCGTTGGTGATGACGGAAAGACCGCTCTGCCAAGTGGGCTGAGAGAAGAGGATGCTCAGCCCTCCGCCCCCCGCCTCAAGGATGTCGTCGGTAAACGTGTCGTTCCATACCATCTCGGGGATATACGACAAGGCGGTGGCGCTGGTATCACTGACCGAGCCACTACCGCATCCCCAGTACTGGGTCGGAACGCAATTCGGATTGGGGTTGCTGGCTTGATCGCCTGTAAACTCGCTGCCGCCAGCTGACGTGGCATACGGCATGCTGGCGGGAAAATCGACGGCGAAGCCTAACTTCGCGGGATAGTTATTGTAGTCGCAGTCAGCCGCACCGTCGTCGCCGGCTGGTGCAACAATCGTCTGCCCCTGGGCATTGGCTTCCATACCTGCGTTGACGATCGACTGCTGCGTGCCGGAATCAACCTGCTGTTCGCACAATCCGTAGCTGATGCTGATAACCGGAGCCAGGTTGTTGCTCACCGCGTATTGCAAAGCATCAAATGTCCCGCCGCCAGTTGTTGCATTGCCGATGACGAAGAGGATTTGGGCATTTTTCGCCACACCGCCGGCCCACTCCACATCGAGATTGGCTTCGGTGATATCGCCGTCCACAACTCCTGGGTCTGCGGTATTGGGAATTAGCATTGACGTGAGATTCGGGGCCGACAAGCCGGAGTTGGCGCGGAAAGTGGCGACGTCGGTAAAGTTGCCATTCGAATCCGTAACCAGGTCGGTCTGTCCCATCACCGCGATGGTCTGGCCAGTGCCGTCGATGCCGCTGTTGTACAAGCCTGTGAGGTTGTAGATGGTGGCGAAATCGCCCGGCTGCAGGAAGTGATTGCCGGTGTAGGACGAAGTCACGCGCGGCCGTGGCCGGATGAGTTTTGGCATGGGGCCGAAGTTATGCAGCGAGGTGAGTCCCGATACGACCCCCGCGAACGCGGAGGGGATGGATGGCTCGGTAACATTTGCGAAGTGCCAGCTGCCGTCCGCGAGAAAGAGGTGGATTTGCGTATGAAATGCCGACTCGACTTGGGCGGATGTGCCACTGAATGCGATATAAGTCCGGCTGCGCGCGATTTCAGCGATGCTAAAACCCCGGCTGCGTAGCCAGACCGCAACCTTAGCCACGTCATTGCGGCCGAGTCCGAACCGGTCGGCGAATTGATCCGGCGTGAGCCACTTGTGAAAGTTAGGAGAGCCCGGGTCCTGTTGCTGCGCCAGTAAGACGTCGAGTTCGCGCTGTTGTTCAGTCGTGCGCTGAAAGATCAGCTTGATCCGTTCGATCCGGATCGAAGTGTTCGACTTGCCTACATCCAAGGCAGATCGTATCGAAGGATAAACATTTCCGCGGAGGGGAGTGCGATCCGCGTCGTTCACCGTCTGAGTAATCCGCTCGGGCGGCGTTGCCGCGACCGCTACGGAGATCAGCCCCACGATGAGCTGAGAGACTACGGCGACCAATACGAGACCCCGTCCAGAACCTTGGGTAAACATTCGCCTTCGTGGACCCGCTGGGTGTGCACTAGACTCACTTCAATTCAAATGCTAGTCGGTGATTGTTTCTACCAGCCGCTCGTTACTAGCTCGAGCATCCCAAAATCAATTCCATGCTTGCAGCGCAAGTTTGTCAATGAAATCTAGCTGGTCTCTAAATGTTCGCGGTGCTACGAATGTAGAGATTTGTAAGCCGTGCGGATTTCAGCGACAAGCACGAGTCACCGCGGGCGGCAACTCGGCTCCGAGCGGACGGGTTCCTGTGGAATACTGCTAGAGGACAGGAAACACTTTAGCCACCAATCCGCAATCAAAACCAAGCACTCTTAATGCCGTTTCCGGGTACCTGAGGTCTGGAAAGTCGTAGGAAAAAAAGTTCTTGGTGTGCGACTCAAATTGATACGCTGTTGGTCGGAAGTTCGAGCCTCCTCATGCCTACCATTTATCCTTCAACGCAAACCTTTGCTGCGAACATGACCTTGAGCCCGTCGGCTTCTGCAGAACCGCTGGTCGTTCGTAGGTAAAGTCGCCGCGCGGTAAAGCCGACACATTATTCTTTGGTCTTACCGCGCACGATGATGTTCGTTAGTCGCCAGGGGTTCTTGCGCAACTCGACTTGGACATCGCCATCTTTATTGATAACCAGCTGTGCGGCGGGATACAACACGCCGCCGCTTTTGCTCTTATCCGCATCGTCAATGTTGATTTCGCCGCCGGAGAGGTTGTACGCCTGTGAAGGGGTATTGCGATATGCCTCTTTGAAGGTGATCTTGCGATTGGTGATGAACCAGATGGTTCGACCGGTAGGAGTGGGTGTCGAGGAGACATACGCAACATCGTAGCCAATCGTGCCAGGTATCTGGATGCGGCCTACGGCCTTCATCTTCTCCAAAGCATTTACCAGCCCCTGATTCTGGCCGCTTTGGAAGGCTTGCAGCAGGACCTTCTTGTCTTCAGGAGTGGAGTAGCTGCTGATGATCAACTTGATGTTGATCACTTTGCCCATCTGCGTGCTGGTGCCCATTGCGGTGGCGTCGATGACCTCTTGAGCGCTGGCAGGCACCGCTGCGATCGCGGCGAGCGACAGAAACGCAATGAAGGTCCCGAAGTAAGCGAGTTTGCGAGCCCTGCGCATGTGCTGTGTCCTCCTTGACGGACGCTTGGTGAAAGCTATCAAGCCTGGGCGGATGAGCGCAAGCGACGCGGACACAAATGCCACGGGGTTGGGTCAGGGCGGGAAGTGAGACGACGCTGCTCGGCGGGCGCATGCGATACTGGCGAGTCGTCGTCCTTTCATCATGCATGTGAACGCAGAACGGGTGCAGCGAGTACTGGTCGCCGTGTTTGCTGTACTGGTGCTGGCCAACGCTTTCGCCGCCGGCTTGCGTACGGTAGCGGATTCTGACACCGGCTGGCACGTGGCCACAGGGCGATACGTGTGGCAACACCACAGCGTTCCTGGCAGCGATGTTCTGTCGTACGGTTCCGCCGGAATGCCGTGGATTTATCCTCCGTTCGGCGGAGTTCTGCTCTACCTTGCCTACCGGGTTGGCGGCTTCGCGGCCTTGAGTTGGGTGTCCGCGGCGGCATGCGTCGGAATCATTACGTATCTGGTACGCAGGCGAACTATGGCAAGCCTGGTGCTCGCGATGCTGGCGATTCCTGCCATAGCTTACCGGACAGCGCCGCGAGCCGACCTATTCAGCACAGTGTTGTTCGCCATACTGCTGGGAGACTTGTGGGCATATCACTGCGGCGAGCGAGTGCGGTTGTGGCTTGTGCCGGTGCTGATGCTGTTGTGGGTCAACCTGCATCCTGGATTTATCGCTGGATTGGCGGTAGTGGGAGCGTACGTCGTTTTCGAGGCAGGAGACTTACTGCTCGCCGAGCAGCGTAAAGAGGTGCGGCAACGATTGCGAGAAGCGTGGCCGTGGCTGGTCGCGGGCATCGCAGCGACGTTGGTCAATCCGTGGGGCGTGAGAATCTACCCCGCGGCGCTGAAACTGGCGGGAGTGTTCGGGCCGGCCTCTGGGTCACTAAACAGCGCGAATTATATCCAAGAGTTTGCCGGCGTTCCCGTCACGTGGCAAACATTCTTTCAGCTGTTCGGCGTGCGGCACTTGGAGAACGGCAATTCGTGGCTGTTGCTGATTGCTGTACTGCTGGTCCCACTTGCCATCTGGCGCAAGCAGTTGGGAGCGGCATTTGTCCTGGCAGGTGCGACTTATGAGGCACTGGCGCATGCACGCTATCTAGGCATGTTCGCGATTGTCGTCGTAACGCTGGGAGCGACGCTACTCGACGGATTGGTCGCGACAGACGGTGCAAGTGATTCGCACGTGGTACAGGGCCCGCAGGTGAAGCTGCCGCGAGCGGTGATTGCGGTGTGTACGGCCTTATTGTGCGTGATCGCGTGCGTTCATATCGCCGATTATGTTTCCAACCGATCGTACGTTTACTTCCGCGCCGATTCGCGGTTCGGCGCGGGCGAGTCGTTCTGGTTTCCTGAACGAGCGGCGCGATTCATCGAGCAGGAGAAACTTCCCGGAAATGTGTTCGAGACGTTTGCTGTGGGAGGATTCGCTGCACTGCGATTGGGCCCGGAGTATCCCAACTTTATCGATGGCCGCGCTGACCGCTTGAATCCTGCGCTGTTTCTGGCGGAGCAGAAGCTAGAGACAAGTGCGCCCGATTCTCCGGCGTGGCAAGCGGCGGCCGAGCAGTGGAATATTAATACTGTCATCCTCGCGAATGCCGGATATCGTGCACTGCAAGGCATGGATGCGAACGCGTTCTGCAACAGCACGACTTGGCGGCCTGTGTATCTAGACGAAGTATCGGTGGTGCTCGTGCGCAATACGGCAGCGAACCAGCCGTGGCTTGATCGTCTGGCCATCGACTGCGCGACGGCACCGCTGCCTCCGGCGAGCGGCGCTTCAAAGATTGGACAGCACGATCACTATTTCAATGCGGCTGGAATGCTGTATGTGTTGAGGCGAGACTCCGAAGCGGAAGACGCGTTACAAAAGGCGGCTGCGAACGACACGCAAGACCCAAACACACACTTCCTGCGGGCGCGGCTCTATCAGCGGGAACAGCGACTGGACGCAGCTGAGCATGAGTATCGCCTCGGACTGGCGATGAAGGATGACGACGGAGCGTGGTTCGAACTGAGTCGCATAATGGCCGCGCGCGGTCAACTTGCCGAGGCGAAACAGGCACTGCAAAACGCGATTCGGTTGTCGCTGCAGCCGTTGGTCCTGTATATGACGTTAGCTCGGCTTGACCTGGCAAGTAACCAACCGCGCGAAGCGCTGGAGTCGCTGCAGGCCGCCGAGAACAACAGTCCTTTTCGCCATGGAGGCGAGAGCGTCGCGCCGGAATTGTATGCGGAAATCGCCGAGGCCCGGGCCGCCGCATATGCCAAGCTGGGTAACACGCAACAGGCGATTGAACAGCAGCAACTCGCGGTGAAGCTGACACCGTCGGTGGCAGGGCGATGGATGCGACTGGCAGACTTGCTGCAGAACGCTGGCCAATCCCAGGCAGCGGCCGAGGCCAAGGAAAAGGCGCAGGAGTTATCGGCTCCTGCGCCAAGTGATCCGTAGTTCGGGGGGGAGGGTTAACCTTTTGTGATTCCCATCGGGCTGGGATTGTCTTTGGCGTGCTTGGCCTGCTCGATCATGTGCTGCACCAGCTCTTTCTGTTCAAAGTCGGGATGGAGCTTCAGCAGTCTTTCCCATGCGGCAATGGCGGCCTTTGTATCGTTCTTGGATTTGAACTCGATGATTCCCAGGTTCATGAGCGCACCGGAGTGCTTGGGATCGTAGGTCAGCGTCTTCTGCAATTCAGCAATGGCTCCGTCGGCGTCGCCGGTAAAGTACAAGCAGGTAGCCAAGTCGGTCCGGACGTTAGGATTCTTCGGGTCTGCCTGGAGCGACTTCTGGAAGTAATCCTCCGCTTCCTTGAACTGATGAGCGCTCTTATAGAGCATGCCCAGATGGTTCAATGTCTCGGCGTTATTCGGGTCCTTCTTCAACTCTGCCAGCAGCGGCTCGGCCTTCTTGTCGGCCATGCGCTTCATATCGTCCATCGACGGCATCTCCTGCGCGCCGGCGGCAGCGGGCATTCCGGCAGGAGAGGCGGCAGTTTGCGCAGTAGGGATAGAAGCGCTGACGGCGGGGGCCGATCCGCGCAGGAGATAACCGACAGCGACGCCTACGAGCAGGCAGACAGCCGACATCACAATGACCTGCACTGGTTTCCAAAGCTGGCTTAGGGCCACGGGCGGCAGGTTGGGTTCGAGCGATTCGTTCGACATAGAATTTCAACTTCCTCAGAGTTGCCTTGAGGCCATCTGGCCGACGAGATGCGGCCTCATAGCATTACTATGCACCGAAAATGCCAAAGTCGGTGGCTGCGAAATAATCTTTTGTGGCAACGGTTTCAAGGACTTACGGGGAGCGTAAATATGGGCCGCGACCCACCGGTTCGGTTCTGGGAGGGATTCGACCCACATTGCGGGTTTTTTGGCGCTGCGAGGAGGTCGGCTATTTTGCAGCAACGCCACACTGCGTAAGCCGCAAGAGTCGCTCGTGGCGCGCGTGGTATGTTGGCGATAACAAGGAAAATCTCTCATCATGTCTGCGGTGCAGGAATTGCGCGCGCTGTCGCGTTGGCGAACCGTCCAACTGACGGTGCTCGCTCTGTTGCTGTCGGCTGTGGGCATCATCAGTTTCAGCATTAAACTCTGCATTCTCGATCTCGACATCTGGTGGCACCTGAAGGTCGGCGACTGGATTGTGCAGCACCTCGCCGTGCCTCACACCGGCATTCTGTCGCGCACGGCAGCCAATCGGCCATGGGTCGCCTATAGCTGGGGGTACGAGGTGCTAATGTCGCGCGCCTACGCGTCGTTTGGGTTGCTGGGCATCGGACTATACGGAACGCTGCTGACGATCGGTATAGCCTTTACCGTTTACTGGATGCTGCGGCGCATCTCGGGAAAATTCTGGACGTCCGTTGGGCTGGCGGTTCCCTGCTGTTACGCATTTCTGTTCACCATCATGCCGCGGCCGATGTTCTTCTCGATCATGCTGTTCTGCGTGGTGCTGGCGCTGCTGTTTGAAGCCAACCGGTCGGGACGCATCGAAACGCTGTACTGGCTGCCGCTGATTTTTCTGCTGTGGGCGAACCTGCACATCCAGTTTCTCTACGGACTGTTTCCCGTGGGAGTGTTGCTGGGGGTGACCTTGTTGCTTTGGGTCCTGGAGAAGGTGGGCAAGTCGCCGTTGTTTCTGGCTCCGCGCACGCTGCCGCCGGGGAAGCTGGCGGCTATCTTTGCCGCATGTCTTCTGGCTACGTGCGTAGGTCCGTACTCGTATCACCTCTATGGCGTGATCGTGGAATACTCGAAGGCCAAGTCGGCGTATTCGCTGATCGTGGAACTGCAGCCGCTGACTTTTCGAGCCATCAACCACTACGTGCAACTGCTACTTTGCGGTGCTGCGTTCATCGCAGTTGGCTGGCAGAAGCGGGTAGACCTGTTCAAACTGGCGCTGCTGACGGTAGCGGCAGTAGTGGCGTTTCGCACCATGCGCGATTCGTGGTTCCTGTGCATCGTGGCTGCTGCGTGCATTGCTGACGTGGTGGCGAGTTATGGCGAGCAAGAAAAACCAGAGAGTGCGCTGGAACTGGCAGGAGTGTTCGCGACCGTGGCGATTGCGCTGCTGCTGTTCGCGCGCGGGACGGAGTTCACGACGCAGGGCCTCGACCAGGCGATTAGCCGCAGGTTTCCGGTGAAGGCAGTGAATTTTTTACGGCAGAATCCGGTGCCCGGGCCACTGTACAACACGCTGGATTGGGGCGGCTTCCTGATGTGGTATATGCCGAACTATCCGGTGGCGATCGACGGGCGCAATGACCTCTACGGTGACGAACTCGACGAACGCTTCATCGCCACGCAGCGCGGCGACGAGTCATACAAGCAGGACCCTTACCTGAATGAATCTGGAGTGGTACTGATACGGCGCGGCGACGGACTGTATTACGCGCTCAACCAGGATGCGCGATTCAGCCTTATCTATCAGGATGCGATTGCGGCGGTGTTTGCTCGGCGCTAGGGCAAATGATGGACCCGCATCCGGATCGACATAGCTGTTGCATTGCGCCGCCGCGAGCCAATTGCAAGTAACCCCCTCCCCTAAGCCCCTTTTATAATCAGCAGGTTACATATCGAATACGGTTCAACTTATTGAATTCATTGCTAGTTATTTGTATCTAATAGACTCTATTGGGGTTATCATCGGCCATCTAATTGCTGTCCGCGCTTCATCGCAGACCCTGTTATTCGGTTTTCAAAGAGCAGGGATATCCGCGGTCTGGGCGCGGAGAGGCAAGCGACACCATTCCCTCTGCCTCACAAGCTGTTTATTGCACGAGCGATGAGCCGAGCGACATGACGCAGGACACAGACGTGAGTGACAAGGGCTATGGAGTCACGCGCTTGTAGATGAGGTAAGCCTCTCGGTCAAAGGCCCAGCGCTTCACGAAGATGTACCCATCCGAGAAGTGCACCATGCGGTAGCCCTTGGCAGCCATCATCTCGTTCATCTGAGCTAGCGTTACATTAGGTTCCACACTGGCGAAAATAATATATTCCGGGGATGCGCGGTCGATTGCGTCCCCGCTTATGTGCGCGCCAGTAAACGGAAGCCCGTGATGGAAGTAAGCCGTCGGCATATTGGCCAGGATATTGTGATCGTAATAAGCCTGAACCGCGACCAACCCATAAAGGTAACCAAAGACGGTTTGGCGATCTGCGCCAACAGACTTCAGGTACTGGACAACATCTTTCGAGCCGCTGTACGGGTACCGATATTCGTTGCGAATCACGACGGCTGCGTCCCACATGTTGAACAGGGCGACGCAGGCAATCAAGGCGCTCATCAGTTGCGTTGCTCGCAAATCAAACTGGCCGAATCTCGCGCGTTCGTCTGCCGTAGGCCACGCAATCCAAAGCGCCGTAATCGTCGACACGAAGACCGTTCCATGGTGGTGAGCGTAGCCGTGGACCGCCGCGTAGAGTGCGATCAGGGTTAACACCGGCAGTGCAAAAACCAGAAGCCGCTTGCGAAGGAAACACCAGCCGGCCGTAATAACAAGAAAAATGAACGATGGTAGGGGGTAGTCGAAGAAGGCGCCGCTCACGATCCGATACCCCCTTCCCAGCGGCGTTACTCGCGACGCCGCGTCAGCCGGTGCCATTAGAGACTTAACCGCAAACACTTCAATGTCGGGCGTGGGCCTCAGAATGGCGACGATGAAAAGGAATGTAAGCGCCATGATGCCAATACAAATCCAATAACGCCGGCGAAGCTGCGCGTCGAACGTGGGCCACGCACGAATGGCATCTAGGAGATAGACCAGCCCAAGGCAGCCAGCAATGATGGTGCCGTGCAGGGTCAGGTTGGCAAGCAGGACCAGTATCAGCGTCATGCGCCCGGGGTGTTGCAGGTCGCGGAAGAAGTAGGCCGCGAGAAAGCAGAATAGCGGAAGCAAGGTATAAGGGCGAGCGATCACCGCGTACTGGTACACCATGAAGTAACTGAAGGCCAGCAGCCAGCGCAGCGGCCGCGGGAACGGCGCAAAGAAGATGAGGAAGGCTACGCCGGCGGTGGCGAATACCAGTCCCAGAGGACCGAGTGTCGCATAGGGAGCGTGAAAGATGTGCTGCGCGATCCACAAAATCAGGTGCCACAAGCCGGGGCTGCCTTCGTAGCGCAATTCATAGGAGAAGATTCTCCACAGACTGAGGTCGCGGGCGATCAACCATGCCTGGGCTTCGTCGGCCCATTTCTCGTGATAATTCAGGGTGAAGGTGGTGATGGCGACCCACAGACCCAGCACGCAGAAGTCGCCGACACGCCACCAGTTCGCGGCCGATGACTGCGGAGTCGCGGGCGCGGAAGTGACCTCTCCGTCAAGGTCTGCGGACGACGGAGACGAAGGCAAGGGGGGCTCCGCCGCTGCTTCAGGTTGTGGCTTATTCGCCTGTTCGTTCATTCCGATGGCTTCCCTGTTGTGACGGAGTGGCGCCGGCCCAACAGATTCGGAATCGTTACGATTTAGTTCTCTCGCACCAGCACCCTGGCTTGGTCGTCAAGATAGACCTGTTTGTAGCCAGGCAGGATGCTAAGCGCTTTGCCCATCTCCGAGTCAGCCTCCAAAAGAATCGTCTGCGAGTGGCTCAAAGCCGGATCGGCTGCGAGCGGCACCTGGCCAGTGGTGACATTGAAGTAGCCAAGCGTGAGTTCTTCGCCGTAGGAGTCGGTGCGAGTGTCGATTTGCACCGGGTACTCGGGCAGATACCAGGTCAGAAAGCTTCCCCAATCGTAATTGTTGAACAGCGGCTTGGGCAGATCGTGCTGACGAATGTAATCGCTGGCGCGCACGGGAAACTTCTCGCTCACCTTGGCCAGTAAAACATCGCGCGCCGACGGAACTCGCACCGCAAACGCCATCATCAGCACAACAAGAGCCGCTGCAATCCCGGCAGGCAATACCCATAAAGCAGCTGCGGGATTGGAGTTGCGTGCCTCGTCCGAGTCAGCGGCGTCGAGAGCCTGCGACAACACCGCAACCGCAGCCAGCGCCACCAGCCATGTATCGCGTTGCAAGTGAAACGAGACAATGGAGCAGGCCCGAGCAACAAGAACAGTGAGAACAGGTCGCGCGCATGCCTTCGTCCCAGCGCGAAGAATGCGGTCATCACCAGCAGAAGGAGGACGTAATCTTGCGGCTGGCGAAAGCGCAGCGCGTGCATCTCAGGAAAATATGGGTCCGCTGAGAACAGGCTGACGCTGCGTAAGGCGGCTCCCCAAAGCCGGTAGGCATAGGGATTGCAAAGTGTCGCTAGAATGCTCGCAGCCGCGATGACTGCCGTCGTCGGCAATGGGATTCGGCCGCGCGAGACGAACCAGCTACCTGCTGATTCAGACGCGAGGAAGCCGACAGTATCAGCAATCAGAAGCAGCAACAATGTTCCGAGTCCGTAGACGAACTGGATATCGAGATTTGCCCAAAGCAAGAATAATGGAGGCAGCCAATACAGCAATCGCGGGCTGCCGGTGGTGCGAGCCAGAGTGATCACGGTCAGCACCACTGCAAAGAGCAGAATCGAGACAATCGACGAACGCAACGGCCCACTGGAGATAAGGTAGAGGGCGATCGCAGTGAGCAGCGTGCCGGCCCAGAATCCATGACGGGATCCGCGAGCGAGCAGAAAGATGGCAACTGCAATGGCCAGCCCAACCGTCATGTCGAGCCACACCAGCCCGCGCAAACCGAAGAGCTTGACGGCCATCGCGGTCTTCACGTCGAAAAGCCAGCTGCTGTCGATCCATGGCAACTGATTGCTCTGCGAGAAGATGAGATTGTGCGGAACAGCGTGGTTGGTGAGAATCCAAGCGCCCGCGCTGAGGTGACGCCAGATATCGGGCGACGCCAGGGCGGAGAGCTTGCGTGCCTCGTGGACTCCTCCTGCAGCAAGCAGAACAAGCAAAATTACCACTTGTAGCGGCGCAAACCTCGATGCTGCCTGAACGCTCCCCGTCGAAGAAGCCACCGATGCCGTGGAGCTGTCGGTCATGGCGACTATTTCCGTACGACTTTCTGATTCACCTTGTTCGGCGATGTAACAGAGGTGGTTGTGCCGTCGGGATTGTGTGCCACGTTGTGGCAGCTCAGCGTACAGGTATTGCTGGCACGGTTATAGCTGATGTTGAGTCCACTGTTTGAGCCGACAACGCTCACGTCGAAGTCAATCATGCGGTCGCCGCCCGGGTTGGAGCTCGTCGCTCCCACACCGTGCGCGTTGTGACAGACCGAGCAGGAAACGCCGTCGTTGTACACGTGATTCTGGTGACCTTTCCACGAGATCGTCTGCATAACCACGGTCAAGTCATGGCACTTGGCGCACATCCCGTAAGGACCGTGAATCGAGAGGTCGGGCAGGGGATTCAGGTTGATGGAAATGGTGCTGCCCGGCCCGGCCGGCGCCTGGCTACTTTCGTAGTCGTGTTCGAGGATGTGCCAGTTTGTCGAACCGTGTGGGCCGTTGGGTCCGGCGCCGCCGAATTCGCGATTGTCGTCGCTGTTGTGGCAATCGGTACAGAAAATCTGCGTGCCCATGGTGCGACCGTGGGTCGTGCTTCCACTCAAGTCGAGCATGGTGGGAAGAAGGCTGGGCTGCGGCGTGCCGGAGCTGCCTTTGGGACGCATCACCGGATGTGTGGATTTCGCCGTGGCTCCGAACGGAATCAGAACGTTGAGCGGATCTGAGGAGGCGCGCGCGGGCAGGTATCCGTAGACGGGATTGGACAGCTTGCCGGAACTGGTCCCGTGACAGCGCAGACAATTCTCGTACTGGTTGACGGCCGGAGTGAGAACGGTGGTCCCATCGGTCGCGCTGATGCCCCGGATAAGCGTTTGCGAAACCCGCTCCATCGGCGGAACGTTGAACGTATTCACCTGCTGCGAGGCGTGAGAATCGTGGCAATCGGCGCAGGTGGAATGACGGTTGCTGTTGAGCAGAACGGCTTCTGAAGCATCGTGCGTGTTCTGACCCGCCGGGAACGGATGCCCCTTCTTCTTGAACTCCGTGAAAACGTCGGGGGCGGCAGGCGAGACGTTGCTGCCTCCACTATGGCACGCGATGCAGGTGCCCTCGTTCAAGCCACGTAACAGCCGGACCGGTCCGCTGGCGTTGTGCATGGCATGACAGGTGCTGCAGGAGTTGGCTCCAACGGTCGGGTACGGGCCGACATTTGCCGAGGTCGAAACCTTATTTTGCGAAGTGCTGTGAATGCTGGCCGCCCAACCTGCAATGGGATTCGTCTGGTTAGTCGTCGTGCGGTTGGGATCGTGACATGCCATACAGAGCTGGCCGTTGGAGCTGTCGCGGACTAAAAAATTCAGCGATATCAGATCATTGGCTTGAACGTGCGGATTATGGCACGAGGTGCACTCGATATTGCCTCGGATCATCAGCACCTTGGGGTCGGCGGTCTTGGCGTTCTGGTAGATCGAGGCAACGAGATCCGTAGAATCCTTAAGCGGCAACGTCAGGCTGAACGGATGCGAGCCCTGCAGTTGCGTGCCGAAGTTATCCTGGGCATACATCGAACCGCTCATCGCGATCTTGCCGAAAAGAACAGTGTCGCCGGTGGCAACAGTGCCATCATGACAGGCCAGGCAGAAAGCGCTCTGGCTTCCCAGTGGCGGCTTGGGGTTGTCGGTGTTCTGTGCGGTCGAGCTGGTGTAGGTCGAGTACGTCGAATTGGAGAGCTTCTGGTTCCACAACGGCGCCAGATTTCCATTGCCGGAGTGTGGTACGTGGCAGTATGTGCAGGGAGCATTCAGCGGCCCTGAAATCGGAGACCGGCTACCCGGCGATAGATTATGTGCGCCAAGCACGTCGGTGGACGTCTGCCCGAACAACGACGCCGACAGCGACAACACTACAAGCCATGCCAGCCGAAGGAAGGGCCTCACTGCACTCCTCCCCTGGCTTGCTTGATTCCGTAATAACGAAATACCTGAACGCGACGGTTGTAAGAATCGACTACGTAGATGCGATCGTTGTGGTCGATAAACAGCCCGGCAGGCATCTGAAACTCGCCGAATCCGGAGCCATTGCCGAAGTAATAAAGAAGCTGGCCGGAGCGATCGAATACCTGTACCTGGGAGCGGTTGCCGTCAACTACATAGAGGTGGCCTTCGGAATCGATGCCGATTCCCTTGGGGCGAAACAGGTCGCCCGGGCCGTCGCCGATCTGTCCGATAGAGTACTGGAATGCACCGGAGCGATCGAGTACCTGGACGCGGAAGTTCATGGCGTCCACGACGATGAGGTCGTTGCCATCGAGGCGCAACTCTGTGGGATAGTTGAACTCACCCTTGCCCTCGCCGGTCTTGCCGAACTTACCCAGCACGTTGCCCTGCATATCCAGCATGAACACCTGGTTGCGCAGGGTGTCGGTGACATAAATCCGCTGCGCACTGGAATCAACGGCAATTCCGGTCGGACGCTTGAAGTAGCCCTCTCCACCTTTCAGGCTGCCGATGGCGCGCTGATACTTGCCACTCGGTTCATAGACGAAAATCTTGCCCGCCTCGGAGTCAGTGACGTAGATGTTGTCTTTGTCATCGACGGCGACGCATTGTGGCGCCAGCATGGGGTCTTTGCCCTTGTCGCGGCGGGAGAGGAACTTGTACTTCTGCTGCTCGAAGTCGAAAATGTGAACGCCGATGGCGCCGGGATCGCTAACGATGATGCGGCCGCGCGAATCGGCCACAATGCTGTAGGGACGGACAAGAAAGTGAAAGTCAGGTTCGCCAACCACGAAGTTGAACGCCTTGGTCCAGAAGCCCAGCTTGAGTTTGACCTCGCGATCGTTGCTGAAAACGCGCTCGAACTTGACGGTGCGTCCGCCGTCGAGCAACAGGTCGGGAACCTTGATCTCGGTGGGTTGCTGCTTGGTCTTGCCCGCTGCCCACGCCGGTGCGACGTAAGCGATGGCGAACAACATGAAAATCACGCACCAGCGACAGATCCGGGTCTTGCTTAGAAGAAATTGAACCATCGGTACAAACCAATATAAACCGCGGAAAAGTTAGCTGGCGCGACACCGGAAGCACTGAAGCCCTGTATGAGATGACTGTATCCGCCGTTAACTCCGACTTTGCGGAACTGATACTGGGTGGAGAAAATCTCTTCTTCCACCTTGTTGGCTGAAAATATTCCCTCGTTGGTCGTATTGCTGTTGGCCTTGAGATATGTGCCAGAGACGGTCCAGCGACGCACGGGCGAACCGGAGGCCGAGAAGGCGTAGCTGGTACCGCCATACATGATCAGCAGGCTGGGCGGAATGATGGGCGGCAGCGGCGGAGTTGGATTGACCCCACCACCACTGGCCAGTCCGCTGCCACTGGACTGGTTGTAGTTCGCGCTGAAACTCAAGCGCTTTACTCCCAGCGCAGTGCCGTAGCTTTGGCTGGAGTAAGCGGTACCAGGTTGTCCAGTCAGCAGACTATGCGACGCGCCGGCATTGGCGGTCCAGACGAACTGACCGAAGCGGCGACCCACGCTGCCGGCGTAGCTATAGGAAGACGTGGTGTACGCAACCAGCAAGGTCTGCAGGTTCTGCCCGTAGCCGCCCGACATGGTGACGTTCCAACCGCCGAACTGGCGGTTATAGCTCCCGTTGGTGGAGAAGCCGAGCTGGCTGCCGCTGATGTTACTGGAGTTGTTGTCAGTCACGTAAGCATTGGCGTTGAAGGACCCACCCAAGAGGGTACGGCCGTAAATCGCCCCGACAGTGACGCCGTTTGCGGTGTAGTTTATGCCGTTGTAGAGCTGCTCGCGCCACTCGTACTGGCCGCGAATCTGTAAATTCGGTGCGAGGGCGTAACCGCTGCCCACGGTGAAGTCCCAGGCATGCGAGGATTGGGACTGGGTGAGGTCCGTGGTTTGCACCGGCGCGGCGGTCGCGGTCGTGCTTCCGGCGGCCAGGCTGGTGCTGGCACTCGTAGAAGCGCCGGTCGGGATAATCGACTGATACAAGACGCCATTCAGGTTATCGGTGTAATTGGCGCTGGTCGAAACACTCCACTTCGAAGTGGGATTGACACCGGCGAAGGCACTGATGGTATCAATCGTCCCGTTAAAGCTGTAGCCAAGATAATCGGAGTTCAGGTCCGTTCGATTGAAATTGACCGATGTGCTGCCATGCAACGGCAACGGATGCGCGACCGTGAAGTAATAGCCCGTGCTGTCGGAGGTGGAGGATTCCGGCTGACCTGTGCTGAAAATCTGGGGTATCTCGGCGTTGGAATTGTTGTGATTGAAACCGCCAGCCAGGCTGAAGTTGTCCCATCGATAAGCTGAATGGACGTAGAAGTTATTGAAGCTGGTGCTGCCGTTCTCGTTCGTGCCATACACCGAATAGTTGGAATTGCCGTAGGAATAGCCGATCGACACGCTCGGAGCGTCAGGCAAGTTGGCGCTCCAACCAACACCGAAGCCCTGACCGCTGCCGTTAGTGACATAGTTCTGGGACCCGGGCAGCGAGAAAGTACCTTCCTTGTTGTAATCGGCGCTGTAGCTTACCGAACCGGGAAACTTGCTGCCGGCGAAAATCGACGAGCTGAGGGCAACTCCGCTGGAATCCGTTGTGGTTTGGAAATTGGAGTTAGCCCAGTTCTGGTTGTAATACGGAGTAACGTTGAACGACAGAAAGTTCGGGCTATAGTAATAACCGCCGATCGAGGCGACACCACCAAAGTTAAAGCCGTGGCTCGAACCAATCTGGTTGCCCCAATTGTCGCTATAGCCGCCGGACAGGTTCCCATTCCCCGTAAGCTGGACGTGATCGCCCACATTAATTTGCGCTGCCGCGGGAACCAGGAAAAACAGGCATCCAGCTAAAAATAACGTCGCCTTGCGATTATGAGTGCGCACAACATATACCAGCTTTCGGCCAGGTACTTATAAAACTTCAACTTTCGCGTTCTGATGCAGCTTGTTGTCGAGAGCGGCGCGAACCTGATTGGTCTTGGTCTTCTCCAACTCGGGAATCAGGCCGGCCTTTACGTCCTCAAACTTGGCCTTGCCCGCCTGCCGGTGCCCGTTCAATCGGACCACGACGTAGGCTTGATCAACCTGCAAAAGACTGCTGACATCGTCTTTCTTCATGGCAAACAGCGCGCTGGCCACATTCGGAGGCAGCTTCGAGCGGTCGACCCACTTGTGGTCGCCCAGCATTACGCGATAGTCGTCTTGGGAAATCTTTTCGGCCAGCAAACCGAATTCTTCGGCGGTCTTGGTGGCCTTGGCCTGCTTGTAAGCGTCGTCGGCGCGTTTCTTAGCTTCTTTCAGTTGAGCAGCGGTTGCATTTTCGGGCGGAATGACGGAGATACTCTGGAACGCAAATGATTCCGGATATTGAAAGCGCTGCGGGTTCTTGTCGTAGTAGGCTTTCGCTTCGGCCACGGTAACGGTGGACTTGTTGTTCACTTCGACCTTCAGATATTGGTCGATCAGAAGCGAGCGTCGGATCTTTTCGTTAACAGCTTTCTCGCTACCGTTAAATTCCGCTTTTAAAAATTGTTGGTATTCAGCATTGGTCTTGAACTGTTTGTGGAACTGGGCTTCGGCCTTGGCCATCTTGTCTGCCGGGACCTGCATGTTGCGGCGCAGGGCGTCCTGGTAAGCCAGTTCTTCGAAGACGATCATCTTCAGCGCGCCCTGTCGGATGCCGGGCTCCATGTCAGCGGGAAATCCGTTGTGCTGCTTGGCATACGGAAAGATGGCGTACATCTCGCGGAGAAGATCCTGGTCGGTGAGAACGGTGCCGTTAACCCTTGCTACCGGCTTTCCGGTCGGTTGCAGTTGCGGAGCCATGGTTTGTTTGGCCATCAGCGTCTGTCCGTGTGACGAGACCTGGGCCGACGCCGAACACACCACCAGCAGAAGAAGTGCGCAGAGTAAGAATTTGGACTTCATGTTGCCTCTTATGATTGCGTTCTTAAAAATGGGGGGAGAGAGAGACTCCCTCCCCCTTGAGCAAACTCCGATCTAGAAGATCGTCGTCGCGGTACCATTGTTCATTTCGTTGGCTTCGCCACCATGGCACTGACGGCAGAACTGCGCCGTCTGGTTTGCGCCCACAGTGGTCGTAGCGGGGTTGTAGGGTGCGCGGACGAAGAACATCGTCGCGTAATAGCCAGTCGCTAGACCGCTCTTCGAACCGGTGGTGACCTTTACCACGTTCATCAAGTGCTGATTGTGGCAGGTGGTGCACAGAACAACCGGGTTGCCGTTGTAGGCAGCCGGGCTGACGAAGAAGCCGTAGTTCTGAACGAACTGGTACATCTTCGTGCCCGAAGGATAGGTGATCGCGCCGTTGACCACCGTGCAATCCCAGTTGTACTGTCCGCCGCAACCAATCACGGCGTTCAGGCCCACTGGGTGGTCGTTGAGGTAGTCGCCAGTGCCGTTGCCGTCGTTTCCGAGCAGGGTCGGAATGTTGTTCGAGGCATAGGTGCTGGGAACGGTCTCATAGACCTTGTTCTGCATCATCGCGCCCTTGGCCCAGTTGCCGTCGTGGCAGCTAAGGCAGGTCAGGATGCCGCCCACATCGGGCGTACCGGCGTTGAACGAAGCAGGCAGCACTTCAACATAGGTGCTACCGGTATCGGTCTGACCGGTGATGATGGTTTTGCCGAACAGCGGAGCGACGTCCTGGCCCCAGAGGGCCACGTTGCCGGTGGTGCTGTCGGTGGTCCCAATGCCGTTACCGCGTGCACCGCTATGCGGAGCATGGCAGGCAGCGCAGCCACGGCCATAGTTGAGGTGAGCGCCCAATACGTCAGTTGCGGGGCTCCATCCCGGCTGCGCCACAGCGAACGTGGCGAAAGCCAGAACTAACAGAGTGACAAACGTTACTTTCTTCATAAGCCTTAAGGCCTCCTGAAAGTCGTACTGCTAATAAGGATTAACGGGTACAACTAATCGTTCTACTGCTCCCAAGAACCCTATCGAGCAGGATTCCCGGTTTCCTGGCCGCCGCGGCGGTCAGAGAACTTTGCGCTAGGGCTTCTTCTCCTCCGGCTTGGCGTCCGGGGCCTTCGCCTCGGCGGCCTGCGCTGTAGCCGGCTGAGTTTTAGCAGCGCGATCCAACAGGCGCTGCTGTTCTTTTTCCTGTTTCAACTTCTCCGCTTCGACGTCGGTGATGTAACGAAACATCTGTATCCGGCCGGGGTACTGCTCCGAGGTAAAGACCCGGTTTTGCTTGTCGATATATACGTCCACCAGCGACGAGAACTGTCCGGGCAAACTACCGTGGCCGCCGACGAAAGCCAGCAACTGGCCCTCAGTGTTGAAAATCTGAAGAATGTCGAGCATGGGGTCGGCCACCCAGATGTGTCCGTCGCTATCGACGGCGATGCCTTTGGGATGCGCGAAACATCCGTAGCTATCGCAGTGCTGACCGAACAAGCTGATGTACTTGCCGTCGCCGTCGAAGATCTCGACGCGGAAGTTCATGGTGTCAGTGACGTACACGTTGCCGTCTTTGTCCACGGCGACACCGGTAGGCCCGGCAAAATTGCCCGGCGTGGTCAACTCGTGGTTCTTGCCGGTGGTGCCGATAGTGCGCAACTTTTTCAGCGAGTCGGCGTCGAATACCACCACCTGGTCAAGTTGCGTGTCGGCAACGTAGAGCAGACGGTTCTCCGTGTCGATGGCCAGTCCCACGGGATCGACCAGGCCTTCTTTGATCTGGTCAACCACTTCGTGTTTAGCGTTGAGGATGAGAACGCGGTGCAGCTTGCCGTCGGAGATAAAGATGCGATCGTCGTCGTCGATGGCGACGCCGTTCGGCAACTCAAATGTCGCTTCGAATTTATTGCGGATCAGCGACGCGTCGCGGGTTTCGGTGTTGAAGATGAAGATTGCGCCCACTCGTTGATCGGCCACGAAAAGGTTGCCTTTGGAATCGGTGGCCATGCCGTTCGGCCCCAGCAACTGGAATGGCATTTGCTTCAGCTTGTGGTCTTTATCAGGCTGCGTTCCGGCGAGCCGATCCATCCAGGTCTGTTTGACCTTAGGCTGCTGGTCTGCAGGGGTGGTATCGAATTTCTGCCCGGCCAGGTAGTTGATGTAGCGAACGCGCGGAATGTTGGGCGGACCGGGCCATGCCAGTTTGCTGAAATCGATCTGCGGCTTGGCCGGCGCGGCGGGCGCGGGTTGCGTGGTCTTCTTTTTCTTGTCGGCAAACGAAGAGGACGGCGCCAGCAGCGTCAACAGCAGGACTGCCGCTACGAGGGTCTTACCGGCCTTCATCGAGTTGTTCCCCACGGTCCACATCTTTCCCATCTCCGAATCTCTAGTTCGCGCCGATCTCCAGCCGGTTCTTATGGCAGGTATCGCAGAACGCCATGTTGTTGGCCTGATCGTTTACCAGCAGATCGGCTTGTGCCGAACTATGCGGCTGATGACACGTCATGCAGTTAATCTGCTTCTTCACTTTCGTGGCGTCAGCCGGGTCCATCACGTTCTGCACCGGATGCCCAATCACCGGGTGCCCAAGACCGTATTTAATTGGCAGAACGATAACTTTATTCTTCTGATAGTAGTCCTCTGGCAGGATAACTTCTCCGTTAAAAATGGCGATTGCGTGCTGATCTTCGAGTTTTTTCGGCTTCGCATCGGGCCCGTGACACTCGAGGCACAGTGCATTGCCCTGGGCGCGCAGCAGGTGATCATTGTTGCTGCCGTGCGGCTGATGGCAAGTCGCGCAGCCCAGCCCGTATGCCGGCTGGTGCAGATGCGCCTTCTTCATTCCGTCGGCCTGCTCACTGTGACAAGCCAGGCATGCCGAAACCGGGTCGGGCTGAACGAATCCAGGGGTCTTGCCGGCGTGCGGATTGTGACAGACAGTGCAATCGCCTTGCGCTCCCGGATGTTGCACTTTCGCTTTTTCGATCTTCTCGGCCTGCTCGGAGTGGCAGGTCACACAGACCGCTCTTACGTCTTTTTCGTTGAGAACGACTTTTCCGTCCTTCGGCGCGGCGTGGCAGGTGGTGCAAGTCCCTTCGGCGAACGGAGGGTGCGTGTAAGCCTGCATCAGCTTGGGCGAGCGCGACTGGTGTGGATCGTGACACTGCACACAGTTCGCGGTTGCGAAGGGCTGTCCCTGATGGGCCTTGATCAAGTCGGCTGAAGTAGCGTCGTGACAATCGAGGCAGAGCGCCGGAGTCGCCTTGGTCAGGTGGTAGTCGTATTCGATCTTGCCCTTCTCGCCGACCTTGTGGGTGACGTGGCAAGTTTCGCAGCCCATGTCGAGCGCCGCGTGACGGCTGCCTTTATCGGGAACGTTCATGCCTTTGGTGTGGCATTCCAGGCAGAGATTCTGGCCTTTATCGCCGGAGTCAGCCTTGATCAGCTGGTACTTGTAATCAGACTGGTGCGGATTGTGGCACTTGATACAATCGCGAACCGCTGGAGGATGGACTGTGCCCTTGAGGTCGGCAGCATTCTTGTCGGTGTGACAAGTGAGACAAACCGCCGAAGGACTGGCGGTGATGAGCTTTACCCGCGTGACATCTTTGTTGACGCGAATTTCATGACAACTGGTGCAGCCCATGGCAATCGCTGAATGAACGAACTTGCCTTTGGCTTTGTCTTCATGGCACTCGATACATTTGGCCGAATCGGTGTTCTTGTCCAGCGGAACCGGGTGAATGGCCGCCATCACGAACGACGAACTTAGCGTTAGAGCCATCACCAGAATCGACCGGACTGCTTTGGTCACAACTTCCTCCAACCAGCAGATGCATAAGAGCAATACGAGTGCCGCAATTACCGAGGCAACCTGCTGCCGGCGCGACTCGACACTAACTTGCTGATTCTAATATACTTATACTCTTAACCCCGATAACTAGGACACCCCTCGAACAGTCACCGACGGCGCCGGAAATGGGTTTTCCCCCACAGCCGCACCGTGAAATCGCGCAGTCTCCCGAGTCAGTTAACCGCTTGAGCAACAGCACCTTTTGTGCGATGCTCACAATCAAAATTGGGCCGACCTAGATTCGTATCCAGGAAGCGTCTTGGAAAGTCACTCTTCCTTCACCGCTGGATCGTTGGGCGAACGAAATCCAACAGAAAGACCTCAGTTGCTGCTCACAGCACCGAGAAAGATGAGTGCTCTGACGAGCAGCGGCGCTACCACAGGCGCAATACGAGAACCCCACCGCGACTGGTGCGCGGTTTAATCACTAATTTGGGTGATATGGCTCAGCAGGCGCATGTCCGCTGCTCACAAATCCATATTCCCCATGCTTAGCTTTCAATGACTTAGCGGCGCGGATACGTTTGGCTCCCGACGTGCGATGGAACTGATTGCAGGTCGAGGAGCACTCATGGTTTTCGACATCTTATCGATACCAAAACGAATTTACAAGACATTGTCCAATCTGCGCACAGGCATCATTTTACTGCTATTGGTAGGCATCTCTTCGGCCGTGGGAACGTTTATCTTGCAGCGCCCGGCCACCGACCCCGAGAAAATGCAGACTGCGTATTCCCCGGAAATGCTGCGTTGGCTCGATCGCCTGACCCTTACCGATATCTTTCACGCCTGGTGGTTTCTCGCCCTGCTCGGGCTGCTTAGCCTGAGCATTGTTCTGGTGTCAGTCGATCGCTTCCCCAACTCATGGCGGTTTTATGCAAGGCCGTATCGGAAAACTGACTCGCATTTTCGCGGCGCCCTGCCAACCAAGGTGGAGTTGCCGATTAAGAACGCGGTGGACGGGCTCAATGCTGCCGAGCGTGCACTGAAGAAACTGCACTGGCCAGTAGAGAGAATCAGCGACGGCGATCAGAGTTCGCTGTATTGCGAACGTCATCGCTTTTCAGTGATGGCCGTGTATGTAATCCACGCCAGCCTGCTGCTGATATTTGCGGGAGGCATCATCGACGGACTGTTCGGCTATAGCGGATTCCTGATGCTGCAAAAGGGACAGACCGGCAATGTGATTGAGCTCCGCACCGGCGCTAAGAAAGTGCTTCCGTTCAGCATCAAGTGCTACGAGGCTGGACAGGAAAACTATGCTGACGGATCGCCGAAGAAATGGTGGTCCAAGCTGGGTGTCGTTCAAGACGGCAAAGAAGTCAAGACGAAAGAGATTGTGGTCAACGATCCGCTGGTGCATCGCGGATTGCGGTTCTATCAAGCCAGCTACGGACCAACCGGCAAAGTCGAGGGTGTCAAGGTCGTGGCTACCCCCACCGGCGGAGCGGCGCGCGAGATCACGTTGCAGATGAACGAGCCGGTGCAGCTCGATCCAAACACCACCGTCACGCTGGCCGAGTTTATTCCCGACTTTTTTATTCGCGACAACCAGGTCTTCAAACGCTCTGACGATGTGGTGAACCCGGCATTTCGCTTGGCAATCAAGAAGGCGGGTAGCGACCAGGCAGCGGTTCAGTGGATCTTCCCGGCGTATAACCCGGTGAGCCAAGGACAAGAAGCGGACTACAAATTCGAGTACCGCGATATGCAGATGGGCTATTTCACCGGACTCGAAGTTTCTCACGAACCCGGCCAGTGGTTGGTCTGGGCGGGATGTGTGCTAATGGGCGTCGGACTATTTGTCGCCTTCTACATGGTGCACATGCGGCTGTGGGTGGTCGCGGTTCCCAATGCCAACGGCAAGCTGGTGTTGTGGATCGGAGGCCAGGCCAACAAGAACAAAGACAGGTTCGAGCAGAAGTTCAACGAAGTAGTGGACAGCATTCGAACAGAACTAGACCAGGCGTCAATCACTCCTCGCTCTGCGCACAAGCAAGACCAAGAAGAACACGAATTGACGCTAGTAGCGGTTAAGTAGGAACCGGCGAGGGGAACGAACTAGGAGACGAACGATGGCAACGCGTGCACGAGTAGTACGAATGGATCCGCCAGTCACAAAGGGAAGCAATGCACTGTTGATCCTGGTTGGACTCGGCGTGGCTTTCCTGCTGATTACGGCCTTGCTGGGAGCGGCAAAGGCCGGCGGTCCGCTTTATAACGAAAGCAATCTTCTTTATGTGGCATTGATTTTTTACGCAGGCGCCGGGGCTTTGTATATGGGGTTCGGCGTAACCGGCACCACTAAGTACGTGAAGTTCGCGTCAGTAGCTACCGCAATCGGATTCACCGCCAACACCCTGGCCGTGGCGCACCGCTGGTACCTCGCGGGACGTCCACCGTTCGCCAGCATTTACGAGATGCTGCTGAGTTTCGTGTGGACGGTAGCGGCGCTCACTCTGATCACGGAAAAGAAGTTTGGTGTAAAGATCATCGGCAGCATCACCATGCCGCTGGCAGTGGTATGCGTCATCCTGATGCAATTATTGCCGTCAGAAGTCCGGCCGCTGGTCCCTGCGCTGCAGTCTACTTGGCTGCACGTTCACGTGACCCTGGCCATGTTGAGCTATGCCGCCTGCGCGGTGAGTTTCGCACTGGCCATGATGTTCCTAATCAAAGACCACTTCCCGACCGAAACGTTTCTCGCCTTGACCAGTGGGCTGATAAGCGCCATCTATATTGCAGTCATCGCCACGCGCTTCGAAAAATGGGGCGGCTTGTCGGTCACGGCATGGGACGCAAAAGAAAAGAGTGATGTGTTCCTGGGACGCGGTGTGCGGTTGTTCGTTACCGTCCCCGACCTGGGCTGGCTGTTTGTGATGGCGGGCGTGGCCGCACTGATTCCGCTGGTGTTCTACGCACTGGGCCGGATGCAGAAAAACGAGTCGTACTTCGGCATCGCCAACAAGGCAGTCTTCATCGGTGTGCTGCTGCAAGTCATTGTGTTGGCGGCCTTCATGCTGCGGGTGCGTGACGCCAGTTATGCTTCGCCTTATCAGGAAGGGCTCTACGCAACTTCACTGGCGGCATCCCCGTTCATCCTAGGCGGACTGGTCACCGGAGTGTTCGCATCTTTACTGTACCTGATGTTGCTTTGGCGGCGGTCCGACCTCGAGAGTTTGCTGCCGAGCGCCGACACTCTGGATCTGGTGACTTACAAGACAATCTGTATCGCCTTTCCCCTGTTGACCGGCATGATCGCTGCAGGCGCGTACTGGGCCAACCGGACCTGGGGCTCGTACTGGAGCTGGGACCCCAAGGAAACCTGGGCGGCGATTACGTGGCTGGTTTATGCAGGCTATTTGCACATGCGCATTACGCGCGGATGGCGCGGCCGCAGGGCGGCCTATTTTGCCATTCTTGGATTTGGTGTGGTGATCTTCACTTTCCTCGGCGTAACGTATCTGCTTCCCGGCTTACACGCGTACGCATGAGGACCAACCAGGCTGAAGAGTGCGGAGACGGTTCAGATTTGGCCCCATGAGCCGGCTCCGTGCTTCTTCAGCTTGGATCTTTTAAGGGCGCGAAATTGTGGTACGAGGTAGTAGAGTTGGTCAGACTATGAGTGCGCCCACCCCAGCACGGAATATCGCAAAAGGCGATGCGCAACCTTCCAGGGCGCCCATACCCGCCGTGCGAAAACGGCGGATCAATTGGGCGTTGAAGGCCGTGCTACCCATTGCGGCCGTCCTGCTCAACGGGCTGCTGCTCTTTCTCTTGGTATCGTCATCGCTGGCGCCCGGGCCGCGCAGCGACGTTATTGCTGTAGCGGCGGGTGGCGCATTCGTCATTTGTGTAGCCGTAATCATGGTGCTGGCGGTGCAGGTGCGGCGTCCCATGATGGAGTTGCAGGAAAAGTTTGCGCGCGTCCAGTTGGGCGACATGGACGTGGCTGTCACCTTCGCCGATCGCAATGACGAAATCGGCGACTTGGGCCGCGACTTCAACGACATGGTTGCGCAACTGAAGGCCAGTCGCGAAGAGATCAACCGCCTGCACCAGACGCAGATGTCACGCGCCGAGCACTTCGCAACTCTCGGAGAACTGGCGGCAGGTCTAGCCCACGAAATTCGTAACCCGTTGGCGGGCATCGCGGGTGTACTCGACATTGTGAGCCGCGACCTGCCCGAGACAAGCGTGGCCCGTGAGGTGATCGAAGACGCGAAGCAGGAAGCGGTACAGATCAATCGCATCCTGACCGAACTGCTGGACACCGCCCGTCCAAAGGCGCCCCAGTTTCGCGTGACCGACATCGTGGGAACGGCCGAACACGCGGTGCTTTTTGCGCGTCAACAGGCGGTGACCAAGCGGATCAACATCGAATTCGAAGTGAAAGACGAGTTGCCGCCGGTCGAGCATGATCCCAACCAGATCAACCAGGTGTTGCTGAACCTGCTGCTGAATGCAATCCAGTCGATGGACAAGGCAGGAACCGTCCGGGTCACGGTTCAGCAGGAAGAAGACGCCGTGGCGATTGTTATAGCGGACGAAGGCAAGGGCATCGCCCCGGAACATCTGCCCAACATCTTCCGGCCATTCTTCACCACCAAGGGACACGGGACTGGCTTAGGACTTTCGCTGGCCCGTCGCATGGTCGAGTCACATGGTGGCACGATCAGCGTGGTCAGCACGCCAGGGCGCGGGACACAGTTTACAGTTCTGCTTCCCACTCATCGCGCCCAAGAACAAGCCTCGTAAGAACAATCAGGCAAGAAACTGCTGGAGCGCCTGCTCGATGTCGGATGGACCTACCCGCTCGCCACGATTCAACCGGTCCAGCAGATCATCCACAACTTGCTTTGCCTGATTGCGCTCTCGATGCAACAGGAAACCGTCGTAGATATGCTCGCCGCGCATGGCATCGGCGATTTCCGTTTCCTTTTCATGCTCGCCGAGTTCGGTGAAGTACACCACCTTGTAACGGCCGCTGAAATCGGCTTCGCGATAGATCTCAAACATCACTTTCTTGGTGTCGGTGGTAAGTGGCATTAGGTCAGTCCCGAGATTGGATGTGGTCACTTCGCGCTTAGTCGTCTCCAGAAGCAGCCGATACGTGCGGATCGTTGAGCGACTGCGTCAACGGAACTAAAGTATCTTGCTGCGCAACCGAGCGCCTCGTCAACGGCATTCGCAGGGCACGCTCGAGTTCCGCAAGCTGACGCTCAAGCTCCTTCGCAGCATCGGCTTTCTTCAGCAGGCCTTCCTGATAACGCTTGAGGAAGTAATCGATAGTCTCGACGCGAATCTTGATCGAGCCGGTCGGCTTGTTCTCGTCGAGGTCTTTGAACGCAAAGTACGGCGTGCCAGAATTTTCGATGATGCTTTCGATCACGCTATAGATAGGCGCGTCGTGGCCGCACTTGAAATTGCTGATCTCCAGCGCGACGAGATTCGGATGCCGAGCGGTAAACTTCGCAGCCCAGATTTTCTGATTTGTGCTGCCGGAGTACGCGTTCTTCCACACATCTTTGATGTCGAGAGCATGCGTGATTGCGCCTGAACGCACTTCTTCGCCGAATAGCCGGTCCAACATGTCTTCATCGGTAGGCAGGTAAGTCTGCGAGAACACCGGGTAGCCCAGCTTCTGGAACTCCTCCATGATCTCGTGGTTCAAGCCGGGGTCGTGATGATAGACGCGACCCAGCATGACGATGCCCAGTCTGTTTTCGCGCTCCAGCGTGTCGAGCACTTCACGGGCGCGGCTGCGCATGTTTTGGTCGAAATCCTCAAGCGCCTTGTATGCCACGTCGATCGCGCGTTCATTCTCTTCTTCCGACAGGCCGAGCAGAGGCCCCCACGTCTGGAACATCTGCAGACCGAACAGCTTGGGATCGTGGATGTTGAGAATGGGATCGAGATACTGGATTCCATTCTCTTTGAAGACATCGCTCTCTTTGGTGAACGCTGCTTTCACGGAATTCGGAGTCGCCGTCACCGTGGGACACGCGTTGCTGCCGGTGCAATTCTTCAGCGGTTGATGCATCGTGTCGATCATCGGAAAGAAGATGGTGTTGAGCGGCTTCTTGGCGTGCTTCTGGAAGATCAGGTTATACACATGCGGAATGCCGATCTTCGATGGGAAGCAGGGATCGATCGCACCACGCCCTGCACCGGTGCGGTACAGTTCCTGGGTGGTAAAGTCGGAATAAATAATGTTCTCTGGCTGCACGCCGAGGCTCTCGAGATAGGCGCTGAACATTGGGGCATAAAGATACATATTCAGCACACGCGGCATGCCGACGCGATGCGTCGCCCGGGCTTGCATCAACCCAATGCGCTGCTTGACCGCCGACTTCCACGACTTCTCCGGAATTGGATCGGCAACGCTTTGCGGATTGCGCGAGCGCCATACCTCGCGGGCAGCGATGTCCACAAAGTTCGGATTGGCATTCTTCAGCGCGTCCAATCCGGCCTTGATACCGCGCATGGCGTTCACATCCTCAACCTGGCCTTTTTCGCAAGTGGAGATAATAAGACGGCGTTCACCTTGTTGCAGCGGCACCTTCGACTTGAAGACCGGCAGCGGCGAGGTCTTGTCGATCTCTCCAACACTCACGTCGATGAACGTACGCAGGCAGTTGTTCTTGCAGAAATAGCAGCGTGTGTCTTCGCTGCGCGTAGTGCGGTAATTGATGTTCGGAACGGCCTCGACACCGATAAACGAAGTGCGATGGCCATTCTTGTACAAACGGACCGCCTCGACTCCCGCGCCAATCGCGCCCGATTCCCCGCAATGCTCGTGCACGATCACTTCGGGGTCGTGCTCTACCCCGTGGAAGTGCGAGCGGATAAAGTCGACCTCCGACTTCACGGCAGCGAGGTTCTTTTGCGTGCCTCCTTGCAGTATGAAGCGAGACCCGAGCTTCGCAAGGTTTGGAATTCCGGCGACGTACAGAAAGATATTCTTGGGCAACACCGCCGCTAATCCGGCAAGAATTTCTTCTCCGCGCCAGCCCTGGCGCTGGAAGTTGACGATGTCGGACTGCATAAATACCGCGCATCCGTAACCGAACACCGGCATCGTTGTTGCGGAAAACGCGATGTCGGCGTATTGCTCGACCTTATAACCCAGTCCCTCGGCGGTGCCCTGCAGGAAATACCCATTGCCGGCCGAGCATTGGGTGTTGAGCTTGAAGTCCTTCACGCGCCCGTCTTTCAAGACGATCAGCTTGATGTCCTGTCCGCCAACATCAACAATGACGTGCGGGTTCTTGTAGAACTTCATCGCCGACTCGGTATGCGCTACCGTCTCAACCAGCGCCACGTCGGCCTTCAATACATCGTTCAGGACATCTTTGGCATATCCGGTTGTCCCGACGCCCAGGACATCGAGTTTTGCACCTTGTGATTCGACTTGCTCGCGAATGGCGACAAACATGTCGATGGCGTCCTGGATGGGGTTGCCGCCCGATAATTGATACGCTTTGCACAGGACGTCTCCGGCTTCCGAGAGCAGCACCGCTTTGGTGGACGTCGAGCCGCCGTCGATGCCGATGAAGCCGTGTACGGTTTCGCCCGCCGTGAACTGTGCGCCGACAAATTTCGGAATCGTATATTGCTGCTTGAACCGAGCCAGTTCTTCGCTCGACGCGCTGAGACCCGCGCTGCCTGACTTCGCCTTCTCCGCTTGGCGGCCAACTGCAATGTAGTCTTCCAGGCACTCAGTGCCCATGTAGATGCCGACTTCTGGATCTTCATCCTTGCCGAACTCGACCGCTCCAATGGCGGCAAAGTACTGTGCGTTCTCTGGAACCTTGATCAGGTCCTCCGGCTTCGCACCGGCCGGCAATTCGACCTTGCGCTCTTCCCACATGCGGGGAATGTTCTGCTGCCACGCCTCTTTCATCCCGCGGATAAAACTGTTGGGGCCGCCGAGCAACAGCACATGAGGGCGCAGTGTGTGCCCCCGCGTGAGCACCGTCAGGTTTTGCAGGACAATGGCATCGAACAGCGAGGCCATCAACTGGTCGGGAGGAATCCCTTGCTTCTGCAGTCCGTTGATGTCGGTCTCCGCGAAGACACCGCACTTCCCTGCCACCGGATGCAGCTTAATACCGGAGTAGCCCTGGTTGCCGAGGTCTTCAGTGGGAATCTTCAGCTTGGCGTTGATCTTGTCGATGACCGCGCCCGTGCCCCCTGCACACTTGTCGTTCATCGATGGAATCTTCTTCTTGCGACCAGTGTTCTCGTCTTCTTTGAAGACGATGATCTTCGCGTCCTGCCCGCCGAGCTCGATGACCGAATTCACCTCCGGATGCAGCTTCTCGACCGCGAGCGAAACTGCTGTCACCTCCTGCACAAACTTCGCGCCAACTAGATTGGCGAGCGCGCCACCTCCCGATCCGGTGATGAAGATGCGGCAGTTGTGCGGAGCGATCCCCGCCTCATCCTGCATGCGCTTCAAGAATTCCAGCGTCTTCTCGGGCTGCTTGGTTTCGTGCCGCTGGTAGTCGCGCCAGATAATCTCGTCGGTCTGCGCGTTAACGATAACGGCCTTCACGGTCGTGGATCCCACGTCCATGCCAACGCTGTACACCGCCGAATGTCCGGACTGGGCTGCGACCTCGCGAGACTTCGCCATGACCCGCGCCGGAAGCGAGTCTTCCGTCGGCGCGGAATTCACCAAGGCATCGAGCTGAATGTCGATCTTCGGCTCGCCGCTGTTGCAGGACCCGTGATGAGGATGCGAATCCACAACTCCTCCTAAAAATTCAGCCGTCAGTCGCCGAAATTGCCCTCAACCCGCCGGAAGCCGTGTTTGGCCTGCTTGAGCAGCCACGTGATCACCCGGCGATCGTTGTAGCAAAACGCGAGAATGTGGTTCAGGGTTGAAAAGCAGCTTTTCTGGCACTCTTTCTTCATTTCCTTCAGCTGCTTCGTGTCAAACTTGTGGTTCTCGATGGTGCCCCAGTCGTAGCCCGCCGAATACATCGGGAAACATGGCGCCAGTGTTCCGTCCACGCGCACAACCAGCGAGTTATGTCCGGCGCGGCAATTCCAGTCTTCCAGGTCGCCTTGGATGAAGTTCTTCATCTGCTCCAGGCGTTGTATCGAATTCACCATGTGGTACCCGGACTTCTGTTTATCGATGAGCCAGTCCACCAGCTCCGCCACCGCCGAATGGTCCTTCTCGCGGATGAACGTCGGGTTCGAATACAGGTGCTTAAACTGCGGCTGCTCGGTCATCGGCGACTCGCAGATGTGATAGTCGGTCGCAATTCCGTTATCGTGCGCGAGTTCCGTCAACCGGCGCACGTCATCCATGTTGTTGCCACAGATATTGATGTTTAGAAATACGGAATACCCATACTTGTACTGCTTCTTGACCAGGTAATCGAAGTGCTCGCGGATGGGCACCATCGCCTTAGGCAGGCCCTTGCCGGGCACGTCATCCCACGAATCGACCGCGAGGTTGACGGTGCCAACCCCGGCGTCGGCGATCTTATCGATCACCTTGGGCCACATCAGTCGCCCATTCGTAGGCAGATACACCCAGAAGCCCTTCTTTACTGCGTAGTAAATAATCTTGTGCGCAAAATCAGGACGCAGCAGCGGCTCGCCACCCATCAGAGCCAATACTCCGGCGCCAGAGTCGCGCAGCCAGTCGATCGAGCGCTTCGCCGTGTCCTCGGTCATCCCACGCACACTGTTGTCGAACGCCCAGCAATAGTGACAGTCGAGGTTGCACTTCCACTCGTTGAACAGGTACGCGATGATCGGATGAAAGTCACCCGGCATCACGCGCGAGCGAACGAACGGAAACGCCCATCCTCTTACGGCACGATAGATATGCTTGCTGCTCCAGCTGCGCCTCCCGTTTTTAGGGAAGGAAATCCTCGTCAGGCGCATTCATCAGTTCGGGATGCTGCGGAAAAACCGCCTCCGGCAGCATCTGCAGCTTGGCTTCCTTAGGAGGCGGAAGCAAGCGGGGATGCTCCGGCGGCTTCATCAGCAGCTCGTGCAATTCAACATCAAGTCGGTACGTCGGTGCAGCTTCACTCACTCGCGACACATCGACTTCAGGCATCGTCCTAGTATCCTTTCTCTTCGCCGCCGGGCGTTGACGAAACCCGGCGGCGGCATATTCAGTTATGCGACTGCGGTTTCCAGCTTGCGAGGAGCGCGCGCCGGCATGCGTTTCAAGCGCGCCTTGCCGTTCATCAAGTCGCTGACGTGCAGCACAAAGTTCGCCGCGATTCCCGTGACGCCCTCACGGTGCGGCACCGGATAAAACAGGTTGCGCAACTCAGGATGCTCGGCAACGTAATCTTTGACGTCATCGAGACGCTTCCCGGTTGACTGAAGCACCTGCTCGAACTCCATACGCGCCTTGACCTTCGCCTCGCCCAGAGCCATCTGCACGCGGCTATGGGCATTGATCTCGCCCTCGCCGGACGTTTCGATGGGCAGGAAGATCATCTCCTTGAAATGATTCGCGACCCCCGACTGCACGCCGTCAGACTGTGACGAAGGCATGCAACCGAATGGTTTCAGAGCCAGCACCATGTGGCACAGGCGGTGCTTGGTGTAGTACACATTCTTGCCGACTTCAAGGTGGCCTTCGCCGCCGCGCGCGAATTCGTTGTAGAACGGGTTCGCCAGCTCGGCCATTTCTTTCTGGTCAATCAGGTGGTGCGCAATGTTGCCGAGGGCTTCGACCACGCGATGGTACTGGCGCGCATAGACGCGTTCACCTGCGCCAATCATCCACTGCTTCTGGCGGAACTTGAGCTCGTTCTTGGCCAACTTGTGCAGCTCCCACCAGTTGACGTTGTTGTACGGAGCATCGAGCGAGCGCCGCGCCGCAGCGCGCGCCTTCACCTGGTACATCATGTACATGATCCAGGTTCCGATGGGCTCGACCAGGACCTGCGCGCCTTCACGCTCCAGGAAATCGAACATGTGGAAGTTACCGTCGCCTTCCGTGGTCTGCGCCCAGAATTCGCCAATGATCTTGACGACCGGTTTAACACGAAGACGGTCCACCTCGATCGTGCCGAGGTGGTCATGCGCGGCCTGCAAGGCATCCTTGTACGGATTGCCGTAGAGCTGCTCGCGAACCTTTAGTAGGGAGTTGACCCAGATCTCCCACTTCTCGCCTTTGTGGGCGTTGATCCGTTTCGACATCCACTCTGGCAGGTCTTCATGGTCTTCGAATGGCTTGCGCTCGCGCAGCATGGTGCAGAGCTGATCGATCGACTCGTGAAACACCCGGTCCGTCTTGCCCTTCTCCACTTCATACGGCCGGATGCGGTAGATCATCTCGTGCATGATGTCGCCAATATTCAGCGCGTTAAACATACCCATGCCGAAATCGACCGTAAACTTCAGTCCCGCTTCACCGGACGCGGCCTTCACGCCGTCATTCTGCTGGAACAGCAGCACGCGGAAGCCGTCGAATCCGGCGTTCTGCAATGCCAGCCGATATTCGGATTCATACATGCCGAAGCGGCATGGTCCGCACGAGCCGGCGGTAAAGAAGACGTAGTTGTTGATGACCTCCTGCTTGGTGAGGCCACGACCTTCAAGGCTCTGCAGGTGCTTCACCAGGTTGCCGACCGTAAAATACGTCGGATTGCATTGCCCGTTATTGCCGTACTCCTTGCCCAACTGGAAGCCTTCGACATCGGGCACAGGCAGGATCTCGCAGCGGTAGCCGCACCCCTCAAAGACTGCCTGGATCACTTTTTCGTGCTTCCAGGTGAGGCCGCCAAAAAGTATGGTGACCTTGCCGCGTTCTTCGGCGGTGAACGGCCGCTCCACAGGGCGCGTGAAGTGACGCACAGGACCGCTGTCCAGGCCCATCATGCTGGCGAGTCTCGCGCGTTCACGCGCCAGGGTCTTTTGAATCTCTTCTTCCGTTCGTGGACGAGTTAACTCGTCGAGCGGGAAATCGACGTGGGTCACGGGCATAGCAATTCTCCAATGTAAATTTTAGGGGAGCCGAGTGGCCTGGGTTCGATTACGTTCCTTGAAGCGGGCAGCGGGAGAGACGGACGACGAGTGTCAGGGTTGCAGAGACGGTTAAGGCGGGTGAAATCACTCACAGCAACAACAACCTATGCAAAGGGCGCGGCTGCCTCACGACAACCATTGCAAAAAAAACGGCTGCTGAAACCACTTTGGAAGGGCGAACGCTGGTGTCTTCGTCCTCCCCGTCTTCAGACAATCATGCTATCGCATTCGACTCGAGCACGCGCGTGCAGGATAGTTTTTTTTGAAAGTGCCGCATTCAACCTTGGTCGGCGTTGAGGATTGAGCCGGCGCACTCGTGTGCCTGGAGCGTCCGGAATCCGACCCGGGGTTATTTTGGCGTTACACTACGCCGCTCGAGTCGGCGGACGTCAGTTCTTGAGGACTTCGGATGGGAGTGTAACCCCTGCGAGCCGGAAGCCGATTCTGATCTCGTCAACAATATCTGCGACAAGTCAAAACGATCGGACATCGAAAACCTTGCCATCTCGCCACAAAACTTCCGTCGCCGTGGCTAAGACAAATTCACCATCAACTTGCGAGGACTGAAATCATGAAGAAATCGACTGCGGGAATACAAGAAGAGGAACGCAGACAGTTAGCTCCTTTGGCTACTCCCACCGACCTGAAATCGGGGGCGACACAAGACATCTCAGGAGCTATGAACGCTATCCTGGCTGATGTTTTTGCGCTCTACATGAAGACCAAGAACTTTCACTGGCACCTGAGCGGGCCACACTTCCGGGATTACCACTTGCTCATGGACGAGCAGGGCGACCAACTCTTCGCCATGACCGACCCGATAGCCGAACGCATCCGCAAGATCGGGGGAACCACGCTCCACTCGATTGGCCACATCTCTCGGCTGCAACGCGTATTAGACAACGATGCCGAGTATGTCGAGCCTGAAGACATGCTGGCCGAATTGCGTGAAGACAATATGACCCTGGCCGCACGCCTGCGCGAGGCCCACGGCGTCTGCGACGATCATAACGACGTGGCTACGACCAGCCTGATCGAAGTTTGGATCGACGAGACTGAGCGGCGCACCTGGTTCCTGTTCGAGGCCAGCCGACATGGGGATTCCACCGGCCACTGAAACATCATCGGATGGACATAAGAAGCAATCCAGCTCCACTGGCAAATAGGAGAAGACATGCCCGACACAGGAGAAGATCGAGAAATTAAGCAGCGCGTCAACGCCAAAGAAGCAATGCGGGTGGCGCAATCCAAGAAACTACTGGTGAAGACCAAGAAGGACGACTCAACTGCCCGACCCTTCGCCAGGCATAAGAAAGTTACGAAACCGAGGGTCAGATAAAAACACGCCCGGAAAAAAGAAAGGTGTTTGACGGGAGGTCCCGTGCCCATCCTACGATCCTGTAAGACATGTGGTCGCCAGAACCGCATCCCCGCCGAGCATCTTGCGGATACCGGACGCTGCGGAGCGTGTAAAGCATCGCTGGGTCCCATTAGTGAGCCTCTGGAAGTCGATTCTCAGTTGTTCGACGAGATCATCGAGAAGGCGCGGGTGCCGGTGCTGGTCGATTTCTGGGCCGCGTGGTGCGGCCCTTGCCGGATGGCCGCTCCAGAAGTTGCGCAGACCGCTGCCGAAATGAGCGGACGAGCCATCGTGCTCAAAGTGGATACCGAGCGCCATCAGGACTTGGCGTCCCGTTTCAAGGTCCGCGGCATTCCGAACTTCGCCGTGTTTTCCGGTGGACATCTCGTCAAGCAGCAGGCCGGTCTCGTCGACCATCAGCAAATGGAGAGCTGGCTGGAGTCGGCCGCTCAAACCCCCGTGAGATAGAAGCAGACAGCCAACCCGATCTCGTGCGACTCGCGCCTCGCTTTCAAGGGTGCCGGAAACACCGTCGCGGTCTGTGCCGGTCTTGTTAAGCACTTGGTTTATTTGGCGTCCCCGACGGGATTTGAACCCGTGTTACCGCCGTGAAAGGGCGATGTCCTAGGCCAGGCTAGACGACGGGGACGCTGTTTGGAAGGGGAAATATCCGTCGGAGATTCAATGATAACAGCCGCATAAAATGCGTGTCAAAACGACTCCCACGTCGATCCTTATTTCTGTCGGCTGCAATAAAACGCAATGGTAGCCTCGCTTCTGTGAGTCCCCGGACCTGCTACTTCTCGCGCCCGCCCAGGTCATCTGTAGCCAGTGAGAACGGCTCGGCATCCGGGGTAAGCTGCCAGTCAGGCGACTCCAACTGCCGCGGTGTTTTCTCAACCTGCTGCAAGTCCGGCAGGTCTGCTGCCGACAGCGATCGATCGAGATCGGGCATCTTCCGAGCGATTGGGAAAACCGATCGTTCCATCGAGCCCACGGCTTTGTTGTAGGAGTCCACAGCGCCGCCCAACCTCTTTCCGATGTCTTCAAAATTCCAAGCCATCGCGCTAAGCCTCTGATAGAGGGTCTTCCCCGCCGCACTGATTTCCCGCGCACTCTCCGCCAGGTTCTTCTGGTTCCATCCGTATGCGACAGCTCGCAGCAACGCAATCAGCGTCGTCGGAGAAGCGACAATCACCTTGCGGCTGACCCCGAATTCAATCAGCTCGGCGTCCTCATCCATGGCCGCCCGAAAGAACACTTCCCCGGCGAGAAACAACACGACGAACTCGGGCGTTGATTCAAACTGCGTCCAGTACGACTTCGAACTTAGGTTTTCGATGTGCTGTCGAACTTGGCGCGCGTGGTCAGACAGGCGGTCCTTGCGGATAGTGTCGTCCGGGGCCTCCAGCGCTGCCAGATAGGACGTGAGCGGGACCTTCGAGTCAATCACAATGCTCTTCTCACCAGGTAGCTTCACCACCACATCCGGACGCCTGCGTCCATCCTCTCCCGTGACAGTCACCTGCTCCATAAAGTCGCAATAGGCCAACATCCCCGCCAGCTCCAGACAGCGTCGCAGTTGCAACTCTCCCCAGCGTCCTCGAGCCTGAGGCTCGCGCAAGGCTTTGACCAGATTTCCCGTTTCCGCTTGAAGGGCTTTTTGTGTGTCGAGCAACGACGCCACTTGTGAGGTCAGGTTGCCGTAGGCTTCGGCCCGTGAAGTCTCTAATGCGCGAACGTGCTCATCCACGTTTTTGAGTGACTCGGCTAGGGGCTTTACCAGCGTCTCCACCGCCTTCTCGCGCTTTTCAAGTTCGCTCTCGGCTTCCGACTGGTGCTTTTCCATCTGGCTTTTCGCCAGCTGCAGGAAGCTGGCGTTGTTGTTCTGCAACGCCGAGGCCGCCAGCGCCTCAAACTTGGCGCTCATCGCATCGCCGGCGGCGGTGAGTAGTTCGATCTTTTCTCCCGTGCTGCGCCGTTCGCCGTCCAGTGTCGCCTCCAGACCAGACTTAGCAGCAAGCAGGACAGAATTCTCCGCCTGCTGTTGCAGCAGGCGCGTATTCGCCGACGTGAGGTCACGCTCCAGCTCCGCTTTGCGTTCGGCCTGAGCTGCCACGTGCGACCGACCGGCCAGCCACATCACGGCTAGGCCCACCAACAATCCCGCGAAACTAAACAGAATCACAGTAGCGTTCATTGCAATGTCACGGAGAACTGCTGGTTTATTGTATGTTGGCAGTGGCAGGAACGGAAACACGCTGCCGCACGTCTAATAGTTGTTCAGGAAGTGAGCTGTGCGTCGCAAAGCAGGCAATTCGCGATTGCTGAGGACGCTCTTGCGAGCGTTCTGCTTGCTATGCCTATTGCTTTGCCTCGCGGCGACCGCCTTCCCGCAAGTTGCGGTTGATGCCGACGGCGAAAAACAATTGCTTTCGCTCGTGAATCAGGACCGGGCCAAAGAGGGTATTGCTCAGCTGGAAGCCAACGAGCAACTGGCGCGGGCCGCACGCAAACACTCGCAACGAATGGCGGAAGCTGACGAGATGCAGCACCAGTTGGATGGCGAAGAGCCGCTGGCACTGCGTTTGGGCGACGAGAATGTGCGTAGCGACCGCGATGGAGAAAACATCGCCCTCGACAATGATGTGCCTAATGCGCATGTCATGCTGATGCGGTCGCCACTACATCGTGCCAACATTCTGAGCCCGAAATTCAATGCTGTCGGAATTGGAGTCGTCAGAAACGGAAACGTGATCTACATAACGGAAGATTTTGCTCACGTCTACCCGAACTATTCGGAACTGGAAGCCGACGCCGCTACCCAGCAGGCCATCAACGACTACATCCGCACTCAGCACTTCCCCGTGCCGATGCGAAAGCCCCGCGCTGAGCTCACGAACATGGCTTGCGACATGGCCTTGGACGACAAACTCGATGGCGAGAAAGCTCACGCCCTGCCCGGAGTGACCAGCGCTGTCCTATGGACCGCCGAGGACTTGACCAAGCTACCGAACAGCCTCAAGAAGATGCTGTCCCAACCGCTGAGTGCGGAATATTCGCTGGGGGTCTGTTTCGCCCCCAGCGTGAGTAATCCTGGCGGGATTTATTGGGTAGTAATGGTTATTTACTGATATGAATCCGGCAGAACCCGTGCCATCGCCAAACTCTTACTGCACCATCACACTCGGTGCGCCTGTCCGGCAATTCTGCGGTGCAGCTATCGCTTTTACTTCGCTCTGCAGGCTCGACTTGATGAACTGTTCGCCCGCCTCCATCATGTGGATCCACACATTCTGGGCCAGGCCGTTGTGGTTGAGAAACTGGGCAACTTCCGCCGCGTCAAGTTTGGCTCCCAGTTCCTGCGCAAATTCCTGAACATGGGTGACCGTGATCTCGGCGGTCACCTTTTCACGCCAGCACTTCTTTTTCAGCTCATTCATTTCTGCTTCCCGGACAGAATGGATTTGCTTGCAGAGGTAGAAATACGCCTCGGCAAGCGAGCGGCCTATGCCACCTATCACGGCGCTCTTGTGATGTTCGTCACAACCAACCTCGGACGAGGAGCTAATCCAGGCCATTCGCTGCCGAATTACGTTGCGCCGGCCTGTGCTACCCTGCGTTCACGGATGAGCGCATCCTCGCAAGTTTACGTGGGCACAGCCGGCTGGTCGTACAAGGACTGGGAAGGCATTGTCTATCCCGCGCAAATCAAAAAGTCGCAGCATCCTGTCGAATACATGGCGCAGTACTTCGACCTGCTCGAGATCAACACTTCGTTCTATGGCCACATCAAACCAGAGTGGGGTAAGCTGTGGTGCCGCATGGCGCGGCACGCGAATCCCCGATTTCTGTTCACCGCAAAGCTGA
Organism: uncultured Acidobacteriaceae bacterium; assembly: GCA_963749635.1. Taxonomy (GTDB): domain Bacteria; phylum Acidobacteriota; class Terriglobia; order Terriglobales; family Acidobacteriaceae; genus DASRAA01. The sequence goes on from CAVVNW010000021.1 coordinate 40,625, forward strand.
ATCGCGCCTTTACTCATTCGCCCGTCGCCGTCATCGAAAGCACCTCGGCCGAGACCATCCAGATCGGCCCCAACGACGAGCGTTGGTCCAAGGCCGGTTTCGACTCCATCGCTGAAGAAAACATGTTGGGCGCGGTGCTGCTTCAGTTTCCCATCTCGTTCAAAAATACTGACCGCAACCGCGATTATCTCGACAGCCTGTTGGAAAACTTCAGGCAATATCCGCTCGTGGTTGAAGTGCGCCACAACAGTTGGACCAACGAAGGCACCCTCCGTTACTTCGCGCAGAAAGCCGTGGCCTTCTGCAACATCGACCAGCCGGTGTTGGGCAAAGCCGTTACCCCGAGCGAGCGTGTGACTTCGTCTATTGGTTACGTGCGGCTTCACGGTCGCAATTACGAGCAATGGTTCGACAGCGACTCGCGCAATGATCGCTACAACTACCTCTATACCCGCCCCGATCTGGAGAAATGGAAGGGTCGCATCGATACGATCGCCGGCAAAGCGCAGAAAACCTTTGTCGTGACTAACAACCATTTCGAGGGCCAGGCCGCGGTCAATGCGCTGCAACTCGAAAGCATGCTGAGCGGCAGAAGTGTAAAAGTCCCGCCAACCCTGCGCAGCCGATATTGGGAGCTGGGTGAAATCGCGTCTCCAGATGAATAGACGGTTACAAAGCCATCCCACAGAGTGGGAGTTAGCGGGTCCGTCACCAATAAGCAGCGATTAGTCAGCGATTTCTGGTATTTATAGCGCCAACCTGCCATTCGCACGGAACCTTTTCGCACCTGGGCCGTATAACTCCACAGATGCTGAACCGGTGAATCCGCAAGGCAAGCCGGGCGCACACCACTCAAGAAGGAGAAACCTATGGACGCGAAATACAATTGGCTGATCGACAACACCGCGATCCGCGTCACCCTTAATACGGTGGCGTTCGCGCTCTGGATTGCCACAGCGATTGCGTTGCTGGAAGTAGCAGCGAAGCTGTAATCGAAATCCGAAGAGCTCGTTTCGAACCGTGTTGCAGGCGCTTGCCAAAACTGGCTGCGCTGGAAAAACCCCGCTTACCGCCACCCGGCAAGCGGGGTTTTTGCGCCATTGACAAATTCCAACGCTGTGGGCGATTCTGCCATCCCAGTGAGGCACGATGGGACGCGAGATTCAATGCCGGATGAAGTCTGATGGAAAATGGTTTGAAGGCAAGGCGCTCCTCGAAACCAAGGAGATACTTTTCCGTGGCGACCAGCGACTGAAAATTCCCATCGCAGAAATAAAATCGACAATCGCACGCGACGGCGAACTTCATCTCCAATGGGCTGGCAATTCTGCCACTTTCGAACTCGGCGAACAGGCCGCGAAGTGGGCCCACGCCATCCTGCATCCCAAGACCACTGCCGACAAACTGGGCATCAAGCCCGGACTGACAATCTCGGCGCTTCACCTGCCTGGCGACGCCACAATGCAAGACGCACGCAAAGCAGTCGCCGCATTTTCAGACAAAAAGCTGCTAAAGGCTTCGGATATGATTTTCGTCGGAGCTACCACAACGTCAGACCTGGGCGGAATTACGAAGCTCATTCCATCGCTCGCCGCCAGCGGAGCGCTCTGGGTCGTGTATCCCAAAGGCCGCCAGAACATCACCGAACTGCAGGTGCTCAGCGCCGGACGCGCGGCCGGACTGGTGGACATAAAAGTCGTCAGCTACTCGCCTACCCACACTGCGCTGAAGTTCGTCCGGCCCAAAGCCAAACGCTAAAAACGCCCACCGCGCCCGCATAACGAGACGCGATGGGCGTTACACTTCGCAATCGACCGGCGGTTACGCCTTCTTCGTGCGCACATCCACTTCGCGCAAACGGGCAGCCTTACCGCGCAGCGCGCGCAGGTAGAACAGCTTGGCGCGACGCACATGCGCCGAACGAACCACCTCGACCTTGTCGATGACTTTTGAGTTCAGCGGGAAGATGCGCTCGACGCCGTGGCCGAAACTCATCTTGCGAACGATAAAGCTCGGGTGCGTACCCTTGCTCTTCGAAATGACAAGGCCTTCGAACATCTGCACGCGTTCCTTGTCGCCTTCCTTGATTTTTACATGTACGCGAACAGTGTCACCCGACTTGAACTCGGGAAGATCGGTGCGCCGCGTCTTGGCAATCAAACGGTCAATAATCGGTGAATTCGACATTTTTCTTTTTCCTTCTTTGTCGCACGCCTCACGGCGGCCTGAATCTTGGTCTTTCAACTAGCAGAACTGTGGGTGCCCCATCCTTTCGCGTTCTTCGCGAAAGGGTGGGATCAACTACTCCCGCCCTTTGATCTCTTCCAAAATCTTGCGATCCTCGTTACTCAGCTCCGCCCCGCGTAACAAATCAGGACGATTGCTCAATGTCTTTTCCAGCGCCTTGCGTCGCCGCCAGCGCCTGATCTCATCGTGGTTCCCGTTCACCAGCACTTCGGGAACCGGCATCCCGCGAAACTCCGCGGGACGCGTGTAGTGCGGATAATCCAGCAATCCGCCCGACCCGCAAGTCGATGACGGCGGCTCATTCTCGCCGCGCGCTGGTATATCGCTCACATTCGCGGTAAACGACTCCTGCTGTGCCGACGCCGCATTACCCAGCGCTCCTGGAACCAGTCTCGACACCGTATCCACGATGATCGCCGCGCCCAGTTCCCCACCGCTCAGTACAAAGTCGCCAACGGAAATCTCGCGATCCGCAAGATACTCGCTCACGCGTTCATCCACGCCTTCGTAGCGCCCGCAGATCATCACCACCCGCTCGCGGCCTACCAACTCCTGGGCCACACTCTGCGTAAACAACTGACCTTGCGGCGACAGCAGCACCACCGTCTCACGCGCGGCGTCTGCCAATCTTTCCGAACGCGGCGCCACGCCCATCGACTCCAGGCACTCGAAAATGGGCTCGGGCTTCAGCACCATTCCCTCGCCCCCGCCAAACGGACGGTCATCCACCGTGCGATGGCGGTCGTGCGTAAACGCCCGCAGGTCGTGAATCGCAATCTCAATGAGCCCGGCCTCGCGCGCCCTGCGCACAATGCCGTAATCCAGCGGCCCGCGAAAAAAGTCCGGGAAAATCGTCAGGATCTCGAACTTCATTCCGGCCTCCCCACTTCGCACTAGGCGATGGGGACCTCCAAACTATTTGTGCCCTTTGCGGCGCTCACCGGCTACCCGGCTTTCATCCGCTTCCTGCTTCTGCCGCCGCTTCTCCTCGTCGTTCAACGGAGACTGCACTTCCAGCAAACCTTCGGGCAACTCAAACTCAATCCGCCGCGCCGCCAAATCCGCGCTCTTCAAAAACGCTTCGGCATACGGCACCAAAAACTCTAGCTCGCCGCGCTTGACCACCAGCAGTGGAGCTTCTCCCGCTCCAAACTGCACATCCGCGACCGCGCCCACTACCGACCCGCGATTCACGACTTCACAGCCGACCAAGTCGCTGATGTACGCGGCTCCGGCTTCCAATTCCGCGCGCTCTTCAGCGGGAATCTGCAACTCCATCCCGGCCAGTCGCTCCGCATCGCTGATGCTATCGACGCCCGCAAACTTCAGTACCACGTGTCCCTTGTGGAACCAGTGCTCCTGAAGTTGCAGTTCGCAGCGGCTGCCATCTTCCGCCAGCCCCGAAAGCTCGCGTCGCTCGGCAAAGCGCTCGGGAAAACTCGTGTGCAACTCAGCCGCAACTTCGCCGCGCCGGCCTTGCGGCCCCAGCACGCGTGCGATGGTGACAAAAGCTGCTATTCCACGATCTCCAACTGATAGCGCTTGCGAGCCTTCGACGCGGCCGCACCGAGTATGGTCCGCAGGCTCCGCGCCATGCGTCCTTGCCGCCCGATGACCCGCCCCAGGTCGGCCTCCGCCACTTCCAGTTCCAGAACGGTTTGCCCGTCTTCGTCAAACGGCTCGACGAACACCTCGTCCGGCGCATCCACCAGCGCTTTCGCCAGTAGCATCATCAACGCGGGAATATCTTGAGCAGTCGCCATGTTTCCGCTTTCTGGTTACGCTGCCGGAGTTGCCGCTGGTGCCGCCGCGGCCTTGTCCACCAGCTTCTTCACCCGGTCGGACAACTGGGCGCCCTTGCCCGTCCAATAGGCAATGCGGTCGCTCTTCAGTAACACGCTGGCGGGATCGGTGCGCGGGTTATACGTGCCCACCACTTCCACTGAGCGGCCATCACGGGCGCGGTCTTTTTCGATCACGACGATACGGTAATACGGTTGTTTGCGCGCACCACGGCGCGAGAGACGAATCATTAACACAGAAGGTATTTCCTTTCCTGCAATTCAGGGTTCCGCGCACAAGCTCATGCGCCAAAGCCTTTAAAATCAGAAGCTTGACTCAGGGAGCCGCGAGCGGCACAGCTTTTCCCTCAGGCGAGACGGATATGCCAGCGATCGCTCGCTCCACACCCCAAAACAAGTGCCAGTTGGCACCCGTTGGACCCCCGCTGCTGGAGGCAAAGAACTATTATCGCGGAACTTGCAGCATTCCGCAAGGTACACACCGCGCCAGCTCCCGTTTCACGATGTCGGGTGATCGATCTTCGGTGGTTTCTTGGGCGTCACCTTGGGAAACACAAATTCCTGCAGGATGTTCACCCCTGCCCCCGTCGCAATCCCGATGAGCGTATTGTTCAGCGTGGTCTCGAAACCGTGTTGGCTGCCTTCCGGATAATACAGATTCGAGATGGCGCCCGACGCAAGGCTGCCCAGAATCCCGGAGTAGTTCGGCTGCCAGTTTCCGTTGTCGCCCTTCGTCATCACTGACATTTCCAAGGCATAAAGTATGCGTGACTTGATCGTACCCGTGCCTTTGTAGAAATACCTCGGGTCTTGTTTCAGGATCGATGGCAGGATCGCATTGCTGATGTAATTGCCGATAAAAAAGTCGCCATACGCCGCACCAAATCGCCGCGCATAACCTGCCGCGCCCTGTCCGTAGCCTGGAAATGAATTGTCCGCCTGCTCCCCTCCCGCAATGATTCCCGCGATCACGAACGACGTCGGATCGATCGCCGCCTTCCACGCCAGCCCAAACTTCTGCTTGGTATTCATGGGCGCGGCATCGGACACGTAGGTCGCGTAAAAGTTGGGTATCACCCCCACCAGCCGTTGCTGCTCCTGCACCTTGATCTGCTCTGCTGCAATCTCCTCCGTCGTCAGCCGCACGCTAACATCGGTGACCACGGGTGCCAGTTCCAACGTGATCACCGGAATCAGGCAGCCCTCCGTGGCAGGCACTGTCCCTGACGCCGCCTTCGTCTTAAAGCCCTTAAGCGTAATGCTCAGGTCGAACGGTCCCGGCGCAACGTTGACGAAGGAAAAGCTGCCGTCTGACGCTGTGGTGGCCACCCGCGATGCCGTTGAAGTCCCACGAGTCAATTTGACCTCGGCGCCGGAAACCGGCGTGCCGGTCACGTCCAGCACCGTTCCGCCAACGCTTCCAATCGCCAGCCCAACCTGCGGCTGGTCGCTCGTCGGCACGGTTGCATCGCCGGTGCGTCCCTGCACCGGATTGGGCGCAACGGCGGTTATTGCTGTGTCTGCCTGCGCTAACAAGGGAGAGCAACTCAGCAGAAGACAGCAAATGAGCGCAGCGCCGAGTACAGTGACTTGAAGGAAAGGATTGGAGTTCTTCTTCCACATACTCGGGCCCATGTGTTTTCCCCACAAAAGCGGCACCTACAAAAACTCGATGCATTCCTGAAGTGTCGCGTTGCTCGCAAGACTAGCATACGAACGCCCCGCATTCGCAGCGTATCTGTAAAGTTACATTCTGCATTGCGCCAACCGGTTTTGCATCGCCGTCGCCACCCTCTGCCTTTTCTAGCCGCCACTAATAATCGAAGTAGCACTTCTGCGATACTCTGACTTCTCATGCCCGCCGCCTCCCATCCTCCGACCTGGAAGACGTTGCTTGCCTTCGCGATCATCTACTTCGTCTGGGGATCGACCTTCCTCGCCATCCGCATCAGCGTTCACGAAGTTCCGCCGTTCCTCTGTGCAGCCATGCGTTTCCTGGCTGCTGGCCTCGTTCTCTATGGCTGGATGCTCGCGCGAGGCGAGCGCTCACCCAGCGCACGCCAATGGTCGTCGATACTCATAATCTCCCTCCTGATTTTCGTCCTCGATTACGGACTGGTGTTCTGGGCCGAGCAACGTGTGCCTTCCGGGCTCACTGCGGTGATGCTGGCTACCATTCCAGCCTTCATGGCTCTCTCGGAAATCATCTTCCTGCGGACCCAGAGGCTCACCGTTCGCCTCGCGGTAGCGCTGCTGATCGGCCTGGCTGGAGTGGCCGTGCTGGTAAGCCGTTCGCTCAACCTAGGCGGCGCTCCAATCGACACCGCCGGCGCCGTGGCACTCATCATTGGCGCCATGAGTTGGTCGATTGGATCAATACTCTCGCGTAAACTGCCGCTACCGGAATCCAAAGTCATGAGTTCGGGAGCCCAGATGTTTAGCGGAGGAGTGCTGCTGGCTCTCGCCTCTGCGGCGCTGGGCGAGTTTCGCAATTTCCATCCCGCCGCTGTTTCACGCGCCGCATGGCTCTCGTTGCTGTATCTCATCATCTTCGGCTCCATCATCGCCTTCACCGCTTACGTCTGGCTGATCCATCACGAATCGCCCACCAAAGTAGGCACATACGCCTACGTAAATCCAGTTATCGCCGTGCTGCTGGGATATTTCTTCGCTGGCGAATCGCTCGGCTTGCGAACGATTCTCGGGACCCTGTTCGTGCTCATCAGCGTGATCGTGATCACCACCACACCGCGGCCTGTGCCACTGAAAACTGACAACTGACTAGCAAGGTCCATCCGTGGTTGATATTGCCTTTGACTTTCGCCCTCATCTGATCCGCGTCATCCGCGTAATCCGCGGTTGCTTTTGTTTTTTCACGGTTTCGCCCCGCAATCACACTGCCGATAACCCTCCACACTCAACCCTTCCACTGCGCAATACAACGCACGGGCAATCGGCTTCTCGCCCTCCAGCGCCGGACCCGACACCGCGTACAACTTCAGCCAGTTCGCCCGCGCTGAGTCGTCCGCAACCACCTCGTCATACACCTGGCCCAAACTCGCGGCATTCAGCCCTCCCGTCTTCCACTGCCGCGTAAACGTGTATTCCTTCTTCCACCGCCCCTTCTGTTTCGCGCTGGCGACTGGCAGGTTCGTCAGGTAGTAGGTGGACTGATCCGTCACAACTCCATTTCGGTTGTAACTCACCACTCGGAACCCGGGATTCTGGCTGTAAATCGGTGATATCGCCGGATTCATCAAGACGAACTCACGCTCCGGCCCAGCCGCGCCAATCAGGCGATAGTCATCGGAGTGGGTGTGCGCGGCAAAGCTGGCGATGACCGTCGAGTGATACTTCGCCAGCAACGAATCGAACTTCGCCGTCCACTCCGGAACCCACATCGGCACAATCGAACTGCCGCAAGTATCCGCGTTATCCGGCGCTCCGCCCTTGATCTGCGATTGCTGCTTCATAGCCGAAGCATAGCCGTCAATCCCGGGCGGAATATGGAACATGAGCCAGACCTTCTGATTGGCCTGCGCCGCGGCCGCCAAGTTTTGTTCCAGCCACTGCAAGAGGTCCGCCGCAGCGGTTGACGACACAGGCGCGCACCCATGCGCGGAACTCAAAGCCTGATACTTCTGCGACAGGAAGATGCTATTGAGAGAGAAGATTCGCACTCCAGGAAGCGTGGGGTGCGGCACATTGAAGCTGCCCAGTGCCTTCCACGAGGCCGCAAACCTGTCATCCCCGCCGGCCAGGTTACGCGCTACGCCGGCGGTGTCATTCAGAAAGTCGCCGTTCGCTTCAATGGTGTAGTCGCCGCAATCGTTGTCGTTGTTACCGGGAGTGATGAAGATTTTCGTTCCCGGGAAATTGCGTTGCAGCTCCAGCGCCAGGAATTTCACGGTCTTGAGCACGAATGCCCGGTAGTGCTCCGGATCAGCGTCGTGGGTCGCGCTCTGGTAATTGCCGGAAAATTGTGCGCCAGAAAATCGCCCGTCACCATAACCAGCGTCGGATGACGCAAGGTCGCGGGAAGCTGCTTCATGGCCGACTTCAGCAGCCACCAATTCGTATCCGAGCCGTACTGGCTGAAAGCCAGGGGCGTCGTACGCTCGAGGATCGCCTCCCACTGCGACGGTTCGGCCGCAGCCAACTCGCTCACCAGCGCCGGGTCGGCCATGGGGTTGAAGTGAATGTCCGACAGCCAAAGGAACTTCGATTCCTTCGCCAGAGCCCTGCCAGCCATAACCGCCATCATCAGCCACAGCGCCGCGCATACCATGGATCGCCGCCACCGCATGAATCCCCCTCGTCTTTAAGTGCGCCGATTATAGCCGGGCACTCCTGTTCGGTTAGAAGTCTTCCGTATGGTTGCCGATCAGCCTGTTACCCCCCGAAACGGTCGCGTTTCCTTTTCCCTCTACGGAGTATGATTCCGTAGAATTCGTGCTATTCCGGAACGGAGGCGAGAAAATGCGTCGATATCACCACATTGGAATTCCTACCAGCCAACCGAGACCGGGAGAGCGCCACATCAAGCATCTAAAGATCTTTATTGTTGGACACGAAAACAGCGAGTATGGCGTCGAATGGATGCGGTTCGAAGTGGATGCACCAGTTCCCGAGTTGGTCCGGCAAGTGCCCCATGTTGCTTTTGAGGTGAGTGACCTTGAGTCCGAGCTGGTTGGCAGGGAAATTCTGATTGCGCCGAACAGCCCATCCGACGGCGTGACCGTCGCGTTCATCGTCGAAAACGGCGCACCCATTGAGCTGATGGAGTTCACCGACCCCAACCATCCGGCTCGGCGCTAAGACACGACTTGGAGTTCAAATCGTTCCCGCCGACACCGCCACGCATCCTAAGGACACTCAGCCCCTTACGCCAGCCTCACCCGACTTTCCCCGGACAGCAGTGGTTCAAAAACTAAAATTTGTGGTTACCAAAGTTTCTACGCCATAGGTACTTTCGTAAGTTGACGCCCTTTAGAACCCATGCCACCTTACACTGCGGGTGTAGTCTGCCCGCAAGGACACTGCTGTACTTTGCTGCCGGCGCACCCGGCAGCCTGGTACGACGAACTGGTAGCTGACGGCTGTAGCTCGAAGCTGCATTGGAGGCTCTGATGTCCTGCCCCGCCTGCTTAGTTCCCCTCCCCGCCGCCTCTCCACCCTGAAGAAGTTAGGCTGTAACTTCTTATCTGACAGGACTTTGACCCGTAACTCCTTTGCCGTCACGCAGTTGCGCGCAAATCTTTGTATCTCTATGAAAACGAGGAATTTACAGATAGGGGGAGGGGGGTACGGTCACCATCCCTGTCCAAATTCTGGACAAGGCTCATACGATAATCTGGTAGCGCTCATGCTCCGACTCCTCTGCATTACCGCCCATCCCGATGACGAAGCCGGAGCCTTCGGCGGAACCCTCGCGTTGTATGCAGATCGCGGCGTAGAGACTTCCGTGATTTGCCTCACCGCCGGAACCGCCGCGAAGAATCGCGGCTCGGCGAAGACCGACGAGGAACTGGCCAAGTTGCGCACCGCCGAACTCTTGGACTCGTGCAAATTTCTGGGTGTCACACATTGCGAGGTGCTGAATTATCCCGACAGCAAACTCGACCGAGCCAACTTCTATGAGGTCGTCGGACACCTTGTGTTTGGGATTCGCAGGTTACGCCCTCACGTCGTCCTGACCTTCGGCCCTGACGGGGGTCTGACCGGCCATCCCGATCACGCCATGGCAGGCGCCTTCGCGACCCAGGCGTTCGAATGGGCGGGAAGACCGGACCGGTACACGGCGCAATTGGAGCAAGGACACAAGCCGCATCGCGCGCAGAAGCTCTATTACTGCACTGCCGACTTTGTGCTAGCAGACCGAATGCCGATTGCGCCGCCGACGGTTTCGGCGCGCATCGAGGTAGGAAGGGACCGCTTCGAGAAGAAGAACCAGGCGTTCATGCTGCACAAGACCCAGACTCCACTTTTCGACCGGCTGCGCAAGAACCTGGGCAAAATGCCGACGCACGAGATGTTTCATCTCGCGGCTGCTAGCAAGCCGCGAGAGGCAAAATTCGAGACTGAATTATTCGAGGATGTGAAGGAGTGATGGCGTATCGGCCATCAGCCGTCAGCTGTCAGCCATCAGCCTGATTTGAAGGGATCATCGCCGTTGCTAAAAGGTAATAGCTGAGAGCTGAAACCCGACGACTGACGGCTTCTTAGAGGTTGAACTCTTCCTGGTAGTCGCGCCAGATGCCGCCCTGATAGATGGGCCGAACTGGAACGTCATCGGCGTGCTTGGCGGTCTTCACCCATAGCCACGCCTGCTGAATTTCGTTGGGATGGAAATAATGGGTTTCAGCGGTAAACAGAACGGTGCCGCCGACAAACGTCGAGACGACGTCTTCCCATTTGCTGGCGCCTACGAGGGCGACGCGGGCGATGTGGTCGGAATACTTATGGAGGAAGCGCAACTCTTCCCAGCGCGCTGCGAGATCGACGCCGTCCATTTCGGTGACGTCGGCAAGAATGCCAAGCGGTTTCTTCCTGCGTTCGGCGATAGCGTACTCAAGCTGGGGCTCAAACCCCTTGATGTCTTCCGCAGTTACTTTGCCGGTGACTTTGAATCCAAACGCCCAGCCACCGGTTTCTTTCAGTCGCTCAATCATGGATACGATTCCCTTCCGATTTCCGTACAGGTCGCCAGTTGCCAGTTTCAGAAGCAAGAGTGACCTCGTTGCTCGACGTGACAACAATGCGAAAATTGAGATTATCACGCCGCGCGCGAATGAACAGTCACCAGTCCGCGGTTGATATGATTGCGGTTTGAGCACGAATCCGATGCGAGGAAAGTTCATCACCTTCGAGGGCCTTGATGGCTGCGGCAAATCCACTCAGTTGGAAAAGCTGGCAGCCGTGTTGCGCGCCGAAGGTATTGACCTGCTGACCACGCGCGAGCCTGGCGGAACGGAGATCGGAGAGCGTATCCGCAGTGTGCTTCTAGATTCGCGGACCGCGGGTCTCGATCCGATGGCGGAGATGGCGCTCATGTTCGCCTCGCGTTCGCAGCAACTGGCCCAAGTCATCGAACCTGCACTCGAAAATGGCACATGGGTTTTGTGCGACCGGTTCACGGATTCCACCGAGGCGTATCAAGGTGGTGGACGGCAACTCGGCAGCGACGCGGTTCTTCAACTCCATAAGGTGCTGTGCCGAGGATTGTGGCCGGACCTGACCATCCTGATGGATTCTGACGTGGAGCACAGTGTGAAGCGGGCGCGCCGACGCAACAAGGTGGCTGTCGATGGAGCACAGGCCGACGAGAACCGCTTCGAAAAAGAGAACTATGAGTTTTTCTCGCGGGTGCAGCAGGCCTTTCGGGCGATCGCCAAACGAGAACCGCGACGCGTGGCGATGGTCGATGCGCGGCACCCAGCAGAAGTTGTTCACCCCGAGATCGTGCAGATCGTACGAGAGCGGCTGCTCAATTCATCTGATGCGTCGAATCGAAAGCAGTCAGTCACTGCAGACGCGCACCCGGAACCCTGATGTCATTCTCTGACTTCCACGGCAATGCCGACGTAGTGCGAACGGTTCGCGAGATGATGGCGCGCGACCACTTCCCGCACGCCGTGATTCTGTCTGGTCCGCAAGGCTCGGGCAAGTTCACGCTGGCGCAGATGGTGGCGAAGACGATGAATTGTCTTGAGCGGCCCGTGTCGGACGGTCTGCCTGATTTCTGTGGAGTTTGCGCCAACTGCACCCGCATCGCCCAGGCCGACGCTCTGGAAGACCGGTTTGCGGAAGCGGTCGAGGTTCGCGAGAATCTGCGCGATGCTGACAAGCGCGAGACCCGCATCCTGGTGCAGACCCATCCTGACGTCACGATTATTCCGCCTGACCCGCCGCAAATGCTGGTGAAGGTCGACCAGGTGCGTCACGTCATTCGCGAGATTTACTACAAACCGGCCGAGGGCAAGCAGCGGGTTTACATTTTCAGCGAAGCTGACTTCATGAAAGAAGCGGCAAACTCGCTACTGAAAATACTGGAAGAGCCGCCTGACTTTGCGTCGATCTTTCTGCTGACGGACAACCCGTCGGCACTATTGCCGACGATTCGTTCGCGATGTATGCACTTGCGGCTGTCGGCGTTGCCGTTGGAAGACGTGGAGAGCTATCTGGGAGCGGTGCGGCCGGAACTAAAGCCCCGCGAACGAGCACTCGTCGCACGACTCAGCGGCGGCGGTTTGGGTCGCGCGCGCAACCTGGACCTCACGCAGTATCTGGCGGGCCGACAGGACGCGTTGGCGCTGCTGGCACCCTCGATGGGCGAGAAGGACCACAGCGAGTTGTTTCGCGTCACCGACTCGTATCGCGGAGGAGCCGAGGGAAAGGCGAAGATCGACCAAACGATCCGCACTTTGTATGCGTTGCTCGAAGACCTGTTGTTCTTAAAGTCGGGAACGCCTGAGCTTGTCCGTAACGTCGATATTCAACCGCAACTGGCAAAGATGGCGGAGCTGGTTGATTTCGCGTGGATCGTGGAGGCAGTGCGGCAACTAGGTGAACTGGAGTCAGGAATGCGCCGCAATTTGCTGCGGACACTGGCGCTCGACGCATTTGCCACGTCGCTGGAGCGTACGCCGGCATAGCACGAAAGTAGTGTGACGCGGCTCATTGAATTGGCTGTTGAGGTGTGTTAGGGTATCGCCAAGTTCACACCCGAAGACGTCCTGGGAACAATACATCCAGAGTCTCGCCAGACCGAAATTTGAATGTGCGGCTGGTGCTTGCGTTTGCCGGAGTGGTGTGCAAGTCATGGAGCAAACACCATGAAAGATTCGCTGGATTCCACCGCCGTGGGTCGAGGTCTTGACTCCGAGGTGTTTGCCAATCGTCGACTGATCCGCCCTTCCATGAACCGCGCCGACAACCATCGCCCGGAAAACGGCGATCGCCGCGAACGGGCCGAGCGCAGGGAAGGTCCGGCGAATGGAAAAAAGACCGCTCCTCCGGAGCAAACCCATGCCGAAAATTTCTACTACCAGAAACAGATGCAGTCCAAGACGCCGATGGTCGTGGTACTACAGGACGACGAAGAGATCCATGGCGTGATTGAGTGGTACGACAAGTACTGCCTCAAGCTGAACCGGACCGGCGAACCCAACCTGCTGATCTATAAGCCCAGCATTAAATACATGTACAAGGAAAGCGAAGCGGTCGGAGGAAAGTAACGCCTCGAACCAAGGATTCGCTTGCAAGAAGAAAGCCGCGCCAAAAGCGCGGTTTTGGTTTTTGTACCGTTGACGCGGTGCACAATTGTACATACAATTCACTTTGTGGATTTCGAGTGGGATCCAAAGAAAGACGCATCGAATTTCGCCAAACATGGCATCCGTTTTGCGGATGCAGTGTCGGTCTTCGAAGATGATGCCGCGATCACCATTCGTGATCCATTTAGCGAACACGAAGAGCGATGGGTAACGATCGGGGTGGATGCACTCGGAAGACTCCTGGATGTGGTCTACACGTGGAGAGACGAACGAATTCGAATTATTTCCGCATGGAAGGCTTCGAATAAAGAGCGACGCCAATACGAGGAAAATCAATGAAGCGCGAATATGACTTTAGTAAAGGAAAACGTGGAGCGATTGTTCCGTTACCTAAAGGCAAGACCAGAATCACAATCCGGCTCGATAACGAAATCCTTGATTGGTTTCGCGAGCAGGTAAATCAAGCCGGCGGGGGAAACTATCAGACTCTGATCAATGACGCACTGCGACAGTACATGCAGCGAATTCCTCTTGAGAGTGCGATTCGTCGCGTGATCCGCGAAGAGTTGACTCGGGCGAGTTGAAGCGTCGGCGCGGCACTGTCAAGCAATTCACAACTTCGGCAGCACAATTCCCTTCTGGCCCTGATATTTGCCTTTCTTGTCTTTGTAGCTTGTCTCGCACGGCTCGTTGCCCAGGAAGAACAGGATCTGGCAAAGTCCTTCGTTCGCATAAATGCGCGCAGGCAAAGGTGTCGTATTCGAAATCTCTAACGTGACGAACCCTTCCCACTCCGGCTCGAACGGGGTCACGTTAACGATGATGCCGCAGCGCGCATAGGTCGACTTGCCAACGCAGATGGTCAGCACTTCGCGAGGAATCTTGAAGTACTCGACGGACCGGGCAAGAGCGAATGAGTTCGGCGGCACGATGCAGACATCGGATTCCAAGCTGACAAACGAGCGCTCGTCGAACTTTTTAGGGTCAACGATGGTGCTATTCACGTTGGTAAAGATCTTAAACTCGTCGGCGACCCGCAGGTCATATCCGTAGCTGGAGAGACCGTAGGAGATGACGCCTTCGCGGACCTGTTTCTCCGAGAAAGGGTTGATCATATCGTGTTCGGTGGCCATCTTTCGGATCCAACGGTCACTCAGAATGGGCATGGGACTCCTTGTTGCGGCAGGTTGGCCGAACTCGTTCGTGGATGCGTGGAACGGTGAAGCCATCTTACGGAAAGGCAGACGAAGTTGACAATGGTGGGCGAGTTTTCTGCAGGGTGCACGTTTTCTAACCCCTGCACAAACTAAGACTTACCGGAAATGGCCGTAGTCGGGTAGAATCGCACCAGCGCTCGGGGTGCAGCGGTTCCCGGGGAAAGCAAGTTGCGGAGCCACCTGTGATCAAACTGGATCTGATTAACGAGGTTGTCACGAAAACTGGGGTGACGAAGACCAAGGCCGAGATGGCAGTGGAAACCGTCTTCGAAAGCATGAAGACCGCGTTGGCCAAAGGCGACCGCATCGAATTGCGTGGCTTTGGGGTCTTCACGGTGCGTCCGCGCAAGACCGGCATCGGACGCAATCCTCGCACCGGTGCGGAAGTCAATATTCCGCCGGGAAAAGCCGTCCGCTTCAAGCCGGGCAAAGAGCTGCAGTCGATCGAGTAACTGTGGCTGCGGCGTTGTTTCAAATCAGGTGCTGCGGCATACCTGCGTGTCCCGATAGGCCGGCGACTGACAACGGTTGGTTTCGGGCGCTCTTCAAGGACGATTTCGATAACTGATGTCAGACCCGTCGCAGCCCCTTTCCTACACCTTTGAGGTTCCCCCTCATCCTCAGGTGTATGTCGTCACCCAGCGCAGGAAGCGCCCGTACTGGCTTCACCTGTTGCTGCTGCTGCTGACCATGGCAACTACGCTCGTGGTCGGGGCGCAACTCTACGATAACTTCCTGCACAGCTTACCGGCGTTTACTCTGGGCAGCGAGATGATGCCGCTGTTTCATCCGCAATGGATTTGGCGGCAGCCGGGAAAGTTACTGGGCGGCATACCGTTTTCGGTCTCGCTGATGGCGATCCTGCTGGCTCACGAGATGGGGCATTTCTACTTCTGCGAAAAATACCATGTGAATGCCACACTGCCGTTCTTCATACCAGCGCCCACGCTGATTGGGACCATGGGAGCGTTTATCCGGATCAAGTCGCCCATCCGATCGCGCCGCGAATTGTTTGACATCGGAGTAGCCGGGCCAATTGCAGGCTTTCTTGTCGCAGTACCTTTGCTGTTCCTGGGACTGGCCATGTCGAAGCCCCTCGGTCCGACGTTCGGGAGGGAGAGCCTCGATATCGGATTCCCGGCGGTGTTTCACCTGGCGCACTGGCTCCTGACGCCGGGTGCAGCTAGAGCGGTTCCGCTCAATCACCTTGCGTTGCATCCGATCGCAGTAGCCGCATGGGTGGGAATGTTTGCCACCGCTCTCAACCTGCTGCCTGGCGGCCAACTCGACGGAGGACATCTCATCTATGCCGTTGCGCCACGGGCCCACAAATGGGTAACTCGCGTGAGCGTAGGGGTGCTCGCACTCCTGTCGTGCCTATGGATTGGCTGGCTGGTTTGGGCGGTGATACTGGCGTTCACCGGCTGGCGTCATCCCGCGGTTCCGGTATGGCCGGATTTAGGGCAGGAACGGCGGAAACTGTCGATTGTTCCGGTCCTGTTGCTGGCGCTGACCTTCGTTCCAGCACCCATCCTGGGACAGGGATGGTTCTCGTAAGCCGACACGAAGGCGGTCAAATTCCGCAGGACCTTAACTGCTATGAATCCACAGTGAAGCTTGCGCTATATGCGCATGGGTTTTCGCGCCACGTTCGACGTGTTCGTCTAGCTGGCCTTCCGCATTTCGATTTGTTCGTCCCGGATGAAGAACTGTGCCGGGCACTTATCGGAGCCACAGATGACCGGGACCAGACCGGCGATCTGTTTGCGCGTGATCAGTCCCAGCTGACCACAGGTTGGACAAGAGAGCACGGCCCAGTACGGATCTTCTTTGTCGCCGACATCGCCGGCGTTCTCCAGGACGAAAATGGTTCCAGGCTCCATCTGTTCGGGAATCCATTCGCTCAGGATGCTCAGTTCTCCGATCACGTGCCCTCCTTAACCGGTCAGACTGGTACTGCACTAACTCATGAAACTCTGCGCCGCTGCTGCATAGGATGCCGGACGGAAGCGGTGTGTTTCCTTGCGTTCCTGACTTCAGCCTCAATCCTTTGAACCGTGTCACTCAGGCAGACAGTCAGCATCGGTTGGCGGGAGTTCTTCAACACATCGATAACGCCGCGCGCCGAATCTTCGAGAAAAATGTGCCGCCCGTCGGTCAGCAGGTGATATTCCGACGCGGTGCGAACCGTGTCCACCAGGCGCTTGCCCAATTCACGCTGCAGAAAGCGGATAACTCGACGGACCTTTTGCAAAGAGAATCCACGATCGCGCATTTCGCAGATGATGGCGACTTCCGCCAGATCGTCGAGCGAATAAACACGCTGGTGGCCCTCGCGAGCAGGAACCACGATGCCCCGTTCATCCCACCATTGCAGTTGTCGCGGACTGATGCCGGTGAGTTCCACTACCGCACGGGATGTAAAGGTCTGGCGCAAGCTAAAGGATTCCCCGAAACAAAAGCACCACGAAATGTTTGAAACATCATAGTGCAGTCGTGGTCACAGTCAACACGATTGTTGACGAAAGAAGTACTGCCCGGTTGGCGAGATGGGCACCCTGCCTGTGGATAACTCCGGGAGAGCACAGCACAAATTGCGGGCGATTTTACGGCGGTGATAAACTCAAGCAGACTGAGCGGGAGTAACTCAGTGGTAGAGTCACAGCTTCCCAAGCTGTTGGTCGCGGGTTCGATTCCCGTCTCCCGCTCCAATTTTTTCTCGCCGTGAAATTTCAGATAGCGTCGTCCCGCAAGAAGCTTTTCCCATGATTTTCGCGGCCGAAAATCAGCAACAGGGCAAGTCCCGCGATGACGACCAGTTCGAATGCTGTCAGCGCCCAAGGATAGCCCAGTCGATCGCGCAAGGCGAACTCGACGGTCGGCGTTGAAGCGGCCAGCAGGATTCCGATCTGGTAGGTGAAGCCCGGCAGGAGTCCGCGCACCGGAGCGGGCGATAGTTCGTTGAGGTGTACGGGAATGATTCCCCAGGCGCCCTGCACTCCCATCTGCATTACGAACGCCGCCAACGCCAGCACGAGGAGCGTTCCGCCAAAGGCCCATGCGGGCATGATGAGCAGCGACAGGCTCAGCGCGCACAACATGCTGTAGCGGCGACCGATGCGCTCGGAGAGCAACCCGAAAATCACGGCACCGACAACCGCGCCGACGTTGTAGAACATGGTGACGTAGGCGACGGTGTTGGGCAGGACCCCGTGCGCATGCTTGAGGAAATCGGGGTACAAGTCCTGTGTGCCATGCGAGAGGCAGTTCATCAGGAACATCAGGGCGACCATGTAGAGCACCAATCGCTTGTGCTGCATGGCGATTTTCGGGCCGTCGATGGTGCGCGCCACGCGGTGCTGCTGCCAGGCTTCGGATTCGGGGACCTTGGTGCGGATGTAGAGGGCAAGCAGGGCGGGAATGCCTCCGACCCAGAACATCGCACGCCAGCCGAAGTTGGGCAGAACGACGCGGGCCGCGATGGCAGCGAGCAGGTAACCGTTGGAGTAGCCGCTTTGCAGGATTCCGGAGAGCACGCCACGCCATTTCACCGGGGCGTGCTCCATGGCGAGTGATGCGCCAACTCCCCACTCGCCGCCCATGCCGATGCCGAACAGCAGGCGGAGGATGAAGAACACAGTGAAATTGGGGGCAAAACCGCACAGCAACTCCACGGTGGAAAAGAAAATGACATTGGCCATCAGTGGACGACGGCGGCCGTAACGGTCGGCCAGCATACCGAAGATGAGCGCGCCAATCGGACGCATGGCCAGCGTGCCGGTGACCGACAGCACAATATCGGCCTTGCTGACATGGAAGTGCTGGGCCAGCGTGTCAAACAGGAAGATGACGACAAAGAAGTCGAAGGCGTCGAGCGTCCAGCCGAGGAATCCGGCGGCGATGGCATGCCAGCGGTCGGAGGGTCGCAGGGATTGGGTAGTCATCGGGCGGATGCAGTGTATCAGGTGTGGATAGTGGGTAGTGGGTAGTGGATAGTGGATAGAAAAAACGCCCACACAGACAAAGGTGGCGCATCGAGTCCCACCCTATCGTCCAGAAGAAGGACGATAAGGGTGGGGCATCCGCTGTGGCCATGGTCAGCGCTTGGGTTCTTCGGCGATGACTCGCAAATCGTGCCCAGTCATTTCCCTGGGTTGCGGTACGCCGAGGATTCCTAACATCGTCGGAGCGATATCCTGCAATGCACCATCGGGCTTTAGGGTGAAGCGACGGGAATCAACTTTGAAGCCTGCGTCTGGAACCGCGTATTCGGCGGCCACGATGAATGGCACAGGGTTCGTGGTGTGGGCTGTCTGCGGACCGCCGGTGGCAGGGTCGATCATTTGCTCGGCGTTGCCGTGGTCGGCGGTGACGATCATCGCGCCGCCAGCGCGCTTCAGTGCGGCATAAATCTGGCCGAGACAGGCGTCGACTGTTTCGACCGCCTTGATGGTTGGCGGAATTTTGCCGGAGTGACCGACCATATCCGCGTTGGCGAAATTCACCACCATGACGTCGAACGTCTTCTCCTCAATTGCTTTCACAACGGCATCCGCGATTCCCTGGGCTGACATTTCTGGCTTCAGGTCGTAAGTGGCAACCTTGGGTGACTGCACCAGCACGCGGTCTTCGCCGGGAAACGGCTTCTCGATTCCTCCGTTGAAGAAGTACGTCACGTGCGCGTACTTTTCGGTTTCGGCGACACGCAGGTTGCGCATGTTGAGGTTCGCCATCACGTTTGCGAAAATGTTGCCGAGCGACTCGGGTGGCGAAACAACCGCCAGCGTGAAGTGCTTGTCGTATCGCGTCATGCAGACGTACGTCAGATCCTTGGGCACACGATCGCGCGGGATGATACTGTCAAGTTCGGCAGCGCCTTCGAGTTCGGCTCCATCTTGCTCGGTGAAATGGCTGTTGCGCGCGAGACAGCGGGTAATCTGGCGAGCGCGGTCGGCGCGGAAGTTGAAGTTGATGCAGACGTCTCCATCGCGAATGGTGCCGACAGGTTCGCCACGGCTATCGACCACAACAAAAGGAATGATGAACTCATCGGTGACATCGCGGTTGTAGGACTCCTTCACACCTTGCACCGGATCGGAAAAGCGTCCGCCCTCGGCATCGCCGAAGACCATCGCATCGAATGCCTTCTTTTCGCGGTCCCACTTTTTGTCGCGGTCCATGGCGTAATAACGGCCGCTAATGCTGGCAATTTTGCCCACACCGTATTCGCGCATCTTCTGCTGGAGTTGCTCAATGTATTTCGCGCCGTTGGTGGGGAGCGTGTCGCGGCCATCCATGAAGCAGTGCACGAAAACGCGCTCCACGCCGTTCTGCTTGGCCATGCGCAGCAGTGCGTAGAGGTGGTTTGAGTGGGAGTGCACGCCGCCATCCGACAAAAGGCCAAACAGATGCAGCCGCCGGTCGCCGGTACGCGCTTTGGTCATGGCATCGAGCAGAGCCGGGTTTTTCTGGAATTCGCCGTTCTCGATCATCAAGTCGATCTTGGTGATATCCATGTAAACCACGCGGCCGGCGCCGATGTTGAGGTGCCCGACCTCGCTGTTGCCCATCTGGCCAGTGGGCAGGCCGACATAACGACCACTGGTGTGGATCAGCGTGTTAGGAAAGTCGGCGAGCAGTTTGTCGTAGTTCGGCTTGCGGGCCAGCGAGATGGCGTTGGCATTGGACGGCGGGGCATAGCCCCAACCGTCCAGAATGATAAGAACCAGCGGCTTGGGTCGCATTACGCCTTGGCCTTCTTGGTGAGGTCGCCGTGGTAGTTCAGCGCCTTGAGGCCGTTAAAGCGCGACGCCGGGCCAAGCTCTTCTTCGATGCGCAGCAACTGGTTGTACTTGGCAATGCGGTCGGTGCGCGATGCCGAGCCGGTCTTGATCTGTCCCGCGCCAGTGGCTACGGCCAGATCGGCGATGAACGTGTCTTCGGTTTCGCCTGAGCGATGCGAGATCACGGCGGTATAGCCGTTCTCGCGCGCTAGGTTGATGGCGTCGATGGTTTCGCTGACTGAGCCGATCTGGTTGAGCTTGATCAGGATCGAGTTGGCCACGCCGGCGTCGATGCCGCGCTGGAAAATCTCGATGTTGGTGACGAAAATATCGTCGCCTACCAACTGAATCTTGCCGCCGAGTTCGTCGGTCAGCAGCTTCCACCCTTCCCAATCGTTCTCAGCCAGGCCGTCTTCGAGTGATACGATGGGATACTGCCGCGCCCAGTCCGCATAGAACTTCACCATCTCTTCGCTGGAATGCTCACTCTTGTCGGACTTCTTGAACACGTACTTCTTCTTGTCCGCGTCGTAAAATTCGCTGGCCGCCGGATCGAGCGCGATAGCGACCTCCTCACCCGGCTTGAACCCCGCCTGGGTAATGGCTTCCAGGATGACGTCGATCGCTTCCGTGTTCGACTTCAGGGATGGAGCGAAGCCGCCTTCATCACCAACGGCGGTGTTGTAGCCCTTTTTCTTGAGCACGCCCTTCAAGGTGTGAAACGTTTCGACTCCCCAACGCAGCGCCTCACTGAACGAAGGAGCGCCGACGGGCATTGCCATGAACTCCTGGAAATCGACACTGCTGTCGGCATGCGCTCCGCCGTTGAGGATGTTCATCATGGGCGTGGGCAGAAGGCTGGCAGTGAATCCACCGAGATACTGATACAACTCGATACCCAGATGATCAGCCATAGCGCGCGATGCAGCCATCGACACAGAGAGGATTGCGTTAGCGCCTAATTTGCTTTTGTTCGGAGTTCCGTCCAACTCGCACATTGCAGCGTCGAGTTCGCGCTGGTCGCTGGCGTCCATGCCCTCGAGTTCGGGCGCGATCAGTTCGTTAACGTTGTCGACTGCTTTCAACACGCCTTTGCCGAGGTAGCGTGACTTGTCACCGTCGCGAAGTTCCACGGCTTCGTGCTCGCCGGTGGAGGCTCCGCTTGGAACGGCAGCGCGGCCACGCGCACCGCTGGAGAGAATGACATCGGCTTCGACCGTAGGATTTCCGCGGGAGTCTAAAATTTCGCGGGCAATAATCAGTTCGATATCCGTCATGAGGATGAGTCCTTGTCTCGCACCTATGGGATTTGCGTTCCAGCTCGCGACCGAGGAATTTCCGGCTGAATTCGGCGGCGATACTACCGCTGCAATCCGTGCCGGGCACTTCTTCGCGACTAGAGACGCGCTGGCGAAAGACCTATGAAACCCCTAATTATACGGGAGCCAGCCGAGGCACGGCAGGATCACAGGACAGCTGACAATCACTGGTTACGGCAAGTTGACAAACCTGCGGGCGGGCACTGGATAGTCACTCCCATGAAGGGTTTAAACTGTGGAAAACTGTTGGCCGTAATCGCTTACTTCTGTATTCTCTTGGCAGCGAGTGGCGAGGCGTGAGCGAGCGTTCTGGCCGCGCTCTCGTCAACGGTTTGTACGCGTCACGGAACAGGAATCTATGTGGAAATCTACGCGCAAGGAAGACGAATATTTGACTCCCACTCCTGAGCAAAGCGCCCCCAGACCTACGCAAACTTCGCAACCCGCGGTAGCGCGTCCGATGGAACCTGCACGAACTGACGCGGCACGCGGCGTGGATGTAGCAACCATTGGCAAGTCCGTCGTCGTTAAAGGCGAGTTGTCGGGCAGCGAGGACCTTTATGTCGATGGCGAAGTGGAGGGTTCCATCACGCTGACCGGCCAGAGCCTGACGGTCGGTCCCAACGGACACGTTCGCGCGAATATTGATGCGCGCACCATCATTGTGCACGGCCACGTCGATGGAAACCTGCGCGCCAGCGATCGCGTCGATTTGCGCAAGAGCGCCTCACTAACGGGCGACATCGCGACGGCACGAATTGCCATTGAAGACGGAGCGTACTTCAAGGGCACGATCGACATTCAGAAAGCCGAGCCCATGCCTCGAATCGAACCCAAGCCACAGCCGGCTGCAACCGTCGCCAGCCTGGCTGCGGCCGTCGCCAGCCCGGTTCCAGCTAGCGCAGCGCAGGGCTCTTTGCTTGAACAGAAGAAATATTGACGCCAGTAAGAATGAATTTTCCGGGACGCCCGCCGGGCGTCCTGTTTTTTGTTTGTGGTGCTGGTCCTCGCTGCGCGCAGGAAGATTTCTCAAGGGCCGTACGGCGCAGGTGGCATTGGCGCTCACAGCCGTACTACCCGTACAATGAGGCGCAATGGCGCCAGGCATGTTCAGCAAAATTTTCGGCAGCTCTGGCCAGCACGGCTCCGCAGATGAGGCCGTGTCGGGCGAGCGGGTCCTGCGCCGTTCTACCGGTTTCAGCGAGTTCATCAAGTGGATGGCGCGCGAAAACGAACTGAGCGTGCTTGATCTGGGATCCACTTCTCCAGCCAACATTACGTTCTTCATTGGATTGGGGCACCGCTTTCACCAGGAAGATCTGCTGCGGCTGTCGTCCGACAAGTCGCTCATCGTGCCGAATGGCGAGAGCGGCAATACCTTCGATGTCGAGCGCTTCCTGGGAGAGAACCTCCGCTTCGAGCGGCAGGAGTTCGACGCCGTCATGTTCTGGGACCTGGCCGACTACCTGCCCGAGCCTCTGGTCAAGCCAGTCATTGAGCGCATTCATGTGGGCATGAAGCCGGGCGCAATCCTATTTTCTCTTTTTCACACCAAGGATGCCGGACCGCAAGTTCCCTTCTACCGCTACAACATCGCATCGAAAGACACGCTGGAACTGCAGCCGTCCGTCCCTTACAAACTGCAACGGGTCTTCAACAACCGTCACGTCGAGCAACTGTTTCACGACTACAGTTCGATCAAATTCTTCCTCGGCCGCGACAATATTCGCGAAGTGCTGGCGATTCGCTGAGCTGTTCACTCACTTAACTTGTCGGGTTCGCCTGATAACAAACGGCATGACTCCGGGCAGACGCAATGCCGCAAACGCTGCGGCTCGTAGCGGCTTGGGCAATGACAGAAGCCGACGGACTTGGGAAGCAGCACCGATCAATGGCAGGATGTGACGCCGGTAGGTTGATTCATACTCTGCAAGCGCGTCGCGCAATGAGCAGGCGCTGATCGGGAACGGTGCGAGTGATGTGGCCGCAAACTGCCCAGCCCGCAACGCGATCGAGATGCCGTCACCCACGAACGGGTCAATGAACGCAGCGGCATCTCCCACGAACATCAAGTTATTTCGAATCGGAAGAGGTGTTCGGTAGATAAGGGGAGCCGTACTCACGGGCTCGGTGATCGCCCGCCAATCGCTGCGGCGCGCTGCGAGAGCGGGTTGTAGAGCGAATACTTCTTCCAGCGAAGTTGCGCGGTCGGACCGCACCATCGCGCATGCGTTGACGATGTCGTTCGCAACGGGCTGAACACCGCAATACCCATTTTCGAAAAAATAGAGGTCGGTGGAAAGCGTCGGCTGTCGCTCGTGAAAATGTGCTTTCACGCCAATCCACTTCGGCCCACTTGGAATGGCCTCACGCGAAGTGAATCGGGACCACCGCCCGGCAGCGACGATTACCGTCGCGGCTTCAACTGTGCCATACGAGGTGTCGATGTGGAACGGGCCAGTGCCTTCAATCGTCTCGAACCTCACAGCCCGACCTTGCGCTCACGCCAGCTTGCTTTGTCGCCTCCCACAGGAGTGCATCCAGGTCATACCGCGAAATGCTGAGGGCTGCGGGTTCCACACTGGCACTCACGACGCTTCCATCAAGATGCATCCGAACCTGGCTGATGACCGGCGCGTCGCGCAAGACTATATCTGCGGCAGGCACGGAACGAAGCAGGTCGCGCAACACCGCGAGCGATTCAGCGGAGACGAACTCACCACAGACTTTGTGGCGTGGGAATTCACTCGCCTCGAACAACACCACGCGGACACCGAGCCGCGCGGCAGTAATCGCCGCCGACGAGCCTGCCGGCCCGGCGCCAATTACTGCGAGGTCAAATTCGGCGCGGCTGTTCTGCATTCTCCCCCAGGTCCTGCTTCCAAATCAGCACTCCCATGCGAAACAGGAAGCGCCTTGAAACTTCGACACGTTGGGCTGGAACCTCAGTCAGGATCGTGCGCATTTCTTCGACCGTGTAGGCACGTCGCACCGAGGCGGGCGCGTCGTGCCACGTAATGCGGCTGCGAAACAGCGGCAGGCCGAGGTACACCAATAGAAGATGCAACCGGCTTCGGACCAGATCGTTGACCAGGACTGCTCGACGAGACACTCGCAGTGCCTCCCGCAATAACAACGGTAGCGTATCGGGATCGAAATGATGTGCGAACAGAGAGCTGCTGATCACGTCAAACGCATCGTCGCGAAATGGCAGACGCAGGGCATCACCTGACACCGACGGAATTGCTTTGCCAGGCAGATGTGACCACACTCGATCGAGAAGCGTGATCCGCAGCGTAATGCCTTCTCTTGCGAGCACACGCTGCGCTTCAATCGGAACATCGCCACTCCCCGCCCCGACCTCCAGAAGCGACAACTCTCGTTGACCTGTTTCGTGAGCTATTCGACGCAGAAGCGTGATCGTCGTCCGCGTGCCGCCAAACCATTCGTTGATGTGTCGTAAGTCGAGGAGCGAACTTGCGATTTCTTCCCGAGTCCCGAGATCGTCGTCCAGAAGCTCGGCTGTGACTCGGCGCTTCATCTATGCTGACGAGGCCTTCAGGGTTTCTGTGCGGACTGTGAGTTTCTCAATCAGGTCAGGGCGCAAGTCGTATCCGCGGCCAGGCTTGTCTGATACTGCGATTGTGCCGCGGGCTGAGACCTCGACCTCAGGCTCGATGATGTCTTCCTTCCAGTACCGCTTCGAGGCAGAAACGTCACCCGGCAACTTGAAGTTGGGCAGGGTGGCGAAGGCCACGTTGTGAGAGCGGCCAATGCCGGACTCGAGCATGCCTCCGCACCACACAGGCACGACGAAACGTTGCGCAACATCATGCACCGCTATGGCGTCGGTGAATCCGCCGATGCGACCGACCTTGATGTTGACGATGCGACAGGCACCCAGTTCAAGCGCTGCTTCTGCGTCGCGCGAGCTGCGAATGGCCTCGTCGAGACAAATCGCCGTCTGGATGGCTTTCTGCAGCCGTGCATGAAAATAGAAGTCATCGCTCCACAGCGGCTGCTCGATCATAAGCAGCTTGAAGCGATCAAACGTCTTAAGGTGCTCGAGGTCTTTCAACGTGTAGGCTGAGTTCGCGTCGCAGCTCAACAGAATGTCAGGCCACCGCGCACGCACCTTTTCCAGTACATCCACGTCCCAGTCCGGCTTCACCTTCAGCTTGATGCGCTGGTAGCCGGCTGCCAGTTCGGTTTCGATCTTCTGCAATAACTGTTCGTGCGAATCCTGGATGCCGATGCTGACTCCACAAGTGATTTCACGCTGTGTTCCGTTCAGCAGCTTCCACAGCGGAATTCCCTTTTCCTGCGCTTCGGCGTCCCACGCCGCATTCTCCAGGGCGCCTTTCGCCATGCGGTGCTCGCGCACCCTCGCTAGTAGTGAAGGGACTTCCCTTCCGGCCGTCAGGGTCTTTCCCA
This sequence comes from uncultured Acidobacteriaceae bacterium, assembly GCA_963749635.1. GTDB lineage: Bacteria > Acidobacteriota > Terriglobia > Terriglobales > Acidobacteriaceae > DASRAA01. The sequence continues at coordinate 66,702 of CAVVNW010000021.1, forward strand.
ACAACGACGGACCCAAGTAGCGCACAATGACATTCCATGCGCCGTCGATGTATTCCTCGCTGTAGTACGGGTCTTCCCCTGCAACACACTCGCCCCAACCTTCAATGCCGTCGCTATGCAGCGTGACCAGCAGAACACGACGGTTGTAGGTACGGCCAAAGCTAGTCTCGAAAAAATGGACCAGCGGAATCTGCAACTCACGGAGAGTAATCGCCTCGATTTTCATCGCCACCTTTGAACGTCAAGCGCTCGAAGTATACGACCAGTCCTCATCCCAACGCCCTAGCAGGAAACAGCCGTTTCCCTTAGCATCGCGCTCATAGCCCAAGCACGACAGGCCCCGCGCGAATGCAGCTTGCAGAAACTCGCGATTGCGCGTCTGCACCTTCAGCGCTTCGGCGCGCCTCGTGGGATCGGCTTTCCACACATAGATTTCACCCGGAACTTCGATCCGCTCCTCTCCTTGCAGCGGAGAGTGATATCCGTTCGCCACAAGTGTTTGCACGCGTCGCGACGTCATCCACCATTCCGCGACCAGCCGGTCGGTCGGCAGGAATCCCTGAAGCGGAGAATTCGTAATTCCGTATTGATTGACGTTGTAGCGGCGGGCAATCGCACCGAGTCGTTCGAGGTTGAAATAGGAGTTCTTGATTTCCAGTGGATCGAAAGTCCATTCCATCAACTCGTAGCCCCGCGCGATGGCATCGTCGCGCTGGAAGAGCTTAATCTTGCGCCCAAGCCCGGTGTTACGGTAGCCGTCCTTCACCGCCACCATGTGCGAGTGAAGATAAGGATGTCCGTTGCGATTTCCGGGAATCGCCATGGCGAAACCGACCAGCGTGTCGCCGTCCCACGCGCCGATTAGCTGCCCGCCAATCTTCGGGGCGAGCGAGAAAATCCGCAGCGGCACCAACTCCGCGTCGCTGAAGCCCCACACTTCTTTCTGCAACGCCACACACTCGCCGAACTCCTCGAGCGTTGTGCAGTTGCGCAGTACAAGCGTGTCGACCGTCAAGGCTTCTCCTGCTGTTTCGACTCCTGCCACAGCAAATCCATTTCTTCGAGCGATGCCTCCGACGGTTTACGCCCCTGTTCGCGTAGCCGGGCCTCGAGATACTCGAATCGTCGACGGAACTTGCGGTTGGTCTTGCGCAGTGCCGACTCAGGATCGAGCGCGAGATAACGAGCAACGTTCACCAGCACAAACAACAGGTCGCCGACTTCGTCTTCCAACCGGCCGCGAAGCTCTTCAGAAATCCTGACCCCGCGCGCGCTCGCGACAGCCGACGCTGACTGCGGTTGTGGACCCGGTTCGGGATACTCCTCGAGATTACGACGCAATTCCGTGGTTTCCTCGGTCAGCTTATCGAACAGGCCCTCGATATTCGGCCAGTCAAAGCCCACGTGAGCAACGCGCGAGCTGATCTTGTAGGCCTCCATGAGTGCCGGCATTGCGGAGGAAACTCCGTGCAGAACGGAGTCTGGATGGTCCTGCTTCGCAGTCTCGCCGGTCTCTTGTTGGCGCTTCTTCTTTTCTTCGGCCTTCAGCGCCTGCCAGTTGCGCAGCACTTCGCCCGATGTATCGGCTTTCACATCGCCGAAGACATGGGGATGGCGGCCGACCAGCTTGTTCGAGAGGCGATCGAGCACATCGTCGATGGTGAAATGTTTTTCTTCGGCCGCCATCTCGGCGTAAAACAGGACTTGCAGCAGCAGATCGCCCAGCTCGCCAGTAAGCTCTGGCCAGTCGCGCGCGTCAATGGCTTCCAACACCTCGTAGGTCTCTTCAAGCGTGTAGGGCTTGATGGTATCGAAGGTCTGTTCGCGGTCCCAGGGACATCCGCCCGGTCCGCGCAGCCGCGCCATAATCGAGACTGCGCGTTCGAATCGTTCGCCTGTAGTGGGCATTGCAATCAATGTAAATGAGGCGAAGCGGTTTGCGCTATACGGCGATCAGGAAGAATGAAACGTTTGATACAGAAACTCAGGAATGTCGGAGATGAGGCCATCGACACCCCAGTCGGCGAGCTGTCGCATCTGACGAGGAGAGTTCACCGTCCAAGCCATAATCTGCAGGCCGCAACGGTGCGCTTCTTCGACTAACGGAGCAGTCACCATGTCGTGGCGGGGAAGAAACACTTTGATCGGCAACTGCCGCCATATCGCCATCCCCTCGTCGCGATCGCAGATAAACCCCAGCGGAATGGTTCCATCGAGCTCGCGCATACGTGATATCACTTCAGGAAGAAATGACGATACGATAAGTCCGTTTTGCGAAGGCCGGGCTTTCAACGCCGCCGAGACTCGTTCCTCGCCCCCTGCCTCTTTTAACTCGATGTCGAGATAGGCGCGAGAGCCGAACTGCCCGATAACGTCTTCCAGGCAGGCGAGTCTATGACCGCTGCGATCTACCAGGTCGGCATAGTTTGTCGCGGCGATCCGCTGACCGTTCCACTCCGGATCGTGCCATAACACGTCACGACCGTCACGTGTGTGGCGCACATCGAATTCAAAGCCGTCGCATCCCTGCGACAGAGCATATTCGAAAGCAGCCACCGAGTTTTCAGGCGGATGATCGGCGGTGAGCCGTTTGAAGCCTCGGTCACGCACGCCCCGGTGCCCGAGTAGCAACGGTCGCCTAACTAAACGAGCCATGCCACCCTGGGAATCCACCATTAATCGAGATCGAAGTCACGGAGCGGCTTGCCAGTGTCGGGCGTTTCCTTGGCCTTGCGTACGGCTTCTTGAAATTTCTTCTCCAGCAGGTCCGACGAGTTCTTCTGCGCTTCCACTGACTGTTGAAAGATCGATTCCTTGCGGCTGTCTCTTTCCTTCATGGCGCGCGCCGCCTCTTCCATATCATTGAAAGTCTTCGGAACGGCTTTCGGAATATGCGAGATGACTGCCTTGGTAGCAACATCAATCTTAAGCAGCGCGCCGCAGCAGGGACATGCGACTTCGAATTGACCATCAGGACTTTTGGCCATGCACTGCATCTTACCGCAGGCGTCGTCCGCGCGGCTAGCATCGCCGTCTATTACTGCAGCTCTTCCATGCACTCTTCCAGGACTTTGCGCGACGGGCGAGTCACACTTTCGGGCAGGGTGCCTAAGGGCTCATCGACCATGTTCAGTACTTCGATGAAGTTCGGCGCCTGCGTATTCAGATAAAGCACACCGGTCAGCACTTCGTCGGCTTCATGAGACTCCATCAGCCGTTTAATGGCGGATATCTTATTGGTCGGATCGTAATCCTCTTCCAGCTTACGCAGGCGGAGCGCGGATCCGTCATGCATGGTCACGTTGATGGTAGAGCCTTCATCGTATTCGACGTCGATCTCGTCGAATGCGGGCACAAAATTCATTTCGTGCAGCGGCTCTTCGTGGTCTTTCATGAACTTGTACGACTTGGTCGAGCCTTCGTGGTCGTTGAACGTCACGCAGGGCGAAACGACGTCGATCATGACGGTTCCGCGGTGCGCCAACGCTGCCTTCAACATGGTGTGAAGCTGACGCTTATCGCCGGAGAACGAGCGGCCCACAAACGTCGCACCCAATGAGATCGCTAGCGCGCAGGTATCGATGGGCGGCAGGTCATTGATTACACCGGTCTTGAGCTTCGAGCCCCGATCGGCCGTGGCCGAAAATTGGCCCTTCGTCAGGCCGTACACGCCGTTGTCTTCGATGATGTAGATAACTGGCAGATTGCGGCGCATCAGATGAACAAACTGCCCGACGCCGATCGACGCCGTGTCCCCGTCGCCGCTAATTCCCAGCGCTACCAACCGCGAGTTTGCGAGCACCGCGCCCGTCGTCACTGAAGGCATGCGGCCATGCACGGAATTGAAGCTGTGCGACCGTCCCATGAAATAGGCCGGGCTTTTTGACGAGCATCCGATGCCCGACATCTTAATGACCTGTTCGGGTCCCATGCCCATCTCGTAGAAGGCATCGATGATGCGTTCGGAGATGGCGTTATGGCCGCAGCCGGCACAAAGCGTGGTCTTGCCGCCACGGTAGTCGAGTACGGTCAGCCCGATGCGATTGGTTTTGGGTTGCGGCGCGGTTGTGGTCGCCATTTACTTGCCCTCCTGGGCGATGATGTCGTCGGTCACCGAGCGCGCATCGATGGGAAGCCCGTTGTAGTGCCGCACGCTGCGCAGGCGAACCACCTCTTCAGCGGGAATATCGAGCTTGATGAGGTTGAACATCTGGCCATCTCGATTCTGGTCCACCACGTAAATGCGCTTGTGCGAGGCGATGAAGTCGTGCACTTCGCTGGTGAATGGGTAAGCTCTCAACCTTATGTAATCGACCTTTACGCCGTGGTCGCCCTGCAACTGGTCGAGCGTTTCGACCATCGCATGATGCGAGGTGCCATAAGCAATAACGCCAACATCATTTCCCTCGTTCCGAACCATCTCCGGTTTGGGGACGGTGTTGCGCGCGTGCTCAAACTTATGACGCAGACGGTCGAGATTGTTCTTGTAGTCGTCGGGGCGCTCGCTATATTGCGCCTTCTCGTTATGTCCGCTGCCTCGCGCAAACCAAGCTCCCTGCGGGTGTTCGATCCCCGGAAGTGTGCGATAGCCGACGCCATCGCCGTCCACATCTTTGTAGCGCGCGAACCCACCCAGGCGGTCGAGATCCTCTTTCGACAGTACTTTGCCCCGATTGATCGGCTCTTCCGGATACTGGAACGGCTCCGACATCCAGTTGTTCATGCCAAGATCCAAATCACTCATCACGAAGACCGGGGTCTGCAACTGGTCGGCAAGATTGAAGGCATCACTCGCCATGCTGAAGCACTCCGCAACGGAACATGGAATCAGCATCGGATGTGTCGTATCGCCGTGCGAGAGTTTTGCAACAAACTCGATATCACCTTGCGAGGTACGGGTCGGCAGCCCGGTGGACGGCCCAACCCGCTGGACATCCCAGATCACGCCTGGAATCTCGACGTAATAGCCCAACCCAGCGAACTCAGCCATCAGCGAAATGCCGGGACCAGCCGTCGCCGTCATCGCCCGTGCTCCCGCCCATCCGGCGCCCAGAACCATGCCGACCGCAGCCAGTTCATCCTCAGCTTGCACAATCGCAAAAGTAGCTTTTCCGTCAGCATTTACCCGGTAGGCCTTCATGTAATCTATGAGGGATTCCACCAACGACGACGAGGGCGTGATCGGATACCACGTCACCACCGTTACTCCGGCAAACATCGAACCCATGGCCGCCGCTGAGTTGCCGTCGATGATGATCATCCCTTGGGTTTTGTCCATACGCTCGACTGTGAACGGATCGCTCTTCGTCAGGTTGGCTACCGCGTAGTCGTATCCAGCCTTGGCGGCATTCCAGTTCATCTCGGCCGCCTTCACCTTCTTGGCGAACTGTTTGCGCAACGCCTTCTCAACTTCAGTCATGTCGAGGTTGAGCAGTTGCGCCATCACGCCGACGTAGATCATGTTGCGGACGAGCTTGCGCAGCTTCGCTTCCGGGCAGACCGTTGCCACGATCTTGTCGAAGGGCACAGAGTAGAAAACCAGGTCGGAGCGCAGTTCGTTCAGCTTTAGCGGTTCGTCGTAGAGAACAGCGGCACCGGCGGCGAGACCCAGCACGTCTTCACGCGCGGTCTCGGAATTCATCGCCACTACAAATCGATTTCCTTCTTGCGGGCAATGTAACCCTTCTTGCTGGCGCGGATGGTGTACCAGGTGGGCAGTCCCGCGATGTTCGACGGAAACAAGTTCTTGCCGGAGACGGGTACACCCATCTGAAAGATGGAGCGCAGCAGGACGGTGTTGGCACTTTGCGATCCGGAGCCGTTTACGGTTGCTACTTGAATGCTGAAGTCGTTGACGATTGGCTTGCGGTCGGCGGAGGTGGCCGAGCCGTGTACTGCAATTTCTGTTGTGGCCATCAATACCCCTAGTTCGGTTGCCCCACGCAACATACACGATGGCGTCGGGAGTGCCCTCATTATAGGCCAGCCCGCGACTATTTCGACATAACCTGCCACCGAGCGTCGAAGAAGAAGGTGCTCTAGGCGGGACTGAGCCGTCGGGCCTCAACCCTAATGGAGTTGAAAATTTACATTGATAGTGGTTTGTACCTCGATAGGCTCTCCCTTTAGCGTGTACGGCTTGTACTGCCACTGTTCGACCGCGCCAATCGCCGCCTCGGTGAGTTCCTTCGATGGGGAGCTTATGGGTATCAGGTTCTGCACTCGACCATCTTTCCCAATCGTACCCTGCAATATGACCGTTCCCTGAATGCCGGCACGACGAGCATAGACAGGATAGACCGGAGTGACCACATGAACCAGTAGACCGTTCGCCACGGCTTGGCTGATGCGAACCTGTTTTGGCAGACCCGCATTTGAGCCTGATGGATTACCTGCTGTGCCGGCGTCGGTACTCTCGCTGGCCTTGTTCTCCGTGGTAGGTCCAGAATCCGCGGCGTCTGGCTTATCGACCACTTTGTCGGAGAACGCGAAGTTGTAAGGCATCTTGGTCGAAACTCGAACTGGCTGGCCGTTCTTAATGTAAGGCTCAAATTTCCATTGCTTCATCGCGTCTGCAGCGGCGGAAACAAGCAAAGGGTCGCCACTGACTGGTTCCGCGGTGACAACGTCCCCGGTTTCACTAATTACCAGATGTACCCATACCTGTCCCTGAATTTGCTGCTGTCGTGCCGCGATTGGGTAAGTAGGCTTAGTGGATTTCTTAACAATCAGGCGGGTTGAGTCTCCTGGACTGGGAGAGGGCGAGCCAGCCTGAGCCGATGCAGGATTTTGGTTTTGCGTAGGGGAATCCGGCTGTGCGGAAAGTGACGCGCACAGAGTGAGTCCAACCACTCCGATCCAAATCGTTCGCATGGCGTCGAGATTATAAGCGGAAATCTCGCAGCTCGTATATGAGGATGTGTCAATTCCTCTTACTACACCGTCTGATAGTACTGTGCCATGTTGCGAAACTTCTTGTAGCGAGCATCCAGCAATTGCTGAAGCGGCAGCTTTTCGAGTGCGCTCAAGTGCTTTTCCAGAGCCTCGGCCAAGCTCGCCGCGGCCGCATCATAGTCGTGGTGCGCGCCCCCTGGGGGTTCGACTACTACTTCATCGCAGAAGCCCATCTCCAGGTTGTCTTTCGCGGTGATGTGCAAGGCCGCAGCCGCAATGTCTTTCTTGGCCGAGTCGCGCCACATAATCGACGCGCAACCCTCCGGCGAAATCACCGAGTAGATACCGTTTTCCTGCATCAGGACGCGATCAGCAACCGCGATGGCTAACGCGCCTCCACTGCCGCCTTCGCCGGTAATCGCAGCGATAAACGGGACCCGCAGCCGCGCCATCTCGCGAAGGTTGTGGGCAATCGCCTCGGCCTGTCCGCGCTCCTCGGCACCTAATCCGGGATATGCGCCCACCACGTCAATCAGAGAAATCACCGGGCGGTTCCACTTCTCGGCAAATTTCATGAAGCGCAGCGCCTTGCGATAGCCTTCCGGATTCGGCTGGCCAAAGTTGCGATAAACCCGCTGCTTGGTGTCGCGGCCTTTCTGCGTGCCCAGAACCGCGACTTCGCGATCATGAAACCGCGCCATGCCGCAGACCATGGCGGCGTCATCGCCGAACCCTCGGTCTCCGTGAATTTCGCTGAAGTCAGGAAAGATGCGCTCGATGTAATCTAATGGATAGGGTCGCATCGGATGTCGCGCCAACTCTGTGCGCTCCCACGGCGTCAGTTGACCGGAAATCTGGCGGCGCAGTGCTTCGACACGCCCCTGCAGGTCTTCGAGCTGTTTGAGTGCGTCCTGATTGTTGGCGGCAGCGCCCTGAAGTTGCTCGATTTGCTGCTCGATGCGCTGCAGTTCGGCCTGTGCGCCGGAGGGGGTTTCCATAGGTTTGTCTGGCCTTAGTTGTCGAGGCTAGTCGATGATCCTTACGCTGCCTCGTCCGCACAGCTCTTCCACGCGGTTGATGAAGGAACGGTCCGGCAACACATTATAGCCTTCCGCCTCCATTACGGCGGTAAAGTCGCCCTTGCGCTCGAGATCGAACAGCACCTTGGCGTCGCCCTTGCGCTCGGCGCAAATTGAGTGCAGTGCGTCGATCGTGCCTGTCGACGAAGTTTCCACCGGGACCTTAATGCGCAGGCTCCGGGCCAGCTTCGGCTGCGCTTCTTCCAGTGGAGTGATGTCGCTGATCATGAGCTTGGGATTGGAGCCTTCTTCGACACGAACGCTTCCCTTCACCAGCACGGGAACGTCAAGTTTGAGTTTCTCGGTCAAACGCTTGAATGATTCGGAGAAACATAGAATGTCCACTGAGCCGATCATGTCTTCGAGCCGGCCCTGAGCGTAAAGGTCACCTTTCTTCGACTTCGACACGCGCACGGCTTTGAGGATGCCGCCAACCAGGACCTCGTCCCTTCCAGTTGACGACTTCATTTGGCCCAGGTCTTCCGTGGTCAGTGCGCTGAAATCGAGCAGCTTCTCGCCATATTTTTCCAGCGGGTGTCCGGTGATAAAGAAGCCCAGAATTTCCTTCTCGGCGGAAAGCCGCTGATGCTCATCCCAATCAGGAATGTTCGGCAGTGGCTTTTCAACTTGCGTTTCGTCATCCTGGGCAAACACGCCAAACAATCCATGTTGACCCATAGCGGCATCGCGCTGCGACTTCTGCGCGTGTTCCATTGCAGTGTCGACCACCGCCATCAACTGGGACCGGCGCCCCATGGCGTCCATCGCTCCTGACTTGATCAGCGACTCAATTACACGCTTGTTCAGCAGCCGCAGATCAACTTTTTCGCAGAATTGGAAAATCGATGTGAACGCACCAATTTCTTTGCGCGCATTCACGATCGACTCAATCGCGTTGTGGCCCACATTCTTAACCGCAGATAGCCCAAACCGAATCGCCTCGCCGTGGGGCGTGAAGTTCGCATCGCTGACATTCACGTCCGGCGGCTCGACTGGGATCCCCATCTCGCGGCACTCGTTGATGTACTTCACCACGTCATCGGTGCTTCCCGAAACTGAAGTCAGCAGCGCGGCCATGAACTCTACGGGGTAATGCGTTTTTAGATACGCCGTCTGATAGGCCAGCAGCGCATACGCAGCCGAGTGCGACTTATTGAAGCCGTATCCAGCAAATTGCTCCATCAGGTCGAAAATTTTCTCAATCTTCTTCTGCGGGAATCCACGTTCCAGCGCGCCCTTCACGAACCGCTGCCGCTGGTTGGCCATCTCGTCGGCGTTCTTCTTGCCCATGGCGCGCCGCAGCAGGTCCGCTTCACCCAGTGAATAGCCTGCAAGACGATTGGCGATCTGCATCACCTGTTCCTGGTAAACGATGACGCCCAGTGTCTCTTTGAGCATCGTCTCCAGTTCCGGCAGTTCGTATTCAATCTTCTTGCGTCCCCACTTGCGGTCGATGAAGTCGTCGATCATGCCGCCCTGGATAGGCCCTGGCCGGTAGAGTGCGTTCAAGGCCGTGAGGTCTTCGACCGCTGTAGGCTTATAGCGTCGGAGCACGTCGCGCATGCCGTGCGATTCAAACTGGAACACCCCCGACGTCAGCCCTGTGTGAAAAACCCTTTCGTAAGTCTGCGCGTCGTCGAGCGCCAGAGTCTGCAAATTCAGGCGCTCTCCTCGCACTTGCTCGATCAGGCGCAACGCGTCGTCGATGATGGTGAGCGTCGTCAGCCCGAGGAAGTCCATCTTCAGCAGGCCGAGTTTCTCGATCGCCTTCATGTCGTAGGCGGTCACGATTTCATCGTTCTTGGTGCGATGCAGCGGAACCAGATCGATCAGCGGCTGCGGCGAAATCACTACCCCTGCCGCGTGTACACCGGCGTTGCGGACCAGGCCTTCGAGCTTCTTGGCTGTGTCGATCAGTTCTTTCGTCTGTGGCTCCGATTCATAGGCCGTCGCCAGCGCCGGCGAATCCTTCAATGCCTGCTCAATGGTGATATTCAAAGTCGGCGGCACCATCTTCACGATGCGCTCGACTTCGGAATACGGCACATCCATCGCGCGCCCCGAGTCTTTCAGCGCGGCCTTGCACGCCATCGTGCCGAACGTAATGATCTGCGCTACCTGGTCGCGGCCGTACTTCTGCGTGACGTAATTAATGACCTCGCCGCGCCGGTTCATGCAGAAGTCGATATCGATGTCAGGCAGGCTGATGCGTTCGGGATTCAAGAAGCGCTCGAACAGCAGCTCGTTCTGCAGCGGATCGATGTCGGTAATGCCCAGCGCATACGCCACCAGTGCGCCTGCCGCCGATCCGCGACCCGGCCCGACCGGAATGTTGTGCTCTTTGGCGTAGCGAATGAAATCCCAAACGATCAGAAAGTAGCCCGCGAATTGCATCTGCCGGATAATTCCGATCTCGCGCGACAGCCGCTGTTCGTAATCTTCGAGCGAATGTTTGACGCGGCCCATCGTCTGCAACTCGCGCAGAATGTTTAGCCGCTGCGCGAACCCCTCGCGCGTCACGTGCTCAAAGTAATCGGGAATAGTGAAACCCTTTGGCACCTCAAACTGCGGAAACGGATCGCGAACTTTTTCCAGCTTGGTGTTGCACCGCTCGGCAATCTCCAGCGTGCGATGCAAAAACTGCTCGTATCCCAAAAACGCTTTCTTCATTTCGGGATAGCTCTTGACGTAAAACTGGTTATTCGCAAACTTCAGGCGATTGGTGTCGTTGATCGACTTTCCCGTCTGGATGCAGACCATCACGTCCTGGGCGTGGGCGTCGTCTTCGCAAAGATAGTGGCTGTCGTTCGTTGCCACCATCGGGATGCCCAGGTCCTGCTCCAGCTTCAGCAGGTTGTTCTGAATGCGGTCTTCTTCCGGCAGCCCTTGGTTCTGGATCTCGAGGAAAAAGTTCCCTTTGCCAAAAATGTCACCGAACGTAGCGGCAGCTTCACGCGCCTTTTCGTAATGCTCGAACGTGAGTTCTTCGGCCACCTCGCCTTTGAGGCAACCCGACAGCCCAATCAACCCCTTGGAGTGCTCCGCCAAGAATCTCTTGCTGATGCGCGGCTTGTAATAAAAACCGTTCAGCGATGCTTCCGACGCGATCTTCACTAGATTGCGGTAGCCCTCATCGTTTTCGGCTAGCACGATGAGGTGGTTGTAAGTGTCGCCTTCGGGCGCCGCACGGTGGTCTTCTTTCTTGCAGATGTACAACTCGCAACCGAGGATAGGCTTTACGCCTACGTCTTTGGCGGCGTTCGCGAATTCCACTGCGCCAAAGATGTTGCCATGGTCGGTCATAGCGACCGCCGGCATGCCGAGTTCCTTGACCCGCTTGACAAGCTTGGTCGTATCGCATGCTCCATCGAGCATTGAGAAATCGGTGTGCAAATGCAGATGAACAAATTGCTCGGACATTACGTCGTTGGCCTTTGCTGGTCGTACTTATTGTATTCGCGCGAAATGTGGAAATCAGGACCGGAATACCCCCAGCATCTGCCGCGAGGTACGTCAAAGTGCGTCCGTCTGTTCGTCTCGTCTCGCCTGCTCTTCCGGCAAGAGCAACACTCCTCCAGTAATCTCCTGCCCAGGCGGCGTTTGATGGGGCACTGCCTCAACGGCGGCCTGCTGAGCCCGTTTCTTCGCGATGGCGCGATACGCAAAGATCACCGCCAGCAATGGAGCCGCGAGCAGCAATCCCCAGAACCCGAGCATCATACTGAGCAGGATCGGCACCGTCAGTGACGCCCAGATCGGAACCTTTGCAGTTCGTCGCAGGATGAGCGGCTGCAGAATCAGGCCATCTACCAGCACAATTGCTCCGTACAGTCCGAGGACCCACAGAAACATGTCCAGGCCGCCGCCGAGGATCGCCGCCAACGCCGGTCCGACGAACGTCAGCACTGGCCCAAAGTGCGGTATGAACTGGAACAGCGCCGCCAGGACCGCCCAGAACGGAGCCCACGGCACATGCAGAAAACTCAGGCCGCCCCACCACAACAGGCCGACGCAAATCGAGTCGTAGCACTGGGCGACAAACCAGTCGCGCAGCGCTCCGCCGGTGATGTGAAAATGCCTGGAAAACTGCATAACTCTTTGGATGCCGCGCCGACCGGGAGGTCGCCACACCCATGCTACACTGACGCTTAAGCCCCTTCCGGAGCGCGCAAACCATGAAATTTGGCGTCATCATCTTCCCCGGATCGAACTGCGATCACGACGCTTACTGGACCATCTCCGAGGTGTCGAAGCAGCCGGTAACTTTTCTCTGGCACGACTCGCCTGACCTCCAGGGATGCGACGCCATTATCGTTCCCGGCGGCTTTGCCTACGGCGACTACCTCCGCACCGGGGCGATCGCCAAGTTCTCGCCCGTCATGGAGTCGGTCCGCAAATTCGCGGCTGATGGCGGACTCGTCCTCGGCATCTGCAACGGTTTTCAAATTCTCTGCGAGTCAGGACTGTTGCCCGGCGCTCTCATGCGCAACGCCGGCCTGAAGTACATCTGCAAGCCGGTTCATATTCGCGTGGAGAACACGAACACGCCTTACACCCATAACCTGACCAAAGGCGAAGTGCTGCAAATTCCCATCGGCCACATGGAAGGCAACTATTTCTGTGACGACCATACGCTGGCCGAGCTGAAAGATCAGGACCGCATCATCTTCCGCTACGTCACTCCGACTGGCGAAGTGACTGCCGACGCGAATCCTAACGGCTCCATCGACAACATTGCCGGCATCTGCAATGAAGGCCGCAACGTGCTGGGCATGATGCCCCATCCCGAGCGCGCCAGCGAACCAGAGTTAGGAATGACTGACGGTGTGAAGATTTTCGACTCACTGGTGGCGTCGCTGGTAACGAAGTAGCCGCTTTTCGCACACAATCTGCGCGGGTCTTTTCTATCCACTAACCACTATCTCTTACCGAAACGCCTCCTTATTCACCACGAACGGCATCTTCTGGATGTCACCTCCGTAATTTCCTTCCAGCATGTCGATCAAGGCTTGCACGCAACGTCCGGCCATGCCGCGGTTCGGATCCATCGACAGCCGCGTAATTCGTCCCGCACTGGCAAAATGCGGATAAAGCCTGCAGCGATCTTCAATGTCGGGATCGCGCAGCGGAGAATCCGCCGGTAGAGGCTCTGTCTCGTAAACATCGAGTGCAGCCCCTGCTATCCACTTTTCTTTAAGAGCTATGGCGAGCGCCTTCTCGTCTACCACCGGCCCACGCGAGGTGTTAACCAGGTACGCGGTGGGCTTCATGGTGCGCAGGGTGCGCTCATTAATCAGGTGATACGTGGGGGTCTCGCTCTCACCTTCGCGCAGGAGCGGCACGTGAATGCTGATGAAGTCGCTCTGACTCAGCACTTCCTCAAGGGAGACATACGTGATCGAAGTGCGCTCCCGCTGCATTCCGCTCTTGAAGCGGAGATCCATTTGCTGCTGCACATCGGCAACCAGCTTTGCGTTCGGCCCCAGGGCTTCGTAGCAAAGGACATTCATGTCGAAACCGATACACTTCTTGATCACCGCCTGACCAATTCGACCGGTGCCCAGAATGCCGATCGTCTTGCCTGTCACCTCATCGCCGAGGAAGGGCAGATAGGGATGCCAGTAGCCCCACTTGTTCTCGCGCACCAAATGTTCCGCGCTCCATAGTTTGCGCGCTAGAGCGGCCAGCGCGAAGAAGGCGAACTCTGCGGTCGCTTCAGTAAGAACGTCAGCGGTGTTGGAGAAAGGAATCCTGTAGCGGTTAGCGTCGGCGCGGTTGATGTTGTCGAAGCCGACCGCGTACTGGGCTACGACCTTCAACGTGCCCTTCCCTGCTTCGAAAATCTCGGCATCAATTTTGTCGCGCAAGGTTGTGATCAAGCCATCGATCCCGTTGCGAACTTTCTCGACGATCAGACTCTTGGGCGGAGGCTCGGGGTTTGGATACACCTCAACCTCATAGCCTCGCTTGCGCAGGCGGTTGAAGGCGGCGTCGCCGATGTCGGCAGTGGCAAATATGCGGAATCGAGGCTCTGTCATCTCAGAAAGCACCTACACTTGCGCCGCTCATCATACCCCAACAAAAAGGCCCGCTCGCAAGCGGGCCTCTAATCGAAACAAATTGTCTACAGGTTCTTCTTCGCCCACTGATCGATGCGGTCCAGTGCCATCTCGATGTTCTCCACCGAATTGGCCACGCTGAAGCGCAGGTAGCCTTCGCCGAACGCGCCGAAAGCAGTTCCTGACAGAGCCGCAACCCCGGCCTGTTCGAGCAGAGCGTCGGCCAGCTTCTTCGATGACCATCCCGTCTCCGTGATGTTCGGGAACGTGTAGAACGCGCCCTTCGGAAGCCGGCACGAGAAGCCCTTGATCTGGTTGATACCGTTCACGAAGACGTTGCGCCGTTTCTGGAACTCCAGGCGCATGCGCTCGGTCTCGCTCTGGTCGCCGCGAATCGCTTCGATTCCAGCAATCTGCGTGAAGCTGGCGGTGCACGAGTTCGAGTTGGTCATCAGGCGCGCGATGTGCGTCGCAAGGTCAGCCCGCATCACGCCATAGCCCATGCGCCATCCCGTCATGGCATAGGTCTTGGAGAAACCATCGAGGATGATCGTGCGGTCCTTCATGCCTTCGACCGAAGAAATACTGAACTGCTCGCCCTCGAACAGCAGGCGCCCGTAGATTTCGTCACTCATCACCATGATGTTGCGATCGCCAATGGCGGCAGCGATGTCATAAATGTCGCCCTTTGTCAGAACGCCCCCGGTCGGGTTTTGCGGCGAATTGAGAATAATGAGTTTCGTCCGGTCGTTGATCAAGCTCGCCAGTTCATTGACGTCAAGCCGGAAGTCGCGCTCTTCGCGCAGCGCAATCGGAACGGCTTTTCCGCCGAGGAAATTGATCATCGACTCGTAAATCGGAAAACCCGGGTTGGGATAGATGACTTCGTCGCCTTCCTCCACCAGCGCAAGCATGGTGAAGAAGATGATCGGCTTGCCGCCCGGCACAACCACTACTTCTTCAGGCGCAAAATGGACACCGCGCGTCCTCGTGACCTCTTCGGCGATCGCTTCCCGCAAATCCGGCAAACCGGCCGACGGTCCATAATGCGTGTAGCCCATGTGCAGCGCGTCGACTGCAGCTTCGACGATATTCTTCGGCGTATCAAAGTCGGGCTCGCCGATTTCCAGGTGAACGATATGCTTGCCCTGCTTTTCCAGGGCGCGGGCACGGACTAGCACTTCGAACGCTGTCTCAGTCCCCAGGCGTGACATCCGCCGGGCAAGGTGCAGCTCCGCAGGTGCGGAAACAGTAAGTGAGCTCATTTTCTTGTTCCTCGGTGTCGAGTGGCTCTTAGACATACGGCCGCAAGATTCCAGTTCACATTCTCTGGCCAGTTTTTACGCGGCGCTGTGACGCCCGGCCTAATTCTCTGTGACGCGGCGCACTTGAAGGGGCGAAACTCTGTGGGGGCAACCTACTTGGTTTTCTATTCTCTCTACTCCGTGTCTCTGTGCCTCTGTGGTGAATAATCTACCCGACGTACTCAATCTCGAAGTCAATCGCCGCCGTCTTCGCCAGCATGGCCGACACCGAACAGTACTTCTCTTTCGACAGGCGCACCGCATCTTCCATCGCTTTGTGCGAGACGTTGCCGCGCACACGATATACCAGCTTGATTTGCGTGTAAACCTTGGGATGGTCGTTTGCTCGCTCACCGTATGCCGCAACTTCCAGTCCAGTAAACGGCTCGCGCTTCTTGCGCAGGATGCCCACCACATCGCTGGCGGTACAGCCGCACAGCGCGATCAGCACCAATTCCACCGGGCTGCTCGCGCTCTTGGTTTCGCCGGTATCGACCACCAGCGCGTGCCCGCTACTTGCCTCACCCAGGAAGCGGTCTTTGTCGGTCCAGATGGCTTTTGCTTCCACCATGCGATCCTCGTTCGTATTGGATGCGCGCAATGCCGCGGGCAGACTATTGCGGCTTGGGTTGCGCAGGAGTTGTCGTTGGCGGGGCCGTTGTCGGCGCAGTCTTCGCGGGTTCTTTCTTGTCGCCATACGCCGACAGCTGGTCAGTCGGTCGCTTCAATCGGATTGAGACGTCCATTTCGGGCTTGTCGATCTGAAAGTCTTCGCCATAGGTCTGGAACCCAGGCGACAGCACCTGCACTCGTAACAATCCGTATGGTAGGCCTTCGTATACTACCTTGCCCTCGTTGTCTGTCTTGATTTCAAGTCCGCCTTTGGACTGCTTTCCGTTTTTCCCCACCGGGTGAAGAACGATGCTGGCGTTCCGGATCGGCTTGTTATTGTCGTCTTTCAACACCGTAAAGTGCACGTTCGACGCCTGAACCGGTGCGGACTGCTTGTCACTGCCTAAGGCCACCGCCGTCAGCAAGAATGCGCAACCAACCCAGCCAGCCAGCCAACGACTTCTCATGAGGATATTCTAGGCATATACCTGCGCAGCCGCAACGCGCCGGGCGCAAGCCTGCATCGGTACCAACGGTCAGATCTACAAAGCAGGTGAGCGCCGGCTCAGTCTGGATTGGCCGGGGTACGCTTCAGGGTGGGCCGATCGCTGTCGTTTGCGTCCGGTTGCGTCGTGGAACTCTTTTGCGTGGTAGCAGGCACATCGGGTTCTGTGTCCTGCGTGTGATTTCGCAGGACCGGCATGTTCCCCATCCCGACGTCGAGTCGGTGCCCGCCCTGCAAGGCCATCAGCCGCGCCTTCATGTTGTCGAACTCGCTGGTGTCGACCAGGTAACTCTCGCGGTCCGGAAAGTACATCTTGATCTCAGCCTGCGCCGCGCTGATCCGGTCGGCCGTCATGGGATGCGTCGAAAACATCTTGGCGATTTTGCTGTGTTTTTCCTTCTCCTCCGCCTTCAGGCGCTCGAAAAACTGAATGAACGCCTGCGGATCATACCCAGCCACATAGTCGTACTCGAGCCCCAGCATGTCGGCTTCGCGCTCTGCGTCGCGCGAGAACTTCAGGAAACCCAGCGGCACGGCAATGCTGGCAAGCTCCGCGATGGCATAGCCGGCTGGCCCTCCCACAAACATCAATGGGATCGAAGCCATGTTCCATATTTGCTGCTTGGTCATGTTCTTCGTAGCGTGGCGCGCGGCAACATGCGCAATCTCGTGCGCCATCACCGCCGCCAGTTCAGCTTCGCTGTCAGCCGCCAGAATCAGGCCGCTGTCTACGAAGAAAAAACCGCCCGGCAGGGCGAACGCATTCACTTCGTTGCTGTCGATCACCTTGATCGTAAACGGCACACGCGAGTCCGAATTGCGCACCAGGTTCTGGCCAATGCGGTTCACGTATTCCGTGATCTCCGGATCGCTAATCAGCTTCGTGCTTCCCTCCACCTGCTTCGCCAGATCGTGGCCCAGCGCGATCTCGCGCTCGATGGAGTAGAAGTTCAAACCGTTGCCTATATTGCGATGACCAATCAGCGTGACATCGTACTTGGCAGGCTCAGGCGTAGCAGGTGCTTGGGGTGGCTGAGGCGGCTTCAGCGAATTTGTCGCAGTCTCTGTTGCCGGTGCCGTCCCGTCAGCAGGATCGGGAGCGCGCTCGCCGTCCTTGGTCACTTGCGCAGCGGTTGGTACAGTGCCGCTTGGAATTGACGTATCAGCCTGGGAATCCGCGGCCTCGGATCGTTGGTCAACCACAGCAGCGCGCGGAGCTTGATCGGATGCAGGATTCTGGCCCGGATCAGTCGATTGGGCAGCAGACAAACCCGCAAGCACGAGGACGAGAACGAAGCACAGCATGCTTCGCCGATAGACGCCAGTCGAGAATCGACGCCGAATCATTGGGGGGTACCTTTGCGCTTACACCCACAGATCCAATTATGCTATCGCCACCGCGCGCGACACACCTGCCAATACCGATTTTGTAGTCGCACTCGCGCGGTTCAGTGTAAGACTGACGATTCCCAAATCAGACCTGAGTGGCGGTAACCAGCACGAAAGCCTGTGCCCGGCCAAAGCGGCTGCACTTGCACCGCTTTAAGTTCACATATTACTCTCCGCCAGCTAAAAAACAACTCTCAATGCGCCAATGCCCGGCCGGATGAAATATGAGTGAATTACGCTCACATCCCCCTTGACAGCGATCCCACGGATGTCGTACATTAGCACTCGTTGGACTTGAGTGCTAGCAGCCGCCATGGGCTGGTTTCCTGCTCTCCCGTCCGGCTTCGGGTTAAACCCCAAAGTTGATGACCACGCCGTGCCAAACGCCGAATTCGCGCGCCAACGCCGGCCATCGTGTATCGCAATCCAACCTGACTCAATTGTTTGAAAGGAGTTCCAAGAATGGCTACTAAGCTAACTCCCCTGCATGACCGAATCGTAATCCGTCGTGTGGAAGAAGCCGAAACCTCCCGGGGTGGCATCATTATCCCCGACAGCGCCAAGGACAAGCCGCAGGAAGGCGAAGTCATCTCCGTCGGTCGTGGCAAGAGCAACGACAAGGGCGAGACCTTCCCCCTCGATGTGAAAGCGGGTGACCGCGTTCTGTTCGGCAAATATGCCGGCACCGAGATCAAGATCGACGGCGAAGACTTCCTCATCATGCGTGAAGAAGAAGTCCTCGGGATTCTTGAAGGCGCCACCAAGCCGGCCCTCGCCGCGAAATAAGTTTGTTCAACAAGAATCGTCAGTGAGCCGCGGCGACGCTGGTTTTTCTAGCCACTAGCCACTATCCACTGACCACTGAATTCAAGGAGATTGAAACAATGGCAAAACAAATTCTGCACGGGGAAGAGTCACGGCAGTCGATCCTGCGCGGCGTTAACGTCCTCGCGGATGCCGTGAAAGTCACCCTCGGCCCCAAGGGCCGCAACGTCGTAATCGAAAAGAAGTTCGGTTCGCCGCTCATCACCAAAGACGGCGTGACCGTAGCCAAGGAAATCGAGCTGCAGGACCCGCTCGAGAACATGGGCGCACAGATGGTGCGCGAAGTCGCCTCGAAGACCTCTGACGTCGCTGGCGACGGCACCACCACCGCGACCGTTCTGGCGCAGGCAATCTATCGCGAAGGCGTCAAGACCGTCGCTGCCGGCGCGAATCCAATGGCCCTGAAGCGCGGCATCGAGAAGGCCGTCACCGCTGTTTGCGGCACCGTCGACAACGATGGCAACCGCAGCGGCAGCGCGCTCGACAAGTACTCCCAGAAAGTCACCGGCGACATGATCGCCCAGGTCGGCACCATCTCGGCCAACAACGACTCCACCATCGGCATCATCATTGCCGAAGCCATGAAGAAGGTCGGCAAAGACGGCGTCATCACCGTGGAAGAGTCCAAGACGATGGAGACCCAGCTCGAAGTCGTCGAAGGCATGCAGTTCGACCGCGGCTACCTGTCTCCGTACTTCGTCACCGATCCTGAGCGCATGGAATCCGTCCAGGAGAATCCCTACATCCTGATTCACGAGAAGAAGATCTCGTCGATGAAGGACCTGCTCCCGCTGCTCGAGTCGATTGCCAAGAGCAGCCGTCCGCTGGTGATCATCGCTGAGGACGTGGAAGGCGAAGCACTCGCGACCTTGGTCGTGAACAAGCTGCGCGGCACACTGAACGTGGCTGCCGTCAAGGCTCCTGGCTTTGGCGACCGTCGCAAGGCCATGTTGCAAGACATCGCCATCCTCACCGGTGGCAAGGCCATCACCGAAGACCTCGGCATCAAGCTGGAGAATGTTCAGATGAGCGATCTCGGCCAGGCCAAGAAGGTCACCATCGACAAGGACAACACCACCATCGTCGAAGGCAAGGGTAAGGCTGAGGACATCTCCGGACGCGTGAAGGAGATTCGCGGCCAGGTCGAAAAGACCACAAGCGACTACGACCGCGAGAAGTTGCAGGAGCGGTTGGCGAAGCTGGTGGGCGGCGTTGCCATCATCAAGGTCGGCGCGGCCACCGAAACCGAAATGAAGGAAAAGAAAGCCCGCGTCGAAGATGCAATGCATGCCACTCGTGCTGCGGTTGAGGAAGGCATCGTCCCCGGCGGCGGTGTAGCGCTCATGCGTTGCGGCGATGCCATCGATGCTCTGAAGCTCGAGGGCGACGAGAAGATCGGCGGCAACATTGTGCGTCGCGCTCTCGAAGAGCCCCTGCGCCAGATCGTCGGTAACGCCGGCGAAGAGGGAGCCATCGTGGTCGGCCGCATCCGCGACTCGAAGGAAAACAACTTCGGTTACAACGCCCAGACCAACAAGTTCGAAGACCTGGTCAAGGCTGGTGTAATCGATCCGACCAAGGTGACGCGCACGGCCCTGCAGAACGCAGGTTCGATCGCGTCCCTGATGCTGACCACCGAAGCTCTGGTTGCAGAGTTGCCTGAGGAGAAGAAAGAAGCTCCCATGGGCGGCGGCCACGGTGGCGGCGGCATGGGCGGAATGTACTAAAGCGCTTTGAAAGGGCACGGCTTTAGCCGGGCCGATAGAGGCCAATAAATACTATGGGGCTTTAGCCCCAATGGGTGCCCCACCCAAGCTTCCTTTGCTTGGGTGGGGTTTTTTCTTGCGCTCATCCTGAGCGAGGTCGCCCTGGCGACCGAGTCCAACGATCACGTTTTGAAAGGGCACGGCTTCAGCCGTGCCGATAGACGCCAATAGAAACCTCGGGGCTTTAGCCCCGGCGTGTGAACGCGACTAAATATGTAGTCTCTTGACTCACAGCAGTTTCGACGCGGGTTCAACTCCCGCCGCCCCACCAATACATTCTGCATATCTCGACACCTGTTCTATTTTTGAGTACAATTGCTCTCATAATGAGAACGGGCAGCGGCTCCCTCGGGGATGTTCTGTTTGGCCAAACGCGCGGCGGTATCCTGGCGTTGCTGTACAGCCGAACTGACGAGTCTTTTTATGTTCGCCAGATTGCTCGCTCCCTCGGCAGTAGTGCCGGATCTGTGCAGCGCGAACTGGAAAATCTGTCAAAAGTTGGTCTGATTAATCGCTCCCAAATGGGAAACCTGGTGTTTTACCAGGCTAATCAGAACAGTCCGGTATTCGGTGAGATTCGAGCCCTGGTTGCAAAAACTGTCGGCACCTTTCATGTCTTGCGTTCGGCACTCGAGCCACTGGCGAAGCGAATCATCGTCGCATTTGTCTATGGCTCGCTTGCGCATCAGCAAGAGAAGGCGGACAGCGATGTCGACGTGATGATCATCGGCAAAGTCACGCTCGACGAAGTCCTGGCGCAGTTCGATAGCACAGAGGCTTCCCTCGGCCGTACGGTGAATCCCACTGTTTACTCGATCGCCGAGTACAAGTCTAAGTTCGCTGGCGGAAATCATTTTCTAAATGCTGTAATCCGTGGCAAGAAGGTCTTCTTATTTGGAGATGAAGATGAGCTTAGAGAAATGGGTGGAATACGGCTGGTTAAAAAGCGAAGCCACAAGCCCCGATGAAATTCGGGGTTTGTTGAGCATCGTTGATCGGGGTCTTGACGACTCTAAAGTTGAGGCGATCTCGACCGATCTTCGATTCATCGCCGCCTTTAACTCCGCACTTACGGCCGCAACCATCGCCCTTCGCGCTAACGGTTACCGTACCTCAACCCAAGCTGGACATCATGTCAAAACTATTGATTCACTGGAACTCACAATTCCAGAAGGCCGTCGATTCGTGCAGAAACTCAAGGCTCTTAGCAACAAGCGCAACCGATCTAGCTATGACGTGGCGGGAGTTGTGTCCGACCAGGATTTGGTATTGGCAATCAAGCTCGCGGCCGAATTGCAAGGCGCCGTCCAAGATTGGCTCAGAAAAGAGCATCCCGAGTTGCTGAAGACTTGATCATTAGCCGGTCTGCGGCCAAGTTACGACAATTCGCGTTATGTCCAATTGGCTGGCCGCGTTTCTTGTCCGTTCTGAGCGCGACTGGCGAGACTGCCGTGTAACCGATGGGTGAACGCGACTAAGTATGTAGTCTCTTGACTGACAGCATTGGCTGACGCGGGTCCAAATCCCGCCGTCTCCACCATCGTTCTGCAACTCAACGCTTCATCGTTCATGGCGCGCGAAACCGGCTTTCGCTCTAAGTCACCGCGATGCACGATTCCCTTCTCTGACGTCGATTTGGCGGTCTGAAGCTATCTTCTAGCGACTAGTGCGGCCGTTTTGAAGGCTTTTAGTCCACGTTGGCTGGGCTCGGTGCCACGGACTCTAGTCTCTGCGACCGTGCAATGACGTTTTCGTAGTGCTTCTTGAGCGCATCGAACAGAGGTCCGCGTTTTACAATCAGGAATGGGGTCAGTTCTGTTGCTTCCTTAAGTTGAACCCAAAAGCCGAGCGCTATTGTCTCTTTGCCTCTTGTCGTCCAGGCTAACAAGGGCCCCGGCGCTATACCTGTCCAATATAAGAACTCAAGCTTCTTGTTGGCGCCATATCCTATCAAAGTCGTCACCCGTTCAAAAGAATGGATTACGTCTTTGGCGCTAACCTGGAAACTCCTTCGCTAAGTCTCACAAATTGGTCTTATCCGCGTGATCTGCGCAAATCCGCGGTTGCTTTTCTCCACTTATCACGCAGCTGTGTGTCCTGCGTCCTATCCCTTCGGAGTCCACTTCGGTAAAACAACCATCGTGAGGAAAGGGATTGGTGTTCCTTGCCGCCGCCTAGCGTGGCTGGCGATAGATTCGTTCTTTGATAACTGAAACCCCCAGAGGAAATTCGCGAACTGGAAAAACCACACCAAAATCCGCGCCAAAGAACGCCGCTAAGTCCCACGCCGACAATTGGATACGTATAACCTACTTAGAATCAATCGCTTGCGAACAATTTCCGCCCAACCCACTGATTCTAAACGATCGCATAAACTGTTTTTCTGCGAACCAGCGACGGAAAATGCAATAGAACTGCAGATTCCTTGCCCGCGGACTCGCCACCAAAACGTGAGCACTAATCTGAGCACTATTGAACAGACGCCAATATGTCTGGTGTGAGACACTCTCTACACGAGAGTCGCACTCTGCATTGCGACGCGTGGGGCGTTTGTTTCATTTCTCCTAGCGTAGCGTCTGGCTCGACTCTGTCGTTTTTCTAGAGCGTCCTCTGCGACCTCAGCGCGGCATTGGCTGACCCGCCCTGGCACCCTCGAAGGGAGCTACACCGCGCGTGAAGGTTCATCTCATCAATCCAAGCCACGTGTCTTTCGGGACCGCAGTCATCACTCCTCGCTGGCTATACGTACTGGCCGGCGCCACACCTAGATCCTACGGCGACCCCATTCTGGTCGATGAGACCCTGGCCTTGCTGGATCCGGCATCCATTCATGAAGGCGACGTGGTGGGCATCGGTGTGCACACCGGCAATGCGCTGCGCGGCTACGAAGTCGGCCGCGATGCTCGCGCCCGCGGAGCCTATGTCGTCTATGGCGGAATTCACGCCACGTTGTATCCCGAAGAATCGCTCGAACTCGGCGGCGCCCACGCAGTCGTAAAGGGCGATGGCGATGTGGTTTGGGCCAAGGTGCTGGCCGATTGCGTCAGCGGCGCGCCGAAGACGATTTACGAGGGCGGACGCATCGATGCCGACCAGTTCTCCGCCGCGCGCTGGGACCTGATTCCCCGCAAGAGTTACATGTGGGCCTCGGTCCAAACCGTACGCGGTTGTCCCAAGCACTGTTCCTTCTGTTCGGTGTGGCGCACCGACGGACAGAAACCTCGTCAGAGACCAGCTGACGCCGTCGTCGAAGAAATCGTGCAATTGCGACGGCAGGGCTTTCGCTTCATCGCTCTGGCCGATGACAACTTCTATCCCGTCACTTTAACCGACCTCGAACTAGCCGGACGTCAGAAGAACCACGCGCATCTGCGCCAGTTGCAGACCATCCGCGCCGAGCGTTTCGAATTGATGTCCCGATTGGCGAAGCTGCCCAAAGACACCGTCTTCTACACCCAGATCACCATGGAAGCGGCTGAGGACGATGAGTTCCTCGACGCCATGAAGGCGGCACACATCCTGGGAGCGCTGGTCGGCGTGGAAGCGGTCACGCCTGACGGCCTGAAAGATGTTTACAAGGATTTCAATCTCTCCGGCCAGGCGCTGATCGATCGGCTCAAGAATTTCCGCGCTCACGGCATTCACGTTTTGGGTTCGTTCATCTTTGGTTTGCCGAGCGACAAACCTTCCACCTTCGACGCCACTGCCGCATTGGCTGACGCCGCCGATCTCACTTTCGCCCAGTTCGTCATCCTCACGCCGTTTCCCGGCACCGTCGATTTCGCCAAGTGGGAAAAAACCGTCGACGTCACCACCGCGAACGTAAACGGCATTCCACTTACTCGTCGCTGGCTGATCCCACAAGAGACGCGACCCAAGTATTTTGGCCTGCATCCCACCATGTCAGCCGACGAAGTGCGACAGCGCACACAAGCCGTCTGGGACAAGTTTTACAGCTTCGATTCGATCTGGAGACGGTCGAGCTTCCTCAAGTCCCTCAAGGCGCGCGCAGCGTTCCTCTTGATTTCGAAGATTTACCGCCAGATGTACGCCGACACCGGCATCACCACTGACAGCGCGCGCATGGCCCGTTCGACGAAGATCGCCGGCTGGCTCGCTAAGCCCTGCCGACTACTATTCGCCGGACGGCCGATGCCCGACCTCGAAGTCCCGCCGTCGCCCGGTTTGTATCCTGAGCCGGAGATGGCTGCCGGCGATTAGGAATCGTCTAGCCACATCGTTAAAAAGGCCTCGCATCGCTCGCGAGGCCTTTCAACTTCTATTTGAGAATGCGATCAGGCCGCCAGCGCCGCCTGGTACTCCTCGTACACGCCCTTGAAGTCCGTGATGGTGTGGTCATTCTCGAAGTGCCAGATGCGCGTCGCCACTTCGTCGATCAAGTCGTGATCATGCGACACCAGCAGCACCGTTCCGTGAAACCGCTGCAGCGCGATGTTCAGTGCGTTAATCGACTCCAGGTCCAAATGGTTGGTCGGCTCGTCGAAAATCAGGACATTCGGCTTCTGTAGCATCAGCTTGCAGAACAGCAGTCGTGCGGCTTCACCGCCAGATAAAATGTCTGTCTTCTTATTGCCGTCTTCCTTCTGGAACAGCATCTGGCCGAGCAGTCCGCGAATCTCCTCATACGCCGCGCCGGGCTCCCACTGATGCAGCCAGTCCGAAACCGTCATGCCCGGCTGGATCAGCGAACGATGGTCCTGGGCAAAATATCCTACTGACGCCTCGTGTCCCCAGACCACTTTGCCATCATCAATTAGCGGCCCCGCGTAGCCACTGGTTTCGCGCAGTTCAGCTTCCGGAGTCGTCGGCGAATTCGCCAGGATCGCATTCAGCAGCGTCGTCTTACCCGCGCCGTTCCGCCCCATCAACGCGATCTTCTCGCCCCGATTGACGTTCGCAGTGAACCCGCGCAGCACATCGTTGTCGCCATACGATTTCGTTACGCCATGCAGTTCCAGCACGTGCTTGCCCGAAGGCCGCTTCTGCTCGAACTTCAGGAATGGACGCTGAATGTTCGACCTCGCCAAGTCACCTACCGCCAATCGCTCCACTTCCTTCCGGCGCGACTGCACCTGGCTGGAGCGCGTGCCGGCCGAAAACCGGGCGATGAATTCGTTCAACTGAGCAATCTTCTTCTCACGCTGTGCGTTCTGGCTTTCGATCTGCGAACGGATTTGCGTCTTGGCCAGCACCATCTCGTCGTACGTGCCCGTGTACGTAATGATGGTCTCGTAATCGATGTCGGCGATGTGCGTGCACACGCTGTTCAGGAAGTGCCGATCGTGCGAAATCACCAGCAGCACACCGTCGTAGTCGTTCAAGAAGCTCTGCAACCAGTGGATCGAGTCGAGATCAAGGTGGTTCGTCGGCTCGTCAAGCAGCAGTGCCTGTGGATGCCCAAACAGTGCCTGCGCCAGCAGCACGCGGACTTTCTGTCCGCCCTGCAACTCGCTCATCTGGCGCTCGTGTAGTTCGTCCGGAATGTCCAAACCCTGCAGCAAGATTGCAGCGTCTGCTTCGGCCGAATAGCCGTCTTCCTCGCCCACGATCCCTTCCAACTCACCCAGTCGCATCCCGTCTTCGTCGGTGAACTCAGTCTTCTCGTAGATGGTGTCGCGTTCCTGCAGACGCAGCCCACAGGCGCTTGTTGCCCATCATCACCGTGTCGATCACGCGAAAGGCGTCGAACGCAAACTGGTCCTGATTCAGCACGCCAAACTTCTTGGGGCGGACGACACTGCCCTTCTGCGGGTCGAGTTCTCCGGTCAGCAGCTTCATAAACGTGGACTTGCCGGACCCGTTGGGACCCGTAAGTCCATAGCGTTTCCCGGGAGTAAACGCCGTGGACACATCTTCGAACAACACTTTTGCGCCGTAGCGCATGGAGACTGCACTGACTGAAATCATGATTTTTTCTGGGTCTGCGGGAATTACCCGCAAGGCGGGCAGCAGCTACAAATATTAGATTAGCATGCCCACTCGAAGGGTTCAGCGAATATGACCAGCCGCGTTCGGTCGCTAAAATGAAAAAGCCCCGCAAATCCGGGGCTTTTGTTTCACTTAGCATGAATTGGCATTGAGTGAAATGCTACTGCTCGTCCGCCTCTTCCTCGGTCCCATAGCTGACCGCTCTCCACGTGGTATCCGGATTGATGGCGGTCATCGCCTTGACCAGGTCAGCTGTCTTCGGCCCCAGGTCCTTCTCGTACACCGCGCCATTCAGGTTCACCACAAACGTCATAGCGCCTGAATTGTGGTATTCCGCAGGATACGCCACAAAGGCAAATCCACCCGTCATTTTGCCGTTCACGATGTAGCTCTTCGCTCCACCCGGAGCGGCCGCTCCCTGCGCCGTTAGCATATGAAAGTAGTACCCGTGAAACGGATCGGCTTTCTTCGAGTAGCCTTCGGCGGCTGCATACTGGAACACTGGGCCGATAGGACTCTGCGGCTCGC
Source organism: uncultured Acidobacteriaceae bacterium (assembly GCA_963749635.1). Lineage (GTDB taxonomy): Bacteria > Acidobacteriota > Terriglobia > Terriglobales > Acidobacteriaceae > DASRAA01. The sequence goes on from CAVVNW010000021.1 coordinate 93,612, forward strand.
CCTCGGACGTCTTCCAATACAGTCCATTCTGCTTGCCTTCATCGCTAATGAACTTCTGTGCGTACTGATGCACCGTGTCGCCATCATGTAGTTGATCGAAGTATTCGTCCTGGGCATCGGCCAGCGCCTGGCAGACCCGAATCGCCGCCAGTTCATTCGTTCCGATACGCCGGAACAACACTTCTTCCACACCGGCCTTGCTGTCGTAATACCACTGACCGGCGGCGTTCTTCTTCAATGGAACCGGAAACGGCCAATTCTCCGCGCCCATGAACAGCGTCTCGTCGCCGTTGGTTTCTTTGCCCCAGCGGTTCATCTGCTCGTAGTCGCCGAATAAAGTTATCGCCATTCTTCTGGTCCTGCACCGGGTCGCCCGACGACAAAATCGGTGCCGAAGACGCACCCAGCACCGCCTCCATCGCAGACTTATCGCCCGATTTCACCGCGTCGTAAAGCGCTTCGACGCATCCGGCAGCGACGTAAATGTCTTCTGCCCAGCTTCCTGTGCCGACGCAGCCACCAGCAGCCCAGCCGCTGCCATCATCAATCCCGCGATTCTCAAAATTCCTGACTTCTTAAACATGTGCAATCTCCATCGCAACAACAAGATTTTCAAACGCCAAATGGCAAATTTACCGTCAGCGGATGCCTACTTCTTGCGGCCTCCGCCACCAGCGGGACGTGCTGGGGCTTGACGCGCCGCTGGCTTGGCGCCGCCTCCGCCCATGCTCTGCTTGCCGCGATTGGAGTCCGCACGCGCATTGCCGCCCTGCTTGTATCCGCCAAGCGCGCTGGCGTTGCTGGTCTGGGGCTTATTCCCGCCAAAACCACGGTCGCGCGGATTTATTGCTGGCACCCGCTCCCGGACGATTTCCGCCCGCATTGTTGTTCCTGGACGGTTCGCCCCGGCATTGTTGTTTCCTGGACGGTTCGCCCCGGCATTGTTGTTTCCTGGGCGGTTGTTTCCGTTGTTGTTGTTTCCCGGTCGATTGTTGCCGTTATTGTTGTTGCCGAGCTTGTTGTTGTTCTTGTTGCCGACATTCACGTCGCCGTTCACGTTCACCGTATTACCGCCGCGATTGACCGTATTGCCGCTGTTGCGGTTCCCGCTGTTCCAGGCCGCCTTGTTGTTGCTGGCGTTGTTGACGCGGTTATTGCCGTTGTAGCGGCCGTTGTTGTTGTAGGGAACCGGACGATTGTTGTTCTTGTAGTACGAATTGTTCTGATAGCGGTTGTTGCCGTAGAACGTATTGCTGCGCGAAACGTACACGTTGTTCTGGTACATCACGTTTCCGCCGTGCCAGTTGCAGCCCCAGCCTCCGCCGTAATAGCCCCAGCCGCAGCAGCTATTGTTCATCGACGCGCCGATGGCCATCCCGACTCCAAACGAAATCAGACCGGTCGTAACCAGCGCTGCCGTGCTGTATCCCGGCGGATTGTACGGCGTGCCATAAACCACCGTCGGGTTGTAGGTCGGCACATAGACAACCGTCGGACTCGCCTGCTGAATCACGATGGTCTGCGGGCTCTCCTGCACCACCTTGATTTCCTTGGTGGTCTTCAGGTTCCCCGCCGCCTTCGCTTCCTGGCGCAACTTCTGGATCGCCGCCATCACGTCTTTTTGCTGATTGAAAGCAGCGTCACCCAACGCCGACGTCCACGCCAGGTTCTTCGCCATCTGGTCTAGTACCGTCGGAACCTGCGTCAGGGCCTTCACGCTGGGGTCCCATGGCTGGCCGTCCACGGCCTTCATAAGCGCCTCATCCTTGAGGCTGCTGCTATTGACGAAGTTACTGGCTGCGGTCACCTGGTCGGGATAGGTGGCAGCGCCCAGAATCTGCGCGATCAGTTGGTCGGGATACAGCGCGATCGGCGACACAATGTTTTCGATGTCAGTTGCCGTCAGCGCCGCCTGGTCCGTCCTCTTGATACGGCGGCTCGTACATGGGCATCGCCACGACATTCGAGGTGGTGGCCAGCAGGACGACTCCGCTTAACAGGGCCGCAAGGATTTCTCTCAGAAATTTCATGGTACGGTCTCTCCATTTCGCTTCACAGTCCGAGCCGGGAGGGGCGGGAATTGAGAAGACGCTCGGCTTATGCTTCGACACTCGTTCGGCAGACTGGCTTACCTGCACCGCGAAAACGTAGATTTGCTGTCTCGCGACGCTACTCTTGTCTACGAACCAGCGCATAAATCTCGGGGGGTGCCATCCATCATACTACCCACGCCAGCAGTGGGCAAAGTCAATCGATCGCAACGAGATTGGCCTTGTGTAAGAATGCGACTAAGATCTGGGCGCCCGATCAAGGCCCTCCTTTGCCTTGAGTGAGGGATTTTGTTGGTACAACCGGACTGTGGGGATTGTTACGAACTGCCTTTGAACGGGTTGCTCGCGCCGGTTCTGGATTGTCACTCGCCTGCGGGGGCGATGCTGAGCGCGGAAGGTCAATCGCTTTGTCAACCAAGAGCACGTAGACGCAAAGCAAGTTGTAGGTGTCGCTGTAAACCGCTGGATCGAGATCATTATGCGCGACGCGTGCGTCGATGCCGAAGACAGCGGGTATTGTGGTGTACCCGAGCGAATGAAAGTTAATCGCGAGCACGTCACTTTTGGCGAATACGCGCGTATCCGTGGCGGCGATGTCGTTGATCTCGGGAGGCTGCGGAAACTTCAAGGCGTGTGCGGCCGAGCTGACATTCCTAACTAGCACGTCCAGGCTGCGAGGGTCGGGCTGAAACCCGAAGCCCTACCGACCCGGCCATGCACGAGGGCAAGTGACCGAACGGCTGGGCGTAAGGTGGCGATGCGCGGCCGAGATGATCAAGACAGATCATGCCGCACAGGGACTATGCCGGGCGACGGAGAAAGGAGTTCAGGTAGCCGTCGCAGCCCGTGAGGTTGTGATCGTGTCCGGCAAGGGCTGCAAACACAGGCGTGCGACAATGCGGCGATGCGGTAGCGATTCCGCCAGAAGCGAAAAGAATACAGCGGCGCCATTGCACGGCGTCGTGATTCCCGTGCGACTTGTAATCGAGGCGCGCACCTACCACGATGATCTGGCCATCGATCCTGGCAAGTGCACGATGAGGTTGGGCAATTCTTCGCCGGGCACGGGCTGCTCAAGCAGATCGGGGCATCCGCCATTGCGAACCTGTGCATGCAATGTTCTCAGAAGTTCCAGCGGCGTAGACGGCGTGACCGGGACTCGATATCCTAGAATCGTCCGGTCAATCCGCATGTAGATGACACTATCGGCCCGGCACGATGTGGTAAAGGCTACGAACAAAACAAAACAGAGAATGCTTCGTAGGAAGTGAATCCGATAAAACGCCATTGGATTACCGAGCTTCTGGAATGTTCAGCGGCATCCACACCGTCCCGAGTTTTCTGGTATTTCGATCGATGACCCCAAGACTCAGGACATAGCTGCCGGGCTTTTGCGCTAACTCTTGTTGACCCGGAATGGCATCGTTCAGCGACGCCATGATGAACTCGGGCTTGAGAGCTGGGCTCAGTGTTTCGGAGGCACTGGTCGAGGCTCGGCCTGGCAGTCCCAGGAGACGGCCATGAATTCGAGCGTCAGATGTTTAGTGTGGTCGGGCGTCTCTTGAATCTGGACGTTGTCGGTTTGTACCGCGTAGTCAATACGCGTGGTTTTATGCGAGGCGTCCGGCGTCTGAACGCGCACTTTTATCAGAATCGAAGTTGCCGGAGGCATACCCGGTTGCAGCGCCGCGACCAATAACTTCGCGGCCTCGTCGCCTGTAGGCGCGGAGTCCTCGGTAGCGAAGTATCCACGACGGTAAGCGAGTTCCAACCGGCTTCGCTCAGTGGTCACCTTGATGTTGCGGTAGAGTCCGTCGCTCTTCGATGTTCGTTGGAACATAGGCCAGCGTGTAGTAGTGCGAACCCTGTTCCATGCTTTCGTCGATCGCCATGGACAGGTCGTTGGTGCCAAAGAACGCGCGACCTCCGGTCTCATGGGCGAGGTTATTCATGGAATTCCGCGAATCCCAGTTGCTGATAGTCTGAGCCTTTCCGGCACCCGCCACAACGGAGGTAAAGTCGCCGCCCGCACCAACGGCGATGTCCTCTGCGGTGAGCCCAACGGTGGGCAGACCTGTCACATCCACAGCATAGATGGCGATCTGTGAGTCGGCGAGGACCAAGGCAACGCGAGCCACAGCTCGGGTGTACTCACTCGAACCATACGTCCGATTTCCGAGATCGAGTCGCATGTTGGGCAGGACCTGGAATGGTATTCGACTGGTGATCCAGATGAGGCTTTTGCGCCCTGGATAGGCCGACACAGTACGCCCAATGGCCTCCAGCGCTTGTAGCGTCAGCCGGACTCGCTGATCGTTGGTGGCGTTCTCCGCCTTGTCCAGCGCCAGGAGGAGTCGCGATTGAACATTCATCGAACCGGGGGATGGCCCTACGGGGGTCGCAGGGTCGTTAATCATGCCTGATGCTTGAGGGAGCATCGTTATTCGGTCAACGTTGTTTTGATGTTGTCGGGTGCCCTCTGTGAACGAATCGGGTCGGGCGAGGATTGCGGTGGCGGCCGCGACCAGCGCACTGGAGTCGCCGGAAACACCCTGCACCATCTGCAAACTGCGGCCCAATGTAAACAGAGTTGACCTGTTGCCCCGGGGGCAGCTTCTGCAAAGCCATGATCACCGGCACGCCGCCTACGTTCTGGTCTGCAGGCGGAGGATTGAGCACGTGGAAAAGCAACGTATTGACAGACTCGTTGGCTTACTACATTGCGCTCAAGACCGCTGGGGTTCCTGTGGAGATGCATCTGTACGCGCAAGGCGGGCATGCGTTCGGACTGCGGCGCACAAAGCATCCTATAACGGCATGGCCTTAGTTGGTCGAAACGTGGCTGGGGACGATCGGAATGATTCGGCGGTAGGTTCAGGTGCCTTAGCTTCGCCCCTCTTGGGCCAACTGACCTCCTTCCGAAACGGCAGGAACGACCGATTTCTCCGTGCCCTCCGTGCCTCCGTGGTGAACTGGCGACTGACGACTGGCGACTGATAACTGATTGTGCGGCCAACTAGAACGTCGTCCATCACGTTGATCCGTGACTAACTCGCTTGCTGTTTCCACCGCTCCTCGTACACTGCCTCGCGGAAGGATGAGGGAGAGCTGTCGTCCAACTCCAAAAGAGTCGACAGCCGGACACTGTCCGCATCCCCGATAGGTGGTTAGACCTGTGATGGGTCACATTGGTTCTCTCTTTTCCACTCCTCTGCCCCCTAACGCTCCCGTCCGGCCACTAGAAATCTCTCCTAAGTCCTTATTTTCTAATAATGTACATATAACCACTTTGTTTCTAATAGCTTACATCGTAAACGCCTCCTATCTTCAACAAAACAAAGATACGGGGAAGGGGGTACCCCTACACAGGCCAGAGAAGCGGTTACACTGTGTCGTGATGCCCTCGACATCCTTAGGACTCTCATGCTGACCGAACGCCTGTACTACACCGACTCTTCGCTTCTCGAGTTCGACGCTACTGTGACCGCCGTTGAAGAGCAGGGCGATCAAGCTCTCGTTTCCCTGGATCAGTCAGCTTTCTACCCGACCAGCGGCGGCCAGAACTTCGACGTCGGTGAGATCTTTGGGATCGCCAACGGCTCTCGCGTACGGGTCATCGACGTTCAGGAGCAGGAGCAGACCGGCGACATCGTGCATCGTATCGAGTGTCCTCCCGGTTGGCTGAAGCCTGGGGTACCAGTTCGTGGCGAAGTCGACGCCGTCCGCCGCCGCGACCACATGCAGCAGCACTCCGGCCAGCACGTGCTGTCCGCGGCCTTCGAGCGGCTCTACAGCTTCGCGACCGTTTCGTTTCACATGGGCGACGATTACTGCTCCATCGATCTCGCCACCGACAAGGTCAACCCACAGCAAATTGAAGCCGCCGAGAGACTGGCCAACGAGATCATCGCCGAAGACCGTCCCGTCGAGATTCGCTTCGCCACTCCCGACGAAGCACGCGGCATGGGAGTCCGCAAGATTCCTCCGGCCGTTCGCGAAAAACTGCGTCTCATCGACATCCACGACTTCGACCTGAATGCCTGCGGAGGCACCCACGTCCGCAGCACCGGCCAAATCGGCGCCATCCTGCTGCGTAAAACAGAAAAGGTGAAGCAGGGTGTGCGCGTGGAATTCGTCTGTGGCCTCCGCGCCGTCAGTACCGCCCGCCGCGACTTCCAGACCCTCACCGACGCGGCCGCGGCCTTTTCCACCCAAATCTGGGAAGTCCCGCAGCAAGTACGCAAGTCACTCGATGAAATCAAGACTGCGCAGAAGACCCAGCATCGCCTCCTCGAAGAAGTCGCCGAACTGCAAGCCTCAAACCTGTTGCAAAAAGCCGCCGCACAGCCCAAAAGCGGCGACTACAAGCTTGTTGTCGAGTTCTTTGCCGACCGCGATCTGCCGTTCATCAAAATGTTGGCCCAGAAGCTCATCCGCCTCGACAAGACCATCGCCCTGCTCGCCTGTGGCGGTGCGCAGCCCTCGCTCGTATTTGCGCAAACCCCCGGGCTACCTAATGACATGGGCGCGCTCATGAAAGACACACTTCAGAAGCTTGGCACTCGCGGCGGCGGCACGCGCGACATGGCCCAGGGTGGCGCTCCCGATGCCGAACGCGCAGAACATGCCCTCACCGAAGCTGCCAGCGCGATAGAGCGCGTGTGAGACTCTCCTCGTTCAACTGTTTCGATTTGGTTTCGAAGGGGCGAAGTTTTGTTTTGAAGGGGCACGGCTTCAGCCGTGCCGTAAAACCGTTTTTCAGGACCGGGCTTTAGCCCCTGAGGGACTTCGGTCTTCCTACAACGGAGTTACACTCACACAATAGGAAAGCGCTTTTGGATTCCAAGCTGATTCTCGTTACCGTTCTGATCCGCCTCGGCGTGGCCGCGGCGATCAGCAGCGTGCTGGTGCGCGCCCGCCGCTTCCGCGTCCTGCTCTTCCGCGAAGAGCGCACTCTCGGCGAGAAGATCGAAGTCGTCCTCATCATCGGGATCCCCATCGCGCTCGGCGTGGTGGTCCGCCATTTTGTGCGCAACTTCTACGCTGCCGACATCTCGTTCGAAGGCGCGATCCTCATGGGCGTGATCGGCGGCCGCCTCGCCGGAACCATGGGGGGCATCCTCGTCTCTATCCCCGCCCTCTTCATAGGAGAGTGGTTGGCGCTCCCCATGAACATACTCGCCGGATTTCTCGCCGGCCTTCTGCGTCATGTCGCCTCCGAGCGCGAAGATGTCTGGTCGTTCTCTCCGCTCTTCGACCTCAGCATCTACCACTGGATTCGCCGCAGCATTCGCAAATCGCTCATCGATTGGCAAACGTCATTCTTACTGCTGATTCTCGCTCTCGAGTTCGTCCGCATCCAGTTGCACCGCGAGTTTCCCCGCCGCATTTTCGCCCTCGACAGCGACAACTGGCTGGTCGAACTTGCCATCTACGCCGGCACCGTCATGGCCGTCGCCATCGCGCTCAAAGTGCTCAACAATGTACGCATCGAGATGAAACTTGAGCAGCAGGAACGCCTGCTTTTACAGGCCCGGATGGAAGCCCTGCAAAGCCAGATCAACCCTCACTTCCTGTTTAATACCCTCAATTCCGTGTCATCGCTGGTGCGCCGTGACCCCGACTCCGCACGCGAAATGATCGTCAAGCTCAGCAACATTTTGCGCAGGCTCTTACGCAAGGGCGGCGACTCGTTCGTGCTGTTGCGTGATGAAGTCGAATTCCTCGACGACTATCTCGATATCGAGGTCGTTCGCTTCGGCCGCGAAAAACTCAAGGTCGTCAAAGAACTCGAGCCGGCTTCACTCGACCACATGGTTCCCAGCATGATCCTCCAGCCTTTGGTCGAGAACGCTATCAAGCACGGTCTCGCCGACAAGCTCGAGGGTGGCAGCATCTTCATCCGCAGCCGTTCGGTTGACGGCCGCATCGTGATTGAAGTGGAAGACGACGGAGTCGGCATGCCAGCCTCGGGAACCAGCGCCTCCTCCGGTACAGGCATTGGAATGGTCAACGTCTCCGAGCGTTTGCAGGTGGTGTATGGCGACGCCGCTGAAATCACCGTCGAGAGCCAGCCCGGCCACGGAACGCTGGTGCGCCTCGTGTTGCCTGTTCTGTTGGCCGACGACATGGGCGGCTCGGTCGCCGGTGCTCTCTACGAAGCCCGTTCCAGCACTTCGCGGTAATAGTTCTCATACATCGGGATAATCTTGCTGGCGCAGAATCGCGCCTGCGCACTGGCGCGCGCCGAAACGCCCATGTCTTCCAGACGCTCCGGGTCTGACAGCACTTCAATCGCATACTTGGCCATGCTCTCGACATCTCCAACTTCCGCCAGGAACCCCGTCTTTCCGTGCTGGATCACTTCCGGCACTCCTCCAGCATTCGTCGCAATCGGAACGACCTGGCACGCCATCGCCTCCAGCGCCGCCAGTCCAAACGACTCCAGTTGGCTGGGCATCAGCATCACGTCAGCCCACGGAAGCTTCTCGTAAATCTGGTCCTGCTTGCCCAGGAAGTCGATCTTATTGTGGATTCCCTTCTCCACCGCCAGCCACTCGGCGCGGGAGCGCTCCGGCCCATCTCCAATCATGATCAGCCGCGCCGGCAGCTGTTTCTGTACCCGATCGAAGATCTCGATCACATCCGGAATGCGTTTCACCGGCCGGAAGTTCGACAGGTGCACCAGAATCTTCTCCTCCGGCTTCGCCCAATTCGAGCGCTGCGCCATGACCTCCGGCGTGCGGTGATACATATCGCAGTTTACGAAGTTGGGGATCACCTTGATCGGCGTCGCAACTTGAAAGACCTCGAGCGTCCTCTGCGCCAGGTACTGCGAGATCGATGTCACTCCGTCACTTTGGTCGATCGAGAACCGCGTGATCGGCAGGTACGACGGATCGGCTCCTACCAGGGTGATATCAGTCCCGTGCAGCGTCGTTACGTAAGGCAGCTTCCGCCGCTTGCGAGCTTGGTCACAAGCAAGCATCTGCCGCGCCAGCATTGCGCTTACCGAGTGCGGAATCGCATAGTGCACGTGCAGCAGGTCGAGATCATAGATCTCCGCGACTTCCGCCATGCGCGTGGCCAGCGCCAGGTCATACGGCGGATATTCGAACAGCGGATACCGCGACACCTCAACCTCGTGGTAGTGAATGTTGGGTTCGGTCCCGGTCAGGCGGATGGGCTGCGAATACGAGATGAAATGCACCTCGTGGCCGCGGTGTGCCAGCTCCAGCCCCAATTCCGTCGCTACAATGCCGCTGCCACCGTAAGTGGGATAACACGTGATTCCAATTTTCATCAGGAAAGGCTCTCGTCCATTGTGTCCGAATCGTGCCGATTGCGATAGCTCGAACGCAATCGGTTGAGTTCAGCGATTGGATGGCCCTGGCAAGACGGGGATTCACAGGGTCAATTTACAGATTTGTCATCACGAGCAAAAAACAACGCCCGCCGCAGCGGGCGCGGAGAAAAGAGAATTCGCACTTACCCCAGATTCAGCGCTCGTTTGAACGAGCCTTTGTCATTCTTGATCTTGTCTTGCAGCAGCATGATGGCGTAAATCAACTGCTCCGGACGCGGCGGACACCCGGGCACATACACATCCACCGGAATCCACTGGTTTACGCCCTGCACGAGCGCATAGTTGTTGAACACGCCGCCCGAAGTCGCGCACGCGCCCATCGAGATCACCCACTTGGGCTCTGGCATCTGCTGATACAGCTCGCGGATTACCGGTGCCATCTTCTGCGACACCCGTCCCGCGATGATCATCAGGTCAGACTGCCGCGGCGAAGGCCGGAACACTTCTGCGCCAAACCGCGCAACGTCGAACCGCGACGCGCCCATCGACATCATCTCGATCGCGCAGCACGCCAGCCCGAACGTCATCGGCCAAATTGAGTTCTTGCGCACCCAATTCACCACGCTGTCGAGTGACGCCAGAATCACGCCTTCGTGTTGCTGGCCGCCGAACGCAGCACGCAGCACCTGTGCGCGCTCTTCTTCCGACCCAGCCAGGTTGCCGAAACGCTCCGCGCCCGGTTCGGGGTTCTCGAATTTAGGAATACGAGTGCCGGAATTCATCGCTTCATTATACCCACTCTATTTGACGCCCCGCAGCCCGCGAAAGATGCGCCCCTGTCACTGATCCTCGGGTTCCGCTATGACTTTGAAAAACTCTTCGCCATCCGAATCACCGGCAGGGTCAGCCCATTCTCCATCGGAACATCGATCCGCTCGACCTCTTTATAACCGTGCGCCGCATAAAGCGCCACGCCGGTCAGCGTTGAAGCCATTTCAATCTCACGAAATCCCTCAGCCAGCGCCGCTTGTTCGCACGCCCGAACCAACGCACTGCCTATTCCCCGCCGTTCCCATCCCGGCCGCACAAAGAACGCGCGAATCTTCGCCGGCTCGCGGGCCGGATCGAGAAGCTCAGGCTCTCGGCTCGGACTATGCTGGTCCCCGCCAAATAGCGTCTTGCGCCGGCTCCATCCTCCGCACGCCACGATTTCATCGCCATGCTCCACGGCGAAATACGTCCCATCGCGTATCAGTTGCGTATCGGCCCCATACACCAGCCGGATCGCCGCCTCGCGCTGCGCGTCACTGTATTCCCCGGCTTGTAGCACCCATACTGAGTCCGCGACCAGCGCCTGTAGCACTGCAAGGTCGTCCAACGTTGCCGCGCGTATCGTGAATGAATTCGGCAATGATGTCATGAACGTCGCTTTGAAGGGGCGCAGTTTTACAGACTGCGGAAAAATGAGGTTCGGGTAGAGCTGGCCTTCAGGCCAGCGTCTAAGCCGTTTATTTCCGACCCGCCGAGCGGATTTTAGTCCGCAAGGCATCTGCTTTTAAATCTGCTACGGAATGACTACCACTTTGCCAAACTGCTCGCTGCTCGCCAAATATTCATGTGCCGCCTTCGTCTCGCTCAGAGGGAACGTTTTATCCACCACCGCTTTGAGTTTCCCGGAGAACACATGCTTCAGCACCTCGTCCAGTTCGCCCATCCCTCCCATGTACGAGCCATGAAACGACAACTGCCGCGCAAACAGCACTCGCAAATCGAGTGATGCGTCATGCCCCGTCGTCGCTCCGCACGTGACCAGCGTCCCTCCGTACTTCAGCGATTTAATGCTCTCCGCCCAGGTTGCAATGCCGACGTGTTCAAACGCGATATCGACCCCGCGGCGGCTCGTGATGCGCTTTACCTCCTCCGAAATCTTCTGCTTGTAGTGGTCGATGGTGTAGTCCGCGCCCAGTTCGCGCGCCTTTGCCAGCTTGGCCTCGCTGCCCGCCGTCGTAATAACGGTCGCGCCCAGCATCTTGCACACTTGGATGGCCGCCGACCCCACGCCCGAACTCGCTCCAATCACCAGCACGGTCTGCCCTGCCCGTAATTTCGCGTTGCCCACCAGCATGTGCCACACTGTAAGAAACACCAGCGGCACCGACGCCGCTTCCACGAACCCCAGCGAATCTGGAATCGAAATCACGTTCGCCCTCGGCACCGCGATTAGTTCGCAGTTCCCTCCATCGGCGTTGTTGCCCAGCACCGCAAATTGCGGACAGAAATTCTGCCGCCCGCTATTACACTGCTCGCAATGCCCGCAATACAGCATCGGAGACAGCAGCACCCGCGTGCCCGTCTTCAGGTCCGTGATGTACTCCCCGCACTCTGCCACCTCGCCCGCAATGTCGCTGCCGAGGATGTGCGGCAATTTCACTCCCGGCAATCCTTTGCGAACCCACAAATCAAGATGGTTCAGCGCGCACGCCCGAATGCGCACCAGCACGTAATCCTTGCGCAATTCCGGATCAGGAATGTCTTCGTACTTCAGAACTTCCGGCCCACCAAATTCATGAATGCGAACCGCTTTCATAACATGCTCCTAATATCGGCTACCGCGAAGAATCGATTTGCGAGACTCATGAATCTACTTTCTATCCGGTCCGCCGCGCAAGGGCGGGTAAACGACGCGTTTTGACTTGTTTGGTTTTGACTAAATAGAGATGAACTCCAATAATTGCACCAGCCGTTGACCGCCGTCAGTGATCATGGATATCTACGAGCAAATCGTCGAACTCCGCCGTCAGGGCCGCCGTGGCGCTGTCGCCACCATCACCAACGTCCGCGGCTCCATCCCGTCCTTCCAGACCGCGAAAATGCTGGTTCGCGACGACGGCTCCATCGCCGGCACCATCGGTGGAGGCTGTGTCGAAGCCGAAGTCTGGCAGGCCGCCCGCGAAGTCATGGAAGAAGAGAAACCGCGCACCCTCACCTTCAACCTCAACAACAACCCCAAGTACGACACCGGCCTGGTCTGCGGAGGCACCCTCGAAATCTTCATCGAACCCGTCCTCCCGCCGGCGCTGCTTTACATCTTCGGCGCCGGACACGTGGCCTACAACCTCTATAAAGTCGCGTTGATCGCCGGCTTCGAAGTCGTCGTCATTGACGATCGCGAGAGCTACGCCAACCGTGAGCGTTTTCCCGACGCCCGCGAAGTCATCGCCGCGGATTTCGACGGTGCGACACAGCACCTTCACATTCCCGAGTCCGCCTACATCGTCATCGTCACCCGCGGACACCGCGACGACATGCGCGTTCTTCGCTGGGCTCTGAACGCCAACGCCCGCTACCTCGGCATGATCGGCTCTCGCCGCAAGACCATCGCCATTTATAAGGAACTGGAATCCGAAGGCGTCTCTGCCGAGAAGTTTGCCCAGGTCCACGCTCCCGTCGGACTCGAGATCGGCGCCATCACGCCCGAAGAAATCGCCGTCGCTATCGTCGCGGAATTGATCGCCGTGCGTCGTCGCGCCTTACCCAACGTCGCCAGCAAAGCCTACGACTACGTTGCGCGCGACACCGCCAGCGCTGCTGCCCAGGACGCCCTCGAAGAAACCGCCGACAACCGCTAGGCTCATCTCACAGACACGCCTCCCCGCCGTTTGATATCTTCGAGACATGCCCCAGACCGCCGGTATCTGCGGAGTCATCCTCGCTGCAGGCGCATCCACCCGCATGGGCCGCGACAAAGCGCTTCTCCCCTGGCCGCCCGTCGCCCAAGGGGTCGCCGCCGTCAACACGTTTCTCGGAGCCATGATCGACCTGCTCCAACAGCAGTCAGACCTGGTGCTGGTCGTCGCCGGCCACAATGCCGAGGAGTTGCAAACTATCGCCGACGCTCACGGCGCATTCCTCATCGTTAACCCCGACCCCGATCGCGGACAATTCAGTTCCCTTCAGGTCGGTCTGCGCGAAGTTCTCAACCGCGGTCGCGATGCCGCGTTGGTTACCCCGGTTGACCGTCCGCCAGTTCTGCCCGGCACGGTTCATGCTCTGCGCACTGCGTTTCTGGCTTCTGATACGAATATCTGGGCCGCAGTCCCAGAACTCTCGCCCACGGGTTCGGCCGTCCACGGCCATCCCATTCTTCTCGGCCGTGAAATGATGGAGCAATTTCTCCGCGCACCGGCGACCGCCGTCGCCCGCGACATCCAGCACCAGCATCAGCAGCACATCCTTTATGTCACCGTCACCGACGTGCGTATCGCCGCCAACATCGACACGCCCGAAGACTTCGCGCGCTTGCTGCGCTCCGAGACCATTCCCGCGGAGTCTACTTTTTGAATTCCACCGAATCGCAAGCCCAGGCCTCTGACTTTATTGAGTCTGTACTCGCGCTCCGCCCGGCTATCGCCGTATTCGATTGCGACGGCACCGTCTGGAGCGGCGATGCTGGTCGAGATTTCTTCTATTGGGAAATTGAGCGCGGTATCGTCAGTCGCGAAGTCGCCGACGCCATGGCCGAGCGCTATCGCCTATACGAATTGGGCATCGTCGGCGAGGAGTCAATGTGTGGTGAGATGGTCACCATGAATCGCGATGTGCCCTTCGACCGACTCTATGCCGCCGCGGAAGAATTCTTCGCCGAAGTCGTGCGTCCCCGCATCTTCCCCGAAATGCAAGAACTCACTCACCGCTTGGCTGAACAGGGATGCGAACTCTGGGCGGTCTCCTCCACCAACGACTGGGTCGTGAAAGCCGGAGCCGTGCACTTTGGATTTGTTCGTGACCGCGTGCTCGCCGCCTGCGTTCACTGCGAAGACGGACGCGCCACCGACCGCCTGCTCCGCGTTCCCACCGACGAACTAAAAGCAGTGGTAATCCGCGAGGCAATTGGCAAGCCTGTGCATGCGGTTTTCGGCAACTCGATCCATGATCAGGCCATGCTCGAAATCGCGGCGTATCCGTTCTGCATCAACCCCAACCCCGATTTGCAGTTGGTGGCGAAACAAAAGAACTGGCCGATTTTCTGGCCCAACGGAACATCTTCAAAGAATGCCTGATTTCCGCCGTTCGTTGCGCTGGCGCCTACTGATGCGAATAAATGTACTGATTGTCCACAATCTCTTCTTCCGCCAGCGCGAACAGGTCGATCCAACCTTCCACCGGCAATGAGTCCGCCGGCAACTGGTCCTGCCACAGAGTAAACCGCAAGCGGACGCGGCTCCCATGCTTCGCCCCAATCAAATCGAACGGTAGCCGCATCTCGAAAATCTCGCCGATCGCGACTTCAACTCCGTGGGTGCCGCTGTTTCCGTTGTTGGTCGCGTAGCTCGCGAGAATCGTGCGCTCATTCCCATTGCTCAGCGTCCACTTCAGCAGGTTCTGTCCCTGGCCGTCGGCCGTCAACCTGTACGAAGTCACCGCTGAGTTGCGGTCTTTCGCGTCGGCGCTGACTTCCATGTTCACCACAATCTGGTACGGCTCGTCCGGAAATCGCTCATGGAAATCCAGCCGGCCCGACACCGAATCGGCATCCAGCCCCGCATAAACCGCATCCAGCATGAACTGTTTCCCGTGCATTGCGCTAGTGCGCTGGTCTGACGTGTAGCTCGCCGCGCCCATCCACTCAAAGTAGCCACTCACCAACCCATCCACCCGGGCGCGCACATAAGCTGTCTGCGGATGGTACACCGGACGCACCACGCCAACCGCGATCGGCACCGTCAGTTCCTCCGGCGGCACCCCTTCCAGCGCTGTGTACACGTTCGACAAGTGCCGGCGATACAGTTCGTCGAAGTCGTGGTCGTTGACCGAATGATGTTCCGGACCGTACCACCAGTTCCAGTCGCTGCCCTCGGCGATCATCAGTTCTTCCCACGCCAGTTTGCGCTGCGTCTCTGACACGCGGTCCGCATTGCTTTCGTAATACTCGCGCGCCTCCGACAGCAAGTCCCACGACTTGTTGTCCTCCGGAGCCCCGATCCACACGTTGAAGTTCGCGTTGATCCACGATCCCGGCACCAGCCGCTCCAGTCGTCCGAAGTCCGATTCCCTGTGGCGCGCGATTGCCTCGCTCACTGTGACCGATTCGATCAGCGGATCGCGCTGCAACCCGTCGTAGAACCGTCGCAGAAACTCGCGTCCCGACTGCGGGTAGTACTCCCAAGCGTTTTCACCGTCCAGAATGATCGACACTACAGCGTCGCGCCCACGCTCCAGCACCGGCCGCGCCGACTCTCGAATCGTATGCAGCAAATGATTGGCTGCATCTTGCGCGGGCATTCCCGAATAGACGAACCCGATCAAATCCGACAGTGTGTGATCGCGGAACAGCATGTTCATCCGCGTATCACCCTTCTCGAAGCGATGAATGTTGTACAGCTGCGTCGCGCTGTCTCCGTGCAGCCGGCCGTGGGCATCGCGCGCAAAGTTGTAACCAATACTGCGGGCCAGCACTCCTTCATCCGTTGCCATCCACTGGATTCCCTGCCTGTGGGCCAACGCCAGCACTTCCTCCGAAACGCTTCCTTCCGACGGCCACAAACCCGCCGGGCGGCTGCCAAACGTTTGCAGGTGCTTTTCGAGTGCCCGATCCACCTGTTGCGCCGCGTCATCCTCCCGGCGAAAACGCCTCGTCGGAAGCGGCAACCCCGGCGTTGATTCCGCGCCAACGTTCGTATCGCAAATCAGCGGAAGAATCGGGTGATAGAACGGCGTTGTCGAAAGTTCGATCCAACCTTGCCCTGCCGCGTGCGAATATTCCGGTATCACCTTGGTGAGAATTTCCTTTTCTTTCGCCAACACCACCATCTGGTCGCTGCGGTTGAAGTCTTCGCCCTTCTGGATCAGTGCCGCTATCTCAGGGTCCGGAAGAAAATACTCATCGAACCATGCCAGTTGCGACAGCACCTGCAGGTCCGCGTAGTCACGTGGCACGAAATACGCGTCCGGGCCCTCGGGACGGTCCGTCGTCGCACGATAGCGCTCCCACAACTCGCGATAGCGGGGGTAGCGTCCAATCATGTTGACCGGGTTCGCTTGGAACAGGTACTGCAGCGCAAAGCGCCGCTCTGCCGCGGTAAGGTCGTTTGCCGGCTTCGAAACGAGATCCAGAAACGGATCGTGTGCTTTGCCCGAAGCGTAATCCTGGATCTGCGTGATCAGTGATGGCACCAGGTTGAAGTTCTGGTGAACGCCGGGAAACTCCTCCGCCAGCTTCACCATTCCGTAGTAGTCCTTCAGGGCGTGCAACCGCACCCAGGGAAGGCGGTACTCGCCTGAAACCATGTCTTTGTAGAAGGGCTGGTGCATGTGCCAGAGCAGCACCAGGCGAATCTTAGGGCCGTTATCACTCATTGTTTCGGGTTATTGCGCCGACCAAGTTTAACAGCGAATTCATCGGCTTTGACAGCCAGTTTCTACAGTCTTCCCAAATTAGTCCTCACGCGCAAATTATGACCGTGTACCTACACGCAAAGGGCTATCGCGATCAGTCACTTACAGGCCATCGGCAAAACTTACGCACTTCCATAACTTCGATTACACTAGGACTTTGTGCGCATCCTCACCCGCTACATTCTGAAGGAAGTCAGCTCCCACGCTCTTCTGGGCGTGCTGCTCTTCACCTTCATCATCTTCATGCGCGACCTCGGACGCCTGCTTGAGCTGGTTGTCCGCAACAGTGCTCCGCTCCCCAGCGTAGGCGAAATCTTTCTCTACACGCTCCCCACGACGTTCATGATTACCCTCCCCATGGGAGCCCTTGTCGGCATCCTGATCGGTTTGAGCCGTCTCGCCGCCGACAGCGAAGTCACCGCCATGCGTGCCAGCGGAATGGGTGCAGGCATGTTCGTCCGCGTAGTCTCCATCTTCGCCATTGCCGCCTGGCTGCTGGGGATGTTCAACAGCATTTACGTTGCGCCTCGCGCTGCTATCGCTCTCACCAGCCTCCAGGACCGCCTCAAGAGTTCGCAAGCATCGTTCGAAATCCAGCCGCGCGTTTTCTACGAGGAGTTCAAGGACCACGTCGTCTACGTACAGGACGCGATCCCCACCAAGGGCCAATCGCTATGGCGCGGAGTTTTCCTTGCTGACATCTCCAACCCCGCCTCACCCAAAATCACCCTCGCCGAGCGCGGTGCGTTGCTCAGCGAGTCCACCGAAAAAGTACGTTTTCATCTCGAAGACGGCACCGAGCAGGAACTGATTCCCAAGTCGGCTGACCAGTACTCGATAACCACGTTCGAGACCACGGACATTCCCATCGAATTGCCCTCGGCATCCGACCGCGGCCCTCGCGACCTGCTTCCGGTAAACGAACTCAGCCTGCACGCCTTGCTTCGCAACGCCAAACGCGAGCAAGCCGCCGGCGCTGCGCTGGTCAAGATCGACCCGATGTCTTCGTCGTACGACTACCTCAAGGCCCGCTACTACCAGATCGAATTCCACCGCCGCTTCGCGCTCCCCGCCGCCTGTCTCGTGCTCGCACTAGTAGGAATTCCCCTTGGCCTGTCCGCCCGCAAGGGAGGACGCAGCGCCGGATTCGTCCTCACCATTGTTCTCGTCTTTATCTATTACTTTTTCTCTCTCGTCGGCGTGTCGCTGGCGCGCCAGGGAAAAGTCGCCCCTTGGGTAGGTGTTTGGGGCGGCAATTTCTTCTTCTTGCTTTGCGGACTATTTTTATTGTGGCGCGTCGACCGCATGCCTCTCGACTTCAGTGCCGTCAACCGTGTCACCTCTTGGATCAGCGAGAATTTCGCGGCCCTCGTAGCCCGTGTGCTCGGTTCGCGTGAAAGCCGCCTCCTCCGCAACGGCACTCGCCGGCCCAAGCGACGCTACGGCGCCAAATTCCCTCTCATCCTCGACGACATGATCCTGCGCGATTTCGCCATGTATCTCACCATGATTCTGGCGACCTTTCTCATTCTCGCGCTGGTCTTCACCTTCTTCGAGTTGCTCACCGACATCGTCCGCAACAAGGTGTCCTTCATCGTTCTTGCCGAGTACCTCTTGAATCTCAGCCCCTCGCTGATTTACCTCATGGCGCCCATGTCGGTCCTGCTGGCCGTGTTGATCACCTTCGGCCTGATGGAGAAATCCAGCGAATTGACCGCCATGAAGGCCACTGGCATCAGCATCTACCGCGCGACTCTGCCCGTCCTGGTGCTCGCGGCTTTGTTCGCTACCGGCCTCTTTATCTTCGACCAGGCCTACATTCCCCATACCAACAAACGGCAGGAGATTCTTCGCAACCAGATCAAGGGCAAGCCGCCACAGACCTACCTGCAAGCCGATCGCAAATGGATTTTCGGCGAGAGCAACCAGATTTACTACTACCAGGTCTTCGATCCCGACACCGACCGCTTCGGCGGAATTTCTGTATTCGAATTCGATCCTGCCACCTTCCAACTGACCCGCCGCATACATGCCGACGCCGCCCACTGGGAGCCCGGTCTCAAGAAGTGGGTTTTTGAAAACGGCTGGACGCGTTCGCTCCGCGGCGCCTCCATTCTCGAGTACCGCACCTTCGACGTCGCCACCTTCAACGAACTCGGCGAAGATCCCGGCTACTTCAAGAAAGAAGTCCGCCAGTCCTCCGAGATGGACTACGAGACTCTCCGCAACTACATCCAGGATTTGCAGCAAAGCGGCTTCGACACGGTCCGCCTCAAAGTCCAACTCCAAAAGAAAATCGCTTTCCCGCTCATCACCCTCGTGATGGCCATCCTCGCCATCCCCTTTGCCGCCCGCGGACGCCAAGGTGGCGCCTTAGCCGGAGTTGCCATCGCTCTCGGCATCGCCATCGTTTATTGGGTGACGGCCGGCATCTTCGAGGCCATGGGCAACGCCAACCAGTTGCCTGCTCTCCTCGCCGCTTGGGCCCCCGACTTCATCTTCGCCCTCGCCGGCGGCTACATGCTCCTCCGCGTGCCCACGTAGTGTTTCGAAGGGGCACGGCTTCAGCCGTGCCGTAAAGCCGCCTATTCTTTGATATTCCGAGCGGACTTTAGTCCGCGAGGCCCCTTACAATCATCTAAGTAACTTCACGCCATGTTCAAGAACCTGCGGCCGCTCGCTCCTTATCTCCGGAAATACCGCATCACTTTCTACATCGGCGCGCTCTGTGTTCTTTGCAACAACCTCGTGTGGATCCTCTTCCCCATGGTGATCCGCAACGCCGTCCGCGACCTCAACACTCACATTTCCATCCCGACGCTTCGCAAATACGCTTTATATTTACTCGCCATCGCACTGGCGAAGGGTATCTTCCAGTACCTGACGCGCTCCATCCTCATCGGAGTCTCGCGCGAAATCGAGTTCGACCTCCGCAACGATCTCTTCGCCCATCTCGAGCGCCTCTCGTACAGCTTCTATCAGCGCACCCGCACCGGCGACATCATGGCGCGCATGACCAACGACCTCAACGCTGTCCGCATGCTTGCGGGCCCCGGCATCATGTACACCGCAAACACTGTGGTGTTCACCGCCGTGTCGCTAGTCTTCATGATGAGCATCAGCCCGCGCCTCACGCTTTTCGCGTTTCTGCCACTGCCTATCTTCAGCATCGTGGTGCAATATTTTGGACGCCAGATTCACGAGCGCTTCGAACGCATCCAGGCCATGTTCTCCGACATCTCCGCCCGCGCCCAGGAAAATTTCTCCGGCGCCCGTCTCATCCGCGCCTACGTTCAGGAAGAAGCTGAGATAGACCTCTTCGAGCGCGCCAACGACGAGTACATTGGCCGTAGCCTCAAACTCGTCCGCTTGATGGGAATGTTGTGGCCCACCCTCGAGACGTTGCTTGGCCTGGCCGTCGTCATCGTGCTCTTTGTCGGCGGACGCGAAGTCATCCAGCACCGCATCAACGTTGGCGATTTCGCCGCCTTTAACACCAACATGGTGCAACTCACCTGGCCCATCATCGCTCTCGGATGGGTCATCAACATCTTTCAGCGCGGCACCGCTTCCCTAATCCGCATCGAAAATATTCTGCACGAGGAGCCCGAAATAACCGACGCCGACGTGCCCGCGACAACTGCCCCAACCGAAGTCCAGGGCGACATCGAGTTTCGCAACTTAAGTTTTCACTATGGCCAGACGTTGCAAACCGCCACCCACGGAAACGGCCGTACTCATGCCGACACCGAGGTCTTGGCGAATGTGAACCTGCGCGTTCCTGCCGGTACCAGTCTCGCCATCGTCGGCCCAACCGGGTCAGGCAAGTCCACGCTCGTCTCGCTCATCCCGCGTATCTACGACGCCAATCCCGGCTCCGTGCTCATCGACGGCCGTCCCATCCGCGAATTCCCCCTTGAGCTTCTCCGGAAGAACATTGGCTTCGTTCCGCAAGAAACATTCCTCTTCAGTGATACTATCCGCGAAAACATTGCCTTCGGGGCGCAAAACGCCACCGACGCCGATGTCCGCCGTGTCGCCCAAGCCGCCAACATCGCCGACGACATCGAAAGTTTTCCTGAGGGATACAACACGCTAGTAGGCGAGCGCGGCCTCACTCTATCCGGCGGACAAAAACAGCGCACCGCCATCGCCCGCGCTCTGATCCGCAATCCTCGCATCCTCATCCTCGACGACGCGCTCTCCAGCGTCGACACCCAGACCGAAGACCGCATCCTGAACCACCTGCGCGAGATCATGCAGGGCCGCACCACTATTTTCATCTCGCACCGCGTCTCCACCGTGCGCAATGCCGACCGCATCGCCGTCCTCCACGACGGTAATATCGTCGAGTATGGCACCCACGACGAACTCCTCGACCGCAACGGCTACTACACCGAGCTCTACAACAAGCAGTTGTTGGAAGAAGAATTGGAAACCGTTTAGACGAGATAACGGTCGAGAACAGTTGCCGCAACGCAGCCGTATTGCTTTGTATCAGGGCACGACTTCAGTCGTGCCGTGCCGGGCCCTTATTTAGTCTTGTCATCCCGAACGGGCTTCAGCCCGAGAGGGATCTGCTTTCCCTTCCTCCAGAAAATCACCCCCCTATCCTCCTCCCGCCAGATCCAGGTTCTGCCGCTGCGTCCATCCCGTTTTTCCGCTCGGCAGCTTGATACGAAACCACCATGTCTGTCTTCCCATCTTGGTTACTCTTGCGGAGCAACCCGACCCTCCGCAACCACCGCCATCTGGCTCGACGATGAAGTCGCCATTCGCATCTTTGTACCAGCAGCCCCCCGCCCACAAGTCCGCTCGCCCTTCCTCTAGACGCGCAAAGCGCAAGATGGTGTCGCCTTCCTTCAGGTTCAACTCCGCGATCGGCTCGGTCACTCGGACGATGTCAGGCGCATCGACAATGATCGCATCTTCTAACACTTCGACCGTCGTACCCGCTGCAACCGAGCCAATTTCGCGGCGCGTATCCTTCCAGGTGTCGGCGAGCCCCGCTAATTGCACAATCTTCAGCTGGTCCCCTGAAGACTTCACCCGCCCACTCGACCGGATTACAGGCAGCTTCGGAGGATTGGCCACGTGTTCGCAGTTGTACTGCGCTACTCCCGCTAGTGGACACAACAGCACCAGCGCCCCCACTCCGAACCTCAAGCGGCGCTTACTCATGAGCGATCGCCTTCGCCACCACCGCCCTCACTGCGTCCACCGCCAACTGCGCTGCGTGTCCCGATGCCGCTGGCAACCCGCCGATTTCCTGCACCACTGTCTCTTTCGTGAGCGCGACCACCTCAGCTACGTCTTTCCCCTTTGCAAGCTCGGTGATCAACGAGCCGCACGCCATCGCCGGCACGCAACCCTTGGCGCGAAAGCGAATCTCACGAATGCAGCTGCCATCCACCTTAACCGCCAGTTCCAGGATGTCGCCACATGCCGGGTTTTCCACCCGCACGCGCGCATCCGCCTCAGCAAGTTCCCCCGCATTGCGCGGATGCTCAAAGTGATCGATCAGTTGCGGCGAATACATAGAAGGTTTCGTCAGCGCGATTTGAAGGGGCACGGCTTCAGCCGTGCCGTTGCGGGCATCGTAGACATCGGGCTTTAGCCCCCGAGGGACATCTAAACTCCCCCAAGCAAGTGATTTGCCAGGGCACTTCTAGGTTAACGCATTGTCCAACCTCATCCGAACAACGCTTACCCTCATATTATGATTTGCTCGATGCCCTCGCCCTTCACCCCCCAACGCGTGGTCTGTCTACAACCCAGCGCAACGCTCACCCTGCGCGACCTCGGTCTGCTCGACCGCGTGGTCGCCTGTACCAAATACTGCGCTGACGTCTGCCCCGAAGCTGCTGACGGCTCCCGCCTCGTCATCTCTGATTCTTGGACCGCACAAGCGGAGCAAATTCTCGCCGTCAAACCTGACCTCGTCCTCGCATCCGTGCCTTATCAGCTGGAATCCGTCGGCGAAATCCTGAAGGCCGGCATCCGCTTCCTCGGCCTCGCCCCTCGCACTTTGGCGGACATCTACACCGACATCGCTGCCATCGCAGGAATCATGCGCGTGCCGGAGCGTGGCGATCTCGTGGTTAACAAAATGCAATCTGCCATCGCCGACGTGCGCGCGGCGTGCGAGAATGCCGCAGCCAAGCCGCGAGTCTTCTGCGAAGAATGGGGCAAGCCAATCATCGCCTCGCAGCCCTGGGTTGCTGAGTTAATCGAAGCCGCAGGAGGCAAGCTCATCGGCGAGCCGGGGAAAACGATCTCCGCCGAATCAATTGCCGCCGCTCAGCCCGATGTCCTATTGGCGGCATGGTGTGGTGCGGGCGATCGCGTTCCGCTGGAGAAAATCGTCGAACAGCGCCGGTGGAACAATCTTCCCACCGTGCTCGAACGCCGCGTCTTCTGTATCAATGACGAACTGCTCAACACTCCCGCCACCAGCCTCATCGCCGGCCTGCACGCTATCGCATGGGCGCTTCACCCCGATCAATTCTCCCGCCCGCCCGGAATTCGCCAGATCGGCGACCTGTGATTAAATGACCCCATGCCCACGAGTTACCAGACGCTGACCGACGAACTCACCAACCTCGCCGCTTCCGCCGAGAACGCTGAGCACCTGATGACGATGATCGTCGAGCGCCTGCAGGAACTGCTCAAACACTACAACTGGGTCGGCTTCTACCTGCTCGACGAAGGCGAAAACGGCGCGGAACCTATGCTCGTTCTTGGTCCCTATGTCGGGGCCGAAACGCCGCACAAACGCATTCCGCTGCACCAGGGAATCTGTGGGGCTGCGGTTTCTTCGGCACAAACCGTGATCGTCGACGATGTCAACGCCGACCCGCGCTATCTCTCCTGTTCGATTGAAACCAAATCCGAGATTGTCGCTCCGGTTTTCGTGAACGGGAAGGTCGTCGGAGAGCTCGATATCGACAGCCACATTCCCGCAGCCTTCACTGACGATGACCGCCGACTAGTCGAGCACTGCGCCAGCCTGGTTGGCCGATACCTGGAAAGAACCACTGGCTTTCTCGAATGATTCTTTGAAAGGGCACGGCTTTAGCCGTGCCGTCTGGAGCTATGTAGAACATGGCATTTACTGGATGCCGTCATTTTCGCGACAGATTCGTATCAGGGCATGACTTCAGTCATGCCGGAACGTGTTGAAAATAAGTCTCGGGCTTTAGCCCCTGCGGGCGCTTCCAAATGCGAGAATGACTTTTCAGCAGCCTCTTTAGCCCATGAGATACATATCTCTTAGTCCTGGCAAATAAGCCTCGAAAGCACGAGGGATTCATTTTGACCAAGCAAGTAGTGGCCGCTCTCATTGTGCGTGGCGATGAGATTCTCTGCTGTCAGCGCACCGAGCATCAGGCGCTGCCTCTCAAGTGGGAGTTCCCCGGCGGCAAGATCGAGCCTGGCGAAACGCCTCCCCAAGCCCTGCGCCGCGAATTAGACGAAGAACTCGCCATCCTCGCCGACATCGGCCGCGAGATCACGCAGGTCCTGCACACCTATCTCAACGGCAACTCCGTGAACCTGCATTTTTATGTCGTTAATCACTACGAAAAGGAATTGCAGAACCGCATCTTCCGCGACATGCGCTGGGTCAACCGCCGCGACTTGCCTGAACTCGATTTCCTCGACGCCGACAAAGAACTCGTCCGCCAGCTCGCCGCCGGCCAACTCCTTTAGTCAGCCGGGTTTTTGAAGGGGCACGGCTTCAGCCGTGCCGTTAGTGCCATCTCCGAAGTTGGGCTTCAGCCCCTGAGGGAAATCGATAGCCACTAACCACTGTTCCCACCCGTCACAAACCACGCAATCGTCAGCCCGATCATGATGATCGTCGTCGCCCACGCGATGAAGTTGAACCACGTCCCATTCACGTGTTTGCCCATCAACTCGCTCTTGTTCACCAACAGCAACATGAAAATCAGCACAAACGGCAGCACGATGCCATTCACCACCTGCGAAAGTATGGTGATCTTCACCAGCGGAATATTCGGCATCAGAATCACCGCCCCGCCGGCGATCAGCAACAGCGTGTACAGCCAGTAGAAAACCTTGGCCTCATCGAACTTCTTGTCCACGCCCGATTCGAACCCCAATCCTTCGCACACCGTGTACGCCGTCGAAATCGGCAGGATCGACGCCGCAAAAATCGACGCATTGAACAGCCCCGCCGCAAACAAAATGTACGCAAACTCATTCGACAGCGGACGCAACGCTTGTGCCGCATCCGCCGCATCGCGAATCTGCCGCACTCCGTGCGCATACAGCGTCGCCGCGCACGCCACCACGATGAACCACGCCACGATGTCCGTGAACAGGCACCCGACAATCACGTCCCACCGCGACGCCCTATACTCTCGCGCAGTAATTCCCTTCTCCACAATCGACGCCTGCAAATAGAACTGCATCCACGGCGCAATCGTCGTCCCAATCACGCCGATCACCATGTAGAGATATCCCGACTGATGAAACGCCCCGCCCTGCGGAGGCTTGAACGTCGCCACGAACGCTTCTTTCCAGCTCGGCCCCGCCAGCACCCCCGCAATGATGTACGCAAAATAGAAGAACGACGCCGCCAGAAACACTTTCTCGACGCTCTTGTACGTCCCCTTCACCACCATGAACCACACCACCAGCCCCGACACCGGCACGCTGATGTACCGCGAAATATGAAACAGTTCCAGGCTGCTTGCAATGCCCGCAAACTCCGCCACCACGTTCCCAAAATTCGTAATGATCAGTCCCAGCATCATGAAAAACGTAATCCGGAACCCATACTCCTCGCGAATCAGGTCGCTCAGGCCCTTGCCGGTCACCGCGCCCATGCGCGCCGACATCTCCTGCACCACCACCAGCGCAACCGTCATCGGAATCATCACCCACAGCAGCAGATAGCCAAACTGCGCCCCCGCCGCCGAGTAGGTATAAATCCCTCCCGCGTCGTTATCGACGTTCGCCGTGATGAATCCCGGCCCAATCACGGCCAGGAACATCAGCAGGCGCACTCTCCAGATTTTCAGACGTCGAGTTTCAGACATGACACCGGAGTTTGAGGTGAGATGGTGAAGCCGTCCAGAATAACTGCCCGCAGCTGAATTGCGCCAACGCTGCCGAGCGCACGGTAGGGCGGCTTTGAAGGGGCCCGGCTTCAGCCGCGCCGCAAGCCGCTTCTTTAGGTGGAAGCGCCAGGCTTTAGCCTGGCGAATTACGGTCCGTGAAGAAGACGGGCTTCAGCCCGGGTTTCTTGGGTAGAGCTGGCCTTCAGAGCCTGCCCTGAGCGCAGTCGAAGGGCCAGCGTCCAGACCGGATTATTTTTAACCCGAGCCGGCTTCAGCCGGCGCCATCCCCTTACAGCTTCGCCCTCAGCATATTGATCACGTCATCCGCCGTGATCACGCCCGTCAGCACGCCTTCATCATCGATGACCGGCAGGGTCAGCAGGTTGTACTTGTCAAACAGTTCCGCAATCTCTTTCTCGTCCGCCCCCGGATGGATCGTATGCATATGCCGCGAACTCAGCAGCATCAGCGGAGTCTCCGGCGTCGCCAGCACCATCTTCGACAGCGGAACCGTTCCCAGCAGCTTCTCCCGCTCGCCAATAATGTAGATCGTGCTCACGCTCTCCACGCCGCCTTCAAAGTTGCGCAACATCTCAATCGCATCCGAAACCTTGGCCCCCGACTTCAGCGCCATATACTCCGTCGTCATGCGCCCCGCGGCCGTGTCTTCCTCGAAGGTCATCAGCTCGCTGACTTCCGCGCGCTCTTCCGGCTCCATCTCCGTCAGAATTTCCTGCGACGCCTCCGGAGCCATATCTCCCAGCACATCCGCCGCCGCATCCGGATCCATCTCCTCCACAATGTCCGCCGCGCGGTCCGAATCCAGCGAGCTCAGCACCGACACCTGCATCTTCGGGTCCATCTCTTCCAGCGTCTGCGCCGCCACTTCTTCATCCAGCGTCTCGAACACCGCCTCGCGCTCCGTCGGAGCCAGCTCCTCCACAATGTCGGCAATGTCCGCCGGATGCAGTTGCGCCAACCGATCCAGCGAGATCTTCAGCTTCACCCGTCGCGCCGGGTCCGTCTCGATCAGGTCCACAAACTCCCACGGAATCAGCCGCGGCGGAATCTTCTCCATCATCGCCCGCAGCGCCGCCGCCGGAACCACTCCGCGCAGCAGCCGCCGCACCGCGCCGCGCGCGCCCACATCCACCGCGCTCAGCTTCAGCACAATGTGTTCGTCGCCCACTTCTTCGTGGATATCGACGTCATTCACCCGCACTACCTTGCGGCCATGCACGTCGATGATCTGCTGGTCGAGCAGGTCGCGTTCCAGCAGCAGCATGCCTTCGCCGCTCGCGTACGGAGTCCAATCCGCCGACATGGTATCGGCGCGCACGCCGCCATTCACCGACTCGACCGACTTGATCGCCAGCAGCCGTTCGCCCTGGCGCGTCTTCACCACGAATCCCGATATGCGATTGGTGTCTTCCTGCGGGACGAG
>CAVVNW010000022.1:0-36192 GCA_963749635.1 uncultured Acidobacteriaceae bacterium
GTAGGTTGTAGGTTCGATTCCTACCGCGCTCACCATACTTTTGGAATCGACAACTTACAGCATAAAATACCTCTCCGAACGAGCCCCTTAAGTCCACTCTCTTCGACGTCCAGTCGCCAATCGTGAGGCTGCGACTGACTCTGACAGGGCGTCTGCGCCCCTAAGCGGCGCGCTGACAGCACGGAGTCCTGGTCAATTTTCGAAACGGTCGGTCAGGGAGCTTGGCGTACTCGGCCTTGGCTTGCTGCAGGATGGCGATGTCAGGGTCGGCATCTTTCCAGCCACCCTCCGCTATCTGAAAGTCTCATGTTTCGCGGTAGCCGGTGCTGTTGCACCGCCAGAGTCCGGCCTCTGTGCCGTAAACATGCGTGCGGCGACAGGACAAAAAATGACGAGAATGTAGCTTCCGCGGCCAAGACGCGGCTCCGGTGTGAACACGGCAAACTCCTAAGAAATTAAGACCTAAGGAAAGGACGGGGCAGCCCTCGCGAGCTGCCCCCTTGTTGTTGAACTACTTGACTTCGGTGATGGCTGGCGGCTTCCAGGTGCCGTCGATGATTGAAGGTGGCGTGTCCTTCGGCCAGTACAGTCGCATCATCGGGATGAACTGGGCTTTGGGCGCAGGCAGCCAGTTCGCTTCTTTGGCTTTACCCGGCGAGTCGGCCTGGAAATACAGGTCAACGGAGCCGTCAGCATTGGCGACGAACTTGTTGCGGGCGCTCAAGGTATAGCGATTGAGCGGATTCGGCACAAAGAAGTAATCCTTGTCATACATGGTGATGGACCAGAAGCCATTGACGGGCGGCATCTCGCCTTTGTTGAAGTGAATGACGTACTTCTTCGAGGCGCCGTCGTACTCGTGGCCGTCCGCATCCTTTTGCGTGGTCGGATAGATCGCGTCCTGCGGACGGTTCGCTCCCAGACCGATAGCGGTTACCAGCGCGCGCTGAATGTAGTTGGTCCCGTAGATTCCAATGTCCTTTGTGAGGTACGTCCAGCCGTTCACCGGCTCAGCCGCTTTCTTGAAGTACTCCATGATCTTGACCTGCGCCAGCTTGGGCACGCCCTTGATCAGTTCTTTGTCGAATGTGCCCAGCTTGCTGGGATCGAAATCCTTGCCAGGCTCCAGGCCGATGGCCTTCATCTTCTCGACCATAGGCGCATCTGCGGCGGCGGGCGGGTTTGTCTTCAGCAGCCGAGCGAGGTAATTGAAGTAATCGTTGACGCTCAGAGCGTCCACTTGATCGCGAACGCCGGTCTTCATATCGAAGCTGGCATCGATTGGCGATGCAATCGGCGTGTAAGGCTTGCCGTAGGAACTGAACGGAACCAGCGAAAATTTGTCCTGCAGCGCGTGTACGGCAGCATAGTCCGCAGGCGTGCCGGTGCAATAAATACGGCCGAGGATCCACACCAGACCAGTCGGAGACTTGTATTCGGTGACGCCTTCCGGCAGCGTGCCCGACCATCCAGGGCCGGTGATGGCATACTTCTGCGCCTTGCCGCCGGTGGTGCGCTTGCCCGGAACCTGGAAGACGTCCGTCCAGCCGCTCAGCATGGGCAACAGGTAATAGCGGTCTCCCATGTCGGGGACGCTGAAGATCCAGGGCTCCTGGGACACGTCAATCCACGCCGTCGTGTAAAGCGTGTCGGCGTTGGGGGCGGTTACAGCGTGGTAGTCAACGGCAGGATAGGTACGCATCCTGACGAGCTGACCCATCGGCGCATGACCGGCATCGGGGGCGGCGATATTGGTCATCTGCCGGCGTGTCATGTCCATTGTGACCAAGGAATATCCATAGATGTAAACGTCAGTCGCATCGGCTATAGCTTGCTCCGTGCCGGGAGCCTTCTGGCCATCAGCTGCCGGCTTGCTTTCACAGCCCGGCTGGGTCAGCAATAGCAGGGAAATAAAGAACAGGAATAGAACTGCAATGATTGACTTGGATTTCATAACCTCTCCTCGATAGTGATCTGCAATCACACTGTCAGCATGGGCACAAGGCTACTGCCGCGCCCTGCCGAAACGTAACTTGCAAAATTGCTAGTGGGAATGCCAAAACATCATAGGACGTCAACTTGTTCAAAACAAGGAGCAAGCTCACTTGCCAATGTAAGGTCCCGGTCGAAACGCAATAGGGAGGTGCTCATTGAGACACTTCCGGCGCGAAAACATCACATTTGGGTAGCCTTAGAGCACTCGCAATATTCCTGCCCGACTCACCTGCAAATAGGCCCCTTTCTCATCGCCTTCCCATTCTTCGCCCCATTCATGACCTAGGACTCGCGCTTTCGCTTGGTCTCCGGCCCCCGACCCTTGGCATGCTTCGTGCATGACACCTAGTGAGGAAATGTCATGGACAGCGGGTATTACGCAGCCTGCACGGCCCTGATGTCGCGAATGCAGGCACTCGAGACAGTGGCAGACAACCTGGCTAACCTCAGCACGTCAGGCTACCGCAGCCAGCACAACGTCTTTCAGTCGGTGCTGGCGGGCATGAACGGAAGCTCGGGCTCTCCGTTGAACCAGGCTCTTAACGATTACGGAGTGCTGGGCGGCACGCGGCTTGATTCTTCCCAAGGGACCCTGCAACGCACCGGCAATGACCATGATCTGGCCATTGAGGGACCGGGTTTCTTTGTCGTAAAGACAGGTAACGGTGAGGTATATACGCGCGATGGAGGCTTCCAGGTTTCACGGGACAACCAACTGGTGACAGCCGCGGGAGATCCGGTCCTGGGGGAGAACGGGCCAGTCACAATTTTCGATGGACCGTTCACGGTGAGTCCTGACGGTACGATTTCGGTGAATGGCGCTATCGCCGGCAAGCTGAAGCTGGTGGAGTTCGAACCAGGAACGCCGCTGCAGAGCCAGGGGCAGAGTTACTATTCTGCGCCCGACGGCAGCCCATCGACAGGCCAATCATCGACCGTGCGGCAAGGGGCCCTGGAGAGCTCGAACGTCAACGCCGTGTCTAGCGTGGTCGAACTCATCACGGTACAACGTGAGGCGGAGATGATGCAGCGCGCCTTGGCGCTGTTCAACTCCGAGATGAACAAGACCGCGACCCAGGAGTTGCCGCGAGTCAATTCGTAAAGGAGCAGCAATATGTTTCGGGCTTTGTTTACCGCCGCGAGCGGGATGGTGGCTCAGCAGCTCAATCTGGATAACATCGCCAACAACCTGGCCAATGCCAGCACCGCTGGATTTCGCAAGCGGCGGATGCAATTCGCGGACTTGATGTATCAGAACAATGTCATGCCAGGCTCTGCGGCAACCCAATCGACCACGATGGCCGCGGGACTGCAAGTCGGATTGGGGACACGGCCCTCGGCCAGCGAGATTCTGCAGACCCAGGGAGATTTCACCAGTACGGGCAATCCGCTGGATCTGGCCATCCAGGGACAAGGGTTTTTCCAGGTCAAACTTCCGAGCGGCGAGACCGCCTACACCCGCTCAGGATCATTCCATATGGATGCGCAGGGAAACGTTGTTACCAGTGACGGAAACCCTCTGGATCCCGCGATCACGGTTCCCTCCAATGCTCTAAGCGTCACTATCGGATCGGACGGCAGTGTATCGGTTACCCAATCTGGCCAGACCCAGGCGCAGCAAATCGGAAACATCCAGCTCGCGATGTTTGCCAATCCCGGAGGCTTGAACAGCGTAGGGAACAATCTCTTTCTCGCGACCACCGCCTCGGGCGATCCGATTGTAGCCACCCCCGGGGGAACGGAAGGATTGGGGACTCTACAGCAAGGCTCCGTCGAGCAGGCGAACGTGAATGTGGTGGACGAATTCATCGATATGATCCTGGCCCAACGCGCCTACGAATCGAATTCCAAGGTGGTCCATGCGGCTGACCAGATGTTTCAGGAACTCAATCAGCTGAGTCAGTAGGCAGGTACACAGCTCATGAAGAACTGGTTGGTTCGGCTATGGATCGCGAGTTTGCTGGCCGGTGTCGGAACGTTCGCCGTGGCACCACCGCAGTCTGTTCTTCTGAGCTCGCAAGACATCGCAGCCGCGCTGTCACGGAACGATTTCCGGGTATTGCAGGACCAGGTAGAACTGCTGACGTCAGTTCGGTCTATGCGAGCTCAGCCACTATTGGAGGTGATGTCGGTCGATCCTTGGCACACAGGGAGCGCAAAAGTAAGGCTGCGTTGCACACAGCACGAGGATTGTCTTCCTTTTTATGTGCTAGTGAACTGGCCCTCTGCGGTGGAATCCGAAACTGCAATCTCCCGTTGGAGTTCATCGGGATCCCACGCAATTGCGCGGCCTATCCCGCAGCATGGGCCTTGGCTGGTGCATAACGGCGAACCCGCCACCCTAGTTATCGAGCGGGAACACCTTCGCGTTCGACTGCCGGTCGTGTGCCTGGAAAATGGAAGCGCGGGCAAGACCGTCCGGGCGCGAAGCACGGACCACAAGAGAATTTATGTGGCGGAGGTAGTCGGTGAAAAATTGCTGAAAGGCCAACTCTAAGCGATGGCAACTACTCCGGCATTCCGGATTTCCGTGCTTCTGCTCGCGGTGCTGGCCGGTTGTGCGCTCATCGCAACGGCTAAGAACAAGCCAACTCCAGAGGAACTCCGGAAAGCGTATATTGCCAACCTCGGACAGCAGCCGGACACCCAGCCCGTGATGCACACGCTAGGCAGCCTGTGGTCGCCCAGTGCCCCGCTGGGCAACCTCTCAGCCGATATCAGAGCCAGGGGCCTGAACGACACCATCACGATCGTCGTGGCGCTGCAGACCTCGGCCCAATCGAACGGCAACCTCACCAGCCAGCGTTCCTTGGCAACGCAGTCTGGGATCACCGGACTGGTGGCCCAGCTCAGCACGAAAAATCTGAATCCGCTGTTGGCTGCAAATTCCTCGACACAACTGCAAGGAAAAGGACAGGCGGAGGCCGATTCTCAACTCACGACCACTCTGACCGGACGGGTAATTGCCGTGTTGCCCAACGGGAACCTGGTGGTGGAGGCGCAGCGGCAGGTGTACATGAACAACCAGCACGAGACCATAATTGTCCGCGGTGTGGTGCAGCCTGCCGATATCACGGCGAACAACGCGGTACTGTCGACCGCAATGGGGAGCCTGCAAATTGAAATGAAGGGCAAGGGGATCATCTCAGACAGCACCCGACCGCCTAACCCAATAACACGCGCCATTTTGTGGTTGTTTGGATTCTGAATTCCATGCCCTGCCGATTCATGCGTCAACGCTATTCACCGCTGCTCACAATCGCTGGCTCAGCCGTGCTGTGGTTGGCGAGCGTGACGGCGGTCGCGTCAGATTCAGTGCGGCAGGTAATGGTGCGTGACATCACCACCATTGCGGGAGTGCGCGACAACCAACTTATAGGATATGGCGTGGTCGTAGGACTTAACGGAACGGGCGACCGCAGCCAGACGCAGTTTACGACCCAAACCCTGGCCAATGCGATGAAGCGCATGGGCTTGGTCATCGCGCCATCCACGATCCGAATCACTAATGTTGCCGCCGTATTTGTGACCACGTCGCTGCCACAGTTTGCCCGTCCGGGCATGAACCTAGATGTCACTGTGTCGTCGATCGGCGATGCCAAGAGCCTCGAAGGAGGGGTGCTGTTGCTTACCGGGCTGCTTGGACCGGATGGATTGGTGTACGCCAATGCGCAGGGGTCGGTCACTCTCGGGGGCTATACGGCTGGTCGCGGCGGCAATGTGAAGGTGCTCAACTATCCAAACGTGGGCCGCATCCCGAACGGTGCGATCATCGAGCGCGACACCGCGATCGATCTCAATCACATGGCGACCGTTTCTTTCATGCTGCGCGACCCAGATTTCACCGAGGCCTGTGAAGTTGCGGCGGCGATTAATCGGGAGTTCAGTAAAGAAGTCGCCCGAGCCGTCGACAGCCGCCGAATCGATGTCAGCGTGGCCGCCGCTATGGCGCCGTCGGTGACCGCACTGGTTGCGCGAGTGCAAAATCTTTCAGTTTTCTACCGTCCGCGCGCCAAGGTGGTCATCAATGAACGGACGGGGACGATCGTGATGGGCGGCGAAGTAAAGCTATCTCCCGTTTCGGTGATTCATGGGAGCCTTTCGATCGAGATCACGACATCGTACTCGGTGTCACAGCCGGCACCATTTTCGAACGGGAAGACGACAACAACTCCGGAAACGAACCTGCAGGTGAACCAGGAGCCCACTCGCAGTATTCGCCTGAGTGATGGTGCGAATGTGGAGGAACTGATCGCCGGACTGCATGCGCTCGACGCCAACTCGCACGAAATTGTCGCTATCCTCGAGGCGATCAAAGCGGCCGGGGGACTGGCAGCCGAACTGGAGGTCATCTAAATGACCGACTTGACGTTGGGATCGGTGGCATTGCCAGAGAACGCACTCGGGCTGGCTCGGCAATCGCAACTGCTGTCGAGCATGAGCACACAGCAAGGACTGCAGGGCCCGGGAAAGATCGAAAAGGCAGCCAAGGACTTCGAGTCCATCTTGCTCGGACATTGGTTGGAAGAAGCACAACAATCATTGGGAAACGCCCCCGGCGGAGACGATGATGACGATAACGATCCGGCGCGGTCTCAGCTTCAAGGATTGGGCATGCAATCGCTGGCGACTGCCATCACCAAGTCCGGAGGCATCGGCTTGGCGTCGCTGATTAGTCGGCAATTGCATCGGCTCGACGGTGAGGTACCCAGTGCACCGCAGCCGGCAGGAGTGAATTTCCGGGAGGTCCCAGGCGCGATAAATTCGCCGGCGCCGCAGCCGCAAGAAAGATATGCAAAATGACTAATCAAACGCACGGATCTGCCGATAAAGAGATGGGCCGAGGAAGGGCTTGCAAATCATGAATATCGATTCGATTCGATCCGCTGGTGTCGGGATCTCTACTGATCAGAACGCACCGCAAGTGAAGAAGGGCGGCGCGGGCTGGAGTTCCGCTGACAGCCAAGCCGTTCGCGCTACGCTTTCCAGTGACGTTTCCGCAGTTGGCGCACTAGTGACCCGGGCGATGCAGACACCCAAAGTGCGCCAGGACAGAGTTGATGCCTTGCGGGCGTCGGTGGGAAACGGGAGCTACTCAATCACTGCGAATCAGATCGCCGCTTCGATGCTGAAGGAGCAAAGTGAGTAAGGTCGCCAGAGGCGACTGCTCCGATCCTAAAATTTTATGACTTCTGTCCCCGGCTCGCCCGATAGCATATCCCGCCTCAGCGACCATCTGGCCGCTGTGCAGTCACTTAGCCGGTCTGTGCAGGCGGGAATTACGGCCCTCGGCGGCAATCGTCTGACGGAATTCAAGCTGCAAGTGGAACTGCAAAAAGAACTCTGCGCAGGGTTGGAATTTGCGCTGAGTCTTACGGCCACTTCGGCCGGCGACCAGCCATCGATTTGCTCCGGTGAGAAAGAGGAGCAACTACGCCGTCGCGTCGATCAAGGGCATCGCCAGCTTGCAGCATTGAATCGTGTGTACGCGGCGTTGCTGCGGCGTTCGCGTCGATCACTAGCGATGTACATCAAACTTTGCGATAGCTGTCTGGACGGCTTTGGGGCGGTTGACCCTATGCACTCCGGCCGCCACACCTGGCGCACGGAGATCTGATCCGAATGGCGAGCCTTACCTCAACCTTAATGACGGCCATGCATGCGCTGGTCGCACAACAAGGCGCCATGGACGCGACGACCAACAACATCGCCAACGCCAATACTCCCGATTACTCGCGACAGGTGCCCGTACTGGTCGAAAATGAGCCGACCTCTGATGGTTCGCTTCAATATGGCAACGGCGTGGAACTGGAAAAGTATCAGAGCGTCAGAAACCAACTATTGGATTTGCGGATTCAGGAAGAAACTTCGCAGCAGTTCAGCGCAGACACACAGACGAGCGCCACTCAACAGATTCAGCCGTTGTTCACCACGTCGGCGCAGGACATCGGCACTCAAATGTCTGCGTTCTTCACCAGCATTTCGAAACTGTCTGCCGACCCGGCCAACCTGTCGTTGCGCACCGGAATGATCTCAGCTGGCCAGAGCCTGGCCACCTCATTCCACACCGCTGTATCGGGACTTACCGAGATCCAAAATGGACTGAATGCGACGGTCACGCAGAGCGTGAACAGCATTAATGAACTTTCCCAGCAAATCGCGGCCCTCAACCCCAAGTTGGTTGGGCTGCAGGAGTCTGGACAAGACGGAGGCGCGGTGCAGGACGAGCAAACCGGACTGGTCCGCCAGCTGTCGCAGCTCACCGGAGTCTCCGTGACCCAGACTGAGAGTGGGATCACGGTTACAACCGCAAATGGTGCCCCGCTGGTTGTGGGAAATCAGGCTTTCGCTTTGCAGTCGGCAATCGGAACCGACGGTAGCCAGCACGTGACGTCGCAGGGCCAAGACATAACGGGTTTGTTGGCCGGTGGCACTCTGGGGGGAACGCTCAACGTAAGAGACCAGGTAATTCCCGGAATCCTCAATCAACTCGACACGCTGGCCAGCCAGTTCACCACCAGCTTTAACGGCGCACACAGCCAGGGGACCGATTTGAATGGCAATGCCGGCGGAAACTTCTTTGCACCAATAAGCTCGGTCGGGGGAGCGGCAGCGCAAATCAACGTGACAGTCACTGACCCTTCCGCAATTGCGCTCAGCTCGGACGGATCTGCCGGCGGAAATGGAAACGTCGCCGAATTGTTAGGAGTACAAACGGCCGCGCTTCCGTCCGGGCAGGATCCAACCGACAGTTACTCCAGCATCGTGTATCAAGTAGGCGCCGTGGCCGCCAATGCACAAGCGGAGTCTGATGCCAGTAGCACGAGCCTGACCCAGCTTACGGACCAGCAATCGTCCCTTTCCGGTGTTTCCATCAATGAAGAGTCGGTGAACCTGATCCGCTACCAGCAGGCATTCGAGGCAGCGGCGCACGTTATCAGCACTATCGACCAATTGAATCAGGTCGCATTGAATATGGGTGCGACCAGTTCAGGATACTGACGAATATGCGAGTCAATCCCAACATGGTTCCAGACGTGCTGGCGGCAATCTCTCAGGCCCAAGAAGCCCAGAATGCCGCCCTGCAGCAGATCTCGACGGGCAAGCGGGTCAACCAGCCCTCGGACGATCCGGCCACCGCGGCCGCACTGGTTCAGAATCAGAGCCGTTCCGACGCTGTGGATCAATACACCCAGAACGGAAACACCGTTCTCGATATGGTGCAAACGGCCGATTCGGCCTTGAGTTCGGTAGTCTCGAACGTCAACCAGGCGATTAGCGTCGGGGTCGAAGGGGCTAATGGAACGATGTCCGACGCCGACCGGCAAACTCTAGCCAATCAGGTTGCGGGGACTCTGAGCAGCGTGGTTTCGCTGGCCAACACGTCCTACGGTGGCATTCACCTGTTCGGAGGCACCGCCACCACCACGGTTCCTTTTACAACCGACACTACTTCCCCGTCGGGTTATCAATACAACGGGAACGACGGTGTGAATTCAGTGGCCATAGGGGACGGTTATGAAGTTCCCGTCAACGTTCCTGGCGACCAGCTGTTCCAGCACCCTGGAGCCGATCTGCTCGACTCCCTGCAACAGCTGGTAACTTCCTTGCAGGGAGGCGATACAACCGCGATCGGTACGGCCACCAACCAGTTACGTTCCGCTCTGGACTATGTAACCCAGGAACGCACTTTCTATGGCAACGTCAGCAACCAGATCAACGCGCAAGAGTCGTTCTTACAGAATGAAACGGTGAGCCTCAAGGCACAGGAAACCTCGATGGCCGGAGTCGATATGGCCGCAGCCGCCACGAACCTCAGCCAGGCGCAGATCGCGACGCAGGCGGCTTTGGAAGCGGCAGCAAAGGTCCTGCCTGAATCACTTCTCAATTATCTGAGTTAGCCGAGAGAGGTGAAAACCGGGAGAGCAGAAGTGCGTCCGGTCGCAGCCGAACCGCCCTTGTTGATATGAATCAGGCGCACCACCCCGTGCCGTCGCCGGTTTCGAACGCGGCAGGATGGGCGACGCAAGGGTTGATCTGGACACCCAGGTCGCGTTCGTCTGCTGATGATGCACGAAGATCGGCCAGCCGCCATGCTTGCTGAACATCAAGAATCAGAGTTATCTGCCGTTCCAGGAGCTGTTCGTTAGATTGGAATTGCGCTGCAAGCAGCTGGCCGCGCAGATGAGCATAGAACCGAGACAGATTTTCCGCAGCCGGCGCTTCTTTGTCCCGATCAAGCGACCCTTCGAGTAACCCTAACACTGCAAACGCATGATTGAGCCGATCGGAACGGTCTTGAATGCTTCCCGCGCGCATTGCCGCGATCGCCTGTCTTAAGTCGTTGATCAGCATATCGTAGAGAATGACCACCAGACCCGCACTGGTGGCTGCCTGCACGGCGGCCCGCCGATAGCTAAGCTCG
The DNA here is from genome assembly GCA_963749635.1 of uncultured Acidobacteriaceae bacterium. Lineage (GTDB taxonomy): Bacteria > Acidobacteriota > Terriglobia > Terriglobales > Acidobacteriaceae > DASRAA01. Next base: position 10,421 of record CAVVNW010000022.1, read on the forward strand.
GATTGGCTAACATTCATCAGCTGTTGCTCCCGTTAGAATTGGTGTTGTTTCCAAGCATGGCGTTGATCTGTTGTTCCTGCATGGGGAGCTCCTGCAGTGCGATGTCGGCCTGGTTGTATTCATTCGTCAATGTCGTTTGTACACCGGAGAGGTAGGTTTCGAGGTCGTCGATCTGGTTCTGCAGGTCGGTGTTCTCGTCGCCGAGACTCTTGAGGTCCACAGTAAAAGCCCCATCGGAGGGATCGGCGAAAGTGTTCAACGCGTTTGTCAGATTGGCGGCGAACCCGTTGGACGAAGTACCTTGAAAGAACGACTGCACTGCGCCGGGGTTGTTCTCAATCGCGCTGCTGAGGGTGGAACTGTCGACCGTGAGGGTGCCGTCGTCGTTCATGCTGATGCCCAGGTTCCCCAAGGTGGCGATGACGCTCCCGCTGGATGAGTAGCTGGGCGCAGCCAGCAACTCGCTTTGAAACATACGCACTGTGCTATCGCTGGCGAGAGGCCCCGAAGTCTGGTTGGTCGAGTCGTAAGCGAACTGGCTATTCACTTGGGAAACCAAGCTGTTGTAGGCAGAGACAAAACTGTTAATGGCCTGCGAGGCCTGCGACACATCTGGCCCTACTGATATGCCCACTTCGGTACCGGGTGCCTGACCGTTAAGCAACAAGGTCACTCCGTTGATGGCGCCGGTCACTGTATTGGTTGCACTGGTAATTGGAATTCCGTCAACGGTAAGGGATGCGTCGGTCCCGGTTGCCGCCCGTGTAAAGAAACTCGACGAACTACCCGAATCAGGGCTGAGACTAAAATCGCTGGCGCTGCCTGAGCTGTTGCTGACCAATGCGACCCGAGCCCCTGTGGAATCAGTAACCACGTTGGCGGTCACACCTAGTTTAAGTCCATTGATGTAGCTTGCCAGTTGGTTCGGCGTATTGATCCCGTTTCCAATCGAGATCGTGTTCGTCGTCTGCGAACTGCCCACACCTACCGTCAAGTCATAGCTGCCGGCGGCGAAGGACGTGCTGCTGTTGGCTACAGCGCTGGAGTACCAGGACGCTGTAGCGGCGAGGTTCTGCACGACGATGACATGATTTCCCGTGGCCGCCGTCCCGCCCGCTGTCGCGGTTACCAGGCTTGGCTGGGTCGAGGTCGTGTCCTGTGCCGCGAGAGCCCCCAGCGGGTCTTGCAGTGCGCTGAGGCTATCAACTAGAGAGGAAGCATTGCTGTTCAATTGATTGAGTGCGGCCGTTTGCTGGGCAATCGTCTGTTGCTGCGATTGCCATTGCTGTTCCGGGGCGCGGTCCGCAGCCAGGATCTGGCTCACCGCGCCAGCCACATCGATGCCTGACGACGTGGAGCCGGTAGCGGAGAACAAAGCGTTCAGGTTAACGGTGGGCAATGAACTCATGGCTGGTGACTACCCTTCAATTTAGTTCGAGGACACCGGACGCGGCGATTCGCCCGCCCCGCTAAAAGGTACCCAGGAAATCTGGAGGCCTTAAGTCCGTATCGATCGGCTTCGGGCTGGGTCCGAACTATTCGACCGAAAAACAGGATGGAGGAATCCCGCGACTCCCCCATCCACTGAGTCTATTGCAACAACTTAAGCACAGACTGCTGCATCTGGTTCGATTGCTGCAGGGCGGCGATACCGGTCTGCTGCAGGATCGTGTACTTGGCCATGTCGGAGACGTCCTGGCCAATGTCAGCCGCCGTGATCCCATTTTCGGCGCTGGACAGGTTTTGAATCTGGGTGTTGATTACGGTAGAAGCACTCTGCAAACGGTTCGACACCGCACCCAGATTGCCGCGGTCGGCAGCAACATTGGAAATGGCAGAGGTAACTGCGGAGAGAGCGGTCTGGGCATCGGCCGCAGTGCTCAGGTCGGTTGTCGTAAGGTCAACTGGCGTTCCGGTAAATCCCACGCTCGCAGCTGACAACGTGCCGATGGTTACTGTAATTGGGCTGCTGCCGGCGCCCGTGCCATCGCTCAAGTAGACAGTATTACTGGCTGCCGTTGCCTCTTCTGAAACTGCTCCGAGAGTTGTACTCGTATCCGTGACGAAGATGCTTCCGTTGCCGTTCTTGTCGGTGAAAACCACATTCCCGTTAGCATTCAGGCCAGCAGTCACGTTGACGTTGGTCGAGCTGTTGAACGCTGCGAGCATGGTGGCGACGGTGTCGCCGGCGACCGCGGTATAGGTCTGGGATTTGCCAGTGTCGGAGTCCGTCAGGGTAATGGTGTCTCCGGTATTCATCGCCGACGCCGTCGTCAGGCCGGCAGTGGCGCTGGCCCAGTTGTTCTTGTCGAGGCCCGCCGCTCCGCCGCCAAATACCTGGCTCCCGTTATAGAGGGTGTTGCTGCCGATGCGATCGATTTCTGACTTGATCGAGGTAAACTCCGCGTTCAACGCCACGCGCTGGGTGTCGTTCACCGTGCCGGTCGCGGACTCCGTGGCCAGGGTGACAGCGCGATTCAGGAGAGTAGTGACCTGCGACATGGCGCCATCGGCGACCTGCAGCAGACTTACACCGTCAGTAGCATTTCGCGCGGACTGGGTCAGCGCGGTAACGTTAGCGTTCAGACCATCAGCGATCGCCAGGCCCGCCGCATCGTCAGCGCCGGAATTGATCCGAGAGCCCGACGACAGTTGCAGCAGGGTTTTCTGCAGCGAACTCTGGGTTACGTTCAATTGGTTTTGCGCTACCAGGGACGTGATGTTGTTCAGAATGCTCAGTGCCATGGAATAACTCCTTGCAAATTGATTCCGCCCGCCAGCATACGCGTTGCATTTCGCTACATAACCGCTGCGTGGAGCAGGTGGTTTTTCGAATCGAGGAGTTTATCGGCAGTTTGTGGAACTTCATCAGCTTCGTGGGGCCAGCAGTAGTTGCGATAAAGGTGATTCCGTGAATTCGAGGGCCTTTAGGTGACGCAGCGGCTCAGCTTTCATGCTTCCAGCCTGTCTGCCGATGTCGTAAAGCAGGCACTTTTGTAGAAGCGCCTCACTTTCGCCGCAAGGACAGCCCAGTGATAAGACTGACTCGCATCAACAAGACTTCGTTGGCAATGAACGCCGACTTAATCAAATTCATCGAAACTGCACCTGATACCGTGATCACGTTGAGCACAGGCGAGAAAGTGGTCGTCGCGGAAAGCGTCGAGCAGATCATCGACCTGATTGTTCAGTTCCGACGGTCGGTGATGCAGGGACTCGCATGCCCCGCCTTGGGTCTTTACCTGGAGTCCACTGCGACACCTCGCGGGCCATATCCGAAACCTGAGGGAATTCCCGAACCGGGACGAACGCTGTAGAGAGAGGGGACTTGAGTTGGATAAGAGCAGCGTTGGCGGAATCACTCTGGCGATCGGAGGTATCACCCTTGGCTTACTACTCGAGGGTGGACGAGTCTCTCAGATCCTACAGCCAACGGCGGCCATCATTGTATTTGGCGGAACTATAGGCGCCGTCATGCTGCAGTTCCCGCTCTCGGTCATTCTTGCGGCAGCCAGGCAATTGCGCAACGTGTTCCGTGAGGGGAATGCAAAATCGCTCGATACCATTCATCAACTTGTCACTTATGCCCACCAGGCGCGAAGAGCTGGAATCGTCTCTCTCGATGAGGAGCTGGAGACGATCCAGGATCCGTTCTTGAAACGGAGCCTGATGTTGGCGGTTGATGGTACAGAACCCGAGGAACTGCGAAAAATGATGGAATCGGAACTCAATGCTCAGGCAGAAGAGGAAGAGCTGACCGCACGGGTCTTTGAGTCGGCAGGCGGGTTCGCTCCGACCATCGGAATTATTGGCGCAGTTCTCGGGCTGATTCAGGTGATGCAACACTTGGCGAACATGGATGAAGTCGGGAGAGGCATCGCAGTGGCTTTCGTGGCGACGATTTACGGCGTGGGTGCGGCGAATCTGCTCTTCCTCCCGTGCGCCGGCAAACTCAGGATTCGCCTCCGCCAGCAGCAGGTTTTGCGAGAGATGACTCTTGAAGGAGTGGTTTCGATACTTGAGGGGATGAATCCTCACGTCTTGGAAGGCAAGCTGTTCGGCTACCTCCGGGAACAAGACCGACAAAATAGAGACGGAATTCGTTCTGAGGTCCGAGTATGAACCGTCGCAAGGTAGGCAGCGCGCACGTCAACCACGAGCGATGGCTCGTGTCGTACGCCGATTTCATCACATTGTTATTTGCGTTTTTTGTCGTACTCTACGCTTCCGCCGAAATGGACAAGAAAAAAGTCGTAGAGCTTTCTGCTGCCATTCAAGGGGCCTTCCAGCAGATGGGAGTCTTCGCCAACACACCGTCAGCTGCGCCGACAGAAGCAAAGAACGGTGCGAAGTGCGCAACACCGCCATCCACTCCAACTGCTGGGATTCCGGTGAACAACACCGCGGCGGGCGTCGGTCTGGGCGATGCCTATGATCTGCAAAGGGAACTGGAAAGCATCTTAGGCAACGAAATCAAGCAACATGAAATCGAGATGCGGGTTACACCCGAGGGACTGGTTTTAAGCTTGCGCGAAGTAGGATTCTTCAACAGCGGACAGGCACGGCTGCTTCCGAGTGCCATCCCCAAGCTGGCTCGTATTGCCGGGGTTCTCAATACACATGGGTTCGATATTCGCGTTGAGGGACATACCGACGACGTTCCTATCCATACCTCGGCGTTCCAATCGAACTGGGAGCTCTCCACGGCGCGCGCCACCGAGGTGATAACTCTTCTGGTGGAAAACTATCATCTTGATCCGCTCAAGATTTCCGCCGCCGGCTACGGGCCGTATCGTCCGGCCGCCTCCAATCAGACTGCCGAAGGACGGGGGATGAACCGCCGGGTCGACCTGGTAATTACTTCCCGGGGAACTCCGGCGCCGAAGACTCCAGCGGAATGGACAGCCCTTCCTGCCGGCCTGTAGAACGCGGAAGCAGTCAGAAAAGGTTCCAAATAAGTCGACTGCTACAACTTCTTGTCCGAGCTGGCGCAATTTTCACACTACTTGTGCCGATGAAAGACTTCGCGGTGCATTATGCCAATGCTGCGATCGTTTGCGCTGGACCGAACTCTTAGCAGTCCGAAGCCGCAACACCCTTCCATATCGTTGCAAGAGAGGGCTCCTCGACAATGTTTGCCCTAATCGGAATTCTGGTCGTAATTGGCGCGGTGGTTGGCGGTTATCTGATGGAGCACGGACACATTCGGGTGCTCCTGCAGCCAGCAGAACTGCTCATTATCGGCGGGGCAGCAATGGGCACGCTCCTGATCGCCAACCCTCCGAGAATTCTTAAACGAATCGTCCAATCATTTTCAGGAATCATTTCGGGTTCCAAGTTCGACCAGTCACGTTACGTCGATTCGCTCAAAATGATCTTCGAACTGATCAACAAAGCCCGCAAAGACGGGCTCGTAGCGTTAGAACCCGACATCGAGGAGCCGGAAAAAAGTGAAATCCTGAAGAAGTATCCACAGTTCTTGAATGATCACCACGCGAGAGATTTCGTATGTGACACCCTGCGTATGGCCGTTACCGGGAACTTGGATCCGTTTGACGTGGATCAAATGATGGAACTCGACATGGAAGTTCACCACCAGGCAGCCCACGATTCGATTGGGGCACTGACTACAATGGCTGAATCAATGCCCGGACTGGGAATCGTCGCCGCAGTGCTGGGAGTCGTGATTACGATGGGTTCGCTAGGCGGCCCACCAGAACAGATTGGCGAGAAAGTGGCAGCTGCGTTGGTAGGCACTTTCCTCGGAATCTTACTTTGCTATGGATTCGTCGGTCCGTTGGCTAGCAACCTTGCGAAATTGGCGGAAGAAGAACGGGCCTACTACCATGTTCTCCGCGTCGCCCTTGTCGCGTACATCAAAGGAACGCCTCCCATCATGGCGGTCGAGACCGCGCGTAGAGCCGTGCCCACACATGTTCGCCCGTCATTTCTTCAGGTGGAGCAAGCCTGCAAGAACCGCAGCAGTACTACCGCAGGCAGTGAAGCGGAACCAGCACAAACGGCCGTCAGCGAATAGAGCTGTGTTATGCCGGAAACTCGTCCAGTCATCGTATTGAAGCGCAAGCAAGGCGGAGCCCATCCGCACGGAGGTGCATGGAAGGTTGCCTACGCAGACTTCGTGACGGCCATGATGGCGTTGTTCATCGTGCTCTGGCTGATGAACAGTAGCAAGCAAATCCAGGTGGCCGTTGGAGGGTACTTCAAAGATCCCACCGGCACTTCGAAACGAGTCGGGAGCGGGCAAACCGGCTCCGGCCAGAACTTTAGCTTGACCAAAGACGACATGCCCAAACTCAAGGAAGAATTGGAGAAAGCCGCTCGTCAAATCCCCAACTTCGACACCCTCAAAAACCACATCGAGATGACGATCACCAGCGAAGGCTTGAGGATCGAACTGACCGAGTCGGAGTCAGGCACGTTTTTCGACAGTGGCAGTTCGCGACCGACTCCGAACGGCCGTGAGATGCTCAGCATGCTGGCGGGAGAGTTGGGCCAACTGCCCAACAAGATCTTTATCGAAGGGCATACCGACTCGCGGCCATTCACGCGCGGAGGTAACTACAGCAATTGGGAGCTGTCCACCGACCGGGCCAACGCCTCTCGGCAACTCATGCAGGCCAGCGGAGTGCGCGTAGACCAGGTCACCCAGGTGAGAGGATTTGCCGACCAGACCCTTCGAGATCCGAAGCACCCCGAAGACCCTTGCAACCGAAGAATCTCGGTCATTGTTGGCTACACGACGAAGGACGAATCGGCGACAGAGAGCCAGCAAAATCCGCCGCCTTCGCACTAGGACGGGCAATTCAAGTGAGTGAACCGGGTGACTAGATCAGGCGATCGGCCGCAACAACTGTGCGGCGCGCTGCTTACCGCTGCGCACCGGTACGGCCTCAAAAAACTCACGGTCCCCCAAAATGAGTGACGCCGGGTTCTTGACCGGACACCGCAAGTTCAGGACACTTCCGGGCCTGAGGTGCACTAGGTCGCTAAGTGGAATCCTGAGGTCGCGGATCCCTATGGTGCTATCGAAGGTGCACGCTAGAACGCGCTCGCGCAGCCCTGTTCGCTGCCCAGCTCGGAGGCGCGGCTTCTTTCTGGGGTCTGCAGAAATTTGGCGCAGCATCGCACTGGCAAACGAGGTTGGAAAGGTAAGGGCGAGAGCACCCGAGGTTTCGTTCAGTTTGATTTCAAAGGTCAGGGCGGTGAGCTTTTCGTTGGCCGGAAAGACATCTTGTTCCTGCGTCGCTTTTTGTCGGCGGTGCATTTGGATCTCAACCCCCAAGGGTTGCCAGGTCGTCTCCAACTGACGGCAGATGATCTGAGCTACTCCTTCCATGATGTCTTCATCAATTTCGGTCATTTCGCGGGGGCACGACTGAGGTGCGCCCAATCCACCCAACAAAACGTCAATAATTGGAAATACCAGAGAGTTCTCAACCTGCAAAAGAACGGCCGTATTGCCAGGCTGCAATGAAAGGACGGCAACAAAGCCTGTTTCCCGATACGCGGCCCAGAAGTCGCGCACAGGCATTTGCTCCACGGCGCTCAACGTCATTTCAAAGCGGGAACGTAAGTATGCGCCTAAGGAGTTCGAAGAGTTCCGAGCAAATGCTTCGAAAAGGTTCGTCGTGAACCGCGCGTAACGTTCCGACATCTGGCCTGCGTTACGGAAGTTACACAGCTCAATGGAACGGTGATCGCTAGGCTCGGGTTTGTCTCGGGGGATGAGCGCGTTTCCGATGATTACGTCGACTTCTTTCTCACTGAGCGTCTTCTTCATGTTCTCCGTTCCCTCCCCGATCGACTTCGCGATCTAGTCCGATCATCGTTGCGGCAGGTTAGACGACGATTAGAAGAAATCATTGTCAGGAATCTGAAGTGCACGAAGAATGCCAAAGAAGGGATTCTTACTGTTGAATCGTCTGGATTGCTTTGGGACGAACCTGCTCGTTCTGAATTGCCGCAGCATCCCAGCCCCCGCCGAGCGCCTTGACGAGGTAAACGGACATCACCATCTGCTGGCCCAAGAGTTGGGTGGCTAATCGCTGGTTTGTAAGCAGGGCTGACTGTGCGGTGATGACGTCGAGATAGCTTGTCACGCCCCCGACGTAACGGTTGTTTGCCAATTCCAGTGCGCGACGCGCGTCTGCCACGGCGGCATCTTGCGTGGTACTGGCTTGTGACAACGCGCTGAGACCCGAGAGCCCGTCCTCAACCTGCTGAAATGCAGTCAGTACCGACTCCCGATAATTCGCCACCGACTCGTCATAAGCCGACTTAGCAGCTGCCAGATTAGCCCGGTTACGGCCGCCCTCGAAGATGGGCTGCAATAGGTCACCGCCTATGGCCCATATGGCGCTCGGTGCCGTGAACAGAGTCGTAATGTCGATGCTTTGCACACCACCGCCGCCAGCGATAGTAAGTTGTGGATAAAATGCCGCCGTCGCGACGCCGACAAGCGCATTCTGGTAGGCCATCTGCCGTTCTGCGGTAGCGACGTCGGGGCGGCGCTCCAACAACTCGGAAGGCACGCCCAGCGGAACTGGAGGAGGAGCCGCATTCAGCGCACGAACGGGTACGATGAACGTCGAAGCCGGGTTGCCAGTCAGCACGGCGATCGCGTGTTCGAATTGCGCACGCTGTTGTTGTACCAGATACAGCTGCGTTTCCGTCGAATCGAGCAAAGTCTGCTGCTGCGCCAGATCGAGTCCTGACGCGACACCGCCCTTGTGACGATCATCCACCAGTTGCAGCCCCTTTTGCTGAATGGCGACCGCCTCGCTGACCACCTGCATCTCTGCATCAAGCTCGCGAAGCGTGAAGTAGTCGGCGGCCAGTTCCGCGGTGAGCACCAGATTCACGTTGTACATGTCGGCGGCAGTTGACTGCAGCGAGGCGTTGGCAGCCTGCAGACCGCGCCGCACCTTACCGAACAAATCAGGCTCGTAATTCAACAGGAACGGAATCCCGAAGGTGTTCTGCGTTAACGGATGGCCCAGCGTCACAACTTCGGGACGATTTCCGGAATAACGAGTACGGGAGGCATTCGGGTCGGTGCTCACGGTCGGGAAATAACCCGAAGAAGCCACTCGCGCCAACGAACGCGCCTGGTCGAGACGATCCTTGGCTGCCACCAGCGATTGATTTGCCTTCAGAAGTTGCTGCTCGTAGTTATCCAGCTCGGCGTCTTGGTAAATGTCCCACCACGCGCCTTTGGGGATGGAATCTTTCGGCGCGGCAACTCGCCACGGTGCTTCGGTCTTGTAGGCTTCTGGGGCCTGCACGGGAGGCCGATGGTAATTCGGTCCCACCGTGCATCCGGCAAGCAGGCCGCAGGCTATGACGCCTGTAGCCAGCAGCGTCAGCCGTCTCATGACTGCGGGCCTCCCTGGCTCTCAGGAGCGACGTTCACTGGCTGACCATCCTCCAGTGAATCAGCGGGATTGATGATGATTCGGTCTTGCACTTCTACACCGCCCAGAATTTCCAGGGTCGTGCCGTAGTCGCGTCCAATGGTGATCGGATGGAGACGCACCTTGCCGTCATCGCCGACGACTGCGACGCGCGCTCCTTCCTGGCGGAAGAGCATGGTGTTCACCGGGATGGTGAGCTTCTGCGCGTTCATGCCAGGGCGAAAATGTACTTCACCGAACGAGCCAGGTAACAGCCGTCCATCGGGGTTCGGAACATCCACCTCGGTCAGTAATGTGCGAGTCAGTGGGTCGATGGACTCCGCCGTCCGGGCGACTGTGCCCTTGAACTTTTCGTTCGGCAACTCGGATAACGTGACCCACGATTCCATGCCTACTTTGATCGCGGGAGCGTAGTTTTGCGGAACGCTGACAAACACGCGCAACGGATCGACCTTTGCAATGTCGAACAGTTCCTTGCCTGTGCCACCCGCATTGATCAGAGCTCCTGGGTCAACATTGCGCTTCGTCAGCACACCCGAGAATGGTGCGTACACGTGTTTAAACGATTCAAGTTGCTCGAGTCGCCGAACATTGGCATCCGCCGCGTCGAGGTTGGCTATGGCCTGTTGGTATCCACTGGATTGCTGGTCAGCTTCCTGTTGCGACACTGAATCCGTCTTGCGCAGTCCCACGTAACGGTCGGAGTTGATCTTCGCCAGATCTAACTGGGCCGCGACCTGTTGCCGAGTGGCTTGCGCCTGCATTAGTTCCTGATCGACTTCCGGTGTGTCGATGTCGGCCAGCAACTCACCCTGGGTTACCCGGCTGCCGATGTCCTTATACCAGTGCAGGAGGTACCCATTGGTCCGCGCATAGATGGGAGATTCTTCAAAAGCCTGCAATGACCCCGGAAGGACCAACTCCTCGTCCGGCTTCTCCTGCGTGGGATGGATGACGGCAACTGTTGGAATCGAGTCGCGCGCCGTCTCGTCCGCCAGTACCCGGCTGTCGCGCATTCGAGCCAGCATGACCACCAAGCCTCCAACTATAAGGAGTAGCAGTACGAGACCCACCAGTAGCAGCGCCTTGCGTGGAGGCGCAGGAGGCAATTTGGGAGGCGGAGTAATTTCCGGCGCTTGCCGCTCGTCGTTCAATTCTTCCGCTGGCTTTGAATGCGAGTCCATATCAGTTTCGCTGTCAGTCTCTATCATTCTATGACTGCTTTCGGCTGAGCTTGTCTTGCTTCCCTATGACCATGAATCATGGCAAAGATGGCTGGCACAAAGAACAGAGTAGCGGCCGTCGCAAACAGCAGCCCGCCAATAACCGCCCGTCCAAGCGGGGCATTCTGCTCGCCACCTTCGCCCAACCCCAAGGCCATCGGCAACATACCGATGATCATTGCCAGTGCCGTCATCAATACCGGTCGAATTCGTGTATAGCCGGCTTCCAGGGCCGCCTGCGCTGCGGGAATCCCCGCATGCATCCGGTCGCGTGCAAACGAAACCATCAGAATGGAATTGGCCGTCGCCACACCCATACACATCACTGCTCCCGTCAGCGCGGGAACGCTCAAGCGGGTGTGCGTCAGCAAAAGCATCCAGGCAATGCCGGCTAGCGCCCCAGGCAGTGCGGTGATGATAATGAACGGGTCAAGCCACGACTGGAAGTTCACCACGATCAGGAAATAAATAAGCACGATGGCCATCACCAGTCCGATCCCGAGTCCCAAAAAAGAAGACTTCATGGTCTCAACCTGGCCGCGAACCACAATGCGCGTGCCTCGCGGGAGGTTCTTCTCGAAGGGTTTCAGTGCCTCCATCGTGTCCTTCGCCACGGCACCCAGGTCGCGTCCCTGTGTACTGACGTAAACGTCAATCACGGGCTGTACGTTGTAATGAGAAACCACTACCGGCCGCGCGGTCGGCGTTAACTGCGCGAGGTTGCTGAGCACTTGCGAGTTCGTCACCGCGGGATCGTTGATCGGCATCTCCATTAAGTCTTGCAATGATGTCACACGGTATTGCGGAGACTGCACCGCAACCTGATACGACACTCCGTTCGTCGGGTTCAGCCAGAAGTTGGGCGCGGTCGCGAAGCTACCGCTCAACGACACCAGCACGTTCTGTGCTACGTCGCGGGTATTCATGCCGACCTGCGCTACCTTAGTGCGGTCAATATGCAGATCAAGCGTCGGCAACGTCAACATCTGCTGAACGTGCACGTCGGCCGTGCCGGGGATCTGTTTCACACGGTTTGCGATCTGTTGCGCGATGAAGTAGTTGCCCTGCAGGTCAGCGCCGGTGACTTGAATGTCAATTGGCGCCGGAATCCCGAAGTTCAGGATCTGCGTCACGATGTCTGCCGGCTGAAAGAAGAACTCCACTCCTGGAAAATGCCGGGGCAGTTCCTCACGCAGGGTGCGAATATAATTCGCAGTCGGGTGATGGTGCTCCTGATTTAAGCCGACCAGGACTTCAGCATCGCTCGATCCAATCACTCCAGAATTGCTGTAAGAAAGATTGATCCCCGAATTAGGCAACCCAATATTATCCAGAATGGTTACCAGTTCATCCTTGGGAATCTGCTGGCGCAGATACGCTTCAATCTCGTCGCAGAGCCGGGCGGTCTCTTCTACCCGCAGCCCCGCGCGCGCCCGCACGTGAAGACGCATTAACCCTGCGTCCACCGAAGGAAAGAAGTCTTCGCCCAGTAAGAACACCAGACCTATCGACAACACACAGAACGCCAAAAAACAGGCGGCAAATATTTTGCTATGTCCCAGTGTGGTTTCCAGAAGCTGGTAATAGCCGCGACGAAAGTTTTCAAATCGCGTCTCGAACCCTCGCTGGTATCGTCCGAAGATCGTCTTCGGTCCGGCGGCTCTATGCTCATGCCCCCTCATGATGTACATCACGAGAGTGGGGATCAGCGTTCGCGACAGGAAGTACGAGGCCAGCATGGCGAACACCACGGCTTCCGCCAGCGGCACGAAGAGAAATCGGGCGACGCCGGTAAGAAAGAACATGGGTACAAACACGATGCAGATGCACAGTGTAGACACGAACGCTGGGACGGCAATCTGCGCCGCGCCATCGAGAATCGCTTCTTTCATCTCCTTGCCTTGGGCAAGGTTGCGCTCAATGTTCTCAATTTCCACCGTCGCATCGTCCACCAAAATGCCGACGGCGAGCGCCAGTCCTCCGAGTGTCATTATGTTAATGGTCTCGCCTAGCGCGCTCAGCACGATCACCGACACGAAAATCGAAAGCGGAATCGAGATGGAGATCACGATGGTGGGACGCCAGTCGCCCAGAAACAGCAGAATCATGGTCGCTGTAAGCGCGGCGGCGATAATCGCTTCGCGAATGACGCCGTTAATGGAAGCGCGCACAAACAACGACTGGTCAAACAGCGGCTTGATGGTGATGTCCTTCGGCAGCGACTGCGCGGCGATGGGTATGACGCCCTTTACCGCCGCCACAATGGTGAGGGTCGACGCGCTCCCTATCTTGTACATCGACATGAGCGTGCCACGCACGCCGTCCTGGCGCACGATGTTGGTCTGCGGCGCGAACCCGTCCCTCACGTGTGCAACATCGCGCATGTAGATGGTCGAGCCATTGACCGTTTTCACCGGCAGGTCATTCAGCTCCGCGATGGTTTGCGGCGAGCTGTTCATCTCTACCTGGTATTCGAGCGCTCCAATCTTGGCAGAACCCGAAGGGGTGATGAGGTTTTGCGTGTTGATGGCGTTGACGATGTCAGCCGGAGACAGCCCATTTGCCTGCAGTCGCGGCAAGTCAAGATCGACCTGTACCTGCCGTATCTTTCCGCCGTAGGGATAGGGTGTGGCCGCGCCGTGCACCGTCGCCAGTTGTGTGCGCAGAAAGTTCTGGCCCAAGTCGAACAGTTGCTGCTCAGGCAAAGTCTTGCTGCTGAGCCCAAGCTGCACGATGGGAGTTGATGACGCCGAGTAACTGATGACCAGCGGCGGCGTAGTTCCCGGCGGCAGCCCGCGCACGGTGGTTTGCACGATGGCGGTGACCTGCGAAAGCGCCGTCTGAATATTGGCCTGCGGACGGAAAAAGATCTTAATCACACCCACGCCGTTTACCGACTGCGACTCCATGTGTTCGATATCGTTCACCGTGATCGTAATGCCGCGTTCCGAGTTGGTGACGATCCGGTCGGCCATCTCACTGGGCGCAAAGCCGGTATAGTTCCAAACCACGCTGATAACGGGAATATTAATGTCGGGAAAGATATCAACTGGAGTGCGCAGAATCACGATGGGCGTCATGATGATGATCACCAACGCCATCACGACGAACGTGTAGGGACGCCGAAGCGCAAGTGCGACAATCCACATCGGTCAGGAATAACTCCCGTTAGGCCCCAATTGGCGCTCCGGTTGCGCCACTACAGGCATGCATGTCTGATTCAATACGGTACGTATTGTATTCAATATATGCTATGGTGAGTCATGGGGCAAATGCTCTCGACTCCGAGTCAGCCACGGCAGCCGCAAGCGACGGCAAAGCGCTTGCCCGGCCGTCCGCGTAGCGAAGAGGCTCGCCGGGCGATTCTGCGAAGCACTCTCCGCTTGCTGAAGCATACTGGCTTTTCGGACCTGACAATTGAAGCCATTGCCGCTGATGCCGAAGTAAGCAAGGCCACGGTTTACCGTTGGTGGCCCAACAAAGGCGCGCTGGTGGTCGATGCATTTGCGTCCAGTGCAGACCGCAAACTTCGCTTTCCCGATACCGGCTCAGTACAGCGCGACGTCAGTATGCAGATGCAACAAGTGGTCTCGATTTTTCGCAGTCCACGGGGAAAGATCGTGGCCGCTTTACTGGGAGCCGGACAATCCGACCCGGAATTGCTCGAGACATTTCGCGCGAGGTTTTTACGGCCGCGCCGACAAGAAGCGTACCGTACGCTGCGCCGAGGAATCGAGCGAGGTGAACTGCCTCGCGACCTTGATCTCGATCTGACGCTGGATACTCTTTACGGCGCAGTCTACATGCGGTTCCTTATCCGTCACGACGATCTCAGCGCGCGCTATGTAGACAACGTTTGCCGCCTGGTCTTGAGCGGCGCAGCAATTTTTCGTCAGCACGTGGGCGAACCTACTGCTCAGGCGACCCAGTAAGCGACATCAAAATCTAGTTTTAGGCAATCCGGCGAACCAATCGCTATCAGTTGGCGTATACAGGACTGGCGAGTCCTCGCAGGTCGTGGTTGGCTTTGCCGTCGAGATCGAAGACCACTACCTCGTTTACTCCAATTTTCAGCCACAGGCCCGGGACGTAGAGAGTGTATTGCGGCCCGATGTTCCAGAATCGGCCCAGCAGGTGTCCATTGACCCACGCCACTCCTTTGCTCTGGCCGCGCATGTCGAGATAGGTGTCGCCGGTCCGGCTGAGCGCGAACGTCCCGTGCAAGAAAGTCGGACCCAAGCTGCCGCTTCCATTCGGCTTGAAAACCAGGCCGCTGAGGTCGTTCATAGGCAGCCGGTAAATCCGCCATCCAAGCAGTTCCTTTCCACCGAGCGTCACAGCTCCGAGGATGCCTTTCCGTTCATCGCGAAGACGCTTGGTGAAATTGATGCGTCCTCCGTTTTCCACCAGGATGTCGATGTCGTTCTCGGACTCACTCGAATGGAGTGTGACCGTGCTCTGTCCTAGCCGAGTATCAAGCGTCCCCTGGTCTTTTCCGTTGACGTAGACCTTCGCATAATCGTGCATCTCCTCGATGCGCAGGTCACCGTTAATAAGCCCAGTCACTTGTGTTCTATAAAGGACGTAACCGTACGCTTGGCCGACCATCTCCATGGCCTGCGGCGACTCTGACTTGATCGGTGCACCCAGGTTCTTCCACACACTGCTGTTCTCGTAGAGTGGAAAGCGAGGAATTGCGATCAGCGAACTGAGTTCGGGTACGTCTGGTAGTTTGACGGCAGGATGGTGCGCGGCAATCACTTCACGAAACTCGTAATACTTTTTCGTGGGGCGCCCTGACTCATCCAGCGCCGCATCGTAGTCGTAGCTCGTCGTCTGAGGTTGATACGCCTTGTCGTAGTTCGCCCCGTTCATGAAACCGAAGGTTGAGCCGCCATGAAACATATATAGATTGACGGAGTATCCCTGCCCTAGCATCCACTCCAGGTCGCGTGTTTGCAGGGCAGCGTCGGTTACCTCGTGTTTGCCGCCCCAGTGATCGAACCATCCCGCCCAATACTCCCCTGCCATGAGCGGCAGTCCTGGACGAAACTCCGCCAAAGCTTTGAAAGCGGCTTGTGCCTCGCCTGGCCCAAAATTTACGACAGCGGGTACTCCGGGCAGCGCTCCATTCGGCAGTTGCTCCGGCCCATCGGCAGTGTAAAGCAGAGATTCACTAAACCCGGCCCCCGCGATCAGGTCATAGATGTGCTTCATATACTGCTTGTCTTTATCGAACGATCCGTACTCGTTCTCCATCTGTACCGCGATAATCGGCCCGCCATGCACCGCCTCTAACGGAGCCAGTTCCTGCCCTAGTCGCGTCAGCCAGCGCGCCGTCGGCTGCATAAACTTCGGATCATCGCTGCGCAGCACGATGTCGGGAGCGGCCAAAAGCCATGCCGGCAAACCGCCGAGGTCCCACTCTGCACACACGTAAGGACCGGGCCGCAAAATGACATACAGCCCTTCCTCCTGCGCCATGCGGACAAACTCTGCCACATCCAGTTGTCCGTGGAAGTCGTAAACGCCGGGCTTAGGCTCATGCAGGTTCCAGAACACGTACGTGGAAATCGTGTTCAGCCCCATCGCGCGCGCCATCTTCAGCCGAGCGCGCCAGTACTCGCGGGGGATGCGCGCATAGTGCATCTCTCCGGAGATGATCTGAAAAGGTTTTCCATCGAGCAGAAACTTTCCGTCGCCAACAGTCAGCTTGTGCTGCGTTGAAGTTGGGCCGGCACTGGCGGCGAAGGCCATGAACATCGCCACTAGCGCGCAAAAGAACCGAATCGTGTTTCGCATGTTGCAGGCTTTCATCTGTCGGGCGTCCCGTCGAGCACCAGCACCTCAAACGGTTCGAGCGAAAACGCATGCGGCTGTCCTGCATTTACACGAACACTCGACTGCCCGGCATCTTCTTTCCATGGACTGCGCAATGTGTAGCTGCCGGCGGAGTTCGCAGGCAACTCGAACGCCTCCGCAACGTCGATGCTGATCGTCTGCGGTTTGTCTGAAGGATTGCGCAACACTAAGATTGCCTTCCGTGGTGACCACGAAGCCCACCCATACACTTCGAGTTGTGCGGGATCGCCGCCTATCCAGTGCGTATCGACCAGAACATCGGCGTTGTCGCGCGACCACTTCGCAGCTTCGGCCAGGTCGTCCCAGTTCGCGGTAGAAAGAAGCGACGGAGTCACATACATCTCCTGCAACTGCGTGCCGTTGCCGAAGTAATCTCGAACCTCATTCTTGAAGTCACCCTGCGCATCGGAATCCAGGTTCTTCGCATGTTTCGCATAGATGATTCCGTGCAGCATCAGTGAATTCAACGGAAACAGCGGCCCACTCAACACAATGTGCTCGTAGGTATCGGCATCGCGGTACGTGATCCACTGCTCGCGCTTTGACCCGACGCCCAGGAAATCATGATCTTCCCCACCCCGCCAAATCGAGTCGGCATAACGTAACCAGAACGGTGACGGATAGGTACCGGTCGTGAGGTTGATGTAAAGGTCCGGCTTGAGTGCTCGCAACTCGCCGATCAGGTGGATGGCCGCCGCAAAATCGCTGTCGAACTCACTGCCGGGGACGACACGATCAGCGTTCCCCGTCCCATCGAACTTGAACTGATTCACGCCGTAGTCGCGAACAAACTTGAAGCACGTGTCGTGAAACGCCGCATAGTATTTCGGCCCTGACAGTGCGAACCCATTGTTCTCGATCTCGTAGCCCGCTTTGCGTCCCGCCTCGACTCGCTGTTGTTTGGGCTTGCCATAACCGCCCCACGGAGACATCCACACTCCGGGCGCGGTCCCATAGCTCGCAGCAGTGTCCTTCAAATTAGTAAACCCGTTCGGAAACCCGGAATTGAAGTGCCACAGCGTCGCCGGATCGTCCCAGCCATCGTCGAACAGGAAAGACGCGATGGGTACTCCGCGCTTCTTCGTCAACTCCGTGCCAAAGGTGTTGATCACGTCCAGCGCACCCGCCTCGTCGTACTTGCTGAAGTAGCCGAGATCGTACCAAGAGTTGTAATTCAAGAACGGGCGATAAGGATGGGCTCGCTCCCGTTCGATATAACGCAGGAACCCGCGACGAAGCTGGCCCTGCGCAGCAATGCCCAATACCGAGCTGTAAGTAACACTCTGTCCAGCCTTGAGTGGCAACTCGCGCTCAATCCAGCAGCGGGCACGCTGGTTTGCCACGGCGCAGGACGAAAGTGGGTCTTCGAATCCGGCAAAGAATTGATCCGTAATGATCGGCGAGCCTTTCACCGTCCCTATAACGCGAGCAGTCGGCGAATGCCAATCCAGTAGCCTCACTTCGCGGACCGAAACATCGCCCGACTTCGCCGTCACCACAACTTCTTGCCGTACGTAGTTCGATCCGTCGCGCAGAGTCACCCGCCAAGTGACGTGGAGGCCTTCTCGCTCGTCGGCGAATTCGACCACGACGGATTTGCCGGGAATTCGCGCCGACAATCGCGACGCTTCTGGTTGGCTATCCAGTTCAACCAGTTTTGGCGCCTCAACTATCTTCATGTCAGAGGCAGAAAGCACGGTCCCGTCCCCCAGCAGCAGCACAAAAGGAAGCACGCGCGTCGGTTTCGCCGAACTCTTCAATATCAGGTTTTGGAGCTCCACCCCATCCACATGATTCCCAGACATCTGCGCGTTTATCGCCATCACCGCGTTCCGAAGAGCGAACCCCTCCGGAGTGACTTCAGATCTGGCGACACCCGGATCGGGCGAAAAATACACCTGCACGTCCTGCGGCCAAGCGGCTCCCGCTAGGCCCGACGCAACCAACAGGGCAGCCAACACCATTGACCCTTTGAGTTTGAGTGCCATGATTGAATCCTACGAACTTAACGCGTCTTCTAGTGGCTCCCGCTTTCGTCCGCTTACCAGCGAGCCCAGCACCATCCCGATCCCTGCCAGTGCAAATGCCCCTGCCCCTGCATAGCTCGCGGGAGTCTTGAAGAAAAAGAAACCGATTGTGGCGACCGCGCCCCCGGCCATTGCCAGGTATCCGCCAAGCGTCGAAGCACGGTCCCAGAACAACCCGGCCACCACGGCAACCAGTGTTCCCGACAAATAAATTGTCGCCGTCATGTTCAGATAGAAATAGGTCGGTCCGGGCAACGTATACCAAAGGCCCCACACCATCACGAAAATACTGACGAAGAAATTCGCGCCTCGGTTCAGCATCACTTGCTGAAGAGACGTGAGCGGCTTTTTGCGCAACGGCCCGATGATGTCCTGCGCAATAATTGCGCTCCAGCCCAGCAAATACGAGCTGTTGACCGACATGGTTGCGGCGAGCATCCCCGCAACGACCAACCCTAACACTCCTGAAGGCAGAATAATGGCCAACATGCGGGGCATCGCTTCCAGCGAATTCTGTGACGGACCAAGCAATGCCAGCGCTGCGATTCCCCACATCATCGGCATCATGCCTCGGCCGAGAAAAATGAAGCCCGCCCACGAGAACACACGCTTGCTGACCTCCGGGCTACGCGTAGAAAAGGTGCGCATCGCCGTCGTCTGCCAACAGGTATGGATCGCCAGCCAGATCAATACTTGAAACGCAATGTATGCCCAGCCGTATTCGGGGTTGGCGAAGGGATTGAACCCGCCCGCACCCATCGTCTGGCGCACCGCATCGTACATCCGCGTTACGCCCGTCGCATGGACCGACCACAGCGTCACAAGAATGGTCCCCACGCTCAGCGCGACAAACTGGATGAAGTCCGTAATCACGATCGATACCATTCCGCCCAGAACGGTGTATACCAGTTCCAAAAGAAGGATGCCGGTCATCACCGCCTTGATGTGGCTTAGCGAAATGCCGGAGATAATCGCGAGGAACGTCCCCTCAACCTTCAGGAACACCCCCATATTAAGGATGCCGCCGGTAGCGACGAGAATTCCAACGAACACCCTGAGGTTGCGGCTGAATTTGACCTCGAAGAACTCCGGCACAGTCATCAACTGCATGGCGCGCAATCGCTTGACGATGAAGCCGGTGCGCCCGAGGAAGATCATCACCAGTCCGGCGATCAATCCGTTGACGAATGACGCGTAACCCGTCTTGTAGCCGAGTTCGGCGTAATACATGAAGGTAATGGTGCCGATCTCGGTGGCCGCCAGGGTCGCGACGGCAAGAAATGTTCCCAGTTCGCGTCCGGCGACCAGAAAGTCGGCGATGCCACCAACGAATTTGCGGCCATAGAGCCCCGTGGCCAACGTGGCTCCAAGGTAGGTCACGACAATGACCCAGTCGAGAGTGGAGAAGTGCGTCGCCATCATCGCGGCCGCTGCGCCTCGGCCCGCAAATTGGCAAACATCTCGCGCAAATCGCGCAATCCGCGCACCAGAACGATAAGCGTGATGACGGCGAATGCCGAACCGGCCAACACGAAGTTCGCCATCCAGAAGTAGTACCAGCCATTCATGATTGGCCGTGATTGTAATTCATGCGGTTCGGCATCGATGGGATTTTATGTACTGCATTAGACTGTGTTGCGGACCCATGAGCGACTCTGGATCGATCACCAAATGCGTGATTCTCGCGCGCGGCCTTGGCACTCGCATGCGGGAAGGCGACTCGACTGCCCGTCTGGACGCCGCACAATCCGCGTCCGCCGACATGGGCCTCAAAGCCATGGTTCCTGTCGGGCGGCCTTTCTTGGACTACGTCCTCAGTGCCCTAGCCGACGCTGGATTTGAACAAGCATGCCTGGTGATTGGGCCGGAACACAGCGTGATACGCGAACACTACACAGGTGCGAATCGACCTAAACGCATTCAGATCAGCTTCGCGGAACAACTCAAACCCCGAGGCACGGCAGATGCAGTGTTGGCCGCCGACGAATTCGCGGGCGCCAACGAGTTTGCTGTCATCAACAGCGACAACTACTATCCGGTCGAACCGCTACACGTACTGCGCGATCTTGGCCAACCCGGCGCTGTCTTGTTCGAAGCAGCATCACTGGTACGCGACAGCAACATTCCACCAGACCGCATTCAAGCGTTCGCATATTGCATCGTCGATGACGACGGTTTTTTGGCCGACATCGTGGAAAAGCCCCGCGACACCTCCGCCCTCAATTTCGACGGTGAAAAACTCGTCAGCATGAATTGCTGGCGTTTTAGTCCCGCGATCTTCCAGATATGCCGCGACGTTCCGCCCTCATCGCGTGGCGAATTTGAGTTGCCGATGGCGGTGAAGTTGGCGATCGCCCACGGCCTGAAATTCAAGGTCGCGGTTAGCCCGGCTGGCGTGCTTGATCTCTCACGCCGTTCCGACATCGCTGCCGTAACTGAGCGCCTCAAGTGCGTGCGGGTAGAGCTATGAACGCCGCCATCGCTGGCCGTCTGCTTGAGTTTGGCATGAGCGAAGCCGAGGCGCGGACAAGGGCTACTGGCTTCGTGGAGCTCGACTACCGCCTCGCAATTCCAACCGGCGTCGATCCGCTCCGCTGGTTTGTCCCCGGCAGAATCGAAGTGCTGGGCAAGCACACCGACTACGCCGGTGGTCGAAGCCTGCTGTGCACAGCAGAGCGAGGATTCTGTGTGGCTGCGGTTCGGCGTCCAGACTCGACGGTTCGAATCCGTGACATCATTCGCCGTCAAAATTACGAATTCACGCTGTCTCCACAACTGGAAATTCCACTCCATGGTTGGCGGGTCTACGCCGCAGTGGTGGCGCGAAGGCTGGCACGGAACTTCTCTGGTGCCATGTGCGGTGCGGATATCGTTCTGGCCAGCGATCTCCCATCCGCCGCTGGAATGAGCAGTTCCAGTGCACTGGTAGTCGCAATTTTCGCTGTGCTCTGCGCCGTCAACCACCTCAACGAGCGCGCCGAGTACGCCGCCAACATCCGCACCCCGGAAGACCTGGCCGGCTATCTCGGCTGCATTGAAAACGGGCAAACATACAAGTCGCTCACCGGCGACGGAGGCGTTGGCACCTTCGGAGGCAGCGAAGACCACACCGCCATCCTCACCTCTCAACCCGGACATCTCAAGCAATATTCCTTTTGCCCAGTGCGTCTGGAGCGCGTCGTCCTATTGCCCGATGACTGTACGTTCGTCATCGCGCTCAGCGGAGTGGTCGCCAGCAAAACTGGCGCCGCCCGAGCTCAGTACAATCGTGCATCGCTCGCTGCAAGGAAAATTCTTGAGGTTTGGCGATCTACCTCCGGTTCCGACGATTTGACACTGGCTGCTGCGATCACCAGATCTCCGGATTCTCTGGATCGGTTGCGCACAGCTTTACGCCACAAGGAAAGAGCCGAGTCCGCATGGCTGCTCGATCGTCTCGAACAGTTCCACCTGGAGTCAGAGATCGTCATTCCTCAAGCTTCCGATGCCCTCGCCCGGCACGACCTGACGACCTTCGGCAAGTTAGTGGACGATTCTCAGGCCGCCGCCGAGAAGCTTCTCGGAAATCAGGTTCCCGCTACGATCCGGCTTGCCCAACAAGCACGCTCACTCGGCGCTTATGCAGCATCGGCTTTCGGCGCTGGATTTGGCGGAAGTGTGTGGGCTCTCGTGGATCGGCAGGAAGCCTCGCGATTCGCCAGCCGCTGGCGAGAAGCCTATCAAAGCAGTTCGCACCATGCCACCCGCGACAGCCAGTTCTTTATCACCGCAGCCGCACCCCCGATGGTCAGCCTATAGACTCGCCTTGAGCTCGTGCTGATTTCAGAGCCTCTTTTCCTGTGATACGCTTACAGTTACCGCTCTGACAGCGATGCCATATCGCTCAAGATGTGTCCGATTGGCCCTAAGGCGGCGCTTCTGCCGGACACGCAGAGATCGCTTTTATGCGTCCTTCACATATCCGAACTTTGATCATCCTGCTGTTGTCGCTGGGGTTTGTAACTTGGGCGATCCCCACCGCGGCCGATTTCGTCATCGAATACAACTGGTGGAAAGAAGTCGCACAAGTGGACACGTGGGTCAGCATGCTGTGGTACAGCATCGCGCCTGCGGCAATTGGTAGCCTACTCGCATTCGTCGCATTCTACGTGGCTCATGCGCGTGGCCTGCACTTCGCTGGCATACGTCAGCGAGATTTTCCCCTATACTCTCGCCTGGTTCCGGTGGGTCTGGCGTTGGTCGCAATTTGGTTCGCGTCGACCGCAATTGACTTCTGGACCGTCATGCGCTTTTTCGGATCGCGAGGAATCACCGCTCCTCCGGACGCATGGCAGGACCACGTCTTTTCGCACCCTTTGCCGTTTTACCTTTTCGACCTACCTTTCTATTCAGACCTGCTGGGGTTTGTGTTTGGGTTGGCGATTCTTTCGGCCCTGCTGTTCTGGGGTACGGCTCGTGGCTGGCAGCTGAGCGAACGGATTCGCTATGGCCAGCTGCTCGATGGATCAAACAGGCCCATTGATTTTGGCGCGTACCTGCGCTTGCCGGGCGCCGCACGCACGTCGTTCATGCGCGTGCTTCTTGTGATTCTGTTACTGGGTTTCGCTGCCTGGGTTTATCTAGGCAACTTTGAGCTGCTGCTGAACACTCACGCTTTCATGACCGGCGCCGACTTTGTGGACGAAAAGGTCACGCTTCCGTTGCGCTGGCTGCTCATTGTTTCCGCGTTGGCATCGCTGCCGCTGGTTTGGTTGTCGAAGTTCAAGCAGGCCGCCGTCCTCGTGGTCTCATGTTTTGTATTGCAATTGGTGGTGCCCGCTGCGGTTCGCGCCGTGTACGTGCGTCCGAATGAGATTTCCATCGAACGGCCTTATATCGAGCGGCACATCGAGGCGACCACCTCCGCGTTTGGCTTGAATCGAAACGCTAGCGAGAGTCCATTCAAACCTTCGGGTCAGGGCGTCGTCGATCCCGTTCAAGATGCAACATTGCTTGCCAATGTGCGACTCTGGGACTTGCGGGCTTACGGCGCAACCATTACCCAGATTCAAGCGCTCCGTCCCTACTACACGTTTCCCGATACCGATGTTGATCGCTACTTCATCGACGGCAAGATCAAACAGGTACTGTTATCTCCTCGCGAAATTGATGTGACGCAATTGTCCGCCGAGGCCAGTGAGAGTTGGATCAATCCGCGTTTCATTTACACGCATGGCATTGGCGCCGTCGTAGCCGAGGTCAACAAGATTACGCCGGATGGCCTGCCTGTTCTGCTCATCGAGAACGCACCGCCGGAGATCAAGTCGCCCGGCTTTAAGCTGACCCGGCCGGAGATTTATTTCGGTGAAAAGACCCAGGATCCAGTTTTTGTTCACACCGCTCGCGAAGAGTTCGATTATCCGTCGGGCGATCAGAATAAGTATTCGACCTACGAAGGCACGGGCGGCTTCCCAGTCGGCTCCTTTCCGTTGAAGCTTGCCGCGGCGATTTCCCAGGGCGAGCCGAACATTGTTTTTACGGGATATCTGACCGGGCAGAGCCGCATGATGATTTACCGCAGGGTGCAGGCGCGATTGGCCCATCTTGCCGGTTTCCTGCACTGGGACCCGGATCCCTACATGGTCATTACCGATGACGGCAGATTGGTCTGGATGGTGGACGCCTACACGACCTCTCTTTCGCATCCGTATTCGGCAGCTCTGCCCGTGGCCGGCATCGACGAAGGCGCGAACTACATTCGTAATTCGGTAAAAGCTACGGTGGACGCCTACACCGGGGAGATGTCGCTGTATGTATTTGATCCGAGCGACCCGATTATTCAGGCTTACCAGAAGTTGTTTCCAAAGTTATTTCGGCCTGCGTCAGAAATGCCCGCCGATTTGCGCCGTCACGCCCGCTATCCGGAGGCGTTGTTTCGCACGCAGGCAGAAGCGTATCGGGTCTTCCACATGCGCGATCCCCAGGTGTTCTACAACAAGGAAGACATATGGGAGATTGCGCGCGATTTGTTCGGCCAGTCTGGACAACCGGAACCCTTGGCGCCAACTTACGTCGTTGCGACCTTGCCAGGTGAAAAGGGACCGGAGTATCTACTGATTCTGCCTTTCAGCCCCAGGGGCAAGGACAACTTGATTGGGTGGATGGCCGCTCGATGCGATGGAGATCAACTGGGGAAACTGATCTTCTATCAACTGCCGAAGCAGCAATTGATGTACGGGCCAATGCAGATTGAATCACGGATCGACCAGGACCAGACCATTTCCAAAGACCTCACGCTGTGGAACCAGCAGGGCTCGCGCGTGTTGCGGGGCAGTATCATCGCGCTCCCCGTGACTGGTGGCTTCCTTTACTTGGAGTCCATTTACATTCAGGCCACCGAAGCCCGAATGCCGCAACTCAAGAAGGTAGTCTTGGCGATGGGCGACCGGCTAATCTATCGCGACACGTTCGACGAGGCCCTAGCTGACCTGACAGGAGCAGCCGCCTCGCCAGCGATTACCGCCCCTCAAACTCCCGCCGCTCCCGGCAGCCAGACAGTTGTTCCATCGCTGGCTGAACGCATCCACCAGCTTCGCGATCAAGCCGAGCAACTCGCTCGAGAGCTGGAGAAGCTGGAAAAAGAAACCGTCAAGAAATAGATCCAAGATTCGGAGAATGTCAGAATCGGTCGTGATTGGCCGTCCTCGCGTGAGCTGACAAATGGCGCTACCCTACCAGGGTACCCCCAGAAGCCGGACCGCTCCCCAGTCGCCAGCAACTCGCATGTGATGATTCGCGGTTAAGCGTCAGGAACAGGTCATGCCCCGAAAATCTCGGTACAACAGCCCGAAACCGACATGGACTTAGCCGCATGGCGGGTTTGTCCACACTCGCAGACACGACCGGAAGGCCATGTGTCGTTTATCGAACACAGGAACAGTCCCAAAACGGAACGAACGATGATGTCAATATTAAGTAGGAAGATCACGAAGCAGGGTTATCACTTATGAACTACGCTCTCTTTCTTGAGCCGCACTATTCGCCTCTGTAGAGGATGTAATTTTCGAATCATTGTCCCGACTACTTACTTCTTGAGACTCGCCGTGACTTCTCAAATATTATTAGATAGTACATATGTTATCCGGCACTCCCCTAGGACGCTGTCGCCGATTGACTTTGTGGACATCGCTTTCTAATTAGTTCAACAACTGTTGCAGCTTGTCGCCGTCTGGATGCTCCGCGAGCAA